>CAVURB010000005.1:0-56679 GCA_963743815.1 uncultured Chloroflexia bacterium | reverse complement strand
GAGGTTCCGATGTCCCGTTCGTGGCAGGACTCCTCACGTCCGCGGGATGAGCGCCTCAGCGACCTCCTTGCAGAGATGACGCTTGAGGAGAAGGTCGCGCAGCTGGGGAGTGCCTTTACCGGGTTCAACTTCGAGGCCAATCTTGCGACGGACCAGCAGCTGGTGGCCCCGTTTCAGGACGCCTTCGAGGAGACCCCCTGGGACAAGTCGATCCTCGACGGGCTCGGTCAGATCACCCGGGCCTTCGGTACCGCGCCGGTGTCGGTGGCCGAGGGCGTCGCGAGGCTGGCCGCCATGCAGCGCGACCTCGTGGACAAGACTCGCCTCGGCATCCCCGCCATCGCCCATGAAGAGTGTCTGACGGGTTTCACGACGTACCAGGCGACGATCTACCCGACACCGCTTGCCCTCGCCGCCACGTTCAACCCGGACCTGGTCCGACGCATCGGCCGCCGTATCGGCGACGACCTGCGCAGCGTCGGCGTCCATCAGGGCCTTGCCCCGGTGCTCGACGTCGTGCGCGACTACCGCTGGGGTCGCGTCGAGGAGACTCTCGGCGAGGACCCCTACCTGGTCGCCATCGTGGGGGCGGCCTACGTGCGGGGCCTTGAGTCCGGCGGGGTGATCGCCACACTCAAGCACTTCGTCGGCTACTCAGCCTCGCGCGCGGCTCGCAACCACGCACCGGTGAGCATGGGACCTCGGGAACTGCGTGACGTGATGCTCCCACCGTTCGAGGTCGCGATCCGCGAGGGCGGCGCCCGCTCGGTGATGAACGCCTACACCGACATCGACGGCGTCCCGGTCGCCGCCGATCGGGAACTGCTCACGACACTGTTGCGTGACGAGATGGGCTTCACCGGGGTCACGGTGTCCGACTACTGGTCCATCAGCCTGCTATCAGACGTGCACAAGGTGGCTGCCTCGCCGGCGGCCTCTGGCGCGCTCGCCCTCGAGGCGGGTGTGGACGTGGAGCTGCCAGCAAGCCGCTGTTACGGCGCCGGACTCGTCGACCTGGTGCGGGGCGGGCAGCTGAACGAGGCCGTCGTGGACCGGTCCGTCCGGAGGGTTCTGGATCAGAAGCTTGACCTCGGACTTCTCGATGCTGACTACGACCCGCTCAGCGGTGTGGATCCGGCCCGCCGACCTCGACAGCCCCGAGAATCGGGCCGCCGCGCAGCTCGCAGCCGAAGAATCGGTGATCCTGCTGGCGAACCGCGGAATCCTCCCGTTGACCGGCCCGTTGAGGCTCGCCGTCGTCGGCCCGACCGCCGCAGAGGCCCGGTCCTTCCTCGGGTGCTACTCCTACCCCAACCACCTGCTCCACCGCTTCCCAGAGCTCGGCTTGGGCGTGCCCGTTCCAACCCTGGCCGATGCGGTCGTCGCGGAGTTCCCGACGACGCAGGTCACCACGACCCCCGGCTGCGCCATCAACGGTACTGACACGAGCGGGATCGCCGAGGCCGTCACGGTGGTCAGACGGGCAGACGTCGCCCTAGTGGCAGTCGGGGACTTGGCTGGGATGTTCGGCGGTGGCACCTCAGGCGAGGGGTGCGACGCACCTGACCTAACCCTCCCCGGGGTGCAGGCAGAACTTGTGCGAGCCGTACTGGCGACCGGGACCCCCACCGTCCTGGTCTGCGTGTCCGGTCGCCCTTATGCCCTCGGCGAGTTCTCGGACGCGGCTTCCGCCATCGTCCAGGCATTCATGCCCGGACAAGGCGCAGGGTCGGCGATCGCCGGCGTCATGTCCGGTCGCGTGAACCCGAGTGGTCGTCTTCCCGTCCAAATTCCGGCCGTGGCCCTACGGACAGCCCTCGACCTACCTGCAGTCCGCTTACGGCCTTCCGGGACTCGCTGCCAGCTCGATCTCGGTACCGGTCCTCTACCCCTTCGGGCACGGACTCTCATACAGCAGCTTCGAGATCTCCGACCCCTGCCTCAGCGCCACTACGTGTCGACACCGACGGCCGACTCTCCGTCTCCGCCACGATCACGAATACGGGAGCGCGCCGGGGGGCGGACGTAGTCCAGCTCTACTACAGCGATCCGGTGGCCGAGGTGGCCCGGCCGGTGATCATGCTTCTCGGTTTCGCCCGAGTCGACCTTGACGCCGGCGAACAGGCCAAGGTGACGTTCGAGGTCTCCGCCGACCGCTTCGCATACTGCGGACGACAGGGGCGCATCGTCGATTCGGGGGCCATCGAGCTGATGTTCGGCCACTCCAGCAGCGACATCGCCCACCGCGCGCTACTAGAGGTGACGGGCACGACTCGCAAGGTCGGCAGCGAGCGCACCCTGACGACTCCCGTCACCGTCCAACGGTCCGTGCGGTCGACGGGTACTGCCGCACCGGAGGGGCGCTCTTAGAGCAGATGATTCTGTCGGTGCTGAACGTGGAAGACCCTTCGGCTCGTGGCCCAGTACGGCGACGCCTCCAACCTGTTCGGCGGACCGGCCCAGCTCCTGCCCAAGTACGCCATCCTCGCCGAGCACTGCGCTGCCGTCGGGCGCGATTTTGCCGAGATCGAGCGATCGAACCTGCAGCCGGTCATCCTCTCTGCGCAGAACGCCTGGGGCTCCGCCCCGGAGTCAGTCGACCAGATCGTCGAGCGGTTCGGCCGGCTCGCGGAGGCCGGTGTCCAGCACGTCATCATCAGCACCGCCAACGCGCACGACCCGGCGGCGATCGAACTGCTGGGCCGCGTGTCCTGCCGCAGCTCCGGAGCCTGGAAGCGGCAGATCCTCGAGGTATCGCGGCCTCCGTCCGCGCGGGCCGATCTGTCGGCGACGCGGCCTCCGATGGGACCGGCGACGCATAGGTCATCGGGGTGATGTGCAAGATCCACGCCCCCGTGCGAACCTCTCCGGACGCCGGACCGCCCCAGGAGAGTCGCCCATGCCCCGTGGTTCCCGTCGCCCCTCGCTGCTCCCGACCGTCGCCATCGCCACGCTGATCGCGATCGCGGGGTCGTTCGGCGCGGCGCAGGCTGTCCGGGCCGCAGACATGGTCGAGGGGATCGATGTCAGCCATTGGCAATGCGAGATCGATGACCCTGCGTGCCAGATCGACTGGAGCCAGGTCGCAGCCGCGGGAAAGGCCTTCGCCTTCATGAAGGCGTCGCAGGACATCGACTACGTGGATCCCACCTACGGGCTCAACCGGGCGCGGGCCACCGCTGCCGGGCTGATCGTCGGGGCGTATCACTTCGCGGACCCGAGGCTCGGCGTCGCCGATGCGCGCGCCCAGGCCGACCACTTCCTGGCCACGGCGGGGATCGCGTCCGGGGACCTGCCGCCGGTCCTCGACCTCGAGGTGACCAACGGGCTCACGCCGTTGCAGCTCGAGGAGTGGGCGCGTGCCTACCTGGAGCGGATCCATGAGCAGACGGGCGTCCGCGGCGCCATCTATACGTCGCCGAACTTCTGGCAGAACGCCGTCGGCAACAGCACCTGGTTCGCGACGAACGGCTATCGCGTGCTATGGATCGCCCACTGGACCACGCTCCCCGCTCCGACCGTCCCCGCGTCCGACTGGGCCGGGTTCGGCTGGACGTTCTGGCAGTACACGTCCAACGGGTCGGTACCGGGAATCGTCGGTCGAGTCGATCTCAACCGATTCGCCGGGACCGATCCAGCCTCGGTATCGATCGACCTCGCGGCCGATCACGGCGAGCCGCTGCCGGAGCCGCCGTTCACGGACATCTCGTCGTCGACGTACGCGAATGACATCGCCTGGCTGTACCACTCCGGCATCACGGCCGGCTGTTCGCCGACCAAGTTCTGCCCGGGCGGCAAGGTCACGCGCGGTCAGATGGCCTCGTTCCTCGTCCGCGCGCTCCAGTTGCCAAAGACGACGTCCGACTACTTCACGGACGACGACGGATCCACGCATGAGCCCGACATCAACAGCCTGGCCCAGGCCGGACTCACGAGCGGTTGCAGCGCGACCCAGTACTGCCCGGGGAGCGGGGTGACGCGCGCGCAGCTCGCGACGTTCCTTGCGCGGATCCTGGACCTGTCGGCGACGTCCACCGACTACTTCGACGACGACGACAGCTCGACCCACGAACCCGATATCAACCGGATCGCCCGAGCCGGACTCACGACCGGGTGCGGTCCGGACCGGTACTGCCCGAAGACGGTCGTCACACGCGGCCAGATGGCCGCGTTCCTGCAGCGCACCTTCGGGTACTGAAAGACCGGCGGCCGCGGATCACGCCGTGGCGGCCGCCGCGAACGAGGCCATGTCCGGGAATGTCGCATCGGGCGCGGCACCCGCCACCGGCGGTGTCGCCCCGGCGCCCGGGCGGTCGTGACGGCGATCGATCCAGACGCTGGAGAGGCCCAGCCGCTTCGCGGGCACGTGGTCGTGGAACAGGCTCTGTGCGACGTGCAGGATCCGGTCGCGCGGCAGTCCCAGTCGCTCGAAGGCCGCGTGGAAGTTCGCGTCAGACGGCTTGTATGACCCTACCTGTTGTGCCGTGACGATCCAGTCGAACGTGACGCCCAGCCGCGCGTTGGATGCGGCGAACAGGTCGTCGTCGCAGTTGGTGATGACCCCCAGGCGGAAGCGCCCCTTCAGCGCCGCCAGCGCCACCGCCGAGTCCGGAAACGCCGGCCAGTCGATGACGGAACCAGAGAAGCGCTCGATCTCGGCGGCGCTCGGCTCGAAGCCGAGGTCGGCGGCCACGCCACGCAACCCGGCTGCCAGGACATCCCGGTAGCGAAGGTATGGGCCGGCTTCGGCGGTGGCCTCGTGACCGGCGTAGCGGACGAGGACCTCCTCCTCGCTGGCGCTCACGGCATGGGTCTGGAGGATCGGCTGGAACGCGGCCGAGAGCCCTGCCTCCCAATCGATCAGCGTTCCGTAGCAATCGAAGGTGAGCGCCTCGAAGCGCCGGTAGTCCAGGGTCACGCGGGTCTCCTGCGAGTCGTGATGATGGGCCTCTGGTAGCATGGCACGACCCGAGGGGGAGTACCCCGGAACCCGGATGTCGGCGTCATCACGGTCTGCCACGCGCAGCCCCGCCGGCATCGACCGTGTCGCATGCACCGGTCGGCGGAGACCTTCGGCCTGACATCCCGTCATGCCCGGAGGCGCACCCTTGGACACCCAGACCATCCTTTGGCTCATCCTTGGCGGCACGATCGCCACGGTCCTCACCCTGGACCTGCTCGTGTTCAACCGCCGGGCGCATGTGCCGTCGTTCCGTGAGGCGGCGACCTTCAGTGCGTTCTACGTGGGCCTTGGCCTGGCCTTCGGTGTGATCGTCTTCGCCACGCGCGGCGCGGAGGATGGTGCGGCGTACCTCGCCGGCTATCTTCTGGAACTCAGCCTGTCGGTCGACAACGTCTTCGTCTTCGCCCTGATCTTCGCGGCCTTCGTGGTGCCGCTCCAGTACCAGCACCGGGTGCTGTTCTACGGGATCCTGGGCGCGATCGTCTTCCGCGCGATCTTCATCGGCCTTGGGGCCGCCATCCTCGAGAACTTCCACTGGGCGATCTACATCTTCGGATTCCTCCTCCTCTACACGGGCTATCGGATGTGGGCGCAGCGCAACGACCACATGATCGACCCGAACACCAATCCGCTCCTGCGCGTCTTCCGGCGGTTCGTCCCGACGACCGACGGATACCGGGGTCAGAAGTTCATCGTCCACGAGGGCGGCCGGCGCCTCGCGACGCCGCTGATGGCGGTCCTGATCGTCGTGGAATCGAGCGACATCCTGTTCGCGATCGATTCGGTGCCCGCGATCTTCTCGGTCACCACCGATCCGTTCCTGGTGTTCAGCTCGAACGCGTTCGCGATCCTCGGCCTGCGCTCCCTGTACTTCCTGCTCGCAGGCGCGGTGGACAAGTTCCGATATCTCAAGCCCGGTCTCGCCGCACTGCTGATCTTCGCGGGCATCAAGATCCTCATCGCAGAGTGGATCGACATCCCGATCCCGGTCTCGCTCGGGATCATCGTCGGGATCCTCGCCGTGGCCATCGGTGGATCCGTGCTCGCCGACCGGCGGGATGGGAAGCCCTGGGTCCCCCCGGGGGGAACCGCAGACGAACCGACCCCGTCCGGGGACCGATGACTCGACCTCGCCTCCCGCTCGTCGCGACGATCACGGCCCTGCTGGTCGTCCTTGCGGCGTGCGGCAGCTCCGGTCCGTCCGCCGCGGTCCCCACCCCCACACCGACCCGCGAACCGGTGACGACGCCCGAAGGTGCCGTGGCCGCCGTCATCGCGACCGAGCCGCGGCTGACCGGGATCGGACCATTGGACCCTGACCTCATCGGCCAGTCCAGTTGGTACGAGGTCATGCCAGCATCGGGGGTGGGTGCGTTCCTCGTCAGTATCCGCGTCGGATGGGGCGACTGCCCCGCCGGCTGCATCAACCAGCACGAGTGGCTCTACGCGGTCCAGCCCGATGGCACGGCTGTCCTCCAGTCCGAGGGCGGCGACCCCGTCCCGCCGGATGCCTGGCCGTCGCCTGGCGGCGATGGACGGACGGGCATGATGATCACCGCGACCGCCGGCCCGACCTGCCCCGTGGTGACCGATCCGCCCGATCCCGGTTGCGCCGACAAGGTCGTTCCCGGGGCCGTTGTCGTGGTCCGCGACAGCGCCGGGGGCGAGGTGGCCCGGGCCACCCTCGATGCGCAGGGATTCGCCTTCGTCGAGGTTCCCGCGGGAGGGTACGTCGTGGAGCCGCAGCCGGTCGACGGCCTCATGGGCACCGCGGAGCCGACATCGGTGACGGTGGTGGATGGCACGGCGACCCCGGTCACGCTGGGCTACGACACCGGCATCCGCTGAGGGACCGTCAGGCCTCTTCGCCCGGTTCCCCCGGCAGCGTGATCGTGAAGGCGGCGCCGCGCCCCGGGGTCACCGGTTCCAGGACGAGGTCGCCGGCCATCGCGCGGCAGAGCTCACGGGACACGTACAGGCCCAGCCCACTTCCGCCATCGGGGGTCGGATCGGTCCCGCGTTCGAACCGCGAGAACAGTCGATCGCGATCCGGCTCGGTCACGCCGGGACCGCCATCGGCGATGGTTAGGCGGAGTCGTCGGGCGGCCTGATCCGCCGCGATCGAGACGTGGATCGGTGTCTGTGCCCCGTACTTCACCGCATTGTCGAGGAGCGCCCACAGGACCTGGTCCAGCTGGTCGGCATCGGCGACGGCCAGCCAGCCGCCGGCCTGGTCATCGAGGTCGAATTCGACGTCGTCCACGCCGAGCGCCTCCCAGGCCTTGCGGACGCGCGTCGCCAGCGCGACGACCTCGCTGCGGGGCTTGAGGGTGCCCGACTCCAACCGGGTCACGGTCAGCAGCTGCCGAACCATCCGCGAGAGCCGTTCGGACTGCTCGGCGATGATGCCGAGCCGCCGGTCCGGCTGCGCAGCATCGAGTTGCTCGGCGTAGGCACGGATGCTCGTCAGTGGTGTCTGAAGGTTGTGGCTGACACCGCGCAGGAAGTCGTCCTTGGCCGCATCGAGTTCCAGCAGCTGGGCGTTCTGCTGCTGCACGGTCGCGAAGAGCTGCGCGTTGCGGATGGCTGCGCCCATCTCGCTGGCGAAGAGCTCCAGCAGGTCCTGGTCGGCGGGCTCCCACCGGCGCGTCGCGGGCAACCGGCCGATGAGGACGCCGATGTCCTGGCCTCCCGCTCGCAGCACGGCTCGCAACGGCCGCGAGACGCCGGGGACCACCTCCTCCGGTTCGACCGATGCGGGCGTGCCCATGACGACGGTTGCGTCGATCAGGGCGAACGCCGTCCTGGCATCCGTCGCCGTCCGGGTCACGAGCGATTCGACGTCATCGCGCGGCGAGACCTCGTCGATCGCGGCGAGGATCCGGCGCAGTTCCTGGTTGCGCCGTTCGAGATCCGACGCGAGGCGGTTGTGGCTCTCCGCGAGCCGCGCGAGCTCGTCGTCGCCCGCGACACGGATGGGCGCGCTGAGGTCGCCCGACGACACCCGGTCCACCGAGCGGGCGATGGAGCGCAGCGGCTCGGTCAGCTCGCTGGCGAGGAGATACGACGTCACGATGGCGACCGCGATGATGACCGTGAGCGCGAAGACGAACGTGCTCCGCGCCACGTTGTTGTCGGCGGCACCGGTCCCGAACACCACGAGGAGCAACAGGACCACCACGACGAACGCGACGAGCGGCACGATCGCGGACGCGATGAGCGCGACCGTCAGGCGGGCACGGAAGCTCAGGCCGCGCTGCGGGTCCGCGCCGCTTCGTCGGCCGTCAGTCACCTGCGGGTCGCACGCTGGGTTGCAGCCGATATCCCACGCCGCGAACGGTCAGGACGTGGACGGGGCGGTTGGGGTCGCGCTCCACCTTCTGGCGGAGCCGTCGCATCGTCACCCACACGTACGACGGGTCCGCGTCCTCGGTCTCGGTCCAGCCGCGTGCGAGGAGGGTCTCGGTCGTGACCGTCTGGCCGAGGTTGGCGGCAAGGGCGTAGAGCAGGCGGGATTCGGTCGGGGTGAGCTGGACGACCTGGCCTCCCACTGTCGCCTCGCGGCGGTGGAGATCGAGGGTCAGGTCCGGCCCCAGCACGAGCGATTGTCGTGGCACCTTGTCGCCCAGGCGCTTGAGGACGCGGTTCACCCGCGCGCGCAGCTCCGGGTAGTGGTACGGCTTGGTGATGTAGTCCTCGGCGACCTCCTCCAGGAGATCCGCCTTGGAATCCCCGGCATCGATGGCCGAGAGCACGATGATCGGCAGGTCTGCCCGGGCCTTGATCTCGCGCGCAAGCGTGAGCCCGTCCATGCGCGGCATCATCATGTCCACGATCAGCAGGTCCGGCCAGCCGGTCCGAAGCCGGCGGAGCGCCTCGTCACCGTCGCGGGCCGTCGCGATCTCGTAGCCGTCGGCACGCAGCTGGTCCGCGAGCAGGACGAGCAGGTTCGGATCGTCGTCCACGATCAGGATCCGTGGCGCCGGGCCACCGCCGCCGTGTCGGCTCAGCATGGCGCACATGGTACGCGGCCCCGGGGTCGCGTCAGCGCACGATGACGAAGGCGTCCACGTCGATGCGCGGGCGACCGCTCGTGCCCACGACGACGACCTTCACCGTCCGCTTGGCCGAGGTCGTCCAGGATCGTTGCCAGACGAGGGTCCGGTAGCGCGTGGTCGATGCGCGGAGGTCGATCGTCCCGACATGGACGCCGTCCACGTAGATCTTCGCCTGGCCCCGGGTGGGCGCCTGCGTGGCGACCAGGCCGACGCCCCGACCCGTGAACGTGAACGTCGCGGTCGCGTTCTTGAGGCTGCGGACCCTCGTTGATCCGCCGGAGTACGACGCGCCGGTCTCGGTCAGCCACCCGCTCGAGTACTTGACCGAGGTGCTCGTCTGCTGCGTCAGCGAGACCTGCACCGATGGGCCGGTGACCCACGCCCCGACGTTCCCGGCGAAGTCCACCGCGCGAGCCCGGAACCGATATGACGTGCCGCGGGTGAGGGTGACATCCGCCGTCGGTCGCAGCAGCGTCGTGGAGACGGTCGAGAACGGTCCCCCGCTCGTGCTCATCGCCAGTTCGTAGCGCGCGACGCCGGAACCGCCCGGATCCGCGCCGCTCCAGATCACCTGGGTCGTGACGGTCGTGCCCGACACGGTCTTCCCCGACCTCGGCCCCACCCGGGGCGTGGTCGTCGTGGGGCGCACCGTGTCGCTCGTCACGATGGCGCGGGCCACGTTCCCGGCCACGCGAAGGTTCCAGCGAGACAGCACGCCGGCCATGATCATCCGCCCGCTCCGCGCCTCTGCAGCCGCAGCGGTCCGGGCCGCGGTCGAGGTGGCCGTCGTCCCATCGGCACCCGACAACGTCAGGACGTAGACGGCGCTGCCGGGCGCGCGCGCCCACCAGTCGGGGTTCAGGAACGCCTCGGACGCGGCCGCATCGAACGCGAACGACGTGGCATCGAAGATCCCGATACCGGTCTCGCCGAGCGCGACATACAGCCCGTCATCGGTGTGCGCGATGTCGTAGGCGACAAGCGACGGTTCGGAGATGTCGATCCATGGGAGGCCGTCGCCCGTGGCGGGCAGGACGAGGTCGCCGGTCGAGGCGGAGAACACGAACAGGGGCGATCGGCCGTGGACGGTGCCGCCGCCGCCATCCGCCTTTCGGACGACCGACGAGAACAGCCCGCCGACGACCAACCGGTCGGCCAGCAGGACCATCGAGTACGGCGCCATCTCCATGAGCCCGCCGTCGGTCTCGATGGCCATGGCGTCGAGGAGGTCCGGCTTCCAGGCCGCGAGCATCCCCGCCGACGTGAACCGGGCAAGCCCCCGACGCTCGAACCCATCGATCGACCCGAAGACCCCGGCCACATACAGGGTCCCGTCGGTGGCCCGAAGGAGCGATTGGACCCGGGCCCGACCCGCCCACTCGGGCAGGCAGACCGGAGCACTCGGTTCCAGGCCGGAGAGCATCGGCGCGTCAAGGCAGCCGAACTCCGGCGATGCCAGCAGCGCCCCACCATCGTCGATGGCGGCGTAGTGCTGCAGCGCGCTGCCGGGGGCATCGATGTCGGCGAACCCGCCGATCCAGAAGTCGCCGTCGGGCCCGACGGCGATGTCGTCGACGATCACCGGGTCGGACGGGTCGGGAGCCCACGCATGCAGCGACCCATTGTCGGCATCGAGCGCGACGATCGAACCGGTCCCGCCCGGCATGAGGTACCCACCACCCACCAGCAGCCGGCCCTGGCTGAGGGCGAGCGCGAAGACGCCTTCGTTCGACACCGGTTCCCGGAGCGGCGACGTGAACCAGGAGATCGGCGCCATCGCGGTGTCCAGGGCGGCGACGCCGTTCGACGACCGACCGCGAAGGAACGTGAAGGAGCCGCCCAGGATCACGCCACCCGCGCTGACGGTGACCGCGATGAGCTGCGGGTTCGTCGTATGCACGCTCGGGTCAGGATCCCAATCGACGAGGACGCGCGCGTCGAGATCGACGGCACCCTCGGACCCGAGCAGGTAGCGCGTCCCGTCCGGGGCGGTGTAGGGGACGCCCGGCAGGTGGACGTCGGATCGCGATTCAACGTCGAACGTCCCCACGAGGATCGGCGTGAAGGTCCCCGATGGTCGGCGATACCGGCACAGGGTCGTGCCGTCGACCCACCCAACGGCTCCGTCCGACATCGGGTCGAGGTCGGACCAGAAATCCGGCGTGCCCGTGACGCAGGCGTTGCCGGGCCCGATCTCCGCGCCGGTCTCGAGCGATTGCTCACCGCCCGCGTCCCAGCGCTGGAGGATGGCGCCGCTCGTCGCGGAGAGCAGCAGGGTCCGCGACATATCGGCCTCCGCCGCGCCCGGGTCCATCGGGAACAACCCACGGGCCAGGAACGCGCCCGGCACGGCGCCGACCGTGTGCACGATGGGTTGCTGCCCGGCGATCGGCGGCGTGCCATGGCCGGGGAACCGGACCCAGGCTCGCTTTCCTGACGATGGCCGAAGGTCGTAGGCGGCGAATCCGGTCCACGTCTTGGGTGTCGATCCACCGACCGCGTAGCCATAGGTCACGATGAGGTGGTCGGTCGACGGCTCGTAGGCCATCGGTCCCACGGCGGCGTAGCAATACTTCTGGTACGTGCAGCCGGCGAGGTCCGGGAGCTGCGGGATGGACGGGTACAGCTCCTCGACGTCCGAGCATGGTGCGGTGCCCAGGATCAGCCGGTCGCCCGTCGCCCGCTCGAACAGGGTGATGCCGGTGTGGTTCCGGCCATTGGCTGCCGCGCCCGCGTACCCGCCGAAGATGAGGTAGTTCGGCGTCGCCAGCCATGGCCCTCGCGGGAACTGCGCGTTGCCCGTGTGGCAGCCATCCCCCGCGACCCAGCTGGCGTCGTGGACCCAGCGGCCCGCGACGAGGTGGATCCGCTGGACGGGTCGATCCGTCACGCTCGCGCCGTTGATGGCGGTCAGCCGGCCCACGACGAAGAACCCCGGGTCACCGGGACGATCGTCGGCGAATACCGAGATGACCTCGCCCGTGACCTCGGGCGCCGTCGCTGTCACGGCTCCGTCCCCGACATCTGGTGGATCCACGACCGTGACCGGGCCGGTCCGGCGCCCGATCTCGGTGAATTGGCCGCCGATGTAGGTCCGGCCGGTCGCGGGGTCAAGGACGGCAGCGCGGACGGTCCCGTTGACGGCGGTCCGACCCAGTTCCACGTTCGGCGCCGTCGGAGCGGCCGCAGATGCCTCCGGAGCGGGCGCGGCGGCGGCAGCTCGGACGGTGGTCACGGGCACGGGCGAGCTTCCGGGCGTGACGCCGAGCAGCCCGACCGCGACGACCGCAGACACGATCAGGGGCAGCCAGCGCCGGTGCGGCATCCTCGGACCTCGCGTGTGACATCGGAACGTGGGGGCGGCTGCACTGTATCAGCCGCGAATCCGGGTGGAACCCGTACGTTCGGCCGGGCGGTCAGGGCGCCTTCGGATCCACGAATCGGCAGCGAGTCCGTAGCGGGCAGGCGTCGTGGTCGGGACGCTGGGCGTGGCAGACCTTGCGCCCGTGCTGGATGAGGTTCACGTGAGCCTCGTACATCTCATCGGGCTCGAACACCCCGAGGAACAGCTCGTGCGCCTCGTCGATCGTCGCCTTCGGCGGCAGGAGACCGACCCGTCGCGAGACCCGTTCCACGTGCCGATCGATCGGCATCAGCGGCAGGCCGAACGAGAACAGCAGCAGCACCGACGCGGTCTTCCGGCCGATGCCGTCGATCGAGGTCAGCCAGTCGCGCGCGTCCAGCGCGGACATCTCGCCCAGGAACTCCAGCGAGTAGTCGCCACGCTCCTCGCGGATCCGGCGCAGGGTGGCCTGGAGCCGCGGCGCCTTCTGGTTGGCGAGCCCGCCGGGCCGGATGACGTCGGTCAGTTCGGGGAGGGGAGCGAATTCCACGGCCGCCCAGTCCGGCGCCGTCCCCGGCGCCATCCCGAAGCCGCCCCATCCGGCGCCAGGCCGGTGCTCCTCCGCGACGCCCGCGCCCGGGTACGCACCGCGGAGCGCCTCGAACGCGACCTCCGCATTCGTGTCCGCGCTGTTCTGGGTGAGGATCGTCAGGAGGAGCTCGCTCGTCGGGTCCAGTCGGCGCTCCCACGTGGGTCGTCCGTAGCGGCCGGCGAGCTCGTCGAGCACGAACCGAACGAGGCCGGGCCGGTACCGCTCGAGACGCTTGGCGTAGCTCGCTCCCGGGTCGGTGAACTTCCGCTTCCTTGGGCGCGGACGCTTCGTGGAGGGGTGGTTGAGGGGCGTGCTCACCAGATGGTCTCGACGTCGTATCGCGTGATCGCAGCATCCATGGTCACGATCGGCAGATCCTCCAGCTGAGCCTGCGCGATCAGCGCACGGTCGAATGGATCACCATGGATCGGCGGCAGGCTCGCAGCGCGGATAGCGTGTTCGGTATCGATCGGGAGTGTCCTCCAGCGATACCGGCGCAACCGGTCCTCGATGTAGATCTCCGGTTCCGACGGCAACGCGAGACGTCCCTTCGCGGACTTGATCGCGACCTCCCAGATGGTGACAACGCTCACGACGACGTCGTTGCCTCCGTCACGGATCACCGCCCGAGCGATGTCCGAGAGTCGGTCGTCATCGAGGTCCCACCACAGGAACGCATGCGTGTCGAGGAGCACGCGCACGTTACATGTACTCCTCGAACTCCGGCAGCGGATCGTCGAAGTCGTCGTGGATGACCATCTGCCCCTTGCTGAGCCCAGGGACGCGATCGGGCGGTCGGTCCTCCGCTGGCCCGAGGATGGCGATCGGCTTGCCGGCACGGGCGATCACGATCCGCTCGCCGGCCTCGACCCGCGCGAGCAACCGAGACAGGTGCGTCTTCGCCTCGTGGACATTCACGGTCGTCATGGGTTCGGATGCTGACTTAGTCATCGGACTTAGTCAAGCAGCGACGTCAGGCGGGCGAGCCGCTCGCCACAGCGTTCCAGCGGGCCTGTACCGGCGGCCATCGCCTCCTCGACCGATTGCGGGCGCTCGACCACCGGGATCGCCGTCGCGCCGACGGCCGCCAGCGCATCGATCCCGGCGAGTTCCACGCCGCCACCCACCGCGATGCAGGGGACGCCGGCCGCCTGCGCCCGCTTCGCGACCCCGAGCGCGGTCTTGCCGAACCCGGTCTGGGCGTCGATCCGGCCCTCGCCGGTGATGACGAGGTCGGCGCGCGCGAGCCGAGCGTCGAAGTCGGTCGCCTCCATGACCAGGTCGATCCCGGGCCGGAGGGCGAACGAGGCGAACCGATCCTGGATCGCCAGCAGTGCGAAGCCCACGCCACCGGCTGCCCCGGCGCCGGGCGTGTCGCGTTCACGCCGCGACTCCCGGGCCTCGAGCTGGTCCGCCCAGGCGGCATTGCGGGCATCGAGCGCGGTGACGTCCGCCGGGTCCGCCCCCTTCTGCGGTCCGTAGACCGCGGCCGCGCCGTCGGGCCCGAGCAGCGGGTTCGAGACATCGCAGGCGACCATGAGCTCGACATCGTGCAGTCGACGCCCCTCCGCGAGCAGACCGTCGAGGAAGCCGCGGCCGCCGTCGGTGGTCGCGCTGCCGCCGATGCCGAGCGTGATGTGGCGCGCCCCGGCATCGATGGCGACACCGACGAGTTCCCCGGACCCGACCGACGTCGCGCCGATCGGATCACGCTCGTCGGGTGTGAGCAGCGACAGGCCCGATGCCTGGGCCATCTCGACGATCGCTCGTGATCCGTCGCTCGACAGCAGCCAGCGCGCCTCGATCTCCCGACCGAGCGGGTCGTGGACGCTTGCCGAATGGGCGTCCCAGCCGCCAGCCGCCTCGATCGCGGCGAGTGTGCCTTCGCCGCCGTCCGCCAGCGGGCAGAGGAGGACCTCGTCGTCGGGTCGGGCGCGGCGCCAGCCAGTGACCAGAGCCCGCGCGACATCGACCGAGGTGATGGAGCCCTTGAATGAGTCGGGCGCGATAAGGACGGTTCGGCTGCGACTCACCGCAGGTCCTTCCAGAAGTAGGTCGTCGGCGACGGGGTGCCGTCGGGCAGGAGGGCGTGGTTCGGGACGACGCCGAACGCCGTCCAGCCGAGAGCGCGATACATCGCCTCGGCATCACTTCCGGCCACGGTGTCCAGGATCAGGAGCCAGCGACCCTCGGACCTCGCTCGCTCCTCCGCGGCCCGCATCAGCGCCGCCCCGATCCCGCGGCGACGATGACTGCGCAGGACGATGACCTTGCCGATCTCGGCGCGATGCGGGGAGTTGGGGTTCGTACTGCGCTCGATGAGGGTGGAGCCGACGACACGATCCCCGTCGCGGGCTACGAACACTGTGACCACGCCCGACTCGACCTGCGCCGCCCTTGCCATCCACCACGCGCCCGTGTCCGCTTCGGTGGCGCCCGCGAGGAAGTTCACGCCCGAGCCGCCGTCCACGGCATCCACCGTGAGCGCGGCGAGGCCGGGGATCGCAGCGCGGAAGGCGTCGGCGTCGGCGTCGAGCGCCAGGATCTCGATGGCGTCGGCGTCGGTCGTCACGACCCGGTGGCGCGCCGCCGCTCGAGGTACTCGGGGATCCGGATCATCGGCGGTCGCTCCTGGTCTGCGAGTTCGATGACCTCGAGCGAGAGCCGGCCCTTGCCCGACCGGGGCAGCTTCATCGTGGATCCGAGCTCGGCGAACAGGCGCGCCTTGCGTCGCTCCTCGAGCCGCTTCATCACGGCCTGGAGGATGACGAACGACATCCGCGAGAGACCTTCGAGCTCCTGGTTCCGATGCACCCGTCGCTCCAGGTCCACCTGGCCCAGACCCTCGATCCCGAGTCGCTCGGTCGTGTCGATGAGGTGGCCGATCTCCACGGCGTACCCGGTGAAGAACGGGATGGTCTCCAGCAGCGAGCGGCGTCCGGCGTACTCGCCGGAGAGTGGCTGGATCATCCCGGACAGCTCCGGGTAGAACAGGTTGATGAGGGGCCGTGCGACGAGTTCGGTGACGCGGCCACCCCCGCCTTCCTTGAGGATGCCTTCCTGCACGATCGGGCGCTGGTAGTAGCCCTTCACGTACTGGAGCCGCGGCTCGTGGAGGAGCGGCCCCAGCGTCCCGTAGGCCATCCGGGGATGCCAGTTCTTCACGTCCGTGTCGGCCCAGACGACGATGTCGCCGCTGGTCTCGTACAGCGACTTCCAGAGCGCCTCGCCCTTGCCGCGGAACGATCCGTAGCGCGCCAGCACGTCGGGATGCTGGACGACGCGGGCGCCTTCGGCCTCGGCGATCTCGCGTGTTCGGTCGGTCGAGGCGGAATCGATGACGAGGATCTCGTCGAGCAACGGCACCCGCCCCACCATCTCGCGGATCGCCTTGCGGACGATCGGCCCGATCGTCTCCTCCTCGTTGAGGGTGGGCAGGACGAGCGAGATCGTGACGCCCTGCTTCTCCTTGAGCTGGACGAGCCGGCGCAGATCACTGAACTCGCCATGATGGAAGTTCGATTCGCCGAACCAGCGCTCGACGCGCGCCGGTACCGCGCGGGCTTCCTCGGCGGCGCGGTCCGCCGCGGCCAGGGTCTCGGCGCGCGACGCCAGCGCATCGAACGTCGTGCCGCCGATGGCCTCGCGGGTCTTGACGACCACGACGCTCGGCTTGGCGCGGGCGGCGATGGCCTCGGGGAGGGCACCGAACAGGTAGGCGTCGTTGCCGTCGGCGCCCGGCGCGGCGGACGCTCCCATGACCACGAGGTCGGCCTTCTCGGCCTCGCGAAGGATGGCGTTGCGGACATTGGGCGCCTCGCGCAGCGCGGCCTCGCCGCGTCCCCGCAGGTGCTGCTTGATGAAGGCGGCGAGCGCGCGTTCTGCCTGGGCCCGGACCGCCATCGTGATGCCGGGCGGGACGAGGTGGAGGACGACGACCGTCGCGCCGTGGTGGGTCGCGATGGCATCGGCGAAGCGGACGGCGAGCTCGGCATGGGGGCCGCCGCGGACCGGCACGAGGACCCGCTTGATGTCGCGCGAGCCGCGCTGCTTCACGACCGCGATATCGCAGGGAGACTCGCGGACCACCTCGTCGATGGTGGGGGAGAAGATCGTGGGGCCGTGGACGCGGCCGTCGTGGCCGGCGGGAGCCTTGCCGCCCCAGCCGAAGATGATGAGGTCGGCCTCCTGCTCGGCCGACGCCTCGATGATCCCTTCCGCCGCGTGCCGTCCGATCCGCACGATGGGGTGGATCGCGGTCCCGTCCGGAGCGTAGTCCAGGACCTTCTGGAGGAGACGGCGGGCGTGCCGAGCGCGGGTCGCGCCCTCGCTCAGGGGCATCCCCTCGGGCACTTCCACGATGCCGAGGGCCGACAGTTCACCCTGTCGGGGATCGAGCATGGCCGCGCCCAGGCGGATGAGCTCCTCGGCCGTGCCTGGATTGGCGACCGGGATCAGGATCCGTGCGGGGAGCGGCGACTTCGCGCTCACTTGGCCCGTCCTCCGCCCTCGGCGGTCCGCCAGCGTTTGACGAGGTATGGCTTCAGGAGCTCGAACTCGCGCGCCTGGCGCTCGACGCGTTCCTCCGCCTGGTCGGTGGTGACGTTGCGGTTCTCGATGACGAAGCTCCCGACCCGACCGAAGTAGATGGGAACGAGGGCCGCCACGAGCGATTCGAGCGAAGGCTTCGGGTCGCGGGCCGTGATGACGAGGTCGTAAACGACACGGGCCCACACGTCGTCGGGGAAGTGGAACGTGCTGACCGCCTCGGCCATCTCGGCCGTGCTGGCCGTCGTGGACGCCACGTCGCCACCGATCCCCAGCCGGGCTCGGGCGTGATCCCCCAGGCGACCGGCCTCCGCAGCGAGCTCGAGCACGGTCTCGACCGTCGCGGGCGCCAGCATCGATCGCCAGGTGTCGGCGAGCGTCAGTGACCCAGCGTGGAATTCGGAGAGCAGCCGGAGCGTGTTCACCTCCAGCGGCGGCGGGTCGATGATGCGCTCGAAGCCGTAGGCCGGGACGTCGTGGCTGCCCGTGATGTCCAGCCAGTGGTCCGGATATCGGTTCGCCAGGCGCAGGATCGTGCCGACGACCTGGCGGAACATCGGCCCGAGGTCGGAGCCGGGATCCTTGGGATCGTGGACCTTCGCACCGAGGCGGGTCTGGCAGACGGCGAACCCGCCGGCGAGCGCCGAGGTCGTCATCCAGATGTCGATCCCGAACTTGCTGACGTCTTCGGTCCAGTCGGGCAGCGTCAGGTAGTGGCGGACCAGGTCACCGCTCACGCCGAAGTCGCCACCGATCGGCTGCCGGATCCGGTGACCGTACAGGGCGCGCGTCAGCGGGTAGGTGACGGTATTGGTGATCGTTCCGTCGTACTTGTAGCGCGCGTAGAGCGGCGCCACGAAGTCGTAGCCGCCCTTGAGGATGGGTCCGGCGAGGAGTTCGATCCACTCGGGGACGATGCTGCGCAAGTCGGAGTCGACGACGACGAGCGCCTCGACATCAAGGGCCGCAGCGATCTCGAAGATGGTCCGCAGGGCGGCGCCCTTGCCACCGACGCCATCGATCTCGGGGTAGGTCAGGCTGACTCGCTCGAGCTTGTTGGTGGGCCGGACGAGGAGGATCTTCTCCACGTAATCGGGCGGCTCGGTCTCGATGACGACGCGCCCGGTGCCGTCGGGGGAACCGGCGTCGCTGTTGACCACGACCGGATGCAGGTCCGGGAAGTATTGGACGAGCCCGGCCTGGGCCGCGCGCACCACGTAGCCGATGGTCGCGGCGTTCTTGAAGCTGGGGATGCCGACCATGATGTCGGCCTTGCCGAGTCGCGCGATCTCGTCGCGGACCGCCGGGGTCAGGGCTGTCTGGGGCACGACCCCACCGTACCATCCCGGGCGGGTCATGCGCCCGCGACGCCGACCGCCCTGCCGAGCCGGCTCACCGGCGAGGCATGTCCGCCGTCGCCCAGTCCGAGGCGTCCTCGCCGGGACGATATCGCGAGTTCGCCTCCTTGAACGTCAGTCGCGTGAACCCCTGGGCGCGCCAGGAACCCATCCATGTCGTGTAGGGCGGCAGCACGTAGGGACCGGTTCGGACGAGTTCGTCCCCCGGGATCACGCTCTCGAGGATGCGTTTACGCTCGAGGAGCGGGATCTCCAGGAGCCACTCCCCGTCGAGCCAGAGGAGGTCCGTCGCCACGAGGTTGACGATGTCGTCGTCGGTGAATGTGCGGGCCGCCTCGTCGGCTTCCATCTCGCGGATCCGTTCCTGGTTGGTGTTGCGGCGGATCCCCACGAGCGACTTGGTGACCAGCTGGTTCCGGGTCGGGAGCTCCTCCGTCCCGTCGAGCGAGGGTAGCGATCCGACCGACACCTGCTTGGTGACGTAGCCGTCGAGGATCACGCCATCCGCGGTCTGGGCGATCGATCGCCGCAGGGCAATGGTCAGCGCATCGAGTCCGACCGCCGGCTCGCCGTCCGCGAACACGACCGCCGCGTTCGCATCCGCCGCCGCGATGACCCGCAGTCCGCGCCATAGGGGTTCGACCACGGGTTGCTCCAGCCGGTCCGCACGGGCGCGCCCGTACCGCTGCGGGCGAAGCGTGCGAGCGATGGCGATCGGATCGTCGGACGACATGGGCGCCCATCGTACGAGAGTCCGCGCCGCGTATCATCCGCCGGTGGCCACTGCCGCCCCCTCCAGCGGTCCTGCGACGCGACCCGGCGGCCTGGCCGGGCTGACCCCGAGCGGCCGGGCGATCGAACCCGCGGCGTGGGCGCTGTATGACTTCGCGAACACGATCTTCAGCTATGCGGTCGTGTCCGTGGCGATCGGCCTGTGGCTGACCGATGACAGCCGATTCGGGGCCGGACCTGGGCAGCTGATCCAGGGCGTGGCGATCGCGATCAGCGTCGGCATCAACGCCCTCGTGTCACCCATCCTGGGTGCCCTGAGCGATCGCGGCGGCCGAAGACTGCCGTTCCTGCTCGTCTTCACGATCCTGTGCATCGTCCCGACCGTGCTCATCGGGCCGTCCCCCGCGCTCCTGGGCCTGCTGCTGTTCATCATCGCCAACTTCGGCTACCAGGCAGCGCTCATCTACTACGACGCGACGCTGTCTGTCGTGAGCTATCACGAGACCCGCGGCAAGCTCTCGGGGATCGGCGTCGGCGTGGGCTACATGGGCACGATCTTCGTGGCCCTCGTGCTGATCGTCCTCGATGCCGGCGCCGACCAGATGTTCGTGGTCGCTGGCGTGCTGTTCGCGATCTTCGCCGTCCCGATCTTCCTGTTCGTGCGCGAGTCGCCGGCCCGCGACGAGCCCCTGACTCGCGACGACGTCATCCGCTCCCTCGGGCAGCTGCGCGAGACCATCGCGCATGCTCGGGCGGTCCCGGGGCTGGGTCGGTTCCTGCTGGGGCGGTTCTTCTACAGCGACGCGGTGAACACGCTGATCGTCGTCATGAGCGTCATCGCCGTTCGCGCCATGGGCCTGTCCGAGACCGAGTTCCTGATGTTGTCGCTGATGCTGACCGTCGTCGCGATCGCCACGAGCTTCTTCTGGGGCTGGTTGACGGATCGGATCGGTCCGAAGCGGGCGCTCATCGCGGTCCTCGCGTCATGGTCGATCGGGCTGTTCATGGGGATCGTGGCCCTCGGCATGTCGGGCACGACGCCCGGGATCGCGATCTTCGTCGTCGCGGGCGCGATCCTGGGGAGTGGCTTGGGCGGCGTCCAGGTCGCAGACCGCGTGCTCATGATCCGACTCTCGCCGCCCGAACGGCTCGGGGAGTTCTTCGGCGTCTACGGGCTCGTCGGCAAGGCGTCGCAGGTCGTGGGATCGCTGATCTATGGCCTGATCGTGTTCCTCCTCCTGCCCGCGCTCGGCAACGGCGCGTACCAGCTCGCGGTGCTCAGCCTGTTCGGGACGATGCTCATCGGGCTGTGGCTGGTCTGGCCGGTGCGCGACGACCTGCCCGGCCACGCTGAGGCGACGGCGCATGACGTGCCGGTGCCGCCGGAGCGGCTCGCACCGGGATCGGGGCCCCTCGAGCCGCGCTGAGACTTGCCCGCCCGAGGTCCCGTGGCGGCCCGTTGCGGCCTGCCGGCGGCTGGTTGCGGCCGCCCAGCCAGCCCGACCTCCCACTGCGCCCAACGTCCCACCTACTGTCCTGGCGAATCTCGTGGAAGCGAAAACGACCCGGCGCGGATCACGGCGTCCCACCCAGTCGCACGGTGACTGACACGGAGGCCGCGACCCGCGAGATCGTGCATGAGATTCGTGGGGGAACTAGGCGGGACGTTCGCGAGCGCGCGCGAGCAGCGCGCGAGCAGGTCCTGATCGAGAAGGTGCCCGTTCGACCCGGCCACGCGGACCGCCCGTCAGTCGCCGTAGCCGCCGGGGTGTGCCTGCCGCCAGGCCCAGGCCGAGCCCACCATCTCCTCGAGCGTCGGTCGCAGCGGACGCCAGCCCAGGATCGACGCCGCGCGATCCGCCGCAGCGACCAGGACCGGCGGGTCGCCAGCCCGTCGCGCCCCGACCGTGACCGGGATCGGTGCCCCGACCACGGCCTCGGCGGCGGCGATGACCTCGCGATTGCTGAAGCCGCCCCCGTTCCCGAGGTTGCAGACGATGGCCCCCTCGTCCGTGCGTGGATCGCTGGGGGCCGTGGCCTCGATGGCGCGCAGGTGCGCATCGGCGAGATCCGCGACATGGATGTAGTCGCGGATACAGGTCCCGTCAGGCGTCGGATAGTCGTCACCGAACAGGGTAAGCGGCCCGTGGCCCTCGGCGGCCCGCAGGACGGCCGGGATGAGATGCGTCTCCGGATCGTGGTCCTCGCCAAGCGTGTCGGTGGCGCCCGCGACATTGAAGTACCGCAGGGTCACGCTGCGCAGGCCGTACGCCGTCCCGTACCAGCGCAACGCGCCTTCGAATGACCGTTTGGTCTCGCCGTAGGGGTTGATCGGGCGAAGCGGCGCGCTCTCCGGGATCGGAGTCGCCTCAGGGACACCGTAGACCGCGGCCGTGGACGAGAACACGAAGCGCCGGATGCCCACGGCGCGTGCCGCTTCCAGCAGGGTGACGCCGCCCGCGACGTTGTCGATGTAGTACTTGGCGGGTTCGACCGCGGACTCGCCGACCAGTGACCGCGCCGCGCAATGGAGGATGGCCTCGATGCCGTCATCCGCGAGCACGCGCGCGATCAGCCCGGCGTCCCCGTAGCTGCCCACGCGAAGGGAGGCGCCCTCGGGGACGGCGGCCCGATGTCCCGTCGTCAGGTCGTCGAGCACGACGACTTGGTTCCCGGCAGCCAGGAAGGCGGCCACGGACACGGATCCGACGTAGCCTGCACCGCCGGTCACCAGGATGGTCGTCATGTCGACAACGATAGGGTCTCAGCGCCGGCGACGAAGCAGTCGATGCAACGGCGACCGGCGAGCCGCTGGTGCCGTCGGCTCGGGGGCCGTGGGTTCGGGTGCCGTCGGGTCGGGCGCGTTGGCCGCCGGAGTCACGGCCGCGCCGTGCGACGCCGAGGCCCTGGGGGTCGCCGTGGGCATGGGGTCGGCCACCGGTTCTCCGCGGGTCGCGAGGACTTCCTCGAGTCGCGCGACGAGCCGTCGTGCAGCGTCGTTCTCCGGGTCGATCGCCAGTGCCCGCCGTGCCTCGAGATAGGCCCCCAGGTCGTCACCGCGCTCCAGCGCGACCCGGGCCAACCCCACCACGGCGATCGAGTTGTGCGGGTCGGCGTCAGCGACCTGGCGATACAGCTGCTCGGCGCGGTCCACCCGGCCGAACGAGAGCGCCCGCTCGGCCTCGAGCAGCAGCTCGATCATGCGAGCCCGTCCGCCATCAGCGCACGGGCCAGCGCAAGCAGGCGCGACCGGTGGTTGATCGCGGGATCGGCGATCGCGCGCTCGAGCAGCTCGTCGAGGACGCGGCCGAGGCGGGGCGACGGCTCCAGACCGAGCTCCGCCATCAGGACGTCGCCGTCGATGTCGAGATCGCGCAACTCGAGGACGACGCCGGCCGCGAACTGGGCCGCGACGCGTTCCCGGATCTCAGCAAGGCCGCCGCCATCGCGGATCCGACCCGAACCCACGTTGTCGGCCTCGCGAAGCAGAAAGAGGTCCTCGAGGTTCTCGCGGCCCACCTTGGCGATGAACCGTCGCACAGCGGCATCGGACCAGGTCGGCACATAGCCGTACATGTGATGGCGAACGATGTGGTCGATGCGGTCGCGTTCGTGCCGCGGCCAACGAAGACGCTCGAGGAGCGCATCGGCGATCTCCGAGCCTACGAGGTCGTGGCCGAGGAACCGGCCCTCTGCCATCGTCGCGGGCTTGCCGATGTCGTGGACGAGTGCCGCCATCCGGATGTAGGGCGGGTCGGCCGTGGCGCCGTCCACGGCCCGCAGCGTGTGATCCCACAGGTCCTCGCCCTCGATCTTGTTCTGGGGCACGCCGCGCTGGGCGGCGAGGTCAGGCGAGAACGCCGCCAGGACGCCCGTATCGGCGAGCAACCGCAGCCCGACCGACGGCACCGGAGCGGCCAGGATCAGGGAGAGTTCCGCCCGGATCCGCTCCCCGGAGAGATGGCTGACCAGGTGCGCCTGCGACTGGATCCCCGCCAGTGTCGCCGCATCGATGTCGAAGCCCAGCGTCGTGGCGAACCGGATCACGCGGAGCATCCGCAGCGCGTCCTCCGCGAAGCGGGCGCGCGGGTCGCCCACGGTCCGCAGGAGCCCCGCCGCGACGTCGGCGCGCCCGCCGAACGGGTCCACGACGTGCGGTGACCGATCCGCCACCGGCACGCCGGCCGGCGCCCCCCACGCGATCGCGTTGACCGTCACGTCCCGGCGCGCCAGGTCCAGTTCGATCGAATCGCTGAACTCCACCCGGTGCGGCCGCCGGAAGTCCGCGTAGTCGTGGTCCGAGCGGAACGTCGTGATCTCCACCTCGCCGACCGCGGGGTCGTCCGTCCCCACCGCCACGGTCCCAAACGCGTTCTCGTAAAGCGTGTCGGGGAACAGGGCCTCGGTCTGGTCCGGGAGCGCGGACGTGGCGAGGTCCCAGTCCACCGCCGCACGACCCATGAGGACGTCGCGCACGGACCCGCCCACCACGTAGGCCGCGTGCCCGGCACGCCAGAGCGTCTCGAGCAGCTGGAGCACCGACGCCGGGACCGCCGCTGCGATGTCCGTCTCGGTCCCCGGCCTGTCGGGCGTCAGTTCTTCCCCATGAAGAGGTACATCCGCCACGCGTCGTTGCGATCGTCGGCCGAGGTATGGGGTAAACAGGGAGTACAGGTCGCTCCGCGGCTCATGCGGTTCGCGGTGGAGTCGAAGGCGCGCCTCCTCCAGCGTCTTGCCACCCTTGCGGTGATTGCACGGCTTGCACGCCGTGACCAGGTTCTCCCACGTGTGGTTGCCACCCCGATGGCGCGGGACCACGTGGTCCAGCGTCAGGTCGTGGCTCTGGCGACCGCAGTACTGGCACGTGTGACGGTCCCGCGCAAAGACCTCGCGGCGGGACAGCTTGACCCGCGGCCGCGGCCGGCGGATGAGGTACTGGAGGCGGATGACGGAGGGCGCGCGATACTCCGTCCGCGGCGTCCGCACCATCTGGTGGTCGTACTCGATCACCTCGGCCTTCTCGCCGAACACGAGACGGAAGGCCCTCGGCAGGTTGCAGACGTTGAGCGGCTCGTAGTTCTGGTTGAGAACGAGAACGACGCCGTCCATGGTGGCGGGAGGATAACGCAGACGCGGGGGAGGCTACGCGCGCGCGATCGGATCCCCGGTCCGCGGGTCCCAGCCACCGGCCTGGCCGACCTTGGTCGTGAGCGGCTTGCCCAAGACGCCGGCGATGAACCGCGCCGCCGCGAGGACCCCCGGGAGCGAGACCCCGCTCTCCCAACCGGACGCGTCCAGGAAGTAGACAAGGTCCTCCGTGGCGAGATTTCCTGCTGCGCCAGGGGCGTATGGGCAGCCACCGGTCCCACCCGCGGCGCTGTCGAACGTCCGCACGCCCGCGGCGAGCCCCATCGCCACGTTCGCGAGGGCTGTCCCCCGGGTGTCGTGGAAGTGGAACGCCTGCCGCTCCACGGCGACACCGGCCGCTTCCGCGAGGGCGACGATCTCCGCCACCTGATCAGGGACGCCGACGCCGATGGTGTCCCCGAAGCAGATCTCGTCCGCGCCCAGATCCACGAGCCGCCGAGCGACGTCCACCGCGGCCGCCGGCTCCACGGCGCCGGTGTACGGGCACCCGAACGCCGTCGAGACGTAGGCACGGCGCCACCATCCGAGCTCGCGCGCTCGCGCCAGGACCGGCTCGAATGCCGCCATCGACTCGGCCACGGTCATCCCGATGTTCTTGGTGGTGAAGGCGTCGGTCGCGGCCGTGAAGACGGCGATCGCGTCCACGTCTGCCGCCTCGGCACGGGCCAGGCCTCGTGCGTTCGGGACCAGCACCGGATACCGGACGCCGTCCCGGCGGGGAACGGACGCCATCAACGCATCCGCATCGGCGAGCTGGGGGATCGCGCGCGGCGACACGAATGAGGTCGCCTCGATCTCGCGCAGGCCGGCATCGGCGAGCAGGTCCATGTAGCGGAGCTTGTCGGCGAGCGAGATCGCGACTGATCTCGTTCTGGAGGCCGTCGCGTGGCCCGACCTCGTAGACCCGGACGTGGCGATCGCCGACGTCCGCCGTCATCGCCTCGTGCCTCGCGCCGCTCTTCGGTTCAGACGAGGGGCGGGTCCATCGCCCGTTCGAGGCGGGCGATCTCGACTTCGATCCGCCCGATCAGGTCGATCGCGGCCGCGTGCTCTTCGCTGCCGTGCGGCGCGGCGTTACGCCGCTTGCGGGTCGCGCGGTGGAGTTCCATCAGGGCCTCGCGCGTCTGCGGCAGGGGTGCGTCGTTCGTCGAGTCGTGGTGCGCCATCGGACGGGATCTCCTCGCGATCAGGTTCGGGTCGGAGCGTACCGCGTTCCGGGGCGTCAGGGTTCGATGACGGCGAGCACGTCGCCCCGCGCCACCTGGTCCCCGAGGCGAACGTGGACCTCGACGACGCGACCCGGGATGGGCGCCAGCACCGCGTGCTCCATCTTCATCGCCTCGAGGGTCACGACGGGCGCGCCCCCGTCAACGGCGCTGCCGGGTGGTGCGTCGATCGAGAGCACGGCTCCAGGCATCGGGGCGACCAGGCGCACGGGCCCGCCGTGGTGGCTGGCCGCCGCGGCCTGGGCGGCGCGATCCACGTCGGGTGGCGGAACCAGGGCGATCGGGATGCTGCGGCCGCCCACGTCGACATGGACCTTGTCCCCGGCGCGTACGGCCACCACCCCGTCCACGGCGAGCGGTGTCGATGAACGGACCGCTTCGCCGGCCGCCAGCCGGACCGACGCCGGCGCGTTGAGCCGCCAGCCGCCGGCCCACGCGGTCGATGCGGACGAGACCAGGGCGGCCGCCGCCGTCGACCACGCCGCGTCGGGGATGACCGTACGATCCGCCCAGTCGTCGGGCGGCCAGAATCGATCGAGGCTGTCGGTCCGGACCGCCCCATCGATGACGACGGGCTCGCGGACGAGCCAGCGAAGGAATCGGAGGTTCGTCGTGAGCCCAAGGACGAGCGTGTCATCGAGCGCGCGGGTGAGGCGCGCCAGCGCCGCGGCGCGATCCGGCCCGTGGGCGATGATCTTGGCCAGCATGGGGTCGAAGCGCGCGCTGATCTCGTCGCCCTCCGCGACGCCGGCATCCACCCGGATGCCGTCGCCGGTCGGCCAGCGCAGGCGCTCGATGCGACCGGTCGCGGGCAGGAACCCGTCTTCGGCATCCTCCGCGTACAGCCGGACCTCAACGGCATGACCGTCGAACGCGACGTCTGCCTGATCGAACCCGAGCGCTTCGCCGGTCGCGATCCGTAGCTGATCCGCGACGAGGTCCCGACGAGTGACGAGTTCGGTGACCGGGTGTTCCACCTGGAGGCGCGTGTTCATCTCGAGGAACGTGAACCCACCGCGATCGTCGAGGAGGAACTCGCAGGTCCCGGCGCCCACATACCCGACTGCGCTCGCGAGGGTGAGGGCCGCGTCGCCCATCCGCGCCCGCAGGACCGCATCCGCGGCGGGAGAGGGTGCCTCTTCGAGGACCTTCTGGTGCCGGCGCTGCACCGAGCAGTCGCGCTCGCCAAGGTGGACACCGTTGCCGTGGGCGTCGAACAGGACCTGGATCTCGACGTGCCGGGCGCCTTCGACGAGGCGCTCCAGGACCACCCGGTCGTCGCCGAACGCCGACTGCGCCTCGCGCCGGGCTGCCGCGATGGCTAGCCCCAGAGCACCCGCCTCGCGGACCGTCCGCATCCCCTTGCCGCCGCCACCAGCTGCAGGCTTGACCAGGACGGGGAAACCGATGTGCTTCGCGGCCGCCAGGAGTGCCGCCTCCGACTGATCGGGGTCGTCGTAGCCAGCCTGGACCGGGACACCGAGGCCCGCCGCCAGCCGGCGCGCGGCTGCCTTGTCGCCCATCGCGCGGATCGCGGCCGGGGGTGGACCCACCCAGCGGATCCCTGTGGCGATGACCGACTCGGCGAAGTCGGCGTTCTCCGCGAGGAAGCCGAATCCAGGATGGAGGGCATCGGCTGTCGCCGCCTGTGCCGCCGCGACCACGGCCCCGGGATCGAGCAGGTCAAGGGCATCGGGCCCGGTGGTCCTCGGCACGACCGCCGCGATCCCGAGGCGATCACAGGTCCGCCCGATCCGCGCCGCGATCTCGCCGCGGTTGGCGATGAACAGCACACGGATGGGGTCACGAGGCGTGCCGTCACCCGCTTCCGATGTCGTCGTCACGGCCAACACGTCAGACGCGTCAAACGCGACACGCCACCGACCACCAACGCGACGCGCCGGCAGCTGGCCTGCCGCGATCCACCGCTGGACGGTTCGGGTGGACGTCCCAAGACGCCGTGCGACCTCGCTCGGACTCAACTCATCGGGCATCGTTGTCGCGATTGTCGCATAGCGGGGTCGAGCGTCAGTCGGCGCTTCCTGTTTCGTCGTCGTCCGCCATCGGCGCATGGGCGATGTCATCCAGGGTCCGCCAGATGACGGCCAGGATCAGCGCCGATCCCACGAACGCAAGCCAGAACGGTGCCGTGATCCCGAACCGCTGGGCGACCGCGCCACCGATGACCGAGCCGATGACGAGTCCCCCGAACAGCCCGAGCATGTACACGCTCGTCACGCGGCCCAGGAACGAGCTCGGCACCGTCCGTTGGCGCACCGTCGTCGAGGTCGTTCCCCAGATCGTCTCGTGGACGCCGAACAGGAGCATCGTCGCCGCCGCCACGACGGGCAGCGTCGTCACGGCAAAGATGAGGTGGGTCATCGTTTCCAGGAGCAGCCCGGCCCGCATCAGCGTCGCGAGCGAGAACCGGCGTTCCAGCGCCGGGTACGCCACGGACCCGGCGATCCCGCCGACCGCGGCGACCGTGAGGAGCAGCCCATAGCCGAGGTCGTCGAGCCCGAGTCGTTCCTTCGCCAGCAGGACGTACAGCCCGTACGTCATCCCGAAGGTGACGTTGAAGGAGAAGATGGTCAGCGCGAGGGCACGAATGGGCGGGTGGTGCCACAGCCAACGGGCCCCGTCGGCGATCTCGTGGCGGATGTGGCGCCGCTCCGGCGGCGTGATCGGCGCGACCGTCGTGGCGATCCGGCTCACGAGGACCGCCCCGAGCAGGACGCAGATCGCGTCCACGCCGAACGGGATCGCCATGCCGACGCCGAACAGGATCGCACCCAGCGGCGGTCCCAGGAGCTGGTTGCCCAGGATGCCCGTACCGGACATCCGCGAGTTCGCGACGCCCAAGTGCTCCTTCGGGTACGTGCGTCGCCACGAGGGCGCTCGACGCGTTGTCGGTGAATGCCTCCGCCGTCCCGAGGAGGAACACGGTCAGGAAGATGATCCACAGGTCGATCGTTCCGGTGACGATCGTCGCCGTCAGCGCCGAGCAGGACCGACCCGCGCAGGACGTTGACGACGATGGTCAGGCGCCGCCGATCGACCCGATCGATGATGGCGCCGGCCGGGATGCCGAAGAGGACCCACGGCAGGTGCTGCAGGAACACGGACGCAGCCACGGCGAACGGCTCCCGGGTGATCGTCGTGACCAGCAGCGGTCCCGCCGCGAGCAACATCCCGTCGCCGAGGTTGGTGATCGTGGCCTGCGCCCACAGCCATCGGAAGTCCCGCCGAGCGCCGGCGGCGCGACGCGCGCGATCAGTTCGCGCCGCCCGCGGGGTCAAGCCATCGTCAGCTCGCGTCGGGGTCGGGCGCCCAGGCCGGCCGGCGCTTCTCGTCGAACGCCGCGAACCCCTCGCGCGCCTCGGCGCTGACCCGCTGTCGCGCGATCACCCGCGCCGTGTGCCATTTCGCCGATCCGTGGCTCAGGCCGCGGACCTCGCGGACGATCGGCCTTGGCCGCCCGCGCGGCGTGTCGGGACCCGCCGCCAGGACGTCGTCGATCGCGATCACCACGGCCGCATCGAGGGCCGTCGTCGCCCTCGACGACCTCGTGGACGAGCCCGATGCGCTGCGCCCGGACGGCGTCGAAACGGCGGCCGCCGGGGAACAGCGCGCGGGCATGGCTCTCGCCGATCTTGGCGATGACGAACGGGGAGATGACCGCCGGCAGGATCCCGAGGCGCGTCTCGGTGAAGCCGAACCGGGTCCCGCTCTCGGCGATGACGAGGTCGGCACGGCGCACAGTCCCATGCCGCCCCCGAGTGCCGCACCGTGGACGCGCGCGATGACCGGGACGGGACACGTATCGATCGTCTCGAACATGTCGGCCATGGCCATGGCGTCCTGCTCGTTGCCTTCGACGTCGAGGCGACATCGCGGCCCGCATCCAGGCGATGTCGGCACCGGCACAGAACGAGGGACCGTCGCCGGCCAGGACCACGCCCGCAGGGCGACCGGCATCCTCGCGAGCGAGTGCCGCGAACGCCGCGCGCAGCTCGGCGATGACCGAGGCGTCGAACGCGTTGTGGGTGTCCGGACGCTGCAGCGTGACGCGCGCGACGACATCCGTCGGGACCGCTGCGCTCGAGTCGGACGGTGGGACTCACCGCGACATCCTACCCAGCGCGGCCAACGGCGACGCTCCGACCGCGACGAGGACCACGACGCACCACCCAGACGTACCCCTCCCGCCACGGCGACCGACGCGCCTACGCTGCGGCGCGATGGGACCCGACAACCCCTGGTCGCCGAACTGGCGACCGGATCCGACCGGCGGTCGACTGATCGCGATCCGGGCTGCACGGCGCGGAGCCCTCCTCGCCGGCGTCCTGTTCGTCCCGATCGGGATCGTCGCGACGCGATGGTCCTGTCGCCGATCGCGATGACGGCGGTCCGTCATCGGTCCTGGTCGGTCGGGCTCCCGGCGTCGCGCTCCTGGGTGCCGGACTCGCACCCGCGACGACCGGGCTCCCGGATCGACGCGGCGTGGCGGTCGTTGCCTGGCCATGGCGGTCGGGGCCCCGGTGGCCGCCGTGACGTCGCTCGTGATCGCCGGACTGATCGGTGACCTCGTCCTCGCGGACCGGACCGGCTACGCCGCCGCGGCCATCCGCACGAGCGTCACCGTCGCCGATCGCATCGCGCCACTCGTGGCGCTCGGCGCGACGGTGTGGGTGCTCGCGGTGCGCCGACTGGCAGCCACGTCCCGCGACCTCCGCGACCGGTGACGATCGCCGCGCTCCGGACGGGGTGGCGCCGGATACGGGCGCGAGGTTGCCGTCGTCGGATACGTCCGAACGGGGCGCTGCCACGAACTGGAGGCATGGACTCCAGCCTGGACGACCGTCCGTGACGCCCCGTCCATCCTGTCGGCGATGCACCGCAGCCTCGACCTGCTGCCGTCGCGACTGACCCGCGGCGCGTCGCGGATGCGGACCTGGCGATCGCTCGACCGGGCGATCGATGATCCGACGGACGCGCTGACCGCGATCGCCGCGATCCACGTGCTCGGGCGACTTCCCGGCGCCCGCTCCACCGACCTGCTGGCGGACCGGCTGGACGACCCTCGTCCCTTCGTCCGCGAACACGCCGTCTGGGCGCTCGGCGCACGCGAACCCGACACATCGACGAGCGCATGGCGCGAGCCATCATCGACAAGGTCATCGACGATGGCCTCACGGGCATGCTGGCCCAGCTGACGATGGAACGGCTGATCGGTCACCCGGGCCCTCCGTCGATTGGCTGGGCGTCCTGGATCGGTCGCTCGACCGGTCGGACGACCCGGTCATCCGCGCCCGGCTGGTCGAGAGCTGTCGGCCTCGTGCCCGGCGCCGTCAGCGACGGCCGACCTCGCCCGCATCGCGCGCACGTCGACGAACCGGAGGCGGTCCGTGTCGCGGCGATCGGGGCGCTGGGGGACCGGCCGGGCGAGCTGTCCCTCCGTACGGTCCGGTCGCTCGCCGGCGACGGGGGCGCGATCGGCGGCGCCGCACGCCTCGCCCTGGTCGACCTCTCCGGGATCGAGCGCCCGCCGAAGCCGATCCGGCGAGGCGCTCAGGATCGGACAGCTGTACCTGCATGCCGAACTTGATCGCCGACCTGACGACCGCGGGCATGGGGGAGACGGGCGGGATCGCGACGCTCCTGGTGCGCCTCGGCGACGCGTTGGTGGCACGACCCGACGTCGCGTCCGTGACGACCATCTCCCGCGGTCCGGCCGACCGCGCCCTCGCCGGCCTGGCGCCCCGACTGTCGGCCACGCCTTCGCCGCCGTCACCCTCGGGCAGGGCGTCCCGGCCGGGATCGGTCAGCGCCTGGCCGGGGCTGATCGACGCTCGTCGCGGGATCCGGCGGATCCTTCGAGCGCACGGACCGCTTGGACCGACTGCACCTGCGCATGGCCGATGTCGGGAGCCTGGCCGGGTCCATGGCGGCCCGGGCCGAAGGCGTTCGGCCACGACCTTCTCCCTGGCCCCGGACCCGCACGCGCTCATCGCGGCGATGGAGCGCTCCGGGACGCTGTCGCGCACCGACTTCGGGGACGCCGACGCGCGCGGACACTACTGGTTCCGCGTGGCGCTCGTCCGCCGGCTCGTCCGAGAGGCGACCGATATCGCGCTGTTCCCGCGGCCGGACCTCGAGGCGCAGCTGCGCGACCTGGTCGGCGTCGACGTCGCGCGCGATCGACGACGCTTCACCGTGGTCCCGGAAGGGATCGACACCGCCGCGATCGATGCCGCCGCGGGCGACCCCGATCCGGACTGGCCGGACGTCGACGCCGTCCTGTCGCAGCTCCCGGTCGAGCGACGAGGGCTCCCGCTGGTCGTGACCGTCGGTCGGATGCACGAGATCAAGGGGATGGCCCGGGTCGTGGAGGCGTGGGCGACCGACGCTGCGCTCTGCCGGCGACGACGAACCTCGATCGTGGTCGGCGGTGACCTCGACGGCCCGTCACGCAGACGAGGCTGCGGAGCTGGCCAGGATCGAGGCGGTGGTCCGCTCGTCGGGCGCCGCCACGCAGCGGCCTGGTGCTCGCGGGGCACCAGTCGAACGCGACCGTGTCGCGGCTCCTGGTGGCGCCCGACGGGTCATCCCGGGTTCGCCGGCCCGGCGGGCCTACGTCTGTGGCAGTCGGAAGGAGGAGTTCGGGCTCGCGATCGTCGAAGCGCTCGCGGCCGGCCTGCCGGTCGTCGTGCCCGCGGATCGGTGGCCCCGCCACGTATGTCCCGACGGCGTGACCGGGGTGATCGTCGACACGACGATTCCGTCCGCGATCGCCGACGGTCTCGCCCGGGCGCTGGACCATGGTCGGCGACCCGGACCGCGCCCGCCGAGCCGCTCGACCTGGTCCACGATCGCTTCACGATCGAGGCGATGGCGCGGTCGATGGCGGCGGTCTACGCCGGGGACCCGCCGAGGAGGTGTCGCCGCGACCGGTCATGCGTGCCCGAGCCGCGAGTCCGTAGTCCCCGGTCCGGCGCTCGCGATGACCCTGCTCGTCATCAGCCCGGACTACGCCTCGCACCTGCTGCCGCTCGCGACCCTGGCGACGGCGTGGGCGGACCGCGGCGAGCGGGTCGTCGTGGCGTCCGGTCCGGCGGTCGCGCCGATCGTGGCCGGCTTCGGTACGAGACGACGCCGCTCGTCCTGGGCCGGGGCTCCAACCCGGGCATCATCCGGCCCGAGGACCAGCCCGCTGGCGAGGACGACGAGCCTGCGCGGGTTCTTCGCCGCGACCCGCCAGGGGATGGTCGCGACCCTCGCCTACCAGGCCGGCGGCACGAGGCGACGACCTGCTCTGGGCACGCCCGAGGCGACGGCCGAGGCAGTGCTCCGCACGATCGATGCCGTCCGGCCGGACACGATCGTCGTCGATCACCTCGCCTTCTCCGCCACGCTGGCGCTTCGCGCGGCGCGGATCCCGTTCGCCGACGTCGTCCTGGGTCACCCGTCGGCGCTGCCCGCTCGGGGACGAGGTGTACGGCGAGGCGACTCGCTGGCCGCGCGGCCCTGCGACCGACAGCCGGAGGCCGTTGCAGCGCTGCGCTCGCACGTGCCTGGACGTTCGCGACCGGTTCACGGAGACCTACAACCGAGCGTCCTCCGCTCCATCGACCCCGCGGCGCCGGCCGTCGCCGATGCGTTCGCGGCCCACGGCCCGACCGTGCTCTACAACTATCCCGAGGCGCTCCACGACCCCGCCCGAACGGGCACGTCGCTGCCGGAACGCCACGCCTTCCTCGGGTCCCTCGTCCGGCCGGAGGACGCCGTCGCCGCAGGTGGCGGCCTGGCTGGAGGCCGACGATCCCCGGCCGCTGGTCTACGTATCGTTCGGCAGTTTCCTGTCGGCGCGGGCGGACGTGCTGGCGACCGTGATCGCCGGCCTTCGCGACGTCCCCGTTCGGGTCGCGCTCGCGCACGGCTCGGCAAACCGCCGGCGATCTCGGGCGCGACCCCGCCGACTGGCTCGTCCGGCCGTACCTGCCGCAGGTCGCGATCCTGGCGCAGGCCGCCGCCGCGGTCTCGCACGCCGGGAACAACAGCGTGACGGAGGCGCTGACGGCCGGCGTCCCACTCGTCAGCCTGCCCTTCTCCACGGACCAGTTCGCCGGAGCTGCCGCGCTGGAGTCGGCCGGGCTGGGGATCGCGCTGGATCCGAACACCGCGTCGGCCGAGCGCGATCGGCGACGCGGTCATGGAGGTGCTCGCGGAGCCGTATCTCGCGTGGCGGCCGTCCGCGCTGGGTGAAGCCCTGCGGCGCGACCCGGGGCCTGCCCGAGCCTACCGGGCGCTCACGGGTGACGGCGACGCGAACCGGTAGTCGGTCGGTCGGCCGGCGTCAGTCGAGGACCAGCACCTCGTCGCCGAGGCGGACCCGCCCCGGCTGCACGACGTCCGCGAGGACCCCGAAGTCCGCGTACTTGCCGTCGCGCAGGCCGCGGTAGGCGATCAGGGTCCGCAGGGTGTCGAGATCGCGCACGCCCGTGTCCGGGTCCTGGGTCGTGATCGCGCAACGCGCGTCCTGCTCCGTGACGGCGAGCACGGCACCTCCGACGGCGACCCGGTGGCCGATCCAGGTGTCCTCCTCGTGCGGCGCCGCGCCCTCGAACTCGATGAGCATCCGGAACCGGCGGGCGTCCACGTGATCGACGCCCGCGTGGCGGGCAAGCTCGGCGAGCGAGCCGTCCCCGATCAGGCTCGTCGGGTCGCCGTCACGCGTCCCGCCCGGCCGGTCGCAGCGGACGAGGCGCAGTCGACGCCCGGCCACCTCGGACAACGCGGCGGCCCACGGTCCCTCGACGATGTGTCCGATGCCGGTCCGACCGTAGATCGGGGTCTCGACCGCGTCGCCGAGCACGACCTCGTCCTCCAGGACGGTGCCGTCGGGGAAGGCCAGGCGCAGCGTCGTCGCACCGGGATCGGTGTGCGCCGCCACCTGGACGAGCTCGCCGACGACGGTCCGGTCGATGAACCGACCGGTCTCATCGGTCAGGTAGAACCGCCGATCCTCGACGACCCCGACCTCGGTGATTTCGATCTCGTCGGGATGCTCGAGTCCCAGGCTCCGGACGGGCGCGATGGAGAAGCGGACGACACGCGGCATCCGCGGATGCTACCGGACGACGACGTCGATGATCTCGATGGACGCCCCGGGATCGAATCGCTTGACATCGAAGACGACGATCGCTTCGATCCGCTCCAGTCCCTCGCGCCAACCGTGCGTGTAGGCGTTCCCGAACGACTTGCCATCGGGCTCCAGCGACCGGATCTCGAGCCGCGGCTGGTTGCCCGTGAACGTTACGTCGACCGGCCATGGGTCAGGCAGGCGGTACGTGGCCTGGCTGAGGACACCGTTTGGGAGGGATCCGGTGCCGAGCACGACCTCGTAGCCACCCGCGCGGTCGATCGCGATCGACCGGCTCGGGACGTCGATCGGCTCCGCGCCCGTCGCGATCGCACGGTCGATCGCGGGGATCGGTGAGGCGCAGCCGTCAGGCGGCTCACCGGCACACGGTACGTCGTGGTACCCGCCACCGATGAGGTCGCCTTCGGTCTCCCATGCAGGAGGTTCGTCGGAGCAGGCTGGGCCGCGGCCGATCCCACCGCACATCTGGGACTCGAGAGTCGCGCCGTCGCGCATTAGGAGCCGCACCGTGATCGGGGTCGCGCCTCCCACGCTCTGCAGGATGCCGTCGTCGGGTGGCGGACTCGGGACGATGAGGATCCGGGCCACGTCATCGCGTGTCTGCGGTGTCAGCTCCGTCGCGGCGTCGGCCATCGCGAGGCATCGGCGCGCGCTGTAGATCTCTTCGCACGGTTGCGGCGTCGGTGCCGGCGCGAGCCCGGCGGCGACCGTGCAGCCGGGGGCTGCGAAGGCCAGCAGCAGGACACCCACGAGCCGTTTCACATCCGGAACACCCCGAAGCGGGTCTCCGGGATCGGCGCGTGGAGCGCCGCATCGAGACCCAGGGCAAGGATGCGCCGCGTATCGAGCGGGTCGATGACCCCGTCGTCCCAGAGGCGCGCCGTCGCGAAGTACGGGGAGCCCTCGCGCTCGTACGTGTCGAAGATGGGTGCCTCGAACGCGTCGCGGTCCTCGTCGCTCGCGAAGTCGCCTCGCACCGTGGACAGGACGCGGGCGGCCTGCTGGCCGCCCATCACCGAGATCCGGCTGTTGGGCCACGTCCACAGGAATCGCGGTTGGTACGCGCGACCGGCCATCGCGTAGTTGCCCGCGCCGAAGCTGCCGCCGATCAGCACCGTGAACTTGGGAACCTCCGCGTTGGCGACGGCCATGACGAGCTTCGCCCCGTCCTTGGCGATGCCGGCCTCCTCGTACTCGCGCCCGACCATGAACCCGGTGATGTTCTGCAGGAACACCAGCGGGATGCGGCGCTGGCAGGCGAGCTCGATGAAATGGGTGCCCTTCAGGGCCGACTGGCTGAACAGGATTCCGTCGTTGGCGAGGATGCCGACCGGAACGCCCTCGATGTGGCCGAAGCCCGTCACCAGGGTCTCGCCGTAGAGCGGCTTGAACTCGTGGAAGCGGCTAGCCATCGACGAGCCGCGCGATGATCTCGCGGACGGGGACCGGTCGGCGCGGGTCGGCCGAGACGGCGCCGTACAGGCCGGCGGGATCGACCGCGCGGCGGCTCCGGGCTCGCGCCGATCCCAGGGCGGCTGCCGGTGGACGCCGGTTGAGGTTGGCGACGATGGATCGACCGAGCGCGAGCGCGTGCTCGTCATCGAGGGCCTCGTGGTCGGCGACGCCGGAGCGCCGGGCGTGGACCTCGGCGCCACCCAGCTCCTCGGCCGTGACGTCCTCGCCGGTCGCGGCCTTCACCAGCGGCGGACCGCCCAGGAAGATGGTGCCCGTGCCCTTGACGATGACCGTCTCGTCGCTCATGGCGGGCACGTACGCGCCACCGGCCGTGCAACTGCCCATGACCAGCGCGACCTGCGGGATCCCCGCGGCCGACATCCGCGCCTGGTTGTAGAAGATGCGCCCGAAGTGGTCGCGGTCCGGGAACACGTCCGCCTGGAGGGGCAGGAACGCCCCGCCGCTGTCCACGAGGTAGATGCACGGGAGCCGGTTCTCGAGGGCGATCTCCTGCGCGCGGAGGTGCTTCTTGACCGTCATCGGGTAGTACGTGCCGCCCTTGACCGTCGCGTCGTTGGCGACGATGACGCACGTCGTTCCCTCCACCCGACCGATGCCAGTGACGATGCCGGCACCCGGCGCGTCGTCGTCATACAGGCCGGTGGCGGCCAGCGGACTCAGCTCGAGGAAGGCCGAGCCAGGATCGATGAGGCGGTCGATCCGCTCCCGCACGGGGAGCTTGCCGCGTTCGCGGTGGCGTGCGATCGAGCGGTCATCACCGCCGGCCCCACGGCCCGCGACCTGGCCTTGTCGATCGCGCAGGTCCGCGACGAGCGCGGCCATCGCGTCGTGGTTGGCGCGCGTGTCGGCCGCGTCGGAGATCCAGCCGGCTGCGCAGGACAGGCATGTCCCGATGATAGGCGCCGAGCTGTCCCGGAGCGGGCCGGCGCGCCGCACACCTCTCGTCAGTTCGCCGGCGGTCCCTCGAAGGTGAGGACCCAAGGCCCGGTGATGATCTTCGTCTCCGTCGTCACGTTGCTTTCCGGGTCCGGGACGTCGGTCCGGAACTCGTCGATGGTGATCGTCCACGTGCCGGACAAGTCGCCGCGGCCCTGCTCCATCTCGTAGACGATGGTCTGGGCTTCTGGTCCGGAGTCCAGGATGCCATCGGAGGAGAAGAACTCGAGCCGCCGGCCATCGTGCTCGATCCGCCCACCTTGATCCCAGCCCCAATCCTCCTCGGTCGGCTCCAGCCCCGTCACCGCCAGGGTGATCTTGATGGCTGACGGCGTGACGTCCAGGTCGGTCCAGGTGACGTCGATCCCGGCGTGGGACGCCGTAACGTCAGGTCGTGCGGCGAGCAGTCCTTCGAACTCCAGGTCGAAATCGAAGGTCCACGAGCCCGGGATCTGAGTCCAGAGGGTCTCGTACGCGAACCCATCCGTCACGTCGGGCGGATCGTGGGCACGAACGGCGATACCTGTCACCTCCGCGGTCAGGTGCCGGGTTCCGGGGACGGCAGCCTCGGCAGGGACCTGATAGCGCCAGAACCCCTCGGCGTACGCCCTGTCTCCGGTCCCGTCGGATTTGCCCATGGAGGTTGGGTACGTGATGCCGTGGTCGTCCATCACGGTCGGCATCCCGGCATGCGCCTCTGCGACGTCACGCCCCTCGAGATCTTCCATCGTCAGCGCGAGGTAGAGACCCGCTGGATCGGCGTAGGCCCGGACGAGCGTGACCCGGTAGCCCTCGTCGATCACCGACTGGTCGATCGGAGTCGCCAGATCCCACACGCTCGAGAAGTCGCCACCAAGCCAACGGTCGAACGCCTCCCTTACCGGCGGGCTTGCGGCGGCGCCGACCAGGACGGCTGCGACGGCCAAGGCTGCGATGACGCGTGGGCGTCGGTGCCGCCTGGTCGCGAGCCGGGTCGGGGTTTCGGCCCTGATGCGCCCGACAGCTGCCGCCACCCGATCGTCGAGCGACTGGAGGGCCACCGTCGAAGGCTCGAACGCGAACGCACGCGCGAGCTGCCGGTCCAGGATCGGATCAGTCGTCACGGTAGGCCTCCCGGAGAGCGCGTAACCCTCGTTCCAGATGCTTCTGAGCCGCGCCCTCGCTGATCGATAGGACGTTTCCGATCTCGCGCGCGGTCAGCCCGGCGGCGTAGCGCAACTGGATGGCCTCGCGCTGCATGTCCGGCAGACCGGCCACCAGGAGGCGGAGTTCGGCGGCCTCATCCGGCGGTGCCGAGTCAGCGGACTCGCTACTCAGGGCCAGGGCGACGCCACGCCGCCCAGCGCGACGCATGTCGTCGATCGCGGCGTTGCGGGCGATGCGGAGCAGCCACGCCGCCATGCCGCCGCCCTTCGGTCGAAAGTCGTCGATCGAGCGCAGGGCTCGCTCGAAGGTCACGGACGTGAGCTCGAGGGCCTCGTCGTCACTGGTCGTGCGAGATCGCGCGTAGCGATAGACCGTCAGTCGATGACGCTGGTAGATCGCCTCGAAGGCCCTCGGGTCGTGCGAGGCCGCCCGCGCATCGGCGTGGTCCGCATCGATGTCTTCATCGGATAACGGCCGGGCGATCGATGTCGCGTCGTCCACGGATTCCTCGACTGTGGCGGCGGGGTGGCCCCTTCATCACGATAACGACGGCGAGCGCCTGAAGTCGACAGGCGCGGGCCGGCGTGGGGCAGCGCCCCCGGCGTCGCGGTGGGAACCGATCGGCAGCGTCGCTCGTCCCGCGGGCATGCCTGCCCTCCATCGACGCCCGCTCCTCGTCTTGGCCCTCCTCGCCACCCTTGTCGTGGCGGCCTGTTCGGAGGTCGTGACCTCGTCGCTGCTCCCGGTCCTTTCCGGGCCTCTTGTCACCGTCACGACGCGCGGGGGCGAGTGCATGGACGGCCCGTGTGGCTCGACGATCGTCATCGACGCAGACGGGACCGTCCACCAAACACTTCCGACCGAGGCGGAACTGGGCACGGTCCCGGCCGACGTCCTGACCGCCCTGGATGCCGCGGTCAAGACCACCGATTTCGACGTGATCCGGGCCGTGCCGTTCGTCGGGGAGTGCCCGGTCAACTTCGACGGCCAGGAGTCCATCTACGAGTTCGGCGCCCCCGGTGGTGTGGAGCGCGTCGCCTCGTGCGAGACCGCGATCGATCCCGCGCACCCGGTCTTCGCGGCGACGACCGCCGCCCTCGTCGCCGTAGAGGTCATCCCGGCGCCCTGACCCCGCTGGACCGCGCAGAGCGTGCTACTCTCGCATAGCAAGTTATGCACGCCACCCGCGAAACGACCGACTCGAGCGTCACCGCAGAATCCATCCGCCTTGACCTTGCGCAAGCATGGGGCGAGATGGGCGCGGCTTGGGGTGTCACGCCTGCCATCGCCCGGGTCCAGGCGTATCTCATGGCCCGACAGGAGCCGCTCACGGAGCGCGAAGTGCGCGAGGCGCTTGGGCCTGAGCCACCGTGCAGCGAGCCTCGCTCTCGCCGAGGCGGAGTCGTGGGGGATCGTGGAGCGTGTCTCGGAGCCGCGCCGGGTCGGGCGGCGCGGTCCGGCGGGCACGGCCTACCTCGCTGTCGGAGACCACTGGCAGTGGTTCGGAAGGGTCATCGCCGAGCGCAAAGTTGCGCGAGGGCGATCCGATCGTGGTCGTCCTCGAAGCCAAGGCCGCTGAGGCCGCAGCGGCCGCGACCGCGCACCCGGACGACGCCGAGCTTGCGGCGCTCCGCGACTGGCTCGCGTCGTTCGTCGCGTTCGTGCGCCTGTTCGATCGCGCGGTCGGGCTTGTCCCACAACTGGAGCCCCGCGAACTCCAGCGCTCACTGGAACTCCTGGGGCGCGTGCCCGATACGACGATCCTCCGGTTGTTCGATCTCCTCGGCAAGCTCGATGACGACGATGTCCTCGAACTGGTCGAAACCCTGTCGCGGCTGTCACCCACGGCCGCTCGACGGGCGACCAAGCTCATGTCCGGGGTGATCCGCACCGTCGCGCGGTAACCGCATCGGGGGTTCCCCGCTCGTGGATACTGGTCATGCACGAGCCGTGCGCAGCGAGGAGCCGCGTGACCGAGGTCCAGCCAGCGACCCGCTTCATCCGCGTGGAGGCCCCCGCCGAGGGTCATGACGGCGTCGCGCTCGTCACCCTGGATCGGCCGGCGGCCCGCAACGCCCTCAACTTCACGCTCCTCGCGGAGCTTGCCGATGCCCTGGAAGGGCTCGACCGCGACAGCGTCACCCGCGCGATCGTCCTGACCGGCGCAGGCGACCGGGCGTTCGCGGCCGGCGCCGACATCACCGAACTCGCCGACCAGACCCCCGAGCGCCTCCGCGCCGATGGCCATTTCGACGCCTGGGACCGCATCGCGGCCGTCGGGTTGCCGCTGGTCGCCGCGGTCCGCGGCTACGCCCTGGGTGGTGGCTGCGAACTCGCGATGACGTGCGACATCATCGTGGCCGGCGACGATGCGACCTTCGGGCAGCCCGAGGTCAGGATCGGCGTGATGCCGGGGGCCGGCGGCACGCAGCGGTTGACCCGGGCCGTGGGCACCGCCCTCGCCATGGACATGATCCTCGCGGGCCGGACGATCGATGCGGCCGAGGCCAAGGCCGCGGGTCTCGTGAGCCGGGTCGTTCCCGCCGCAGACGTTGTCGGTGAGGCCCTCGCCGTCGCCGATGCGATCGCCGCGATGCCCCCGCTCGCGGTCCGTGCCGCCAAACGGTGCCATGCTCGCGGCATCGGAGCTACCACTGTCGGCGGGACTCCGGGCGGAGCGCGAGGCATTCTTCGACCTCTTCGCCACTCGACGACCAGCGCGAAGGGATGCAGCGCATTCATGGAGAAGCGACCGGCGGCCTGGACGGGTCGCTGACGCCACAGGAGGGACGACGGCGATGGAGCGTGACCCACTCGACGGCGGGGCCGACGTCGGTCGCGATCATGCGCGCGACTTCGGCGACGAGCCGCCGACGCTGATCCGCGACGCGGCACCGGACGTGCTCGCCCGATCGATGCGTCGTCGCCGGTCAGCGGGCACATGCCCGCGCCCGAGGCCACCACGTCCGCCGTGGCATTCCCCGAGCACGATTGGGAACTCGCGCACGGGCCATCGTCCAGCCGGCCTTCCGCCCGGTCGGGACGCAGGGCCTCGCCCTTGACTCGGTCCAGCGCGAGACCCTGCTCGCCCACGCGACCAAGAGCCATGCCCAGCCCATCGTCGACGTCGGCCCGGCCGAGCTCCCGGTCGTGTACGTCATCCCGGCCGATGGCTACGACATCGTGGTCAACGGCGACCACCTCCTCACCTGGGGGATCGAACCGGTCGAACTCCAGGACGCCGCGATGCGCAACCTCGCCGCTGGTCGGCGACGGCGCCGTGGACGGACGAGACCTCGGGCGAGCGGCGGTTCATCAGCTCGGAGACCGGCGATGGCTTGGATGCCGTCCGCGTCCTGCTCCCCGAGGTGGTCGGCGCACCTGGCCCGAGGCTCGGGGCCGGGGCGCATCCTGATCGGCATCCCGGAGCGGCACCTGCTGACCGCCGCGTCCCTGCGCCCCGGTGACGACGAGTTCGCGACGATGTTCGGCGAGTTCATCGTGGAGCACTCGGGCGGTGCCGACGAGCCCATCGACCGGCGGGTCTTCGAACTCGTGGACGGTCGGATCGTCGAGTTCGCCTAGATGCCCGATGGGCTGCGCGTCGAGGTCGATGGCGCCGTCGCGACGCTGACGCTGGATCGGCCCGAGGCGCTCAATGCGCTGACGATCCCACTCAAGGTCGCGGTGCTTGGCGCGCTCGAGTCGATCGCGGCCGACCGGTCGGTCCGTGCCGTGATCCTGACCGGTGCCGGGCGGGCGTTCTGCGCCGGCCAGGACCTGGCCGAGCGCGAGGATCCCGGACGCTCCGCCCCTCGATGTGGAGCTCCGCGAGCGCTACAACCCGATCGTGCGGGCGCTGCGGTCGATGGGTCAGCCGGTCATCGCGGCGGTCAACGGCGTGGCCGCCGGGGCCGGTGCCTCGCTGGCGTTCGCCTGCGATCTGCGGATCGCGGCGGCGGATGCCCGATTCGTGCTGGCGTTCGGGCGGATCGGGCTCGTGCCGGATTCGGGGGCGACGTGGTTCCTGCCACGGCTGGTCGGGCGCGTCGCGGGCCGCGGAGCTGGCCCTCATCGGCGATCCGGTCTCGGCCGACGACGCGCTGCGGATCGGGCTCGTCCACCGGGTGGTGCCGGGCGAGGCAGCTGGCCGCCGAGGCGCGCGCGCATGGCGGATCGACTGGCGGCCTCGGCGCCGCTCGCACTGGCGATGACCAAGGCCGCGCTCGATCGCTCGTGGTCGATCGACCTGGACGCGAGCGCTCGACGAGGAGGCGCGACTGCAAGGTCTCGCCGGCGCGACCGCCGATCACGCCGAGGGGCTGGCCGCCTTCCGCGAGAAGCGGCCGCCGCGGTTCACCGGGGAGTAGCCGGGCCCGACTACGGAACCACGATCGTCGCGGTGTCCGTGTGGGCGACGAGGATCTTGCCGGCCTCGGTGCTGCGCAGGGCCTCCAGGCGCACGTAGTACGTGCCCGCTGTGAGGCCATCGGTCACGGCTTCGGACGTGCCTTGAGACTCTCCCGCCCACACTGCTCCGGCCCCGTCGAGGTAGGACGGCGTCTCGTCGGTCGTCGAGGCCACGAGCTTGTAGGTCGAGAAGCACGCCTCCGGACCGGCGAACGCGGTCCACCCGGCCGTTATCGTGCCGCCCGCGACCTCCGCTTCGAGGGCACCCAGGGCCTTGACCGGTTTGACGTTGACGGTCCGGACCGGGCTGGCGGCGAGCCCCTTGTCGTCGCCATCGAACGCCATCGTGCGGTAGCTGTACGTGCCCGGATCGAGTTCGATATCGATCGCTCCCAGCGTGAGGCGGTCGGTCGTGTAGAGGGCGTCCGGTGCCACGGCCGGGGGCTCAGGCGGGTAGACCGGATCGATCGCATCCGAGGTGGATCGCAGCGTCTGGTAGTGGTTGAAGCCGTCGGCGTTCGACTTGGACCAGCCAAGGACGGCGAACCCGCCGGAGCACCCCACGGCGTCGAGGCCGAGCGTGCCAAGGGTCGGCTCCGGCTTCGGGGTCGGCTTGGGCGTGGGTTTCGGCGTCGGTTTCGGGGTCGGCTTGGGCGTGGGTTTCGGCGTGGGTTTCGGCGTCGGTTTCGGGGTCGGCGCCTCGGTCGGGTCGGTCGCGACTTCGGTGGGCGTCGAATCGGGGTCGTCGGTGGTCGCCGGCGAATTCGTCGTCGGGGCGGTGTCGGTGGCGGTCGGCTTCGCCGTCGGCGTCGCGGTCGGATCGGCGAGCGCGAGCAGCGGCCGGAACGGCCCGGGGTCGTACCCGAGCGCGACGTCGCGGCGGGCGTTCGCCAGCAACCACGGATCGGCGGCATCCGATGCGGTGATCGCCCCGACATCGGTCAGACGCACCGTCGCGGCGTCGAGGCGGACGAGCGCCGTCGAACCCTCGACCACGTCGACGCTCACGTCGGGTCCGGCGGCGGACACCGTGTGCTCCACGCCCACGGCGCGGACGGTCTCGCCGTCGTCATCGGTGCGTCGGTCGAGATCGAACGCGGTCCCCGTGGCGGTCCAGGTCACGTCGGCGGTCCGGACGGCATAGGCGTCCACGTCGCTCCCGACGCGATGCCACGTTCGCCCCGCCAGTTGCTCGAGCGCCACGTCGTCGCCGAGCGTGACGAGCCGGAGGGACGTCGCCGCGGCCAGGCGGGTCTCACCGCGTCCGAGCGCCAGGGTCGCGTGGCCAGCTTCGGCGGCGGTATCGATCCGATCGCCGGCGCGGAGTTCCGTGCCATCGGTGAGCGCGGACGCGATGCCGTCGCGGGTCAGGGTCGCGCCCACTGCGTCGGCGACGCGGGCGGGCAGCGGAGCCGGCAGGAACGCCCGGCCGTCGAGCGCCACCACGGCGATGACCACGGCGGCCGCGACCGCGAGCAGCACGGACCTGCCCTTGGGGAAGCGCGCCGGGAGGGGGCGAACGGCGTCCGGGGCGAGCGCGGTGCGACGGACCACCGTCGGGCGGAGCGTCTGGATCGGCTCGTCCACCCAGAGGGCTCGAGATCGCGTCCGATCCGGCGCGGCCTGCGGTGCGGCCGGTGGGACCGCCACGACCGGGGACGCGACGGGATACGTGGAGAGCAGTGATGCCCGCAGGTTCGCGGCGAAGGCTCGCGACGTCGCGGGTGCGGTGCGGTCGGACGCACGCGCGCCGGCGGCCGCCAGCTCGTCGGCGAGGGCCTCCAGCTCCGGCTCAGGCCGGCCCTCGGGGAACGGGATCAGGCGCTCGTCGTCAGGCCACATCGATCGACTCCGTGGCGAGTTCGGCGCGGACCGCGCGCAGGGCGCGGTGGTGACGCACGGCGAGCGTGGCGGGGGAGCAGCCGAGGACCGCGCACAGCTCGTCGGTCCCAAGGCCGTCGAGGTAGCGCAGGACGAGGAGTCGGCGATGCCCCGCGGAGACTCGCGCGAGGGCCTGGCGCAGCACGTCGCGATCCAGGGCGGCGGTCAGCGCGCGCTCGGCGCGATCGTCGCCCACGGTCCCTTCGTCCCCGCGATCCGGTCCGCCATCGGTGGCACGCCGGCCCAGGGAGACGGACCGGCGGGATCGACGGACGTGATCCACCACGGCATTCGCCGCCACGCGATACAGCCAGCCACCGAACGCCTCGTTGCGGAAGTCGCCGCGTCGGACGGCGGTCAGGGCGCGCTCGAACGTCACGGCCGTGAGGTCCTCGGCCACCGCGGGATCGGCGACGCGTCGGGCGACGAAGCCGTAGATCCGGGGCAGGTAGTAGTCGTAGAGCTCGCCGAACGCGAACGCGTCGACCCGGGCGCGGGCCACGAGGGCGCGCTCCCGGGTCGGTTCGAGTCTCGTTCCAGTGCCGGCATGGGGTTCCATCCGGTCACCGATGGTGGGCATGGACGGGCGGCCCGGCCACCGGCCAGCAGTACCGCTTGCGACGGGACCACGTGGTCCACCCGTCCATCCCCGTTCGTAGTGACTGGCCGCTTACTCGACGGTGACCGCGACCCACTCGGTCGTCCCGAGCAGGACCCAGTCGCCCTCGATCTGGCCCTTGGCCTGGACGGCGTACTTGTAGGTCATGCCGGGCTCGACCTCGGCATCGACGTAGCTCGTCGTGCCCTGATCCTCGATCTCGGCGATGACCGTCGCCTCACCGTCCGCCTTGCGGAGGATCCGGTAGTGGCTGAAACCATCGCTGCCGCACGCTTCCCAGCTCAGGTGGACGGCGCCGCCGTCCTGCCCGGCCTCGATCCACATGACGTAGGTCTCGGGCGTGGGCTTGGGCGTGGGCTCGGTCTCCTTGTCCGGCGCGACGATTGACCCGGCCTCGCTCGCGGCGACGACCTTGTAACCATCGTCCGTCGAGCGGACGCAGAACACGCGATACCAGACCTTCTTGCCCGCGGGTGCGTGCTCGTCCCATGCCTTGGGCGCACCCGCGACTTCAACGACGGCGATCACTTCGTCGCCATCGCCGGCCGGCCACTTCACGGTGGAGTCGGACGAACGGACGACCTTGTAGTAGTCGGCGCCGTCGACTTCGCAGGCGCTCCACTTGATCTTGATCGCGCCTTCCGCCACGGCGAGGGCGAGGTCAAGGACGGGCTTCTTGGTCGGCTCGGCGTCCGGCTTCTTGGTCGGCTCGGGCGTCGGCTTCTTGGTCGGGTCGGGCTCGGGCTTCTTGGTCGGCTCGGCGTCGTCGCCCTCCTCGTTGTCCTTCGCGTCGTCGGTGGGCTCGGCCTTGTCCGTTGGTTCGGACTCGGGTGCCTTGGTCGGGTCGTCCTTCGGCTCGTCAGTGGGTGCCTTGGTCGGCTCGGGCACGTCGGGCTTGTCCGGCTTGTCGAGCCCCTCGTCGCCATCGGCCTTCGCCACATCCGCGGCCGGGGTGGACGTCTCGACATCTGCGTCGCGGCTGGCGCCCACGAGGCTCAGGTTTGCCCCGAAGGCGATCGCGCCGATCAGCAGCACGCCACCGATGGCGCCCGGGACGGAGAGCCCGAGTCGCGTCGCGGATCGCCGCGTGCGCTCCAGCGGCAGCGGCCCGGTGCGCTCGACCGGCGCTGGTCCGATCCAGTCGTCCTCCGGTGTGAGGTCCTCGAACCCATCGAGATCGTCGTGGTCCATCGTGCGTCTCCCCGTGCCCGTCGATGGCCGCCAAGGAGACGGCCGGATGATGTCGACACGAGCAGAACGCCCGTGGGGCCGGTGCGCTTACCGGTGCGCGGGCGTCGATGGTCCCGGTCCGGCCAGGACGATGGTCCGCGGAGTGCCGGGCGGAGCGTGGCGCCGCTCACGCGAGGGTCTCGAGCGTCATACGCCCGCCCCAGGAGCATTGGGCGAGCCGTGCGACCAAGACGGGCCGGATCCAGCCCATCTCGCGCTCGAATCGGCCCCGGATCGGGTCATACGCCCGCCCAGCGGGCATCTGTCGCATGCCTCGGCGTGGGACCGGCGCGGCCGGCGCCTAACGCTCCGGTGGCGGGCATCTGCCGCAGATGTGGTCCGGGCGGGGTTTGGCGGGTTGCCGGGTCCGGTGGGTCGCCGCGTGGCAACGCTCGGGAGCCGAACCCTTGCCGCTCTTGGGTCGATGGCGTAAGGTGCCTGCCTAACGACCGTTAGGTTGCGAGGGGAGGTCGCCGGATCCGTGGTCGAGACGACGCGTCGCCGCGAGATCGATGACGTGGCCAGTTCGCTCTTTCGCGAGCGTGGCTACTCCGGCACGAGCGTGCGCGACATCGCCCGAGCCCTCGACATCCAGGGAGCGAGCCTGTACGCGCACGTCACGTCGAAGCAGGACGTTCTCTGGTCGATCGTGGAGCGGACGGCATCGCGATTCGAGGCGTCCGCCGACGCGGCCCTGGCTGCGTGTACCCACCCGAACGACAGCCACGCTTCTCGGCTGGCCGCCCTGACGAAGGCCCACGTGACGGTCGTGACCGACGACATCGAACGGGCGAGTGTCTTCGCGCACGAATGGCGCGCGCTGACGGGCGACCGACGCACGCAGATCGCCCGCCGGCGTGACGCCTACGAGCTGCGATTCCGGAGCGTCATCACCGATGGCGTGGCAGCCGGGACCTTCCAGACCGCGGACCCCACGGTGACCGCGGCGTTCATCCTGACCTCGCTCAACGGCATCGCCACCTGGTATCACCCGGATGGCCGTGTCGCGCCGTCCGACGTCGCCGACACGTGCGCCGATCTGGTGGTGCGCTCCGTGCAGGTCCGCGAGGACAGCCAGGACGCTGCCCGATGACCGACCCTAGGGCGCTCGACCCCGTGCTGGACGCGGCGGACCGATCCGTCGACGCGCCGCCCGATGCCGCGTTCCTCGCCGCCTTCGAGGCGCATGTCGCCACGGGCGGGACCGTGGAAGCCACCGATCCGATGCCCGACGCCTACCGAACGGCCGTCCTGCGCTTCGTCGAGATGCACGCGAACAGCGAGCTCATGGGCGTCCTGCCGGAGCGCGAGTGGCTCATGCGCGCCCCGACCCTGCGCCGCAAGCTCGCCATCACGGCCAAGGTCCAGGACGAAGTGGGGCACGCTCAGCTGCTGTACCGGATCGCGGAGGACCTGGGCAAGCCGCGCGAGGCGATGTTCGACGACCTCCTCGCGGGGCGGACCAAGTTTCACAACGTGTTCCACTACCCGACCCGCTCCTGGGCGGACGTCGGGATCATCGCGTGGCTCGTGGACGCGGCCGCGATCGTGGCCCAGCAGGCGCTGCGGGACAGCAGCTATGCGCCGTACGCGCGGACGATGCGCAAGATCTGCTGGGAGGAATCGGTCCACATCATGCACGGGCGCGACGTCGTCGTGACGATGGTGACCGGGACGGCGATGCAGCGGGCGCAGCTTCAGGATGCCCTGGATCGATGGTGGGGTCCGCTCATGCAGATGCACGGACCGCGCACGCCGCGCGAGAAGGACCTCGACCTGCGTTGGCGGATCAAGGCCAAGACATCGGAGGAGCTGCGCCAGGAGTTCCTGTCCATCTACGTGCCGCGGATCCGCGAGCTCGGTCTCGTCATCCCCGACCCGGAGCTCCGGTTCGATGAGACCGCGGATGCCGGTGCCGGGGCCTGGCGCTACACCGAACCGGACTGGAACGAGCTCCGGACCGTCGTCACCAACCATGGCCCCATGTCCGAAGCGCGCCTCGAGTTCCGCCGGCTGGCCCGCGAGGAGACGGCCTGGGTCCGCGACACGATCCTGGCGTCGCCCCGGGCGGCATGAAACGCCGCGACGACCCAGGCCCGGCCGATGGCGTCGACGTGACTGGCGTCCTCGAGCCCTGGGAGGTCTTTCGCCGAGAGAAGGACGGCGATCCGATGCGCCACGGCGGGAGCGTCATGGCGCCCGATGCCGAGCTCGCGACCCACTACGCCCGTGAGCTCTACGGTCGTCGACAGGAGAGCGTCCGCCTCTGGGTCGTCCGACGATCCGACGTCATCGATCTCGACGATCCGGATCTGCTCCAACCCCCGCTCGACCGGTCGTTCAAGAAGCCCGGCGGCTACGTCATGCGTGACAAGCTGGCGGCCGCCCGTGACGCCGCGGGCCAGGCGAAGCCGAAGGCGCGGCCAAGGTGACCGCCGTGGAGGCCCCGCCCATTCCCGGTCTCAACAGTCTGCTGCTCTCGATGGCCGACGACGAGTTCGTCATCGGCTTCTCCGACTCGGAGTGGACGGGCATCGCCCCACTGCTCGAGGAGGACATCGCGATGAGCTCGCTCGCGCAGGACGAGCTGGGCCATGCGGCGGCCCTCTACGACCTGCTCGCGGGGCTGACCGGTGGGGACCGTGACGCGATCGCCTACGACCGCCAACCGGCCGACTACCGCCACGCCCGGCTGCTCGATCACGGCCGGGGTGACTGGGCGATGACGATCGCGCGTCGCTACCTGTACGAGACCGCCGATGCGGTCCGCCTCGAGGCGCTGACCGCCGGTACGTGGGCGCCGCTCGCGGACCTGGTCGGCAAGATCCGGCGCGAGGAGCGCTACCACCTGATGCACGTCGAGGCGTGGCTGGACCGGCTCGCGCGAGCGGATGGCGAGCCTCGCCGCCGACTCGTCGCGGCGCTCGAGACGCTCGGACCCGATGCCGGGACCGTGTTCACGCCACTCCCCGACGGCGCCGCCCTGGTCGAGGCGGGCATCCTGGCCAGCTCGGTCGACGAACTCGAGCGGCGGTGGCGCGCGGCCATCGCGGCGACGATGGCACGCCTGGACCTGCCGCAACCACCGCCGACGCGCGATCCCGAGCGGGGCCGACTCGACCATGGCGACGCGTTCCGCTGGCTGCACGGCGAATTCACCTCCGTCCGCCGAAGCGACCCCGGAGCGACGTGGTGAGCGAGGCCGCCGTCCACACCTCGATCGCCCGGATCCGTTCGATGGTCACCGCCATCCCCGACCCCGAGCTGCCCGTGGTGTCCATCGGCGACCTCGGGATGATCGACGACGTGCGCGTCGACGACGGATCGATCGTCGTGACGGTCCTGCCGACCTTCATCGGGTGTCCGGCGCTCGACGTGATCACGGCATCGATCACGGATCGGCTCGTCGGGGAGGATCGCCCGGTCACCGTCGACGTGAGCTTCGCGGTCCCGTGGACGACGGAGCGCATCACCGCGGCGGGTCGCACGGCGCTCCTTGCAGCGGGCATCGCTCCTCCTGCCGAACCCGAGGACATCAGGTGCCCCCATTGCGCGTCGGCGCACGTCGTGATGGACAGCGCCTTCGGGCCCACCCAGTGCCGCTCCCTGTTCTACTGCCGTGACTGCCGCCAGCCGTTCGAGGCGATGAAGCCGGTGTGACGACCGTCGGGATCGTCGGCGCGGGAACGATGGGCACGGGGATCGCGCAGGTCGCACTCGAGGGTGGCGACGAGGTCCTCCTGTACGACGTTGACCCGGTGGCCATCGAGCGCGCCGTCGCCCGGGTGGACGATGGCCTGGCGCGACGGGCGAGGAAGTCCGGCCTGCACGGCGACGCGGTGGACGACTGGGTGGAAGCCCAGGTCCTGCGACTCCGCACCGCGGCGACGATGGAGGCGATCGCCACGGAGGCCGACCTCGTGATCGAGGCAGCCCTCGAGGATCTCGACCTCAAGCAGGCGATCTTCCGGCCGCTCGATGCCAGCGCACCTGCCTCCACGATCCTCGCGACGAACACGAGCGCCCTGTCCGTGACCGCGATCGCCGAGGCGACGACCCGACCCGACCGGGTCCTTGGCCTGCACTTCTTCAATCCCGTGCCGTTGATGGACCTCGTCGAGGTCGTGGTGACCGAGCGGACGGACCCGGCGATCGCTCGCGACGCGGACCGCGTGATGGCGGCGTGGGGCAAGACCGTCGTTCGCTGCGCCGACGCGCCGGGGTTCATCGTCAACCGCGTCAATCGCCCGTTCACGATCGAGGCCCTCCGGATGCTCGAGGCAGGCGAGGCCACCGTCGACGGCATCGACGCGGCGATGCGCGATGCCGGGTACCCGATGGGGCCGTTCGAGCTCATGGATCTCGTCGGGATCGACGTCAACCTGGCCGCGGCGCGGTCCGTCTGGGAGGGGCTGGGACGCCCGGACCACCTGCGGCCGTCCCCGGTCCAGGAACGCCTCGTCGCCACGGGCCGGCTGGGCCGCAAGACCGGCCAAGGGTTCTACCGCTATGTCGATGGTGCCCGGGCCGACGACGACGGCGCCGTATCGGAGCCCGGTGCCACGACGTCGGTCACCGCCTCCATGATCGTGACCCGGATCGAGACCGCGATCGCCACCGAGGCGCAAGCGGTCGCCCGCGAGGGCATTGCCGCGGAGGACGACATCGCGCTCGCGCTCCGCCTCGGCGCCGGGCACCCACGCAGTCCGTTCGCGACCTGACCGGCCATACAATCCATCGATGAGCCGAGATCACCATCGTCCGATCCGCGAAGCCTGGATCATCGAAGCCGTCCGGACGCCGATCGGACGCTATGGGGGCGCCCTCGCGACGGTCCGCCCCGATGACCTTGCCGCGACCGTCCTCCGCGCGGTCGTCGATCGGGCGGGCGTTGACCCGGCGCTTGTGGAGGACGTGATCCTCGGATGTGCCAACCAGGCCGGCGAGGACAACCGCGACGTCGCACGGATGGCCCTGCTGCTCGCCGGCTTCCCGGTCGAGGTCGGTGGGCTGACCGTCAATCGACTGTGCGGCTCGGGGCTCCAGGCCATCACCACCGCGGCGCACGCGATCGCGGTCGGCGACGGCGACGTATTCATCGGCGGCGGCGTGGAATCGATGACCCGGGCGCCCTACGTCCAGCTCAAAGCGGAGGGCGCGTGGGATCGCGGCTCGCGCGAGCTCGCCGATACGACCCTCGGCTGGCGGTTCATCAACCCGAAGCTCGCCGACGAGCACTACCCATACTCGATGGGCGAGACCGCCGAGAACGTGGCCGAACGCTGGGGCGTCAGCCGCGAGCGCCAGGACGCGTTCGCGCTCGAGAGCCAGCAGCGCGCGGTCGCCGCCATCGAGGGCGGCCGGTTCGACGACCAGATCGTGCCGGTCGAGGTTGTTGGGCGGAAGGGCGACGTCACCGTGGTCGCGCGTGACGAGCATCCGCGGGCCGACACCAGCGCCGAGGCGCTCACACGACTGCGACCCGCCTTCCGTCGCGAGGGCGGCTCGGTCACGGCCGGCAACAGCTCCGGGATCAATGACGGCGCATCCGCCGTCCTCGTCGTGGAGGCCGATCGCGCACGGTCGCTCGGCCTGCGGCCGATGGCCCGGATCGTCGCCACGGCCGTCGCGGGGGTGGATCCGGCGGTGATGGGCATCGGTCCCGATCCCGGCCACACGCAAGGCCCTGGAACGGGCCGGGATCGGGGTGGACGACCTGGACCTCATCGAGCTCAATGAGGCCTTTGCCTCGCAGTCCCTCGTGTGCATCGACGAGCTCGGCCTCGACCCGGCGAAGGTCAACGTGAACGGCGGCGCCATCGCCCTCGGTCACCCGCTGGGGATGAGCGGGGGTCGCCTCATCACGATGCTGACCCACGAGCTGCGACGGACCGGCGGCCGGTTCGGCCTCGCCACGATGTGCATCGGCGTGGGGCAGGGGATCGCCACGGTCGTCGAACGCCTGGACGACTAGGGCGGCTGTCCTGGGGCGCCTGAGACGCTGATATCGAACGATTGCCGCAACCCCCACACTCATGCTCGTTGACGGCGCCAAGCGGCGTCGACGACCAGGAGGCAGCGGGTGCTGCGATCGATCGTGGACCAGGCGAGACAGGGCGACGAGGAGGCCTTCGGCGCCCTGGTTCGTGAGGTCGGCGACCGCTGCATCTTCATCGCGCATCGGATCCTGCGCGATGCCAACCTCGCCGAGGACGCGGTCCAGGTGGCCCTCGTCCAGGTGTGGCGGGAGCTTCCCGCCCTGCGCGACCTCGATCGGTTCGAGGCGTGGCTCCATCGGATCCTCGTCAACGCCTGCTACGCCGAAGCGCGACGTGGCCGGCACTTCGCGACCGATGTCGTCCTGCTCGAGACGGACGCGCCGGCCGGCGCCGACGAATTCCTGACGGTCCACGACCGCGACCAGCTGGACCGCGGCTTCCGGCGACTTCCGCCGGAGCAGCGCGCCGTCCTCGTCTTCCACTACGCCCTCGGGCTGACCATGCCCGAGGTCGCCGACCACCTCGGCATCCCCCTCGGGACCGCGAAGTCCCGACTGTCCTACGCAACCGCGGCGATCCGGGCGGCGCTCGAAGCCGACGCCCGGACGCCCATCCTCGACCAGGAGCAGCTGGCATGACGAAGCCGCGCGATCCCGACGCACTCCTCTCCGCCTACCTTGCCGTCGGCATGGAGGTCCTGCCGGATCGGGTCGTCGACTCCGTCCTGGACGAGGTCCATCGAACCCGTCAGCGGGCCGTGTTCGGCTCGCGGAGGACCCGGTTCATGTCCAGGACCACGCTCGCTGCGGCGCTGGTCGTTGCCGTGGTCGCACTCGGGGGAGCGCTCCTCATGATCCAGCGCGGCCAGCCCGCGATCGGCGGTCCAGGGCCCTCGGCAAGCGCAGATCCAGGCCCCAGCCCGGCCGCCGTGGCAAGTCCGAGCGTGACCCCCACGGCAACGCCCAGCCCGACGCCCACGCCGATCCTGTGGACTGAGGCGAGTATGAAGGAGGACTGGCCCGCGCCGGTCCGCTCCGAGCCGCCCGGTGGCGCGATCGTCCAGCCGATCCTCCTCGAGGATGTCATCGACAACCCCGAACTGCCTCCCGCAGACCAGGGCCACACCCTCCGGTCGGGCCGATATGTCGATCCGTCGGGCGACACCGGGTCCGACGTCGTGCCGTGGGTCGACATCGACGAGTTGGTGTTCTGTGGGACCGCCTGCCTTGGCGTCACGCTCGTCTCGAAGCAGCCGCCGATCGTGGATCCCACTGATCGATGGATCGCCTATGGCGTGGTCGTGGATGACGATGGCGACGGCGCACCCGACCGACGGTTCGGGATCGACAACATGCCGGTGCCGGCATCGGGTCAGCAGGAGCACCGCGCGTGGTGGACCGACCTCCACACTGGACGAACGGAGTCCGCGGCCGGACCGCCCTACGGCGGCGTCGGCGATGTCTACTTCGACACCTTCTACCCGCCCGACCGGTACGGAGTGGACGGCGCGCGCTTGAGTTTCGGCGGAGACGCGACGGGTGGAGGCACGGTCGGTGGCCTGCCCGAGCGCTTCTACGCTTGGGCGTCCGTGATCCAGGATGGTCGGGTCGTGGCCACCGACTACGCCCCCGATATCGGGTGGCTGGAGCCGGGTCCCGGCGAACAGGTCGAGCGTTCGCCAGGTCCCACGCCTTCGCCAGGTCCCACGCCTCGGGGTCGAGATCGACCCCGGCGTCCCGGGCGGGCGGCTATGGACCGTCACGGTCGTCAACAAGAGTTCCAAGCCCGCGACGCTGGTCATGGCCGAAGAGAGGGAGGATGGGCTCCCAGGAAAGCCCGTCGGGACCGTGACCCCGAGCACTGTGCCGGCCGGCGCCACCGTGGACGTGACCTTCGTTCTTCCCGCCAAGGATTTGACCGGGTGGTGGATCTTCGTGAACCCGGGACCGGACACGGGCGCGTTGCTAGGGTGGGACCAGGTGCCATTGGCGGGAGAGTTTCGGATCGATGAGGCCGGGCAGGGCTGGGTGAGCCCGTAGGCGCCGAACGGGTGTCAGGAGGCGCGTTCGGTCGCGCCCGGTCAGGGAGCAGGCCATACTTCGAAGGGTTTTCGACGTGGTGCTTGTCGAAACCCGTTGTCGTGCGTACGATGGCGGTCCACGCCGCGCCTTGCGGTGGAACGACCGCCACACCCCACGTCCGAAGGAGGACGCAACCAGATGATCGACCAGCAGCCGACGACGGTCGGTGTCCCTTACCGATGCCGCGGCGTCGAAGCTCCTCGAGCTGACCAAGGACGAGACCAATCCGGATGTCGGCCTGCGGGTCTACGTCTACTCGGGCGGGTGCAGCGGGTATCGCTACGGGATGATGCTCGAGGACGCGCCCACGCCGGAGGAGAACCGCCTCGACGTGAACGGCATCAAGGTGTACGTGGACGGCGAGAGCGTCGGCCTCCTGCAGGGCTCGCAGATCGCACTCACGCTCGACACGCTCCATGGGCGACGGGTTCACGGTGAACAACCCCGACGCGGTGAGCGGCTGCGGTTGCGGGATCCAGCTTCCGGACCGCGGAGGACGAGGGCGCGCCACGGGCCTGCGCGCACTGACGCGACGACCCCTCGCCAGGGCCACCTAGGCCGCCGGGCGACCGGCGGCTTCATCGACTTCGGCTGGCTCGCCCGACTGGTCCCAAGAAGCCTCCCGACCGAGGGGTCATGGGCGACCGGATGTGGACCGGCGAACCTTCGGGCTGAGCACTCATGCCTGATCCACGACGACCTTCCGAAGATCCCGCTCTGGACGGCCACCTTGCCGCCGGAGCGATGGCGGTCGTCCTCGGTCCTCGCTCGAGACGGGGAGCATGACCGCAGAGCCCTGTGTACGACGTCATCGGCGCATCGGCCGTGGGCATCGGCGCTGGTCGCGACCGCGGTGGCGCCCTGATCGGATGCTCCCCTGGCTGCTCATGGGTGGCCGGGTAGGCCCTCTTCGTGGTCGGTGACCTCGCGTGGAACTACTACGAGTTCGTGGCGAGGAACCCTTCCCGAGCATCGCCGATGCGCTCTACCTCGCCGGGCATCCATTCATGGCGCTTGGCCTCTACCTGCTGATCCGCCGTCGGCTGGCCGGCGGCGATCGCAGCGGCCTGCTGGACGCGGCGATCCTCACGACCGCCGTCGCGACCCTGTCGTGGACCTTCTTCATGCAGCCGCAGGTGGCCGCGGCCGAGTCGGACCCGCTGAGCCTCGCGATCAGCCTGTCGTATCCCATCGCGGACCTGCTGCTCATCGGGGCGGCGATGGGCCTGCTCACGACCCCGGGCGCCCGACGACGTCGTTCCGCCTGCTGGGTGCGAGCCTCGCCCCTCCTCGTCGCCGACCAGATCTACGCCGTCCAGGCGATGGACGAGACCTACCTCTCGGGCAACTGGATCGACGCGCTGTATCTCGCCGCATACCTCCTGTTCGGGGCCGCCGTCGCCCACCCGTCCATGCAGCGGCTGACCGATCCGCACCCGGTCGCGGTCACGTGGCTGGGGCCGGTCCGCCTCATCTGTCTCGCCGCCGCCATGGTCACGGTACCCGAGACGCCCTCGTCACCTTCGGCCCGAACGCCGTCCAGGGCCTCGGGGTCATCGCCGCGGGTACCGCGCTGCTCTCGCCGCCGTCCTCGTGCGGCTCGCGGGTCTCGTCGGGCTCCTGGGAGCGCGATGTCTGCGGCCCGGCGGGTCCTCGAGGCGAAGCTGAGCTATCAGGCCTTCCATGATCCGCTGACCGGCCTTGCCAACCGGCGGCAGTTGTCGAGCCAGGCGGAAGGCGGCCCTCAAGGCCCGTCAGCGGCCCGTACGC
>CAVURB010000004.1:0-102828 GCA_963743815.1 uncultured Chloroflexia bacterium | reverse complement strand
GCGCCGCGCGCGTCGTCCACCCCGCGCATGACGTGCGATGGGGCCGCGCCCATCGAGCGATTCCCACCGGGTGGGCGCCGCACGCTCGGCTGGCGTCGATAACGACAGAAACGTGGTGGTCCCAGCACGCCAGCGCCCATGGGGTGGGCGTCGTGCGATGGCGGTTCACTGCGCGTCGCCTCGCGCGGCCGTGACGAAGCGATCGAAGACCGCGAGCGCGTCGAGCGGCCCCGGTGCGCCTTCCGGGTGGTACTGGACGGTCTCGATCGGCAGCTCGCGGTGGCGCAGGCCCTCCACGGACCGGTCGTTGAGGTTCAGCTGGCTGACGTGGAAGCCGGACGCGGCCGGCAGCGAGTCCCCGACGACCTGGACCTCGTGGTTCTGCGCGGTCACCTGGACGAGCCCGAGGTCCACGTCCTGAACGGGGTGGTTCGCCCCGTGATGCCCGAACCGGAGTCGGCTCGTCTCGGCGCCGGCCGCCCGTCCCACGATCTGGTGTCCAAGGCAGATGCCGAGGAGGGGGCGTCCGTCGTCGATGATCGCCCGGGCGAGGGCGACCTGGGTCTCGAGGCGGGCCGGGTCGCCCGGGCCCGGGCGAGAGGATCACGCCATCGATGTCCGACGACAGCACGTCCGTCGCCGAGGCCGTGTGCGGGAAGACGCGGACGCGCGCGCCGCGATGGCGCATCGCGCGGACGATGTTCGATTTGAGGCCGAGGTCCACGATCCCGACGAGCGGACCGCCATCGGACGCGTCCCCGAACTCCGTGATCGCCGGCGGCGAGACCTGCGAGACGAAGTCCTGGTCCTCCCAGCGCGTGACGGCGGCCGCGGCCGCGCGAGCCGCCTCGGGATCCGTGTCGCCGGGGGCGGTCACGATCCCGCGCAGGCACCCGTTGGCGCGGAGATGGCGCGCGAGCGCCCGCGTGTCGACGCCGGCGATCGCCGGGATCCCGTTGCCGCGCAGGAGCGCCGCCAGCTGTCGGGCGTCATCGAGCACGGCGGCCGTCGCATTGGCGACGACGAGGGCGCGCAACCACGGCCGGATCGACTGGTCGTCGGCCAGCAGCCGCCCGTAGTTGCCGATGAGCGGATAGGTCATCACGACGACCTGGCCGGCGTACGAGGGGTCGGTGCAGACCTCCTGGTACCCGGTCTGGCTGGTGTTGACGACGAGGTCGCCGCCGGCCGCCACCGACGGCCCCGAACGCGACGCCCGGGAAGACCGTCCCGTCCTCCAGCGCCAGCAATGCCGGCCCCACGTCACCGATCCGCGGATCGACGATCGCACTCGCGCGGGGCGGCGGGGGGACGATCACGCGACGGCGGTACAAAACGACCCACCCGCCGGATCGGCGTGGTGGGCGAGGGCGTGCGCGGACATCTGGTTGCCTCCTTCGCCGGCCTCACGGGACCGATACGCCAGCCTCACAGGACCGGCCATGAAAGGACGAGCGAAGGGTACTACGCCGGCACCTTCCGCGCGAAGGTCTCCAGGAGCATCCCCACGAACCGGGGCTCGTCGGCGTCGAGCGCGACGTGGACGTTCGGCTCGCGTCGGCTGCGGAAGTTCGTATCCACCACGGTCTCGCCGACCGTCAGCTCCCCCTGCGTCTCGACATCGACATGGAGGTGATGGGTGGTGATCACCGCCGGATCCACGATCGCGGCGACGGCAAGCGCGTCGTGGACCGGGGCGGCGTGCGGGCGGGCCATCGGCTGGGTCGTGTCGTAGCCCTGGATGCGGCGTTCGGTGAACCGCGCGGCGGCTTCCCCGGCAGGAGTTCCGAGGGCGCGCAGTCGAGCGCAATCGTCCAGCGACACCAGGGCCTTGTGGGTCGCGTCGAGCGGGACGAGGGTGATCTTGCGGACACCGCTGCCGATGACGGCGCGGGATGCCTCCGGATCGGCCCAGATGTTGAACTCGGCACGGGGCGTGACGTTCCCGTGGTGATGGGCGCCGCCCATGATGACCAGCTCCGGGATCCAGTCCTTGAGGCGCGGCTCCTTCGCCAGGGCCGTCGCGATGTTCGAGAGCGGGCCGACCGGGACGAGGATGATCGCGTCGGTGGCCGCGCGATAGGTCTCGACGAGGAACTCGATGGCGCCCGTGGCCTGCTTGGTCGACGTGGCTGGGGGCACGTCCAGGTAGCCGCCGTGGACCGCGCTGGAGCTCTGGATGTCCGGGCGCGGGATCGGGAAGTCGGCCCGCACGATCGGGCGATCGACGCCTTCGTAGACCGGGACGTCGACGCCGATCCAGTCGAACGTCCGCAGCGAGTTCTCGGTGCAGTAGTCCACCGGGACGTTGCCGTTCACGGTCGTGGCGCCGATCAGCTCCAGGTCCGGGTGGAGCGCGGCGAGCATGAGGGCGACCGCGTCATCGGTGCCGGTGTCAACGTCCAGGATCAGCTTCTGTGGCATGTCCCCGAGTGTACCGACGCGCCCGACGGCTTGGCGCGGTGACACGCACGACCCGCGGAGTGTCACACCGGCTACGCTCTGGCGATGGCACGACGCGCGGACCCGCGATGAAGCGCATCCTGCTCACCGGGATGTCGGGGACCGGCAAGTCCAGCGTCGTCAGGGAACTCGTGGCGCGTGGCTACAAGGCCGTCGACACGGACGACGGGTACAGCGACGTCCAGCCGGACGGGCGCCAGCTCTGGCGCGAGGACGCCATCGAGCAGCTGCTCTCGACCGAGGACGCCGAGGTCCTCTTCGTCGCCGGCTGCGAGGAGAACCAGGGGAAGTTCCATCCCAGGTTCGATCACATCGTCCTACTGAGCGCACCGCTCGCGACGTTGATGGAGCGGCTTGCGACGCGGACGGACAACCCGTACGGCAAGTCGCCGCACGACGTCAGCCGCTTCCTCGACGATGTCGAGTCGGTCGAGCCCCTGCTGCGTCGCGCGGCCGATCATGAGGTCGTGACGACCGCGCCCCTGGAAGAGGTCGTGACGTCGATCCTCCGCCTCCTCGAAGGTTGAGTCCAGAGTGGTCCAGTCCCGTGACCTGCTGCTGTTCGCCGCGGTGCTCCTGGCTTGGCGGACACGGCGAGACAGGGCGTCGGGCGGGTTGGGGCAGGCGAAGCGCTGGGACGCCCCGCCGGCCTCGGAGCGCGGCCTGTAACCGGCGAAGGCTGAACGCGACCCGCGATGGGGATGGCGATCGGTACGCCTCAAAGAGAGGGCCCCGATGGACATCCGGAGCGGATGGTCGTCAGACGCTGTCCGGTCCGTGCCCTTGCGGAGGCATCCGACTCCACGCACCCCAGAGGATCCCGATCCCGAGTGCGACGACGGCCAGCGGCCAGATCATGTCCCAATCCAGCTGAGCCAACGCGAGACCGAAGACGTTCACGAGCGTGTAATAGATGCCCACTCCGAGGATGATCACTCCGATGAGGATCGCCCCGACATCGATACGACGCAGCCTATCCACAACGGCTCTCCTTCCCTTGCCGGACCCGATCGCTCAGGTCATCGGTGACCGAGGCGTGGCGCCGGCCGATGGACGCCGACGTGCCGCAGCGTACTCATGGCCCACATCGCGATCGTCGCGGCCATGAGCGCGGCGAGCGCAGTCGCCTCCTCCCCGATGAACGCCCACAGCCCGGCGCCAAGAGCGACCAACCCGGCCGCCGATGCGCCCGTCAGATAGGGCCGCGAGCCGTGGAGCAATTCCTCGAATCCGGGGACGACGGCCACCATCGATGCTGCGATGCCGAGCACGAGGACGACCGCGGTCACGGACCTGACATCGGTGAGTCCCAGAAGGCCGACGCCCGATGCCCAGGCGACATAGACGACGAGTGACCCCCCGACCAGGACGGTTGCGAGAAGGTCACGAAAGGGATGCCGCATCGCCGCCCTCCTTTCTCCCCCGACCAGCCACGATGCTCGGGTCTCGACGGGATGTCGAGGGCCGATGGTCGTGAAGCGTCCGCGTCGGGTGCGCTAGGTGGTCGACGCGGTGGTGCTGGAGGGCCCCAGCCCGACCGAGATCGCGCGACTCACCGGATCTCGCGGAGGGAGCCGAACCGCTCATGCTCGACGCGGATCGGGACGACCAGCCCCGTCGACACTCGTCGCCCATGCGTGAGAGTGGTGAGCCCGGAAGGACTTGAACCTTCAACCCAGTGATTAAGAGTCACTTGCTCTGCCATTGAGCTACGGGCCCACGAGATCGCGCTCTCGGTGGAGCGGATCCACTGGCCGGGTGCCCGGGTCACCGCTCAGAGCCGATGATAGGTACCTGTCACAGTCCCGATAAAAGGAGCCGAGACGGCGGGGCCGAGCACCGACCAGTGGCGGGCATGATACCGCGACCGGCCAGTGGCGGCGCGCGCCGATCCGGGGTCGCCCGACGCCTAGCTGCCGAGCCGCTCGAGTGCCTCCATCGCAAGTCGTTCGCCGACGCGGTGCTGTTTGGCTCGATATCGCTCGAGGGCCGCCTCGGCACTGCGCCGAGCGCCATCAGGATCGCCGGAGCGAGCCTGCACCTCAGCCCGATCCAGGTGGGCATCCCCCTGCATCGTGGGATCGTCGGTTCCAAGGGCGATCTCGACGGCCTCGGCGACCAGGCGCTGGGCCTCGTCCCGGTCGCCCGGATCGGCCAGCGCCTTGGCTCGCGTCTGACGCCACGCGACCTGGGTCGGGATGTCGTCCCCGGCTGCACCCGCCCGCGCCTCGGCGGCCAGTGCGAGGGCCTCGTCGCGATGCCCCTGCCGCAGGACTGCCTCGGCGAGATACGCACCGATCGTCGTGATGTAGTTCTGCTCGCCCATCGCCTTGAGCGTGTCGTAGTCGGCCCGAAGCTCGCGGGCGGCGTCATCGGGCCGGCCCGCCAGGAGCTCGATGGGACCCAGGCTCAACGAGACGAGGGCGGCATCGAAATGCCACCCCAGTTCGAGGAGTCGCGACCGCGTAGCGGTGCACATCTCGCGCGCCTCATCGACGCGGCCGTCGAGTGCGAGCAGATGCGCCAGGGCGCGCTCGGTCAGGGCACGGACCATCCGGTCGTCCCCTGCCTGGGCAAGGACCTCGTGGCACCGCTCGATCCCCGCCGGCACGGGCGTCGGACCGTACATGGCGACGCCGGCCAGCGCCGGCAGGCCGCGCTGCTCCAGCAGGGTGTCGCGCGCCATCCTGGCCTCGGCGATCATCCGCTCGGCCGCGCGGCCCGCTGCATTCCACTGGGAGTGGGTCAGCTCGACATTGAACAGCAACCTGGCACAGCCAGCCAGCGCTCGATGGTCGCCGCCGGCCTCGAAGATGGGCGTCAGGCGCTCCACGGTCTCGCGGGCGTCGGCATCGGAAACGCCATCGCCGGTCAGGTACCGCAGCCGGACTCGACCGAGTTCGGCGATCCCGGCCGCCACGGCATCCCCGGATGCTCGGGCAATGGACTCCGCTTCGTCGTACAGCGCGACGGCTTCGCGGAATGCGCCGGTCTCCATGCGGGCCTCGCCGGCGCGAGCCAACAGTCGCGGCTTGGTCCGCTCGTCGTCGGGCAACGTGTGCGCGGCCCGCTCGAGCAGATTCGCCGCGGCCGGCATGTCGCCGCGCGAGAACGCGCGCAGCCCGGCGGGAGCGAGTCGGTCTGCGGCGCGCCGCCCCAGCTGGACCGCCTCCTCGTCCAGCGCTCCCAGCTCCGACCTGAGCTCGTACGCCTGCTCCAGGTGATAGCCCAGGATCTCCTCGATCTCCGTAGCCCGGCCGGCCTTGGACGCGTACGACTCGAGCCAGTCGGCAAAGCGCTGGTGCAGGGCCGACCGGGTCCGCTTCAGGAGGCCGTCATAGACGACGTCCCGCAGGAGCAGGTTTCGAAAGCGATAGTCGGCCAAGGCACCCGAGTCACGAGCGGCGGTGACAAGTTGCCGACGGATGAGCGCAGACAGGGCCGAGTCGGTGTCCATCGTTCGGTCGAGCAGGCTTTCGACCGCCCGGCTGGCGAACTCCCGACCCATGACGGATGCTGGCTCCAGCGTCCCGCGCTCGTCCTCATCCAGGGCATCGATGCGGGAGGCGAGCACGGCCTCGACCGTCGGCGGGACGTTGACACGCTCGATGTCGCCGGTGACGACCCACCGACCGTCGCGCGTTGCGAGGGTGCCGTCGTCGATCAGCATCGTCAGGAATTGCTCGATGAACAGGGGGTTGCCGGCTGCCGCCCGCTTCACCCGCTCGACGAGGGCCGCTGGCAGGGCTCCATGGCCCAATGCCGCCGCAACGACGTCGTCGGCGGCCCGGTCGTCCAGGGGACCCAATTCGAGGATCTGCTGGTCCGCCGCGGGCGCCTCGGCGGCGACAGCCTCGGTCTCGGACGGGCGCTCCATGGTGATCAGCAGGACCGGCGCGTCACGGAGGTTCGACACGAGGTCCTGCAGCAAGTCATGGAGGGTCGGCTCGGCCCAGTGCAGGCCATCGACCACGACGACCAGTGGGCGGTCCGCGGCCAGGTCGCGCAGCATCAGGCGGACAGCCCAGAAGAGCTCGGCCACCGGGAACTGTCGGTCGATCAGGCCGGCCAGCGACCACAGGCGAAGCGCGGCCCCCTCGTCGGTGACGATCCCGGCGATGGCATCCCTTGCCGCGGCGACGTCCTCGCTGGCCGTGACACCCGACGCGGCCTGGATGATCTCGACGACCGGCCAGAAGGTGATGCCCTCGCCATAGGGGAGACAGGCGCCGCGCAGGACTCGGACGTCGGCTGGCAGGTCGTCCTGGAGCTCGTAGATCAGTCGACTCTTGCCGATGCCCGTATCGCCACGGACGGTGATCCGCCGGCAGAGGCGTTGATCGACGGACGCCTGGAACGCGGCGGTCAGGACGGCCAACTCGGCGTCCCGGCCGACCAGCGGCAACTCAAGACGCGTGTAACTCGACGGGCCGCTCGACACCTTGACGACGTGATACGCGGGGACCGGCTCGGCCTTGCCTTTCAATGTGAGGGGCTCCAGCTCCTCAAGGGTCAGCGCATCGCCAGCCAGCCGCCGGGTCAGGTCACCGATGACGACGCGGCCCAGCAGGGCGGTCTGTTCCAGGCGGGCGGCGACGTTCACGGCATCGCCGGTCACCAGGCGCTGCCCCAGCCGGGGATCCCCGGCGATGACCGCGCCCGTGTTGACGCCGATCCGAAGTTCGAGCTCGACACCGAGTTCGCGCTCCAATACGGGGTTGATCCGCTCGAGTGTCGCCTGCATCTCCATCGCCGAGCGGACCGCCCGGAGGGCGTCGTCCTCGCGGCGCTGCGCAAGACCGAACACCGCCATCAGCGCGTCGCCGATGAACTTCTCTACGGTCGCGCCGTGATGCTCGAGCACACCGCGCAGTTCCTCGAAGGCCCGGACCATCGCCCCGCGCCGCGCCTCGTCATCGCCGACGGAATCGGCAGCCGGGTGCAGGTCGGCGAAGACGATCGTCAGCGTCCGTCGGCTGGCCTGCCTGGCGGCGCTCGTCATCACCGGCGTGGCACACCGCGGACACCACTTCCAGGGTGGTTCGGCCGCGATGTCGATCGACTCCTCGCAGGTCGCACAGCGGTCGGCCGCATGGTCGCTGTCGCTGTCGCGGTCGTCCGCTTCGTCGGTCCCCTCGACGGTGATCAGCCGCGCGGCGAGCACCTCCGTCCCGTTCTTTAGGGTCACGGCGGCCAAGGGATCCGTCGTGACAGTGTCGCCGACCTCGATGACGGTCGACTCCGAAAGCAGGGCCTCCAGCGGCGGAGCGACCGGCTCGAGCCGCGACGCCAGCTCGAGGGCGGACCCGGCGAGCACGCGGTGCCCGCCGCCCGCATCGGCGAAGACGATGGGTCCGGTCGACACGCCCGTCCGGTTGGTCAGTCGAACACCCCAGCTCCGCTCGAGGCGGTCGTTCAGGCCGGCCAGCGTCGCCTGGCACTCCACGACGGCCTCGACCGCCCGGAGTGCGTCATCCGGTCGGGCTGCCGGCAGCCCGAACACCGTGACCATCGCGTCGCCGATCCGCTTCTCGATCCGGCCGCCATGCGACTCGAGGATGCTGCCGAGCTCGTCGAAGTACTGATCCAGGACGTATCGAAGGGACTCGGGGTCCAGCCGCTCGGCGAGTGCTGTCGATCCCTGGAGATCGGACACCACGACCGTGACGTGGTGCTCGCTCTCAGACGCGCCGTCGCCGCGAAGGCTCGCACCACAGCGGGTGCAATACCTCCACGGCGACTGGGTCTCGTTCTGGCAGGACGGGCAGTTCACCCGCCCATCTTGGACGATGTCAGTTCAGCGCGAAGTCGATTCTCACTTCCACTGCGGGTCTGCGGCCGGGACCGTTCCGATGGTCGTGACTCGGGTCCCGGCACCATTGAATGTCCGACCCTCGATGCACGGAGCGACATCGTCGACCAGGCTGCAGTCGGGAAGGATCCCGCGGTAGACGCCGGGTGCGACCTCGTCCGCCGTCGGGAGCGGACCGCCGGCCAGGATGTTCAGGAGGTTCTCGTAGTTCTCCTGCGGATCGTCGTAGTAGACGATGGACGCGAACGGGTAGTCCGCCTGGAAGCACACTTGGTACTTCCACAGATCAGCGGCGTCCGTTCCGTAGATGGCGTCCTTCGTCACTTCGACGGTCTTGGTGTAGCCGGTCAGGTCGTCGGTCGTGACGACGTCGAACTCCAGGGTGTCGCCGTATTCGAAGTCGAAGCCGGGGCAATCGAGGACGTCCTCGGTCAGTTCCGCCGACAGCGTGGCGACGATCTCGGAACCCGTGTCGTTCACCGTGACGTTGGCGGTCGAACCGGTCGGTCCCGGGAACGTCCCGGTCGTGCATGGCTGGCCGTCGACCTCGCAGTCGGCGCTGGCGCTGTAGCCGATGACGAAGGCGTTCGACGCGGCGCTGCCGCTCACGCCAGGTACGGTCGTAGCGGCCGTGAGCGTGTAGGTACCGGTCTCGGCGATCTGGAGGTTCGTGAACGCGGCGGCTGCCCCATTCGTCACGGCCACCGAGCCCCCGGTCAGGGTCGTGCTCGGCGTGGAGGTCAGCGTGATCGTCCCGGCGAACCACGAGACAGGGCCGCCGGCGCCATTCCTCGCGGACACGGTCACGGCCGGTCCCGACGGGTCGAATGCCGTGCCCGTGATGGTGGTGCTCGCAGCGGCGTTTGTCGGCTGGGTCGTGAAGGCGAGGTAGCAGCTGGCGGACGAGACAGCAGTGACCGGTACGTCCTTCGCCGGGAGCTCGTTGCCCGTGCCACTGAAGTCGTTCGACTGGCGGACGTCCGTCACCCAGCTGTACGCCGAAACGGACTCGTCACAGGGGATCCGGGCGTTGATCGTGAAGGTGTAGGTCTGGTTCCGCGTGACGTTCGCGTTGAGGATCTCGATGTAGGGCGAAGGTGCGGCTAGCGTCGTCGCTGGGTTCGTCAGCGTGCCTGCCGGCGGCTTCACGATCGGCAGCTGGATGTCACTCGTTGCGAGGCCCGCGGGGATGTAGACCCGGATCCCTTGCGCCGTGATGTTGCCGGAGGTCGAAGTGTTCTTGATGGACACCGCGAACGCCGCCGTCGTGCCCCGGGAAACCGTTGCCGGCAAAACGTTGGGATCCTGCCCCTTCGAACTCGGGGCCGCGACCGCCGCGACGGGGATGAGAACCGCAGCCACGATCACCAGCGCTGAGGTGATCGCTAGCCTCCGGGAACGGGGACGTCCACTGGGCATGTCCGGAACCTCCAACTCGCGAGATCGGAGCGCTGACAGCGGTCACCGTCGCAACTGCCGATGGTCATGTCGTGACCGTGACGTAAGTCCCGGATGATAGCAACGTTTCGATCACGACCCCTACCTGGCCCAGCGGCGCAGGCGGTGCACCCAGGCACCACTGGGGCGCGGCCCACCGCCGGGCGCCTAACCCGGCTGGTTGTCGATCTGGGCGCGTTGCAGCCGGCCGCTGAAGTCCACGTAGATCGACTTCCATTCGGTGTACGTGTCCAGCGCGACGTGGCCGGCCTCGCGGTGGCCGTTGCCGGTCTCCTTCCAGCCACCGAACGGCAAGTGCGTCTCGGCGCCGGTCGTGCCCGCATTCACGTAGACGATGCCGGTCTCGAAGTCGCGCATCGCCCGGAAGGCCTGATTCACGTCGCGCGTGAAGATCGATGACGAGAGGCCGTAGCGCGTCTGGTTGAGCGCGAGCATCGCCGCGCCGTAGTCGGCCACCGGGATCACCGACAGCACCGGCCCGAAGATCTCCTCCTGGCCGATCCGGTCCATGGGACCGATTCCGGCGAAGATCGTCGGCTCGAAGAAGTGCCCGTGGGCGAGGTCGCCCGAAGCCGCCCGACCGCCGCCCAGTACCAGGTCCCCTTCCCCGCGCCCGATGTCGACGTAGGAACCGACCTTCTCAAGCGCACCGGCGTTGATGAGCGGCCCGACATCGACCGCGTCGTCGAGCCCCGAACCCAGCCGGAGCTTGCGGGTCCGCGTCTCGAGTCGCTCCAGCAGGGGTCCGAGCACGGCCGCCTCCACGATCACCCGCGAGGCCGCCGTGCAGCGCTGCCCGGTCGTCCCGAAAGCGCTCCACAGGATCCCGTCGGTCGCGAGGTCGAGGTCCGCGTCGGCGAGCACGACCACGCCGTTCTTGCCGCCCAACTCGAGGGAGAGACGCTTGAGCCGGGCGCCCGCCTTGGCGGCGATCGACTTCCCCGTCGCCGACGACCCGGTGAACGAGATGACCCCGACGTCCGGGCGAGCCGACGATCGCGTCGCCGACCTCGCCGCCCGAACCCGTCACGAGGTTGACGACCCCCGGCGGGAACCCGGCCTCGGCCATCAGTTCGACGAGCAGCGTCGCGCAATGCGGCGTATCGCTGGCGGGCTTGAACACGACGGTGTTGCCCGTGACCAGCGCCGGCATCATCTTCCAGCACGGGATCGCCATCGGGAAGTTCCAGGGCGTGATGATGCCCGCGACCCCGATCGGCTGGCGGATGGACATCGCCCACTTGTCCGGCAGCTCGGACGGGACCGTCTCGCCGTGCATCCGGCGTCCCTCGCCGGCCATCAGGAACGCGATGTCGATGCCTTCCTGGACGTCGCCGCGGGCCTCGGACAGGACCTTGCCCATCTCGCGGGTCATCGCGCGGGCCAGGCGCTCCTTGTGCTGGGCCATCAGGGCCCCGAACGCGTACAGGATCTCGCCGCGCTTGGGCGCCGGTGTCCGCCGCCACATCGGTCCGGCCGTCTCGGCCGCCTTGATGGCCATCGCCACATCCGCGGCCGTGCCCTGCTGGAATCGCCCGACCACGTCCCGCGTGTCGGCCGGATTGCGGCTCTCGAACGTGGCGCCGCTCGTGGACGAGCACCATGCCCCGGCGATGAAGTGCTGGAACGTCGGCACGGTGACAGCGGTCAGGTCGTTGGTCTCGGTCATGCCATCGAGTGTAGTCGCAGGCCCCTGCCCGAGGACCCGTGGATTCGTGCCGTTCGCCCCGTGACCGCGCGGCCTCCCGGTCGCGACGATCGTGTCATGGACGGGTCGTGGCTCAAGTCCCGCATCGCCGCCCACGTGACCGCGCTCGCCGAGGAGATCGGACCGCGGCCGTCGGGATCCCCGGCGAACCGTCTCGCGAGCGAGTACGTGCGCATGGTGCTGGCCAAGGCCGGGCTCGTGGTCGAGACACAACCGTTCACGTGTCGATGGTGGGAGCCCGGCGAGGCGCCATTGCAGATCGGTGGTGCGTGGGTGGACGTCCCGCCGGCGCCATTCAGCCGTCCGTGCGACGTCAGCGGCCGGGTGTCGCGCCTCGGGACCGATGCCGCCCTGGAGGCTGCCGCGTTCGATCCCGGGCGGGTCATCGTGCTGCACGGCGCGCTCGTCGCGGATTCCTACTTCCCCAAAGCATTCCCGTTCGTGGACCTGCCGGCCCAGCGCGCGCGGATCGCCCGCCTCGAGGCGCTCCGTCCCGCTGCAGTGATCGCCGCGATCCCAGCGTTGCGCGCGATGCCGGTGCTGGAGGACGGTGACCTCGAATTCCCCTACCTCGCGGTGACCTCCTCCATCGGCGAACGCCTCCGCGAGAACCGGGCAGTCGCGGTCCGGATCGGCGGGGCGCTGCACGACGGTAGCGGCGCGAACGTCTCGGCCCGCCACGGGCCGACACGACCACGGATCGTGCTCAGCGCCCACCTGGACAGCACCATCACCAGCCCCGGCGCCTTCGATAACGGTGGCGGCGTCGCGACCCTGCTCGCGCTCGCCGAGTCGGGCCTGCCCGACGGCATGCCGATCGAACTCGTCTTCTTCAACGGCGAGGATCACTACCTCGCGCCCGGCGAGCAGGCCTGGCTCGCGGCGACGGACCTCGCCGAGGTGCGCGGCGTCGTCAACATCGATGGTGCTGGTGTCGTCGGTCACGACATCGCGGTGTCCCTGCTCGCGGGGCCGCCGGACCTCGCAGCGCGCCTCCAGACGATGCTCGACGGTCGCGAAGGCTGGGGCGTCGGTCCGGAGTGGTACGAGAGCGATCACGCCATCTTCGCGATGCGCGGCATCCCGAGCCTGGCCATCACGTCGGCCGGTGCGCACGAGATCATGACCAACGTGATCCACACCGATCGCGACACGCCGCGGATGGTGGATCCGGCGATCCTCGCGGGCGTCGCGGAGTTCGTCGAGGCGTGGCTGGGAGCCGATGAGGCCGGCGGGACCCGCTAGACCCGCTCGACCGCCATCGCGACCGACCCGCCCCCGCCGAGGCAGAGGGTGGCGAGGCCGTAGCGGCCCTCGCGACGCCGCAGTTCGTGCAGGAGCGTCGCGACGATGCGGGCCCCGCTGGCTCCGATCGGGTGACCCAGGGCGATCGCCCCGCCGTTGACGTTCACCCGGTCCCAGTCGAACCCGAGTGCCCGCCCGTCGGCCAGGGTCTGGGCGGCGAATGCCTCATTGATCTCGACGAGGTCGAACGCCTCGATCGGGAGCTCGATCCGGTCCAGCAGGCGACGGACGCCCTCGACGGGCGCCAGGAACAGCCACTTGGGCGCGACTTCCGCCTGGGCGTACCCGACGATCCGGGCGAGTGGCTTGAGCCCGAGCCGCTCCACCGCGCGCTCGCTGGCAACGAGCGTCGCCGCGGCGCCGTCCGTGATCCCGGGCGCGTTGCCGGCGGTGACCGTCCCGGCCGTCGCCTCGCCGCGGTCCTCGCCGTCGGGGAGGGCGAACACGGGCTTCAGCTTCGCGAGCGCCTCGGCCGTCGAGTCGCGACGCGGGCCTTCGTCCTCGGTCACGACCGTCTCGCGGCCCCGGGCGTCGCGGACGGTCACCGGCGCCATCTCCGCATCGAATTGCCCCGCGTCGATCGCGGCGATCGCCTTCTGGTGGCTGGCGAGCGCGAAGGCATCCTGGTCCTCGCGGCTGACGTGGTCGCTGATGGCCACGCGCTCGGCGTGGGTGCCCATGTGGCAATCCTCGATCGCGCACCACAGGCCGTCGTTGACCGTCGAGTCGATGAGCTGCGCGTTGCCCAGGCGAAGACCGAACCGCGCACCCGGCAGGAGATAGGGCGCGCCGTTCATCGATTCCATGCCGCCCGCGATCACGAGTTCGGCATCGCCGGCGCGGATCTCCGACGCCGCGAGCATGATCGCCTTGAGCCCCGAGCCGCAGACCCGGTTGATCGTGGTCGCGCTGGTGGTGTCCGGGAGTCCCGCCTTGAGTGCGGCCTGCCGCGCGGGGGCCTGGCCGGCGCCTGCCTGGAGCACCTGGCCCATGAGGACGTCGTCGACCGTGACTGTCGCGGGGTCCAGGCCCGCCCGCTCCACGGCCGCCCGGATGGCGATCCCGCCCAATTCGGTGGCGGGGACCGTGCTGAGCGCCCCGCCGAACTTCCCGATGGGCGTGCGCGCGGCGCTGACGATGAAGACCTGGCCGTTGGGGGACTGCTGCATGTCGATGAGTCTACCGCCGGCCCGTCGCGGTCAGCTGCAGGGGTCCGTGGGGTCCTCACTCGACCGTGATCCTTACCTCCGTCGTCTTCCCTGCTCGAACGACGGCCGCCGTTTCACCCAACACCTGCCGCGACGGATCATCTTCGGCCATGACGTGCACGATGTAGCGAACGGCTGTGATATCCGGAAACGCGAAGCGTCCGGTCGGGCCTGTCGCATATCCGACGTCAGATGCTGGTCCGGCGCCGGGGACGTCGGGGACGAGCTCGACGAGCAGGTCCCGGACAGGATCACCGTTCTTGTCGACAACAAGGCCTTTGAGGGTTCCAGTGGGCCACAGTCGGACACCGGTTCCATCGGTAGTCACCGCAAGGCGACCGGCGCCGTCGTACCGCTGCGCAAGGATCTCGCCGATCTGAGGATCTGCGCTCGAGACATCGACGAACGTGTGGTTCGACGAGATCGAGACTCCGACCCCAAGTAGCTTGTGTCCGTGTTCCTCCAGCCAGTCGGCATCTGCCGCGATCGACTTCTGCAGTCTCCGAAGTTCAGCCAAGGTCCAGCTGGCTTCTACAACGACGACGGCGGCTTCCGGGTGAAGGAGTCGACCAAGCGCCGACTGATGGCGGCCGATGTCGTCGGTGAAGAGGGCGACGATGGCACCGGTCTGTCGGTCGACGTAGGCGCCGGCCCACGTGGGCTCGGCTTCCCCGTATGTCTCGATCACGGGCATCGCCTCATCCGAGATTCGCGCGCGCCGCTGGAGGGTGTCGACCTCAGACGGCAGGAGTGGGATCGAGAAGGCCTCCACCCCGACCTTGGAAGCGGGATCCGAGGCAACGCCTCGCGCCCACAGCTCATCGGCCCGCAATCCGGAGGCACGACGAAACTCCATCGCGCGGTCGATCTCTGCGTTCGCAAGCCACGGATTCGGACTTGAAGTCGCCTGAACGGAGGTTTCGGCCGCCCTATCCGTCGGGCCGGTGGGTACGGCACACCCGATCGCGACGAAACACGCGAGCAACGAGGCGGAAATGCCTCTGCACAGCATGGCGACGAGTCTACTGCCGGGCCGTGGCACCCAGCCGGGGGCGGTGTCGGCGTCCCGATGCTGCAGCGTGGGGCCGTGGCTTCGGCAGGCCCGGTGCGGTGCCACCGCTCTACGGCCCGTTACAGGACCCACAACGCGCGAACCGATGCTGCGACTGCACCCATCGCCGCGTCACTCACGCACGCTTCGGAGCTTTCGACGGCGATCCACCATTCGACGGATCGCCGATACCGGGCTCGATGTGCCGAGGATGACGGTCCCACCGCACCCGACAGCGACAAGGCGACCGATGAGGATCCGACGACGGGCCTGGGGCCAGCCGCGTAGGTAGGCCTTGGCGTCTGGCACTCAGCCGCGGGTCGTGCCAGCCCGCTTCAGCGTCTCGCCCGCCACGATCTCGCGGTGGATCTGGTTGGTGCCCTCGTAGATCTGGGCACCCTTCGCATCGCGCATCAGGCGCTCGATCCCGGTCTCGCGCGAGTACCCGGTCGCCCCGAACAGCTGCACGGCATCGGTGGCGACGCGCATCGCCGTGTCCGACGCCGTCCACTTGGCCAGCGACGACGCCTCCGCGATCGGCTCACCGCGATCCTTGGCGGTGGCCGCCTCCCGGGTGAGCGCCCGCGCCGCGGCCACGTCGCGTGCCATCTCGGCGAGCAGGAACCGCAGTCCCTGCTGCTCGGCCAGCGGTCCGCCGAACGCCGTCCGCTCCCCCAGGTACCGGGCCGCCGCCTCCAGTCCGGCCCTGGCCAGGCCGACGCACGCGGCCGCGATCGAGATCCGCCCCTCGCCGAGCGCGGACAGCGCGATCTTGTACCCCTCCCCCTCCCCGCCCAGCCGGTTCGCGAGCAGGGACCTCGCAGTCCTCGAAGATGAGCTCCGGCGGCAGGACACGCCCGGATCCCCATCTTTCGCTCATGTGCCCCGAAGCGGAACCCGGGCATGCCCCGTCTCCACGAGGAATGCCGTGATGCCGCGGGCGCCGGCCCCGGGATCCAGCGTCGCGAAGACCAGGTAGCGCTCCGCCTCCGGCGCATTGGAGATCCAGATCTTCGTCCCGGTCAGCCGGTACGACGATCGCCGTCGCCGGACGGCGCGGGTCCGGATCGCGCTCGCATCGGACCCGGCGTGCGGCTCGGTCAGGGCGAACGCCCCGAGCGCCTCCCCGGACAGCATCGCGGGCAGCCATCGCGCGCGCTGCTCGTCGGTGCCCCAGGTCACGACCGGGTACTGCGAGAGGATGTGGACCGAGAGCGACACGGCCATGGCCATGTCGGCGGCCCCCAGCTCCTCCATGACGAGCGTCCAGCCGAGGTACGAGAACCCGGCCCCGCCCACGTCCTCCGGGAACGGCGCGGCCGTCAGCCCGAGTCCACCCATCGCCGCGAACAGCGAGCGGTCGTAGCGTTCCGCCTCGTCGCGCTCGATCGCACCCGGGGCGACCTCGCGTTCGGCGAACTCGCGGGCGGTCGCCTGGAGCAGGCGTTCCTCGTCGGTCAGTGGCCAGGTCACGGTGGCTAGGATAGTCGCGTGCGAGACCCCGACGCGCCGGCCGACCCCGAGTCCGAGCCCTCACCGCTCGATTCGATCCCGGGACTCGCGGATCTCGCACGCACGATGGCCGACGCCGTCACCGTCACGGATCTCCATCGTCGCGTCGTGGTCTGGAACGACGCCTCGGCCGACCTGTACGGGATCCCCGCCGAGCTCGCCATCGGGCGCCCGGTGGACGCGCTGTTCGACTCGACCATCGTCGGCGCCGCCGTGAGCTCGGCGGGCGCCCGGATCGTCGCCCTCGATTCGGGGAGCTGGCGCGGCCGCGTCGTCCGACCGACCCCTGTGTCGGCCGATCGGTCGGCGTGGAGCGGGTCATCGATGTCGTCCTGAGCCGCCTCGACGACGCCCAGGGGCGACCCGCCGGCGTGCTGAGCGTGAAGCGCGATATCACGGCGAGCGACCGGCTGGAGCGCGATCTCGCCGCGCTCGGTTCGCTCGTGTCCGCTACGGGCGAGGCGCGCTCGCGCGGCACCCTCGCGGCGCGTGCCCTGGAGATCGCGATGGCGAGCACGGGCGCGACGCAGGGCGTGATCGCCGTGTCGGCGGGTGATCACCGGACGGATCCTCGCCGTCCGGGACATGCCACCGGCGGCCCAGCGCCTGGTCGATGAGATCGACTGGGCCGAATCCCCGGCGATCCGCGCGATCACCCCGGTCGGACGCGTGATCAAGGGTCGCGTCGTCAACCTGCCGCTGACGCCCTCGATGCGACGTGCCCTCCTCGAGGGCCAGACGCGCACCCTCCTGATCGTCGGCCTGCACCGCGACGAGGAACTGCTCGGGATCCTCGGCGCTCGGCTGGCAAGCGGACGACCCGCCGATCCCGTCCGATGCCGCCATCCTGCTCGTCGCGACGCAGATCGCCGCGGGTCTCGAGAACGCTCGTCTCGTCGAGGAGATCGTGCGCCGAGCCGAGAACGAGCGTGCCGTCGTCGCCAGCCTGCGGGCCCTCGACGAGCTCACCCGGGTCGGTGGCCATGTGACCACCATCGACGAGCTGGCTGAACGCTCGGGTCGCCTGATCAACACGGCCCTTGGGGCGGCGGGCACGGCGTACGGCCTGCTGGCACCAGACGGCGAGTCCTACAGCACCCGGAGCCTCGTCGATATCCGTCCGCCGATCGCCGACTGGCTCCGCGAGCAGCGACCGGACGCTCGATCGGCATTCCGGCGCTGGCGCGCGGGCGAGGGCGCCGTTCCTGGAGGCGTTCGAGCCCGGGGTGGTGCCCATGCCGTTCGTCGAGATGGCCCGGGCCGCGGGCGTGACCGCGTACGCGGCCATCCCGATCCGAATCGACGACGTCGTGGTGGGCGGGATCGCCGCGTACTTCGACCGGCCGCCCGCCGAGCTGCAGATCGACCGCGGCGCGCTGGACCGCGTCGCGACGATCGCCTCGATCTCGCTGGCGAACTTCCGCCTGCGCGAGCGGTTGCTCGGGTCCGAGCGCCGATATCGAACGCTCTTCGAGGAGTCCCCCGACGCCCTCGTCGTGACGCTCATCTCGGGCACGGTCGTGGACGCCAACGAGGCGGCGCAGCGGATGTTCCGCGCCGAGCGCGAGTGGCTCCTTGGCCGACAGCCCGTCCGAGCTCGCCCACTTCGACGAGGACGACGCGACGATGCAGGAGCGGCGTCGCGGAGCTCCCGGTGGGTGCCTCCTTCTCGGGCCGTGCGGTCGGCATCCGGAGCGATGGCGAGCGATTCCCCGAGGACGTCGAGGTCGCGCGCGTCGAGCTCGACGGCGAGCCGCGGCTCCTCGTCCGGCTCGCGCGACCTGACCGAGCAGGAGCGCCTGCAGGCCGAGCTGATCCAGGCACAGAAGATGGAGGCGACCGGCCAGCTCGTCTCGGGCGTCGCCCACGAGCTCAACAACCCGCTGGCCGCGATCCTGGGGTTCAGCCAGCTCATCCGCCGCGACCCGAACCTGCCCGAGGACCTGCGCCACAACGCGGACCTCCTCGTCGAGGAGGCGACACGGACGCGCCGGATCGTCCAGAACCTGCTCGACTTCGCCCGACAGCGGCCACCCGAGCGGCACCCGACCTCGATCCGCGCCCTCATCGACAGCGTGCTCGCCCTCCAGTCGTACAGCCTGGGCCAGGGTCGGCATCGAAGTGGAGTTGGACGTGCCGGACGACCTGCCGCTCGTCGAGCTGGACCGCGGCCAGCTCCAGCAGGTCCTGGTCAACCTGACCCACAACGCGGTCTACGCCATCCGCCAGTCGGACGGCGGCCGGATCCGGATCTCGGGCGCGCTCGAGGGACGGCGCCGACGACCGTCGCGTCCGCGTCACCGTCATGGATGACGGGCCGGGCGTGGAGCCCGAGCACGTCGCGCGACTCTTCGAGGCGTTCTTCACGACGAAGCCGCCCGCCGACGGGACGGGCCTGGGCCTGCCGGTGTCGTACGGCATCGTGCGATCGCACGGCGGCGAACTCCGCTATGCGCCGGCAAGTCTGGGGTCGGGGCGCCGCCTTCACGTTCGACCTGCCGGTCCGCGGGGTCGCGGTGGACCCGTCCGCCCCAGCCGGCCCGAGATCCGCGGACGGCGACCGGATCGACCGGTGCGCCACGGACGCCGGACCTCCTCACCGCTGACGACCGATCTGCCACGCGACGCGGTCCTCGTCCTCGACGACGAGCCGTCGATCCGGGTCTTCCTCGAGCAGGCGCTGCGGTCGCTCGGGTACGAGCCCGTCGTCACGGCGACCGGCGAGGAGGCGATCGAACGCGCCTCGGACGGCGAGTTCGCGCGCTCCTGATCTGCGACCACCAGATGGCGGGCCTGTCGGGCATCGACGTCCATGCGGCCCTCGTCGCGTCGCGCCCCGATCTGGCCGGCCGCTACGTGCTGATGAGCGGCGACGTCCTCAATCCGGAGATCGAGGCGTTCGCGGCGACCAATCGCGTCGGGCTCCTGGCCAAGCCGTTCGACCTCGAGACGCTGGATCGCGTCATCCGCGCAACCATGGCCGGCGCCGGGCCTGGGTCTCGGGGACGGCGATCAGCCGCGCGGGTAGGTGTAGAACCCGCGACCCGTCTTCTGGCCGAGGTGCCCCGCCGACACGAGGTCCTCGAGCACGCGAGGCGGGCGCAGGTGCTCCAGGCCGAGACCATCCTCGAGCACGCGCATGATCCCGAGGCAGACGTCGAGGCCGATGAAGTCGGCGAGTTCGAGCGGACCCATCGGGTGGTTGAGGCCGACGCGCGCGCCGGCGTCGATGTCCTCGGCGGTCCCGATCCCCTGCTCGTACGCGCGCATGGCCTCGAGCAGGAACGGCATGAGGATGCGGTTCACGATGAAGCCCGGTCGATCGGCCGACACGATCACCTGCTTCCCGAGCTCCTCCGGCAACCGCGCGGATCGCATCGACGGTCTCGTCGCTGGTCTCGTGCGCCCGGATCAGCTCGACCAGCGGCATCACCGGGACCGGGCTGAAGAAGTGCATCCCGACGAACCGGCCGCGCCGGTCACGATCGACCGCCTCGGCCAGTCGGTGGATGGCGATCGAGCTCGTGTTGCTCGCGAAGATCGCGGTCGGGCGGCGCGACGCGATCGATCGTGTGCCACAGGTCGTGCTTGACGCCGAGATCCTCGAAGACGGCCTCGATGACGAGGTCTGCGGCCGCGGCGGCCGCGAGATCGTCGGTCGGCGTGATCCGGGCGAGCGTCGCGTCGCGCTCGTCGCCGGTGATCCGGCCCTTGTCGACCGACCGCTGCAGGTTCCCGGCGATCCGATCCAGTCCGGCCTGCGCGCGGTCCAGGTCGGGTTCGTAGAGCGTCACGTCCTTGCCGACCGCGGCGTGGACCTGGGCGATCCCGTGCCCCATCAATCCCGCGCCCGCCACGAACACCCGCTCGATCGCGCTCATGACCCGAAGTGTAGGTCGCTCAGGAAGGCGTCGCGACCAGGTTCACCAGGGAGCGTCGCCGGACCGCGATGACCACCGGCGCCCAACGCCGCAACGGCCGCGGAGAGCAGGAAGGCCGCCGTGAACCCGCTCGCGTCCACGACCACGCCCAGGACCGCGGGACCCATCCCGAACGAGAGGTCCAGGAACGCGCTCGTCGTGCCCACGACGGATCCCCGCTCCGTCTCGTCCACCCGTGACGACGGCGACCGCGATGAGGGCCGGGAACATGAACGCGATGCCGACCGCGAAGACCGCCGATCCCGACGAGCAACCCCGCCTCGCCCGGCGCGAGCGCGATGATCGCCAGGCCGACGGCGGTCACCGCAAGGGCCGCCCCGCCCAGGCGCGCCGGTCCCACGCGATCGGGCAGCGAGGCGAAGACGATCCGGAGGCCGATGACGATGAACGCGTAGATGGCGAGCGGTAGTCCCGGCGTTCGGCATCCCGACGTCGGTCGCGACCAGGGCGACGAACGCGAAGAACCCGGACATCCCCCACGCACCGGTCAGGACGAGGAAGCCCGGCAGGACCCCGGCGGGGTGGAAGAGCCGTGCGCGGGGCCGTGGTCCGTCCCCTTCCGCGAGCACCCCGGGAGCGGACTCGGCGACGAGGGCCGAAAGCACGCGTCGCCAACACGGCCATCGCGGCCGCCGTAAGCCAGACCGCGTCATAGCTCGCCGCCGCCAGCACCGTCTCGCCGATGAACGGCCCGATGGCGAGGCCCAGATACACCGACAACGACGCGAGGTTGATGCCCTCGCCACGGCGCTCGGGCGGCGAGAGGTCGGCGATGGCCGCGAGCGCCGCGACGAAGAAGAACGCCTCGCCGATCCCGAGCAGCGCGCGAACCGCGACGAACGCCGGCAGCGACCCGGCGATCAGGTGCGCCAGCAGGGCCACCACCGTGATCGCCCCACCCAGGAGCAGCAGCGGCCGGCGGCCGAACCGGTCGGAAGCCCAGCCCACCACCGGACGCAACGCCAGCGCCGCGATCGCGAATGCCCCGATCGCCACCCCGACCCCGATGGCATCCGCCCCGAGCGGTCCTGCCGCGAACCGGGTCGCCACCGGCAGGACCGTGCCACCGGCGGTGAAGAACGCGAGCGCAGCGGCAGTGACCGCGAGGAACGCCGGGGTGACGAGGGGCGGACGCGACGACGCGGGCTCGGTCGACGTCATCCGGCCTCCGTGCCCATCGCCTCGAGCAGGCGGTCGGCGGCGGCGTACGGGTCGAGTCGGTGTTCGGCGACCTCGGTGACGACCTCGTCCGACAGTCGAGCGAGGTCGCCCGCCCGCAGTCGATCGGCGAGCCGGTCGGCCAGGATCGAGCGCACCTGCGCCGCCGCCCGTTGTCGCCGGGCGTCGATTCGTGAGGCCGTCGCGCGCGCTGGATCGATGGCGGTCGAGGGCGGCGAGGAGCGCCGGGACGCCCGTCGCCGGTCGACGCGGTCGTGACGAGCACCTCGGGGCGCTTGGGCTGCGGCCGGTCCGTCGGCCTCGCGCCCGACCGATCGGGACCAGCATCGCCCGCAGCTGGGCGGCGGTCCGCTGCGCGCCGGGCTTGTCGCCCTTGTTGACGACGACGAGGTCCGCGACCTCGAGCAGACCCGCCTTGATCGCCTGGACCTCGTCGCCCATCTCGGGAGCCTCCAGGACGACCGTCGTATCGGCGGCGGCCGCCACCTCCACCTCGCTCTGCCCGGTCCCGACGGTCTCGATGAGGACGAGATCGAACCCGGCGGCATCGAGCACCGACGCCGCGGACGCGGTCGTTGACGCGAGGCCACCGGCGTGACCGCGCGACGCCATCGAGCGGATGAACACGTCCCGGTCGTCCGCGTAGGCCTGCATCCGGACCCGGTCGCCCAGGAGCGCGCCGCCGGTGATCGGCGAGGACGGATCCACCGCGACGACCGCGACGGGGCGACCGGCGGCGCGGACCTCCGCGAGCAGCGCCGCCACGAGCGTGGACTTCCCCGCCCCGGGCGGTCCCGTGATCCCCACGAGATGGGCACGCCCGGCCATCGGATAGAGCCGCCGCAGCGCGGCCTCGGCGACCGGGGTGCGGTTCTCGACCGCGGTCAGGAGCCGGGCGAGGGCGAGCCGGTCCCCCGCCACCGCCGCGTCGGCGAGCGCCGTCGCCCGGGCGGCTGCGTCCTCCGCCACGCTAGTCGCGCGGTCGGGCGTTCGTCCGCAGGTACTCGGCGACCGACGCGATCGTGGTGCCGGGGCCGAACACGGCGGAAACCCCCGATGCCTTGAGCGCCGGGACATCGTCGTCGGGGATGATGCCGCCCACCGTGACCAGGACGTCGGCCATGCCCTGTTCCTGGAGCAGCTTCGTGATCCTGCGGCACGAGCGTCATGTGGGCACCGGACAGGATCGACAGGCCGACCACGTCGACGTCCTCCTGGAGCGCCGCGGTCGCGACCATCTCGGGCGTCTGCCGAAGGCCGGTGTAGACGACCTCGAACCCCTCGTCGCGCAGGCCCCGGGCGAGGACCTTGGCCCCCCGATCGTGGCCATCGAGCCCGGGCTTGGCGATGAGCACCTTGAGCGGTCGATCGGTCATGGCCGGATTGTAGCCATGACCGACCGGAGGAACGGCCCCGTCAGGCGGTGGCGCGCGAGAACGCTCGGGATGCGACGAACAGTGCGACGGCGGTCAGCGTGCCCATGATCGTGGCACCCACCACGATCTGCGGGTCGTCCCACATCCCGTTGAACAGCGCCCGCGCCGCATCCACCGCGTGGGTCAGCGGGTTGAGTCGACGACAGCGTCTGCAGCCAGTCCGGGCGCGAGCGTCATCGGGAGGAAGATCCCGGACAGCAGGAGCAGCGGTAGGGCGAGGAACTGGACGATCGGCGCGAGGGCGTCCTCGCTCTTGAAGACGAGCGCGAGCGTGTAGGACAGCAGCGCGAACGTCAGGCCGACGAGCGCGACGATGACGAGCGTCAGGGCCGCGCCGCCGGGACCGAGCTCGAGGCCCGAACGGGATGGCGACCACGATGAGCAGGATCGCCTGGCCCATCAGGATCGTCACGTCCCGGAGCGAGCGACCCGCGAGCATCGCGAACCGGCTCATCGGTGTCACCCGCATCCGCTCGACGACGCCGTAGCGGAGCTCGGCCACGAGCCCGAAGCCGGCGAAGGCGGCCGCGAAGAAGCCGGTCATGATCAGCAGGCCCGGGACGAACCAGTTGAACGCGCTGCCGGTCGCGCCGGCCGTCGAGGTCGCGCCCTCGAGCAGCGGACCGAACAGGAGCAGATACAGGATGGGCTGGAACATGCCCATGATCACCCAGACCGGCTGGCGGAGGGTCAGGATGAGCGGACCGGCGGTAGATGAGCCAGGTGTCGCGCAGGATCTTCACGTTGGGCCTCCTTCGGGATGTCGTGGTGGTGGGGATCGAGTCGGTCGGAGCTCAGGCGGCCGGTTCCTCGTCGCGCAGCGACCGGCCGGTCTGGCGCAGGAAGACGTCGTCGAGGCTGGGGCGGGCGAGGGTCAGCGACTGGGCCCGCAGCCCGGCGCCGTCGAGGACGCGGATGAGGCTGCGGGACGGCGACGTCGCCCTGGTCGACGTAGAGGCGGACGAGGTCGTCCTCCGCCGTCGCCTCGCGGACGAACGGCTGGGCGCGGACCGCTTCGAGCACGTGCTCGACGGCGCCGTCGACGCCGATCGTGATGACGTCGCCGGCCACCTGGCGCTTCAGCTCGTCGGCCGTGCCCTCGGCGACGATCCGCGCCGTGGTCGATGATGGCCAGCCGGTCGGCCAGGGCATCGGCCTCCTCGAGGTAGTGGGTCGTCAGGAAGACGGTCGTGCCCTGGCTCGCGGAGCGCGCGGATCTCGTCCCACATCCGGGCGCGGGCCTGCGGGTCGAGGCCGGTCGTCGGCTCGTCGAGGAACAGGACCGCGGGTCGATGGACGATGCCGAGCCCGACGTCGAGCCGGCGCTTCATGCCGCCCGAGTACGTCGCGATCGCGCGGTCGGCGGCCGCCTCGAGGTCGAGCGTCGCCAGGACCTCGCCGGCGCGACGCTCGGCGTCCGACTTCGACATCCCGTACAGCCGGCCCTGGATGACGAGCTCGCCGCGGCCGGTCTCGGCCGGATCGGTCGAGCCGCCCTGCGGGACGTAGCCGATGCGCTCGCGGACCGCCTGCGGCTCGCGGCGCAGGTCGGCACCCGCGACGATCGCCTCGCCGGACGTCGGGCTGGAGCAGCGTCGCGAGCATCCGCAGGGTCGTCGTCTTTCCGGCGCCGTTGGGTCCGAGGAAGCCGAAGATCTCGCCGGCGCCGACCTGCAGGTCGACGCCGCGAACGGCCTCGACCTCGGTCTTGCGCGTCTTGAATGTCCGGACGCAGGTCGGTGGTGGAGATCATCGTTCCACCGGTCGGACGTGCCAGGGTCATCGCTCCCTCTCCTTCTGTCGTGGCGTATGCTGCTGTCGGACAGCAGTTGCGCCGTTCAGCATCTTCGGTCAATATCTGCACCGTGCAGATAGTTACCGAAGCGAGGAGCTGTTGTCAACCATGAATCGCGAATCCATCGATTCCGTCCTTCGTTCCCTGCGTCGCGTCAACCTCCAGGGGTCGCTCTTCGGGCAGACCGTCGCGATCCGGTTCGGCCTCTCGGAGTCCGATATCGAGGCGCTCGAGGTCCTCATCGATAGCGGGGCGGCCACCGCCGGCCGGCTGTCCGATCTCATGGGGCTGACGACCGGCGCGGTCACCCGCGTCATCGACCGCCTGGAGCAGGCCGGCTACGTCCGTCGCGTCCCCGACCCCACCGATCGCCGGCGCGTCATCGTCGAGCTCATCCCGGAGCGCATCGCCGCGGTCGAGGCCACGATGGCCCGTGTCGGCGACAAGAGCGCGACGGAGATCGGTCACTACACGGAGGCCGAGCTGCACGTGATCAACGACTTCCTGACCCGCATGGAGGCGATCACGCGCGAGGAGGCGAATGCCCTCCGCGGCGATCAAGGGTCGGCCGCGGACGCGACCTCGGAGCACGCCGCGCCGATCGGCGGGCTGACCCACGCGCGCCTGCTGTTCAAGACGGGAGCCCACGAGCTCCTGCTCCGCGGCGTGGCCGACATCGACGACCTCTATCGAGCGACCTTCTCCGGACAGGTCCCGCAGGTGCGCCTGCGCGACGGCATCGTCACGATCGGGTACAAGCGCGGCTGGAAATGGGACTGGCTCGAGCGGCGGACCGACGTCCGGCTCAACGCGGCGCTCCCGTGGGATATCGAGATCGTCGGCGGGGCGGGCAAGCTCCAGGGCAAGTTCGCGTCGCTGGACCTGCGGTCGTTCCAGCTGAACGGCGGCGTGGACCAGCTCCGACTGACCCTCGGACGGCCGACCGGCGACGTGCCGATCCGCCTCACGCGCGGGACGAACAACGTCCGCATCGAGCGACCGACCGGCGTGCCGGTCCGCCTCCAGCTCGACGGTGGCGCCGGTCGGCATCGACTTCGACGAGCAGCGGCTGGGTGGGACCGGCCATACCGTGCTCGAGTCGTCGGGCGTCGCCGATGCGGCCGACCGCTACCTCGTCGAGATCGGTGGCGGCGCCGGCCGGATCACGATCGTCGAGGCCGACTGACCGTACGGTCGGCGCGGTGGCGCGGCTCCGGTCGCGGCTCCGGTCGGTCCGTGGCGATCGCCGCCCGCGGCGCCATCCGCCCGGCGATTCCGCTCCCACCGTCGTTTCCGAGGGTACGGGCGCCACAAGGCGGCCCCGAGCCGTCGCGTTGGCCGGATCCGGGGCGCGATCCACGCTCAGGTCGGGCTCGATCGCGGCGCTGCCCAGCAGTGACGGGGGCGTTGTGGGCCGCGTACCCCCGATTCGTACGGTGGGAGCGCAATCGGTGCGGCGAACGTCGCTGGCGAAGCAGCGGCGGCCCGTGCGGCGATGGACCCCTCGCCTCAGGACTCGGGCGAGTTCCTCGCGAGGTGGGCCAGGAACTCGGACCGTGTCCGGTCGCGCGTCCGGAACAGGCCGAGCACCGCGGACGTGGTCATCACCGTGCCCGGCTTGCGCACCCCGCGCATCACCGCGCACAGATGGGTCGCCTCCATGCACCACGCCGACGCCCTGCGGCTCGAGGCGTTCCTGGAGGAAGTCGGCGATCTGCTGGGTCAGGCGCTCCTGGACCTGGAGCCGCCGCGAGTACATCTCGACGACCCGCGGGATCTTGGACAGGCCGATGACCCGTCCGCGCGGGATGTAGGCGACCGCGGCCCGCCCGAAGAACGGCAGGAGGTGGTGCTCGCAGAGCGAGTAGAACGGGATGTCCTTGACGATGACCATCTCGCTGTACGCGACGTCGAAGATCGCGCCGTTGATGAGTCGATCGGGATCGACGTGGTAGCCGGCCGTCAGCTCCGTGTACATCCGATGGACGCGTTCCGGGGTGCCCTGCAGGCCCTGGCGCTCGGGGTCCTCCCCGATCTCGAGCAGGATCTCGCGGACCGCGGCCTCCACGCGACCATTCCCGTCATGCCGCCCGGCACCCTCGATCGGCATCGTCGCGTCGGCGGGCACCTCGCCGATCTCGTTCTCGATCTCGTCGACGATCGCGCGGACGTGGCTGGGCAGGTCGGTCGTGGCTGGACATGGCTGAGGGATGGTACGCCGAACCGGCGGCCGCCGACTGCCGCACCGTCAGCCCGCGCGGCCCCGGCGCGACAGGTAGTCATGCCACAGCAGTCGGGCCGCCACGGAGCGCCACGGTCGCCACGCCTCGCCGATCGTCGCCAGTGCCTCCGGCGTCGGCCGCCGCTCCAGGCCCCGAAGGTCCGCCGACCGCCGTCGCGAGCGCGATGTCCGCGACCGGCCACACATCGGGCCGCCGGAGCACCATCAGCAGGTAGATCGTCGACGTCCACCGACCGATCCCCGGGATCGACTCGAGCGCCCGCTCGACCTCCGCGTCGGGCAGGACCAGTGAGCCCGTCGAGATCGAGATCGCCCGCCAGCACGGCCGTCGCGAGCGCCCGTCCGTAGCGCGCCTTCTGGCGGCTGAAGCCGATCGCGAGCAGGTCCGCATCGGAGAACGCCAGGAAGCGGCCTGGCGTCGACCGGGTCCGCGGCCGGCGCGCAATCGATCGAAGGCCGCCTGCCGCCGACGCGAGCGAGACCTGCTGCTCCAGGATGATGTGGACCAGCGTCGCGAACCCGGCGGGCGCTCCCACATCGGGGGCGGACCATAGCGCGCCACGATCCCGGCGAGATCGCGATCGCGGGTAGCGAGATCCGCGACGGCGTCGTCCAGCGGCGCGGCGGTCGAGCGGCTCGATCAGACGACCGAGCCCCCGCTCGTGAACCCGGCGGCAGGCAGCGGCTCGAACGGCCGCCCTCCGCCCCGCGAAGCCAGGCCCGGGCGTTCTCCCCGAGCGACGGCCGGTGGTAGCCGCCCTCCTGGAGGATCACCAGCCGCCGGCCGAGCGCCGCGACCCGCCGCCCCACCTCGTGGTAGACCGCCGTCGTGAGCGCGAAGTCGCCGATCGGGTCCAGCCCGTAGGTGTCGAACCCGAGCGAGACCACGATGACCGACCCCGGCGCCGCGGCGATCGCCTCGCACGCCCGGTCCACCGCGGCCAGGTAGTCGTCGTCGGTCGCGCCGGCCGGGAGCGGGATGTTCAGGTTCTCGCCGGCCCCCTCCCCTTCCCCGGTCTCGTCCTCGCGACCGAGGAAGTACGGGTACTGGCGATCGGGATGGGCGTGGATCGAGACGTACCGGACGTCGCCCCGACGCCAGAAGATCTGCTGCGACCCGTTGCCGTGATGGAAGTCGACGTCGAGGATCGCGACCCGTTCGCCGGTCCGGGCCGTGATCGCCTCGGCGGCGATCGCCGCGTTGTTGAAGAAGCAGTACCCGCCGTACATGGAGCGCGCGGCGTGGTGGCCGGGCGGCCGGCACAGCCCGTAGGCGGCGGTCGCGCCGCCATCGAGCACGAGATCGACCGTCGTCAGGGCGACGTCCACGGCCCCGCGCGCCGCGCCGTACGTGCCCGCGACGAGGGGCGCCGCGGAGTCGAGCCCCCAGAACCCGGCCCGACCACCGGCGTCCACCGGCTCGCGCACGAGCGCCGCGACGGCCGCGTCGCTCATCCCCTCGAACATCGAGCGGTTCGGGTACGTGTCGGCACTCAGGAAGGCGCGCGGGATGCCCTGTCGGCGCAACTCCGACCAGGCGGACTCCGAGGAATCGGACGAGTCCCGGGATCGTGCACCGCGGTGATCGGCGCCTCGCCGTGCTCGGTCGGTTCGATCCGCGGGAAGCCGCCATCGGCATCGAGCGCGGCCCGGATGATCTCGGCACGCTCGGCGACCTCGTTCGCCGGGACGAGCACCCCCATGAAGGTCTCGTGGGTGATGTCGTGCGCGAGATGCGACGGCGAGTAGACGACCTGCATCGGGAACCTCGTCACGCCTCCGCGGATCGGGCGATCGGCGACCAGGATGGCCGCGGTGACGTCGACGGGACGGTAGCGCATCAGGTTGTGCCCGATCGGGCCGAACGGCACCGTCGTGATCGGCGCACCGACCGGCAGCCTGTCGCGCCGCCGACGCCACGTCGAGCGCGCGGGCCCGGGTCCCGTCGCCGTCATCGCCGGCCGTCGAGCGCGGTCACCGGCGCCGTCGACGCTCGCAAGCGTCGCGAGCGGGTCGTACGCGGAACATCGCCCGCACGCTGGCCTCGAGCGCATGCGGCCGCGTGGCCGGGACGACGCGACCCGGCGTGCGTCTCCACGACCGTCGCCCGGGCCGCCGCCTCCTGATCCGCGTCCCAGGTCGCGGGGTCGAACCCTCGGCGGTCCGCGAGGAAGGCGCGCAGCGAGCGCATCACCTCCGGGGGCTCGTCCAGGCCCCGGAGGAACTCGTCGGCGTCCATCCCGGTCGCCGTCTCGAGGTCCTCCCAGCCGCCGTCGATGAGGACCAGGGCGGCGCACCGTCGGCCCGAGCGCGGCCGCAGCCCCTGCCGCGACGATCGCCCCGAACCCGTGGCCCACGAGGACGACCCGGCCGCCAGGGTCCGCCAGCAACCCCGATCCCTCCGCGACGGCGATCGACGTCCTCCGCCAGGACGTCGAGGTCGTAGGCGCCGTCGTCGGTGGGTGCATCGGAGAGGCCGTGGCCACGCAGGTCCATCGCGACCGTCGGGACCGCGCGCGGCCAGCCGTCGCGCGACGGGCGCCCACGATCCAGGCGGTCTGCGAGAGGCCATGGATGAGCAGGACGCCATGCCGCGGACGCGGTCCGCTCGCCGCCCCGGCAGCCGGCCAGCCACCCCAATCGAGGAAGTGGATCCGGTCGCCCGGGTCCACCGTCACCACGAAGCCAGCCGGGTCCGTCCGTCACGCCCCTAGGATACGGACCCATGCCGAAGCGCCGTCGCGGTTCCCGGACCGCCCGAACCAGGCCGCGCCGCACGCGCGCGGCACCAGCCGTTCGAGGATCTCGTGGACGCGCGCCCTCGCGACGATCCCGATGCCGTTCGCGGCGGCCCTCGACGAGGTCGCGATCGTCATCGCCGACGAGCCGACGCCGGACCAGCTCGCGGACAACGAGCTCGCCGCCCGACGAGGTCGCTCTACGGCCTGTACGAAGGGGTCCCGCGGACCGAATGGGGTGCCGACTGGGTCGCGATGCCGAACCGCATCACGCTCTTCCGCCTCGCCCTCGAAGCGGACTTCGCGGATCCCGACGACCTCGCCGACGAGGTCTGGGTGACCGTCGTCCACGAACTGGCCCACCACCTCGGCATCGACGACGACCGACTGCACGAGCTCGGCGTCGGACTGACCACGCCGGTCGATCGATGACCGCGGTAACGCGCGACGGCGCAGGAGCAGGCCGCCGCGCGAAGAAGCCCGGCGAGCATCAGTCGCGTCCACGTGCGGAACCGCGACCGGCCCGGCCGGTGCGGTGCATCCGGATCGTCCGCGCCACCGGGCCGCACGCGGTCCAGGCCCATCGTGGCGTGGGTGAGGCCCACGAACATCACGACCTGCGGCGCGACGGTGATCGCCGATGACGGTGAACACGAGGGTCCCGAAGGCGAAGACGCGCGGCGACGATCGCCGCCGGTCATCAGGGCGAGCCCGGCCGGGCCCGAATCGACGCCGAGGCCCGAGTGCGCCAAGGACACGGAGGACGATGTCGAGCCCGGTGCGAGACCCCGAGGAAGATCAGCAGCAGGGCGATCGTCTCGAACACCACGACGACGACGGCCGCGAGCTTGCGGGCACGAAACACGCGGAACGAGCGTCGCACCGCCTCGAGCGGGTCCACGTCGCCCAGCACGACGCCGGCACAGCACGTAGGCGAACGGCGCACCGACGACGACCGTCACGAGCAGCGTCGTCGCGACCGACAGCCTCGATCGCCTCGCCGAGCATCGGCTCCACGATGGAACCGTGCGACGGCCTGGGCGATGCGCCAGCGGGATCCCCACGATGACGGCCGCGACGACGGCCCGCCAGAACACGCGCCGCGATCGCGCCAGCGCCTGGTCGTGGGGTGATCGGTCGACCGGCCATCCGGCCGCCGAGCATCGCGACGGCCAGCGTGCGGCTTTCCACGCCCGCGACGATGAACCCGAGCAGGGCGAGGAGTCCCGTGAACGCCAGCGCAGCACCCACCGGCACCGCCCAGCATCGCCTCCATCTCGGAGGCTGCGCGCTCGATCGCTGACGACGCTGACGGCCCAGGTCGTCAGGGCGAGTGGCCCGACGGTCCCCAGCACGATCGACCCGATGTAGAACGATGCCCGGCGCATGTCGTCGTTCGCACGACCCAGCAGCTCGAACGACGCGCCCACCAGTCGTCGGGTCGAGGCGGAGCTCGATGGCCGGGCCTGGGGCCGCGCACGCGGGCGGGATGTCGGTGTCGTCGCGTCTCCGGCGGCGACCAGTGGGCGGAGCCGACGCCTGCGGGGCGCAGACGGCTCGGCTGGTGGCGTCAGTGGCTCGTCGGTCACGCCGCGGAACCCGGCAGGGGCCCCGCGCCTTCGAGCAACTCCGCCAGGCGACCGATCTCCACGTTCCCTCCGGACAGCACGACCGCCACCCGCTCGCCGGCCCGGTACGGGATCCGGCCGGCAAGGACCGCGGCGAGTGCGGCGGCGCCGGCCGGTTCCAGGACCTGCTTGAGCCGCTCCATGCGCGAACCGCAGTCCCGCGAGGATCGTGGCGTCGTCGATGCAGGATCACGTCCTCGAGGTGCCGTTGGGCCATCGCCAGCGTCCAGGTGCCCGCGAACGGGGCCCCGAGCCCGTCGGCGACGCTGACCGGTCGGATCGTCACGACCTCGCCACGGGCCATCGCCTGGGTCAGCGCGTCGGAACCCTCGGGCTCCACGCCGTAGACCCGCACGCCCGGTCGCCGACCATGGAGCCCCGCAGCCACCCCGAGATAAGGCCGCCGCCGCCGACACCGACCACCACGACATCGACATCGGGCAGGTCGTCGAGGAGCTCCAGCCCGATCGATCCGTGGCCCGCGATGACCGCCGGGTCGTCGAACGGGTGCACGAACGTCAGGCCTTCGGCGTCGCGGATCCGCTCCATCTCCGCGAAGGTCTCGCCGACGTGGGTCCCGTGGAGGACGACCCGGGCGCCGTACCCCAGGCACGCGTCCACCTTGGATCGAACCGCCGCGGCGGGCATCGTCGACCGTGATCGGCACGCCGGCGGCCCGACCCGCCCACGCGTACGCCTGTCCGGCATTGCCCGCCGACAGCGTGATAGCGCCGCGGCCGCGCGCCTCGTCGGACAGGGTCGCGATCCGATTCGTCATGCCGCGAGCCTTGAACGAACCGGTCTTCTGGAGTTGCTCTGCCTTCAGGTAGATGTGCCCATCGCCGACGGTCCGGCCCGTCGCTCGCTCCGCCCAGGTCCCCGCGGTCGCGGAGGCGAGGAGGGGCGTGCGGTGCACGATCCCCGCAAGACGCGACGCCGCCGCCGCCACGTCGGCGGGCGAGACGACGTGGTCGGGATCGGCGGTGGTCCCCGCTCTCGGTGACATGCCGGCGAGTATCGCACCCGCCGTACCATGGCCGCGTCATGGTCCGCTTCCGTCCCGGCACCCCAGCAGACACCCGTCTCGCCTACGACATCTTCATCCCGACGCTGGACGACCTTGGGCAACGCACCGGTGGGACCCCGAACTCCACGGCCTCGACCCCGGAGGCGGCGTGGGACATCCGGCGGCCGCTGTTCGAGCACCTGGCCGCGACCAGCGATGCATGGTGGTTCGCCGAGGACGAGACGACCGGCCGAGCCCTCGGGTATGCGCGCTCGATCGTCCGCGACGGGTTCCGGGAGCTCACGGAGTTCTTCGTTCTGCCCGACTCGCAGAAGGCCGGCATCGGTCGCGGACTCCTGGAGCGGACGTTTCCCGCCGATGGCGTCCGTCATCGGGCGATCATCGCCACGACCGACCCCCCGGCCATCGCGCGGTACCTCGCGACGGGACTGGAGGGTCGGCTCCCGATCGCCTTCGTCGAAGGAACGCCACGTGCCATCGACCTGGCGACCGACCTCGCGCGCGAACGCATCGCTCCAGACGCCTTGCCCGGCGACGACCTCGCCGTCATCGACCGCGCGATCCTCGGCTTCCGGCGCGACGTGGACCATCGATGGCTGGCGAGCGAGCGGCCTGGTTGGCTGTATCGGCGCGACGGACGGCCCGTGGCCTACGGGTACCATCCCTCGCGACCGTCGTGGGGCGGTCCATACGCGGCCGCTCGACGCGGCCGACATGCCGGTTCTGCTCGCCGACGCCGAAAACGCCGCCGCCGCCGCAGGGCACGCCACCATCACGTTCGACCTCGTCCTGACCGCCCGGACGGCATGGGATCACGTGCTGAGTCGCGGCTTCAGGATCGACCCGTTCCTCATGATCCTGTTCACCGACGGTCCCGTCGACGGGCTGGACCGCTACGTGCTGACCTCCCCACCCTTCTTCGCGTGATGCCGCTGCCCTCCAGGGAGCCACGGGCACTTGCGTGTTTGCGCAAACACTGATAGAGTACTGATCGTGTTGGACTACCTGCCGCTCTCCGCAGACGTCGATCGCGAGCGGTACGCCGCCGTCGGTCGCGCGTTGGCGGACCCCAAGCGCCTCTGCGTCCTCGAGTCGCTCGCCATCGGTGAGCTCTCGGTCAGCGACCTGAGCCTTCGGGTGGGCTGCCAGGTACCCAACATGAGCCAGCATCTCGCGGTGCTCCGCCGAGCGGGGCTCGTGACCAGCCGGCGCGACGGCAACACCATCCTCTATCGCCTCGCGGATCCACGGGTCCTCGAGGCGTATCGACTCATCCAGGACCTGGCCCGGTAGGGCCGGAAACCGTCCGCAAGCGCGGACAACGTCCCGCGGGAGGCAGGCGGGAGAAAGGACTCATCCACATGGCGGAGATCAAGCACGCGACGGACGCGAACTTCGAGGAGCTCGTCCTCAAGGCGGAGCGGCCCGTCGTCGTCGACTTCTGGGCGGCCTGGTGCGGGCCGTGCAAGATGGTCGCCCCCGAGATGGAGAAGCTCGCGGCCAAGTACGACGGCTCGGTCGATGTCGTCAAGGTGGACGTTGACGCCAATCCGCGGCTCTCGCAGGCGTTCAACATCATGAGCATCCCGACGATCGCGTTCTTCAAGCCGGGCGCGCAGCCGCAGGGCGTGGTGGGGTTCCGCCCGCTCGAGCAGCTGGAGCAGCAGTTCGGCCTGACCGAGTTCGCGACGGTCAAGGCGGACTGACCTCTGCCCCTCCCCCGCGATCACCCGACCCCGGTCTCCTGACCGGGGTCGTCGTATGTCCGGCGCGGGCGGCGCGCGGTGGCGCTGGGGCCGAACTTCTGTCACCGCGGGTCCTGTCGGCCCGACGCCGCCCACCCGCCTGCCACACCGGCGTTGCCCGTCCGGATTGCGGTGGGACCGCATGAATCACGGAATCGCGACCGATAACGGGCCTGGCTGACGACCGCGACGCCGGTCCCAGGCACGAATCACGCTGGTGATCCGGTCCGGCGGCACGTTCTGGCGTTCGAAGCCCGGGATCGAACGGTGGGAGCGCAGTCGCTCGTCGCAACGCACGCTCCACGGTCGGGTGCCCACGCACAGCAGCCTCGCCGCCGCACGGCGTCGGACTACCCTGCTCGCCTCGCCGCCGCCGCGAACCACGCCGTCGCGCGATCGATCGCGTGACCGTCCAGGGTCGCGGGCGCGAACTCCACCCACTCCGGCCCGAGTCCCGAGGCACCGGTATCCGGCGTTCGACGCGCCGCGGTCGCGAGCACGGGATCGAGTCGGAACGCCGCCCGGCCGCCGCCCGCGTCCAGCATCGCGAACGGGCGACCGTCGCGCGCCCACTCGATCGCGCCGTCGGGCGCGGCGGTCGGTGCGACTCCAGCCGCTTCAGCCGCGACCGCCAGCGTTTCTCGCAGGGTCACGTCGCTCGATCGGATGCAGCCGCGGCGAGGATCGCGGCGAGGTCCGCTCGGTGTTCCTCGTAATGCGCGATCGTCTCCTCGTTGAGCGTGCGCAGGTGCTCGGCATGCTTGAGCCAGCGCGTCTCCGGCACGACCGTCAGGTAGCCCCGAAGCTCGCCCGGCTGCGTGCGGAACAGCGCACGCAACTCGTCCATCGGTCGGTCTTCCCACGACCGCTGCAATGCCTCGTTCACGGCGTCGCCGCCCAGGGTTTCCCACTCGATATCGATGCGGGCGATCGTCGGGCTCGTCTCGTTGACCGCAAGCTCCGTGGCGATCGCAAGCGCGATCCCCTGCCACCCGATCATGTGGACCATCAGGTCCCGACCGGACCAACCGTGCGCCGCGGCGACCGGCCTCGCGAGCGTCGCGTCATCGAGCTCCGCCAGCGCCTCGAACGGCGCCCAGCTATCGCGCTCCTCCTCGAGGAACTCCATCGCATCGAGGTACATGACCGAATGGTAGTCGTCCGTGCCCGGACGGCGATGGTAGAGTCGCGTCCGATGGCCGACGACACGCCACCCCCGTTCCTCCCACCGGTCGACGCCGCCACCACGGACCGCCTCCCCGCCGAGGCGATGAGTCCGGAACTCCTCGCGGGCCTGCTCGCCGATGGCGACGACGAACTCGCGGCCTGGACCCTGTCCCAGGCCCTGATCGACTCGCCCAGGGCGGATGTCTTCGACGGGTTGCTCACGGACGCGATGCGCCTCGTCGGGGAGCGCTGGCGATCCGGGCAATGGAGCGTCGCCGAGGAGCACCTCGCCAGCCAGACCCTGCTGCGAGCCCTCGACCGCATCCGGCCGGACCTGGGGCCCGAGGGCCGCATCGGTCCGCTCGCGGTCCTGGCCGGCGTCGCCGGGGAGCACCACATGATCGGGCTGGTGTGCCTGGACCAGGTGCTGCGCGAGCGAGGCTGGACCGTGGCCAACCTGGGCGCCGACGTCCCAGCCGAGGATCTCGCCCGGTTCCTTGCCCGCAACGAGGCGCGACTCGTAGCGATCACGGCATCCGACCCGAGCCGTACGGAGGTCGCGTCCGTGACCGTGGCGACCGCCCGACGGGAAGCGCCAGGGATCCCGGTCCTGCTGGGTGGGCGACTCGCGGCGCATCCGGGTGTCGGCGAGGCCGTGGGCGTCGATTGGAGCGGCGGCAGCCTCGCCGACGCGGCTCGATTTGCCGACGGGGTCCTGGATCGCCTCTCCACGCTCGAGACCTGACGGGCCACGATCGATGCGGCCCGGCGATGACCAGCCGACCGCCCTTTCCGACGCCATCGCCACCGGCGTCGACACCACCGGACCCGCCCTGGACGCCCCGTCCGAAACGGCCGCCGATGCCGACGGCCTCGAGCTGCCCGTTCGAGATCGCGCGACGGACCGGCGTGTTGTTCGTCCACGGGATCGGCACGCAGGCTCCCGCCGAGACCTTCCTGGACTGGGCGGGTCCGATCGTCGACGCTCCTGACCGACTGGCGGACGGCTCGCGAGGACGACGGACCCCCGCCCGGGCCGGATGCCCCGGACCGCATCGACGATCCGGTCTGGCGGGCGGAGTTCAGCTTCAACGCCGCCTCCCCGCCGTATCTCGAACTCGCCATCCCGGCGCACGCCGGCCTGCCGGAAACCACCTGGGTACTGACCGAGGCCTGGTGGGCCGCCGACCTGCGACCGCCGAGCCTGGGTCGGACGGTCGACTACCTCCGGCGCCGCTTGCGTACCGTCGTGTCGGGCATCGCCGAGGGGTACTCGGCAAGGTCGCGCCGCCTCATCGATCTCGCCGTGGCGACGCAGGTCATCGGGACGGGACGCCGACCGCTCGACTGGCGACTCATCGAGGCGCTGGACCGCGCGCAATCGATGGCGTTCGGGGCGCGACCCGTGAGCTTGACGGCCGGCGTCCTGGGCACCATCGCATTGGGCGGGTACGACCTCCTGCGACGGATCCCCATCGGTCCGATCCGGGACTTCGCTGCCCGGCGGATGATCGACAGCTTCCTGGTGGATTGGTTCGGCGACCTCCCCGTCCTCCTGGACGACCACGTCCAGGCGGCCAACGTCCGGGCCCGCGTGGCGCGCTCCATCGAGGGATTGCTGCGCGACGGGTGCGACGCCGTCGTGATCGTCGCCCACTCCGGCGGGGCACTCGTGAGCTTCGAGACCCTGCTCGACCCGGCCTATGCCCATCTGCGCGTCGACAAGCTGATCACGCTGGGCCAGGGTCTGGGTCTCGCCTGGCGGCTGGCGGCCGACCCCGATGTCCAGGAGATCCGGCCGGGTCATCGGCTGGTGGGCAATCTCGCCCGTGCGCGACCCGGTCTGCGCTGGGTGGACGTGTGGTCCACGTACGATCCCGCGCCCGCCGGTCCGCTCCCGGCCCGCGGCGGCCTGTCCGCGGCGGACCCCGACGAGCCCGGCGCCCCCACGGTCGTGGCGACCGCCGATGCCAGTGACGCGCCGTGGTTGCTCCGTGCCGACGTGGGCGATGTGGTCCCGCCGAGTGACGAGCCACGGATCGTCGTGGAGAGTCGGCCCGTCACGAACGAGATGAACGTCCTGACCGACCACGGTACGTACTGGGCGAACCCGGAGGGGTTCCTCATCCCCCTGGTCCGGCACCTCGACGCCGCCCTTGGCGGTGCCGACGCATCCCGGTTCTACCGCGACCGCACCGCGCGCGCGCGTCGCATCGTCTGGCGGCGCCAGCGGGTGGCGTCCCTCGCGGCGTGGGGTTGGTCGTGCGCCGTCGTCGGCGCCCTCGTCCTGCTCGTGCTGATCGCGCTCCAGGCCGCGGGCGATGAGCGCCTCGACCCGGGCCGGCGACCTGATCTCGGCGGCCTGGTCCCTCGTGCCGGGGCACCAGCTGATCTCGGCGCCGATCGACGCCATCAGCGCCATCACCGGAGCGATCCTCGCAGCCATCGGGCTCGAGGGCCTCGCGACCACCCTGGCCAGCCTGGGTCCCCCGCTCCTCGCGACCGCCGCCTGGATCGTCCTGGTCGTGATCCTGGCCAAGGCCGGTGCCGGTCGATGGCACGACTGGGACGCCCGCGAGCGTCGAGCGATGCATCCGGAGCGGCCCGACGCTCCCCGACCGGTCGAAGCCGGCGGCCCAGGCGATGCTCCTGCTCGGCGGGCTTGCCGGCGTGGCGGCCGCCGCCCTCGGGTCGGGTGGCATCGCGGCGCTGGTGATCGTCCTGGGCGCGGCCGCGGGACTCATGATCTGGTTCCGCCGCCCCTTCCGGCCGCCGACGACCGTGGCGTGATCGGCCGCGGGACGGTGACCCGCTAGACGGCGACCGGCTCCCGGTACTCCCCGAAGACCCCGCGCAGGACCGCGCACTGCTCGCCGAGCGTGGCATACGCCTGTGCGCAGCGGATGAAGTGCGGCATGAGGTTCGCGTCGCTGCTGCCCGGCCGTCGCCGCGGCCTCGCGCAACCCCCGCAGGGCCGCCTCGACGGCGGTCGCGTCCCGGTCCGCCCGCGTCCGCTCGAGGCGCGCCAGGTGGCGCTCCAACGAGCCGACCGGGACCGCGAGGACCGGCACGCGAGTGACCTCGTCCGCGTCCACGTACGCGTTGACGCCCACGACGCGTCGCTCCCCGGCATCGAACTCGCGCTGATAGCGATAGGCGGCGTCCGCGATCTCGCGCTGCGGGTAGCCCTCGGCGACGGCGGCGACCATGCCGCCTCGGCGGTCGATCTCGTCGAGGTAGCGCCAGACCTGCCGCTCGGTCTCGTCGGTGAGGGCCTCCACGAACCAGGAGCCGCCCAGCGGATCCACCGTGGCGTCGACGCCGGTCTCCTCGGCGATGATCTGCTGCTGCCGGAGGGCGAGCAGGGCGGCCTCCGCCGTGGGCACGGCGAGCGCCTCGTCGTAGGCGTCGGTGTGGAGCGACTGCGTCCCGCCGAGCACGCCGGCCAGCGCCTGGAGCGCGACCCGGGTCAGGTTGTTGAGCGGCTGCTGCGGCGTGAGCGAGACGCCGGCGGTCTGCGTGTGGAAGCGCATCCAGGCGCTCCGCTCGTTCTCGGCGCCGTAGCGCTTCGTCATGAGGTCGTGCCAGATGCGGCGGGACGCCCGGAACTTGGCGATCTCCTCGAAGAAGTCGCTGTGGCTGTTGAAGAAGAACGAGAGCCGCGGGGCGAAGTCATCGATGCGCAGGCCGCGCTCGAGGGCCGCCTCCACGTAGGCCATCCCATCGGCGATGGTGAACGCGAGCTCCTGGACCGCGGTCGAACCCGCCTCGCGGATGTGATAGCCGCTGATCGAGATCGTGTTCCAGCGCGGCATCTCGCGCGTCCCGAACTCGATGGTGTCGGTGACGAGGCGCATCGATGGCTCGGGCGGGAAGAGGAACTCCTTCTGGGCGATGAACTCCTTGAGGATGTCGTTCTGGGTGGTGCCCTCCAGCCGGTCGCGGGACACGCCGGCCTTCTCGGCCGCGACGATGTACATCGCCCAGATCGGCGCCGCCGGTGAGTTGATCGTCATCGAGGTGCTGACCCGGTCCAGCGGCAGGCCGTCGAGCAGGACCTCCATGTCCGCCAGCGAGCTCACCGCGACGCCACACGTCCCGAACTCGCCCTCGGCCTCGGGGTCGTCGGTGTCGTAGCCGTAGAGGGTCGGCATGTCGTAGGCGATCGAGAGCCCGGTCTGGCCGGCCGCGAGCAGCCCCTGGAACCGCGCGTTCGTGTCCTCTGCGGCCCCGAACCCGGCGAACATGCGCATCGTCCACAGGCGGCTGCGATAGCCGGTCGGATGGATGCCGCGGGTGAACGGCGGTTCGCCCGGCATGCCGATCCGCGCCTCGGCGTCGTCCGGGAGCGACCACGGGCCGTACAGGCCTTCGATCGGGACGTCGGAGATCGTGGAGAAGCGGGCCTTGCGCTCGGGTGTCCGGGCGAGGGCCGGGTCGAGGCGCTCGCGTTCCCAAGCCTCGCGACGGTCGCTCATGGGCGCGACTCTAGCACCGGCCGGCGAGCGTCAGCGGCCGTCGAACGCCGCGATCGCGGCCTCGATCTTCGGGTCGGGCAGGTCGTTCGTGATGACGACATTGACGAGATCGGGGTCGGCGGCCGGCCAGGTCACGACGGTCTGGATGCGCTCGCCGGTCTTGGAGTCGAGACGGAAGACCGACTCGCCGGCCATGGTCGGCGTCGATGCGTCCGTGATCTGCGTCCGGTTCGCGGCCTGGGCGCTCTCCCGATAGAAGTCGGCGATCGCCTGGGCCGTGAGGCCGGGGGCGCTGAACACGACCAGCGCCGCCGCGCGATTGCCGCCGAAGCTCCAGGTGCCGCCGGCGAAACGGATCTCGTCGAACCCGGCCGCCGCCAGGCTCCCGAGGTTCGCCGGCGTGCAGTTGCGCCCTGAGTCCAGGGTGTCCGGGGCACGGTCCTCATACGTCGTCGGGATGCGCGCCTCCATGTCCGGGTACGCGCCCGGCGCCGATCCGTCACCCTGGCATGGTCCGGTCGGGTCGAACGAGGCGGCGGGTGCCGAGCACGCCGCGAGCACGGCGGCCAGGACGAGCGCGATCACGGCGACGAGGCGGGGGTGCATGCGCGGAATCGTACGGGAGGTCGGCCGGATCCGCCGACGGCCGTCGGCCCGGTGCGTCCATGCACCTGGTACGGGCGTCCGGGGTGTGGTGCCCGGATGCGCCCGACCATCGAGCCGTGCCTATCGGGACGAGGGTGCCATTGCCCTCCGGCGCCGCCTCGGCCGTAGTGTTCTGCCTACGCCGACCCGCGATCGCTCCGGGGATACAACCTGGGGTGTCGGTCACGGATCCGGAGACGGACGCTTGTTCGAGGAGGTTCGAGCAAATGATCCCGGCCCGGTTCACGAGCCGAGTAACAGGATCTTCGGCCATCGGGCCCGGACGGACGTAGGGACGGCAGGAATCATCAGCTCAGGCGCGCAGAACAGAGCATCGATCGCCCTCCGGTATCGGAGGGCGATCTCGCATTTCCGGCGTGATCTTCTTCGGGGTCTCGAGGAGTTCAGGCCGTGCGACCAGGGCGGATCGAGCGTCGGGTGGGTGCGGCGCGCGATGCCGCGGGCATCGAGATCCGCCTGGAGCGACCCGCGCGGCGGCGACCAGGTCCGGATCGCGCGTCACGGTGCCGGCCACCCAGTCGATGTACGACGGCTCGAACGCCGCGATCTCGCCGAGCGTGTGGCCGTGGAACTTGCCGAACTCGATCTCGTGGGCGCGGGCGGCCTCGAGGCTGGGCGGCTTGGGGCGACGGAAGTCGCGGAGTCGATCGCGCTCCAGGGGTCCGGTCGGCGTGGACGCGCGCGGCGGTTCCCGGCTGACCCGGTCGCCGCGCAACGGCGGCTGGCCGGGCAGCGTGGCGGCCCGTCGGCCCGTGCGGACCCCGGCTGCGTCCGGGCCTGTCGTCTGGTTCCGTGGCTGGAAGCTGCCGCTCGTGTCCACGCGCCCGGTGACCGGCCTGGTGGGACGGGGCCTTGGCGGGCCGCCGCGCCGTGGGCCATCCTCGGCAAAGCCGGCGCGGTCGGCGTCATCGCCGCCACGACGCCGGGCGTCGCTCACCCGCGTCAGGGCGGCGTAGGCGTCGTTGATCTCCGCCATCCGGCGCGTGGCGGCGCGTGACGCAGCCGGGTCGTCGCCCGTGAGGTCGGGGTGGTTCGAGCGGGCGAGCCGGCGCCAGGCGGCCTTGATGGTCGCCGGGTCGTCGCCGGCGGTCACCCCAAGGACATCGTGCGGATCGCGCTTGACCACGTCTGCGAGTGTACCCACAGGCCATCACATCGGGAGACGGTCCATGGTCACCCGCCGCGAGCAGCATCGGTTCGTTCGTCGTCGCCGCTGCTGGTCGCCGGCGGGTGCTCCGTCATGGGCTCTCCCGAACCGACGGTCCACGACGAAGTCGCATGCCGCAGTCTGGCGAGCGTCATGGTCACCGCCGACCCGCCGGTCGCCGATCGAGACATCGACCTCGCGATCATGCTCCTGCCCGAGGAGGAGCGGCTGCGCACCACGACGATCCCGGCCGGCACGGTCGTCCGCTGGGAGGAGGGGCTCTCGTCCGGCCCGATCCGGGTGCTCGCCCTCGACGATACGTGCGCCCTCGATGTCGACCTTCCGCCGGAGCGAGCACGGACGTGGTCCTGACGCTGACCGAGGACGGATGCTCGTTCCGCGTCGTCGGGCCGGACGAATTGCGGCCGCCGATGAGCAACAGCGGCACCATCACGGCGGACGTCACGGTCAAGCCGTGGGACGGACTCCTGGTCGAGGTGATCTCGCTCGGGGAGCCTCGTCAGCCGGTGCCGCAGCCGGTCCCGCCGGACGAGGGCGGGCTGGCGATCATCGAGCCGCTGTACCCGGGTCGCTACGACGTCGTCCTCCGTCGCGGCGACGACGTGCTGGAGACGCAGCGCGTCACGATCCTGGACCGCGGACCGGCCGGGCATCTGTTGTCGCTGGAGTTCGACGGCGTCCCGGACTGACGGCGACAGCGACCCACGCTTGACAGGTCGGGCGGTCGTGCCGTCCCCTAGCGGCATGGGGATCGTCCGTCGCGCTGGGCTGGTCGCGGCCCTCGCGGCCGCACCGCTGGGGCTCGCCTACCGATTCGCGCTCGCGTATCGCGCCCGCGCCGGCTATCCGCGCCAGCACCCACCGACGCTGACCCCGGCCGACCTCGGGCTGCCGTTCGAGACCGTGACCGTGCGATCCGGCTTGCTGGAGCTGCCGGCCTGGTTCATCCCCGCACGCGGCGGTGCGCCAGGTCCGGGTGTCGCGCTCGTCCACGGCTGGGAATCGGCCCGCGACCGGACCCTCCCCAACGCGGTCTTCCTCCACGCCGCCGGGTTCCACTGCCTGACGATCGATGTCCGCGGTCACGGCGCCAACCCGCCCGAGACGCTGCCGATCAGCGCCGGGGAGTTCGGGCTGGACGCGCTCGCCACGTTCGAGGCGCTCCTCGCTCGCCCGGAGGTCACGGTCGGTGCCGTCGCCGGCCACTCGATGGGCGCGATCGGGGCGATCCTCGCCGGTGCCGCCGACGCGCGGGTGGCGGCCGTCGTCGCGACCTCGGCGCCCGCCGACCCCCTGCGGCTCACGCGCCAGACGTTCCGCCTCGCGAAGCTGCCGATCCCCGACCCGATCGCCTACCCGCTCGCCTGGCTGACCACCCGGGTCTACCTGCGGCCGCGCGGCCATCGCGTCCCGGAGGTGAGCGCGACGACGGCGATCGCGCGCTACCGGGGCCGGTGCTGCTGGCCCACGGCGACGAGGACAGCGTCGTCCCGGCAAGCCACATGGCACGCCTGGCAGTCGGCGGTCCGCGCTGCTCGCGCCGGCGACCCGAACGCGGCCCCGGTCGAATCGATGGTCGTGGCCGGCGGCCAGCACTCGTGGCTGTACGAGGACGCGGGCTATCGCGGGGCCGTCGCGCGGTTCCTCGCCGCAGGCCCTGGGCGGGCCGCTTGGACCCGGACGCAGGCCGGCCGGATCGCCGCCGCGACCAACGCCGAGCGCATCCCCGACGGCGAAGCGAAGTTCGATGCCGTGGCGACCACGCCGGGCGGCTTCCGCACGCTCGCCCAGGTGGCGCTGCCCGGGGCGACGCGGGCACCCGACCCCGCGACGCTCGGCCCCGCCCCGGACGATCGCCCGATGACCGACGACCCGGTCTGGGCGGCGATCTCGCGCCGTCGCGCCATCCGTTCGTTCGAGGATCGCCCGCTCGACCCGGCCCACCTCGAGCGCATCCTGCGCGCCGGCCGGCGGGCGAACAGCTCGAAGAACACGCAGCGCTGGGCGTTCATCGTCTGCCGCGACCGCGAGCACCTGCAAGCCCTCTCGAAGGTCGGACCGTGGGCCGGCCACCTCGCCGGGGCGGCCGTCGGGATCGCCCTGGTGACGCCCGATCCACGCGGCCGCCGATGCACCGATGTCGGTCATGTTCGACCTCGGCCAGGCCGCCGACTCGATGATGCTGGCGGCGTGGGAGCTGGGCATCGGCAGCGTGCCGGCCACGGTCTACGACCACGCCCTGGCGCGCGAACTGCTGGGCTACCCGGCGGACCGCCACTGCGAGTACCTGCTCTCGTTCGGCTATCCCGCCGACCCCGCCGACCTCACCCGGCCACCCAGAGCCCGGAGGCCGCCGACCGCTCGACGAGCTCGTCCACGAGGAGCGCTGGTAAGCCGCCGACCGGGTCGCCCGCCGCCCGGCTACTGCCAGCGGAACTTCTTCGACGCGATCGCGAAGCAGACGACGAGCCAGCCGAGCAGGACCGCGGCGCACACCCCCAGGGGTGCGAACGCGGAACCGTCGACCATGACCTGCCGCAACGCGTCCGAGAGATAGGTCAGCGGGATGAGCCGGGCGACCGCCTGGAGCGGATCCGGCATCGCCTCGATCGGGAAGAACGTACCCGACAGGAACATCATCGGGAACTGGACGACGCTGGTCATCCCGTTCGCGGAGTCCTCGGTCTTGGCGAACGACGCGATGACATAGCCGAGGGCGAGGAACGCGACGGCGCCGAGCGCGACGAAGAAGACCGTCAGCGGCCAGGGGCCGGTGATCTCGACCCCGAAGAACGCGACGCCGACGGCGACGATGATCACCGACTGGACGAGCGCGATGAGCAGCCGCATCAGGACGTTGGAGCCGACGAGTTGCCAGCGTCGCAAGGGCGTGGCGGCGAGACGCTTGAGGATGAGCTTCTCCCGGTCGGCGACCAGCGGGATCGCCGCGAAGATGCCGACCTGCATCACCGACAGGCCCAGCATCGACGGGACGAAGTAGCTGATGAAGTTCAGGTTCTCCGTCTGCAGCGTGGCGGCCTCGGTGATGACGAGGGGCGGACGGCCGCCCAGGTTCACGACCCCGAGGATCGCCCCGACAGACTGGTAGACGGACGACGTCGTGTTCGACTGCGACGGGTCCGTGTAGACGATCGACCGTCGCCGGGGCGCCCGCGCCGGCACCGGCCGCAGCGACCCCGTCGCCGTAGCCGGCCGGGATCACGATGACCGCCGTCCAGCTCTCCCTCGCGCATCTGGTCGAGCGCGGCGTCGCGACCGGCGTCGGTGAGCTCCGTGTTGTCCTGGGCGGCGAACGCGGCACGCAGCTCGCCCGATGCCGCGGTTCCGTCCTCGTCCACCCAGCCAAGCTGGAGGACGGCCGCCTGGCCGCCCTGGAAGATGAAGCCGAACATGAAGATGAAGATGAGCGGGAACGCGAGCGTCCAGAACAGCGCGGCGCGATCGCGGACGTAGCTGCGGATGTTCGCGACGGTGAGGGCGAGCAGGGCGGTCATCGGGCAGCCATCAGTCGCGCAGCGCTCGACCGGTCAGGTCGAGGAACACGTCTTCCAGCGTCGCCCGTCGGATCGCGAGGTTCTGCGGCTCCAGGCCGCGCGCCTCGGCCAGCGCGAGCAGCGCCCCGATGGTCGGGCCGACGTCCCGCGTGTAGAGCAGCGCCTCCGTGGCGTCCACCTTGACCTCGCTCACGCCCGGCAGGACCCGCAGGTCCTCCTCGCGCGAGGCCCTCCAGCGCATCGAACCGGACCGCCCGCTCCTGGAAGCGCTTGCTCACCAGCTCGTCCACCGTGCCCATCTCGAGGATCTGGCCGTGGTCCATGATCGCGAGCCGATCGCACAGGACCTCGGCCTCCTCCATGTAGTGCGTCGTGAGAAGCACGGACCGCCCGGCGGCCTGGAGGTCGCGGACGAGATCCCACAGCGACCGACGGGCCGCCGGGTCGAGGCCGGTCGTCGGTTCGTCGAGGAAGACGAGCTCCGGGTCGTTGACGAGCGCGAGCGCGACCGCCAGGCGCTGCCGCTGGCCGCCCGACAGGACCTGGCTCTGGGCGTCCTTGCGCTCGCCGAGACCCAGCGCCTCGATGAGCTCGGCGGTGGGACGCGACTGTCGGGTAGAAGCTGCGGAACAGGTCGATGAGCTCGGTCACGGTGAGCTTCGGGTACATCGCGGCCGTCTGGAGGCTGACCCCGATGCGCGGCTTGAGCTTGTCGACGTCCTTCGCGACATCGAGGCCGAGGACCGTGACCTCGCCACCATCCGGTGAGCGCAGGCCCTCGAGGATCTCGACGGTCGTGGTCTTGCCGGCACCGTTGGGTCCGAGCAGACCGAAGACCTCGCCGCGGCGGACGTCGAAATCGATGCCGTCCACCGCCTGGATGTCGCCGTAGCGCTTGGTGAGTCCGCGGACCCGGACCACCGGATCCACCATCGTCTCGGTCACGCGGAGATGGTGCCATCCCGGGCCGCGCACCGCTACCTGGGTGCGGCATGCGAGTCGTGGCCGGGCGTGACCACCATCCGGATCGCACCGACCGGCGAAGAGGTCGGTGTCCCGAGTCCACGCAACCAACCTTGGAGGACTTCATCGCATGCGTCGACGTTCGCGGGCGGCCCTGATCGCCCTGACCACGCTCCTCGTCCTGGCCTTCGCCCTTCCTGCGGCCGCGTCCGCCTCATCCAACGGCAAGATCCGCGCGTTCCACAACAGCCCGGATACCCCGGCCGTGGACATCTACGTGAACGGCGCGCAAGACCCTGACCGGCGTCACGTTCGGGACCGTCAGCCCGTACCTGTCCGTCCCGCGTGGCTCCTACCTCATCGAGGTCAAGGTCTCCCCGTCCACCGCGGCAGGATCCCGCCGCGCTCTCCCGGAACGTCACGGTCGGCCGGACGCCGGTCACGGTCGCGGCGATCGGCTCGCTCACCGGCGACGGTGGCGCGCTCCAGCTCAAGGTGCTCAAGGACCAGAAGCGCGCCTGGCGCAACCTGGCCCTCGTGCGCGTCGCCCATACGAGCCCCGATGCCCCCGCGGTGGACATCCAGGTCCGCATCGGCAAGCGGTGGGTCCGCGTCGTCAAGGACCTGTCCTTCGGCGAGAAGTCGTCCTACCTCCCGCTCCCGGCCAAGAACCCCTACACCGGCAAGTCGATCAAGTGGGACATCCGGATCGTCGCCGCCGGCACGAACTCGGTCGTCCTCAAGCTCGACGACGTCAAGCTGCCCCGCAACCGCGCCCTCACGGTCTGGGCGGTCGGGTTCCTGAGCCCGGTCGGGACGCTCCCGGGCTTCGGCGTCCAGATCACCCCCGACGGGCGCGACGCCTTCTAGTCCCCGGCCGCCCTCGCGGCCCGAACGCACACCACCCGACGGACCCGGTCGCCTCGTGCGGCCGGGTCCGCGGTCATGTCCGGCGTTCGTCGTCCTCGTCGACGTCGTCGATGAGGTCGGCCAGCGGCGTCATCGGCTGGGTCGTCCTCGAACCCGCTCGACCAGTCGATGTCGAGCCCGATCCGCGGTCGCACCGCTGCGGCCGTCCGCCTCGGGCGCGGGCGCGCCCAGGCCGATGTAGGCATCGATCGCGGCCCGCAGCCCGACGTCGGTCCCGGCCAGCTCCGAGAGGATCCACTTCTCCTCGAGCACGTCGCAGTACGCCTGCAGCGGGTCGCGACCCGGGCCGATCGCCGGAAGGAGCGTCGCCAGCGTCGGCTCGAGGACGTCCTCCATCCAGCGCTCCGCGGCGATCGTCTCGTCGATGGGGCGGCCCCAGTCGAACTCGAGCCAGGCGCGGTACTCGCGCAGGTCGTTGAGCAGCAGCTGGGCCTGGCCCTCCAGGGCAGCGATCCCGGTCAGCCGCTGGAACTCGCGCGAGTGGAACCGACGATTGGCCACCACGACCTTGAGGCGGACCGCCCCCTGGTGGCTCCCGGTCGGCTCCAGGGAGATCTCGTCCACGGCGAAGCCCGAGGTCGTTGAGCCGGCGGATCCGCGCCCGGACCGCGTGGCGATCGTCGGCCTGCAGCTCGGGTTCCAGCTGGAGTTCGTCCCACACGGCGGCATACCGCGAGCGCACCGTCTCGGCCGCATCCACCGCATCGTCGGCGGCGTCGGGCCGGCCCTGCATCGCCCCGAGATCGGCGAGTCCGAACGCCACGTTCTCCACGAGGATGTCCAGGTCGTAGGACACGCTGGCCGTCCGAGAGCGACGGGTAGATCGCGCTCGTCTCGGCATCCACGAGGAACGCCTGGATCTTGTCGCCATCGCGGCGGAACAGGGTGTTGGCGAGCGAGCAGTCTCCCCAGAAGACACCCGCCCGGTGCAGGTCCACGAGCAGCCACGCCATCGCATCCAGGAGCCGGTCGCGGTACGGCCCTGGGCCCAGGGGGAACCGCATCAGGAGGCGCCGGTACTGGATCGAGAAGTCGAGGTACTCGGTGACCAGGATGGCCGCCTCGCGTTCTGGCGCCTCGGCGAGCCCGACCGCCGTCACGGCGGGGAGGCCCAGGGTCACGAGATGGCGCAGGACCTCGAACTCGGTCCGCGCGACATCGAGCGGCTCTTCCTTGAGCGCGTAGGTCCGGCCGATCGCTGACGAGGAAGCGGACGAGATGTCGCGACGGCCCCACCGGGAGCTCACGGAACCGCATCCCGCCCAGTGATCCAGCCTCGGCGCCGGCCCACGCCTCGAGCGGCCGCTCCCACGGGAGGTCCAGCAGTTCCGCCGCACCTTCGCGCAGGCGAAGGCGCGGGAACCCGCTGCCGGCCCTGGGACTGGGCCGCAGCGGCGCGTCGGGCGGCGTGGGGCGATCGGTCAGAGCTTCTTCCTGAAGTACGCGGCGACGGACCCGTCGTAGCCGCACGACTCGTACAGCCGCCGGGCGTCGGGGCGATGGTGGCCGGCCGTCACCTCGATGAACGCGGCACCGAGTTCGGTCGCGATGCCCTCGGCCTCCGCCATGAGGGCGCGTCCGACCCCGCGCTCACGGGCACCGGCGTCGACCACGAGGGCGAGGATGCGCACGATCCGGTCGTCATGCTCGAACCGCGGCAGCGCGTGGAACGCGATGAACCCGAGCATGGCGCCGTCGCGCTCCGCGACGAGGACCTGCGAGTGGGGCGAGGCGAACCGACCGAGCCGTTCCACGATGTCGCTGGGTCCGGCCGGGTAGCCCTCATCGGTGAACAGCGCGGCGATGGCGTCCGCATCGGCGGCGACCGCGGGACGGATGGACAGGACGGGTTCGGTCATGACCCGATGGTAGCCGCCCGCACCAGCAGGCGATGCGGTCCGAAGACCGATCCGCCGGCGAGCAGGCGCTCCGGACCCGATCGGGCCGGGCAGGACGACCGGCATCGGCTCCTGGTCGTGCCCGTCACCCTCGTCCGGCTCCCAGGTCGCACACCAGCCCTCGCCATGGCGAGCCAGCGTCGCCGCGAGGCGGCCCTCGGTGGACGGTTCGAGCAGGACCACGACCGGCGCGCCGGCGGCCGAAGCGTCGCGCGCCCGCCCGAGCCGGCATCGAGCGCCCAGGATGGCGCAATCCGGGGCTGGAGCGAATCGGCCCCCGGGACGCGAGCGCGGCGGAGAGTTCCCGTGCCGCCCGATCCAGGTCGACCGTCGCCCAGCCGACGGCGAGCGGCGCGCCTGCCGATCGCTGCGTCATCCGCCCGTGATCCGGCGACCCGACGAGGAGCATGTCGGGTCCGGGCTCGCCGACGAACGCGAACCCGAGTCGCTCATAGAGCCGCTTGCCCGGCACGTTGTCCGCGAACACGCCGAGATGGACGACCTCGCTGCCGACGTCGAACGCGTCGACGGTCGCCGCGGCAGTGACGCGCCGACCCACTCCTCGGCCGCGCACCGCGGCGACCGTCCCGATCGACGAGAGGTAGCTGATGCCATCGAACGTCGCGCGCCGCGCGACCGCGGCAGGAGCGCCCGTCGAGGCGCACGAGGTAATGGGTGAATCGCGCGTCGCGCGAGCGTCGCGAGCGTCTCGACCATGACGCCGGCTCGCCGCTCCTCCCCCACGTCGAACGCCGCCAGGAGCACCCCGACGATGGCTGCGGCGACGGGCTCGGCTTCCGACCCGTGCAGGCCCGCGAACCGATCGATCCGGAGCGCTGGATCACCTGTCTCGGCGAGCGCCATGCGGGCGGGCGTGACATCGGTCGTGGCCATGAGATGGCCGGCGCCGGCATCCTCGAAGCCATTCGCGACCAGTCGTGCGAAGAGGTCCGTCGGGGCGTCGTACGGCGGCAGGAGCCAGATGTGCGGCTGGCGACCGACGCTCGCGAACAGGACGCCGGATCTCGGCCAGGCGTTGGTCGAAGGCCTCGGGCTCGGACGGGAAGCGCACGGCTTCGAGCCGGTTCCAGAAGGGTTCGGCGTCGGCGGGATCATGGAGCAGGATGCGCGTCGCCGAGGTCGCGCAGCACCCGGGACGGGACGGCGTGGACCTGGGCCTCGTGGCGCAGGAGCCGGCGGACGACGTCGAAATCCATGCGGGGCTGCATGTCGCGACAACCATACGAAACCGGACGCGGCGTGCGAACGTACCAACAGCGGAGGCGTCCATGGTCCGGCGCCGCGCGAGGAGGCCCCATGTCGCGTCGATCGATCCTCGGATTCGCAACGGTCCTGTCGCTCGTCCTTGCCGCCTGTGGCGGCGGCGGGCGCGTCCACTGGAGCGTCCGCGCCACCGGTATCGGCGGCGCCTGCTTCCGAGGCGCCTGCGTCCGAGGCGCCTGCTTCTGAAGCGCCGACCTCGACGGTCTGCATGCCCACCACCGACCCGGCGACCGTCGAGGTCGCGATGGGCGGGCGGGCGTTCTCGCCGGGGAGGGTCCAGGCGAAGGTCGGCGACGTCATCGCGTTCACCAACGAGGATCCGGTGCCCCATACCGCGACCCTCGACGACGAGCCGTGCACGACCGAGAACCTGGGCCAGGGAGCGACGGTGCCCTGACGTTCACGGAGCCCGGCGAGTACGCGTTCCATTGCCGGATCCACTCCGACATGACGGGCACGTTCGAGATCAGCTGACCCGGCTGCGAAGGACGGCCGATCGACCCGCGGCGTCAGACCGGGCGTTCGGCCACGAAGGCGGTCGCGCCCGACGGAAGGTCGATGACGCCCGGTGGCGGCAGGCCGGCCTCGGCGAACCACGCCAGGAACTGCCCGCGGGTCGCGAGCGCTGTCCCCTGATAGAGCTCGTCCAGCTGGACGCCGGCGATGAGCTCGCCGTGGCGGGTCCGGAACTCCTCGGGCTCGGACGGCAACGGCCAGTCAAGGACGAGGATCCGGCCGCCCGGGCGGATGGCGGCCCACGCCGCTCGCAGGACCGCTTCTGCATCGGGCAACTGATGGAGGGCGTACTGGAAGTAGACGAGGTCGTATGAACCCTGGTCGCCGGGCTGGGTCGCCCTGGCCTCGCGGATCTCGATCCGGTCGGCCAGGCCCTCCGCCGCGATCGTCGCGCGGGCGCGCGCCACCGAATCGGGCTCGAACTCCACTCCGACCAGGGACAGCTCCGGGAAGCGCCGTGCCATCGCGACGAGCCATCGACCGCCGCCGCAGTGGACGTCCGACCACGCGGCCGCCGCGGGACAGGTCCGCGACCAGTTGCGGGCAGCGCGGCGAGGACCTCCTGGAAGAAGACCGCGATGTCCTGGCGGGTCAGGCGTTCGATCGCCGCCCGATAGCGATCCGGGCGGTCGGCGATGGGCTGCCCGGTCCGGAAGAAGTCGGCCATCCCACCCCAATCCATGGATGCGGTGACGGCGTGGACGAACTGGCCGCCGAGGTGATCGGCTCGTTCGCCGTCGAGCAGCATCGCGGCGACGTCCGCGTCCATCGTGAGCCGGCCGTCCTCGAGGAGCGCTAGTTCGTGCGCATCGGCGGCCCAGGCCCACGTCTCGACGGCGGGGGGATGCGTCCCGGTGAAGGTCGCGAGATCCGTCGCGGACACGCCAGCGGGTCCCGCTTCCCGGATCGCCGCGAACAACCCGAGCTCCAGTCCGAGGTAGACGAGCCACGTCCTGTGGAATCCGCCGAGACTGGCGATCAGGTCGTCGAAGCGGTCGTCGTGGCCCATCGCGTCGATTGTCGCACGACGCCGGTGCCGCCGGACCGATGCGCCCGGGGTACCGTAGGGTCATGCAACGGTTCGCGGGCGACGGTGGTTCTCGAAGGTGATGGACACGATCGAGACGGACCGAACTGCGTCGCATGACGCCGATGCGCGGCTCATCGCGGCCCTCGTCCGGGACCTGGATGGCGCCTTCCCGACGCTCGTGACGGACCACCAGGACCGGCTGTATTCCATCGCCCTGCGGATGCTGGGCGACCCGCACGACGCGGAGGAAGCGGCACAGGACGCCCTCGTCCGCGCCTATCGGGCGATGGCCGACTACGACGCCACGCGGATCGCCGAGCTGCGCCTGCGCGGATGGCTCGCGACGATCGTCCTGAACCTGTGCCGCAATCGTCTGGCCCGGCGCGGAGGTCGGGCCGGGGTGCCGCTGTCCCTTGACGATCCCGACTGGTCGGATCGCCGAACCCGGAGCCCCGACCGGCCAGTCGCCGGAGTCGATCGCACAGCGCCGCGACGAGCGGGAGGTATGGGGAACCCGGCTGCTCCGGCTCCCGCCCGCCTATCGAGCGGCGGTCGTCCTGCGCCATGTCGATGGCCTTTCCTACCCGGAGGCGGCGGTCGCCCTGGGGCGACCTGAGGGCACGGTCAAGGCCCAGGTCCACCGGGGGATCGCCCTGCTGCGCACGATGCTCGAAGCCGAGGCCCGATCCGGGCGCGAGGAGATGACCGCATGACCACCACCGACCGGTCCATCGAGACCGGACTCAGCCACCTGCTCATGCCTGCGCCGGCGACCCTGCGGCCCGCGGTCCTCGTCGAGACGGGGCTGGCCGACTACTTCGCACGGATCGATTCGCCGATCGGCCCCCTGGTCGTGGCCTGGAACGGACGCGGCGTGTCGCTCGTGGACGCGGAGCTGGACGATGACGTCTTCGAGGCGCGCCATCTCGCCGCGACCGGCCGGGGTGCCTACCGCTCCACGGAGGGCGTGCCGTCGCGCCTCGCGGCGGCGATCGCCGCGCGACTCGACGGCGACCGTCGCGCTCGGATCGACCTCGACCTGCGGGGACACACCGAGTTCGAGCGCGACGTCTGGCTCAAGGCCCTCGAGATCCCGAGGGGCGAGGTCCGGCCGTACGGCTGGATCGCCGCCGAGATCGGCCGGCCGCGCGCCGTCCGGGCGGTGGGGACGGCGCTCGGACACAACCCCGTACCGCTCATCGTCCCGTGCCATCGCGTGGTCCGCACCGACGGCACGATCGGGCAGTACTCGCTGGGCGGTCCCGCCAACAAGCGGACGATCCTGCGCAGCGAAGGGCTGGATCCCGAGGGGCTGGAGCGCCTGGCAGCGTCGGGGATCCGCTACTACGGTTCCGACACCACGCACGTGGTCTGCCTGCCAACGTGTCGCCACGCCCGTCGCATCACGGACGCGCACCGGGTGCCCTTCCGGTCGCTTCGGTCGGCCGCCACGGCCGGGTATCGTCCGTGCAGCGTCTGCCGTCCCGACTCCGGGGCCGCCGTCGCCGCGTGACGAGGAACCCGCTTGACGGTGGGTCCTATGCTGGGCGCTTGGACCAGTCGCCTATGCCAAGCCGTCCTCCTCCCCGGCCCGATCGGGGGGCCATCTGGCTGGGCCTCTTCGTCCTCTACATCGTCTGGGGTTCGACGTATCTCGGCATCGCGGTCGCCGTCGAGACCATCCCCCCGTTCCTCATGGCGGCGATCCGCTTCGTCCTGGCGGGGCTCGTCCTGCTGACCTGGTCCGTCGCGCGCGGCGGCCACGCCTTCGTGGCCCCGACCCGGCGCGAGTGGCGCGACAGCGCGATCGTCGGCGCGCTCCTGCTGGGCGGCGGCATGGGGATGGTGGCCTACGGAGAGCAGACGATCCCCTCTGGCATCGCCGCGCTCCTCATCGCGATGATGCCCGTCTGGGTGGCGATCTTCGGGCGCGTCTTCCTCGGGGAGCGGCTGCCGCGACTGGCCGTCATCGGGATCGTCGTCGGGTTCACCGGCGTGGCCATCCTCGTGGGACCCACGGCGTTCGGGACGGCCGGTGCGCTTGACCCGGTCGGGACTCCTCGCGATCATCCTCTCGCCGATCGCCTGGTCCGCGGGCTCGCTCTTCGCCTCGCATCGGGCGCTGCTCCCCCGCCAGCCACTCGTCTCGACGGGAGCCCAGATGCTCACCGGCGGGCTCGTCCTGACCGGTATGGCGGCGGTCACCGGCGAGTTCGGGCGATTCGATCCGGCCGCGGTGTCGGCGGAGTCGTTCTGGGCCCTCGTCTACCTGACGCTCATCGGCAGCCTGCTCGCATTCACCGTGTACGGCTGGCTGCTCCGCGTGGCGCCGTTGCCGTTCATCGCGACGTACGCGTACGTCAACCCGGTGGTCGCAGTGATCCTCGGCGCGATCGTCCTGCAGGAACCCATCGATGCCCGCACGCTCGTCGCAGGGGCCGTCATCGTGGCTGCGGTCGCGCTCATCGTCACGTCACGGGGACGCATGCACGCGCCGCGACCCCGGGGGGCGGTCACCCCTCCGCCAGGACGGTCCTCGCCACCCGTCGAGCCAGCGCCATCACGGTCAGCATCGGGTTGACCCCGATGCCCGTCGGGAAGAGGGACGTGTCGGCGACATAGAGGCCCCCGACGGTCTGGTCGCCGCGGTCCGACACGCGAACGCGACCGTGGGGATCGCAGGCGTGGTCGCGCGGGGCCGCGCCCATCCGGGCCGTGCCCATCTGGTGGGCTGACACGACCGTCCCCCGGTTCGGCCCGAAGTCGAACGTGGCCAGTGACGCGCGGTAGCGCTCGAATGTCGCATCGTCCGATCGGGCGCCGGCCGCCGACGCGGCGACATAGCGAGCGGACGCCGCGCCGGGAACCACCAGCTCGATGGCGCCGGCCGCGCGTGCGAGCCGCGAGATCCGGTCGATGGCGTGCCGGAGCGTGGCCACTCCGGTCGCATCCAGGCGGTAGTCGAGGCGGATGCGCCCGGACCGCGTCACCGAGGTCCGACCCGTGCCGCCGTCCCGGGTCACGCCGATCAGCGGCGCGAGGTAGCGCACGTCCTCCATCAACCGGGCGTGGTCCGTCGGCACCCTCCCACGGCAGCGCCAGCGCGATCAGGCCCGGGTGGCCGGGCGCCGACTCGATCGCGTACCCGTGGCGACCCGGCTCGGACTCGCCGAACTCAAGGCAGCGGGCGCCCTGCATCGGGCCGCGCCACATCTCCACCGGTGTCCGCATGCGGGCGAGGACGCCGCTGACCGGATGCACCTGGAGGTAGCGGCCGATCGCCGGATGGCCAAGGCCGGATGCCTCCAGCACGGCGGGTGTCCGCAACGCTCCGGCCGCGACCACGACCTGGCGTGCGTGCACGACGAGGCGACGCACGCGGACGCCTCCCGGCGCGGTCGGATCCGGGATCGGCTCGCCGGTGACGGGATCAGGAACGAGTGCGAGGCCCTCCACACCGGTCGCACGACCAGCCTCGAGCAGGACCCGCGTGACCCGGACCCGCGGCACGATCCGCGCACCCGCCGCGAACGCCCAGGCGAGGTGCGACCGGATCCCCGACTGCTTGGTCCCGCGTCGACACCCGAACCCGCAACTCCCGCAGTCGTCGCACCCGGGTGTGTTGCGCCGCGTCGGCGCCGCCTCCCAGCCCAGCGCTTCGGCGCCGCGCAGGATCGCGTCATCCTTGGGCGGGACGAATGCGGTGGTCATCACCCCCATCTCTCCCTCGAGGATCGCAACGTCCTCGGACCACGTGGCGCCGTCCTCGAGCCCGTCGAGGCCGTGGTCGCGCCGCCATTCCTCGCGGACGGCCGCTGGCGCCTGGATCGTCGTCATCCAGTTGACGAGCGTCCCGCCGCCGACCCCGGAGCCGGCCAGCAGGGTCACCGAGCTGTCCCAGGTCGCGAGGAGGCCATGGTTGAGATACAGGCGGGCGAACGCGTCGAGCTCGTCGGCCGGCATCGACCGCTCGTCGACGAAGGGCCCTGCCTCCAGGACGACCACCGAACGGCCGGCTCGGGCGAGCTCCGCGGCCACCACGCCGCCACCGGCCCCCGAGCCCACGACGACCACGTCCGCATCGAACCAGAGGGGCTCGTCGGGGTCGCCCGAATCGAATGGGAGGGCGTGCGGCACGATCGGCGTGATGCCGGCGGTGACCGGGGGCCACTCAGGCCGATAGCCGATCGTGACGTGGCGCGGGTTGGCGCCATCGTGGCCCGGATCGGCATAGGCCAGGAACGTCAGCAGCTTGCGCAGACTGCTGAACACCGTCCGCCGCTGGGCGATCCGCGAACGGCCCCAGTCGAGCAGATAGCGTTCGCGGTCCTCCTGGGTCATCTTCGAGAACGGCGTGGCGCCGGCCCCCAGCGCGGCATTGGCGACCCGCGACTCCATCGCGCGGAGGACGACACGCAGCTGGGCGACCTGGCTCGGATCCGCGGCGCGCTCGAGCGCCTCGACCGTGAGCGCTGCACGTCGCTCCCCGTCGTCACCGGCGCACGAACGTGGTCGCGAGCGCAGCCAATGTCGCGAGGTCGCGGTCCGTCCAAGGTGTCGCCACCGATCCTCCCAGCGCGTCGGCCCGGTCGCGGGACCGTTGCTCCTCGGCGTCATCGCCGATGCGGTTCAGAACGAGCCCCCGCATGACCTTGTCCGGGGCCACAGCGCGTGCCTACGCTCACTGTGCGCCAGTACCGCGGTCTCGCGCTGGCCGGATCCGTCAGGAGGCGCCCGTGACCATCGAGGCCCGGCAGTCCGTTGCACACCGTCCGCGACGCGCGCCGGCCCCTCACGACGACCTCGGACCCCGACCTGACCCGGGTGACCCGCGGTCCGGCCCCACGACGGTGGTCTCGCCCCTCACGGCCTACCTCGGACGGAGCCACGAGCGACATCGACGCGCCCGCGACGGTGCCGTCGCCACGTACATCCCCGACCTGGGTCGTGCGGACCCGTCCTGGTTCGGGATCGCCGCCGTGACCCTCGACGGCCGACGACACGAGGTCGGCGACGCCGCCGTCCCGTTCACGATCCAGTCGATCTCCAAGCCACTCACGTACGGGCTCGTCCTCGACGACCTCGGCGAGGACGCGGTCCGGGCGCGGATCGGTGTCGAACCGACGGGCGAGGCGTTCAACGCCATCACGCTCGCCCCAGGGACCGGGATGCCGCTCAACCCGATGGTCAACGCCGGGGCGATCGCGGCGGCCGGGCTCATCGGGTCGCGGGACGGCCTCGCCCCGCTGCCGAGCCTCCTCGAAGGCTATCGACGGTTCGCCGGGCGGTCGCTCGCGATCGACCCGACCGTCCTCGAGTCGGAGCGGGCGACCGGTCACCGGAATCGCGCGATCGGCCAGCTCCTGCGCGCCTCGGGCGCCATCGATGGCGATCCGGATGCCGTCGTGGATCGCTACTTCGCCCAGTGCTCGATCGCCGTGACGACGGCAGACCTCGCGGTCATGGCCGCGACGCTCGCCAACGGCGGCGTGAACCCGGTGACCGGCGAACGGGCCATCTCGGCGGCAAGCACGCAGGCCGTCCTCGCCGTGATGGCGTCGTGCGGCATGTACGACGGTGCCGGTGAGTGGCTGTACTCGGTGGGCCTGCCGGCCAAGAGCGGCGTGTCGGGCGGGATCCTCGTGGTGGTCCCCGGTCGTCTCGGGATCGCCGTGTTCTCGCCGCCCCTCGATCCGAGCGGGAACAGCGTCCGTGGGGTGCGGGTCTGCCGCGACCTCGTCCGCGATCTCGGCCTCCACCCGTTGCGCGGCGATGGGCCATCCGCCGGCCCTATCCGCGCCACCTATCGCCTGTCGGAGGTCGGGTCGAAACGGGGTCGGTCACCCGCGCAGCGATCGGCGCTCGCGGTCGCGGGATCCCGCTGCCTCGTGGTCGAACTCCAGGGCGGTCTCTCCTTCCTTACCCCGGACGTGATCGCTCAGACCGTGGAGGAGGCAACGGCGACCCCCGCAGCGCTGGACCTGCTCGTCCTCGACGTGGGGCGCGTGACGCGCATCGATCCCGCCGCCGTCGATCTGCTCGGTGACCTCATCGCCGGGCTGTCGAGCTCCGGGGTCGAGGTGCTGTTGGCCGGGCGCTATCGGCTCGTGACCACGATCGCCGCGATCGAGCGTGCCGTGGCGCGCGACGGCGGCGGACTCCTCCTCACCACGGACGACCTGGACGCGGCCCTGGAGGTCGCTGAGGAGCGACTCCTCGCGGATGCGGACCAGCCCACGGTGGAGGCGGTAGCCCTCGCCGACCAGGCTCTGGTCCGCGGCCTCGGCCCGGATGGCCTTGCCGCGGTCGCCTCCCGATTGGAGCGTCGCCTGTACGCGCACGGATCGCGCGTCGTCGAGCAGGGCGAGGCGGCCGATGGCCTGGTGCTCGTGGAGCGGGGTCGCGCCAGTGTTTCGATCGACCTGCCCGGTGGCGGTCGCCGGCGGCTCGCCACCCTGGGCCCGGGGATGACCTTCGGGGAGTCGGCCCTGCTCGATGGCGGCCGGCGCACGGCCGACATCCATGCGGACTCGGAGGTCGCCTGCCTCTTCCTGTCGGTGGATGCGTTCGACGAGCTTCTCGCAGAGCGACCGGAGGTCGCCGCGCAGGTGTTGCGGAACCTGCTGCGGACCGTCGGCGCGACGGCGGCACGGCTCACGCGCGAGGTCGCGGTCCTGGCCGGGTAGTCGGGATGTCGCGCCCGGCGCCGCTCCGTCAGGCGCTCGGCCGCACCCAGCCCTGGGCGGGCCACGGTTCGCAGCGCAACGGCCGGTCCTCGCGGTAGCCCATGGCGTAGTCCGCCTGGATCAGCGTGTGGAGCTGGCTCGTGCCCTCGTAGATGACCGCGGCCTTCGAGTTGCGCAGGTAGCGCTCCACGGGGAACTCGTTGCTGTATCCGTTCGCCCCGTGGATCTGGATCGCGTCGAGGGCGGCCTGGACCGAGTGATCCGTCGCGTGCCACTTGGCGACGGACGTCTCGCGCGTGTTGCGCACGCCCTGGTTCTTGAGCCAGCCAGCGCGCCAGACCAGCAGCCGCCCGATCTCGGTCCCGCGGACCATCGTCGCGATCATCTGCTTGACCAGTTGGTGGCGGCCGATCTCCTCGCCGAACGTCTGGCGCTCGTGGGCGTACTTCACGCTGGCATCGATGCACGCCTGGGCGAGCCCGACGGCGCCGGCGGCGACCGTGTAGCGCCCCTGGTCGATGGCGCTCATCGCGATGAGGAAGCCCTCTCCTTCCTCGCCGATCCGGTGCTCGGCCGGCACCCGCACGCCGTCGAGATTGATGAGGCCGGTGTTGCCGGCGCGGATCCCGAGCTTCCCGTGGAGCGTGCCCGTGGTCAGGCCGGCCATCCCGCGCTCCAGGAGGAACGCCGTGACGCCCTTGTGCTTCTTGTCGCGGTCCACGGTCGCGAAGACGAGGAAGTGGTCGGCGAGGTCGGCCAGGCTGATCCACAGCTTCTGGCCATTGAGGACGTAGCTGTCGCCGTCGCGTCGGGCGGTCGTCTGGAGGGAGGCGGCATCCGTCCCGACGCCGGGCTCGGTCAGGCCGAACGTGGCGACCTTCTCGCCGCGGGCCTGCGGGACGAGCCAGCGCTGCCGTTGCTCCTCGTTCCCCCACTGCAGCAGGGTCAGGGAGTTGAGACCTACATGGACGCTCTGGATGACGCGGAACGAGGTGTCGGCACGTTCCAGCTCCTCGCACAGCAGGGCGAAGCTGATGTAGTCCATCCCCGACCCGCCGTACGCCTCCGGGATGGGAGCCCCCAGGAAGCCCTGCTCGGCCAGCTTGCTGAACAGCTCGCGCGGGAAGCCACCGTCCTCGTCCCACGCCCGGATGTTGGGCATGATCTCGGCCTCGGCGAACGCGCGAGCGGCGTGCTGGACGAGCTTGTTCTCGTCGGTGAGCGTGAAGTCGACCATGACGGCATCCTACGCGGCCGCACGCCGCCTCGCGCCCCCGTTCCGGCCGATACACTCAGGGCCATGGACACCGCCCCGAACCTCACGCCTGTCCTGGGTCGCTACTTCGAACGCGAGTGGAGCCACGGCCAGGGCCATCGCCTCTACGACACCGACGGCCGGGCGTACCTGGACTTCGCCAACGGCATCGCGGTCACGGCGCTGGGCCACACGCACCCGCGCGTCACGGCGGCCATCCATGCCCAGGTGGACCGGCTCATCGGACCCATCTCGGCGATCGGGTTCACCGAGCCCATCTCGAAACTCGCGACCGCGCTCGCCGCGACCTTCCCCGACCCGCTCGATTCGGTGATGTTCCTGAATTCCGGTTCGGAAGCCATCGATGGCGCCCTCAAGCTCGCCCGGCGCGTCACCGGCCGGCCCGGGATCATCGCGTTCCGGGGCGGGTTCCACGGCCGGACATGGGGTGCGACCTCCGTGACGAGTTCGGCCATCAACTACCGGACCGGGTATGAGCCGCTCTTGCCGGGCGTCCACCTCTCGACCTTTCCGGCGGTCTACCAGGCGTTCGGCGGCGACGCGGACGCGGCCGTGGCGGCTGCGATGCACGACCTGCGCGCGCTGACGTCGAGCGTGATCCCGCCCTCCTCGATCGCCTCGATCCTCATCGAGCCCGTCCAGGGAGAGGGCGGCTTCCGGCAGGCCCCACCCGAGTTCCTGCGCGAGCTCCGTGCGTTCTGCGACGAGCACGGCATCCTGCTGATCGCGGACGAGGTCCAGTCGGGCTATGGCCGGACCGGGAAGATGTGGGCGTTCGAGCACGCCGGGATCGTCCCCGACGTGGTCGTCATCGCAAAGTCGATCGCGAACGGCTTGCCGCTGTCCGCGATCGTCTCCTCGCGGGCACTCCAGGAGCGCTGGGGTCGTGGGGCGCACGGGTCCACGTATGCCGCGAACCCGGTCGCCGCTGCGGCCGGCCTGGCGGTCCTCGAGACCATCAGCGACGAGGGACTCCTCGACAACGCCGTCGCGCGCGGGACGGAGCTCAAGGCGGGCCTGGAGCGGATCGCCGCCGAGGACGATCGGATCGGCGACGTGCGTGGACCGGGCATGATGATCGGGGTGGAATTCGTGCGTGATCGCGCGACCCGTGAGCCCGATGGCACCCTGCCCGACCGACTCATGGCCGCCTGCGCCGATGCCGGCCTCCTCGTGCTCACCTGTGGCCGCCAGCACGAGGTCGTGCGCTGGATCCCGCCGCTGGACGTATCCGGTGCCGAGGTGAGCGAGGCCGTCGAGATCTTCGCGGAGACGTTGGCGTCCATCCCGCGCGACTGAGCGCACCGACATCGCGACGGTCCCCCGCACAGCGACGAGCGCCCGTCCCCCCAGGGGCGGGCGCTCAGGAACGCAGAACGGCGCGAGATTCGCGGACCCGATCGGCCCGCGACGGATCAGCGGTTCTGGGCGAGGAACTTCATCACGTCGTCAAGACGGAAACGGCGATCGCCCCGCTTGCAGACGCGATAGAAAGGAAGCTCACCCCGGTCACCCAGACGCTTCACCGTGTTGACGTGCAGGTGGAGCATCTCGGCGACTTCGGTCGCGGTGAGCATCGGTCCCAGTTCGTTGACGGCCATCGATGCCATGTGGTCGTTGCCTCAGTTCTGCGCACTTCTCGACGGTTCCGGGTCCCTGGGGTACTCAGGGGTAGGGTCCGGCCCGCTGCGAGGCAGACTGTAGGAGTCAGCGACGGGGTGCTCCAAGCCGTACTTTGGGGTAGCCGCCAGTACCACGGTCGTCCGATGACCCGGCCGTGGCGCGGCCAGGCGTCACCCGGCTCGGTCAGTCGCCGCGCCCGATCCGATAGGCGTCGGTCGTCTCACGGGCGTCGCCAACGATGGCGATCTCGATCGACGGCAGGCGCTCGAGGACCCGTTCTGCGACGGTCGGGCGCCGCATCCGCTCGATGGCCGAGGTCACGCGGTGGGGCAGCACGAGTCGGCTGACCCGCCGCGCCGACGCGACCTGGACGATGCCGTCGACGACGTCTGCTGCCTCGACCGTGACGACCTCGGCCCCCAGGTCGGTCGCATCATCGAGCGCCTCGCGGACCCGTCGGGCCGACTCGGACGGCGCACCGGCGCTCGATGGCGTCTCGACCACCAGCGCCAGCAGCGGGGCGCGCAGCACCGCCGCCGACGCGGCCGCCCGACGAAGCGCTCGCGGGGCCGCCGGCGAGTCATCGATCAACACCAGCACGCGCTCGCTGACGTTCTGGAGCGGCCGCAGGGCCGCGATGTCCTCGAGCTGCGCATCGACGCGACCGGCCACGAACCGCAGGGCGAGCTCGCGCAGCGCCGTCAGGTTGGACTCGGTGAAGAAGCGGTCGAGGGCGATGCGGGTGCGGTCCTCGCTGTAGACGTTGCCGTGGCGCATCCGCTGGCGAAGCGCGAACGGGCTCATGTCGACGAGCTCGACCTCGTCGGCGGCTGCGAGGACCTCGTCGGGGATGCGCTCGTTGACCGGTGCGCCCGTGATCGTCGCGACCGCGTCGGCGACCGACTCGAGATGCTGGATGTTGCACGTGCTCACGACGTCGATGCCGGCGTCGAGCAGGAGGTTGACGTCCTGCCAGCGCTTGGGCCGCTCGGATCCGGGGGCGTTGGTGTGCGCGAGTTCGTCGACGAGGGCCACCGTGGGGTGGCGTGCCAGGATCGCGTCGGTGTCCATCTCCTCGACGATCACGCCGCGGTACTCCACGCGCCGGCGGGGCACGATCTCCAGTCCCTCGAGCAACTTCTCGGTCTCCGGCCGGCCGTGCGCCTCGACGAAGCCGACGGCGAGATCGGTACCGCGCTTCGTCCGGCGGTGGCCCTCCTCCAGCATCCGGTAGGTCTTGCCGACGCCTGGGGCCATGCCGAGGTAGACACGGAGCCGGCCGCGCTCACGCTCGCCGCGCTCGACGCTGCCGAGCCTTGCGAGCATCTCGTCGGCGGTAGGGCGCATGTCGTCGTCCGCGCGACCACCAGGCTCGGTCATCGCAGCAGGCCGTCCAGATCGAGGTTCAGCTCCAGGACGTGGACCCGGGGCTGGCCGAGGAAGCCGAACAGGCGACCCTCGGTGTGGCGCGCGACGGCTGCGCGGACCTCGTCCTCGGACATCCCGCGCGCTTCCGCGACCCGTGCGACCTGATACTCGGCGCCGGCCGGGCTGATGTGGCTGTCGAACCCGGATGCCGAGGTCGTGATGAGGTCGACCGGGATCGGGGCGTCCCCGTGCGTGGCCCGATAGGTCTCGAGCGACTCGGCCACCCGATCGATGAGGGCCTGGCTGGTGGGTCCGAGGTTGGAACCGGCCGACGCGTTCGCGTCATAGCCAGCGGCGCCGGCCGCGGACAACCGGCCCCAGAAGTACTTCGGGTCGTCGAAGGCCTGGCCGATGAGCGTGGAGCCGATGACCCGCCCATCGACCGAGATGAGCGATCCGTTGGCCTGCGAGGGAAAGGCCGTCTGGGCGACGGCGGTGATGGCGGCCGGGTAGGCGAGGCCCGTTAGCACGGTGAGCATCACGAGGATCATCGACGGCGGGGTAGACCTGATGGCGCAAGAAGGTGGTCATGCTGGTCTTCCTAGGCAAGGTTCAGGGCAGACAGGACGATATCGATGAGCTTGATCCCGACGAACGGGGCGATGATCCCGCCGAGTCCGTAGATCAGCAGGTTCCGCTGGAGGAGCTCGCTGGCTGGCGCCGCCCGGAAGGCCACCCCGCGGAGCGCGAGCGGGATGAGGGCGACGATGACCAGGGCATTGAAGATCACCGCCGAGAGGATCGCGCTCTGTGGCGTCGAGAGACCCATGACGTTGAGCGCGCCAAGCTCCGGATAGACCGTGAGGAACAGCGCCGGGACGATGGCGAAGTACTTCGCCAGATCGTTGGCGATCGAGAAGGTCGTGATCGCGCCCCGGGTGATGAGCAGCTGCTTGCCGATGGCGATGACCTCGATGAGTTTCGTCGGGTCCGAGTCGAGGTCGACCATGTTGGCCGCTTCCTTAGACGCCGATGTGCCGCTGTTCATGGCGAGTCCGACGTCGGCCTGGGCGAGCGCCGGGGCATCGTTCGTGCCATCCCCGGTCATCGCGACAAGATGGCCCTCGGCCTGCTCGCGCCGGATGATCGCGATCTTTTCCTCCGGCTTGGCCTGGGCCACGAAGTCGTCAACGCCTGCTTCCGCGGCGATCGTCCGCGCGGTGAGCTGGTTGTCGCCGGTGATCATGATCGTCCGGATACCCATCCGGCGCAGTTCCTCGAATCGCTCGCGGAGTCCGGGTTTGACCGTGTCCTTGAGCTCGATGACGCCCAGGATCCGGTCGTCGACCCGGATGGCGAGTGGCGTCGCTCCGAGGCTGGCGATCTCGTCGCTGATGACGCCCAGTTCCGCGGGGGCGATCCCGTCGATGCTCTCGCGGATGGCGTCGACGGCCCCCTTGGAGATCGTGCGCCCGTCCGTCAGCCGGACCCCGCTCGCCCGTGCCTCGGCGGTGAATGGGATCGACTCGGCGATGGCGCTGTGGAGCGCCGCCTCGTCGACCGCCTGGTCGACGTCGAGGGCGGCCAGGCGCTCGCGCGCGAGCGTCACCACGGAGCGACCTTCCGGGGTCTCGTCGTCGAGCGAGGCCTGCAGCGACGCCGTCAGGAGCTCGCGCTCATCGACGCCCGGCAGCGGCACGATCCTTGACGCGAGCCGGTTGCCGTAGGTGATCGTGCCGGTCTTGTCGAGCAGGATGACGTCGACGTCGCCGGAGGCCTCCACGGCCCGGCCGCTCATGGCCAGCACGTTGAACCGCGCGACCCGGTCCATGCCGGCGATGCCGATGGCCGACAGGAGGCCGCCGATCGTCGTCGGGATGAGGCACACCAGGAGCGCGACGAGCGCGACCGTGTCAAGCGTCGCACCGGCGTACATCCCGAAGGGCCGCAGGGTCACCGTCGCCATGAGGAAGACGATGGACAGGCCGGACAGGAGGATGGCCAGGGCGATCTCGTTCGGGGTGCGCTGGCGCTTCGCACCCTCCACCAGGGCGATCATCCGATCGAGGAACGTCTCGCCCGGATCGGCGGTCACGACGATGGTCAGCGTGTCGCTGACGACCTGGGTCCCACCGGTCACCGAGGACCGGATGTCCGTCCCGGGCTCCTTGAGCACAGGCGCCGACTCGCCGGTGATGGCGGCTTCGTTGACGTAGGCCACGCCCTTGATGACGTCGCCATCCCCGGGGATCGTCTCGCCCTCGCGGACGACGATGACGTCGCCCTTGCGAAGCTCGGTCGAACCGACGTCCTCCAGCGCCCCATCGGCTGTCTGGCGATGCGCGACGGTCTCCGAGCGGGTGCGTCGAAGGGTGGCCGCCTGGGCGCGGCCGCGAGCCTCGGCGATGGCCTCGGCGTACGTCGCGAACAGGACCGTGAACCACAGCCACACGGCGATCTGGATCTGGAAGCCGAGACCGCCGGCCCCGGTCGCCGGCTCGATGCCCGTGACGTCGGCCAAGGCGATCAGCGTCACGAGTACGGCCGTGATCTCGACCACGAACATGACCGGGTTGCGGATCAGCTGACGCGGATCGAGCTTGCGGAACGCTTCGGGCAGGGCGGCCCGGAGCGTGGCGGGGTCGAACACCCCGCGGGACTTGGGCGGCTCGCCGCTCGGCTTTGCGCCGCCCGACAGGCACGTAGCGCTGGAAACGGCGCGTCCCGCGTCCGAGGTCGACGCTTGGCATGACCATGGCTAGAAGAGCCTCCCGGCGTTCTGCAGGAGCTGTTCCACGATCGGCCCGAGCGCCAGGGCCGGGAAGAAGGTCAGGGCGCCGACGATGACGATCACGCCGATGAGCAGGACGCCGAACAGCGGCGCCGGTCGTCGGGAACGTGCCGAGCGACGGCGCGACGCTGCGCTTGGCGGCCATCGAGCCGGCCAGGGCGAGGATCGGGATGATCATCCCGTACCGTCCCAGCAGCATCGCGAGGGCGCCGGTGACGTTGTAGAAGGGCGTGTTCCCGGTCAGGCCGGCGAACGCCGACCCGTTGTTGCCGGTCTGGCTGCTGAACGCGTACAGGATCTCGCTGAAGCCGTGCGGGCCGGCGTTGAGCGGGCCGGCGAGGCCCGCCTCGGTCACCGAGGCGACGGCCGTGAAGCCGAGGATGCTGGCTCCCAGCACCAGGACGACGAGCATCGCCATCTTCATCTCGAAGGCCTCGACCTTCTTGCCCAGGTACTCGGGCGTGCGCCCAACCATCAGGCCGGCGATGAAGACGCTCAGGATGGCCCCGACGACGAGCATGCCGTAGAGCCCCGCACCGATCCCGCCGGGCGTGAGTTCGCCGAGCTGCATGTTGAAGAGCGGGATGAGGCCGCCGAGTGGCTGGAAGCTGTCGTGCCAGGCGTTGATGGCACCGGTGCTCGTGCTGGTCGTGACGGCCGCCCACAGGGCGCCAGCACCGGCCCCGAACCGGGTCTCCTTGCCCTCCATGTTGCCGAGGGCCTGGTCGATGCCGGCGGGGAACGACGGGTTCGGGCTGGCCTCGTTCGCGATCGCGACAAGGGCGCCGACGCTGAAGACCGTGGCCATAGCGCCGAAGATGACCCAGCCCTGTCGCTGGTCCTTGGCATAGCGGCCGAACGTGTAGGTGAGGGCGAACGGGAGCGCGAACATCGCGACCATCTCGATGAAGTTGGTCAACGGGGTCGGATTCTCGAACGGGTGGGCGGAGTTGGCGTTGAAGAACCCGCCGCCGTTGTTGCCCAGCTCCTTGATGAACTCCTGGGACGCCACCGGGCCACGGGCGATGACCTGCTCCGCGCCCTGCAGGGTGGTGACCGTGGCCGGTCCGTCGAACGTCTGGGGGACGCCCTGCCAGACGAGCACGATGGCGCCGATGACCGAGATCGGGAGGAGGATGTACAGGACGCCGCGGGTGAGGTCCACCCAGTAGTTGCCGATGGTCGCGGAGCTGCGTCGGGTCAGCCCGCGCACCAGCGCGATGGCCACGGCCAACCCGGTAGCGGCCGACGTGAAGTTGCGGACGGCCAGGAGCGTCATCTGGATGAGATGGCTCGCCCCGGACTCGCCCGCGTAGTTCTGCCAGTTCGTGTTGGTTTCGAAGCTGACCGAGGTGTTGAACGCGAGGTCCGGGCTCTGCGACGCGACGCCGCTCGGGTTGAGCGGCAGGGCGTCCTGGAGCCGCAGCATCACGTAGCCGACGACGATGGCGATGGCGGCCATGAGCAGGACGGAGATGGCATAGCCCTTCCAGCCTTGCTCGACGGTCTCGTCGATGCGCGCGACGCGGTAGATGCCGCGCTCGACGGGTCGCAGCACGGGACTCAGGATCGTCCGATCGCCCTCCATCACCCTGGCGATGTACCGCCCCAGGAACGGGGTGATCACGAGGATGACCCCGAGGAACGCGAACAGGGTCAGGAGGTCAGCAAGCGGAAGCACGGTTCAGACGTCCTCCGGACGGAGCAAGGCCCACAGCAGGTAGATCAGGACCAGGAACGCCGTGATCGCCGCGACGATCTCGATACCGGTCATCGACCGACCCGCTCGCACAGCAGCACGTAGCCCGAGAAGAAGGCCACGGCTCCAACGAAGATGAGGAGGACCTGCAGGTCGGTCATTAGGCGTCGGTCTCCTTGGTGAGCAGGCGATCCAGCGTGGATCGCAGGGTGTCCAGGGCGAAGGGCTTGGGCAGGTATCCGGCGACGTCGAGTTCGCGCAGCCGTGCCGGGCTGATGGCCATCGCACTCGCGACCACGACCGGAGGCCGGCCAGCCGCCGCGAACGCCTCGCTGCGCAGCACGGACCAGCCCGTTTCCCCGGGGAGATTGATGTCGAGCAGGACGAGGCCGGGTCGCAGACCCGACGCGAGGGCGACCTCCGCTGCCTCCGCCGACGGGGCGACCGTCACGATGTAGCCGCGCGACCGCAGGTGCGCCGCGAGGAGGCCGGCCAGCGACTCATCGTCCTCGATGAGGAGCAGGTGCGAAGGCTGTTCGATCACAGGTGCGCCTCGCCGATGCGGTGGACTCGCACGTCGGTCGTCCCTTCGTCGGCGCCCCACAGCGCTTCGACGATGACCCCGCTCGCGTCGGCACGCGGTCGCACGATCGCGAGCGCGGCATCGGCCAGACGAAGGCCGGCCACGGTCGTGGCCGTCGCGCCCCCCGATGCGACCAGGTCGATCGCGCTCGCGATCAGGTCGACTTCGCGGTCGATCGTCCGCTGGACATCCGATGACTCGGACGCGGTGGTTCCCATGCCTCCACGCTCGCACCCGCATCCAAGAGGCGAGGGCCGCCCACGTGGCGGCAACCGCTCAAGAACCCCTCAAGAGCGTCGCGTGGGGCGCGGCTACCCTCCCGCGACCCGGTATCCGACCCCCGGCTCGGCCACGATGAACGCGCGCATCGACCCGCTCGGGTCGGCAGCGTCGAGCTTGCGGCGGATCTGACTGACGTAGACGTGGACGTAGTGCGCCTCGTCGCTGTACGCCGTGCCCCACACGGAGCGCAACAGTCGCCCGTGCGTGACGAGACGGCCGGCATGCGACACCAGCACCTTGAGGACCTCGTACTCCCGCGGCGTCAGGTGGACCGCCTGCCCCCGGACCGTGACCGTCCGACGGCTCGGATCCAGCACCAGCGTCCCGACCCGGACCATCCCCTCGGCGTCGGCCGCCGGACCGGCGACTCGGCGGAGCAACGCGCTGACACGGGCACGGAGTTCCGTCATCCCGAACGGCTTGGTGACGTAGTCGTCGGCTCCCATGTCCAGGGCGGCGACCTTGTCCTCCTCGCGATCCCGGACGGACAGGACGAGGATCGGCGTCGTCCCCTCGCGGCGGACGTGGCGGATGACCGTCAACCCGTCGCGATCGGGCAGGCCCAGGTCGAGGATCATCACGTCCGGCCGGGCCGCCTCCCACGCCGCCGTGGCCGCGCCAGCATCGGCCGCCTCCGTGACGTGGTAGCCGACGCCGCGCAGGAACGTCCCGACCGATCGTCGCGTCGCATCGTCGTCGTCCACGAGCAGGATCGCGGCTCCCTCGCGACCGCTCACGCGTCCTCCTGGACCGTGCCGGTCGCGCAGGTCGAGGTCGACGGCAAGGCCGCCGAGGTCGCTCGCCCGGGCCATGACGGCGCCACCCATCGCCTCGACGAGTCCGCGCACGACCGAGAGCCCGATCCCCGTCCCCCGCCTCGAGCCCTCGCCGGGCCGTGGGACGCGGTAGAACTTCTCGAAGAGCCGAGGCAGCGACTCCGGCGGGACACCGGGCCCGCCATCTTCGACGGTGACCCGGATCGTCCCGTTGTCCCGGACCGCCGCCGACACCGAGATGGGAGCGTCCGGCCCGGCGTATTTCGCGGCGTTGTCGAGGAGGTTGGCCAGCACCTGCCCGACGTAGACCTCGTCGACCAGCACCGGCTGGAGACCTTCGGGAAGGTCGATCGTGACGGCGCGCCGCTCGTGGCCGGCCATCGATCGGCTCAGCGCGTGCTCGACGAGATCGCGCAGGTCGAAGACGGCGAGATTTGGCTTGAGCTCGCCCGCCTCGATGCGGCTCATGTCCAGCAGGTTCGTGACCAGCCGGTTGAGCCAGTCGGCCTCGCGGTCGATGGACGCGGCGATCTCCCGGCGTTGCTCGTCGGGCCAGACCACCTCGGCGTCCATCAACGTCCCGGCGGCCGCCCGGATCGACGCGAGAGGGGTCCGCAGGTCGTGGGACACGGAGTCCAGGAGGGCCGACTTGAGCGCGTCGCTCCGCCGCGATACCTCGGCCGTCGTCGCATCCCGCTGGAGGCGGTCGCGCTCGAGGGCGCCACCGATCTGGTCGGCGGCGGCCGCGAGGATCCGCGTCTCGCCATGATCCGGGTCGCCGACCGCCCGGGCCCGACTGACCCAGATCGACCCGAAGCTCCGCTCTCCGGCCGTGATGGCCACCCGGTAGATCATGTCGGCCGGTGCGGCCGTCGACCGCTTTCCGCGGGCGGGCGCATGAACGCGGACCCATTCGGCCGGCTCGTCACCGGGCATGCGCCGCAGGGTGGTGTGCACGGCCGACTTCGGTGGACGCTCGGCGGTCGGCGACGTATCGGCGGGGATCGAATCGCCGACCTCGATCCAGACCCGCTCGGCACGGGTCTCGTCGCGAAGCATCGTGGCGATGACCGACAACGCCGAGACCGTCTCGGGCCGACTGGCCAGCGCGAAGCTCATGTTGAACAAGGCCAGGGCCTCCTGCTCGCCTTCGAGCGCCGCCTTGGCGCGGTCGCGCGACATCCCCGCCAATCGCCCGACCACGATCCCGATCAGGAGCAGGAGCAGGAGGTTCAGCCACTCCTGCGGATCCGCGACCGTGAACGTGTAGCGCGGCTCGATGAAGAGGAAGTCGTACGCGAGGAATGCCCCGATCGCCGTAGCGACCGCAGGCCACGTCCCTGCGAGCACGGCGACCGCGACCACCGCCAGCAGGTACACCGCGGAGGCGTCGGCGAGCCCGCCCGATTCGAGGAGGGCGACGACGAGCGTGACCGCCCCGAGCGCCACGGCGATGACGACGAGCGCGACCGGGCCGGCAGGATCCCGGAACCGACCGGGCGTCATCGGTCAGCCACCCCGGACGATCCGGCGGGCGTCGCGGGTCACGCGGACGAACTCCGTGAAGTGCCGCCACGGCCGGATGTGCGACGGCTCGCCCGCGTAGATGGTCCGGATCGGGACCCAGGCGATCGGCAGGCCAAGTGCGATGCACCGGGCGATCATCTCGACCTCGAACTCGAACCCGGACTCATCGCTGTCGAGCAGCCGGCGCATCAGCGTCCGGCCGATCAATCGATAGCCCGACTGGTTGTCCGGGACTGACCGTCCCACCGCCGCCGACAGCGCCCATCCGCCGATGGTGTTCGAGAGTCGCCGCACCGGGGGCATCCCGCCGAAATCCCGCTGGCCGATGATGAGCTCCGGGCGAGCCGCCGCGAACGCGGCGAGGAACGCCGGGATCTCGGCCGGGTCGTGCTGGCCGTCCGCGTCCAGCGTGACGACCGCCTCGGCTCCGGCATCCAGGGCGTGGCGGAATCCGGCGCGGAGGGCGGCTCCCTTGCCCGCGTTGGGTACCTGGCGCAGGACGGTCGCCCCGGCCGCCTCGGCGACCACGGCGGTGTCGTCCGACGAGCCGTCGTCGACCACGACCACCGGCAGATACCGAGCGGTCGCGGCGACCACGGCCGCGATCCGCGGGCCTTCCTCGAACGCGGGGATCAGGGCAAGGATCGGCGGATCGATGATCGGTCACGCGGCCAAGTATCGCGCGCGGGTCCCACGGCGACTGTCGCTCCGGCGCACCGCTTTCGGTGCCGGCCTCTCATGACCGACTCAGGAACGGGGCCCAGGGTGTGGCACAGTCGACGCCTTCGAAGGACAAGGCGCGCAACCCGGAGGCCATCGATGCCAACGCCAGACGAATTCGCCACCTCGGGCGACGCGCCGATCGCGGAGCCGCTGCGACCGGCCACCGACCAGGCGCGGACCGCCGTACCCGCCGACGGCGCCGGGGATCCCGTCGCCGAAGGGAGCGTCGCCTTCTCCACCCGGAATGCCGGGCCCGGCAAGCTCCGGGCGGGCGTCGTCGTCGGGGCCGCCGTCGCCCTGGCGGTCGGTGCGGTCGCGACGTCCCTCGCCGCCGGCCCGCAGCCGGCGCCAACGCAGGTCTCGACCACGACGTCCGGCGCGACCGGCGCCGGTGGGCTCGCCCCGGCCGCGGTCTTCGACCCCCTCGTCGATGGGTCCGACGCAGCCTTCGACCACGGCCGCAACGGCGGCCGCGGGATGAACGACATCACCGTCACCGCGATCAGCGGCAACAACGTGTCCCTCAAGACCGACGACGGCTGGACCCGGACCATCGCGGTCACCGACGCGGTCGATGTCACCAAGGGCGGCCAGGACATCGCCGTGTCCGATCTCGCCGTCGGCGACGAGGTCCGGATCCACCAGACGCGCAACGACGACGGCACCTACACGGTCGAGGCCATCGTCGTGGTCGTCCCGAGCGTCCGCGGCGAGGTCAGCGACGTCAGTTCGAGTGGCTTCAAGGTGACGACCCGCGACGGGTCCATCTGGACCATCACCGTGGATGGCTCCACGGAGTACCAGTTCGGGAGCGGCGACGGGACCCTGGCCGACGTCACGAACGGCACGAACGTCGCCATCCTTGGCGAGTCCACCGGTGACAACGCCCTCAAGGCACTCACCGTGGTGGTCCCGGCCGACCGTGTCGTGGGCACCGTCCAGTCGAAGACGGCGGACACCATCGTCATCGAGCAGCGTGACGGCTCCACGGTCACCGTCCATGTCGGTGCCGACACGACGTATCGGGTCGCCGACGTCGAGGACGCCGACCTGGGCGACGTCACCGTCGAGATGTCGATCGGCGTCTCCGGCCGCGAGCGCGCGGACGGCTCGATCGATGCCGACGCCATCGTTGCCGGCGACGGCCGCGGCTGGTTCCGTGGCAACGGCTTCGGCCGTGGCGGCCACGGTGGCCCCGGCGGCGACGGCGACAAGGTCAACCCGAGCGCGTCGCCCTCCGCTTCGTAGTCAGCCTGCCGCGACCCTACCCCCGCGCGACCTTCGGACCCCGCCGTTCGCTTGACCGGACGGCGGGGTCAACCATGTGCCGCGCGGTCAACCATGTGCGGCGCGATGCGCCATGCTCCCGACGGTCGGCGACCCGGCGAGATGCGGGAGCGCGTCGATGCTGCCGTAGACCCGCCATCCGAGGGCGAGGCTCACGAGCGAGATCGCGGCGAACAGGACGATCGGCACGATCTGCACGACGTCGGTGACCATCGCCTCAACGATGAGCATGGCCGCGATGCCCGCGCCCATCGCCGCACCCTTGACGACGAGGACCGCGCCCAGGACGTACCCCACCGACAGCCGGCGCCAGGCCGTCACGGCCGTGAACAGGCCCAGCGGAACAAGGAACCCCAGGTCGAAGGCCTGCACGACGAGGGTCGTCGCGCCGTCAAGCTCCGGCACCACCGCCTGCCCGAAGCTGCGGGCGATCAGCGGCAGCCACATCCCCGCGAGCAGGACGGCCACGAACACCCCGAATGCCGTCACGGCGCGTCGCGGGAACCGCGCGTCCACGCCCGCCGCCAGCGTGGCAAGGTCCAGCCGGGACGCCAGCAGGGCGATGCCAGTGAGACTCGTCGCGAACGTCGCGACGTACAGCAGGAACAGCGGACCGTAGGCCAGGAACATGCTGTATTCCGCGTATTGATAGAGGAAGTACGCGAGGACGCCGGTCGAGAACAGCAGCGCCCGTGTCGAGCCGCGGCGGAGCGCCGGCAGGGCGATGAACAGGGCGGGGACGACCAGGAACAACGTCACGATGTCCCAGCCGACCCCCTCCGCCGCGACGGCTTCCCCGTTGAACCGGTAGATCCCGCCGGTCAGGACGTCGACCTCCTCGCCCCGTACGGTCGTGAAGGCATCCGTGGCGAGGTCACCGCGAAGGAAGACGCCCGCGGCACTGGCGATGGCGGCAAGGGAGCCGGCGAGGGCGACGAGCGCGACCAGCGGCCCCGGCATGGTGGGCTTCATCTCCGGCTCCTATGGGCGGCTGCCGATGAGGTGGTGGCCGGTTCGTAGCCAGCGCTCACGTTCCGGCGTCGTCGCCCGCCACAGCGCGAACCCGAGGGCCATCTGTAGCAAGCCGATGGCGATGTACACGATCTGGAGCCACGCGACGGGCTCGTCGACCCCGTGGACGACGATCGACAGCCCGACCGCCGCGATCTCCACGAGTTCGAAGGTGACCATCGCGGCGCCGGTCAGGATCGAGAGCAGACCCGCGACCTCCGGGCGGACGACCAGTGCGAGCGCCGCGACGATCGCCAGGATCCCGACGAACCCGAGGGCGACCGCCGGGATGGTGTAGTCCGTGAACATGCTTCCTTCGATCCATTCCGGTGGCAGGTCCGGAACGACGAACCACGCGCCAAAGAGCGTGGTGAACGCGACGAAGACGGCAAGGACGAACAGCAGCAAGCGGGTCACGGCATGCGACATCGGTTGGTACCTCCGTCGTGCAGCGTCGACCCGGACCGGTCGCTCGCGGTAGAGCCCGTCGGCCCGGATTCGCGGGGCCAACGGCTCAGCCGCCGAGCTCCACGTCGCCGATCCAGATGGCGCCGGGGTGCGCCCGGTCGATGCGGATGCGGAAGCCGACCACGTCGGACGCCGGGACGTCGGGATCGATGGCCTCGAATGTCCCGAGCGGGATCTCGTAGGTCTGGAGCACGCGCTCGGCCGGTGATTCGAGGTGGATGTCGATCCCGGAGCTCGCGAACAGGGCGTCGTGCTTCGCAAGTCGGACGGGCAGCGGCGGGGGCAACGCCCCTACCTCGTCGAGTGGCAGAGGCACCGTCGAGCCATCCGCTGCGATGGCCTCCACGACGATCCGCAGCGGTGGCGTCGGGCCCTCGTCCGTCCTCGTCCCGTCGGCGAGCGCGAACCGGATGGTCGTGGCGGCGGTCCGTCCTGGGACCATCGCGTCGAGACCTCGGACCGTCCACGTGGCGTCGCCGTCTCCGCGCGGCCAGCGCGCGATGACGGCCCGCGTCGCCTGGTCGGGTAGCAGGGCTCGCAGGGGCACGTGCATGGCGCCGACCGATGCGAAGCCCTCGCTCTCGATCGCCATGCCGGCCGCCGGGGTGGCGGGATCGCCGGTCGTCAGCGGGACGACTCCGCCGTGGCTCGAGCGAACGAGGTAGATGTCCTCGGGCAGCCACTCGCGCCCGAGCATCGGCCGCTTGAAGAACCCGCGATAGGCGTCCGCGCCGTGCAGGCTTGCCTCGAGGAATGCCCCGATCGATGTCCTCGCGACGTCCTCCTGCTCGCCCGCGGGCAACAGCGGGGCGAGGTTCAGCTGGCTGCCGGAGAACGGCCCGAAGTCGCCACGGCCCCAGACGGTGTTGAACTGCCCGTGGTTGGCGCGGTACGCCCAGAGGGCCGCCTTGAAATCATCACCGTCCACCGTGGTCCGGGCGTACTGGCGGATCCCGGCCCAGGATCGCGCGTCGGCGTCATGCCCGCCCGCGATGGTCAGGAAGTCCACGCCGGAGAGGCGGACGGCGGCCGCATACTGCCCGTCGCTGGGCGCGATCGCCACGACCGCGCGGATGTGCAGGTCCGTCGGCCACGGGGTCATGGACGCTCGCGGTGCGATGTCGGCACCCGACAGGTTCGCCGCGACCGCGGCCGCCTCACCACCCCGCGAGTGACCGATGAGCGCGACGCGGTCCAGATCCACTCGACCATGCAGCGTGTCGCCGGGGTCCGCATCCCACGACCGCCACAGGTCCGCGTGCAGGAGCAGGAGCCATGCTCGCACGACCTGCTCATCGCCGCCCCAGTCGTCGGCCCACGAGCCGTTGAGGAAGTCCTCGTCGATGGAGGCGGTGATGAACCCCCGGCTCGCGAGGTGTTCGCCGAGGTAGGCGTACCCGTCCTCGCTGAAGTCGCCCATCGCGTGGTTCCCGTGGACGATCAGGACGAGGGGGAACGGCCCATCGCCCACGGGCGCCCAGACCAGGGCGTTGAGGGGCAATGCGTCTGTCCCGAAGCCCCACCACAGCGCCCGCGTCGCATCGGCCCCTTCGGACAGCCGGCGCAGCACGCCGGAGGCATCGACCGTCGGCGTGATCCGCGCGGCATCGGCCCCGAACGCCGGACGCCGGGCATCGGTCCCACTGCCGTAACTCCAGCGCTCCACCGCGTACGGTCCGGGAGCTCCCGGATCGTCGATCGACGGTGGCCGCGGAAACGGAGTCGCCATCGAACTGGGGGTCGTACGCGACCAGTCCATCCGTCGTGCCCGGGTACCAGGCGTAGGCAACGGTCCCCACGATCACCGCCGACGCGGCGACCGCGATCCCCCCGCCAAGCGCACGCCGAGCCCGCCCCGGCCCCACGCTGGCCGGCAGGTCACGCGGCAGCAGGATCGCGCGCGCGATCGCGACGAGCACCCCGACGACGCCCGCGACGTAGATGAAGGTCGACAGCACTTGCGGTGGCGTGAGCAGGCCGAGCGGTCCGATGGTCCGCCCCGCGAGCGCGATCCACAGGAGGACCACGAATGCGCCGATGCGGGCTGCCGGGAGCGCACCGACGATGCGGAACGGAAGCCCGACGACCGTCGCCAGGTGGTGGTGGCCGTGCGCCTCCAAGGGACGCTTGAGATGCCCCCCGACCCAGGTGATGCCCGCGACCACGCCAAGCGCGATAGCCGCTCCCGCCAGCGCGAGGCCGGACACCGCGACGCCGGTCAGCACGATCTCCATCGGCCACGGGAACCCGATGTGGTTCGCGGGCGCGCCCACCGCGGTGAGCACGAGGAATCCGACGATCAGCCCGGCAAGGAGACCGTCGAGTCCGGCGACGACGACACGACCCGTCGCCACGAGGAAGTGCGGCACGTGCAGGCGCAGCGGCGCCCGATGCACGACGGATGCGACCTGGACCACGCCGTCACTCTCGTTCCCGGCCCCTGCTCACGACCAGAGCCGACGGGTGCAAGCCCGCGGTGCCGAATGGCCCGACCAGCCCGGTCCGGACGGGTCGGCGATCAGCCGATCAGCTTGGAGACCTCGCCCAGCCCCCAGACCACGAGCGCGAACAGCACGGCGGTGACGACCACCCCGATCACGAGGCGAAGGCACCCGGGCCGACGCCCGGATCCATCCTCGGGGGGCCCCTCGTGTCGGGGGTACGAGTCCTTCTGGGCCTTCGCGGACTCCGGGCTCCCGGCGACCCCCGGATTCCCGCCACCCAGCAGCCCGCCGCCACCACTCAGGTCCATCCGACACGCCCTCGCTTGGCGTCCCCGGCAGGATTCGAACCTGCGACCTTCCGCTTAGAAGGCGGTTGCTCTGTCCACTGAGCTACGGGGACCGCGCCCGAGTCTACCGCCCCTCGTCACGCGAAAGCCCGCCGCGACCCCGGACATGCCGGAGGCGGCGGGCCGACAGGCTCGGAGGGGGCCCCTTCGCCGGCGTGGGCCGGACGGTGGGGACGGGGCTGCGCACGGACCGGGCGCCACGAAGGCGATCGGTGACCGTCTCCCTGGCGCTCGGGACGACGCGGTTCCGCGTGTTCCTCGAGCCTGCGACTAGCCTACGCCTGCCGCGATCGGCGTGCCGGACCCTCGAATCGCCCGTGCTATGCTCCGCGACCCGTCGGGCCGACCGGTGATCGGACCGCGGGCGAGGGAGGTTCCGACACGCCCATGTCGGCCGGTCCGTCACGAACTCGCGCGCGTGCCTCGACCGTGGGATCGCGCGCCTCGGCCCCGAGCCTCGCGGGCCAGCTTGCGCTCGAGCTTCCGATCGAGCTGCCGGCGATCGGCATCGAGCCCGAATGGAAGGCCCAGCAGCGCCTGTGGGGCCACAGCCTCCACCCGATGTGCTCCTATCTCGCGAGCTTCCCGGCGGCGCTGACCCACAGCTTCATCGCCCGCTACTCGCGACCCGGCGACGTCGTCCTGGACCCGTTCTCCGGCCGCGGCACCACCCCGTTGCAGGCCTGCGCGGAGGGCCGGATCGGCGTCGGCAACGACCTGAACCCGTTCGCCCACCTGCTCACGGCGTCCAAGGTGGAACCGGCGACGCGGGCGGCCTCGGTCACCCGCCTGGCCCAGCTTCGCCTCGCCTGGAACGCCGATGCCGCCGCCTGGACCGCACTCGCGGAATCGGTCGTCGCGAACCCCGACACGACCCTCGTCCCCGTCGCCGGATCCGGCGCCTCCCCGACGGACGGCACGGAGCTCGTTCCTCCCGAGGTCGTGGTCGCCTTCCACCCGCACACGCTGGGACAGCTGCTGTTCGTGCGCACCAGCCTGCGACTGGCCGATCGCACGGACCGATTCCTGGCCGCCGCGATCAGCGGCATCCTCCACGGGAAGAGCGCGAGCTACCTCTCGGAGCTGATGCCCAACACGTTCAGCATGGCGCCGCGGTATGTCCGTGACTTCGCGGCGAAGACGGCATTCGCATCGCCCCGACGTGACGTGTTCGACGGCCTGGCCGCGAAGCTGGATCGTCTCTATCGGCAGCCACTCCCCCCGGTGGACGGCGTGGCGCTCCTTGGCGACGCTCGCGATGTCGCCACGCGTGCGCGAGCGGCGCTGCGCGCGAGCGGGCGCCCCGATCGCGCCCGGCTCGTCGTGACCTCGCCGCCGTACCTGCGCGTGGTCAAGTACGGCTACTACAACTGGCTCCGGACGTGGTTCCTCGGGTTCGACGCCCGCGCCATCGATGCCACGCTCGACGACGCCCACCATCGCGAGCCGTACCTCGTGTTCCTGCGCGAGATGTTCGCGGGTCTGCGCCCGGTCCTTGCTGACGACGCCGTGGTCGTCCTCGTCATCGGTGACGTCGAGACTGACCGGGGCCGTCGGATCACGGGCGGCATCGGCCTAGCCGAGCGGACCTTCCAGGAGGCAGCGGAACCGGAGGGCTATCGACTCGCTGGCGTGGCTCGCGACGACGTTGCGGCGGTCCGCAAGATGACCAAGCTGTGGGGCGACGAGGCCGGTCGTGCCACGAAGACGGATCGGATCCTCGTGGTGGGCGCCACCGAGGCCGGCCGCCGCCGCGCCATCGCCGGGGCGTCGACGGACGTCGATTGGACCTGGCCACCGAGGTCGCTCCGCGCCATCTGACCGTCGGGCGTGGCCTGGACTACGATGGAGGCCCGTGACCGCGACCACGTTCCTCGACCGACCGAACCATCCGCTCCGCCTGGCCCTGGCGGTCGCCGCGCTGTTCGCGGCTATCGCGGTGGCCACCATGGCGACTCCCTTCGCCAGCGCCGTCCGCGCCGAGGACATCCTCCAACTCGAGGGTCCTGTCACGGACACGACCGGCGCCCTCGCGGACGGCGAGTCGGACATCATCGCGGCGATCGAGTCCACGCTGGAGGACGACGGCGTCCAGGTATTCGTCCTGTTCGTCCAGACCACCGGCGACCGCACCGCGGCAGAGTACGTCGCCGAGACGGCCGAGCGGAACTCGCTGGGCGGTGATGACGCGCTGATCATGGTCGCGCTGGAGGACCGGACGGACCAGATCTGGGTCGCCGACGGCCTGGATACGATCTCGGACGACGACCTCGACGTGATCATCACGGACATCCTCGAACCGGGGCTCCGCGACGGCGACTTCGCGGCTGCCGTCATCGCGACGGTCGAAGCCCTCGGGGCCGCCGCCACGACCGTCGCGCCCACCGAACCGCCGGTCACGGCCGCGCCCGCGACCCCGGCTCCGACCGACTCGGGCGGGTCCGGCTCCGGCGGTGATGGCGGCGGCATCGGGCTGGGCACGATCGTCGGGATCGGGCTCATCGCGGGTGGTGGGTTCGTTGCCTGGCGGTTCTGGCGACGACGATCGGGGATCCCGGCGGCCGGCGCTGGGGCAGCAGGGACCGCTGGCGCGGCGGCTCCGCCACCCGACCCGGCCGCCCTGGCCCGGGAAGCCAACGCGCTGCTCATCGCCACCGACGAGCGCATCCGCGACGCCGCGCAGGAGACCGATTTCGCCGAAGCCCAATACGGTCCTGCAGCGGTCACCTCGTTCCGTGCCGCGGTAGCCGCCGCACGTGAGGATCTGGCGGCCGCGTTCACGGTGCGCCAGCGTCTCGACGACGCCACGCCCGAGGACGAGCCGACCACGATCGCGATGCTCCAGGAGATCATCGCCCGCACGACCGCTGCGCAGGAGCGGCTGGACGCGGAAACGGAACGCATCCGCGAGCTTCGCGACCTGGAGCGCGACGCCCCGAACACCCTCGTGGAGCTTCCGGCGAGGATCGAAGCCGTCGAGGACCGGCTTGATGGCCTCGCCGACACCATGACCGGGCTGCAGCGCTACGCCGAACCCGTGTGGGCGCCGGTCCGTGGCAACCTCGAGGAGGCCCGCAAGGGATTGTCGGGTGCACGGACGGCCGTCACAGTCGGGAGTGTCGCGGTCTCGGCCGACGATCGATCGGACGTCGCCGTCGCGACGCGGACCGCCCTAGAAGGCATCGAAGGCGCGAGCCTGCTGCTTGACGCCATCGACCAGGTCGCGGCGTCCGTCGCCGAGGCAGCTCGTCGCGTGCCCGACGAGATCACAGCGGCAGAGCGCGACCTTGCCGATGCACAGGCCGCTCGCGGTGGTCGCGCACCCGATCCGGCCGTGGACACTCGCGTTCGCACGGCGAGGGCCGCGCTGGACGCCGCGCAGTCTGCGAACCAGGCAATGCCCCCAGACCCTATCGAGTCGCTCCGGCTGGCCACCGAAGCCCATCGGCTCGCCGACGAGGCCCTCGTCGCCGCCAGGGACGCCGCGGCGACCGCCGACCGCGTCATCGCTGCGGCGGACTCCACCGTCCGCACGGCGACGGCCGAGGTGGATCGGGCGGCCACGTTCATCGCCTCGCGCCGGCGTGGGGTCGGCGAGGTCGCCCGAACGCGGCTCGCCGAGGCGCAACGGAACCTCATCGCGGCGTCCAGCCTGCTCGCCACCGATCCGGCCGGGGCGCTCGCGGGCGGCCAGCGCGCACAGGCGCTTGCCCAGGAGGCCTACCGGCTCGCCCAGGACGACTTCTCCGATTGGGACGGGGGCGGTCCCGGCTGGGGCCAACGGGGCGGCACGGCCGGCGGTGACCAGACCGCGGCGATCCTTGGCCAGATCCTCGGCGGCGTCATCGGGGGCGTGCTCTCGGGCGGCGGCCGATCGGGTGGCGGCTGGGGCGGGTCGCCGTGGGGCGGGTCCGGCGGCGGATCCGGTGGTGGCCTGGGCGGCGGCTGGGGCGGTGGCGGCGGGTTCGGCTCGGGCGGGTTCGGGGGCGGTGGCGGCGGCCGGTCACGGGGTGGCCGATGGTGAACCCGGAACCCGCGCGTCGACTTTGCGCGGTCGGCCCCGGGGGCCGTACCGTATCCATCTGAACGAACGAGTACCAAGGGGAGTCACGGCGATGGCACAGTCTTCGATCCTGGGACGGGTGAGCCAGCTCGTCCGCGCCAATATCAACGCGATCCTCGACGGCGCCGAGGACCCCGAGAAGATGCTTGACCAGCTGGTCATCGACTTCACGAACAACATCGCCGAGGCCGAGGAGGCGGTCGCCCAGACGATCGGCAACCTGCGGCTCATCGAGGACGACGCCCGCGAAGCCCGGACAGCCTCCGCCGAATGGCTCGACAAGGCGAAGGCAGCGTCGCGTCGCGCCGATCAGCTCCGCGCCGAAGGCAACGCCACCGAGGCGGACCGCTTCGACGAACTCGCGAAGATCGCGCTCCGTCGCCAGCTGAGCTACGAGAACCAGGCCACGACGCTCGAGACCCAGGTCGCCGCGCAGACCGAGCTCGCCGACAAGCTCAAGGACGGCCTCAACAAGCTCCGCGCCAAGCGTGAGGACCTCGTCCTCAAGCGCGACGAGCTCGTGAGCCGGGCCAAGATGGCCCAGGCGCAGTCCCAGGTCCAGGAGACCCTCCAGAGCGTGAACGTGATGGACCCGACGTCCGAGATCGCGCGCTACGAGGAGAAGGTCCGACGGCAGGAGGCCCAGGTGCGCGGGCGCGAAGAGGTCGCGGCTTCCTCGATCGACGAGCAGTTCGCGTCGCTCGAGAGCGACGAGGACGAGCTCGAGATCGACGTCCGCCTCGCCGAGCTCAAGTCCGGGGGCTGACGCCGATGCAGCAGATGTACCACCCGTCCGACCTGGCTTCGATGGACCCGCTGGTCCTGATGAAGAACCTGGACCATGTCCGGATGACCAGCCGGCGGCTGTCGTACATCCTCCAGCAGCAGGTCCACCTCTACACGCCCGAGGCGAACCAGTTGCGCGACCAGATCGATCGCTACGTCGAGGCGGAGCGCCAGATCGAGGGCGAGATGGCGAGGCGCCGGATCCGCGCCTGAGATCGATCCATCCCTGCCGGGCGACGGACCTTGCCCGGTCCGATCGAACGAGAAAGCCCCGCTCGGCAGATGCCGGCGGGGCTTCGTCGATGAGTGCTGGCGTTGTTCAGGCCGGGGCAGGCACCGGCGCGAATTGGACGACCGGCTCGGCCGTCGTCGGGGCCTCGATCTCCGTCTGGACCGTGTCCGCGGCCGCCGTTGCCGTGGCCGTGGCGGGCTCAGGGAGGACCTCCTCCACGATCGGTGCCAGGGTGACGGTCATCGGGCGCCGCAGCGCCTGCTCCTCGTCGACGATGCGGCGGGCCATCGCGGCCAGGGCCGGCATGTCGTAGAGGCTGAAGCCGATCCCGAGGGTCGCGAGATCGTCCGTCCCGTACCCGCGAAACAGGCCCCGGCCGGCGACCGCACACATCTCGTCATACAGCTCCGGCCAGCCCACGCGTCGGCGGCGATAGCAGAAGCGGATGAACTCGACCGCGTCCGGGTCGGGTGCTTGCGTGGCGGCGGTGCGTTGATCCATCGATGGCGTGCCCTCCCTCCCACCGGGCACGCGAATCCACGGATGGGATCGCGGCGCGCTCGGCGTCGTGACGAATCAAGCCATGCGACGGACGTGGTCGATCACGGCCGACCATCGGCGGCTTGACTGGATCCCCGGTCGTCCATCGCTGGGGGTCGGCGACCGGTAGGACGCCTATCGTAGGCCCGCGGACGCCGCGCCGGAAGGGGGCTTGTCCACGACTTCGTCCACCAACTTATCCACATGAACAGGCGTTCGGCGAACGCCTGTGCGGAACGTGCGTGAACCGGTTCAGGCGAGCGTTCTCGACAACCCGAGGCCGGGCCGATCGGCAGGGTGCCAGCGTTTGTCGACTCCAAGCTCCAGGCCGTCGAAGGGGTCGTCGGCCAGGAGCAGGTTGCCGTCGAGATCCACCCACTCCGCCAGCGAGGCGACCACGACCGAGGCCGCGATCCCGACCGACGTCTCCTCCATGCAGCCGAGGAATGTCCGGAAGCCCATCTCGCGGCCTTCGGCCAGCATCCGGTACGCCGGTCCGATGCCGCCGCACTTGGCGAGCTTGACGTTGATGCCGGCCACGACGTCCTTCAGCACCGCGAGGTCGTCGGGGAAGACGCACGACTCGTCGGCCACGATGGGGAGTGACGAGCGTTCCTGCAGCCACCCGAGGTCGCGGTAGGCCCTGGCCGGGAACGGCTGCTCGATGAGTTCCACCCCGAGGTCCACGAGCTCGGGCAGGAGGGCCTCGGCGGTCTCGCGGGTCCAGCCCGTGTTCGCGTCCACGCGGATCGGTCCCTCGAAGACCTCGCGCACGGCTCGCAGCGTGGCCAGATCGGCAGGGCCGCCGCACTTGATCTTGAGCGCGGGGAAATCGGCGGCCCGGGCGGCGCGAACGGCGACGACCTCGGGCTCGTCGATGCCGATCGTGAAGTCGGTCGGCGGAACGTCCGACGACAGCCCGCGAAGGACGTGGACCGGGACGCCCTGGACCTTGCCCACGAGGTCATGCAGGGCGATATCGATGGCGCACTTGGCGGCGCCGTGGCCATGGATCGCTCGTTCCATCGCATGGTCCGCCGCGATGACGCCACGTTCCGTCAGCTCAGGCGAGCCGATGGCCGCGAGCAGCAGCGGGAAGACGGCCGCCATCGTCTCCGGGCGTCTCACCGTAGAAGCGATCCGGGTAGCCCTCCCCGACCCCGACCAGATCCGGGTAGTCCGGGTGGCGCAGCTCGACGATGACGGTCGTCACGCCAGAACCCTCCGCGTGGTCGCTGCGAGCGATCCGGAACGGGTCGCGCAGGGCGAGCGACAGGACCTCGTGACGCAGGTCGAGCGTCACGGGCCGGCGCCCTCGACCCACGGCAGGGCGTCCACGCGCTCACGGATCTGCCCCCACAGCCGGTCCGGGCCGAACCGGACCGGGTCGTCCGCCGGCAGACCCGTCTCGGCCTCGATCGCGGCGATCTCACGACGCGCGTCGGCGTCGTCGGGGAAGAGCGAGGTGTTCACCGCGATCCCCACGACCTCCGACGGCGCGATCAGCCCGGCGATCCGTTCGTGGAGCTCGATGAACGGGCCCAGCTCGGCGATCGGGAACGACGCGTCGGGCAGGTGCTCGAAGTCGTGCTCGGTCAGGCCGGGCTTGTGGACGAGGATCATCGCGTGCGGCGTCGCCCCGTGGATGAGGCCCAGCGTCACGGAGCTGTAGGCCGGGTGGTCGATGGAGCCCTGGCCCTCGACGAGGACCCAGTCGCCGCGGTGCTCGCCCTGCTCCACGAGCCACTCCACCGTGCCGTTCGTGAAGTCGCTGATGACCCGGTCCACGGCCACGCCCCAGCCCTCGATCATCATCCCGGTCTGGCCGGTCGGGACCATCACGGCTTCGCAGCCCGGTCCGCCGGGCCGCGGCCACCAACTCGAGGGCGACCGACATCTTGCCGATCGCGCAATCGGTGCCGACCGTCAGGATCACCCGCTTGCCCGGGAGGTGCCGTCGCCCGACGGTCGTCTCCATGCGGTCGGGCGAACGCCGGTAGTCGATGATCCGCGTGCCCGCCGCGGCGGCCGCCGAGGCGAACTCCGGGTCGTCGCCCAGGAACTGGTGGAGCCCGGAGTGGATGTCGAGCCCGGCCTCGATGGCGCCGAGGATGATCGACCGCCATTCGGGCGGCAGCTTGCCGCCGGTCGGGGCGATCCCGATGAGCAGCGAGTCCGGCCGGATCGGGCGGGCGAGCGCCTCGTCGAGCGTCGCGACGAACGGGATGTCGAACTGCGGCAGGAACTCGCGGAGGTTCCGCCCGGCCATCGACGAATCCAGGATGGCGACGATCTCGTCGCGGCCGTAGCGGATCACGCCCATCGCGGTCTTGGCGTGGTGGATGCCGAACTGGCCCTCGGTCAGGATGACCAGGCGGCGGGCATCGGAGGGGATCACGCGCGGGCAGTCTACGGAAACGGCGACGGCGAAGCGCGTCCGGTAGAGTCGTGTCGTGAGCTTCGATGTCGCGGCCGACGCCTACGACCAGTTCATGGGCCGATACTCCCGGCTCCTGGCGCCGCAGATGGCCGACCTCGCCGACGTGCGACCCGGGCAGCGGGTCCTCGATGTGGGGTGCGGGCCTGGGGCCCTGACCGGCGACCTCGTGGACCGTGTCGGGCCGGCGGGCGTCGCGGCGGTCGATCCATCCGAGCCGTTCGTCGCGGCCGCTCGGACCCGCCATCCCGGCGTCGACGTCCGGCAGGCGAGCGCAGAGGACCTGCCGTTCGACGACGACGCGTTCGATTCCGCGCTCGCGCAACTCGTGGTGCATTTCATGTCCGACCCGGTCAGCGGGATCCGCGAGATGCGCCGGGTCACGCGCCCGGGCGGGGTCGTCGCGGCGTGCGTCTGGGACCACGCCGGCGGCCTCGGTCCGCTGGGCCTGTTCTGGCGCGTGGCGCGGGAGATGGACCCGGGCATCCGCGATGAATCGAACCTGCCGGGAACGCGCGCCGGGCACCTGGAGCAGCTGTTCGCCGATGCGGGCCTGCAGGAGATCGAGCCAGTGACGCTCGTCGCCGACCGTACCCACCCCACGTTCGACGACTGGTGGGACCCGTTCGACGCACGGCGTCGGGCCCGCGGGCGCGTACGTCGCGACGCTCGAACCAGCCGGGCGCGCGGCGCTGCGCGACCGATGCCGCACGACGCTGCCCGACGCCCCGTTCACGATCCTCGCCCGAGCTTGGGCCGTCCGCGCCATCGCCTGAACGCAGGGACGTGCGGGGCACACCTGAGGGCCGATCCGCCCGGGATTGAACAGATAGGCTGCCCCGATCGCTCTATCCATCGATCGGTCCACACTGGGCCGACCGATACGGAACGGAGTGGACGGTGCAGCGACGGACTGGTCGAGCAGGCGCAGCGGGGCGACGCGGAAGCGTTCGATACCCTGGCGCGCCTCGGTCGGCGACCGATGCCTGGCGATCGCGGTACGGATCCTCCGCGACATCGACCTGGCCGAGGACGCCGTCCAGGCCGCGTTGATCACGGCCTGGACCGAGCTCCGCACCCTGCGTGACCCGTCCCGCTTCGAGCCGTGGCTCCACCGCATCCTCACCAACGCGTGCTACGCCGAGGCCAGGCGTCGCAAGCGGTGGTCCGAGGGCCTGCGGATCCTTCCCGTCGCGGGCGCGTACGGCCCCGACGACTACCTGACCGTGGACGACCGCGACCTGCTCGAACGAGCCTTCCGGAGGCTGACGGTCGAGCAACGCGCCGTCCTCGTCTTCCACCACTACCTCGGGCTCTCGATCTCCGAGGTGGCGGCACGAACCGGACTTCCCCTCGGGACTGCGAAGTCCCGCCTGCACCACGCCACGCGGGCGCTCCGGGCCAGCATCGAGGCTGACGCCCGGGCGACCGCGCGCATCCCAGGAGCGACTGGCATGACCGCGCACCGAGACCCCGATCGCCTGATTCACGCACTTCCTCATGGAAGGCCAGACCGAGCTCGCGGACCAGGTCTACGACGCCGTCCGCGCCGACCATCGAACACGAAACGACAGCGGGTCGTCATCGGCCCGTGGAGGATGCCCATCATGAACAAGTTCGTCCCCATCGGCCTCGGCGCGGCCGCCGTGGTCGTGGCCGCTCGTCATCGGCACCCAGCTCCTCGGCACCGCCGGCGCCCGGCGGGGTGGGCGGTGCAGCCCCGACGGCAGCCCCGTCGGCCACGGCCGTCGTCGCACGCCTCGAGCCGACCGACCAGCCGTCGCCCTCGGTCAGGCGGACATCCGGCGGGTCCGTTCGTCGTGTACGACGCGGCACGGCAGCGACCGTCGCTACGGTCACGCTCCCGACGCCCGGCTGGTCCGGCGATCCGGGAGGAGATCCCGGGTTGGGGGCAGGAATCGACCAAGCACGACGACGGGCCCGTCGAAGTCAGCATGGATTTCTCGGTGGTCGACGCACGTGTACGCGGATGCTTGCCAGTCCGAGGGACACGCTGCGGAGATCCGGCCGTCGCCCGACGACCTGGTCGCGGCCCTCGCTGGCACAGGCAGGACATCGCGGCCAGCGGCCCGATCGACCTGACGATCGGTGGCTATCCGGCACGACGAGTCGACCTCGGATGTCCGCCTGGGCTCGATGCCGCCGCATGCCGCCATGGCGACGGGCTGCGTCCAGGTGTGGGCGGACGAGGCCGACGACCTACTTCTGCGTCCTGAGCGTCAGAGCGGAGCGACGTCGGTGTATGTCGTCGATGTCGATGGCGAGCGCGCGGTCATCACGACCGTCACGACACCGCGATGCGAGCGACGCGGACATCGCCGAGCTGCGACGCCATCGTCGGCTCGAGCTGTCGTTCGGCGAGTAGATCGATGCGCGGGCGGCCCTCCCGGGCCGCCCGCGTCTCTCCTCTCGGAGGTTCGGGACCGCCATGACGGTCCTCCGCGCGAGGCTCCTCGTCGCACTGATCGGCCTGGTCGTCGTCGGCGGATGCGCTCCGAGCGCCACGACGTCCCCATCGCCGACCACCGGCGCCTCCCCAGCGGTCGCCACGGACCTCCGGCCCAGGTCCGCTGCTCATCGATACCGATGTCGCGCCCGATGACCTCGTGGCGATCGCCTTCCTCGCTCGCATCGCCCGCGGTCGACATCAAGGCCATCACCGTGTCGGGGACCGGCGAGGCGCACTGCGACGCCGGCGTGGACGTCGTCCTGCGCCTGCTCGAGCGCCTGGACGCGCCGACGATCGACGTCGCGTGCGGTCGCGAGACGCCGATCGCCGGCGACCTTGCCTTCCCGGATGCCTGGCGGGCGCAGTGCCGACGACGGCTCCGGGCTCGAGCTGCCCTCGACGTCGCGGCAGCCGTTCGCCGGAGATGCCGTGCAGCTCATCACGCGAGACCGCCGATGGCGTGGACGGGCTGCGCGTCCTGACCCTCGGCCCGCTGACCAACCTGGCCGATGCGCTCGGCAGCCATCCGGACCTCGCCCAGCGGCTCGAGTCCGTCTACGCCATGGGCGGCGCGCTGTTCGTCCCCGGCAACGTGCGCCTTCGGCGGCCCGCCCGACAACGAGGTCGCGGAGTGGAACATCTACGTCGATCCGACGGCCGCCCAGGCGGTGATCGACGCCGGGCTCACGGTCCGTCTCGTCAGCCTCGACGGCACCAACCAGGTGCCGGTCACCCCGGCAGTTCGCGGAACGCGTGCCGGCAGGAGGCGACCGGTCCGGGCGCGCTGGTGCTCGCGGAGCTCTTCGCCGGGCATCCGTTCATGACCGACGGCACGCTACTTCCTGTGGGATCCGCTCGCCGCCGCCCTGGCCGCCGGCCACCCGCTCGGTTCGTTCAGCGCCGGCGCGGGTCGACGTCGAGGAGGCCGAAGGTCCCGAGGTCGGGTTCACGCGGCCGGTCGAGGGGACGCCGAACGTCGAGTACCTCAGCGCGGCCGATCGTGCCGCCGCCGAGGACACTCCTGCTCGAGACGCTGAACCAGGTCGGCACGGGGCACGCCGTGATCGGCGCCGCGTGCGAGCGCCTCGTCGCCCTGATCGGCCTGTCACCGGTCGTCGGGTGCGCGCCGAGCAGCCACGACGTCGCGCCGTCGCCGATCGGCGATCGGCCGCCACCGCGCCCAGCCGGGCCGCGAGCGCCATCGCGCGCGGGACCGGAAGCCTCGTCATCGTCGGCCGGATCGTGACCATGGACGAGCCGCCCATCGCGGAGGCCCTGCTCATCGAGGACGGGACGGTGGCCGCGGTCGGCACGCGGGACGAGGTGCTGGCGCTCGCCGGCGACCAGGTCCCGGTCATCGACATCGGCGAGAACGTCGCCTACCCCGGGTTCATCGACGCCCACGCCCACTGGATCGGGGACCGCGACTACTACGGGCTCGAGACGGCGGCCGACGCCATGGACGCGGCCCTCAGCCGCGGCTGGACCTCGATCTCCGAGCAGTGGGTCAACCCGGAGCGGCTCGACGAGCTCGACCGGCCTCGCCGCCGACGACGCCCTGCCGCTGCGCGTCGATGCCTACCTCGCCCTGAACTACGGCGACGAGTTCCTCGGCGACTGGTACGTCGACCGCGAGCCCGGGCCCGGTCGACGACCACCTCCGCGTCCAGGGGCTGAAGATCCACCTCGACAACGGCTGGGGCACGATCATCAACTGGGAGCCGGCGGACCTCACCGCCACGATCGGCCGGGCGAACGCGGCCGGCTGGCAGGTCTCGGTCCACGCCATGAGCACCGAGGCCCAGGACCTGGTCCTCGACGCCTATCGAGGCGGCGCTCGGCCCGACCGGGCCGAACCCGCTCCACCACCGGATCGAGCACGCCCTCCAGGTGACCGACGACGCAGCTGGCCCGCATGGTCGCCATGGACCTCGCCACGGTGATCCACCTCGACGGCGCCGCCGACTGGCTGCTGGACGACGAGGTCCTGGCCCAGTTCGACCGGGACGACCCGGGCGAGGAGATCGGCTGGCTCGCCCGCTGGCGCGACTTCGTGGACGCCGGGCTGCATGTCGCCTCGGCGACCGACGCGCCGTGGACCTTCCCGGACTTCGACGAGTCTGACCGACGACATGGGCCGGCCCGTCGACCAGATCGCCGCCGGGATGGACGGGCGGCGTCGCGCTGAGCGCGGAGACGCCGCCGTGGCTGCTCGACCAGCTGCTGACCGCCGAGCAGGGGCTGCGGGCGGTGACCGCTCGACGCCGCCTACGCCCTGGGCGACGAGGCCCGGCGCGGCCACCTGGCGCCGGGCACGCTGGGCGACGTCACGATCCTGAGCGGCGACGTCACCGCCGCCACGCCCGACGAGATCCGGGCCATGACGGTCATCGCCACCATCGTCGGCGGGATCCCCGTCTACTGCGCCGACCCGGAGATCTGCTCCGAGGTCGCCCAGTAAAGGCCTCGCGGTGGACGCGAGGACGCCCCCGGGGCGCGGTCCGGGGGCGTCGGGGAAAGCTCTGGTACCGCATACCGGATTCGAACCGGTGATCTCCGCCTTGAGAGGGCGGTGTCCTGGGCCTCTAGACGAATGCGGCGCTGTGGCGTCGGTGCCGATCGGACGGTCCGTGCCGTCGGTCAGGATAGCAGCGCCCGCGAGATGCCTCAAGAGCCCCGGGCGGCCACCGGCCCTACAGCCGATGCGTCTCCAGGAACGCGCGGATCGCCTCGGCGACCTGCTGGTGGCTGTGCTCGCCGGCGATCAAGCCCGAAGTGCGAGTGCGCCCCGAACGGCTCGTACTCGGCGCCCAGCCACTCGGCGAGCCGCTCCGACGTCTCGAGCGGACCGATCCGGTCCAGCCCGCCCCCGATGACCAGGCGCGGCACGTCGGCGACGACGCGCCGGTCCACCGACACGCCCGGCCAGCATCTGGCGTCGCGCCGCCCCGGCCTCGTGCGGCTTCTGGCCGAGCAGGTGCTGGATCCGCAGGACGTCGGGCAGGGTCAGGTCGCGGTCGTCGCGCAGCAGTCGCTCGGGGAGCGTCTCCCAGCCGATCACGCTGCGGCCGTAGACCTCGGGGATGTCGCGCAGCTCGTACGAGCGGGCGGGTGGCCGCAGGTCGCGCGGCAGCTCCGACCTGATCAGCACGAGGCCGGAGATCGCCACGCGCTCCGCGGCCTTGAGCGCCAGCAGCCCGCCCATCCCGTGCCCGATCGACGACGGTCGTCGGGCCCGAGCCGGTCCAGGGCCGCGACGACGTCCTCGGTGTACGTGTCGAACGACAGCGTCGGCCGGATCCGCGGTCTGCGACCAGAAGTGATTGCGCAGGTTCAGGGCATGGCCCTTCCCAGCCACGGCCCGCGAAGTACCCGAGGTACCGCTCCCAGACCCACGAGCCGGCGAGCTCGCCGTGGACGAACAGGAGCGGCTTGCGGCGCGAGCGGCGCTCGGGCAGCCACGACTCGATGTACAGGCCGCGGTCGTGCAGCTCGATCTCGTCCTTGCGCACGGGCCGGCCGTTGACGGCGGCACCTGGGCGCGCGACAGGATGGGCTCGGGGATGGGATCAGGGGTGCGGTTCACTGGCGGTTCACCACTCGTGCGGATTGATGACGAGGCCCGTCAGGGCCTTGGGATAGAAGTACGTCGATTTCTGCGGCATCACGTCACCCGCGCGGGCCACGGCCTCGATCGACGCGACCGGCGTGGGCTCAAGCAGGAAGGCCGCGTCGGCCATCCCCGACTCGACCTGATCGATCGCGTCGCGGGCGGATTTCGTGTAGGTGACCGCGCCGTCGGCGACCGCCGTCGCGTCGATCCCGAGCAGCCGTTCCAGGGCGACGCCGAGGAGCGTGACGTCAAGCCCCCGGAGCGCCTCGCCGCCCGGTGGCAGCGCGGATGCGAACGCATCGCGTCGCGCGGTCAGCAACGCCCCGCCTGAACGCGTCCACAGGCCGAACCGCCCGTCCCCGCCGGGCGCGAGTCCGACGACGTCGAACCGCTCGACGAGCGCGTTCGATGACCCGACGGCCTCGACATCGAAGCATCCGCGCGCGCGATCGATCAGGTCGTCACCGCCGTTCGAGACGCCGATCACGACGCGATGCGTCGGGAGGACCGTCAGCGGCTCGCTGCTCGCGTCCACGAACAGCATGAGCAGGTAGTCGAACGCGGGGTCCTCTTCGCAGGAACGCGTCATGCGTCGCTCGTCCCGGTAGCGCAGCGCGGTCTCGTATCGATGGTGGCCATCGGCGATGGACACGGAGCCCGCCTCGGCTGCCGCGATCAGCGCGGCGGCCGTCCCCGCCGCGGCATCGTCCCCATCCGCCGGAACGGCCCAGAGGCGGTGCCGGACCCCGTCATCATCGGTGACGTCCACGTCTGCCGCCGTCGCCGCGACCCCTGCCAGTCGCGCCGTGACCCCACCCGTCGCGTCGTCGTACAACCCGACCACCGGGCTCGTGTTCACACCGGTCGCGCGGAGCAGCTTGTAGCGATCCTCCTTGGGCCCGGTGAGCGTCCGTTCATGGGGCAGGACGCCGCTGTCAGGCCCGAATGCCTCCAGGCGCAACCGCGCGAAGAAGCCTCGCTGCGTCCGCTCCACGTCGGTGCCCGGCACGCGGTAGGTCTGCTCGTAGACGTAGATGGACGGATGCGGGTCCTTGCGCAGCGTGCCATCGGAGCGCCACGCGGCGAGGGTCCGTCGCGGCCCGCCGGTATCGATCGTCCTCGGCATCACCCGACGCTGCCTCCGGCAGGTCCAGCTGGACGACGTTCGCCGGGTGGCGGGCGACGAGTCGCGCGCGCTGCGCGGCGTCGATCACGTCATACGGTGGCGCTACCACGAGCCCGAGATCCCCGACGACGGACGAATCGAAGCGCAGCGCTCGGAACGGGCGGATGTGGGGCACGCTCTACCTCGGGGGGTCGGCTCATCGGCCGACGGCTCTCGGGACGCCTTCATCGTACGATACGTCGCGCGTCGGCCGCGTCCGGGCGCAACTTTCATGGGGGTCAAGGCGTCCTTGCTGCGATCATCCCGCCCGGACCGCCTCGGAGTCTTTGTGCGCCATCGTGAGCCAGCCACCGATCCGTCGCCGCCGCGCCGTCGCCGGACGGCGTCGCTTCGCGCGATCACCGCCGCGCTCGCGCTGCTCGTACTCACGCTGGCGGGCTCCTCGCCGGTCATGGCGGCTGATGGCCTGACGATGGAGGCGACGGCGCTCCTCGACGGGCACGCCCGGACCGGCCAGTGGATGGCGATCGATGTCCATCTCGTCAACGACGGCCCGGCGATCGCGGGCGAACTTCGATTGGCCGGTGGCGCCCAGGGCCGTACCAGCTTCAGCACGCCGGTGGACCTGCCGACCCAGTCGGACAAGGTCTATCGCATGTACATCCAGCCACCGGCGTTCGGTCGCGAGCTCGACGGTCACGCTGGTGGACGGGGCGACCACGATCACCTCCGTGAAGACGACCTTCACGATCCACGATGCGACGCAACTCATCGTCGGCATCGTCGCCGAGCGACCTGGCGAGGTTATCGGGAGCCTGGACCTGCTTCCGGACGTGAACAACGTCGCACCCCTCACGATCGCCCTGGATCCAACGGACCTCCCCGAACGCGTCGAGGCGTGGAACACCCTCGACCGCCTCATCTGGCAGGACGTTGACGCGGCGCGACTCACGACGGCGCAGATGGACGCCTTGCGAGGCTGGGTCGCCGGTGGCGGTCGTCTCGTCATCACCGGCGGGACCTCAGGTCCGGCGAGCCTGTCGGCCTTCCCCGACCAGCTTCTTCCGTATCGACCGACCACCACGACCGATGTCGCTGCGTCCACGCTGGGTGGCCTGCTCGGCGAGGTCCCCGACGACGCGACGGACCTGCCGGCCCTCACCGGCGAACTCGCTGCGGGCCGGGCCCTGGCGACGAGCGGTGATCGGGTCGTCGCGGCGGAACTGGCGTACGGCGCGGGCAACGTCACGGTCGTCGGGTTCGACCCGACCGTGGACTGGATCGCCGACTCGAACATCGGCGAGGGACTCTGGCGACGACTGCTGCCCCCCAAGGCGTCCGGCGGCCCGATCATCGGCGACGACAGCCAGCTGGTGTCCGCGGCCTCGCAGCTCCCGACGCTCGTGCTCCCCCCGATCGGCGGCCTGATCGCCCTGCTCGGCGCCTACATCCTGCTGATCGGTCCGATCAACTACCTCGTCCTCAAGCGCCTGGACCGACGAGAGTGGGCGTGGGTCACGATGCCCGTCCTCATCGTCGCGTTCGCGGTCGGGGCGTACGGCTTCGGGTCGATCCTGCGCGGCAGTGACCTGATCATCAACGAGGTCGCCATCGTGCGTGGAGCACCGGGCGCCACGGAGGGCACGGCCCAGATCTACCTCGGCGTGTTCTCGCCGACCCGCGGTTCCTACCAGGTTCGCGTCCCGGGCGGGGCGCTGCTGTCGTCGCCCACCAGCGGGGACTTCTTCGGCGGCGATGGCTCCTCGGCGACCCTGGACGTCCTGCAGGGCGACCCAGCGCGGATCCGCGATCTCGGGGTCGGGTTCGGAAGCCTTCGGACCGTCCGCGCCGAGACGGCCGTGACCGTGCCGCTGGTCGAGGCCGACATCCGGCTCGAGGACGGTCGGATGAAGGGCACCGTCCGCAACGCCTCTGCCGAGACGTTGCTCAAGCCGGCGGTCGTGCTGGGCGGCACCGTCGCCACACTCGACGACCTCGCACCGGGCGCGACCGCCACGATCGACGTGGCGATCCAGACCGGACAGTTCGGCCAGCAACTATCCGACAAGGTCGTCGGACCAGTGTTCTTCGGTGACCCGAGCCAGCTCGGCGGTGACGCCGCGCGGCTGTACGCGCGTCATGCCATCGTGGACCAGCTGACGTACGACCCGACGTTCGGTGGCTACTCGGGCCAGATGCCCGCCGACGGCCCGGTGATCCTTGCCTGGTCGGACGATGCGCTGCTCCCGGTGGAGATCGAGGGCCAGACGCCGCGCCGGACCGGGAACATCCTGTACTTCCTGCCGACCGACCTCAGCGTCACCGGCACGGCCACGTTCCGTTCGGATCTCATCCGCTCCACGGTCGTCTCGTCGGACGCCGGGTTCTTCAACAAGGACCCGTACACGATCAGCCTGGGCCTCGGCAGCGCCGAGATCGCCTACCGGCCGATCGCATTCGAGGGCCAGCTCGCATGCGACGGAACTCGCGATCGGGCTCAACTTCGGCGAACCGGGGGTCGACGTGGACCCCACCCTGATCGAGCCGCTCGCCGAGATCCCGGCGCCATGTCCGGACCCGCCCACCGAGGAATGCCAGGGCGCCGGCTTCGACGGGATGCCGGAGATCGAGGTCTACGACCTGATCGACGGTGCCTGGAAGCGCCTGCCCCACCTCGATACCGGTGCTCGCTACGCCATCGCCGACCCGGGCCGGTACGTGGACCCGGGCACCGGCACGGTCCTGATCAGGTTCCTGAACGAACGGAGCGAGGGCGTCGGCTTCGGCCTGGACCTCTCCATCAGCGGGGAACTCCGATGACCGAGATCGTCCGCACCGAGGGCCTCGTCAAGCGCTACGACGGCACGCTCGCCGTGGCCGGGATCGACCTTGCGGTGGAGGCCGGCGAGATCTTCGGACTCGTCGGACCCGAACGGCGCCGGCAAGACCACGACGCTGCGGATCCTCGCGACGCTCCTGCTGCCCGTCCGCCGGCACCGCCGAGATCGCCGGCCACTCCGTCACCCGGAACCCCGATCAGGTGCGGCGCGTCCTCGGGTTCATGCCGGATGTGTTCGGGGTCTACGACGACATGAAGGTCTGGGAGTACCTCGACTTCTTCGCGCGCTGCTACGGCATCGATGCACCCTCGCGCCGGCGGATGATCGGCGACCTCCTGGACCTCGTCGACCTCGCCGACAAGCGCGACGTCCTACGTGCAGACCCTGTCGCGCGGCATGCAGCAGCGGCTGTGCCTGGCCCACGCGCTCGTGCACGACCCGCAGGTGCTGCTCCTCGACGAACCGGCGTCCGGGCTCGATCCCCGGGCACGCGTCGAGCTGCGCGAACTCCTGCGCGAGCTCCGGGCCCTGGGCAAGACCATCCTCATCAGCAGCCACATCCTCCCCGAGCTCGAGGAGCTGTGCACGAGCGTCGCGATCGTCGACCAGGGCCAGGTGCTGGCCCAGGGACGCGTCGCCGACATCGAGCGACGTCTTCGATTCGGGGCCGTGCTGCGGGTCCGCCTCCTGCTCGACGGCGCGGAGCTGGAGGCCGCGCGTGACCGGTTCGCGCTCGACGCGGACGTCGCGACGGCCGTGATCCTCGACGACGGCACCATCGAGATCGGGTTCCGCGGCGACGACGCGGCATCGGCTCGCCTGCTCGCCGAGTCCGTCGCCGAGCGGGATGCCCATCGTCAGCTTCGCCCGCGCGGCCAGTGACCTCGAGGAACTGTTCCTGCAGGTCACCGCACCCGACCGCGTCCCCGTGGAGGCTGCGTGAGGTGGATGACGTGGACGCTCGTCGCCACCGATCGTTCGCCGAGTCCGACGGCCGCCGAACCCGCCGAGCGCCGGAGCACGTCCCGGTCCACGCTCCGCCCCGTCGCGTTCGGTTCGCGAGCGCGGCGCACGCGACCGGCGGGCTCGCCGCCATCGGCGTCAAGGAGCTGCGCGGGCGGATGCGCGGGCGACGTGCCTTCGTCATCCTGACGATCTATCTCGTCCTGCTCGCGTCGGCTTCGCACTGATGGTCGAGACCCTCATCGAACGCGCTACCAGACCGGCTTCGGCGGATCGTCGGCGTTCGCGAGCGCGGCGATCGGTCAGGGCATCTTCGCGGCGACTGCTGTTCCTCATGACGCTCCAGGTCGTCTTCCTGGCGCCGCTCGTCGACCGCCGGGCGCGATCAGCCTGGAGCGCGAGAAGCAGACGCTCGAGTTGCTCGATGGCGACGCCGATCAGTCTCGGTCGCGATCGTGATCGGCAAGCTGCTGTCGGCGCTCGTCTACGTCTTCCTGCTGATCGCGGCATCCATCCCGCTGATGGCCGTCGTGTTCGTGTACGGCGGCATCGCGCCCGAGGACGTCGTCCGCGGCTACATCGTCCTCGTCGCGACCGCGCTCGGCCTCGGTTCGTTCGGCCTGATGTGCTCGAGCCTCGTCCGCGGACCACCGTGGCGACGGCGCATCACGATCTTCGGTGTCCTGCGCTGACTCCGATCGGGACCCTGTTCATCCTGATCTTCCGGATCGCGACTGGAGACGTTCGATCGCAACGGCGACCGGACCGGCGGCCTGTTGGGCATGCGGCCGCCGGCGATCCTCGCCTACGTCAACCCGTTCATCGCCCAGGCCGACGTGATGTGCGGCACGGAGGCGTCGCTTGGGTGGCCCGTGGTGCTCCGGCGTCAACGCGCTCGTGCCCGACCAACGACGGCATCGTCTTCACCGACGGTCGGATCGACCGGTCCCGATGCCCGCGCCGGTGCCCGCCGTCGAGCCCGGGGTGATCGTCGACGGGAAGGGCGTGATCGGTGGGCGAGTGGGGACGTCGGCGTCGACGTCAACGTGGCGCCGCAGCAGATCCTCCAGCCCGAACGGGACGCCCTGTGGCCCAAGAGCGTGGTGACCTGGCTGATCCTGTCGGTCGTCTTCCCTGCCTTGTCCGTCCAGTTCGTCTCGCCGGCCCGGCGATGGCGGTTCCGCCGCCGCGCCCGACCTTCAGCGAGGGCCGCCGAATGAGCCGTCGTCCGATCCGATCCTGGTTCCGCGGCCGACCGGCGACCGACGCGCGCGCTGGCGACGCCGCGCGGTCGTGGTCCCACCCGACCCTCGGGCTGTCCTGCCGGCACCGCTGGACCCGGTCCTCGAATCCGTCCGGGCGTCGCTGATCCCGCATCGGCGCCGCCTCTGGATGCGCCGGATCGTCCGGCGCGCATGGATCGCGCTCGCCGTCCTGGCCGTCGCGGAGGCCGCGCTCTGGACGATCGCCCGGTTCGTGCCGCTCGAGGCGGCCCCGATCATCGGCGCCGCCATCCCCGTCATCGTGGCCCTGGGCCTGCTCGTGGCCATCGTCCGCGCGCGTCCCACCCTTGGCGAGACGGCCCTGGCCGTCGACGTCGAGAGGCTGGGCTCGGCGACCGCGTCTCCAGCTCGCTCGAACTCGCCGTCGGCTTCCCCGGATCGGCGGGTCCTGCGCCCGGACGCGGCGGACGACGTCGTCCGTCGCCATCGACGATGCCGACGAAACCGACCGCTTCGTCCGCCGGCAGCGACGTGATGCCCTCGCCGCGTTGCGCACCACGCCCGCCCTCTTCCGGCCACGCTGGTCGCGCACGGCCGGCGCTCGTGTCGCTCGCCGCGATCGCCCTGCTCGTTCCGGTGCTGGCGATCCCGAACCCGCAGGACGCCGTCATCGCCCAGCAGCGCGATGTCCGCGAGGCCGCAGATCGGCAGGCGGACCGCCTGGACGACCTGGCGGATGACCTCGACGCGAAGGGAGAGGAGACCGACGATCCTCGACGTGCAGCTTGCCGAGGAACTGCGCGAGCTCGCCCAGCGGCTGCGCGAGCAACCGGGTGACCTCGCCGCGAACCTGCGGGAACTCGGTGCGGTCGAGAACGATGTCCGCGCGCGGATCGACCCGGCGACGGAACAACGCGCTTCGGCGATGACATCGCTGTCGCGCTCGCTGTCACGCGCCGCGACCGGCGACCCGAACGCGAACCGCGACGGCGACCCGGAGCAGACGCAAGAGGACCTTGACGAACTCGCCGACGAGCTCGACACCATGACGCCGGAAGAGCTCCGGGAACTCGCCCGTGAGCTCGCGGAGATGGAATCCACCGCCGCAGGAGCCGACGGCGCGGCCGCGACCGCACTGCGCGAAGCCGCGCAGAGCCTCGCCCAGGGCGACACCGCTGGGGCGCGGTCCGCCCTGGATCGACTGGGCGAGTCCATGACCGGCGCCCAGGCCGGCATCGAGACGAGCCGCGACCTCGCGGAGGCTGCCTCGCGCTTGCAGGACGCCCGCCGGGATCTGGCCGATGCCGGTCAGCAGGGCCAGGGCCAGCAAGGTCAGCAAGGTCAGCAGGGTCAGGGCCAGCAGGGTCAGCAGGGTCAGCAGGGACAGGGGCAAGGTCAGGGGAGCCCGCCGCCGAGCGGGCAGGGTCAAGGCCAAGGTCAGGGGCAGGGTCAGGGGCAGGGTCAAGGTCAGGGTCAAGGTCAGGGGCAGGGTCAGGGGCAGGGTCAAGGTCAGGGGCAGGGTCAAGGTCAAGGGCAGGGTCAAGGCCAGGGGCAAGGTCAGGGCCAGGGCGGCATCGGCGGTGGCGGATCCAATGCCCGGCAGCTCGGCTCGGGCCAGTGGCGGCAACGTACGGCCCGGCGCCCCCACCGGCGCCAATCGCGCCAGCGAACTCGGTGACGACCTCTCGTCGGTGTTCGCGCCGTTCGACCGCGTGGGTCGACCCGGCGATCCGTCGTACGTCGCGGGTACCGGTGGCGACGGCCAGACCCAGCAGGGCAACCAGGTCGGGTCCGGCACGGACAACGGCGCCTTGACCCCATACCAGCAGGTCTTCACGGATTTCGAGCGGTATGCACAGACCTCGCTGGATCGCGGATACGTCCCGCTGTCCGTCAAGGACTACGTGCGCGACTACTTCAGCTCGTTGAATCCCTCGAATTGACATCACCTCGGGTCGCCGCGGCGATCCGACACCAGCGACCGGAGGCATCATGGACGCGCCACCCACGCTCGACCCCACCCAGCGCCTCGCGCCCGAAGCGTTCGCCGAGCGAGCGCAGGCGATCGAGCGCGAAGTCGGTCGCGTCATCGTCGGCCAGCGTGACCTGGTCCGCCAGACGCTCACCGGTCTGCTGGCCAACTCCCACGTCCTGCTCGAGGGCGTGCCCGGTCTCGGCAAGACCATGCTCGTCCGCACCATCGCCGACGTGATCGACTGCTCCTTCAACCGGATCCAGTTCACGCCGGACCTGATGCCCGCGGACATCACCGGCACGAACATCCTCATCGAGGAGGGTGGGCAGCGCGTCTTCCGGTTCCAGCCAGGCCCCGTGTTCGCCAATCTCGTCCTTGCCGACGAGATCAACCGCGCGACCCCCAAGACCCAGTCGAGCCTGCTCGAGGCGATGCAGGAGCACCAGGTCACCGTCGCGCGCCAGCGGTTCCCGCTGGATCCGCCGTTCTTCGTGCTGGCCACGCAGAACCCGCTCGAGATGGAGGGGACCTATCCTCTCCCCGAGGCGCAGCTGGACCGATTCCTGTTCAAGGTCATGGTGCCGTTCCCGTCCGAGGAAGACCTGATCGCGATCATGGACCGGACGACGGGCGCCGAATCCGTCACGGCCGGCAAGGTCGCGACTGCGGCCGAGATCGTCGAGATGCAGCGGTTGGCTCGCGCGGTCCCGATCGCGCCGCACGTGACCGCGTACGCCGTCTCCGTGCTGGCAGCCACCCACCCGGACCAGCCGAGGGCACCCGGCCTCGTCCGCGAGTACGTCCGCTATGGCGGGTCGCCGCGTGGTGCGCAGGCGCTCGTGACGGCGGGCAAGATCTACGCCCTGCTCGACGGCCGGTTCAATGTCTCGACCGACGACATCCGCGCCGTCGCGCTCCCTTCGCTGCGCCATCGGATCATCCTCAACTTCGAGGGCGAGGCCGAAGGCATCACGACCGAGTCGGTGATCCGCGCCATCCTCGACAGCGTCGCCGTTCCGACGGTCGAGTAGGCCCTCCGATCATGACCGAGCGACCCGGCCCCGACAGCGGGGCTTCCCCGCCCGTGGCCGTCGCCGCCGGGACACGTCCGGTCTTCCTCCCGAGCGAGGTCGATCCGACCGTCTTCGATGAGGCCTTTCTGCGGCAGTTGGAACGTCTCCTCCTGCTGATGCGATCCCCCGTCCGCGGGGGCCTCAAGGGTGGCCGGCGCAGCGTCAAGCGAGGGCAGTCCGTCGAGTTCGCCGACTACCGGGACTACGCGCTCGGCGACGACCTGCGCCAGCTGGACTGGAACGTCTACGCGCGACTCGAACGGCTCTTCGTGAAGCTGTTCATCGAGGAGGAGGACGTCACGGTCACCCTCCTGATCGATGCATCGGCCTCGATGGCAACGGGAGTGCCAGAGAAGCTGGTCTTCGCCAAGCGGGCCGCCGCGGCGCTCGGCTACATCGGGCTCGCGAGCGAGGACCGGGTCGCCGTGAGCGCCCTGGCTGGCCGGATCGCCCGGCGTCGTGCGGCGATGCGCGGCTCGGGCCGGGTCTTTCGCCTGCTCGCCGACCTGTCCGCCATCGAGCCGGCCGAGGGGCCGACGGACCTCGTCGCCGCCGCCCGCCACGCCGCCGCGCAGCTGCACGGCCGCGGCGTCGTGATCCTCCTGTCCGACCTCCTCGACCCGGGCGCCGACCGCGTGATCCGCGAGCTTGCCGCGACCGGCTCGGAACTCATCGTCCTGCATGTCCTCGCGCCCGACGAACTGGACCCCGCGCTCGAAGGCGACCTGCGGCTCGTGGACACCGAGACCGGCGATCGCGTGGACATCACGGCCGACCTCGCGACCATCGACGCCTACAAGGCCCGACTCGCAGCGTGGAAGGCCGGGTTCGCCGACATCGCCGCGAAGCGACGTGCGAGCTACGTCGATCTATCGAGTGACGTCAACCTCGCCGAACTGATGTTCGCCGAGCTCCGGCGCCGCCAGGTGCTGGGCTGACCATGCCGTTCGCGACACCCCTCGCGCTGCTCGGACTGCTGTTCATCCCGGCAGTCATCGCGATGTACCTCCTCAAGCTTCGGCGCGACGAGGCGGTGGTGCCGTCCACCCTGCTCTGGACGCGGCTCATGGCGGATGTCGAGGCGAACGCCCCATGGCAGAAGCTCCGCCGCAGCCTGCTCCTCCTGCTCCAGCTGCTGCTCGTAGTGATCCTGGCGATGCTCGCGGCGAGGCCATTCATCGAGCGTCCTGCCGGTCTCGCACGCGACCTCGTCCTCGTGATGGACACGTCGGCCAGCATGGGGGCAACCGACGTCGTGCCGGACCGCATCACGGTGGCCAAACAGGCCGCCATCGATGCGCTGCGCGAGCTGCCGACCGGCGGCAAGGTAAGCGTCATCGCGGCCGACCGGAGCGCCCGGATCGTCGTCAACGAATCGACCGACCTTGGGCGCGTCCGCGACGCCATCGCGGGCATCACCGCGTCGCCGGCGCGGGGTGACCTGGGCGACGCGCTCGAACTGGCGTCCAAACTGGCAGCCCGGTCCGGCGACGCGCAGGTCCTGGTCGCGACCGATGCCGCGCTCGCCACTGACCCGACCGTGCGGGTCGCGGCACCGGTCAAGGTGCTGCCGGTGGGGCGTGATCGCAAGAACCAGGCGATCGTGGCGCTGGCCGTGCGGACCGCGCCGTCGGCCGTGACCCGGTCGGTCTTCATCAGCGTCGCCAACCTGGACCTGGAGCTCGTGCCACGCCGCGTCGAGCTCTGGGGTGACGGTGGCCTCCTCGAGGTCCGCGACATCCTCCTGGAACCGCAGGCCCGCGCGGAGATCGTCATCGATGACGTTCCCCGCGACATCGGCGCCGTGGAGGTCCGCCTCACGGGATCCGACCCGTCCGTGACCACGCCGCCGGACCAGCTCGCTGCCGATGATCGCGCCTGGGCCGTCATCCCGCCCGACCGCACGCGACTCGTCCTCGTGGTGGGCGAGGGCGATCCGTACCTCGAGACCGCACTCAGCTACCTGCCGAACGTCGAGCTGTACGGCGTGACACCCGCCGAGTACGGCCCAGCCACCGAACGGGAGGACGGCCGCCCGTGGGACCTCATCATCTTCGAGGGGTTCGTGCCGACCGCGCTGCCCAAGACGCCGATCCTCGCGATCGCCCCGCCGCGGACGAGTCCGCTCGGCGAGGTGGCTGGCACGCTACGCAACCCGGGGATCGGCTCGCTGGACCCGGACGAACCGATCCTGCGCTACGTGGACCTGTCCACGACCCACATCGCCGAGGCATCGAAGCTCACGTTGCCCGACTGGGCACGGACGGTCATTCCCGGACCGAAGGGTGCGCCCCTGCTCTATGCCGGGACGCGAGCGGGGCTCCCAACGGCGGTCCTTGCCTTCGAACCCCGGCAGTCCGACCTTCCGCTCCAGGTCGCGTTCCCGATCCTGCTCGCGAACCTGACCGGTGAGCTCCTGGGCGGGTCTGCCGCACCCACGGAGGCCGTGGAACCCGGCACACCCGTCCAGCTCGTGATCCCGGCGGGGGCGGCAAGCCTGACCGTGACCCATCCGGACGGGACGGTCACGGACCTGGTCCCCGGCTCCGCCGACGGTCTCGCCGTCACGTTCGCGGGGACGAACGAGCCGGGGATCTACACGGTCACCCCGGTCGCCGGTCCCGATGCGAGTCCGGATCCTTCGGCGAGCGGTGGACCGGCGGCCAGTGCGACACCGTCCGCCACCGCCTCCGCGGGGGCGTCTCCGTCCGCCGGGTCGAGCGCGCCCCCGGA
>CAVURB010000003.1:677500-821997 GCA_963743815.1 uncultured Chloroflexia bacterium | reverse complement strand
TGCCCTCCCCAACCACCACGGCGTCTTCTCCAGCGAGTAGCGCCACCGCGCCGTCGGTGATAGCGACGTCAGGAGAGGAGAGGATCCCCCAACGGGTCGTCAACTCGCGTTGTTACGGCGAGGGCGCGCCGTGCCAATCCGCGAAGAACCGGGTCTGGGTCATTCAATACCATCGTCTCGCACTTCTCGACCAGCGCTGGCTCTGCACCTCCGCCCTGCAGCGCAAGAGCAACCGGCACCGCGAATGCGGACCTTGGATCGGCTTCAATCGCCTGCTCGATGACGTCACCGACATTCTCAAACGAGCCGAACTCAGAGGTGAGATGGCGGACCAGGGCAACCTGACGGGTGATCTCGTTGCCAACCAAGACCAACGCGAGGGTGAGCCCGAGCCACGCATCCCGGCTCGGCCCAGCGTCTAGAACGTCGTAGGCCGACTTTGCAAACAACCATAGGTCCGGTGGAAGCTCATCAACATGTTCCAGGGCATCCATGTCTGGCGGATGCGCTTCGAACCATTCGGCGTCAGCGAGAAGGACCGCGACTTCGAGGAGGCGACCGTCTTGCAGAAGCCTGATCGCGTCGCCGAAAGTGGCTGCCTCCGCGGAAAGCGCATCGACGATGAACCGGTCATTCGGCAAGAAGGGGTCGTTCGAGGCGGCGACGTCCGACACCGTTACCCGGTAGCGGGGCGACACGCAACAGGTTCGCGCCGGCTCCCGTGTCAGCGGCCACGGAGCGGAACGTGAGGGGATCCAGGCCGGCCTCCCGGGCCGCATCGGCATCCATGGCCGCCGCGCGGCCGATCCCCGTCAGCTCGTCACCGAACCGCTGGCGCGCGGTCTCCGCATCGGGCCAGGCGCCGTCCGTGGACTCGAGCAGCCCGACCAGCTCGCTCGCGCGCAACCTCAGGGCGAGACGTCGCTCACGGGCCGTCGGCAGGGGCATGACGCGCCGGACGAGGGCGGCCGCGGCCGCGGAACCGGCGGCATCGGTGGTCGGTGGTTGATGACTATCGGCCGCATCATCGGGAGCCGACGGCGCGCCGCGCCCGCCGCGCCCGTCCGATCCACGATGACCATCTCCTCCCCGCTCGGGAACGTGACCTCGCTCACGAACAGCGACGGCCGCTTCGTGGCGGTCGGGCCGCCGTGCGTGAGCAGGACGAGCCGCTCCTGCGCCCGGGTCATGGCCACGTACAGCAGCCGACGCTCCTCCTCGGTGTGGACGTCGCCCGGCGGCACGGCCTCGCGCAACAGCTCCACCGGGAAGTACCCGGTCCAGCCCTCCTTCGTGGGCCACTCCCCGTCGAGCAGGCTCGGGACGAAGACGATCGGGAACTCCAGGCCCTTCGCCTGGTACAGCGTCATCAATCGAACGCCATCGATGTCCTCGGTCAGCTCCACGCTGGTCGGCAGCTCGCCACCGGCGGACTGGTAGGCATCGAGGTACGCGACGAAGCCGGACAACGTCCCCCGCGGGTTCGCCGACTGCCAGTCGGCCGCGAAGCGCAGGAAGCTCGCGATGTTGGTGACCATCCGCTTCGATTCGAGCGTGTCGGCGGCGATCAGGTCCAGCACCTGCCCGGTCCGCTCCAGGAACCGCTCGACGATCGTGAACGGGCCTTCGCGGAACGTCAGCGGGTTGAGCGCATCGAGCAGGTCCAGGAGCATCCGCAGCTTGGCCCGAAGGCCGGCGTCCACGGTCTCGTCGTCCACCATGAGCGCGGCCTGCTCCACCAGCCTGCGATCCTCGAACTTGGCCGGTCGCGACACCGCGACGATCTCCAGCGCATCGAGCCGCCACGGGCCGGCGGTCATCATCCGCACGATCGCGACGTCGTCGTGCGGGTTGGCCACCGCCCGCAGCGCCATTTCCAGGTCGCGGATCTCGGGCGACTCGAACAGGCTCAGCCCGCCCACGACCGTGTACGGGATGTCCTCGTCGCGGAGGCGGGCCACGATCGCGTCGCGGTGCTTGTGCTTGCGATACAGGACGGCCACGTCCTGCCAGCCGCGGGCGGTCCCGTCGGCGACGGCCGCCTTGATGGCATCGACGATGGCGACGGCCTCGTCCTCCGGCCCCGCGCAGGTGATCACCTGGACCTGGGCGCCGTCCTCGCGATCGGTCCGCAGGCGCTTGTCGGGCTCGAACCGGGTCTCGTTCATCGCGATCAACCGGTCGGCGGCGGTCAGGACGTTCCGGACGGAGCGGAAGTTCTGCTCGAGCCGAAGGCGGGTCGGCGACCCGGGCGGCGGGGCGTCGGGCGCGTGCGCCGGCGGCTTCGAGAAGCGCGTGTCGAACTCGGCGAAGGCGGCGAAGCTGGCGCCGCGGAATCGATAGATCGACTGGTCGTCGTCGCCCACGACCATGACGTTGTCCGCTCGATCGGGCGTGCGACCCAGCAGCTCGATGAGCTCGATCTGGGCGACGTTGGCGTCCTGGAACTCGTCCACGAGCAGGTAGCGGTACTGGCGCTGCAGGCGGCGCAGGACGTTGGGCCGGGTCTTGCACAGGGTCGTGACGGCGGCGATCTGCTCCCCGAAGTCGAGCGCGCCGCGTCGGGCGAGCTCGGTCTCGTAGCCGTGGTAGATGCGGGCGAGTTCCTGCAGGCGGAGGATCTCGAGGGCGGCGCCATCGACGACGTAGGTCGCGGCCAGGGCATCGATGCGCGCGGTGTCCTCCGGCGCGAACTGGTTGCGGCCGTTGGCGCGGCCCGTGCCGGCGATCGTGCGCCGGGCCTCGCGGTCCGCGGTGCGTTCCGTCTCGTCGGGTCGGTAGTCGCGTTCTTCGCCGCGGGCTTCGGCACGCTCGTTCGCGCGAACGCCGGCGTACGTGCCGCGGACCGCGCGGAGCGGCTTCAGGTTGCCCTGGAGGGCGAGTCGATCGACGGCGGCCTCGAAGCTGCCGTAGCGCTCCTCGAAGACGCGCCGTTCCTCGGCCACGAAGGCATCGAAGTGGTCCGGGCTGACGAGCTCGTCCTTGCAGCGATTGATGAACCCGACGATGTCGCCCAGCCACCACTCGGTCGAGTGGTAGACGAGCCCGAGGTCCGGCCGGATGTCGCGCAGGAGCAGGACCTGGGCGACGCCGTCGAGGACGTCGGGGCGCGGCGGGAGACCGGCATCGGCCGCGTGCTCGGTGAGGATCCGCTGGCAGAAGCTGTGGAAGTTGCTGATCGCCATGCGGCCGGCCGTCGCGACGCCGACGGCCGCCTCGATCCGCTGCCGAAGCTCCGCGGCGGCCTTCACGTTGTAGGTCAGGACCAGGAGGTGCTCGGGGAGCAGCGGGTCCGTGGCGCCACTCTCCTCCCCCTTCGTGGCCAGCAGGTGCCGCACGCGCTCCACGATCACGCGCGTCTTGCCCGTGCCGGCGCCCGCGATCACCACCGCCGGCCCATCGCCCCACTCGACGATCCGTCGCTGCTCGTCGGTCAGGTCGATGCGGCGACCTGTGTCGATCGTCATCGGATAAGCCCCGGGTAAGCGGTCGTCTCTACCGTTCCGCGATGTCGCGGTACTCCTGGGATCCGGAGAAGGCGCGTGTCAACCTCGCAAAGCACCGGGTGTCGTTCGAAGAAGCTGAGTCGGTTCCCGACTCGGACCTCGCGCGATGGTTCCCCGATCCGCGTTTCGTGGATGAGGAGCGATTCGTGGTCACGGGTCCATCGTCGGTTGGGACTCTGTTGGTCGTGGTAACGTCCGAGCACGGCCCTCGGCCGAAGATCATCTCCGCACGGCGCGCCACGAAGCGCGAACGACATGCGTACGAAACTCGACCCTGACGACGAGTTCTTCATCCCGGACGTGAGCGAATGGGACTGGAGCAAGGCCATCGTCGGCCGGCGGGCACGCAAGCCAGGCGAGAAGACCGAGGTCTTCATCGATGGCGCGGTCGCGTACCAGCTGCGCCTGATCCCCTCGAACAAGGTGCTCGCCCGATTCGACTCCACCCTCGAAGCGTGGCCGGCGATCATCGCCACGATCGAAGGCGGCAGGTCGCCACGGACCTTGGCCATGGACGCCATCCTTGCCGATGGGCGGGTCGCCCTAGTCTCGGCCGGGCCACGCATCGAGATGTTCGCTCGGTACAACAACGGAGAACCGAACCCGTACGGCGACCTGTGGACGTTGGCGCCCCGCCGGGTCGCAGAGGGCGCCGCCTGAGTCATCGCAGCACCTCGCGGGCCGGCCAGTCCCAAGCGCGACGAATACCTCCTGCGTGTCGCGCTCGATCGTGTTCTTGCGCGATGCCCTCGTGAGCTTGATGGCGGCGTTGCCGTCAAGGCCGCCGTCGCGCAGCAGGCACCCGACGATCGTGCCGGTCCGGCCCATGCCGCCGCGGCAGGCCACCACGACGCGCTGACCGGCGACGATCCTGGCCAGAACGTCGTCCAGCGTGAGCCGGAGCGCCTCCCGATCCTTCGTCACGTCCATGTCAACGATCGGGTAGCGCAGGAAGTCGATCCCCTCCCCCGCCATCACGGCCGCGATCTCGGGCACGCGGGCGGCGTCGAGCTCGTGGTCCTCGACGAGGAGCAGGAACGTATCGACCCGGTGCTCTCCCCGGAGTCTCGCCACGTCCGCGCGGAGGTCGCGCCAGTGCATGCCCGTCCAGCCGTCGCGTTGCTTGCCGGGCAGGAACGTCATCCCGAGGGCGCCGCCGGCCGCCCCCGCCTCGGCCAATCGCGGCACCTTCGCGAGATCGACCCAGCCAACCCGCAACGGGTTCGCGGCCGAGGTTCGCCAACCCGCCCGTTCCAGCAGCCCGTTCACGAGCGGATCCACGACGTCGCGGCCGCGCATGCCATCGAGCCACGCCGCCGGGATGCCATCGATGCCCCAGTAGATCCCGGCAAGCCCGCCGGCGATGGCCGCGGTGGTATCGGTGTCGTTGCCGTACGCGATCGCGCGCTCGATGGCCTCCTGGTAGCTGCCCGCACCCGCGAACGCGTCCCAGGCGCTCCAGAAGCTGTCCCAGACCCTGCCCCGACCCTCGCGCTCCGGCCAGGTGAGGAGGTGATCGAGGGCCTCGGCGAGCTCGGCGCGCCGGCGCCTGGCGCCGCCGGAGCCGCCGCACCCGCGAGCCGGCTACCCATGCGCGATGACAATCGGCCGCATATTCGAGGGCCGCGGCGCGATCGCGCTCGCCCGCGAGCAGTCGCGCGGCCACCAGCACGTAGAGCGAGCACGCGACCTGGGCGCGCGGGTGCCCATGCGTGACGCGCGAGGCCGCGTGGGCACGCTCGATAAGCTCGTCGTCGTCCCACTCCCCCGCTGCCGCCGCGACCAGGGCGATCGGCAGGATCCGCATGAGTGACCCGTTGCCGCACGCCATTTCGTCGGTTCGGCCAGCGCTCGCCGCCGGCGCCCCGCCATCGATCGCCCCGAGCGCCGACCGCGTCGCATTCCCGATATCGAACGGGCGCTTGCCTGGATCGGGCGTGTAGGCCCCGTCGCGCCACCACGCCACGGAACGGCGACCCTGATCCTCCACGTCGAACCCGCCCGGCGCCAGGAGCGAGTCGAGCAACGCCAGCATCAACGCCCCGTCGTCGCTCCACGTCCCGGGCGGCTGCCCGTGCGACCCACTCGCCCCGAACTGCACGGGCCCATCCGCCGCGATCGACGCCGCCGACCGGAACTCGTACGGCACCCCCACCGCGTCCCCGACGAGATGCCCCCACACGCCCCCGACGAGCCGCGTCGCGAGCTCGACGGGGTCCCTTGACGTGGTCATACCGCTCGTCCTACCATTGGTCGTACCATGACCGACCGAACATCGCACCAGAGCCGGCGCTTCGCTGAGGCCCTTGCTCCATACGGCACGACCGAGGCGGCGTCGGCGCACACGAAGTTGTCGATCAGCCTTCCCACCGAGCTCGCGGACCTCGTCCGGGCCAGCGCGGCATCGACCGGCCTCACCGTGAGCGCCACGATCGCCGCATCGCTTCGGCGGACACTCGAGGATGCCGAACAGGCGGCGTTGGACCGGGCACTCGAACTCGACGCCGAGGAGAACCTCGCCTGGGTCCAGGCCACGCTGCCGATCACGGCCAAACTCTGGGCGGAGCTCGAGTGGTAGGGATCGGACATGGGCCTGCGGTCGGAGGCCCGACCCGCGGCGATATCCACCTCGTGGCGTTTCCGAACGGCGTGGGGCACGTGCTCGGTGGACCGCATCCAGCGGTCATCGTCCAGACCGATCGGATGCGTCGATCGTCGACGTCCCTCGTCGTCCCGATGACCAGCGCACCGCGATCGGCCGAGATCATGCCGCCATACCTCGTCCGCGTCGTCGGTCGAACGGCCGGTCTGCCGCGCGATGGCTTCGCCAAGTGCGATCAGGTCACGGCCATCTCGACATCCCAGCTCGGGCCACGGATGGGCCGCCTGAACCCCGAGTCGATGGGCCAGGTCGACGACGCGCTGCGGTTCGTGCTGGGTCTCTGACCGCCGGGCGCGGCCGGGCGCGGCGCCGCGCCGCTGGGTCCGCTGGCCCTGGGTGCCCACCCGGTCCACCACGCTCGCGATCGTACTCGACCGGGTCACGCGTCGATCTCGCCATCGAGCGTACCGTCCGCGATGTCCATCGCGAAGAAGTCGCGCTCACGCTCGCACTCGCCGCAGATCGGCCGGCCCGCGTCGCCCGTCGGATCCTCGTCTGGGATCGCCGATCCAGGGCGCGACCGCACGTCGCGCAGTCGCATGCACGTCATCGCTCACGGCGCCATCGCTCACGGCGTCATCGCTCACGGCGAGCCCTCCCGCCTCCGCGGAGGTCCCGGTCGACCTCCGATCACATCCAACCTTGCGGCGGCGAGCGTGACACCTACCCTGTCACACGTGGTGCCGACGGTCACCACCGTTTCGCGGCCGGTGCGGCCTCCCGCGCGGAGGTCAGGTCCCATGCGTGATGACAATCGGCCGCATATTGCGCGGCGCGCGGCCGGTGAGCGCCGACATCGACGCCGCTCTACGCCCATCGTGATGACAATCGGCCGCATATTGCGCGGCGCCGCGCGGCCGGTGAGCGCCGACATCGGGCGCCGCTCCACGCCCATGCGCGATGACAATCGGCCGCATATTCCGGCGCGCGGCCGGTGAGCGCCGACGTTAGCCGGCGGCATCAACGTAACGCCTCCGGCGCCCCTCGCCAGCCCCGCGGTGCGGTGCTCGACCAAGTCGCGTGCGGTGCGGAGCATGGCCTCCGCCTGCTCAAGCTGCTGGAGTGCGACGGTCGGATTCGGCGAGAGGCCGTACGGCTCCGAAGATCGCCGTCGCGACACCGCCCGTACGCCCGAAGTCCAGGCCGCCCGAGCGTGGCGACGATCTGCGCGAAGCGCGTCAATCGCACGCCGCATCGCTGACCGGTCTCGAGACGCGAGATCGTCGACTGGTGGACGCCGGTCAGCCCCTCGAGATCGCGCTGCGACCAGCCGCGGTTCAATCGCTGGCGACGCACCGCGGCGCCGATCAACGCCATCCCGCGCTTGGCCTTCGGGTCGGACATCCACCAGTTCGTCTCGTTCCACGGCATGCCGACGTTCTACCAGTCGAGCCTGCACTGCGACTTATCGATGCCCGGGCGCCGTTGCCGTACCGCGCCCGCGTCGGCCGCCGCCACGACCGCCCCGGCGACGGAATATGCGCCCGATTGTCATCAAGTACGGGACCTGACCACCGGCGCCTGGGCCGGCCGGGGCCGCCGCGCCGAGCGAGCGAGTGGGCGCCTCAGCCCGCCGGCTCGATCGTCGCCCAGTACTCCCGCCACCCTCCGAACTCGGTGATCTCGCGATGACCGGCCGTCATCTCGCGCGGGAACAGGATCCCGGGCACGACGCGCCCGTCCTCCAGCTCCACCGGACCCCGGTACAACCCGGGCGGCTCCCCGGCCTCCACCCGCGCCCAGACCTCGTCGGGCATGTCATAGAGCTCGCCCGGCACGGAGATCCCCGTCTCCCCCTCTCCCACTTCGAACATCCCTGGATGGACGTCGCCGATCGAGAAGATCCGGTACTTCGGTGCCGTCCGGAACGCACCCAGGAATGTGGCGCCGTCCAGGTTCGGGTTGAGCTTCAGCCCGCGCATGAGGGTGCCGTTGACGAAGAGTTCGCTGGACATCGGACCTCCGTGATGGTCGTGCTGAGAGCGTCGAACGGGACTCCCGGCCGGGGGGAAAGCCGGGAGTCCCGAAGACAACGGGGAAACGGGGTCAGGCAGCGCCGGCCTCGGCCTCTGCCTCCGGATCCGGCGGCGGCGTCGTCAACGCTGCCTTCATGTCGGACATCGACGCATGGCCTTCACGCCACGCGACGACCCAGAACACGATGGCCGCGAAGATGTACCCGAGCCACACGGCGTTGGGTTGACTGAACACGATGGCCCCGTTCTCCACGCCCACGACCAACTGTGCCGCGTGGATGAATCCGGTCGCGGCGAGGATCGCCCCCACGATGGAGTACACGATCGCCCGGCTGTACTCGCGATCGATGATGAAGACCGCGATGGCCCCGAGGATCAACCCCGCGACGACCGCACCTCCACCGAAGATCGCCATCCCGTCGTAGATCACGCCGGCCCCACTGAGGGCCTCGTTGCCGACGTCGGCAGCACTCGAGCCCGCGGCCCCCAGCGCCCCGTCGATCTGCCCCTGGGCCCACGACGCGATGTTCGGCAGCATCGCCAGGACGACCGCCGGCGCGTGCCGAGCGGGTGTCGTCGTGAACGCCTGCGCCCCGATCACGAGACCGATGAACAGCAGGATCGGCACGAGGGCCTGGATCGGGATGACCGCCAGGAACAGCCCGACGAGCCCGAACATGCAGATGATCGCGACGACCACGCCGGTCGCCAGCGAGTACCCGATCCGCCCGCCCACGGTCTTCCAGCCGGGATGGCCGATGTACACCGCCGGCGGGAACGGGCTGCCCAGGAACGACCCGATGACCGCCCCGCCGCCGTCGGCCAGCAGGACGTGGCGCAGGTTGTAGTCGTCGCCGGCGGCCGAGGCGCTCTCGACGTTGTTCATCGCCTCGGTGAAGTTGTAGATGCCGAGCGGGATGGCCGTGACGAGCAGCGGCAGCGATCTCCGACAGCCCGCTGAGCACCTCGGTACCCGGGATCGGCAGGTGGACGCCGAACTGGGCGAACGAATCACTGACCGCCTGCGGGCTCATCCCGGTCCACATCCCGGTGGCGTACGGCGATCCAGCCCATGGCCGTGCCGACGATGACCGCCAGCAGGCCGCCGGGGATCGCCACCGGGCATCCGCACCCCGGCGGTCCACGACAGCAGGATGATCGCGAACACGGGCAGCGCGATCCATGGGACCTCGAACATCTGGAACGCCGGTCGCATGGAGATGAACGCGATCGAGATACCCGCGAGCGTGCCCAGCATCGCGGCCCGTGGCGTGAACTTCCGGACCGTCGGCCCGATGAACGCGCCGAGCAGGATGATCACCCCGACGATGAACGCCCAGGCGAGCCCGGCCATCCAGGCATCCAGCGGGGTGCCGCCGCGCAGGACGATCGGCAGCATGATCACGAAGGTCACGAAGAAGTAGTGCGGGACGCTGGGGCCGTACGGCAGCGCCGTCACGTCGTCGCGGCCGGTCTTCACGGCCAGTCGATAGGCCAGGAACGCGTAGAACAGGTTGCCGAGCGGCAGCGCGATGGCGAGCGCCGGCAGGATCCGTCCGTAGACGGTGTCGTTGTCCAGGCCCACGACGAACAGGGCCAGGCCCGAAAGCACCAGCACGTTGAGCAGGACGTTGGTGCCCAGGCCGAAGAATGCGTTCCAGTCGCCCGGGACCCAGAGCCTTGGTTTGAACGCTCCGGTCATGGTCGTCACGTTGGTCGATCCCTCCGTTCCCGCAGCCCGCTCCGGGCTGCCACCTCCCCCACCGATCCGTGCTGGGCCCTCGTCATCCGCCGCTGGCGACTCCCGCCGCCGCAACGGCATCCGGTTCCGCGGTCCCCAGGGCATCGAGGAATGCGGTCGAGTCGCTGACCCAGCCGAAGATCCCGCCCTGGGCCTTGATCATCTCGAGGGCCACGCGCTGGAACTCCGGGAAGTACGAGCCGGTCGCAGTCGGAGAGCACGAGCGCGTCGTATCCCCGGTCGTTGGCCTCGCGGACGCTGGTCTGCACGCACACCTCGGTCGTGACGCCGCAGACGATGAGCCAGCGGATGCCCCGGTTCTTGAGGATCGAGTCGAGGTCCGTGGCGTAGAAGGCGCCCTTGCCGGGCTTGTCGACGACCGGCTCGCCATCGATCGGGGCGACCTCCTCCACGATGTCGTGCCCGTGCTCCCCGCGAACGAGCAGCCGACCCATCGGCCCGGGGTCGCCGATATGCAGCTCCGGGTTGCCGCGCTCGTACTTGGTGACCGGCAGGTCGGACGAGATCCGCCCGATGGCCCTCGCGCGTGTGGATCACGAAGATGCCCGCCGCCCGGCACGCCTTGAGCACCCGCTCGGCGGGCGGCAGCGCCTTGAGCAGGAACGAGGTGTCGTTGCCGAGCGATTCACCGAACCCGCCCGGGTACACGAAGTCGCGCTGGAAGTCGATCATGACCAGCGCCGTTCGCGCGGGGTCGAACTCGAACGCGTAGGGCTCCGCTCTCACCGAGATCATCCGTTCGCCTCCTTCATGTCTGGAACGATCCGTGTGCCTGTCTCGCCGGCGATGGCGCGCTCCAGCGACGCCGGCGTGGTGATGAGGACCTCCTTGCCGCCGCCGCGGAGGAATCGGATCGCCGCCTCGACCTTGGGGCCCATCGAACCCTTGGGGAACTCGCCCTCGGCGAGGTAGGTCTGCCGCCTCGTCGACGTCGATGCGGTCGAGCCAGCGCTCGTCCGGCTGTCGGAAGTGGACGGCCACCCGTTCTCACGCCCGTCGAGATGACGAGCAGCGGGATGTCCGAGGCTGGCCGCCAGCAGCGCCGAGGCGCGGTCCTTGTCGATGACGGCCTCGACACCCGCGTACTGGCCCGGTGCCGTCTCCTCGACCGCGACCCCGCCGCCGCCCGACCGCGATCACGACGTAGCCCGCGTCGACGAGCGTCCGGATCTGGGCGCCCTCCACGATCCGGACTCGGCTCGGGCGAGGCCACGACGCGACGGTAGCCGCGCCCCGCGTCCTCGATCATCGTCCAGCCATCGCGCGCTGCCCGATCGTCGGCCTCGGCCGCGGTGTAGAACGGGCCGATCGGCTTGGTCGGGGCCGCGAACGCCGGGTCGTCCTCGATCCACGACGACATGCGTCAGCACGCAAACCACGCGATCCGGCAGGCCCCGGCGGCCAGTTCGTTGAGCAGCGCCTGGCCGAGGATGTGCCCGATCCCGCCCTGCGAGTCCGCGACCGACATCTCGAGGCTGAGCTTGCGGGACCGGCGCATCGTCGCGGACGCAGCTCCGAGCGCAGCAGGATGAACCCGACCTGCGGGCCGTTGCCGTGGGTCACGCACGACGCCCCAACCGCGCGGCGCACCAGCGCGGCGATGTGCTGCGCCGTCTCGCGCGCGTTCTCGTACTGCTCGCGCGATCGGTGCCGCTGCTGGCCGTCCGAGGATGAGCGCGTTGCCGCCGATCGCGACGACCGCCCGGCGATCCACTACCCGCTCCCGCCCTCCGTCACGAGCCGTGCTACCGTCCGCTGGCGCGTGTCGCCCGAGCCGCCGACCGAGCGCGCTGCGCCCCGAAGCAGGCCAGCGGCGCCCGCGCGATCCCGGCGCCGATCTGCCCGACGCCCGCCTGCCGGTGCGCGATCCCGGTGTTGATCACCGGCGCGATGCCCGTGTCCACCACGCGCCGCGCGTCGATCCCGTCGGCGTCCCGATGAACCCGAGCGGCGGCAGCTGCGTACGACGGATTCCGCGCGAGCGTGATCCCGCCCATGCTCCGCGTGAACTCGAGCGCGTCGTCCGGGCTGCCGCCCACGAACCGGACGATCGCCGGCGCCGCCGCCATCGCGAAGCCGCCGATGCCGAAGGTCTCGGTGATCGCGCTGTCGCCCAGGTCCGGGTTGGCGTCCTCGGGGCCGTAGCCGGGGAAGAACAGGCCGTCGGGCACGCCGACCGGGGCCGTGAACCACGTGTCGCCGGTCCCGCGACAGCGGATCCCGAAGTCGACGCCGTTGCGGCTCATCGCCGTGACCACCGTCGAGCCCTCGATGCCGCTCGCGCGGCGTCGAGCGCGGCCTTGCAGGCGGCCATCGAGAGGTTGAGGAAGAAGTGGTCGTTGCCGCGCAGGAAGTCGAGCACCTGCGCCCGCGGTCGCGACATCGGCCGAGCGCACCAGCGCCGGCGCGAGCGTCCGCGTCAACAGCGACGTCGCCGCGATGTTCCGGTTGTGGCCCTCGTCGCCCATCTGGAGCGCCTGCGCCGGTCAGGCTGCGCAGGTCGATCGGGCCACCGCTCGCGCAGCGCCGCGGACCAGGGCCGGCCCGAGCGTCGTCGCCATCCAGCGCAGCCGGGTCAGCACCGTCTCGTCGTACGCCCCGAAGCGCAGCACCTTGCCGAGCCCCTCGTTGAGCGTCGCGTGGCCGCGCGTCCCGCGCGGCGCGTGTCCTCGACCACCACGACCGGCATCGATCGGGCTGACCACGCCGGCCATCGGGCCCGACCGCGCCGTGATGGTGGCACGGCGCGAGCTCGATCACGCCGCGCTCGACGAGGTCCGGCGGCCTCGTCCGGCGTCTCCGCCCAGCCCTCGAACGAGGATCGCCCCGATGACCGCGCCCTCGACCGGGCCGCACATCCGCTCCCAGGAGATCGGCGGACCGGAGTGGAGCAGGTGACGCGGACCGCAGCCCGAGCGCCTCCGCCGCCGGGCCGGACGTCGACGAGCATCGGCTGCGCGGCGATGCAGCCGCTCGACGGCCGTGGCGTTCGCCGCGGCTGATCCGCCGCCCGACCGGATCGTCCGCGATCGTCCTCGAGACGGGCCAGGAGCAGGCCGATGTCGCGGTCGCCCTCGCGCCGGGGGTCGCCAGTCGAGCGGCGGTCACGGGCACGCCGGCCGTCGCGAGCGGCGGTCGCGAACATCTCGGGCCCCACGGTCACGGCCCGGATCCCGTCGGCGAAGAGCGTGGACGCGGTCACTTGTATCCCCCCGGCCTGTGCCGACCGCCGACGCGGGCGAGCCGTCGGGCGATCCGCGGCGGCGATGCGGGCCGCCCGGGCGTTGCTCGGCGCGAGGATCACGCCGGCCGCCGCGCAGGCGTCCGCTTCCTGGCGCGGCGAGACCCTGGGGATCGGCGTCGGTGCCGCAGACCGAGGCGACGACCGCGAGGCCCCGGCCGGCAGCGGCCGCGGTGGCCTCGGCCGCCTCGATGGCCGGCACGAGGCGCCCGCGGGATCGGCGTGCGCTGCCGAACCGAGTGACGACGTCGAGCAGGATCACGGCCGTCGCCGGGTCGGTCGCGACCGCCTCGATCGTCTCGTTGCGCAGCCGCGGATCGATCATCGGGTGCGGCCGGCCCACGGTGTACTCGTCGTCGCCGAGGTCGACGATCTCGTGGGTCTTGGCCTCGGTCGCTCCGAGCTCGGCGGCGCAGGACGAGCTTGGCCTCGCCGGCGAGCGATCCGCCGCTGAAGAGGCCACGGACCCGGTGCTGGCCGCTCGCGAAGTCGATCGCGCGACACGCTCAGCGGCGGTCCCCAGGCCATCGGTGCCGTCCCCGTCCGTCGGCGTCGGTCACCGCGGTCGCCGCCGGCCATCGATGCCGCCAGGTTCGCCGCGTCCTCGAACGTCGCGCCGGGGTCGCGCCGGCCGCACGGATGGCGTCGCGGGTCGCCGCCCAGGAAGTTGGCGATCGACCGGCTTGCCGGTGGCGACGGCCGCGGCGAGGACGCGCTCGGCGACGCTCTCGGCCGGCGGCTTGGAGATCAGCACGATCACGGTCGTCGCCGGGATCGGCGCCGAGCCGCTCGATGCCCTCGATCATCATCACGCCGCCCACGCGCTCATCGAGATCACGGCCGCCGACGCCGATGGCCTGCGAGACGCCGCCCCCGCCCGATCGACCAGGCACGTGACCTGCTGGAGCCCGGTCCCGGACGCCCCGACCAGCCCGACCGTACCGCGTCGGACGGCGTTGGCGAACCCGAGCGGCACGCCGTCGAGGATCGCGGTCCCGCAGTCCGGGCCCATCACCAGGAGCCCCTTGGCGCGGGCCATCGCCTTGAGCTCGATCTCGTCCTCCACGGGGACGTTGTCGCTGAACAGGAAGACGTTGCAGCCCCGCTTGAGCGCCTTCATCGCCTCGGCGGTGGCGTACGGGCCGGGCGTCGCGATGAGGACGAGGTTCGTGGCCGCGTCTTCGGCCACCGCCTCGGCGATGGTCGCGGCGGTCCGGCGAGTCGCCTCGGATCCGTCTTCTGTCGAGCCGGCGCTGCCCGCGAGCCGGGCCGCGGCATCGTCGAGGGCCGCGGTGGCGGTGGCGTCGTCCGCGGCGAAGACGGCGATGACGAGGTCGTTCGGTCCGGCCGTGGCGACACGGCGTCGAACAGCAGGCCCGCGGCCGCCAGGACGTCGCGGTTCGCCGGCGTGGCCATGACCAGCCCGGCGCGCTCGATGCCGTCGCGGCCCTCGACGGCCGCGGCGATCTGCATGAGTTCCACCGAATCGCGATAGCTGTTCGCGAACACGCGGCCAGCGACGACGCCCATCAGGCGGCTGCCCGTCGTGACTGGTCGAGCGTCGCGCCCAGGGCCAGCAGCACGCCGGCGAGCAGATCCGACCCGGACGTGGCACCCCACGCGACGGTCTGCGCGACGGCTGCCTCGAGCCGACCGCGGACCTCGGTCGGTGCCAGCAAGGCAGCCAGCAGTTCGTGGATCCGTTCGGCGACCTCGCCCCTCGCGACATGGCGGAGCATCGCCGCCGCGACGACGGTCGTTCGCGAATTCGACGTCCCCCAGCGCGGCGGCAAGCGACCCGGCGCAGGGATGCCCGATCGCATGGAGCGTGGCCCACGCCCCGGTGAGGACGTCGTCCCCGGACGGGGTCAGGCCCGGGCCCAGGCCGATGAGCGCGTCGCACGGCCGCGGTCGTTCGGCACCGGGTCGCGCGCCTCGATCGCGGCCGCGAGGGCACGCATGGCCGGCGGTCCGACGGCGACCGACGGTCGATCCCGCCGGAGACGGGTCGCGGCACGGACCAGATCTTCGGCCCGGGACCGACGGGCACGCCATGGCGCCGGGTCCATCGCGGCGATCCGCGGCGACCAGGTCGGGACCCCGACCAGCGACACCTCGAGTGCCACGCGGACCAGCCCGATCGTGCACCGCGTCGTGGTCAGCGTCGCCGGCATGCCGGGGTGCAGGTCGAGCGACCGGAAGTCGGGCGTCTCGGCGCGATGGTCTCGCACGAGGATCCCCGACGGAAGGCCACCCACGCTCGCGTGAGCGAGCGTGACGAGCGCGCGATCGCGCGCCACGAGATTGATGGCGGAGCGGTACACGCCGTGGACGACGAGGTCATCGGGCACGCGGAGCCCGTCACTGATGCAGGTCGCGTCGAGCGTGGTCGTCTCGGAGACGGGCGTCATCGGGGCACAGCCTACGAGCGCGACCGATCGGCCGGTCACTATGGAGATATCGACATTGACAGGCGTTCGCACTGTGAAGTATCCATAGCGTCATGCGTGGCCCCGTCTCGATCGCCGACGTGCTGCAGCTCCCCGCCCTCGGTGCGGCGCGGGTCGTCGGTGGCCGAGGAGGACTGGCCCGGGCGGTCCGCGCCGTCAACGTGATGGAGGTCCCGGACATCGTCGAGTGGGTCCAGCCCGACGAGCTGCTGCTGACCACGGCCTATCCCCTGCGCGGCGATCCGGCCGCCCTCGATGCGCTCGTCCCGCGCCTCGCAGAGCGCGGACTCGCGGGCATCGCGGTGAAACCGGCGCGATACATCCCGAAGATCCCGACCGCCATGATCGAGGCGGCCGATCGACTGGACTTCCCGGTCATCGAGCTGCCGGCCGGCGCGGCCTTCAACGAGATCATCCAGGCGGTGCTGACCGTCATCCTCGATGCCCAGGCGGCACGCCTCGAGCGATCGGCCGCGATCCACGACCGGTTCACCCGGATCGTCCTCTCGGGCGGTGGCCTCCGACAGATCGCCGAGGCACTGGCCGAGTTCGTGGATCGGCCGGTGTCGATCGTGGATCCCGTGGGTGCCGTGCTGTGGCAGACCGCCGAGCAGGGCGACCGCTCCGATGTCATCGCCCAGCCCATCCAGGTCGGCGGCGAACGATACGGCACGATCGAGGTGTCGCCCCGGCGATCCGACGCTGGGTCCGGACCAGCTGGAGGCCGTCGAGTACGCGGCCACCGTGGCCGCATTGCGCCAGGTCCAGGCCCGCGCCGTGGCCGAGGCGGATCGGCGGTTCCAGGCGGTGTGCCTGGAGGAGCTCGTGACCGGCCACGTGACGGACCGCGGTGTCCTGATGGAGCGAGCCAACGCGTTCGGGTGGGAGTTCGGCGTGCCCCGGGCCGTGCTCCTCGCCGATGCGCCCTCGGAGCGGCCGCGGCTCGTCGAGGCGGCACGCGCCGCCCTGGGTCCAGGAGCCATCGTGTGGGAACGGAGCGACCAGGTCGCAGCACTCGTGGCGGCATCGGACGGTCCAGGGCTGCGCGACGCCGGGACGTCCCTCCAGGCCGAGGCGGCGCGCCGACTCCCCGGCGTGTCGGTCGATATCGGGGTGGGGAGGGCACGGCGGGACCCGCTCGAGCTCCATGGGTCGTTCACCGAAGCGCGGCGCGCCGTGACGGCCGGTCGCCGCGGGCAGGGTCGTGGACGCGTGACGCTGTTCGACGACCTGGGCGTGGACCGCCTGCTGGTGAACGTCCCCGACGCGGAGATCGATGCGTATTGCGAGGCCGTCCTGGGCCGGCTCGAGGCGCACGACGCCGAGCGCGGCACGAACCTCGTCGCGACCCTCGAGACGTACCTCGCGTCGCGCAACGCAGCCCAGGCCGCCCGGACGCTCTTCGTCCACTACAACACCCTGACCGACCGACTCGGTCGGATCGAGGGACTCATCGGGCCGTATCTCGACGACCCGGATCGGTGCCTCAGCCTGTCGCTGGCGCTTCGCCTTCGGCGGTGGCCGACGTCGGGGGCTCGGTCGGTCGGCCCAGCGTGACGCGATCGGCGCCGTCGATCTCGAGGACGTGGACGTTCACGCGTTCCGAGCGCGCGGTGGGCAGGTTTCGACCGACGTAGTCGGCCCGGATGGGCAGTTCGCGGTGACCGCGGTCCGTCAAGACGGCCAGGCGGACCGCCCGGGCCGCCCGTGATCGACCAGCGCATCGAGCGCGGCGCGCACCGTGCGACCCGTGAAGAGGACATCGTCCACGAGCACGAGCGTTCGACCGGTGATATCGAAGGGAAGGTCCGTCGGGCGGACGATCGGGTACGTCGCGAGCTCCGTGAGGTCGTCGCGATACAGCGAGATGTCGAGCGTCCCGACGGGTAGTCGCGTCGCCTCGTGGTCGACGATCGCCTCGGCCAGGCGGTGGGCGAGGACCGCGCCCCGTCGCTGGATACCGATGATGGCGAGGTCGTCCGTGCCGCCGTGTCGCTCCACGATCTCATGCGCGAGGCGCGCGACGGCACGCCGCATCTCGTCGGCCGTCATCACCTCGCGCTCGTCCACGGTTGGTCGCCTCCGCTCGGGACTGGTTCGGAGGCGCCGAAGCATACGCCGGGGCTGAGCGGCGCTGGCGCCGCCGGGGCTGAGCGTGCCCGCCGCGGGGCTGAGCGTGCCCGCCACGTCCCGCTGATGACAATCGGCCGCATATTCCCGCCGACGCGGCGACCGCAGACCCGCCGCCGGGCGGCCGGAGCGGCCGCCGCGGCTCGAGCGACCCGCGATCGAGCGCCCATTTCGCGGCCGGGCGCCGGGCGCCATCGGACGTGCACGCGCGGCAATCGGCCGACCGCCATCACGCCAGGGCGTTCGCCGTCGCGCGGCCGATCCAGCGAGCTCGCCGCGGATATGCGGCCGATTGTCATCACGCAAGGGCTTCGCCGCCGCCGCGGGACCCAGGCAGTTCCCGGAATATGCGGCCGATTGTCATCACGCAAGGGCTTCGCCGCCGCCGCGGGACCCAGGCATTTCCCGGATATGCGGCCGATTGTCATCGCCGATGGGTCCTGACTTCCGCGCTGGCGAGGAGCGGGCGCCGCCTGCCGGGCGAGCGCCGCTCAGCCCACCCACCCGAGGGTGCGCTCGACGCCCTTGTGCCACCGCGCGATGCCGGCCGCGCGTTCGGCCTCCCCCATCGCCGGCTCCCAGCGATGCGCCGCCCGATCCATCGATCGCAGCTCGTCGAGCCCGGACCAGAACCCGACCGCCAGCCCCGCCGCGTACGCCGCGCCCAACGCCGAGGTCTCCGCGATCGGCGGCGCCACGACCGGCCGCCCCAGCACATCCGCCTGGAACTGCATCAGCAGCTCGTTCCGCGATCATCCCGCCGTCCACGCGCAGCTCTCCGGGCAACTCCGCCCCGAGATCGGCCACCATCGCCGCCCCCAGGTCCACCACCTGGTACGCGGTCGCCTCGAGCGCCGCCCGCGCGATGTGCGCCTTGGTGGCGTACCGCGTCAGCCCGGCGATGACGCCGCGCGCATCGGGTCGCCAATGCGGCGCGAACAGCCCCGAGAACGCGGGCACGAACACGACGTCCCCCGAATCGGGCACGGAACGGGCGAGCGCCTCGACCTCGGCGGCGTCGGTGATGATCCCCAGCTGATCGCGCAGCCACTGGATGAGCGACCCGGCCACGGCCACGGACCCCTCCAGCGCGTAGGTCGCGGGCACGTCCGCCCACCCAGCCGCGCCGCCACGGTCGTGATGAGCCCGTGCGTGGAGTGCACGGGCCGATCACCCGTGTGCATGAGCATGAACACGCCCGTGCCGTAGGTGCACTTGACCTGGCCGGCATCGAAGCACGTCTGCCCGAACAGCGCGGCCTGCTGGTCGCCCAGGATCCCGGCGATCGGCACGCCGTCGAGGTCGAACCCGCCGACGCCGTACACCTCGGACGAGCCGCGGATCTCGGGGAGCATCGCCATCGGGATCCCGAGTTCGGCGCAGGATTCCCGGATCCCAATCGAGCGTCTCGAGGTCCATGAGCATGGTCCGCGACGCGTTCGTGACGTCGGTCACGTGGACGCCGTGGTCGGCGCCGCCGGTCAGGTGCCAGACGAGGTAGGTATCGATGGTCCCGAAGAGCAGATCGCCGGAGCCGGCAGCGGCCGCGGAGGCGTCGTCAAGCTGGTTCAGGATCCACTGCAGCTTGAGCGCGCTCGAATAGGTCGAGACCGGGAGCCCGGTCCGCGCGCGGAATCGATCGATATCGCCGATCGCGGCGACGGCGTCGGCCGTCCGGGTGTCCTGCCACACGATCGCCGGATGGACGGCCCGACCCGTCCGTCGATCCCAGACCACGGTCGTCTCGCGTTGATTGCTGATCCCGACGGCCGCCAACGACGACGCGTCCGTCCCGGCATCGCGCAGGGCAACGCGGATGCAGGTCCGGACGCGTTCGATGATCTCGTCGGGATCGTGCTCCACCCATCCCGGGCGGGGCGTGATCTGGCGGTGCTCCAGCTGGTGGCTGGCGACGATCCGCCCGCCGCGATCGAACAGGATGCAGCGACTGCTCGTCGTTCCTTGATCGATCGCGGCGACGAGGACTCGGGTCACTACATGCGATACGACGACTGTTGGACGGCGACGCGGTTGAAGTCACGCCCGATGTCGCGCCACTGGTACCAGATGCCCGCGGCGGCGATGACGAGCCACGCGACGACGGCGACGACGCCGTACTTGAGGAGGCCTTCCATCAGGCCCGCATCGACGTCATCCAGCTTGACCTGGCCCAGGAGGATCAACGCGCCGTTGACGACCGCGGCCGCCCCGCTGAACGCGGACACGACGACGACGAGGACCGCCGGCACGGCCAGGATGAGGACCGCGATGGCGAGGGCGACGCCGGCGATGATCCCGACGACCACGGACAGGAAGCCGTCCATCCCGAACGAGGCCAGCAGGCCTGCGCCGAGCGCATACCCGGCGGTCGCGCCGAGGATGACGATCGCGGCGTAGTAGATGAAGTACGAGAGCAGCGCGAACGCGACGCCCGTGACCAGGGCGATGACCCACGACGTGACCGTCGCGAAGAAGCCGTCACCCAGCAGTTCCACGGTCAGGCTCGCCCCGATGAGGAGCCCCGCGAAGAATGCCCAGATGGGCAGCAGGATGGTGAATGCCTTGAGCCCGTACGTGGCCCAGGCCGCTCCGATTCCGATGGCCAGGAGGCCGATCAGGATGCCTTCGATACTCATGCTGAGACTTGTCCCTCCGTCCCTCGAGGCGTCCTTGGGCGGACGCCCGCTTGCGGGAGGGAGTGTAGACCCGCTGGCAAGCCGGGAACATGGCGTTGTGGCACGCATCCGACCTCCGCAGGTGCTCCAGCCCTGTTCCATCCCCGCTCCACATTCGAGCTGGAGGATGGTCCACGGACGACGACCGATGAACGATCGCCGCCGACACAGGAGTCGAGTCACATGCGTACTGCAATCCTGGCCATCCTCGTCATCGCGGCCCTCGCGATCGGGGGCGGCCTCATCGCCACCACCGCCTACCAGGCGGGTCTCGCCGCCGACGTCACCGTGGTCCAACCGGCCACCGACGGCACGGTCGTCGCACCGCTCGTCGTGCCAGGCTACGGATACGGCTGGGGCTGGCACGGCTTCGGCCCCGGGTTCGGGTTCTTCGGGATCCTGGGCACCATCTTCGTCCTGTTCCTGCTGATCGGCCTGATCCGGTTCGCGTTCCGCGGTCCGCGCGGCTGGGGCGGATCGCGTGGCTGGGGCGGCCCGGGCGGCCCCGGGCGGCACGACGGCGCTTATCCGTGGGAAGCCCGTGCGCACCAGGCGTTCGACGACTGGCATCGGACGGCCCACGGCCCGACCGCCGAACCACCGGCCGGTGACACGACCGCCCGCGCGTCCTGACCCTCATCCTTCAGCCCGGCCGGTACCACCATCGGCCGGGCTACGATGCGTGACGAACATGCAGACCATCCTCATCGTCGACGACGAACCGCGGATCGCGGCCCTCGCCCGCGACTACCTGGAGCATGCGGGCTTCGCGGTTCACGTCGCCGGTGACGGACCGGCGGCCCTCACAGCCGTCCGACGACACGATCCGGATCTTCGTGGTCCTCGATCTCGGCCTGCCGGGCCTCGACGGCCTCGACGTCACGCGTCAGCTGCGCTCGGATCCCGCGACGACCGGCCTGCCGATCGTGATGCTGACCGCTCGCGACGACGAGATCGACAAACTCCTTGGCCTCGAGCTCGGGGCCGACGACTACCTGACCAAGCCGTTCTCGCCGCGCGAACTCGTCGCGCGCGTGCGGGCTGTCTTGCGCCGGTCCACGCGCGCCGCCGTGGCCCCCGACGACCTCATCCGGGCGGGCGATCTCACCCTGGATGTGCCGCGCATGCGGACCGAGGTGGCCGGGCGGGCGGTGGAGCTGACCCCGACCGAGTTCACGCTCCTCGCCACGCTCGCCCGGCAGCCGGGGCGGATCTTCACGCGCGGTCAACTGCTCGACGCGCTGCACGGGGTGGCATTCGAGTCGTATGAACGCGCCATCGATTCCCACGTCAAGAACCTGCGCCGCAAGGTCGAGCCCGATCCCCGCCGGCCGCGCTACGTGCTGACCGTGTACGGCGTGGGCTATCGATCGGCCGACGACCGTCCCGAGGATCGATCCGGGGACACGCCGTGACCGCCGCCGACGGCGGCGACCGCGATCGATGGACCCGCCGCCGGGAGCAGTGGGAGCGTCGGCGCCAGGATCGATGGGCGCACCGGCGCGGCCAGTGGGGTCCCGGCGGTCCCGGCGATCCTGGCGGTACCCGCGCCCCGTGGAACGGCGGCCGGCCGCATCGCGGGTTCGGGTGCTTGTTCGGGATCGTCTTCCTGGTCGTCGCGGGATCGATGGTGGCGGCCGCGGCGATCATCCTGTCGCGGCTCGGGCTCGTCGTCGGGCTGATCGCGTTCGTGGTGGTCGTGGCGGCCCTGGTCGGCCTCGCGCGCGGATTCCGCGGTTCCGGGCGGACGCTCGACGACCTCGTGGAGGCCACGAAACGGGTGGAGGCCGGGGACTACTCGGTCCGCGTCGGTACCCCGGAACGTGCCATCCGATCCGTCCGCGAGCTGACGAGCGGATTCGACACCATGGTCGAGCGACTCGACGTGGATGAACGCCAGCGCCGCCTGCTCCTCGCCGACGTCAGCCACGAACTCAGGACGCCTCTCGCCGTCATCGCCGGCAACATCGAGGCGATGATCGACGGTGTCCACCCCACCGATGCGGTGCACCTGTCCACGATCCTCGAGGAGACCCGCGTGATGGAGCGGCTCATCGACGACCTGCGGACGATGGTGCTGTCCGAGGCGGGTACCCTTCCGCTCCATCGCGAGCCCGTGGACCCCGACATCCTCATCGAGGAGGTCGTGCGGTCGTTCGCTGGTGCGGCGGCTGCGGCCGGGGTGACGGTACGGGCCGAGTTCCCCGACGACCTGCCGATCCTCGATGTGGACCCGGTCCGGCTGCGCGAGGTGCTTGGCAATCTCGTGGCCAATGCGATCCGCCACACCCCGGCCGGTGGCTCGGTGACGATCGGGGCCGCGACCGACAGCTCGTGGCTGGAACTGCGCGTCGCCGACACCGGCTCGGGCATCGACCCCATGGTCCTCCCCAACGTCTTCGATCGATTCGTCAAGGCTCCAGGTTCGACCGGGTCAGGGCTCGGTCTGCCCATCGCGCGGTCGCTCGTGGAGGCCCACGGCGGCACGCTGGACGTGGCGACCACCGGCCCTGGCGGTACGACATTCCGCGCCCGCTTGCCGGTTACGGCCTCGTGATGCGGACGTCGTCCACGCCGGCCTCGATCAGGCTGGGCGCGCCCGCGTCCCTGGCGCCGAACACGATGCGCACCCGCTCACCGGCCCACGGGTCCATCGACACCGTGACGGTCGCCCAGGCGGGGTTGTCCTCGTTCGCCTGGCCCCACTCGTGGTGGACCATGGTTCGCGACCCGTCCTCGCGCTGCACGTACGCCCGGAACCAGTCCTCGGCCGTGGCGTTGGAGCCGTGCGCGAAGTAGTAGCGGAACGTCAGGTCGCCGATGTCGCCATCGGGCAGGGTAACGAGCGGTGACGAGTACGTGGTCTCGCCGCCATCCAGGTCGTAGGACGAGGCCGATGACCCGGCCGAGGCCCCGGTGACGACCGCCTTGCTCCCGGAGGACGCGGTCCCGAGCTGTTTCCCGGTCGAGGCCGGATCGGTCCGTTGCCAGGTCCCGGCCGTGGCCGTATCGGTGCCCGCGCGGTTGACCAGCCAGCCCGTGGCGACCTCGAAGTCGTCGAACAGCGGACCACAGTGCGTGCGGGTCTTGCCCGTGACGTCGTACCGGCACCCGGCGCGCTCGATGATGTAGAGGATGGCGGCCTTGTTGCGCTCGGTCTCACGCTCGATGAGCTCGTCGGCCGGGTAGAAGCGCGCGTTCGAGCTCACGTTGGCGTGGCTCGGGTACAGCTCGAACGTGTACATCCAGATCCGATGGCGGCCGTACGCCCAATCGATCTCGTCGCCGTCGGTCACGTACAGGCTGCTCGACTGTTTGGGCGTGTACCCGTTGGTCTTGGCCATGTTCCTGCCGATCGCGACGAGCGCGGCATGGTCGTCGTTCGTCATATCCGACGGGATGTCGGTCTTCGTGTAGCCGTACGGCCAGAGGATCTCCTCGCCGGCCGTGTGGAACGTGATGGCGGTCTTGATCTGCTGGCGGCCGGCGACCACGCGACTGTCGATGAAGTCGCGGATCGCGCGGGTCTCCGGGGCGGAGAAGGCCTTGGGCCCGCGGTACGTGCTGGCACTCTTGCTCCCCGATGAGCCGCCGCAGCACGCCCAGCGATAGTCGTAGTTGCGGTTGAGATCCGTCCCGACCGCGCTCGAGCCCGCATTCGGCTGTCGATTCTTGCGCCAGGCCCGGTACGGATCGCCCGTCAGGTCGTATTCGCCACCGTCGGGGTTGACCATCGGGACGACGAAGATCTCGCGCTTGTTCACGATGTTCGTGATGCGGTCGTTCGTGCCGTAGCCGTCGGTCAGCCAGCGCACGATGGCCAGTGCCTGCTCGACGGTGAGGTGCTCGCGCGCGTGGTGCAGGCCGTCGAAGAACACTTCCGGCTCGGCCTCGTCGTCATCGACGTTGTCCGAGATCTTGACCGCCCAGATGTCGCGACCCTGGTGGCTCTTCCCGATCGAGAACTTGCGGACGATGTCCGGGTGGTCCGCGACGGCGTCGTCGAGCGCGGCGACCATCTCCGCGTAGTTGTGATAGCGGGAGTCCTTCGCGGGGAAGTCGGCGGCCATCGCCGGGGCGACGACGGTCAGGACCAGGAGCAGCGAGAGCGCGGCGACAGCCGCTGACGTCCGGTAGCGCATCGGTGCAGTTTGCCGGGTTCGCGCGGATCGCGGCCATCCCGAGATGGTGCTACGCCGCACCGGGACCACGTGGCGGCGGAACCGCCCGCCGCCGATGGAGTCTGGGGCCACATCGGACCGGCTCGCAGACGAGTCGGCCGACCACAGGAGGATCGACATGCGTTCGATCGACCGCGCCGGCAGGCGAACCATCGCCATCATCGCCGGCCTCCTCCTGGTCGCCTTCAGCGCGGCCCCCGCTCTAGCCTGCGGCGGGCTCATCGGTCCGAACGGGGCCGTCAACCTCCTGCGGACGACGACGTTCGCGGGCTATCACGATGGCGAGGAGCACTACGTCACCGCGTTCGAGTTCGCGGGCGGTGGCGGCGCGTTCGGCAGCCTGACGCCACTCCCCGGGGTACCGACGAGCGTCGAGAAGGGCGGCGACTGGACGCTCCAGCGACTGCGCCTCGAGACCGATCCGCTCCCTGCGGCCGAGGGCCTCTTCCTCAGCGCCGCGGGTGGCCGCGACTCCGCCGAGGTCCTGATGGAAGTCACCATCGATGCCCTCGACATCACCGTCCTGCGCGGCGGCGCCGACGAGGTCGGCGTGTGGGCCCGCGATCACGGCTTCCGACTCCCGCCGGACGCCCCCGAAGTCCTCGAGTTCTATGCCGCGCGAAGCGAGATCTTCCTCGCCGCCGCGTTCGATGCCGATGCGGCCGCCGAGCGCGGTCAGCAGGTCGGCGACGGGACGGCCGTCCACATCACGATCCCGACCGAGAACCCCTGGGTCCCGCTGCGGATCCTGGCGCTCGGCAAGACCGGCGCCGAGCGGGTCGAGGCCGACGTCTACCTCCTCACCGACCAGCGCCCCTGCCCTGCTGCCGGTCCCGGACGGCTTCAACGGCATGAACCTGGACCACTCGGCGGTCGCCTCCGAGTCGCTCCTCGCCGATCTGCGGTCCGATCGCGGCATGGAGTGGGTGCCGACGGATGCGTGGCTGACCAAGGTCGCCATCGATGCCGACGCGCTCCAGCTCGGGTATCGACCTCGCGATCGATGCGTCCGGAGCTGGCGCGCCGTCGCGCGTCGCGGCCGGGCTCGATCTCCCGGGCGCCGTGGACCCGACCATCGCCGCCACCCTGCGCTGGGCTGCCGGCATGTCGTTCATCGTGATCGGGGTCGGTGGGATCCTGCTGCTCGTCCGGCATCGGCCGGCCGACGGCGGTGGTCTCCGAGCCGCGTGACGGCCGTGACCGGCGTGGCGAGTTCGGCTCGCCAACGGTCTGGGCGCCGACGGCCCGGGCGCCTCGCCCTCGTGGGCGGGGTGGCCCTCGCGCTCGGCCTCACCGGGATCGCGGCGGCTTGGGTCGGGGCACCGGGCCTCGGCGACGATCGGGCCGAGATCACGATGCGGTACTCGTCGTTCGGTCCGGCCGTGGTGACCGCCACGGCCGGGGAGCCGATCACGATCGTGCTGCGCAACGACGACCCGATCGACCACGAGTGGCTCGTCGGTGACGAGGCGTTCCACGAGCGGCATCGCGACGGGACCGAGGCCCATCACGGCGCTCGGCCCACCGAGGTCTCCGTCGCGCCCGGGGCGGTCGTGACCACGACCGTCACGTTCCCGCTCCCCGGGGAGTACCGGTTCATCTGCCATCTGCCCGGGCACGAGGCGTACGGCATGGTGGGCGTCCTGCGGGTCGAACCCGCGGGTTGAGGCGTCCACAGGCGCGTGCGCGCCATCAGGCCCGGTGCGAGTGTTTCCGGCGCCGGGATCAGGTGCCGCGCGTGATGACAATCGGCCGCATATCGGGCGGGCGTGGGCGGGATCGGTTCGGCGCGGACTCGGGCGGGGCGTTGGCTCGGGTGTGGGCGTACCGATCCGGCACGAGGGGATCAGCGCGGCGCAAGGCCGGCGCCCAAATATGCGGCCGATTGTCATCAAGGTGGGGTTCCGGCCGGACGGGCGGCCGGGCTCCCGGGCGGCCAGGCGTCGGCAGCGGCGGCGCGGCTAGAACCGTGGCGCCTCGTGCACGACGCCCGGCAGGTCCAGCCCCGCGACCCAGGCCGCGATCTCGTCGCCCGCGGCGACCCACAGGCCGTCGATCGCCTGCGCCCGTCGGATCAGCTCCTCGAGGGCGATCGCGCGGGCGGGTCGACCGCTGATGAACGGATGCATCGTGAGGTCGAACAACCCACCCACCGCGACGAGCCCCTCCAGCTCCTCGTACCACGCGTCGCACACCACGCTGGGCGGCAGGATCGGTGACGAGGCATACCCCGGCACGTAGTTGTACCGATTCCAGTCGTCGAGCGACCAGTGCATCGGCAGCTCCACGACCCCAGATGCATGCCGGTACGGGTGATCCGAATCCATCAGCCCGGAGCAGTACGCGAACCCGTGGCGCGCCAGCAGGTCGGGCGTCCGGTAGTTGGTGTCACACGAGGGCGGTCGATACCCCACGGGCCGAACGCCGACGACGGAATCGAGCGCCTCGAGGCCGCGCAGCAGGTACCCCTCCTCGGTGGCCTCGTCGGCCCCCCGGACGCTCTCGTGGAGGTACCCGTGATGCCCGATCTCGTGGCCGGCATCGCGGATGGAGCGCGCGACGTCGGGCCAGGTCTCGGCCACCCAGCCGGGGATGAAGAACGTCGTGCGCAGGCCGACCCGGTCCAGCATCCGAAGCAGCCGCGGGACCGCGACCTTGGGTCCGTACCGCTGGTGCGCCATGACATCGAGGTAGTCGGCCGTCTCCGGGTGGTCGGTCAGCATGACCGCCTCGGCATCGACATCGAAGGTGAACATCGCGGCGGCGCGGACGCCGTCGGGCCAGCGGAATCCGGGAGGCAGCGGTTCCATGCGCGAACCATACTGGTGACGTGCGCCCGTTGCCCGCCCCATTCGACGACATCTCCGCCGGTCGACCGGCGCGCATCGGCGTCACGGGTCCGGCCCTGCTGGGCAGCCGGCTGCTGACCAAGGACCTCGCCTTCCCCGACGACGAGCGCGATGCGTTCCGGCTCCACGGTCTGCTGCCGCCGCGCGTCCTCTCGATCGACGAGCAGATGGCGCTCGAGCTCGAGCACCTGCGGGTCAAGGACGACGACCTGGAGCGGTACATCGGCCTGGCCGCGCTCCAGGACCGCAACGCGACCCTCTTCTATCGACTGCTCGCCGAGCACCTCGACGAGTTCCTGCCGATCGTCTACACCCCCACGGTGGGGCGCGCGTGCCAGGAGTTCAGCCACATCCTGCGGCGGACCCGCGGGACGTGGATCACGCCCGACGACCTGCGACCGCGTGCCCGAGATCCTCCGCCAGGGTCCGTACGAGGACGTGCGGCTCATCGTCGTGACCGACAACGAGCGCATCCTGGGCCTCGGCGACCAGGGCGCGGGCGGCATGGCCATCCCGATCGGCAAGCTCGCGCTGTACACGGCGGGCAGCGGGATCCATCCCGCGCTGACCCTCCCCGTCTCGCTCGATGTCGGAACGGACAACCCGGCGCTCCTCGCCGATCCGCTCTACCTCGGCTATCGCGGGCCGCGGTTGCGGGGCGCGGCGTACGACGCGGTCGTGGAAGCGTTCATCGCGGCGTGTCGAGGAGGTCTGGCCGGGCGCCTCGTCCAGTTCGAGGACTTCAAGCAGCAGAACGCGCTCCGCCTGCTGGATCGATACCAGCACCGGCTGCCCTCGTTCAACGACGACATCCAGGGCACGGCCGCGGTCGTCGTCGCGGGCGTGCTGGCCGGTCTGCGCGCCACCGGTCGGAGCCTCGCCGATGCCCGGATCGTGCTCGTCGGGTCCGGGGCGGCGGGGATCGGCATCGGGCGGTTGCTGCGTCTCGCGATGCTCGACGCGGGGCTCTCCGATGACGCACATCCGCGACGCGATCGGGCTCGTGGACACGCACGGGCTGGTCCATGCCGGGCGGGCGGACCTCGATCCGTCGAAGGCGCCACCTGGCCGTGCGCCGCGGTGGACGGCCCGACGCCGACCCTCCTCGAGACCGTCGGCATGCGTCGCCCGACGGTCCTCGTGGGGACGACCGGGACGGCCGGCACGTTCACCCAGGCCGTGATCGAGGCGATGGACGAGCGGGTGGGGCCGGCGGATCGGCCGCTGGTCATGCCGCTGTCGAACCCGACCTCGATGGCCGAGGCGACCCCGGCCGACATCCTCGCCTGGACCGGCGGGCGGGCCCTGGTCGCCACCGGTTCCCCGTTCGGGGCGGTCACCCTGGACGGCGTCCGGCACGAGGTGGGCCAGGCGAACAACGTGTTCGTGTTCCCGGGCGTCGGGCTCGGGGCGATCGTGGCCGAGGCGCGGACCGTCGACCGACCGGATGTTCCTGCTGGCGGCGCGCGAGCTCGCGGCGAGCGTGACGGACGATCGACTCGCGTCGGGCGCGCTCTACCCGCCGGTCTCGACGCTGCGCGACGGTCTCGCGGCGGATCGCGATCGCCGTCGCGACCGAGGCGGGCGGCGTGGCGGGACCGGGCGGCGTGGAAGCCGCCATCGATGGCGCGATGTGGTGGCCCGAGTACGTTCCGTACCTTCCGCTCACGCGGGAGGATCGACGCCAGCGGCACGTGGGCGCGTGAGGTCGGGCGCGTGACGCACGTCGTGCGGGCGGCCGTCCTCGAGTCGACGGGCGAGGCCGCGGTCGTCCGGGACCTCGACGCTCATCGAGCCGCGCGCCGGCGAGGTCCGGGTGCGGATGCTGGCGTCCGGCGTGTGCCACTCGGACCTGCACGTGCGCGACGGGGAGTGGGAGCGGCCCACGCCGATCGTGATGGGGCACGAGGGCGCGGGCGTCGTGGAGGCGCTCGGTCCGGGCGTGACGACGCACCGGGTCGGGCAGCTCGTGGCGCTGTCGTGGCTCATCCCGTGCGGGACGTGCCGGTCGTGCCGCCGCGGGCATCGTCCTGGGCGTGCCCCGACTCCCCGTCGTTCCGGCACACCGGCTGCTCGATGGCACGTACCCCGTTCCGTGGCGCCGACGACGGCCGGCCGGTGCCTGTCCTACTGCGGCATCGCGACGATGGCCGAGGCGACCGTCGTGCCGGCCGCGGCCGCCATCCCGCTCCCCGACGGCATCGACCCGGCGGTCGCCGCGCTCATCGGCTGCTGCGTGACGACCGGTGTCGGCGCCGTGCTCAAGACCGCGGCCGTGCCGGCCGGGGCCAGCGTGGCGGTCATCGGACTCGGTGGGGTCGGGCTGTCGTGCGTGATGGGCGCGGTCGCTGGCCGGCGCGTCGACGGATCGTGGCGATCGATCGCGTCGCCGGCCAAGCTGGACGCGGCCCGCGGCGTCGGGGCGACGGACGGCCTGCTCGCCGGCGACGACCCGGCCGCGACGATCGAGGCGCTGCGCGACCTGACCGACGGCGGCCCCGACTACGTCTTCGAGGCGATCGGCCGCGTCCCGACGGTCGAACTCGCGATCGAGGCCCTGCCGCTCGGCGGCACGGCCGTGCTCGTCGGGATGACGCCGCTCGGCGCGCGCGCGTCGTTCGAGGTCTACCCGTTCGTGGACGGCATCGCGGCGGATCCTGGGCTCGAACTACGGGTTCGCCGACCCGGCGGTCGACTTCCCGCGCTACGCCGCGCTGCACCTCGACGGCCGACTGCCGATCGACCGGCTCATCGACCGGCGGATCGGGCTCGATGACCTCGAGGACGCCTTCGACGCGATGCGCGCGGCGACGTACACGCGCCAGGTCATCGTCGTTCGACTGACGGGCCGGCGGCCTCATCTCCGGCCGGCGGCCCGACCCGTCGGTCGCGGAGCCGGCCGTCCGCGAGGCGCGCCTCGAGCCGGTCGAGGATCTTGTCGGCGCGGGCCTGGGTGATCGTGCCGGCCTTCGACCGCCGCGTCGAGGTCTGCCTTCACGGCGGCGAGCACGGCCGCGGTCACCGTCGCGTAGGGCACGCCCTTGGACGCGGCGATCTCCTTGAGCGTCCTTGCCGGCGCGCAGCTCGGTCCGCAGCTCGGCCGGCCGTCATGTCCGAGGGCCTCGGCCGCGGCGGTCACGCCGTCGCGTGCCACGGCCGAGCGCCGGCTGACGCGGTCCTGCCGCGGGTCCGGCGAGGAACCCGCAGCCGTCGGCCGTCCGCGGCGGTCGAGCCGAGCCTTGAGGCGTGTCGCCGGCGGCCTGCGTCAGCGTGCCGTCGGCGACGGCCTTGTCGATCGTCGTGGCGGCTGCCGCCTTGGCTGCCGCGACGAGGTCCGCCTCGGTCGACGCCCAGGTTCGCGGCGAAGGCCGTGCGGAACGCCTCGCAGTACGTCCCGATGGCGGCGGGCGCGGCTGCCACGGCGTCGGCCGCCGGACCGGCCAGGGCCGTCGCGGGCGACGCGCCGGGCGCCGCGGCCACCACGCTGATCAGCGTGCCGCCGACGAGAGCGCGCACCACGAGGGCGCGGACATGCCGAGCGAGGCGATAGCTTGACATCGTGTCAAGTCCCCTCAGATCTCGTGATCGCGGACGGCACGATCGGCCGTCGTCGTGCACCCGACCATGCACGCCGCGCGATGAAGAACGTGTGTGGAACGGGACGTTCGTCTTCACGACTCCTTGACATGACCGCCCGCTAGGATGCGCCGCCATGTCGGTCGCCGTGCCCGGATCCTGGTGGTCGAGGATGAGCCACGGCTCGGCGACCTGCTGCGGCTCTATCTCGAGCGCGACGGCCACGCGGTCACGGTCGTGACGCGACGGTCGCGTCGCCATCGAGGCGTTCGATGCCCTCGACGCCGTCCCGATCGACCTCGTCGTGCTCGACCTCATGCTCCCCGGGCTGAGCGGCGAGGCCGTCCTGGCCGCGATCCGCGAACGCGGGCGACACGCCGGTCCTCATCGCGTCGGCCAAGCGCAGCGACGTGGAGCGCATCGCCGGGCTGCGGATGGGCGCCGACGACTACCTGCGCCAAGCCCTACAACCCGCACGAGCTGACGGCCCGCGTCGCCGCGATCCTCCGACGCAGCCGGGCGGCGAGCGGCGGCATCGAGCGCGGGCGATGACGAGCTCCTCTCCCTCGACGATGGGCGCCTCGTGCTCGATCCCGGCGAGCCGTCGCTTCACGCTCGCGCGATGACGGTCGCGCGGATGACCCCGATCGGCGGGCCGGCTCACGCCCGGCGAGAGCGGGCCTGCTCATGGCGCTGGCGCGCCGGCCCGGGGCCGTCCTCAGCCGCGACCAGCTGCTCGACGCGGTCACGCGGCGACCCGATGACGTCGTGCGATCGCGTCGTCGACGTCCACGTCGCGAACCTGCGCCGCAAGCTGCGCGACGACGCGGGCGACCCGTGGCTGATCGAGACGATCCCGCAGACGGGCTATCGCCTGGTCGCCACGCGGGACGCGCGTGAGCGACGCGCCGCGCCTCGGCGCGCCGCTCGCCTGGCGGCTCGGGCTCGTCCTGGGTCTCACCGTCCTGGGCATCCTGCTCGTGGTCGGGCCTCGTCGTGAACCGGGTCGTCAGCGACGGGTTCCAGACCGTCCTGACCGGACAGCAGCAGCAACGGCTCGACGATGCCGCGACGACGCTCGCCGACCGCATGGATCGCCCGGCGCGGTTGACCGGCCCTCGTCCGACGCGTGGCGCTGAACCTGGGCGGCGAGGTCCGGGTGATCGCCACGGACGGCACGGTGCTCGCGGCCTTCGGCAAGGCGCCCGATCGCGATGTGGCGACGTACGCGGCCCCGATCGTGGTGGACGGCGCGACGGTCGCCACGCTCCACGCGAGCCTGCCCGGGTCGGGGACCGATCGGGGCTTCCTGCCGCTGTTCAACGTCGACCCTGATCGTCGCCGGGCTCGTGAGCGTGATCGGGATCGTCCTGTTGTCCACCGCGATCGCCGATCGACTCACCCGCCCGCTGCGCGATGTCGCCGCCGCGGCGCGACGGCTGGAGCGCGGCGAGACGGACGCTCGTGCGACCGGCGGCGACGACCGCGAGTCCGCGGAGCTCGCGGAATCGTTCAACGCGATGGCCGATCGACTCGAACGCTCCGAGATGCTCCGGCGACGCGCCGCCAGCGATATCGCGCACGACCTCGCGACGCCCGCGACCGTGCTCGAATCCCAGCTCCAGGCGATGCTCGATGGCGTCGTGCCGACCGACCGATCGAACCTCGAGGCCGCCCGATCGGCGGCGTCGGCCCTCGCGGGGCTCGTGGCCGAACTGGGTGACCTCGCGAGCGCCGAGGCGGCACCGCTCGTCGCCCGACCCGGACCCATCGATGTGGGCGAGGCGATCGAGGCTGCGGTCCAGGCGCTCGATGGTCTCGCACGCGAGCGCGACGTCCGCCTCATCGTCGAGGTCCCGGCCGGCATCATCGGTTGGGCGGACCAGGGTCACGTGGCCCGGGCACTCCAGAACGTCATCGGCAACGGGGTCGCGCACACGCCAGCGGGCGGGTCCGTGACGATCTCGGCGAGCGCCTCAGGCGCCACGATCGCGCTACGGATCGCCGACACCGGTCCGGGCATCGCTCCCGATGACGTGGCGCACGTGTTCGAACGCTTCTACCGGGCCGATCCGGCACGCACGCGGGGCGCCGGCGACGGAACGCCCAAGCGGTCACGGCCTGGGACTGACGATCGCCCGCGAGCTCCTGGTCGCGAACGGCGGATCGATCGCAGTGGAAGCCACGGGCCCCGGCGGCACGACGTTCCTGATCACGGTGCCGGCGGCGGGTCGCGCCGCCTGATGAGCGGCCGTCAGTCGCGCTGGCCGAGCGCCACGATGCGGACGCGGTCCGGGGCACCACCCGTGTACGTGGACCAGGCGTCGAAGGTCGTGGAGGCGCCGCTCCCCAGGGACGTCCCTCCCCCGAGCGTCGCTCGCGTCACGTCGATCACGCGGCCACGGGCGTCGTACTGGATCATGACCACCCGGACCGTGTGGACGGCCTGGGACGCCGACACGGTCCCCTGGACCCGCCAGCGACCGCCGACGAACGTGGACGTCATGCCCGACGTCGACAACGGGTGCAGGGTTCGCGTGGACGCGACGGATGTGACCGTGGTCCGCACGGAGGCGAACCCGGCCGGCAGCGAGCCGCTGATCCGGAACGGCGCCCGGCTCCGGCCCGGGGCGAAGACCTCGGTCTGGCCGGTCCGGGTCGTCAGCACGGTGCCGTTCGCGTCGAGGAGCTTCGCGGTCACCGTGACCGGCCCGCGCGCGCTCGCGTAGTCGTTCCAGACCTCGCCCACGACGTGGAGCGTCCCGCCGATCACGTGGCTGGTCGTGGACTGGACCGACACCCCCGCCGGCGACCCGAAGGATCTGCAGGGCGTAGGACGAACTCGAGCCCGCTCCGGTGGAGGTGACCTTGACCGCGTACGTCCCCTTGGACAGGAGCTGCACGATCTCCTCGGCCTGGTTGCCCGACCGGTTCTGGGAAGCGAGTTGCGTGGAGCATCCCTGGTAGAGGGTCAGGCTGGCGCCCGTCGGGAGGTCACCCAGGAGCAGCCGGACCGTGCCCTTCGTCGCCATCGAGAATCGGTACCAGTCCACGTCGGTGGCGTTGTGGAGCTTGCCGTTCCGCCAGGCAGCCCCACGGCGCTCCACCGGCGCGGCCGCGCAGGTGTTCGGGGCGTCGCTCGTGGACCGCAGCGTGTAGGTCGCGGTGAGTTGCTGCGCGCCGGCCGTGACCGGGACGCTGTGCTGGGCGGACGTCGAACCGTCGGACCAATGATCGAACGCATAGGTCCGCTCCCCGATCGTCACGCTCGGCGGTGCGTCGAGGGACGAACGTGGAACCGACGATGCCGGTCGCGGGCAGTGGCAGGCGGACGTTCTCATCGAAGTACCCGAGCGAGATCCCGGCCGGCACGGACGTGGCGTTCACCGTGCCCGTCTTCGGCTGGAGCTCGCGGGTCACGGTCGTCTCCAGGCCGTTGCTGTCGATCACGGTTACGGTGACCCGCAGGAACGACGGGTACTGGTGGTCTGGCGCGGGGAACGTGCCGCTCCGCACATCATCGATCGACTGGACCACGTGCTCGTGGCATTCGCTGGGCCGGCAATGGGCGATCGCCCACTCCCAGTGGAACGCGGACGCAGGAAGGATCCCGTCCTGGGGGTCGGTAGCGGTAGCCGAGTAGGCGATCTGGTCGCCGACGGCCCAGGTGAGCGAGGCGAGCGGTGCCGGAAACGTGATGACCGGCGGGGCATTGCCGACCTGGACGACCTCGCTTGCCGTATCGGCCAGCGCGGGGTTGCCGTCATCGGTCACCCGCAATCCGATCTCGATGTCACCGGGCGTGTTCAGGGTCGTGGACAGGGTGACGCCGGTCGCGTCGTCGTACTGGCCGTCGCCGTCGAAGTCCCAGGCGTACGTCAGGGGGTCGCCGTTCGAATCGGTGGAACCGGTCGCGTCGAGGTCCACCTCGAGGGGGGCCATCCCGGTCGTCGGCGTGACCGTGAACGACGCCGATGGCGGCGCGTTGGGCGGGTAGTAGCGGATGGCCCGGACCTCGCCGCGATCGAAGCTCGTGTAGACGATGTCGCCGTCCGGCGTCGTCGAGAGGAACGTCGCGACGCCGCCCATGTTCACCGGGTCGTCGGAGCGTCGGAGGTCTGCGAACCGGGCGCGTTGCGAGAAGTTCGGCCGGTCGTCGCCGCCGAGCGGTACGTACCAGATGCACTTGCGGTTGTAATCGGTCCAGAAGAGCGCGCCATCGAACGCATCCGGATACGCCGAACTGTCACCCAGGAAGGTGAGCCCGGCGATGGCCGAGCTGCCCGTGCCGCAGCCGTCGCTGGGAGCGCCCGTGCCATTGTGCGAGTAGCGATGGGTGGGGCCGGTCTGGCTGCCGATGCTCGTGCACAGCGCCGGGTCATAGGTCGGGTTCGACGCCGGGTTCCAGTACGACGTCTGCGGGTCAAGGCCTTCGTAGCAGGGCCAGCCGAAGTTGCGCGCCGCCGCGTCAGCGTCGGGGATCTCGTTGATCTCCTCCCAGACGCTGTACCCGACGTCCCCGGCCCAGAGCCCACCGTCACGATCGAAGGTGAACCGGAACGGGTTGCGCAGGCCGTACCCCACGATCCGGCGCGCGTTCGTGTCAGCGAGGCCCGCGTTGGCGTTCGTCGGCCAGGCGGCGCCGGTATCGGGATCCACCCGGATGATCGTCCCGGCGAGCCCCGTCGGGTCGCCGCTCGAGCGGATGTCCTGCGATCGCAATGCCCCGCCCTGGCTGGCTGGGTCGTTGCACGGGTTCACGGGCGTGGGCGTGTTGGCGAGCGTCCCGCCGTACTGCCCGGAGTCACGCGCCCCGAAGAAGTTCGCGCCCTCGCCGCCCGAGACGTACAGCGCCCCATCGGGCCCGAATGCCACGGTCCCCACCGAGTGGCTCGGGAACTGCTGACACCAGTCGGTGATCAGGACGGTGTTGGTGATGACGGAACCCGCGCCGCCGTTCCCGACCGTCAGGCGGGAGAGGCGTCCCGTCGCGAGGCAGCCATCGGTGGTGGATCCGGGCGGCGTCGGACACGCATCGTTGTAACCAAGGTGGTCGTACGTGTAGAGCGCGTAGAGGTACGGACGGGCCGGGAAGTCGGGGTCCACGGTGAGCCCCAGGAGGCCGCGATCCCAGTAGTCGTAGACCTGGCTCGAGAGATCGGCCACCTGGGTGGCCGTCGCGTCGGAGAGGCCATCGAACGCCTGGATCGTGCCGCGCTTCTCGGCGACGAACACGCGGCCGCCATCGGGTGTCGCGGCGATCGCGGTCGGGAGCTGCAGACCGGACCACACGAGTTCATCGCGGAATCCGGGCAGGACGGTGGCGCCGGTGTCGGCGGCCACGGGCGTCGCCCCGGCCGGGAGCAGCATCGCGACCAGCGCGAAGGAAGCCATCAGCCGGAAGCCACGCGGGCGCCGGACTACGGAAAGCATCGAACGATCGATTTCCCGAGTTCCCCCCGGGCGCGCCACGCGCGCCGATGAGTACCTTCGTAGGGTCGCGGCTCGGGACGAATTCGGTCAATCGTGGCCGGACCATTGGCGGTGCCAGAGGGAACCGGCCCTGGCGCGACACAGCCCTGGCGTCAGGCGCCGATGCTGCCCGCCGGCCCGGGTGGCACCTCGGGTTCGTGGATGACCGGCTCCTTGGGGTCCTCGATCGCCGGCAGGAGGGGCGAACCCGTGATGAGGCGCGTCCCGCGGCCGTGGGTCAGGAAGCTCATCCCCCAGCGGGTCACGACCACGATGCGGTTCGCGAACCCGATCAGGTAGAAGATGTGGATCCCGAGCCAGAGCAGCCAGGCGGTGAACCCGCCCTGACGGCCCAGCGGCCCGAGCCACGGGATGTCGGTCACGCCCGAGAGCCGCCCGATGACGGCGACGTCGCCCTTGTTCCGGTAGCGAAAGGGCTGCGTGGGGCGGCCCAGGATCCGCCGCCGGATCGTCTTGGCCGCGTGCGTGCCGCCCTGCATCGCCCCCTGGGCCACGCCGGGCGTCGGACGGTCCGGCTTCCACGGTTCCACCGCCGCATCCCCCACCACGAAGATCTCCGGGTGGCCGGGCACGGTCAGGTCCGGCTCCACGAGCATCCGCCCATTTCGGTCGGTCTCGGCACCCGTCGCTTGCGGCGACACGACGGACGAACGACGAGGCCGCCACGCCGGCGCCCCACAGGACGGTCCGGGCGGGGACCCGCTCCGTCCGGGCCGCCGTCCCCTCACCGACCGAGGTCGCCACCCCCTCCTCATCGATGTCAGTGACCCGGGTCCCCAGGCGCACCTCCACGCCGAGCGCCTCCAGCTGCCGCTTGGCCGATGCCGAGCGACCCGGCGGATAGGTCGGCAGCACCCGATCCACGGCCTCGACGAGGATGATGCGCGCCTCCGCCGGGTCGATCGCGCGAAAGTCGCGTCGCAGCGTGTCGCGCGCGATCTCGCCGAGCGATCCGGCCAGCTCCACGCCCGTCGGGCCGCCACCGACGAGCACGAACGTCATCCACGCCCCGCGACGGTCCGGATCGGCTTCCCGTTCCGCGGCCTCGAACGCGATGAGGATGCGTCGCCGGATCTCGGTCGCATCCTCGAGGGTCTTGAGCCCGGGCGCGACCTTGGCCCAGGCGTCGTTGCCGAAGTACGAGTGGCGCGCGCCGGTCGCCACGATGAGCGTGTCGTAGGCGATCGGCCCTCCGTCGGAGAGCAGGATCTCGCGGCGCCTCCGGGTCGATCCCGACCGCCTCGCCCAGGATCACCGTGGTGTTGCGCTGCTTGCGCAGGATCGACCGCAGCGGCTGCGCGATCTCGCCCGGCGAGAGAGCGCCCGTGGCGACCTGGTAGAGCATCGGCTGGAACAGGTGGAAGTTCCGTCGATCCACCACGGTGAGCGCGATCTCCGGGTCCACGCCCAGTTGTCGCGCGGCATACAGACCGCCGAAGCCGCCACCGACGATCACCACCCGATGTCGCGGTTGAACCGAGCCGGTCATCTACGTCTTGCGGCTCGACGCCTTCCCAGCCGTCGCAGCGGCCTTCCGGGTCGTCGCCCCGGTCGTCCCATCCGACGCCGCGTCCTTGCCCGGACCCACGGGGACCAGCGGCTGGTCGCCCTCGCCGGGAAGATGGCCGGGTCCGGCGACCACGATCTTCCGTGGGGATGCGGCCGGTGCCGTGGGCGTGGTCCGCCCCGTCGCGACCGACCCGACCGAACGCGCGGCCAGGATCGAGCGGCTCGGCCTGGGGAGCACTCATGGCCTCGGCAGCCATCACCGGGACCGGGGCGGACCCGCGACGGGCCGGCGCGGGCTGCGCGTCCGGTGACAGCGCGACGATCTCGTCGCCGTCCACGATGTGCAGGTCCCCCGAGATCGCCGTGCGCGCCAGCCCGCACCGGTAGCACCGGTTGTCGCGGACCTCGTTGGCGGACTTGCACTGGATGCACATCCAGAGCAGGCCACCGCCCTGTTCGGTGTAGCGGCTCGTGCGCGGCAGGACGACGACCCGGTAGATGATCCAGGCGACGGTCGGTCCGGCCAGGAAGACGATGGCCGCGAGGGCAGCCGGAACGACATCCAGGCTGCTCTGCAACGATTCGATCGCTTCGCTCAGGTCGGGCATGCCAGCTCGCTGCAGATCCGCTCCGGTCCACCTACGGCGTCCGGGGCCGACAGGGTACACTCCCGCGCCCGAAAATTCACCGGTCGCGTTCGGCCGTATTCGCGAGCGTCGCCTGGGCAGCGGCGAGCCGCGCCACGGGTACGCGGAACGGCGAACACGAAACGTAGTCCAGCCCGATCCGCTCGCACTTGGCGATCGAATCGGGATCGCCGCCGTGCTCGCCGCAGATGCCGAGCTCGAGGCCGGGCTTCGTGGACGCGGCCCTTGTCCGCGGCGGTCTTCATCAGGCCGGCAACGGCGTCATCGAGCGTCTGGAACGGGTTCTCGGGCAGGATCTTGTCCTCGACGTACTTGAGGAGGAACCCGCCCTCGGCATCGTCGCGGCTGTACCCGAACGTCATCTGGGTCAGATCGTTCGTGCCGAAGCTGAAGAAATCCGCCTCGCGGGCGATCTCGTCGGCGGTCAGGGCGCCGCGCGGCACCTCGATCATCGTCCCGAACTTGTAGTCCACGGTGACGCCCGCGCGTTGCTCGATGGCAACGGCTTCTGCTTCCAGGAGGGCGCGCGTCGCGGCGAGCTCGTTCACGTGCCCGACGAGCGGGATCATGATCTTGGCGATCGGGTTGCCGCCGGCCTTCTTGACCGCGATCTGCGCGTTGAGGATGGCCCGGGTCTGGATCTTCACGAAGTCCGGGATCATCAGGCCGAGCCGGCAGCCGCGCAGCCCCAGCATCGGGTTCTGCTCGCGCATCGCCGTCGCCGCCGTCAGCAGCATGCGGGCCTCGGCGTACGCCGGGTCGTCCTTGGGTGTCTGCAGCGCCGCGTACGTCGCGACCGATTCGATGAGGTCGTCGCGGTTGGGCAGGAACTCGTGGAGCGGCGGGTCGATCAGGCGGACGACGACCGGCAGGCCGTCCATCGCCTTGAAGATGCCCTCGAAGTCGCCCTGCTGGAGCACTTCGAGCTTGGCCATCGCCGCGTCGAAGCGCGCGACCACGGCCGTCTCCTCGGCATCGAGCGGCGTGCCCGGCCGCGGCCTTCGCCTTGGCCCGGGTTGCCTGCGTCGCGACGAGGATGGCGCCGCGCACGATCTCGAGGCGGTCGCCCTCGCGGAACATGTGCTCGGTCCGGCACAGGCCGATGCCCTCGGCGCCGTAACTGCGGGCCTGGGCGGCCTCCTCGGGCTTGTCGGCGTTCGTCCAGACGCCCATCCGACGGACCTCGTCCGCCCACGACAGGATGGTCTTGAGGTCAGTCTGGTCCTCGTAGCGGGCTTCGACGGTGGGCAGCTCGCCCTGCAGGACGTCGCCCGACGAACCGTCGAGCGAGATCCAGTCGCCCTCGTGGATCTCGAGCCCGGTCACGGTGCTTCGGGCGTGCTTGGCGTCGGCGTCCACGTGGAGCTCCTCGGAGCCCGCCACGCACGGCTTGCCGATCTGGCGCGCGACGATGGCCGCGTGCGAGGTGGCCCCGCCCTTGGCGGTCAGGATGCCTTCCGCGACGGCCATGCCCGGGAAGTCGTCGGGCGAGGTCTCCTCGCGGACGAGGATGACGCGCTCACCGCGGCCCGCCCAGTCGACCGCGTCGCGGTAGTGGAACACGGCCCGTCCGACGGCGGCGCCGGGTGACGCGTTGAGGCCGCTGGCGATGACGCTCGCGCCCTTGCGCGCCTTGTCGTCGAACTGCGGGCGGAGCAGCTGGTCCACCTGCGAGGGCTCCACGCGGTGGATGGCCTCTTCCTTGGTGATGAGTCCCTCGTCCACCATCTGGACGGCGATCGTCACGGCGGCCGCGGCGGTCCGCTTGGCCGAACGGGTCTGGAGCATCCAGAGCCGGCCACGCTCGATGGTGAACTCGAGGTCCTGGACGTCGCGGTAGTGGCGCTCCAGCTGCTCACCGATGCGCAGGAACTCCTCGTAGGCCTGCGGGAGGTCCTCCTTGAGGTGGCTGATGTCCTTGGGCGTGCGGATGCCGGCGACGACGTCCTCGCCCTGGGCGTTGGTCAGGTACTCCCCGTAGAGCTCCTTGGTGCCATCGAACGTGTTGCGGGTGAACGCGACACCGGTCCCCGAGTCGTCGCCCATGTTCCCGAAGACCATCGTGACCACGTTGACCGCCGTGCCCAGGTCGTGCGGGATCTTGTTGTACTTGCGGTACTCCGCGGCCCGCTCGCCGAACCAGCTCGCGAAGACCGCCTTGATGGCGAGGTCCAGCTGCTCGTACGGGTCGGTCGGGAAGTCGCGGCCGGTCTCGGCGCGGACGACGCCCTTGAACACGTCCACGAGGGCCTTGAGGTCGTCCGCGGGCAGGTCGGAATCGGCCTTGACGCCGCGGGCCGTCTTGGCGGCCTGGAGCGGGTCATCGAACTTGCGGCCGTCCACGCCCATCACGATCCGCCCGAACATCGCCACGAACCGGCGATACGCGTCCCAGCCGAAGCGCTCGTTGCCGGTCAGGGCGACGAGGCCGTCGAGGGTCGCCTCGTTGAGGCCGAGGTTGAGGACCGTGTCCATCATCCCGGGCATGCTGAACTTGGCCCCGGAACGGACGCTGACGAGCAGCGGGTTGGCCGGATCGCCGAACCCCTTTCCGGCTCGCCGTTCCGTCTCCTTGACGGCCTCGAGGACGTCCTCCCACAGCCCGTCGGGCAGGCGTTCGCCCGCCTCGAAGTAGTCGTTGCAGGCCTCGGTGGTGATCGTGAACCCGGGCGGGGTCGGCAGACCCGCCTTGGTCATCTCGGCGAGACCGGCGCCCTTGCCGCCGAGCAGGTCGCGCATCGACGAATTGCCTTCGGCCGTGCCGTCGCCCCAGGCGTAGATGTAGCGCTTGGCGGCCTTGTGCGGACGGTCGCTGGCAGGGATCGTGGCATGGGTCATCGGACGGAACCTCCGGGAGCACGGCGGACGCGCCTTGGATCGGCGGCGGGGCCCGCGACATGATCGTTCTGGTACGCGTCGATTGTAGCGTCGCGACGGCCGCGGCCAGGGTTGCGGCTGGGTGGCGGGCGCGCGCCTGGGGCGCGACCCGGAGATCGTCAGCGAACGGCGGTGCCCGCCGCCCGTTCGATGGACGTCGCCCAGGCGGCGATCTCGGCCCGTCGCGCCACGCCGAGCTTGGCCAGGATGTGCTCGACGTGCGCGCTCGCCGTCTTCGGTGCGATGCCGAGCTGCTCCGCGATCGCCGCGTTGGTCAGTCCCTCGGTGATGAGTTGCGCCACGGCGTATTCGCGCGCGGTCAGGGGCCGCCACGGTTCCTCGGTCGAGACGTGGCCGCGCGCCATGCGGGCCAGAGTGTCGGCACGCTCCGCCAGCGCACGGCAGTCGAGCCGGGAGGCGATCGTCCGGACCTCGATCGCGAGGGCCAGCGCCTCGGCGAACCGGTTCGTGCGCACGTGACACGTCGCGAGGTCTGACCGCGCCCACGCGGACTCCCACGTCCGGCCATGGGCGTCCCAACCCAGGATGGCGGCCTGCAAGGCCACCCGGGCGACGCCCGTGGCCCCATCGGCCAGGGCAACGAGGCCGCGCCCGTGCTCGAGTGCCGCACCGGCCACCTCGGAGATGCCGTCCAGGTGATCGGTGCACGCGGCCAGCCACGTCGCTCCATCCGACGGCCGTCCGGCCGCCTGGGCCGCCCGCACGCCCGTCACGACGAAGGGCGTCAGGTGCGTTCGCTCGCCGATGGCCATCGCCCGGTCGAGGGCTCCCTGGCAGCGGGCGAACGCGTCCTCCGCGTCACCACCGAGCAGCGCGATCTCGGCGAGCCCCCACGACGGGGGCATGATCAGGCCGATGTCCTGGCTGGACTCACCGAACGCCAGGGCGGCCTCGAGCGCTCCGCTGGCATGGGCCAGGTCGCCGCGGCCCATCGCCACGAAGCCCACCACCCAGCGAGCCATCTCGGCGGCGCGGCGGCACCCGTGGTCCGCGATCGCCTGTCCTGCCAGCACGTTCGCGTCCATCCAGTCGCCGCCGGCCCAGGCGACCATCGCCGAGGTCGCCGTCATGACATGGGCGCAATGCGACTGCTGGATCGAGTCCGCGTAGCGCAGGCCCTCCCCGATCCAGCGCGCGGCCGCCGGGTAGTCGAGTGCCTCGGCGGCGAACGTGGACGCATCTCGGTAGGCGGAGACCCCGGCGGACTCCCAGCCGGCGCGTTCGGCCGCCTGGGCGGCCGCCGTGATCCGGCGCAGGCCGTCCTGGGCGGCGCCCTCGATCATGTCGGCAACGCCCACCTTCCAGTCGATGGCGAGGACGTACTCCCGGTCACCGAGTCGCTCCGCGAGCTCCCGTGCCTGGGTGAGGGCCACCCTCGCCTCCGACAGGCGGCGTGCGTCGATCTCGTGGATCCCCAGTGCGAACAGCAGGTCCATGCGGACCCCCAGCGCGTCATCACCCTCGCGGACGGCCACATCGAGGCCGTCGAGCTCCGCCAGCAGCGCCAGGACTCCGGCGCGGCGCTCGTCGATCGGTCGGCCCTGGCGACGCCACACGCTCTGGGCAGCGCTCCTCGCCCTGATGACGGCGACCGATTCGCCCGCCTCCCGGTAGGCGCTCGCGGCGGCAGTGGCGATGTCCTCGGCGAGACCGTTCTCCTCGACGGCGTCGGCCTCCGTGGCGAACGCTTCCAGGATGCGCGCCCGCTCGCCCGGCCCGAGATCGGCGGGCATGTTGTCGACCGCCCGGCGATACAGGTCGAAGGCCTCGCGATGCAGCGACATCCGGGCTGCCTCACGGGCGCCGACGAGGGCGGCATCGAAGGCCTCGCGGCGGAGGCCGGCTCGCTCGAAATGGGCACTCGCGTGGATCGCCGACTGGCCCGCGAGCCCGGCGCCGAACTCGCCGGCTCGCGCGTGATAGCGCCGACGCTCGCCGACCGTCACACCGCGATAGATCGCGTCGCGCAGCAACTGGTGGGGGAAGTCGAAGTAGCCGTCGTCGCCAGGTGGCCAGAGCAGGAAGTTGTCGACGAGTTCCTGGAGCGGCGCGTCGAGGGCGTCGGACGGCACGTCCATGATCTCGGCGAGGACATCGGCAGAGAAGCAGCGACCGATCACCGCGCCCGCCCGAGCCGCCGCCTGCGCCTCGGGTGACCGATGGCCCAGCCGGCTGATCACGGCGTCCTCGATCGTGTCCGGGACGATCGCGTCGCGGATCGCCCGCCCGCTGGCACGACCATCGGCGCCGAGCGCGCCGAGCAGCTCCTCGATATGGAGCGGGATGCCGTCGGTGCGGGCGTAGACCGCTGCCGCGACGTCGCGTGGTGCCGGCAGGCCCGTATTGAGGATCAGGGTCGTGACCAGTGCCGTCTCCTGTTCCGACAAGGGGCCCAGCCTGACCTCTTCGGCGATGCGCTGGGTGACGAGTCGGGAACGCCAGTCGCGCAGGCTGGACCCGGGCCCGGCCTCGTCCGTCCGATACCCGGCCATGACCAGGATCGAGCGGTCGCGCGAGCGCCGAGCGAGTTCCGCGATGGCGTCCAGGCTCAGGTCATCCGCCCATTGGATGTCCTCGAAGCAGTACATCGTCGCTCCGTCCGGTCCGTCGAGGATCCGGTCAACGATGTCCTGGGCGAGTCGCCGACGACCGGTCAGGTTCGCGTCGGGTGCGGCCTCGAGAAGGCGCAACAGGTCCCGTCCGATCGGGGCCAGCGCGGGCGTATAGGCCATCGTGCGTGCGAAGTCGCGGAACGACGCCCCGGGGACATCCGTGTCCTGAGGTGCGAGATGACCCCACGAGTCGATGAACCCGCGGTCGGCGGCCTTCCTCCCGATGGCGCCGAGCAGTCGGCTCTTGCCGATCCCGGCCACGCCGCCGACGAGCAGGAACTGTCCGGACCCACGCTCGACGTCGTCCAGGCGCCGATCCGCGAGTTCGAGCAGGTCATCTCGACCGATGACGATCGGGCAGCGGACGGAGCCGTGGACAGCATCCATGGCGGGCAGTGTAGGTCGGCTACGTCGGCGTGCATCGGTCATTCGACCGATGACGGTGCCTTGATGCAAGCAGAGCCTGCTGCCCATCGGAGCCCGGATGGACCGGGGCGGATGGCCGATCACCGCCGGTTGGAGGCAGAGCATGGCGACATTCATGGACGTGCACAGCGGGTTCTTCGGGGTCACAGGCGATCAGCTGCGCGAGGCGCACGATCGCGACCTCGCCATCGAAGGCGACGAGAGCGTCCACTTCGAACGCGCGTGGATCGATTCCGAGAGCGGCAAGGTGTTCTGCCTCGCGACCGGCCCGTCGCGCGAGGCCGTCATGCGGATCCACGAGCGGGCCGGCCACCCGACCCCCGAGGTCTACCAGATCAACGTCGAGGTGTGACATGGAACGAACCAGTGACCAGCCCATCGTCCCGTCCAGGCAACGACGCGTGGCCCTCCTCCGAATGACCGCCGTGATCGTGATCGCCGTGGTCGCCATCGGCGGATCCGCGATCGCCGTCGCCGGCAGCACCTCGTCGAGCTCGACAAGCCAGCTCCAGGAGGTCCGACAAGCGACCGACGCGTTCCACAACCTGGATCTCGCGCTCGCCGCTGGGTACGAGGTGTTCTACCAGTGCACCGACGCCGACGGGATCGGCGGGATGGGCCAGCACTACGTCAAGGGCGCCCTCGTGGAGGACCCGACGCTGGATCGCCTTCGGCCGGAGGTGCTGGTGTTCGAACCACGCAAGGACGGCGGCTTCAAGCTCGTCGCGGTCGAATACGTCGTGCTCAAGGACGCCTGGCACGCGGCCAACGGCACAAAGGCGCCGCGGCTGTTCGGCAAGCGCCTGACGCTCGTCCCCGCGGGTAATCGCTACGGGCTGCCGGCCTTCTACGAGCTCCACGCGTGGATCTGGAAGAGCAACCCGCGCGGCGTGTTCGACGACTGGAACCCGAAGGTCAGCTGCCGGGGCACGGGCGACCCGGCCTGAACCACGTCCGTACCGCGACCCCGTCGCCCCACCCGGGGTGGCGGGGTCCGAGCCCTACCCGCAGGTCGGCGCGACGTACGCGGGGTCCGCGGCGAGTGCGGCCCAGGCGAATCGGTCCGCGACGATCCGGGCGGCCGGATCCCACGGATCGCTCCCCAGCCCCTGCTCGCACACCACGACGCGATCCAGGCCCGGGCCGCCGCCATCGATGACCTCGACCAGGGCATAGCCGGTGTTGTTGGTCTCGTCCGATTCCGCGATGTGGCCGTCGGGGTCCACCCCGAACCGCAGCACGTAGCGACCGGCCCGCATCGACCCGTCGCCCTCGGCGACCGCTCCGAAGTCGACGTACTGGCCGGGTCGTTGCCATCGATAGATGTCGCCCCAGCCGCGCTCAAGGGTCATCGCCGCATCGCAGAACGGCCCGTCCGGGAACGAGGCGTACTGCGGGTCCTGGGCCGCCGACTCCCAGTCCGCGATCTGCTGCGAGAACGTGCAGTAGCCGTGCTTGTTGCCCGTGCTCACCGCGGTGAGCGTCCCGGCGTCGTCGGCCACGGCGAACAGCTCGTACAGCACGAACGCGGAGAGGTGCCGATGCTCGTGGAACGGGTGCCATTCCCCGGTGCCGGCTTCCGATTCGGTGAATCGGCCCGCTCGCTCGTTGTCGCGATGGTCCAGCGGCGTCGCGTCGTTCGCGTAGATGTGCTGATACGCGATGTCATCGCGGAACGCGATGTACATCGGGCCCGCCGCCGACGTTGTGGATCCCCGCCGAGAACCGCAGACACTGCGTCGCCTCGGGCTCCTCCTCCGAGTGGCACGAGACCGTGGGGTCGCCCGGTCTGGTTGTCGCGGTCGTACGCGGTGCCCGGGTCGTCGCTGGCCGGCGCGGCGAACCCGAACTCCCAGGGAAGCCACGGGATGAGATCCGGCAGGAGCGGGGGGTCGCCAGCCGCCATCGGGGCCGCCTCCAGCGTCGCCCGGAGACGCAACGCCAGGTCGCGGACGTCGGTGGCGTCGACCGTCACCCGCCACTCGCCGACGGCCGCGTCGTCCACCGCATGCTCGATGTCGAAGGTCTGCCCGGAGCGGCCAGACGCGGGGCACACGAACGGGTAGTCGAGGTCCGATGGGGCCGCAGCGGCGCCATCCGGGCGGACCAGCGCGAGGGACACGCAATCGTCGCGATTCGACAGGTCCAGCGAGACCCGCAGCCGACCGCCGGGCTCGGCGATCTCGATCGTGGCCGAGAGGGTGCCAGTTGGACCGGCGAGGAACACGGCCTGACCATCCACGCGGTCCCCGATCCGCAGGGTCCCGAGGTGCTCGCTCGGTCGGTCCGGGCCGGTCGGGCCGGCCGGGCGCTCGCCGGGACGCTCGCGGACGCCGAGCCGACAGCGGACGGCGTCGGGCTCGACGGCGTCGACCCGCACCCGAGCACGAGCGCCGCCACGATGACGACGACCCAACCACGGCGTCGAGCGATGGCCATCGACTGAGGATACCCGGCGACCCCACACGGTCACCATCCCGCGACCGATCGGCGACGACCATCGCACCTCCAGGGGCTACCATCGGGTCGCAACATCCAGCACCCTGAGGCCCCGTACTCACGATGACCGAGCTCCTGAAGGCGCCGATCGACGACGAGCGCACCATCGAATCCGAGGACGAGCGCTACGACGCCGAGATCGTCAAGCGCATCGATTACACGCACGATCTCGCCCGGATCTGGGTCAGGTACCGCCGAGAACCCGTCCATTTCGAGCCCGGCCAGTACATGACCATCGGGGTGTTCGCCGACGGCAAGCTCTGGCAGCGTCCGTACTCGATCGCGTCGTCACCGCGTGAAGCGGGGACGGTCGGTTACGAGATGTACGTCCGGCTGGTCCCGATCATCCGGTTCACGACGCTGCTCTGGCGGCTCCCCGTGGGCCACGGGCTGCGGATGATCGGCCCGAAGGGCAAGTTCATGCTCGAGCCCGACGACGACCGGACGCACCTGTTCGTCTCGACCGGGACCGGCATCGCCCCGTTCATCTCGATGATCCGGGACACCCAACTGGCCGGTGCGCCACGCAAGACGGTCGTCCTGCACGGCGTTTCGTACGAGCATGAGCTCGGGTATCGCGAAGAGCTCGAGGAGCTCGAGTCGACCGGCGCGTACCCGGTCCGATACGTCCCGACCGTCAGCCGCCCGAACGACCCGAGCAACGCCGGCTGGACCGGCCGGACGGGTCGTGCCGAAGCCGTGGTGGCTGATGTCTGCAAGGACCTGCACCTGCGGCCCGACAAGACCGTCGTCTACATCTGCGGCAATCCCGACATGATCCTCAACGTCGAGGGGGTCCTCATGGACCTGGGCTTCCCCGAGTTCCATGTCAAGAAGGAGCTCTACTGGCCGAAGGGCAAGACGGCGACCCCCGAGGCCGGCTGACCCAACGCCGACACCGCGTCACCGGACGAGGGCGATCTCCTCGTCGACGACCGGGTCACCGACCGTCCCGGCCCGGCTGAGATCCATCGTGCGGACGACGCCCCGGATCCGGGCCGCGCGGATCGCGCAGGCGCACAGCCACGGCGATCGCCAGCGGTCGGCCGGATCCTCGACGAGCTCGCGCAGCCAGCCCTCGGCGCCGGCCGGGAGGTCGGTCAGGGCGGGCAGTCGGGCCAGGCGCTCCGCCGGGGTGCGCCCCGGCTCGAGGACGGCGACGACGGCCGTTCCCTCCCGCCCGAGCAGCACACCCAGGGCTTCCGACGCCAGCGCGGCCCCCGGTCCGCCGACCGCGAGCTCGGTCGATGGCGGCCCGACGACGTCGCTCCCGTGCCGTGCCAGGCGCCCGGCGACGATCCGGCGCCGGGCGAGGTCGAACTCGTCGTCGAGCGCACGACCGAGGGGCTCGTCGAGATCCCCGAGCGCGACCCGGGCCGCGAGGATCCGCGCCGCCTGGCGCACGTCGGCTGCGAACGCGCTATCGAGGGCGGCGGCGACCGCGTCGGCGGCCGGTCCTGGGCCCCCGAGGCGCTCGATGACGGCGAGCCCGAGCTCCCGATCGGCGTGTTCGACGTGCCGCCGCAGGACGTCGTCGCGTGCCGGCGAGGGCGCCGCGACAGCCCGGACCAGGCGACGGACCTCCGACGGCGCCGGGACGCCCGCGCCCTCGAGCGCGGCCGCGAGGGCCGGCACGACCGCGTCCCCGAGTCGCTCGACCGCACCCGCCGCCGGACCGAGGGTGGCCGGGTCGCGAAGGGCCGCCAGCACGGCGTCGATGGCGAACGTGTCGCCCGTCCGGACGGATCCGAAGGCGGCCGCCCGCACCCGCGGATCCGGGTCCGCGAGCAGGTCCGCCGCGGCCCCCGGGTCGTCCGCGTCGAGGGACGCGAGGGCCGCCGCGGCACGGGCCCGGTCCGCGGGGTCCGGCGACCCCGAGGCCGATCGGACCTCCTCGGCGAGGCGCCGCCGCGCGCCTGCGTCGCCCGTCGCGGCGAGGGCGGCGAGGGCCCCCAGGCGGACGTCCGGGCGCGGGCTGGTCGCGAGCGCCCGCAGGTCGGCGGCGAGCCCCGGGCGGTCGGACGTGGTCAGCAGTTCCAGCCCGAGCCGCGCGGTCCGGGGATCCGGGTCCGTCACGAGACGGCGCGCCACGGCGTCGTCCGCCGCGGTGAGCTCGAGCGGGGCGTCATCGTCGATCCAGCGGCCCCGACGCAACGCGTCCACGAGCGCCGGCCCGTAGGCGCGGTAGAGGAGGACCGCGGACCAGGTCCAGACCGCACACGGACGGCCGTGACGGCGATCGTCGCCGCGAGCGCGGCGGGGAGGGCGGTCAGCACGAGGATGAGCACGCCGGAGATCGCCGATCGCGACCGGCACGCCGATCCCTTCGACGGCGGTCTGGACCGACAGGCGGGCCCGTTCGGGGAGCACCTGGTACGATCGCGTTGATCGAGGTGCGGGTCGTGCCGTCGGTCAGCGCGATGTCGGCGATCCGCGCGGCCGACACGACGCCAGGAGGAGCCCGAGCGAGGCCGCCCCGTCAGCGCGAAGGTGGCGACCATCGCCGCGGCGAACACGGTCAGCACGAGCGGGTTGGCGGTGATCCCGAACCGGAGGCCGAAGCGCCGGAGCAGCGGACCGGCGAGCGAGGACCAGGAAGCCGATGCTCACGACGTTCATGACCGCCGTGTACGCCGGCGAGGAAGCGGGCGAGGTCGGCGGGGTCCGGGTACTGCGCGGTCGCCCGGTCGAACACCAGGAAGTCGGAGAGCTGGCTGCCCAGGGCCGAGAGCACCTGGTACGCCAGGATCAACGCCACGAACCGGCTGCGCCGAGCAGGCGGCGCAGGGAGGATCCGGCCGTCCTCCTCGGCGACCGGCGGTGGCTCGCTCGGCCCGGCATGCCCGTGACGTCGGCCGCGGCCGAGCTGCGACGCGTAGCGGCGGCCGGTGGCCCAGACGAGCGCGGCGAACGCGGCCTGGGCGATCGCCGTCGCGAGCAGCAGGTCCTCCGTTCGCCCGAGCCACGTCACCAGCCGCCGCCGAGCAGGCCGCCGAGCACCGCCCCGATCGGGAACCCGGCCATGATCCGCGGGAAGCTGGCCTTGATCCCGGCGATGTCGAGGAGCCGGCCGCCCTGCCCGCCGATGAACACGAAGCCGAGCTGGATCAGGATCGGGAACAGCACCAGCAGCGGCACCGACACCCACGCGGCGTCGCCACCGACGGCGATGACCCAGGCGAGCCGCGAGCCCGACCGCGGCGCCGCCGAGCACGACGAGCGCGATCCCGAGGAGGTCGAACCGCTCGGGCGGCCCGCGCGACCGCCCCGGACACGACGATCCCGGCGACCCCGATCGCGATGTAGGTCACCGGGAGCCAGGCCGACCCGTAGGCGTCGAGGAACATGCGCGTTGGCGACGATGCCCAGCAGCGCGGCCATCGACGCCGAACGACGACGGCCTGGGCCGTCAGCCAGCGGACGGCCGCCGTCGCCCGGCGCGGCGCGGTCGGTCACGTCGTCGTCGTGTCGGCCCTCGGCGCGGGCCCGCTCGCGGACCATCGCGACGAGCGCGGCGATGATCCCGTCGCGCGAGCGCCGGCCGGTCGGCCAGCAGCTCGTCGAGCACCGGCTTGTCGATCCGCAGCAGCGTCGTCGGCTCGAGCGCCGTGACCGACGCGGAGCGCGGCTCGGGCACGAGCGCGGCCAGCTCGCCGACCGTTGCGCCGGCACCCAGGATCGTGACGTCCGCGTCGCCGTGGTGGACGCGGAGCCGGCCGCGCACCACGGCGAACAGGTGGTCCTCCACCGCACCCTCGACGATGACCGGCGCCCCCGCCGGCGACGTCGACCTCGATCGCGCGCCGGGCGACGGCCGCCAGGGTGCGGCCCGGGACGTCGGCGAACAGGCCGACCCGCTGGAGCGCGACGACGCGCTCGATGGTGGTCATCGTCATGGCCGACCACCGGCGCGGGCGCAGGCGCGTCGCCAGCTCGTCGACGCCGAGCGGGCGCAGCCAGGCCCGCGCGTAGAGCTCGCCCGGGATCATGATCACGTCGACCTCCCGCTCGGCGACGATCTCGCTGTTGCGCTCGGCCCGGCGGATCACGCCGGTCGTGCCCACCGGCACCCACGGCGTGCAGCGGCGACGGCGCGTAGCCGCCGTCGGGTCGGACCACCAGCCCGGGCCCGGTCGGGACGTACACGAACGAGGGCGGCGAGCCGGGCGCGACGAGCACCTCGCCCGGCGCGGATCGTCGCGCGGCGGACCTCGGCGAACGCGGCGGCTCGATCGAGCGCAGGCCGTCTCCACGCCGTGCTCGGCCATCAGCCGGAGGACGCTCGTCCGCGTCGGCCCCGGTCGGATCGACCGGCTCGGCGCGCGTAGATACCGACGCCGCTCCGCCGGCGCCGCGCCCTCGATGTCGGCGACCGTCGACCAGGCGACGGGCGAGCGACGGGTCGCGCTCGGCCATCAGCGCCGCGACCTCGTCCGCGAAGGCGGGCCGGTCGTCGGGTCGCTCGAGCTGGATCTGCACGTCGTCGATCGACGCGGGTCGGCGGTCGAAGCCCGCCGCCGATCGGCGTCCCGCCGAACGACGGGATGACGTCCGCCTGCGATGTCCTCGATGACGTCGGCGACGCTCGCCGCGGCCCGCCGTGCGGCGTCCTCGCTGCCGAACGCGCCCGCGGTGGAACGCGATGCGCAGGTGCCCCTGCGGCGTCACGAACGCGACCCTGATGTTGGCCTCGCCGGCGCCCAGCGGTCGTCGTCGTAGGTGATCACGTACGCGGCGTCCCCGTCGCCGGGCGCAGCGTGCACACGGCTCGGCGCCGTCTCGGCGTCCATGCACACCTCGAACCCGCCCGACGTGCGCAGGACGGTCCCGCGCTGGCGCAGCACGTCCGCCGCCCGCAGCGCGCGCAGCGCGTCGACCACGTCGTCGGCGAGCTCGGCCTGGGGCCCGCTCGTCGCCGTGAGCCAGGCGAACGACGCCGCACGGGTCGTCGTAGCGTTCCGTGTTGGCATCGGCCGGCATCGGCGACGTGTCGGCGGCCGACGGCAGGCTGCTGGCCGGCACGATGGTCGTCGAGGCGGGTGAACACGATCCGCTGCAGCAGGCGTCGGAGCGCGAGCCGGTCGTCGAGCACGGCGGCCGGGACGGCGGACTTGCTGTGGGCGACGGTCAGGCTGAGCATCTCGCGCACGACGATCTCGAGCGAGCGTCGCGAACGGCGCGCGTGACGGCCACCTCGTCCAGGCGGGTGCCGCACCGGGCCGGGCGCGAGGAGGTGGTCGACGAGCGGGTCGACATCCGGGCCGAACGCGGCATGGGCCGCGAACAGCGCGTGCGTCCGTCGCCCGGCGGGGGTCATGTCCACCATGCCGATGTCGTGGAGGTAGGCCGCGGCGACGCCGACCGCCTCGACGAAGCGCCGCCGCGCCGGCGGACGGCCGGGAGCAGGACGCCCGTCGATCGTGTCCACCAGGCGGACGAGACCGTGGCGACGTCGCGGACGTGGACGACGCCGTGGTCGGCGAACATCGCGGGATGGTGCCCCGGATCGGCGAGGAACGCGGGGTCGTCGCGCAGGACCTCGAGGGTGGCCTGGGCCTCGATCGGCCGCCAGAAGCGCTCCTCGAGATACGTCCGGACGTCGGGCGGGAGGTGATCGTCCAGCTCCGCCCAGCCATGCACCACTTCCATGGCGATAAACGGTATCGCGGTCGGTCGGACGTCGTGCGTCGTTCGTGCGTGGGTCCTCATGGACCTGGGCTTCCCCGAGTCCCATGTCCACAAGGAGCGCTACTGGTCCAGGGGCAGGACCGCGACGGCGGAGGCCGGCTGAGCCGACCCCGCCCTGGTTCGGGCCCGCCGGGAGCGGCTAGGTCCCGCGGTAGTTCGAGACCTGCTGACGGCTGGCGAAGAATCCGACGCCCCAGGTCCCGAGGTCGATCAGCAGGGCACTGATCACGAAGATCCAGTTGAGCAGCGACATGCCGTTCTGGACGGCAAGCCCGTAGACGAGGGTCGTCCACGGAAAGAAGAGGAACCCTCCGAGGAACCAGACCGGCGAGCCGAAGATCCCGGCCCATCCGGCCTGATCGTTCGTCCAGCCGACGAGCAGCACCAGGCGCGGCAATAGGGCACCGAAGATCGCCATCATGAGCAGTACTCCCTCTTTCGTTCGGACGGGATGCGCTGGGCTATCGATCTGCTGTTCGCGCGCGCCGCGCGACCGGGCGAGTGTACGCTGCCGCGATCGGTCGTCGAGGGGTACCCGTGCCCGTGTGGACATGACATTCGGCCCCCTCGAACGGGCCCCCTGACGGGTGGGTCCCCGGGCGCACGCCCCTACGATCGAGGTACGGTCAATCTCGACCGTTCGAACAGCGTGGGCCGTGCATGTATCCGATCATCGCCACCGAACAGCTCTCCCCCAACGTCACCCGGTTGGTCGTGGAAGCGCCGCGGATCGCCGAGATCCGTCGGCCCGGGCAGTTCGTCATCGTGCGCCTGGGTCCCGGCGCGGAGCGCATCCCGCTCACGATCGCCGATTCCGATGCCGCGGCAGGCACCATCACCCTGATCATCCAGTCGGTCGGCAAGAGCACGATGGACCTCGTCGCGCTCCAGCCTGGCGAGGCCATCACCGACGTTGCCGGCCCGCTCGGCAGCCCGACCGAGCTCATCGAGGCCGGGCATGCGGTCTGCGTCGGTGGCGGCGTCGGCACGGCCGTCATCCTGCCGATCGCCCAGGAGCTCGCGCGACGCGGCGTCAAGGTCACGAGCATCATCGGCGGACGATCGCGCGAGTGGGTGATCCTCGAACCGGAACTCGCGGCGTGCAGCGAGGTCGTCGCCTGCACCGATGACGGAAGCTACGGCCGGCCCGGGTTCGTCACCCAGGCGCTCCAGGACGTGCTCGACGGTGGCGGCGTGACCGAGGTCTACGCGGTGGGCCCCGTCCCGATGATGAAGGCCGTCAGCGAGCTCACCCGCGGGTTCGGCGTGCCCACCACCGTCTCGCTCAACGCGATCATGGTGGACGGCACCGGGATGTGCGGCGGTTGCCGGGTCTCGATCGACGGCGAGACGCGCTATGCGTGCGTGGACGGCCCCGAGTTCGACGGCCACCAGGTCGATTTCGCGGAGCTCGCGGATCGACTGACGACGTACCGGTCCTTCGAGCAGGCCGCGCTCGCCCGTCGCGAGGCGTGCAAGATCCCGGCCATGGCCGTCAGCGCGGACCGCGCGGCCTCGGAGGCCGCTCGATGAGCGACGAAGCACCCGAGGCCCCCAAGCCGGCGCCCGCCGCACCGGCTTCCACCCCACCGACGCCGCAGGACCTCGTCCGACGCATCCTCGCCGGAGAGCAGGTGGAGCTTGATCCGCGCCAGCGCATGTCGCTCGAGCGAGTGGCGATGCCCGAAGAGGACGCCGAGCGACGGTCGCACTCGTTCGACGAGGTCAATCTCGGCCTGACCGAGCACCTGGCCGTCCTCGAGGCCGAGCGATGCCTCCAGTGCAAGAACCCCAAGTGCATCGATGGCTGTCCGGTGCGCGTCAACATCCCGCGCTTCATCGACCACCTGCGTCGCGGCGACATGGCCGGCGCGGCCGATTCGCTCCTGGGTGACAACGCCCTCCCCTGCGTGACCGGCCGGGTCTGCCCGCAGGAGACCCAGTGCGAGGGGCTCTGCCTACGGGCGAAGAAGGGCACTACGTCGGAATCGGATCGCTGGAGCGCTACGTCGCGGACTGGGCTCAGGCCCATCCTGAGGCGCTCACCCGGGCCCTGCCGATCGCCCGCGGCAAGACGGTCGCGGTCGTGGGCTCCGGACCCGCGGGCCTGACCGCCGCCGGCGAACTCGCCAAGAAGGGCTATACCGTCACGATCTTCGAGGCCTTCCACGCGGCCGGCGGCGTGCTCATCTACGGCATCCCCCAGTTCCGCCTCCCCAACGACATCGTGGACAAGGAGGTCGAGCGCCTGCGCGAGGCCGGGGTCACGATCGAGACCAACGCGATCATCGGCAAGACCTTCACGCTCGACGAATTGCGGGGGCGGTTCGATGCCGTGTTCCTCGCGGTCGGGGCCGGTCTGCCGGTGTTCATGGACGTCCCGGGCGAGAACCTCAAGGGCGTCTACTCGGCCAACGAGTACCTGACCCGCGTCAACCTGATGGGTGCGTGGGGCGCCGACAGCGACACGCCCGTCCTCCACGGGCAGCGGGTCGTCGTCGTCGGGGGTGGGAACGTGGCGATGGACGCCGTCCGCACCGCCCGGCGGCTGGGGGCGGCAGATTCTGTCGTCGTCTACCGGCGCGGCCACGATGAGCTCCCGGCGCGCGCCGAGGAGGTCCACCACGCCGAACAGGAAGGGATCCGGTTCGAGTTCCAGGTGGCGCCGCTCGAGGTCATCGGCGACGAGTCGCACTGGGTGACCGGGCTGCGCTGTCAGCGGATGGAGCTGGGCGAGCCGGACGCCTCCGGCCGGCGCCGCCCCGAGCCGATCCCGGGATCGGAGTTCGTGATCGACTGCGACATGGTCGTCGTCGCGATCGGGACGCGGTCCAATCCCCTGCTCCGGGCCACGGCGCCCGGACCTCGCGGTCAACGAGTGGGGCTACATCGTCACCGACGAACACGGGATGACGAGCCTGCCGGGCGTGTTCGCGGGTGGCGACATCGTGCGCGGCTCGGCCACGGTCATCCTCGCGATGGGCGACGGCAAGCGATCCGCCGGCGCGATCGACCGCTGGCTCACCACGGGTTCGGCGGCGGAGGCGACCGAGGAACCCGCGGCGACCACGCCGGCGCCTGCGGAGGCGTAGGCGCGGCGGCCGACGCAGCCAGCCGCACGACCCGACCACGGTCCGCGAATGCCGCGTCCAGGGCGCCCGCGTGCGAGCCCCGCGCGCCGGGCCGTCGACGCTCCTCGATGACGAGGATCCGCCCGACCGCCGACGGCCGCCATCCGAATCGATCGAACACGATCTTCGGCGCCAGTCGAGCCTTCACGTCCAAGCCGTCGGATCGTGTCATCGACCGCGAGCAGGCGAGTCTTGATCTCGCCGACCAGCGCGATGCGATCCGCCTGACGGAGCGCAAGGACGTCGATCGAGCCGCGTTCTCCGAACTCCGAGAAGCTGACTTCGACGTGGACCTCCCAGCCCGATCGGGTCAGCTCCCGGGCGAAGGCACCCACCAGTCGGGCGTGACCTTCGTCAAGCAGTCTGTCAACGAGCCCGCCACGCCATGTCACCACGCCCTCGAATCGCGCATCGAGGGCTGCGAAGACACCGCGCAGGACGCGGATCGACACCGTCGCGAGATGCCCGCGCTGGGCCTCGGCGACCGGCGACCAGTCAGGGTGCGAGGTCGATCAGGGTGCCGTCCGCTGCCAGGCGGGCAGGTACCTGAGGTCGACGTCGAGCTGCCGATCGATCCCTGGCCAGTGACGTCCAGGAGCCACAGTTCGCCGCTGGTGGTCGAAGTCGGGTAGTACGCGACGACGGACTTCCCATCCGGCGAGAAGTGGGCCTCCGGCAGCGTGCCCTCGGGCCGGTCCAGGCCCGACCGATGTTGCGCACCTCCCCGCCGGCGGACGGGACGACCGCGAAGTGCTCGCCGTCGACCCCGTGATACCGGTCGAACAGGATCTGGCTCCCGTCCGGAGACAACTCGGCGATGTTGGAGTTCTCCTCTGGCGCGAGGTTGTCGAAGGGCACCTGGTGGGATACGCCGCTGGCGAGGTCGACGATGTACAGACGACCCGGCTCTCCGTCCACCCAGCGGTCGTACAGAACGGTCTTGCCATCGGGTGACAGCGAGGTGCTGAGGCCGCTGAAGTCCGCAGCCGACAGGACCATCCGGGCGTCCATCCCGTCGGGGCCAGTGACGAACAGGGCACACCGGTTCGCCGGGGAGTGTGGTCGGCAGACGATCATCTGGACGCTCCGCCCCGGTGAAGACGAAACCGCCGTCAGGCAGCCAATAGAACGTGAGTACGTCGCGATCGATCGGAACTGGCGTCGTAGCCGATCCATCTGACCGCCAGCACGTGCAGCGGTCTGTCTAGCTTCATGCCGTGCGACGATCCCAAGCTCGCGGCCGTCGGGCGACCATTCGCTCCAGTTCCAGGCCTGGTAGGTACCCGGCAGCGGATGGGCGTCGGCGCCATCCGCCTCGGCGACGAACAGCTGCGACGCCGCCGGCGGTGTGGTCGAAGACGATGTGCCGGCCGTCACGCGACGGAAGCGGGTAGACGTAGCGCCGTCGATCCGGTCACGACGGGCGTGGAGATGCCGGTCGTCGGGTCGGCGGCGAAGATGACGCCGTCAGCGTCGTGGAAGAACATCTGGCCCGTTCGCCGCGGGCGCCGAACGGCGCCGGTACCGGCGTCGTCCGCGAGCCGACGTAGGAGAGCATCGCCGGCGGCGAGGATCAGGACGCGCTGCAGCGACGGCGATCAGCCGCCACGGGACCGGAGCGACGTGGGCGAGGACGGGCGATGACGCCCATGGGAAGCCACCTTTCGAGGGAGCTCCAGGCCGGCCGCTGCTTGGCACCGGCGGTGGCCCGGAGCAGGTCGTCGAAGTAGTCGGGAACGCTGGCCGCGGCGAGCTCGTCGATGAGCTCGGGCAGCCGCGGTTCGATCCGGTCGAAGGTGGTCATGCGAGCTGCCCTCCGGCGACGGTGGGCATCTGCGCCGTCGGAACGGCGTCGATGGTGTCGCGCATGGCCGCGAGCGACCGGTGGTGGCGGGACTTCGACGGTCCCGACCGGGATCCGGAGCGTCGCTGCCACGTCGGGCAGCGACATCCCGAGGTAGTAGTGCAGCACGACGACCGCGCGCTGCTCGGGCGAGAGGGACTTGAGTGCCCCGTCGACCAGGTCGCGGTCGGCGATGGCGGAGGCGATGTCGGGCGCGAGCGCGGCGTCGAACGACTGTCAGTTCGACCTCGATCGGTCGCCGACCACGTCGGCGCAGGACGTCGATGCAGGAGCGCACCACGAGAGCGCGTGCCCAGGCCTCGAACCGATCGGGATCGCGCAGCGTCGGCAGATTGCGCCACGCGCGCATGAACCCGTCCTGGACCGCGTCTCGCGCGAGTTCGTGGTCCCGGAGGATCAGTCGGGCGGTCGCGTCCAGCCGCGCGACGAGCGCACCGGCCAACACGGCGAAGGCGTCATGATCGCCTCGCTGTGCTCGCTCGACGAGCTCTCGCTGGTCCACGGCCCACCCTCCGTGTGTCGGCGCGGCGATCATCGTCGCGCTCGACATGGTATGTCGCCCCGGGAGGCCAAAGGGTTCCATCCTCGTGCAGGTACGACATTTCGATGGCTCCGAACCGCGGGGATCCGGAGCCATCCGTTCGGTCTGCGCGGGTCGGTCAGGGAGCCAGGCGCTGCCAGGAGACGGCGACGCCGAGCGGGATGTCCCAGTCCATCTGCTGGCCCTCGCCCGTCGCCACGTCGTACAGCCAAGTCGTGCCGTCGTCCTGATACGTCGCGAGGATCTTGGATCCGTCCGGCGAGAAGGCGATCCTGGCGCGCACTCAGATGGTAGGCGTCACCTGGGCGAACAAAGGTTCCCGACCTTCCGCCTTGCTGTCACGCGCTGTGGCGCGCGGCGTCCAATCGGTCGAGGATGAGCCTCGTCACACCCTCCGCGGGCACCCGCTCCTGGGTCATCGAGTCGCGATCACGGACCGTGACCGCGCCATCCTCGAGCGAATCGACGTCCACCGTGACGCACCACGGCGTCCCGATCTCGTCCTGACGGCGATAGAGCTTGCCGATCGCGGCCGTGTCGTCGTAGACGGCCATCGTGTGGCGCTGGAGGTCGGCCTTGATCTTGTGGCACAGCTCCACGATCTCCGGCCGTTTCTTGAGCAGCGGCAGGACGGCCACCTTGTACGGCGCGAGGTCCGGGTGCAGGGCAAGTGACACCCGCGTCTCGCCACGCACTTCCTCCTCGCGATAGGCGTCGATGAGGAAGGTGAACGCCGCCCGGTCCGCACCCGCCGCGGTCTCGACGATCCACGGGATGACGTGCTCATTCGTCGCCTGATCGAAGTACTCGAGCTTCTCGCCCGACGCCTCGCTGTGGCGCGACAGGTCGAAGTCGCCGCGGTTGTGGACGCCCTCGAGCTCCTTCCACCCGAACGGGAACCGGTACTCCACGTCGATCGCCTTCTTCGCGTAGTGCGCCAGCTCGTCCGGCGCGTGCTCGCGCAGCCGCAGACGCTCCGGCGTCACGCCATAGCGCTCGTACCACGCCTTGCGCTTCGGCAGCCACTCCTCGAACGCAGCGGCGGCCTCCGCCTCCGGCCGCACGAAGTACTGCATCTCCATCTGCTCGAACTCGCGCATCCGGAACACGAAGTTGCCGGGCGAGATCTCGTTGCGGAACGACTTGCCGATCTGGGCGATCCCGAACGGCAGCTTCTTGCGCGAGCTCCCCAGGACGTTCTTGAAGTTGACGTACGACCCCTGGGCGGTCTCCGGACGCAGGTAGATGACCGAGGCGTCCTCCTCCACCGGGCCCATGAAGGTCTTGAACATCAGGTTGAACCGGCGGGGCGGTGAGAGCGGGCCGCCATCCACCGGGCAGCGCAGGCCCAGCCGCTCCACGATCGTCGGATCCTGGAGCTCCGTGGCCGTCAGGTGCTCCGCCCCGGGCAGCTCGTCGAGCCGGAACCGGCGGTGGTCGGTCTGGCACTCCACGAGGGGGTCGCTGAACGACCCGACGTGACCGGACGTCACCCAGACTTGGGGGTGCATGAGGATCCCGGCGTCCAGACCCACGATGTCGTCGCGCTCCTGGACCATCGCGCGCCACCACGCCCGCTTGACGTTGTTCTTGAGTTCCACGCCCAGGGGTCCGTAGTCCCACACCGCGTTGATGCCGCCGTAGATCTCGCTGGACGGGAAGATGAAGCCGCGGCGCTTGGACAGCGACACGATCGTGTCGAGGTCCTTGACGGCAGGCGCGACATCGTTGGGATCGATGGTCGGGGTGGTCACAGGGTCGGTCTCCGCTGATACGCGACCGTGGCATGGCCGCGCGGGATGCTTGCCCGCCGATGCTAGCAGGAACGGGCTTGACATCGGCGATCCCTCGTGTAGATTCGGTCACCTGACCGATTTCGGTCGAACGACCGAACACAGGGAAGGAGGCCGCCGTGGCGTACGAGATCGAGGGGCGACTACTGGAGGTCTGCACCTGCAACGTCCTCTGCCCGTGCTGGGTGGGCGAGGACCCCGACGGCGGCACGTGCGACTCCGCGCTGGCGTGGAAGATCGACGAGGGGTCGATCGAGGGCGTGGATGTTGCCGGTCTTGCGATCGCCCTGTCCGTCCACATCCCCGGCAACGTTCTCGTGCCCGCCTCGTGGAAGGCGGCGGTCTTCGTGGACGAGCGCGCCAGCGATGACCAGCAGGCGGCCCTGCTGAAGGTCTTCACGGGCCAGCTCGGCGGCGGCATCGCCGACCTGGCCGGGCTCATCGGCGAGGTCGTGTCGGTGGAGCGGGTGCCGATCACCTTCACGGTCGAGGGCGGCAAGGGCCGTCTGACGATCGGGACCGTCGCGGACGCCGAGATGACCCCGTTCACGGGCGCGACCGGCAATCCGACCGTGCTGTCCGAGACGGTCTTCTCGACGATCCCCGGTTCACCCGTGTTCGCGGCGAAGTCCGACCACTTCACCCGCGATGGCACCCCGCACGGCCTCCCAAGCGTGGACGCGCGGGGGAACAACGCCCTGCAGGGTCACTTCCGGTTCGCGGCCTGACCGGCTCGGATCGACAGGTCGTCCGATGTTCGCCCCCGCCCACCTTCGTACCCCGTCGCGCGATCGGGCGATCCTCATCGGCGCGCTCGGGGGCATCGTCGTCGCGGCGTGGCTCGCCCTGCTGGTCTGGGACGGGTCGGCCTACCGACCGTACCTGCACCACGACGGACCGACGAGCGACCCATACCTCGGCGCTGGACTCTTCACGGTCGGCTGGATCCTCATGATCGTCGCGATGATGCTCCCGAGCAGCATCCCGCTGGTCATGACGTTCGCGGCCCTGACCGGGCGGCGGCAGCGGCCCCGCCGTCTCGTGGCGTTGCTGCTGGTCGGCTACCTCGTCGTCTGGGCGGGGTTCGGCCTGGTGGCATGGGTGGCCGATCGGGGGATCCACGCAGCCGTGGATTCGGTGCCATGGCTCGCTGACCACCCGGAGCTCATCGTCGGGGCCACGCTCCTCGTGGCCGGCCTTTGGCAGTTCAGCCCCCTGCGCGACCGTTGCCTCGATGCGTGCCGAAGCCCGCTCGGGTTCGTGCTGAACCGGTGGACCGGAACGTCGGAACGCCGGGAGGCCCTGGCGATGGGGATCGCGCATGGCGCGTTCTGCGTCGGCTGTTGCTGGTCGTTGATGCTCGTGATGTTCGGTGTCGGGCTTGGCAGCCTGACGATGATGCTGATCCTGGGCGCGCTCACGGCCATCGAGAAGAACCTGCCGAGCGGACGCCGGCTGACTCGCCCGCTGGGTGTGGCGCTCGTCCTCGCGGCCGTCTACGCGGTCGCGGCATGAGTGATTCGCCGAGTGACGCGCCGTATGCTCGTCACATGGTAGAAACCGGGACCGGCCCGCGGCCATCGCGCGCCGAGCGGCGCGATCAGGCGACGGCCGGCACGCGGGCTGCGATCGTCGCAGCGGCGCGCGACCGGTTGCTCGCCGAAGGCTACGCGAACCTGTCGACCCGAGATGTCGCCGAGGCCGCCGAGGTCCCGCTCAGTCAGATCCACTACCACTTCGGGTCGAAGCGGCACCTCATCCTCGCGGTCCTGGACGCCGAGAATGCCCGCCTCCTCGATCGCCAGCGCACGATGTTCGACGCACCGGATCCACTCTGGGTCCGCTGGGAGATGGCGTGCGACTTCCTCGATGCCGACGTGGCCTCCGGGTATGTCCGCATCCTCCAGGAGATGATCGTGGCCGGCTGGTCGGACGCGAATATCGCCGCGGCCGTTCGCGAGATGCTCGGAGGCTGGTATGGCCTCCTCGCGGACGTTGCCCGCCGGGAGCAGGAGCGCGGCACGAACCTCGGCGGCTTCACCCCCGATGAGATCGCCGCCCTCATGGGGACGCCGTTCCTCGGCGCCGAAGAGTTGATCCTCCTTGGCGTCACCGAGACCACCCTTCCGATCCGCTCGGCGCTCCGCAAGTTCGGTGCGCTGCTGCGAACCATCCACGAGACGCCGACGACCTGACACCAGGGTGATGAAGATGACGATGGAGATGGCCTGGCGCGCAGCGCCGATCGAAGAAGAGATCCGTCCCGATGATGCGGCGGACATCCGCGCCTGCCTACTCGACTACTTCGACGGCTGGTTCGACGGCGACGCGGTTCGGGTCGACCGTGCCCTCCACCCTGGCCTTGCCAAGCATGCGCTCGGCCAGGACCGGGAACGCTCTGGCACGTTGGATGTCACGACGAGCGTCGAGATGGTGGAGCTGACCAGGCAAGGCGTAGGCCGCGAGCAGGACCCGCCCGATCGGGCGATCCGGATCGATATCGTCAGCGTCGCTGGCGACATCGCCAGCGCGATCGTCCATTCGACGGTCTACATCGAGTACGCGCTCTTGGCACGAACGGGTGACGGCTGGCGGATCACGGGAACGCTCTGGTGCTGGGCCGCCGGCCATGGTCCCCGCGCGCACTGAACCGGTGGGTCTCGCGCCCCCGGCACCTGGAGCCCCGTCAGCACCGTCGCGCGCGCGATATCCGGACGTGACCGGGTACGTGGAGCACGAGGGTGTCCGCTCGTTCTACGAGGTGTACGGGACTGGCGAGCCGTCCATCCTGTTCGTGCCGACGTGGTCGATCGTCCACTCCCGGATCTGGAAGGCACAGATCCCGACGTTCGCGCGCCACCATCGGGTCGTCACCTTCGACCCGCGCGGCAACGGCCGATCGGACCACCCGAGCGACGCCGACGGCTACTCGGAGCACGCCTTTGCCGCGGACATCGCCGCGGTGATGGACGCGACGGGCCTTGATCGGACCGTGATCGTGTCGCTGTCCCTGGGTGCGCCGCGATCGCTGATCGCGGCCGTCGAGCGACCGGAACGGGTCGCGGGCCTCGTGTTCATCGGGCCCTCGGTGTCGCTGGGTTCGCCCATCCCCGATCGCGACATCGAGTTCGATGCGCCGCTCGAGGACGACGAGGGTTGGGCGACCTACAACCGCCATTTCTGGCGCCGCGACTATCGGGCCTTCCTCGAGTTCTTCTTTAGCCGTTGTTTCACGGAACCCCACTCGACGAAGCCGATCGAAGACGCCGTGGGCTGGGGCCTCGACACGGATGCCGAGTCGCTGATCCTCAGCGAGTACGGGCCGGCTCCTGACACCGAGGCGACCAGCCGACTGGCTGCCTCCATCCAGTGCCCGACGCTCGTGATCCAGGGTGACGAAGACGCGATCACCGGACTCGACCGCGGCCGGGCGCTCGCGGACGCCATCCCGAGTTCACGCCTCGTGACCATCGCCGGCGGCGGTCACATCCCGAACGTCCGCGACCCCGTCAAGGTCAACCTGCTCATCCGCTCGTTCATCGATGGCTTGCCGGCGAGCGCCGTCCCATGACCATGCAGTCGGACGTGCAGACGGGCCGCAACACCCGCAGCTGGACGCGTTCCCTCGCCCGACGCCGCCGGGCGTTGTACTTATCGTCGCCGATCGGGCTCGGGCATGCGATGCGCGACGCCGCGATCGCCGACGAGCTACGCCTGCGGCAACCGGACCTCGAGATCGATTGGCTGGCACAGCACCCGGTGACGTCGGTCCTGGAGGCCCGCGGCGAGCGGATCCACCCGCTGAGTGCCGAGCTCGCCTCGGAGTCGGCGCACTTCTCGGCCGAGGCGTCCGATCATGACCTCAACGCGTTCCAGGCCATCCGCCGCATGGACGAGATCCTCGTCGCGAACTTCATGGTGTTCCACGATGCTGTGGACGCCGGCGAGTACGACCTTGTCATCGCCGACGAGGCGTGGGACGTGGACCATTTCCTCCACGAGAACCCTGAACTCAAACGGACGGCCTTCGCGTGGCTGACCGACTTCGTCGGCTGGCTGCCGATGCCGGCCGGGGGCGAGCGCGAGGCGTTCCTGACGGCCGACTACAACGCCGAGATGATCGAGCACATCGAGCGCTACCCGCGCTTGCGCGATCGTGCGATCTTCGTCGGCGAACCCGACGACATCGTGCCCGACGACTTCGGGCCCGACCTGCCGTCGATCCGGGACTGGACGGAGCGGCACTTCGATTTCAGTGGCTACATCACCGGCTTCGATCCCACGCCGTTGATCGAGGGCCGCGAGTCGCTGCGCGCCGAGCTCGGCTTTCACGACGACGAACGGATCGTCATCGTCACGGTCGGCGGGTCGGGCGTCGGCGAGGCGCTGCTGCGTCGCGTCATCAGCCGCCTACCCGGAGGCAGCGCGTCGCGTCAACGGTCTTCGGATGATCGCGGTTGCCGGCCCGCGGATCGACCCCGCCAGCCTTGACGCCCCGTCCGGCGTCGAGATCCGGGCCTACGTGCCCGACCTCTTTCGCCACCTGGCGGCGTGCGACCTCGCGGTCGTCCAGGGCGGCCTCACGACGACGATGGAACTGGCGGCGGTGGGTCGGCCGTTCCTGTACTTCCCGCTCCGCGACCATTTCGAGCAGAACCGCCACGTCCGACACCGGCTCGAGCGCTACGGTGCCGGCCGATGCATGGCGTTCGACGCGTCGCCGCCGGACGTCATCGCGACGGCGATCGCGGAGGAGATCGATCGCCCCATCGCCTATCGCCCGGTGGCATCAGACGGAGCCGCACGAGCGGCGGCGCTCATCGCACCCCTGATCTGACGCGAACCCGATCAGTCCGGGAGGGCGGCTGCCAGCACGCGGAACGCGTTCCCGCCCATGACCTTGCCGATCTCCTCGTCACGAAACCCGGCGTCGATCAGCGCATCGGTGATCTGCACCATCCCGGTCGCGTCGAACGGGCGTCTGGACGGCGCCGTCGAAGTCCGACCCGAGCGCCACGTGGTCCATGCCGGCGACGTTCGTGGCGTGCTTGATGGACCGTGCGATCGCCGCCGCATCGTCGCCCCCGGACGCCGTCGGCCAGAACCCGATCCCGATGAGCCCGCCCGTGGCGGCGATCCCGCGCAGGTGCTCGTCGGACAGGTTGCGTGCGTTGTCGAGCGACGCCACGGACGCCGGTGTGCGACGCGACGACCGGGCGTGTCGCGATCGCGAGGACGTCATCGATGGTCGCCGCCGAGGCGTGGGCGACGTCCACGAGCATCCGGCGCGCCTCCATCCGCTCGACCATCTCGCGGCCCGCGGCGGTCAGCCCGCCCTTCTCGACGCCATGCGCCGAGCCGCCGAAGGCGTTGTCGAAGAAGTGGCTCGGCGACATCATCCGGTAGCCGGCATCGGCGACGACCTCGACGTTCGCCGGGTCGCCGTCGAGCGCGTGGGCGCCCTCGATCGCGAGCAGGCCCGCGGTCGACGGGCCAGCTCGGACTCCGACGCGCCAGGTGGGCCTCGAGATCCGCGCGCGTCCGGATGATCGTGAACCGGCCGCCGGACCGCTGCGCGAACCCGTCGGCGCGCTCCGCGAGGTGGAGCGCCCGCGCCAGGAGGCTTCGCCAGGTCGCCGGCGGCCAGCCGAGGGCGACCGCCAGCAGCACGACGTCGTCCGAGTCGTCGGTGTTGCGCTCGATGTTCAGGTGGCGCGGCGACTTCGTCGACGCCGCGAAGACCTGGAGCGCCACGTTGCCGTCGATGAGCCGCGGCACGTCCACATGGCCGCGATCCCCGCGCACCAGCAGGTCGCGACCCCACAGGAGCGAGTCCGCGTGCAGGTCCGCGACGGTCAGGGTCTCGTGCAGCGCCCGTGCCCGCGCGGAGGCGGCGTACGGCGCGATGAACGTCGTGCGGTTCAGGCGCCGTTCGGTGCGCGCGACGAGGCGACGACCGGCGGTCCGACTGCCGGCGAACGCCGCGAGGCCGACCGTCGTGGCGACCGCCATGCCGCCGACGCCGGTCGCCAGGGTTCGGCGTGTCGAACTCACGGGTCCAGGCGCCAGCGCGTCGGCCGGACGAGGATCGGGACCGGGTACTCGCCGGCGAACCACTCTGCCGTCCAGCCGTAGTCGTCGAGCAGCCCCTGGTACTTGGCGAGGTACGTCGGCGTTCTCGTGGGCGGGCGTCCACGCCGGGTCGATCCGCGCGACGCCCTCCATCGTGACCACCGCTCCCCCGACGTCGTCGGTGTTGAGGTTGAACGCGACGAGGGGCCGATCGGCCACGTTCCCGTTCCGCGGCGCGCGCTTGCCGGAGTAGATGAGGATCTCGTCCCCCAGCCACTGGAACCAGATCGGCGAGCTCTGCGGCTGGCCGTCCGGGTTCGTCGTCGTCAGCCAGCCGATGAGCTCGGTCCCGAGGCGGTCGAGCGTTCGAGCGCCCGCCTCGGTCGAAGGATCGAGGGTCGTGGTCATCGGTCCTCCGTGATCAGGTCGAGTCGGAGGACCGGCTCGTCCTCCTCGAGTCGCCGGTCGGCGAAGCCGTATCGCTCGTAGAACGGCAGCGGGCCCTCGCCGGCCTGCAGCTCGTCCACAGGATCCGGCGTCGGGTCGGTCGCACGTAGCGACGACCGCGTCGATGGTCGCCGCCCGTAGCCGCGGCCCTGGACGCTCGTCGATGAGCAGCCGCCACAGGTAGTAGGGCCGATGTCGTCGTCCGCGGCCAGGGTGCCGCCGGGATGTCGTCGCTGATCATGACGAAGCCGACGAGCGTGCGCCGTCGTGGACGACCACATCCGGGGACAGGCCTGCGCGTCGTCGATGGCGTCCTCGAAGTGGCTGTCATCGTCCGAGGAAGCGCTCCTGGCCCGGCCCGGCGGAGCCGAGGACGGCCGCGGTCGCCTCGGTCACGATGTCGCGCAGCTCGACCGTCGCCATCAGCCGGCACCGGGGCGTGCCGGACCTCGTCGAGGAACGCGAGCGAGCGGGCGTCGCGCTCGAGCGCCTGCGGACGAATTCGCGCAGCGCGGTCTCGACCTCGCCCTCGGTGGCGACGACGCAGCCGGCGATCGCCTCGATATCGAGTCGCTGGTAGGCCTTCAGCAGCTTGAGCGCCTCGAGGCTGAGGCCGGCGCGGTCGTGCGGCGGCCCCGGGCAGCGCTCGCACACGACCCCGCCGAGCGGCGGGACCCAGCGGAACCGCTCGTCGGACTCGAGGACGCGGTCGCACTCCACGCAGCGATCCACCTCCGGCCGCACGCCCAGCTCGTCGAGCAGGTGCATCTCGTACCAGCGCGCCACCCGACCGGGCGCCATCCCGGCGTCCAGCAGCTCGTAGGCCCGCCGCAGGAGCGCGTAGAGCGGCTCGGCGGCGTGGCGTTCCTCGAGGCTGCGGTCGGCGAGCTCGGCGAGGTACCAGGCGGTGGCCGCACTCTCGAGGTCGTCGCGCAGGTGCAGCCAGGCGTGGCCCGACGCGGACCTCGGTCACGACATCGAACGTCCGGCCGCGGGCCAGCGCCACGGTCAGCTCGGCGAACGGCTCCAGGCTCCCACCGAGGCGCGACGTGGGCCGGCGGACGCCCTTGGCGATCGCCTTGAGCTTGCCGATCCCGGGCGTGATCAGCGTGAGGACGCGGTCGGCCTCGCCGAGGTCGAACCGGGACAGGACGATGGCGTCGGTGGTGTAGCGGCGTGGCGCGGGCATCGTGTCCGCGACGGTATCACGGTGCGGAGGTCGCATCCGGGGACCGGCTCGGCGGCGTATCCGACGCGCAGACGCCGGTGCGAACGCGTCCCTTGCGCCGGCGTCGACCACGCGCGTCGCGCGATGCCAACAGGCTACCTGCGGCGAACACGTTTCGTGTACACTCGGCGCCATGACGTCCAGACCAGCCCGCCGCCCTGGCCGACATCGATCTCGCCGAGCTCATCGCCGACACCGAGGGCGAGATCGTCCGCCTCGTCCGCGATCGCGATCCGTCCACCCACGGGTTGTACGAGATGGTCCGCTACCACCTCGCGCTCGACGGGTCCGGCGCGTCGGGCGGCAAGCGGATGCGGCCGCTGCTGGGCCTCCTCGCCTACGCCTCGATCGCCGGCGACCACCAGCGTGCCCTGCCGGGCGCCGCGGCCGTGGAGCTCGGCCACAACTTCAGCCTCGTCCACGACGACATCGAGGACGGCGACGTCGAGCGTCGCCACCGGCCGACGCTGTGGCGCGTCCACGGCGTCCCGCAGGCCATCAACACCGGCGACACGCTGTTCAGCCTGTCGCGCATCGCGCTCCATCGCCTGACGGACCTCGGGTTCTCCGATTCGAAGGTCCTGCGCCTGATGCGCCTGTACGACGAGACGTGCCTCGCCCTGTGCGAGGGCCAGTACATCGACATCGCGACGAGCGAATCCGACGAGCTCATGAGCGTCGAGGCGTACTTCGACATGATCGGGCGCAAGACCGCGTCGCTCATCGCCGCCTCCATCGAGGCGGGGGCGCTGCTCGCCACCGACGACGACGAGGTCATCGCCCGGTATCGCGGCTTCGGCTGGGCGCTGGGCCTCGCCTTCCAGCTCAACGACGACCTGCTCGGGATCTGGGGCGCGGAACAGGCGACCGGCAAGGAACCGTCGGACGTCGCCCATCGCAAGAAGACGCTGCCGGTCATCTACGCGGCCGAGCACGCCGGCCCGGCGGATCGCGCGCGACTCGCTCGAGCTCTACGCGCACCGCGATCCCTCGCCGGCGCAGGTCGGCGAGATCGTCGCGATCCTCGAGCGCGATCGGCGCGCGGGAGTACACCCGCGACCAGGCCCGCCGCTACCGCGACGAGGCGCTCGCCGAGCTCGATGCGGCGGGCGTCGTGGCACCGGCGGTCCGCGCGCGGCTCGAGGAGATCATCGTCGGGGTCATCTCCGCGTAGGCGGGTCGGCGCCGGCGGCGAGACCGCCCTGCGCGGGGTGGGCGGTGTTCCGACCGCTTGGTGCGGTCCCACCGCAAGCGCGAGCGTACCGGGGGCCCATATCGACCCCTGCCGGCTTGTCTGGGCCCGTCGTCGAGCATGGCCCGTGCGCCATCACACCCGCGATGATCCGCGACGGCCGCGCCCGGGTGCTTCCCGCCGGTCGCTATGCCGAACGGAGCGGTGGGAGCGCAGTTCGAGCGCCCAAGGATCGCGCCGTCGGCCGTGGCACCACCCGTTGGTGCATCTGAGCACACAGGACGGCGACAGCCGAGCGTGAACGGTCCCCGAATCGCACGCGAACCGTCGGATTCGCCGTTCGACCTCGCTCGGTCGTCGCGGTCGTGTGCGGTACACCCCGCATCGGCCGGCTGCACGGCTCGGCTACTCACAAGACGCCGACCCGGCCGGCTACCCCGGGACCCGGAACCTCGCGATGGCGTAGCCGAACGCGTCGCGGCGCCAGTCCGCGTACGACGGAACGCATGCGCGACGAGCGTTCGAGGAAGGTGACCCGCTCCGGATCGTCCGGATTCGCCGTCGCCCAGCGTTCGACAGCGTCCGCGTACGATCCCTCGTAGTCGTCCCACTCGGCGACGTCGACGACGTCGACGGCCTCGACATCGAGGCCCGCCTCGGCGCCGAGCGCGGCGAACCCGTCCACGCCATCCGCCAGCTCATCGAGCGCCATCCCGAACGCCGCGAGACCGTCGGCTGGCGGCAGGCGCGACCAGAACCCGTCCGCGAACACGACGACCCCGCCGGGGCGGGTCGCGGTGGCAAGGCCCGCGACGGTCTGCGAGTTGGTCGCCCACGATCCCGGTCGCGCCCATCGCGACGGTCAGGGCCACGGACCGGTCGGCGAGCATCACCCCTGGCGCGTCCGTCTCGATGAACGACGCGCGCGCTCGCGATGTCGCGGCCAGCGGTGATCGCCGACGCACGCGCCGCAGCGAGGAACCACGGGTTCCGGTCGAATCCCTCCGCCGTCGCGCCGGACCAGCGATCGAGCAGGGCCTCGACGAACGCGCCCTTGCCGACGCCGAGCTCGAGGACATGGTCGCCGCGCGACAACGGGCAAGTCGCCGCCAAGCCGACCAGGCGAGCGCTGGGACATCGGACCCAGGATCCGTCGATCGGCATGGGCGATCGTCGTGAACCGGAGCGGATGGCCCACCGGCGGGACCGACGACGTGGGCTCGCTCAGCGGTCGGTCTCGTCCTCGCCGGGCCCGTCGCCGTCGCGCGTCCGCACGACCAGGACCTTGCCGACGCGCCGCCCATCGGTCGTCTCGACGGTCAGCGTCAGCCCGTCCACGCGTGACCTGGTCGCCGGGCTTGGGCACGCCGCCGATCCGGTGGTAGATGAGCCCGCCGACCGTGTCGTACTCGTCCTCGTCCTCGAGAGCGATATCGGTGTCGAACAGCTCCGACGAGGTCGTCCACGTCCGCGCGACCGTCCACGCGGGCCTCGTCGTCGGAGAGCTTGACGATCATCGGCTCTTCCTCGTCGTACTCGTCCTGGATCTCGCCGACGATCTCCTCGAGGAGGTCCTCGATGGTCACGAGCCCGGCCGTCCCGCCGTACTCGTCGAGCACGATCGCGATGTGGACCTTGCGGCGCTGGAGCTCGTGGAGCAGGTCGTCCACGGTCATCGATTCGGGCACGAACACCGGGTGTCCGCAGCAGCATCCGCAGCGGCGGCCGCTCGGGCGCGCCGGCCTTGAGGAACGGCAGCAGGTCCTTCGCGTACAGGATCCCGACGATCTCGTCGATCGTCTCCTCGTACACCGGGATCCGCGAGTGGCCCTCCGCCACGACCGTGTCGATCGCATCCTCGAACGTGGCCGACGACGCCATCGAGACCATCGAGGTCCGCGGGACCATGACCTCGTGGACGCGCTGGTCGCCGAGCTCGATGACCGCGTGGATCATCTGCTCTTCCTCGGCCTCGAGGATCCCCTGCTCACCGCCCTGTTCGATGATGAGGCGCAGCTCCTCGGAGCTGATGCGCTCCTCGGCCGCGACGTCCGCGCCGAACAGGCGGCTGATGCGACGCGTCACCCACGTCAGGAAGGCGACGAGCGGGGCGAAGATCGTGCCCAGGACCTCGATGCAGCCGGCTCGTCGACATCGCCACGCGCTCCGCATGGGCCAGGCCGATCTGCTTGGGCACGAGCTCACCGAAGATGATCGTGAAGATCGTCAGGAGGCCGGTGACGATGATCAGGGCCAGCGCCCCCGCCAGCTGGGCACCGGCGCCGAAGGACGCCAGCCAGTCTTCCATCCCGTCCACCAGGCTGACCGCGGCGAACGCCGACGCCAGGAAGCCGAGGAAGTTGATCCCGATCTGGATGACCGCGAGGAACCGGCCCGGATTGGCCTTGAGCCGCTGCACGCGGAGCGCAGCCGTGTTGCCCTCGTCGATGAGCTGCTGGAGCCGGCTTCGACGGATCGTGACCAGCGCGATCTCCGTCGAGGCGAAGATCCCGTTGAGCAGGACGAGCACGACGATCAGGCCGAGCTCGAAGAGCGAGTCGCTCACGTGGTCGCATCGTCCGCTGCGGGTTCCGATGGCGCCGGGCGCTGCTCGCGGATCCGGGCCGGGACGCCGACGGCAAGCTTGCCGGCCGGCACGTCCTTGGTGACGACGGCACCGGCGCCGGTCTTCGCGCCGGCGCCGATGTCGCGCGGCGCCACGATCATCGTGTCGACGCCGATGAAGGCACCGTCGCCGATCGTCGTCCGGTGCTTGCGGACGCCGTCGTAGTTGGCGGTGATCGTCCCGGCGCCGATGTTGGCGCGCTCGCCGATCTCGGCGTCGCCGAGATAGCTCATGTGATGCTGCTTGGACCCGGCGCCGAGGTGGGCGTTCTTGAGCTCGGCGAAGTTGCCGACCTCCGCGCCACGACCGACGACGCTGCCCGGTCGGAGATGGCTGTACGGCCCGACGGTCGCCTCGTCCTCGATCGTGGACGACTCGACGATGGACGCCCAGACGCCGCGCGTTGGCGCCCGACGACGCTGTCGATGAGCTGGCTGCCGGCCCCGATGATGCTCCCCTCCCCGACCGAGGTCCGGCCGCGCAGGATGACGTTGGGTTCCAGGGTCACGTCGGGGGCGAGCGTCACGCCCCAGTCCAGGTAGACCGTGGACGGGTCGCGCATCGTGACGCCGTCGCGCATGTGCTGCTTCGTTGCGCCGCACCCGCAGGTTCCACTCGGCGGCGGCCAGCTGCGAGCGGTCGTTGATGCCGTCGAACCGCCCGTCGTCCTCGAAGGCGACGGCACTCACGAGCCGACCGTCCTCGCGGGCCAGCCGGACGAGCTCGGTCAGATACAGCTCGCCGGTCGCGGGCGACGGCTCCAGCGACTCGATCCGCCGGCGCAGCCACGCGGCATCGAACGCGTACAGGCCGGCGTTGACCTCGTTCCCGGACGAGCTCGTCCTCGCGTCGCGTCCTTTGCCTCGACGATCCGCTCCACCATCCCGAAGTCGCTGCGGACGACCCGGCCGAGCAGGTCCGGATCGGCCGAGAACACGGTGGCGAGCGCGATCGCCGCGTCGTCCTCGCGCCGCGCCTCCACGATGGCGTCGAGATCGGCGGCCGTGATGAGCGGCACGTCCCCCGACAGCACGAGGACCTCGGCCGCGTCCTCGGGGACGGCCGCGAGCGCCGGCGCGGACCGCGTCACCGGTGCCGCGCGGCGTCGTCCTGGAGCGCGAAGTCCGCCCGATCGGCGAAGACGTCGCAGATGGCGGCGACCGCCGGGGAGTACACGACGACCGGCCGTGGGGCGCCGCCCTCGTCCGCGGCGGACTCCGACCAGGCGTCCAGCACGAACGCGAGCATCGGCCGGCCGCAGAGCGGGTGGAGGACCTTGGGCACCGCGGACTGCATCCGGGTCCCGAGGCCGGCCGCCAGCACGATCGCGGTCGTCCGACCGGTCGATGGGAGGCGCCCACGGGGTCGGGCGAGGGACTTGGAGGGTTCATGCGCGGCGTCGGGCGCGAGCGGGGCGGTCGTCGCCCGCGCTGCGTACGGAGCCCGACGGGCGGGAAGGTCGTGTCATCGGTTGGTCGCCGGATGGTATGGGCGACCGGGAGAGACCGTCAAGCGCGCGCTGCCCAGCGTTCGGCCCTGCGGCATCAGTCGCGTCGCGCGATCGCCTCGATCTCGACGAGCCCGCCCTTGGGGAGGGCGCCGACCGCGAACGTCGATCGAGCGGGGGCCGGATCCGGCATGAACGCTGGCGTAGACGCCGTTCACCGCCGCGAAGTCCTCGATGTGAGCGAGGTAGATCGTGGTCTTGACCACGTCGGCGAACGTCAGGCCCGCGGCATCCAGGACGGCGGTCAGGTTGCGCATCGCCCGCTCCGCCTGGGCCTCCACGCCGCCGTCCACGAGCGTCCCCGGTCGCCGGGTCCAGGCCCAGCTGGCCCGAGCAGAACACGAAGTCGCCGCTCGCGATCGCCTGGCTGTACGGCCCGATCGCGGCGGGGGCACTGGTCGTCGTGATGGCATGGCGGGTCATGGCGCGGGCTCCTCCTGTCCGGTCCGAAGGGTCGTGGCGATGATGGCAGGCGGGGCGTCGCCGATCGCCGGCAGGTCGCCCGCCTCCGCGGCGCTCCGCACGGCCTGCGGCGGCCGTCTCGGCATCCGCCAGCGAAGGATAGAGCGTCCACAGCGTCGGACCGGAGCCCGACAGGCCGACGGGCCGGGCGAGAACCCGCATGAGCGCCCGCCGGAGCCCCACGAGCCGCGGCTCCACGAGGACGGCGGCCGGCAGGAGGTCGTTGGCCGCCGCCAGGACGCCCGCTCGCGCCACGAGATCCGCGGCCGAGAGGCCCCGGGCCAGCTCCTGGGCGAGGTGCTCGGAGGTCATCCGCACCGAGCCGTCGCCTCTCGCCGCGCGTGGCGTCGAACACCGCGAACACGTCCGGCGTGCGGACCGGCACGCTCGGCGTGACGAGCAGGATCGCCGGGCTGGCCGCCGACGATGCCCGCGCAGCGGCGTCACCCGGTCGCCGCGGCCCTCGATGAGTGCGATCGCGCCGGCCAGGAAGAACGGGACGTCGGAGCCGATCGAGGCCGCCGCACGGGCGCGGCGCTCCGGCTCGAGGTCGGCGCCCCACGCCTCGAGCGCCCCGTGCGAACGCCGCGGCCCCGTCCGACGACCCGCCCGCGAGGCCGGCCGCGACCGGGATGTGCTTCTCGAGCCGTGCCGCGAGCGGGTGGCGTCGGCGGCCGGCCCGGGCCCTCACCCACCGCGGCGCGGGCGGCCGCGATCCCGCGCAAGACGAGGTTGTCGGCCAGGGGCCCGGTGTCCGGCCCATCGACGTGCAGCGTGTCGCCGCGGGCTCCGGCGGCCCCGGCAAGTGCCAGGCTCAGCCGATCGGCGAGGTCCACCTGGACGAAGACCGAGTGAAGATCGTGGAATCCGTCGGCGCGTCGTCCGACGACGGCGAGGGTCAGGTTGACCTTGGCCGGTGCGAGGCGGAGCACCGGCATGGCGTGCGCGGCCGGTCACCGCGGCTCGTCCGTTCCACGCCGGCCGCGACGATCCTCGCCCAGCGGGCCGAGGATCTCGCGCAGGACGAGCCACTCCCCGACGGCGAGGGTCTGTGGCCGTCGATCTGGGGCGATCCCGGCCGTGTCGAGCGCCGCTGCCACCGTCCCCGCGTCGACGGGGAGCTGCCGGCTGAGGACGTTGTGGATCATCTTGCGCCGTTCGCGGAACGCCGCCTGGACGAGCCGCCACAGGCCGTCCTCGTCCTCGGGTGACAGGCGGTCGTCGCTGGCGAATGGCTCCACCACGATGACGGCCGATTCCACGGCCGGTTCGGGCTCGAACGCATCCGGGGGGACGCGGAACGCGACACGGACCCGTGCGTGGTACTGCACGAACACCGAGAGGTAGCTCATCTTCCCGGGCGGCGCCGCGATCCGCTCCGCGACCTCCCGCTGGACCATCAGCACGAGCTGCGAGGGCCGGGGTGCATCGCCGAGCAGCGCGTGGAGGATCGGCGAGGTGATGTGATAGGGCAGATTCGCGACCACGTCGTAGGGCGGTGGGACGAGGTGCAGGAGGTCCTGGTCCAGCGCGTCACCTTCGATGAGCGTCAGCCGGCCGTCGTCGAGCGCGGGCTCGAACCGCTCGCGCAGGAAGGCCGCGAGACCCCGGTCGAGCTCGACCGCCGTGACCTGGGCGCCCGACGCGAGCAACCCACCGGTCAGCAACCCGAGCCCGGGCCGATCTCGAGGACCCGGTCGCCGGGGCCCGGTGCCGCCTCGCGCAGGATCTGGTCGAGGACGTCGGCGTCGGCGAGGAAGTTCTGCGACAGCGCGTGGCGCGCGCGCAGGCCGGCGGCCCGCAGCGTGGCCCGGACCTCGGCCGGGTCGATCCGATCGCGGCCCGCTGGCGCGTCGGTCACCGCGTGGCCAGCGGGAGTGACGGGCGGGCATCCAGGTCCGACCCCGCCCGCTCCCCCGCCAGGAACCGGCGCGCGCCGGCGGCGCCGATCATCGCCCCGTTGTCGGTGCACAGGCCCGGTCGCGGCACGATCAGCGGCAGGCCCAGCGCGTCGGCCTCGTCGTGGAGTCGCGCGCGCAGCACCGCGTTCGCGGCGACGCCACCACCCAGGACGATCGACCGCGCGCCGACCTCCCTGGCGGCCCGGGCCGTCTTGGTCGCCAGGACATCGACCACGGCGTCCTGGAAGCCCCACGCAAGCTCGGCAACCGTCGCGGCCGAGAAGGTGCGCCTCTGGGTCATCGCGCGGGAGCCCTTCGTCCTCGCGCGCATCGCCGACGATCCGGCGGGCGGCGGTCTTGAGACCGGAGAAGCTCCAATCGAACGAATCGCCCATCCACGCGCGCGGGAACCGCACGTCACGACGCGTGGCTCCCTCCGCGGCCGCCTGGATCGCGGGGCCGCCCGGGTAGCCAAGCCCCAACAGCCGCCCCACCTTGTCGAACGCCTCGCCCGCGGCGTCGTCGACCGTCGTCCCGAGGAGACGGTAGGTCAGGTGGTCGCGCATCTCGGCCAGGAACGTGTGGCCGCCGCTGACGACCAGCGTCACGAGCGGGAAGACCGGTTCGGGTCGCGTGGCCTCGTCCTCGCCCGGGTCCAGGAGCCAGGCCGCGTAGACGTGGCCCTCGAGGTGGTTGACCGGGATGAGTGGCAGGTCGTGGACCCAGGTGAGCGCCTTGGCGAAGTTGATCCCGACCAGGAGCGAGCCCGCGAGGCCCGGACCATACGTGACGGCCACGCCGTCGAGGTCCGTCCAGCCGACCCCGGCCCCGGACCAGGCCTCGTCGAGGACCGGCACGATCCAGCGCAGGTGGGCGCGCGCGGCCACCTCCGGGCACGATCCCGCCCGAGGGCGCATGGAGCGCGACCTGCGAGGCGACGACGTTCGAGACGATCCGGCGTCCGCCCTCCACGAGGGCGATCCCGGTCTCGTCGCACGACGATTCGATGGCCAGCACGAGCGGGCCGCTCATGCGCCGTCCTCGTCCCCGGGTCCGGTCGGCGCCGGCGTGGCATCCAGCGCCACGCGCAGTCGAGCCACGCGCTCCAGCATGCGCGGGTCGTCGAGCGGCTCCGTCGTCATGATGAGCGCGTCCTCGTTGTCGTCGCTGTAGTAGCGCGGTCGGAGACCCGACCGGGCGGAAGCCGTACTTCTCGTACAGCCGGCGCGCCGGCAGGTTCGACAGCCGCACCTCGAGCGTCGCCTCGTGCGCGCCGCGATCCACCGCGAGGTCGAGGAACGCGATCAGCAGCCGCTCGCCGATGTGCTGGCGGCGCCACGCCGGATGGATCGCGAAGGTGGTGATGTGGGCCTCATCCACCATCAGCCACATCCCGCCGTAGCCGATGATCCGGTCACCTGCCCGTGCCACGAGGTAGTGCGCGAGCCGGTTCGACTCGAGCTCGCTCTGGTACGCGTGCTCGGGCCACGGCGAGGTGAAGCTCGCCTTCTCGATGAGGTGGACGACGGGGAGGTCCTCGAGCCGCATCGGCTCGATGACCACCCTCACCGGGGGTCGCGCGACCATGCCACGCTCCCGGTGGCGGCGCGGGCGCCGCGGGGCAGGGTGACGTACTCGGGGACGACCGTCGCGAGCGCACCACTCGTCCCGGCCGCGTCGCGGAGGGGCGCCGGCGCCCGCCAGCAGGAGCGCGGCACCCAGCCCGATCGCGCGCGGCTTCGCCACGTGCGACCGCGTCGTCGGGCGCGCGCCCGCCAGGTCCACGGCCACGACGGACCTCGCCCGGGCGGAGGTCGGGCTCCGTGCCGCCCGGCAGCAGGCTTGGCGGCTGCGCCCGGACGGACGACGACGCGGTCCGACGGGCCGGCCGGGCAGCAGCAGGACCGCATGCTCGATCCCGCTCGCCGCCAGGCAGCGCCTCGGCGGTGGACACGCCGACGAGCGGGATCCCGAGTCCGTGCGCGAGTCCCTTCGCGGTAGCGATGCCGACGCGCAGACCCGGTGAAGGCGCCCGGTCCCGTCCCGACGACGATCCCGGTCAGTCGCGACCGACGGATGTTCCGCTCGTGCAGGAACGCGCCGATCGCGGGCAGCAGCGTCTCCCCGTGACGGTACCCGGCCTCCCACGTGGAGACCCCGTCCGCGATCCCGTCGGGTGAGCCGGTCGCGATCACGGCGCGGGTCGTGGCGGTATCGATGGCCAGGATCGCGTGCCGCCGGCCGTCGTGGCTCATCCGACCGCGTCCAGGTAGCGTCGATCGGCATCGCTGCCGGCCTCCGAGCGTGATGATCCGCGGGCTCGTCGCCGGACCCATCGATCCGAACGTCGAGCCGTCCCGCCGGCAGCGTGTCGCCCATGCGTTCGGGCCATTCCACGAGCGTCACGCCGGTCGCCTGGCGGTCATCGATCAGCCCGCCCCCGAACGCGTCGGCGGCATCGGCCAGGCGATACAGGTCGATGTGGAACAGCGGCAACCGGCCCTGGTACTCGGCCATGAGGACGAACGAGGGCGACACGATGGTATCGGCCACGCCGAGGCCCGCGCCGAAAGCCTTCGCGAGGTGCGTCTTGCCGGCCCCGAGCTCGCCCCACAGGCAGACGAGATCGCCGGCGGTGGCCACGCCGGCCAGGGTCGCGCCCAGGCGTGTCGTGGACGCCGGGTCGGGGCAGACGATGGTGCGCGACGGAACGGTGGTGGACGTCATCGGTGCGAGCGTAGCCGAAAGGTCAGCCGAACCGCTCCAGGTCCCCGAGCGGCACCGCGATCGTGGCGCCCTCGGGCAAGAGGACGCGCAGCCGCCTCGAGGTGGACGCCCCCGCTGAACCGCCGCGGGCCGAGCAACCCGGCCCAGGTCCCCTCGCGACCGGCGTGCTCGCCGGCACGGACACGGACGTAGCCGGCCATCGACGACGGCGTCCGAACCTCCGGCGCATCGAACACGAGCATCGGCGGGTCCGTGACGATCGCCACGTCACGCCCGACGAGTCCGTCGAGGACGGCCTGCACGGGCGCCGAGAACGGACGGCGCAGCGCTCCATCCAGGACGAGGACGGCGAATGGACGCCAGGCGATGGAGCGCGGCGCGCTGACGACGTTCCGAGGCCGAGAAATCGCGCCGCTCCTTGCTGGCGAACCCGCTCACGATCACGCCACGGACGCCCATGGCACGGGCCCTCGTGAGCGTCTCGGCGTCGATCCGCGACCCGACGACGAGGATGCTGCCGGCATAGCCGACGTCCAGACCACCCGAGCGCAGCTCCCCGTCCTTGCCCGTCGCGATCCGCAGCCGGCCCCGGGTGGGGCCGCCCAGGGCGACCACGCCGTGCATCGCCCGCCCACCGGTCCGCACCGTGATCGACGAGCCGGGCCGGACCTCGCGGACGATCCCGGCGACCGGGCTCTCGAGCGGCTCGGTCAGGTCGCCGGTCGCGACGCGCCATCGCCCGTGCCAGTCGAAGAGGAGCTCGCCGTTCGCGACGCGACCACCGGGATGCGGCAGCGCGGACCCCGGCACGACGACCTCGTCGAGTCGGGCGTCGCGGAGTCGTTCGGCGATCGGGGCACCCGCCACGACGGTCTCGCCGGCGGCCACCAGCGGGCGGTCGCCGGGGCTCAGGGTGAACCGGACCTCGACGTGCTCGTCGATGAGGGAGCGGCGGCTCACGAGTCCCACGTCCGGTGGCGCAGCCTCGGCGACGACCGTCGGGTCCGTCTCGTTCATTCCTGCGACCCCGCCCAGAGCGCCGTCTGCCACGCCTGGAGGAGGTCGCGCCGGCGATCTGCGCGATCGGGGAGCCGGAGCGGCACGTCCCGCAGGTCCACCAGCAACCCGCTCAGGCCCCCGCCGACATCCACCGCGAAGTGGCGGCCGCGCGTCCCCAGGCGGACCGTGTCGCGGAAGCGGAACTCGGCCGTCGCGACCTCGCCCGGCGCCAGGTCAACGAGTTCAAGACCACCCGGGATGAGATCCAGCTCGGTCGATGTGCCGCCGGCATGCACGGTCAGGCCTCCGGCCGACCGTCCGGCCCGCAGGCCGGCCGGCGTCACGACGCTGCCGAGGGGCGCGAGAAGGTCATCCGCGAGGTCGGCCATGACCACGAGGCGCTCCCCGGGATCGGGGATGGAACCGAGTGCGCCGAGCAGCCGGGCATGATCGAGGGCGTACTGGCTCGCCCCGGGCGGCGGATCACGTCCACGATGGCAAGCGTCACCGTGGACGCCGGGACCGACGACCAGACGCCGCCCGCGGTCACGATGAGATCGGGACTTGGGGCGGTCGCGTGATCCGGGGTCGCGGCGGCGAGCCGGCCCAGGGCGGCGCGGGCGGCGGCCATCCGCAGGGCCGCACCCTCGCCCGCCGCGTCCGCCCACGGGGCGATCCGCAGTTCCCGCAGGCGGTCCCGGAGACGGTGACGGTCCGACGCCACCGTGGACCACACCAGCACGCCATCCACCACGGCGTCGTCCGGATCGTCGAGGGCGACCGCCGCCGATGCGACCACCGCCAATCGGGCCACGCCGTCCTGCCCGCCGGCGGATGGTGATGCCCACGCCCGGACCCCGGCGTCATGGCCCAGGACGATCGTTTCGACGTGCCGGTCCAGGACGTCGGCGAGGGCCTGGGTGGCGGGCCCGATGGCCCGCCGCGGGTCATCGACCGGAAGCGCGAGCTCGAGGAGCAGGTCCGACAGCGGTCCGCCACCGGCTGCCGCGTGGGCCGGCGGCGCCGGGGGCGCCAGCACGAGTTCCCCCGGTCGTTCGGCGACGTCCCCGAACGACGAGAGTCCCTCCGACATCGCACCCGCGAGCACGACCGGTAGCTCCGGACGGCGCTGGGCCACGGCCGCCACGAGCGCCGCGAGCTCCCGGATGGCGGTCCGTTCCTCTGCACGCGGCGGGTCGCCCGCCCCGGCCAGGATGCCGTCGACGTCGGGTGCCATCAACAGCCGCGACATCGCGAGGGGGTCGGCGGTCTCCATGCTCGATCCGGTGACGCGCCATCCGCTTCGGGCCGCCGACGCGACGAGGCTCGTCAACGTCCGCTCGGAGCCGGCGACGACGGCCAACCGGCCCGGTCGCTTGCTGCGCACCTCGAGCCTCGGCAGTCGCTCCAGGGCGACCCCACTCGCGCCGAGACCCTGGGCGTCGGCCAGCTCGGGGTCGGCCGATCGGAACCGGCGTCCAAGGACATCGATCGCCTGGTCGACATCGGCCGACGCCGGGATCGCGAGGCTGCCGAGCAGCCGCCAGGCCGCATCCAGGCGCCCGATGAGTGCGATGGACGACGTGGCCGATCCGTGGTCGATGGCGAGGAATGCGCGCGGCTCGGGAGTCACCGCGGCAATGCTACCGGGAGCGGCGTCGAACGTCCGCGCTCACGCGTCCCAGGCGATCTCTTCGTCGATCTCCTCGAGCCGCGCGATGAGCAGCTCGATCCCGGTCTCATCGGCGAGGATCTCGCTCGCGGACGCCAGATCGCCGCCGAACACGCCGCGCAGCACCGGGTCAAAGAAGAGCATGGCGTTCGCGCCCAGGGCGCGGTACGGTCGGCTCGCCTCGAGGAAGAGCACGGCCGACGACGTCAGTCCGCGCAGCTGGATCTCGCGGGCGACCTGCTCGACCAGCTCATCGCGTTGCTCCTCGTTGGATTCCATCGCGAAGCTCATCGCAACGCGGCCGCGGAGAAGCTCGCACCGGAGATCGTGCCTCCGCTCGGCGCGCCACCCGCCGGGGAGGCGCCCAACGCCGCAGCGAAGGCCTCGTAGGCGGCCGCGCCCCGAAGGGCGAAGGTCACGACGTCGATGTCGGGCGAGTGCAAGAGTTCGTCGCGGACGGTCTGCACGGTCACTCGGGCGGCTTCGTCGAGTGGATAGCCGCCCACGCCGGTTCCCAATGCCGGGAAGGCGATCGTCCGGGCACCGATCTCACGGGCTCGCGCCATCGCGCTCCGCGTCGCCGCCTCGATGACGGGTCCGCTCGTCCGTCGGTCGCGGTCCAGTGACACCGCGTGGATGATGGCCCTGGCTGCGAGGTTGCCCGCCGTTGTGACGACAGCTCCCCCGAGGGGCACCGGCGCCTGGCGCACGGCAGCGAACTCGATGCCGTCACCGCCCGCGCGCTTGATCGCGCCACCGACCCCGGTCGCCATCCACAACGACAGGTTGGCCGGATTGACGATGGCATCGACTTCGAGGTCGCAGATATCGCCGTTCCAGAGCTCGATCCGTGCCACTTCACCCTCACCGCTCGGTCAGATCGGGGACGTCGACCGTGCGGAGGCCGCATGGTACACCCGGCGCCACCCTGTAGCCATTCGGGTCACGGTTCCTGGGCGGTTCGTGGTGCATCGCCGCGCCAGAACCGCGCGGACGCCTGATTCCCGCCCTGGTCGGCCGGGTCGTCCGGACGGGTCACCTCGCGCGCCCCGAATCCGAGTCGTTTGCCCGATGCCCGCCGTTCCGCGAGGGCCGCGAGGCGTTTCCGGCTGATCGCGAGCCCGTCGGGCAGGTCCGAGGCGAGGAGCCCAGCGTCTCCGAACCGCTCGCGGACCGCCTCGCCCGCGGTCCCATGGACGTAGACCCCCAGGCGCGCCGCCGAGAACGGGGTGAGGCCCTGTGCCAGGAAGGCGCCGATCGCGCCCGCAAGCACGTCGCCGGTGCCACCGCTGGCCAGGGCCGGGTTCTCGAACGGTGCGACGGCCACCTCGCCGTCCGGTGCGGCGACCACGGTTCGTGCGCCCTTGAGGACCACGACCTGACCCCACTCGCGCGCCGCATCCCGGGTGGCGACGACCCGCGCGTCGTCATCGAGGACGAGGTCACCGTCCGCGTCGGGATCGTGGCCGCTCCCGGCCCGGAGCCGACCGAACTCGCCCGTATGCGGGGTCAGCACGGCCGGCCGCCGCTCCCCGTCCCACCAGCGGTCCATGCTCGCGATCGAGCGCAGCGCTTCGGCGTCGAGGACGATCGGCGCTGCATCGTCGCCCGGGGCCGCGATCAGCTCGCGGACGAGCTCCCTGGTCGCGAGGCCGGGGCGCAGGCCGGGGCCGACGAGGATGGCATCGTGCTCGTGGTCGAGGATCCGCGCGAGGGCAGGTTCGGGATCCACCTCCTCCACATCGTCCTCGGGAAGGGCCATCGTCGTGGCCTCGACGACCTTGGCCGCGAACAGCGGCTGGAGCGACTCGGGGACGGCCAGCGTCACGAGACCTACGCCGGCACGACCAGCGGCCCGACACGCGAGCAGCGCCGCCCCGGCATAGTCGAGCGACCCGGCGATCACGAGGAGCCGGCCGAACGATCCCTTGTGGCCGCGGGACGGCCGCGACGGGAGCAGCGACGCGGCAAGGTCGTCGTCGAGGCGGATGGCGCCCTCGGGCCACGGACGATCCGAGCCACGTCCGTCGCGGTCCCCCCGAAGCCCCGTCGTCTCGGCGGCGGCGTCCCGTCGGCCGAACCCCACGGGGCGGCGCTCAGGCATGTCCGTCCTGGTCATCGGGGTCGAGCATCCTGCGGCGTCGGCGCGTCCGAGGCCATGGCCCCCGCGCCACCGGCCTCGGCGACCGTGCGCAGCCGCTCGATGCGGGCAAGGATCCGACGTTCGCGTTCATCGAGGCGCTCTTCGATGTCGAGCGGGAAGACGTAGCGTCCACCGGCGGTCCGGATCCCGAACGCGATCGCCACCGCGTAATCCGATTCGTGGCTGATCGAGACGGCGATCCTGGTCATCCCGAGCTGATCCGCCCGGGCCGCGGCCCGTCCATGGAGGCGGACGGCAGGCTGCCCGGTGGGCAGACGCTCCACCTCGATGTCGCGCCACCCGATCCCGCGCACGCCCAGGCCGAGCACCTTGGATACGGCTTCCTTGGCGGCCCAGCGGCCGGCGAACGTCTCGGGCCGGTCCCGGACGTAGCGCTGTTCGGCCGGGGTGAGGACGCGTCCCGCGAATCGCGGCCCGAACCGGGCCAGCGTCGCCCGGATGCGATCCACCTTGATGATGTCGATGCCGAGTTCGGTCGTGCCCTCCGGCACGAAGCCGGCCGGGACCGGAGCGTCCGACGGGTCGGCGACCGGGCCCATCCCTACTCGACCGTGACGGACTTGGCGAGGTTGCGTGGCTGGTCCACGTCCGTGCCGCGGGCCTCGGCCACGTGGTAGGCGAAGAGCTGGAGCGGGATGATGGCCAGCACACCGCTCAGCAGTTCGTGGGTATCGGGGACCCAGCACACGTCATCGGCGTAGTGCGCGATCGCCTCGTCGCCCTCGGTCGCGACCGCGATGATCCGGGCGTCGCGGGCGCGTCCCTCCATCACGTTGCTGATGAGCTTGTCGTACACGGACGACCGCGTGGCGACCGCGACCAGTGGACACTCGGCATCCAGCAGCGAGATCGGCCCGTGCTTGAGTTCGCCCGCGGCGTACCCCTCGGCGTGCACGTAGCTCACTTCCTTGAGCTTGAGGGCTCCCTCGAGCGCGACCGCGTACCCCGGCCCCCGACCCACGAACATGAACCCGCGGGAATTGACGTAGCGACGGGCAAGGTCCGGGGCACCGGGAGCGTTGGCCTCGATCGCGCGGGCGGCCGCCGCCGGCAGGGCGCGCAGAGCGGCGCCCAGCTCGTGCTCCTGGTCTTCGGTCAGGGTGCCGCGGATCTTGGCGATCCCCGCCGCCAGGACGATGAGGGTCGTCATCTGGGTCACGAACGTCTTGGAAGCGGCGACGGCGATCTCGGGACCCGCCTGCAGGAACATGACCGCGTCGGCCTCGCGCGTGATCGCGGACCCGACGGTGTTCGTGACCGCGACGATCGCGCACCCGCGCTCGCGGGCCAGCCGCGTCGGGGCGATCGTGTCCGCCGTCTCGCCGGACTGCGTGACCGCGATCACCAGCGTGTCCCGATCGAGCGGCGGTGGGGAGTAGCGGAACTCCGAGCCGACCGTCACGCGGGCCGGGATCCCCGCCCAGGCCTCCATCGCCGCCGCCCCGGCCATCGCGGCGTACGAGGCGGTCCCGCACGCGACGAGCTCGATGCGGGTCGCTGCGCGGATCCGGTCTTCGAGGCCGTCCAGCTCCCCGGCGAGGATGCGGTCGTCGCGTCCCACCCGTCCCGCGATCGACTGGGCAAGGGCGGTGGGTTGCTCGTGGATCTCCTTGAGCATGAAGGTCTCGTAGCCGCCCTTCTCGGCGGCCTCGGGCGTCCAATCGATGACGGTCACGGCGCGCTCGCGGGGCGACCCGTCAACCCCGCTGATCGAGACCCCCCACGGCCGAAGGTCGGCGACGTCACCTTCCTCCAGGAAGATCACGCGGTCCGTGTGCGCCAGGATCGCCGCGACGTCACTCGCGAGGAAGCTCTCGCCATCGGCGAGGCCCACGACGAGGGGCACGTCCTGCCGCGCGCCGATGAGCCGGTCGCCCTCGCCGCGGTGCATGACGGCGATCGCGTAGGCGCCCTGGGCCTGCCGGAGCGCGACGCGCACCGCCTCGGCCAGGTCCCCGCTGTAGGCCTCCTCCACGAGGTGCGCGAGCGCTTCGGTGTCGGTCTCCGAGGTGAGCCGATGGCCCCGCGCCTCGAGGCCGTCGCGCAGCTCGCGGAAGTTCTCGATGATCCCGTTGTGGATGACCGTGATGTCGCCCGTGCAGTCCTGATGCGGATGGGCATTGAGGTCGTTGGGCCGGCCATGCGTCGCCCAGCGGGTGTGCGCGAGGCCGATGGCGGCATGGGGCAGGCGGTCCACGAGCGCGGTCTGGAGATTGGCCAGCTTCCCGGCCTTCTTCTCGACGAACAGGTCGCCGGCGTCATCGACGAGGGCGATCCCGGCCGAATCGTAGCCGCGATACTCCAGCCGCCGGAGTCCCTCGATGAGGATCGGACCCGCCTCCCGGGGTCCCGTGTAGCCGACGATGCCGCACATGCCGTCCGTCCTTTCGTTCGTGCCCGGCGGCGGCGACCGACGGGTCGTGACTCCTACGGTGGGCAGCGGCCGCTAGTGTAGACGCTCCTTCGCGAGGGCCGCGAGCGCGTCGGCGAGCTCCAGGACGAGGGCGTCGTCCTCGCCTTCGACCATGACCCGCAGCGCGGGCTCGGTCCCGGACGGTCGCACGAGCACCCGACCGCGATCGCCCAGCCGGGCGGTCGCGTCGGCGATGGCCCGGCTCAGGACCGGGTCGCCTTCCCACTGGTCCTTGTGACGGGCGCGGACCGCGCGCTGTTGTTGGGGCAGGAGCGGGATGTCCGCAGCAAGGTCGGCGATGGAGACGCCCCGACTGCACATCACCCGCAGGACCTCGAGGGCCGTCACGATCCCGTCTCCCGAGGTGGTGTGTTCGAGGATGATCACGTGGCCCGACTTCTCCCCGCCGAGCGTCGCGCCGCTCAGCTGCATCCCCTCGAGGATGTACTTGTCCCCGACCGGCGTCCGGATCACGGCGCCGCCCGCGGCTTCCACCGCGGCCTGGAGCCCACCGTTGGACAGGACCGAGACCACGAGGCCGCCGGGCAGCGCCCCACGAGCCAGGCGCTCCAGGGCGAGGATCCCGAGGATCCGGTCCCCGTCCACGATCGCCCCGTTCGCGTCCACGGCGATGAGCCGGTCGGCATCGCCATCGAGGGCGAACCCGATGGCCGCCCCCTTGGCGACGACGGCCTCCGCGAGGGACGCCGGGTCGGTGGCGCCGCAGCGGACGTTGATGTTGATGCCGTCGGGGGCGACGTGGATCGGCTCGATGTGCGCCCCGGTCGCGGCCAGGATCTCGGCCCCCAACGCGCCCCCGGAGCCGTTCGCGCCATCGAGCACGACCGTGAGCGCCGAGCCATCGATGGACCGAGCCATCCCGAGGCGGTGGTCGCGATAACCGTCGACGGCCGCGTGCGCCTCGACCCGCCGGCCGATCGCGGCATTGCCGACCGCGGCGAGCTCGCCCTCGCGCCAGATGAGCTGTTCGAGCTCTTCCTCGATCGCGTCATCGAGCTTGAGGCCGTCGGCGTCGAGCACCTTCAGACCATTGTCGTCGGCCGGGTTGTGCGACGCCGAGACCATGATCCCGGCCGCGAACGGTCCGGTCCGCGCGAGGTAGGCAAGCGCCGGTGTCGGCACGACGCCCACCACGTGCACGTCCACGCCGAGGCTCGTGGCCCCGGCCGTGATGGCGGCGACGAACATATCTCCCGATCGGCGGGTGTCCTGGCCCACGACGATCGAACCGCCGGGGCCTGCCGAGCCGGTGCGCGGTCGCGCGACCCAGGGCGAAGGCCAGGGTCGGCTTGAGATCCACGTTGGCGACGCCGCGGATGCCATCGGTGCCGAAGAGGCGGGACATCGTCGGCTCAGCCTCCCGGACTGGCGGTGGGCGTCGGGGTGGCCGACGCGGATGGCGAAGCGAGCGCTTCGGGGGCGGCCGTGATCGTGACCGACACGCTCGACGGACTCGCGCTCACGAGCGTGACCCCGGCCGGCAGGTCCGCCGTCACCTCGACGTCGCTGGTCCCGACACCGAGGCCGGACACGTCCAGGTCGGCGACGAGCGACCCGCCCTCGAGACGGTCGAGGTCGGCGATCGAGCCCCCGACCGCGATGAGCACGCGATCCACGTCGACCGCGTACCGAAGGTCCGGGTCGCCGCCGACGAACCGGACCCCGACCTCGAAACTTCGCGTCGCCGTGACCGGTCGAAGGGTGATCGTCACGTCGACCGTCGCGCTGTCCAGGGGCGTCACGCCGTCGGGCGTGGACAGGGCGACCGTGACCGTCGTGTCGGCGGTCATCCCGTTCACCGAAACCGGTGCCGTGTCGATCTGTTCGAGGGCCACCAGGTCGTCCGCGTCACCCTCCACCGTCACCACCGATGGCTCCACGGTCACGCTGGCGATCTCGAATCCGGGCGCCGGGTTGCCGGTGATGACCGGTCCCACCGGCAGCGTCCGGGTCTCGCGGTCGGTGAAGACCGGGATCTGGACCCGGGCGGTCGCGGGCTCCACGTCCACCGGACTGACCGCGCTCCCGAGCTGGTCAACGGGGACGAGCCGGATGTCCTGGTCGATATCGATCCCGCCCGACTGGATGACGACGTCCGCACGGGCCGCGACCACGAGGTCGATGACCGATGTCGGGACCGGAGACCTCCACCTCGGCCGGATCGATCGTCGTCTCACCCAGCTCAAGACCGTCGGGGACGGTGCCGCGGTCGACGACCACCGGCACGGTCCGGGTCTCGAGCGCGTCGAGCTCGACGGTCATGACGTCCGGCTGGCTGCCGAGGACCGTGATCCGGTCGTCGAGGGAGGTGACCACGATCGGGACGAGCTGCGGGCCACCGCCCGGGGCGACATCGGAGACGTCGATCGTCGCGATGAAGGTCGTCGCGATCGGCTGCACGCCGGACGGTGCGAAGTAGCGGATGGACGTCACGGGCTCGACCGCGGTCAGGAGGAACGTATCGTCCGGCTGTCCTTCCACGGTGACCGGCACGATGCCGGACAGGGTCTGCGTGCTCTGGGACAGGACGAGGCCGCCATAGAGGAGGGTGGCGAGCCCGACCGCGGCGAGCTTGAGGGGCCAGTTGTGGACGATGACCCCGAGGACTCGGGTCACCGCGGCGCCCGTGCGGCCGACGTGGAGGTGCCCTCGGATCCCTGTGACCGCAGGCCGAGTGCCCCGCGGCGGCGGCCGTGGTTGGGATCAAGCAGGTTGCGGATGGCACGGGCCAACTGGCCCTCGTTGAGGTTGCGCACGATCCGGGATCGATCCACGAGGCTGATCTGTCCGTTCTCCTCGGATACGACCACGACGACCGCGTCGGTCTGCTCAGCGATGCCGAGCGCCGCCCGGTGACGCGTCCCGAACCGTTCTGGCTGGACGGTCGACTCGGCGAGCGGCAGGAGGGCTCCCGCGGCCAGGATCGTGTCGCCGCGGATGATCACGGCGCCGTCGTGGAGCGCCGTGCGGGGGGCGAAGATCGTCCGGATGAGGTCGGCCGACACGTCGCCGTGGATCATCACGCCGGTCTCCGCCACCTCCTCGAGGCCCGTCTCTCGCTCCAGGACGATCAGGGCACCATGCCCCTCGGCGGAGAGGTCGGCGGCCGCCCGAGCGACCTCATCGGCGACGTGGTCCACGACCCGCGAATCGGCCGGCGAGAGCAGCCACGCGAACGACCCGACCCGCCCGATCCGGTCCAGGCCACGGCGGATCTCGGGCTGGAAGATGACGACGAGCGCGAACAGGCCGACGACCGCGCCACCCTGCAGGATCCGGGTGAGGAGCTGCAGGCCGAGGGCCTCGGCGAGCACGTACACGACGATCAGCACGCTGACGCCGATGACCAGTCGGACGGCCCGGGTCCCGCGGATCAGGCTGAAGAGCCAGTAGATCAGGAGCGCCGTGATCCCGATGTCGACCAGCGTGATGAGGCTGACCTGATCCAGGACCGATCCGAAGAGCTCCGACATCGTCCGGCGAGTGTAGCATCGCGTCCGGTCGCCCCCGCCGCCGCGCGGACCATCAGGCGCAGATGGCGGCGAGCCGTGGTTCGTCGGGCAGCCGGATCGACGCGACCTCACAGATCCGGGCGCGGGTCGCGAGGTCGCCGGTCAACTCGGAGAGTCGAGCCAGCAGGGTGAGCTTCTCGGTCGCGATCGACCGCCAGCCACGATCGAGATACAGCTCGGCGAGGGCGAGGTGGAGGGCGGGGTCGGCCGGGTTGCCGGCCAGCGCGAGATAGCAGGCATCGATCGCCGCCGCTTGCCAGCCGCCCAACCGATGGCCGGTCGAGGCCTCGAGCGCGAGTTCCAGGGTCGCCGACGGGTCGCCCGCCGCCGCGGCGACCTCGACCCGCTCGGTCGCGAGCCCAGGATCGAACGGGGGCACGGGTTCGGCGACCGGCTCTGCGACCGGCTCGGTCGCGTCCGCGACCGTCCGAGGTGGAGACGTCCACGGTCGGCGGACCGGCGGCCGCGGCAAGCGGCGTCATGGCCGGCCCCGCGAGGAGCCGCAGGGCCGAGGCCAGCGCCTCCGACGCGGCCGGATCGGGTGTCTCGAGTCGAAGTCGTTCGGCGAGGTGCCGGACGGAGTCGCGCCGGCCGCGCGACTCGGCGAGTTCGAGGGCCCGGCGAGCGGCGTCGGTGGCATCCGACAGGCGGCCGGCCTCGTCGAGGACCGTGGCGAGTCGGTCGAGCGATGCGGCGGCTCCGACCCGGTCACCGGTCGATGCGAGCAGATCGGCCCGGCCGCGCAGGGCCCCTTCATCGGCTGGCCCGCGATCGAGCGCCGCATCGTAGGCGACGAGCGCATCGGAGGTCCGCCCGAGTCCGGCCAGGACGCCGGCGATCCCCACGAACGGCAGGGCCCGGTCCGGCGCAAGGCGCGAGGCCTCGCCGTACGCACCGAGCGCCACATCGTGGCGGCCGCGGAGCGCGGCCACATGGCCACGGCGCAGGGCGTCCTTGTAGCGCTCGTAGAGCGCTTCGGTCATCGGGAACCTCGCATCGATCGTCGGGGCGTCATCCTGCCACGGGCGCGTCGCGACCGCCATCGGGCGCTCTACCCATCGGCGGGTGGCCGATGGTCGTGCTCAGGCATCCCCCAGGAGCTCGACCAGCAGCGCCTTCTGGACGTGGAGGCGGTTCTCCGATTGCTCGAAGATCAGGCTCCGCTCGCCGTCCATGACGGCCGACGTGATCTCCTCGCCTCGGTGCGCAGGCAGACAATGCATCGCCATCACGCCGGGGCCGGCGGCATCCAGGAGCGCGTCGTCAACGCGGTACCGGGCGAACGCATCGCGACGGGCCTCGGTCTCCACTTCCTGGCCCATCGATGTCCAGGCGTCCGTGTACACGAAGGCGGCCCCGCGCACGAGTGCGACGGGATCCTCATCGAAGACGAGCCGGCCCCCGGATCCGCGCGCGAGTTCCTGGGCACGGGCCACGATCGTGGCATCCGGTGCGTAGCGGGGGGGATGCGCCAGCCGGACCTCCATCCCGAGGCTGGCCCCGGTCAGTGCCAACGAGTGGTAGACGTTGTTGCCGTCCCCGACGAATGTCACCACGGCGTCCTCGAGCGAACCACCGAGCCGTTCACGGATCGTGAAGACATCGGCAAGCGCCTGGCATGGGTGCTCGCGGAGGGTCAGGCCGTTGATGATGGGGATCGACGCTTGCGCCGCCAACTCGACCACGACCTCGTGCGGCCCGGTCCGGGCGACGATCGCGTCCACGAACCGCTCCAGGTTGTGCGCGACGTCACGGACGGCCTCGCGCGCGCCCATCACGGTGTCCTCCGGCAGGTAGATGGCCGTGCCGCCCAGCTGGGCCATGCCGGCCTCGAACGTCACCCGAGTCCGCAGACTCGGCTTCTGGAAGAGCATCGCCAGCGTTCGCCCGACGAGCGGCGGGGCCGCATGCCGCCGCGTCGCCCGGAATTCGGCCTTGAGCCGCTCCGCGGTCGCGAAGACGCGCAGGATCTCGGCCGCGGACAGGTCGGCCGCGCTGAGCAGGTCGCGGCCACGCAGATCGGTCATGTGGCCAACGGTAGCGGTCTCAGCGACCGACCGTCATGTGGACGAGGACCCCGTCTCCGAGGGCCAGACCTTCGGCCTTGCGGACGGCGTCCTTGATGGGCAACAGGTAGCCGCCGTCCTTGGGGAACAGCGACGTCGTGAACTCGGTCGCGCCGATCGTCGCCCGAACGGGGATGCAGCCCCATCCATATGTCACCTGGCTCGCCACCTTGCGCAGCTCCCGGGCGTCGTCCGCCGGCATCGCCGCGTAGTGATACGGCGCCGGCCCCCGCCACCAGATGATCTCGCTCGGAAACGTGAACTCCATCGCGCTATGTCGTCAGCGTGAGACGGTGCCGGTAGCGAACTGCCTTGCGCCGGAGCTGGGGCGGTCATGGGAAGGCGGATGCGAGCACGGGAGCGAGTGCACCCGGCGGTGCAGAGCGGCTTCGCAGTGCGCGGAGCGGCCAACGCACCCATGGGCGTCCCAGGCCGGCGCCGTCGGCTAACGCTTCGTGTACTGAGGGGCCTTTCGCGCACGCTTCAGGCCGTACTTCTTGCGTTCCTTCATGCGCGGATCGCGCGTGAGGAGACCGGCCTGGCGCAGCGGCACGCGGTTCGCGTCGGGGTCCACCTCGAGGAGTGCCCGAGCGATGCCATGGCGGATGGCGCCGGCCTGGCCGGTGACGCCGCCACCCTCCACCTTGATCATGGCGTTGAAGCGGCCCTCGGTGCCGGTCACCCGGAAGGGCATGCGGACTTCGGTCTCGTTGACCGCATTCCCGAAATGCTCATCGAGGGTGCGGCCGTTGACCACGATCTCACCCTCGCCCGGCAAGAGCCGGACGCGGGCGATCGCCGTCTTGCGGCGACCGGTCCCGGAGAAGAAGGCAGGGGACGTCATAGCAGATCGACTCCTCGTCAGGCGAGCGGCTCAGGCCGCTGGGCCTGATGCGGGTGGTCGGTACCGGCGTAGACCTTCAGCTTGCGCAGCTGCTGGGTGCCGAGCCGGTTGTGCGGCAGCATCCCCTTGACGGCGCGGCGGATGACCTCCTCCGGCCGGCGGGCCAGGAGGTGACCCAGGGTCTCCTCCTTGAACCCTTTCGGGTAGCCGCTGTGGCGGGCGTAGATCTTGCTCTCGAGCTTGTCACGGGTGACCGAGATGCGCGAGGCGTTGAGGACGATCACGTGGTCGCCCGAGTCCAGGTTGGGCTGGTAGGTCGGCTTGTGCTTGCCCTCGAGGACGCGCGCGATGCGCGAGGCGAGGCGGCCGAGCGTCTCGTCCGTCGCATCGACGACGTACCAGCGTCGCTCGATCTCGCTCTCCCGGACCGTGTAGGTCTTCGCGTTCATCGTTCCTCGTTTGCTCCGTTCGATTGGCCGCCGGTCACGCGCCCGAAGGCGACGCGCCGGAGGCACAGGCCCTTCGCTGGAGCGGCTGCTCCGTCGAAGGCCGGTCCGCCACCGGCGAGTGCCGAGCGGACCGTTTCCTCATCCATCTTGCCAAGGCCCGCCTCCAGGAGGCTGGCCACCATCCGGCGGACCATCCCGCGAAGGAAGGCGTCGGCCCGGACGTCGATCGTCACGACCCGACCCTCCCGGCGGACCCGGACCGCCATGACGGTCCGGACCGGCGAGCGGTCCGTTGCCCCGAAGGCGCTGAAATCGTGCCGGCCGATGAAGACCGACCCGACCCGTGCCATCGCGGCAGTGTCGAGCGGGATCCGTACCCCGAGCGCCGTTCGCTCGCGAAGCGGACTGCGCGGCCCGTTCCAAACGGTGTAGCGGTATTCCCGGTACCGCGCCGCATGGCGGGGGTGGAAGGCTGTCGGTGCCCGGCGCAATCCTCGGATGGTCACGTCCCCGGGGAGGCGCGCATCGAGCGCCCTGCCCAGCTCTGCCGCCGTGAGTCGTCCGTCATAGGAGAAGGCGATGACCTGCCCCGTGGCGTGGACCCCGGCATCCGTGCGTCCGGCCCCGTCGACCCGCCCGCCCGACTCGTTGTCGAGACTGGCCAGCGCGTCCTCCAGGACCCCTTGGACCGTCCGTTTCCCAGGATTGACCTGGAAGCCGGCGAAGTCCGTGCCGTCGTATTCGACCCGAGCGCGAAATCGCTGCGGGGACACCCTCTCGGGCATCTGCTATCAGACCAGTTCGATCTGCACGATCTCGGCCGCGTCACCACGACGCTGGCCGATCTTCACGATCCGGGTGAACCCGGACGAGCGGTCCGCGTACTTGGGCGCGATCTCGTCGAACAGCTTGTTGACGACGAGCGGCTCGTTGGGGAACTGCGCCACGACGGCGCGTCGCGCGGCGAGGTCGCCGCGCTTGGCCAGCGTGATCATCTTCTCGACGCGGCCCGAGATCTCCTTGGCCTTCGCCTCGGTCGTCTTGACGCGCTCGTAGCGGATGATCGACACGGTCAGGTTCTTGTAGAGGCTGAGACGCGGGCCCTGCTTCCGGCTGAGCTTGCGACCACCGATCCGATGCGCCACCGACTACTCCTCGGTCTCGTCCTCGAACGGCTCGTCACCGTCGAGATCGTCGAGGCCGTCGGTCTCCGTCTCCGGGACGATGAAGCCGCGCATGCGCAGTCGCTCCTTCATCTCGTCGAGGGACTTCTTGCCGAAGTTGCGCATGCGCAGCAGGTCGTCGTCCTTGAGCTGGAGCAGCTGCCCCACCTTGACGATGTTGTTGCGCTTGAGCGAGTTATACGCGCGCATCGGGAGGTCGAGCTCCTCGATGGGCATGTCGAGCATGTTGGGCGGCAGGGCCGCGACGCCCGTCACCGGGACCGCCGGGATCGGCGCCATGCCGATCGTGACGAACGGGCGGAACTGGTTCACGAGGATCTCGGCGGAGCGGCTCAGCGCCTCTTCAGGGCCGATGGTGCCGTCCGTCTCGATCTCGATGGTGAGCTTGTCGAAGTTGGTCATCTGACCGACTCGCATGCTCTCCACCCAGTAGTTGATCTTGCGGACCGGGGTGAAGATCGCGTCGACCGCGATGACACCGATCGGCAGCGCCTCGGCGCGCTCGGCGCCCAGGTAGCCGACGCCACGCTCCACCGTAAGGTCCATCTCGATCGTCACGTCGTCGGTGTCGAGGGTCATCAGGACGAGGTCCGGGTTGATGATCTCGACATCGGCGGACTCCGCGATGTCTGCGGCCGTGACGGCGCCGGCGCCGGACTTGATCAGCCGAAGCTGCACCGGGTGGGTCGCGAAGCTCTTGAGGCGCAGCTTCTTGACGTTCAGCACGATCTGGGTCACGTCTTCCTTGACGCCGGGGATCGTGGAGAACTCCTGGTACACGTCGCGGATCTGGATGCTGGTGACCGCGGCGCCCTCGAGCGACGAGAGGAGCACGCGCCGGAGCGCGTTGCCGAGGGTGACGCCGTAGCCGGCCTGGAGCGGACCTGCCTCGTACTTGGCGTACGTGCCGGCTTCCTCGACAGGCTCGATCTGCGGGTTCTCGAGTTCGATCATGAGGGTGCGGTTACCTCGAGTAGTACTCGACCACGAGCTGCTCGTTGAGGTCGAGCGGCATCTGGTCGCGGCTGGGCGGGGAGACGATGGACCCGGTCAGGGTCGCGGCGTCGATGGACAGCCATTCGGGTGCCTGGTGGTTGCGGAGGGTCTCCTTCGCCACCTTGAACGGCTCGCGGCCCCGGCGGATCTCGCGGACTTCCACCTTGTCGCCGGGCTTGAGCTGGTACGAGGGGATGTCGCTGGGAACGCCGTTCACGGCGAAGTGACCGTGCGTGACGAGCTGGCGTGCCGCGGCTCGCGACGGGGCGAAGCCCATCCGAAACACGACGTTGTCCATCCGCAGCTCGAGCGAACGAAGCAGGTTCTCGCCGGTCACCCCGGGACGGTTCTCCGCAGCGATGAAGTAGTTGCGGAACTGCCGCTCGAGGACGCCGTAGCTCTTGCGGACCTTCTGCTTCTCACGAAGCTGAAGCCCGTAGTCGCCCACCTTGCGACGACGGACGCCGTGCTGGCCGGGAGGCGAGGGTCGGCGCTCGAAGGCGCACTTCTTGGTATAGCAGCGCGAGCCCTTCAGGTAGAGCTTGGCGCCTTCCCGCCGACAGATGCGGCAGACGGATTCGGTGTAGCGGGCCATGGTGCCTCAGGCTCTCAGACGCGGCGCCGCTTGGGCGGGCGGCAACCGTTGTGGGGGATGGGCGTGACGTCGGTGATGGCGCTGACCTCGAGGCCCGCGGCCTGGAGCGAACGGATCGCCTGCTCGCGGCCGGCGCCCGGACCCTTCACGTAGACCTCGACCTGGCGCATCCCGTGCTCCATCGCACGCTTGGCCGCGCCGTCAGCGGAGAGCGCAGCCGCGTACGGCGTGCTCTTGCGAGATCCCTTGAACCCGGCCACACCGGCCGAGCCCCACGAGATGACCGCACCGTTGAGGTCCGTGATCGTGATGATCGTGTTGTTGAACGTGGCCTGGATGTGAACGTGTCCCTGGGGCACGTTCTTCTTCTCCCGCCGACGCGTCTTGACCGCTCGCTTGCGTTCCGCCATGCCTGGTCAGTCCCTCGTCACTTCTTGCGCCGGACGCCGACCGTCTTCTTCGGTCCGCGACGCTGGCGAGCGTTCGTCTTGGTCCGCTGACCACGCACCGGCAGGTTGCGCCGATGGCGGAGGCCGCGATACGAGCCGATCTCGATGAGGCGCTTGATGTTCAGCGCCGTCTCGCGGCGCAGGTCGCCTTCGACCTTGTAGCGCCGGTCGATGAGCTCGCGCAGGCGGTTGACCTGCTCCTCGGTGAGGTCGCGGACACGGGTGTCCGGATTGATGTTGGTCTGGGCGAGGATCTTCTGGCTGGTGGGCAACCCGAGACCATAGACGTACGTGAGGGCGACCTCGACGCGCTTCTCACGCGGGATGTCGACACCGGCGATGCGTGCCATCGGTTACCCCTGCCGCTGCTTGTGCTTGGGATTGCTGCAGATGACCATCACGGTGCCGTGGCGACGGATGACCTTGCAGTTGTCGCAGCGCGCCTTGACGGAAGCTCTGACCTTCAACGGATCCTCGATCGTGCTCGTGTGATGACTGTTCGTTACTTCAATCGGTACGTGATGCGACCGCGGGTCAGGTCGTACGGCGACAACTCGACGCGGACGCGGTCACCGGGGAGGATCCGGATGAAGTTCATCCGCAGCTTCCCGCTGATGTGGGCGAGCACCCGGTGGCCGTTCTCCAATTCGACCGCGAACATGGTGTTGGGGAGCGGTTCGATGACCGTTCCTTCGACTTCGATCGCGTCCTTCTTGGCCACAGGCTGTGTGCTTCCCTTTCTCACGCGCAGTGTCGGCCCGGGCGGACCGACACACGAACGCGTAGCGTATCAAAACTCGCCGTTCCCGGCAACCACCGGGCTCGACCCGGTCAGATCGTGGTCAGGATCTCCGGGCCCTGCTCGGTGATGGCGATCGAGTGCTCGAAATGGGCGGCCAGCGAGCCGTCCACGGTCGAGACCGTCCAGTCGTCCGCGAGGACGTGCGCCTCGTGACGCCCGAGCGTGAACATCGGCTCGATGGCCAGGCAGAGTCCCGGCTCCAGCTTGCGGCCGCGACGCCCCGTCCGGAAGTTGGGGACATTCGGCTCCTCGTGCATCTCGGTGCCGATCCCGTGCCCGACGAACTGGCGGATGATCCCGTACCCATGCGGGTGCGGCGACGGCCTCGACGGCTGCGGAGATGTCCTCGATGTGATTGCCCGGGATCGCCGCCGCGATCCCGGCCATCATGGCCGCCCGGGTCGTCTCGATCAGGTCGGCGACTTCCGGTGGCGGGGTCCCGACGTAGAAGGTGCGCGCGCGCATCACCATGCCACCCGTCCACGATGGCGCCGGCATCGATGGACACGACCTGGCCGGCCCGGATCGTCCGCTCGCCCGGGATCCCGTGGACGATCTCGTCATCGATGCTGATGCAGATGCTGGCCGGGAACGGCCGGCGCGGGTTGATGCCCGGATAGCCCTTGAACGACGGGGTCGCGCCCGCCGCGCGGATGTGCGCCTCGGCGAGACGGTCGAGGTGGCCGGTGGAGACGCCGGGCTGCAGTTCCTGCTCCACGAGCGCGAGGACCTCGGCCACGACCCGGCCGGCCTGGCGCATCTTCTCGATCTCGGCGCGGGACTTCCTCGTGACCATGGTCAGCCCGCCACCACGGGATCGTCGGACAGGGCGGCGAGGATCGCGGCCGTGACCGTCTCGACGGGGGCGACGCCATCGACGTGATGGAGGACACCGCGTGGTCCGGTAGTAGGTCACGACGTCGCGGAGGCTCGACAGCTGGATGGCCAGGCGCGCGCGGATGGTCTCGGCCCTGTCGTCGTCGCGCTGGATCAGTGCCGACCCGTCGAGGTCGCATCGGCCGGCCACGCGTGGCGGGTTGGCGGTCTCGTTGTACACGTGCCCGGCGTCCTGGCAGATCCAGCGGCCCGACAGGCGTCGCACGAGCTCGTCGGACGGCACCTCGATGCTCACGGCATGGTCCACGCTCGAACCTACGCCCCGCCAGGGCGGCATCGAGGGCTTCCGCCTGGGCCCGGTTGCGCGGGAAGCCGTCGAGGATGACGCCACTCGTGGCATCGCGTCGCTCGATTCGCTCGAGGAGCATCTTGATCGTGGTTTCGTCGGGCACGAGCTGGCCGCGTTCCATGTACCGGCGCGCCTCGAGGCCCGACCGGCGATCCGTCACGGACAGCGGCGCGGAAGAGGTCGCCCGTCGCGACGTGGGGCACGCCGAGGATCCCGGCGAGGATGTCCGCCTGGGTTCCTTTCCCGGCCCCAGGGGCACCCAGCAGCACGACGACGGTCATGCGGCTTGCGGGCTCCTCACGGCCGCGAGGACGGCGTCGGTCACGTCGTCGATGGAGCCGACACCGTCCACCGGTCGCAGCACGCCGGTCGAGCGGTAGTGATCGATCACGTCGCGCAGGCTCGTCAAGCTGGAGGTCCAGGCGGGCCTGGATGGTCTCGGGCTTGTCGTCCGCGCGCTGGATGAGCTCGGAGTCATCGATATCGCACCGCCCGTCGACCCTGGGCGGATGTGCCGTCTCGTTGTAGACGTGCCCGCTCTCCCGGCAGACCCACCGGCCGGACAGCCGGCGGACGAGCTCCTCGGTGGGCACCTCGATGCTGATGGCGAGGTCCACGCGGGTGCCATGTTCGGCGAGCGCGGCGTCGAGGACCTCGGCCTGGGCGCGATCGCGCGGGAACCCGTCGAGGACCGCGCCGTCGGCGGCGTCGGGCTCCGCCAGGCGTGCCAGCAGCATGCGGACGGTCGTGGCGTCGGGGACGAGTTCCCCGCGCTCCATGTAGGCCTTCGCCTCGAGCCCGATGGGCGTCCCGTCGCGAACGGCCGCACGGAACAGGTCGCCGCTGGCGATGTGCGGCACCCCGAGGCGCCGGGCGAGCCCGACGGCCTGGGTGCCCTTGCCGGCTCCCGGACCACCCAGGAGGACCGTGACGCTCACGGGCGCCCCTTCCCCACCCGACCTCGCCGGAGCGGGTCGGTCACCGGATGAAGCCTTCGTAGTTGCGCATCATCAGCTGTGCCTCGATCTGCTTCATCGTCTCGACGACGACGGACACCACGATGAGCAGGCTCGTGCCGCCCAGCCCGATCGCCCCGAGGTCGCGGAACGCGAGACCGAGCAGCGACGGCGAGACTGCGACGATCGCCAGGAACATGGCGCCGGCGAACGTGATCCGGCTGACCACCCGGGCAAGGTAGTCCTGCGTGGGTCGGCCCGGGCGGATGCCCGGGATGAAGCCGCCGTTCTTGCGCAACTGTTCGGCAGTCTCGTCCGGCTTGAACGTGAACGCGGTGTAGAAGTACGTGAACCCGACGGTCAACAGGAAGTACATGACGATGTACAGGATCGACTGCGGGTTGAAGAGCGTCACGATCCCGTTCGCGATGTCCGCCACGATCTGGATCTCGGACGCCGTGAAGTACGACGCGAGCTGGACCGGGAACAGCAGGATGCTGACCGCGAAGATGATCGGGATCACACCGGCCTGATTGACCCGGAGCGGCAGGAACGTCTGACCGCCCTGGTACATGCGTCGGCCGCGGACGCGGCTGGCGTACTGGATCGGGATCCGGCGCTGCCCCTCCTGGATGTAGATGATCACGGCGACGGCCGCGATCGCGACGGCCGCGAAGGCGATGAACATCGCGATGTTGGGTGCGGCGAGGAAGGCGCCGATCGCGCTCGGTGCCTGGCTCACGATGCCGGCGAAGATGATGAAGCTGATGCCGTTGCCGATGCCGCGCTCGGTGATGAGCTCGCCGATCCACATCAGCGCCACGGACCCGGCGGTCAGGGTCGCGATCTGGGTCAGGGTCTCGAAGCTCGCGAGGTCGAACGTGCCGGTCAGGACGCCGTTGGCATTGAGCAGCGCCAGGAAGCCGTAGGCCTGGAGCATCGCCATGGGCACGGACAGGTAGCGCGTGTACTGGGTGATCTTGTTGCGCCCGTACTCGCCCTCACGGCTGAGCGCCTGCAGCGAGGGCACCACGCCCTGCATCAACTGCATGATGATCGATGCGTTGATGTAGGGGTTCAGGCCCAGCGCCACGACCGAGAAGTTGGACAGCCCGCCGCCCGAGAAGAGGTTGAGCAGCCCGAACAGCGGGTTGCCCTCCAGGAAGTTCTGGAGCTGGTCGCGGTCGATCCCCGGGACCGGCACGACGGCCAGGAACCGGAAGACGATGAGCAGGCCCAGGACCACCAGGATCCGGCGCCGGATGTCCGGCGCGCGGAAGGCGTTCAGCAGTGATTCGAACACGGGTCAGGCGTCGTCGCCGGGGGCGGTCTCGACGCCGGCGTCGGCCGCGCTGGCGGCGGGCTCGGCCTCGACCGGGGCGGGTTCGTCCGCATCTGCCGGCGTATCGGGGGCGTCGGCCGCGGCGGGCGTCGGCCGCGGCGGCCTCATCGGCGACCGGCTCGGAGGCGGCGGCGGGAGTCTTGGCCTTGCGCGTCTTCGCCGGAGCGGGCTCGCTCGCCGCTGCGCCATCGCCGTCGTCGAGGCCGATGGCCTTCATCGGCGACGTCGGGACTTCGAGGACGCTGACGGCTCCGCCGGCGGCCTCGATCTTGGTCCGGGCGGACCCGGTGAACGCGTCAGCCACCACGAACAGCGCCGCGCTGAGGTCTCCGTTGCCGAGGATCTTGAGCGGCTTGTTCAGGCTGCGCACGAGACCGACGGCCCGCAGCAGGTCCTGGTTGACCGTGATCTGGGTCCCGGCCTTCGCCTTGCCCTTGCCGGCCGGCTCCTCGGGCGCGAGCGCACCGCGGTCCACGGCGGCCTGGATCGCCCCGACGTTCACGACCTCGTACTGGATCTTGAATCGGTTCTTGAAGCCGCGCAGCTTGGGGATGCGCATGTGGAGCGGCGTCTGGCCACCCTCGAACCAGGCCGGGATGGAGCCACCGGCACGCGCCTTCTGGCCCTTCGTGCCGCGGCCCGCGGTCTTGCCCTTGCCGGCCGCGATGCCGCGACCGACGCGGGTCTTGGCGCGTTCGCGACCCCTCGGCGGGGCGGAGGTCGTGGAGTTTCATGCCTTCTCCTGCCGCGCCGGCGGACCGCTTGCCCGCCGACTCCTCGGCGATCTCCTCGACCGTGACCAGGAAGCGGACCTGACGGACCATGCCGCGCGTCGCCGCGTTGTCCGCGACGATGCTCGTGCTGCCGATGCCGTGGAGGCCGAGCGCCTTGATCGTGGCGCGGTTGCGGGCGATGTGACTGATCGTGCTCTTGATCTGGGTGACCTTCAGCTTACCGGCCATCGAGCACCTCCGCCGTCGCTGCCGGCTGACCGGAGATCCGGCTGATCAGCTTGACGCCGCGTCGGGCGCCCAGCTCCTCGGCCGAATGGAGGCCGCGGAGCGCCTCGATGGTCGCGCGGCTCACGTTCACCGGATTGGTGGAGCCGTAGACCTTGGACAGGATGTCGCGCACACCGGCCGCCTCGAGGACCGCGCGGACGGAGCCGCCGGCGATGACGCCGGTGCCCTGGCTGGCGGGCTTGAGCATGACCCGGCTGGCGCTGAACTCGACGTTCACCTCGTGGGGGATCGTCGTGCCGACCATCGGGATGCGGATCAGAGGTTCTTCTTCGCGTCCTCGACGCCCTTGCGGATCGATTCCGGCACCTCGCCGGCCTTGCCCAGCCCGACCCCGACGTGACCGGCGCCGTCACCGACGACGACGACCGCGCTGAAGCTGAACCGCCGGCCGCCCTTGACGACCTTGGCGACTCGATTGATCTGGACGACGCGCTCCTCGAGCGCGAGCTTGTTCGGGTCGATGCGTGCCACTCTGGCTCCTTCCGATCAGAAGTCGAGGCCGGCGTCACGGGCGGCATCGGCGAGCGACTTGATCCGCCCGTGGTACCGGAACCCGGCTCGATCGAAGACCACGCGCTCGACGCCGGCCGACTTGGCCCGCTGGGCGACCAGACGACCGACGGCAGCGGCTTCCTCCGACTTGGTCTTGGCGGAACCCTTGAGTTCCTTCTCGACCGTCGAGGCAGCCGCGAGCGTCCGTCCGGACGCGTCGTCGATGACCTGCGCGTAGATATGGTTGAGGCTGCGGAACACGGCCAGGCGCGGCCGCACGTCCGTCCCCGCCAGGCGAAGGCGGATCCGATCGTGGCGCTTGCGTCGGGCGGCGCCGCGGCTGGCGACCTGCGTCATCGTGTCAATCCCTTGTGCTTGGTTACTTCTTGCCGCCGATCTTGCCGGCCTTGCCGGCCTTGCGACGGATCTTCTCGCCGGCGTACCGGACGCCCTTGCCCTTGTACGGCTCCGGCTTGCGCGTGGAGCGGACCTGGGCGGCGATCTGGCCCACGAGCTCCTTGTCGATGCCCACGACCGCGAGGCGGGTGGGGTTCTCGACCTCGAAGCTGATGCCGGCGGGCGGGTCGATCTCGATGGGGTGGCTGTAGCCCAGGTTGAGCGTCAGCTTGTTCCCGTTGAGCGCGGCACGATAGCCGACGCCGGTGATCTCGAGGCCCTTGCGATAGCCGTCGGTCACGCCGACGACCATGTTGTTGACGAGCGTCCGGGTGAGGCCGTGGAGCTGCTTGTGGGTCTTCTGCTCCGTGGGACGGGTCACCACGAGGGTGCCCTCCTCGCGCGTGACCGTGATGTCGGGGTGCAGCGCACGGCTGAGGGTGCCCTTGGGCCCCTTGACCGTGAGCTGGCGCCCATCGATCGTCACGTCGACGGTCGAGGGGACGGCGATGGGAAGGCGTCCGATGCGCGACATGCTGTCCGCCTACCAGACGTACGCGAGGACTTCGCCGCCCAGCTGCGCCTGACGCGCCTGCTGGCCGGTCATGATGCCCTGGCTGGTGCTGACGATGACGATGCCAAGGCCGCCCAGCACGCGCGGGATCTCCGTCTTGCGCGCATAGACGCGCAGGCCGGGCTTGCTGATCCGCTTGAGGCCGGAGACGACCGGGACCTTGCCGTCGACGTACTTGAGGGTCAGGCGCAGGACCGCGGTGGGTCCATCCTGCTCCTCGGCGACGTCGGCGATGAATCCCTCGCTCTTGAGGATGCGGGCGATCTCGCGCTTCGTCCGCGACGCCGGCACCACCACCTCGGTGTGGCGCGCCCGCGAGGCGTTCCGGACGCGCGTGAGCATGTCCGCGATCGGGTCGGAGATGTTCATCGGTGTCCTACCAACTCGACTTCGTGACGCCGGGCAGCTCGCCCAGGAGCGCTCGCTCCCGGAAGCAGATCCGGCAGAGTGCGAACCGTCGCATGTAGGCGCGTGGACGCCCGCACACGAAGCAGCGGTGATACGCCTGCACCTTGTGCTTGGGGGTCCGCTTCGCTTTCGCGACCATCGACTTCTTAGCCATGATTCTCCCTCCCCGCGCCTACGAGGCGAAGGGCATGCCGAGGAGTTCGAGAAGCTTCTTCGATTCCTCGTCGGTCTTCGCCGTCGTCACGATGCTGATCTCCAGCCCGCGGAGACGGTCCACCTTGTCGTAGTCGATCTCGGGGAACGCGAGTTGCTCGCGCAGCCCGAGGCTGTAGTTGCCTCGTCCATCGAACGACTTGCCGGGCACGCCGCGGAAGTCGCGGATGCGCGGCAGGGCGAGCGTGGTCAGGCGGTCCAGGAAGTCCCACATCCGCTCCCCGCGGAGGGTCACCTTGGCGCCGATCGAGTTGCCCGTCCGCACGTGGAACTGGGCGATCGATCGCTTGGCCTTGGTCACGATGGGCTTCTGGCCCGTGATGAGGGTCAGGTCGCCGAGCGCGGCGTCGAGCGCCTTGGCATTGGTCAGGGCTTCGCCCAGGCCGATGTTCACGACGATCTTGTCCACCTTCGGCACCTGGTTGGGGTTGCCGTACTCGAACTGCTTCTGGAGCGCCGGCACGACCTCGGCCGTGTAGCGCTCGTGAAGGCGACTGGTCATGCCTTCACCTCCAGCTGCTCGCCACAGTGGCGGCAGACGCGGACGCGACGACCGTTGTCGAGCGTCGCATGCGCGATGCGGGTCGGCTTGCTGCAGCTGCCGCACACGACCATGACCTTGCCGATCGGCAGCGGCTGGGCGATCTCGAGGATGCCGCCCTGCTGGATCTTGGGCATGCGGTCCGTGCTGCTCGCACTCTGGCGCGGCTTGGTGTGGCGCTTGGCGATGTTCACGCCCTCCACCACGACCTTGACCCCACCCGCGGCCGAGCCACGGCGGAAGATGCTGCGCCCGCCGCGCGGCGATGCCGCCTGGCGGATGACGCGCTCCACGGTGCCGCGCTTGCCGGCATCCTTGCCGGCGAGGACGACCACGGTGTCACCCTTGCGGATCTCGGGCACCTTGGGCGCCCGGGTGACGTCGCTGCGGACGGCCATCACAGCACCTCCGGGGCGAGCGAGACGATCTTCATGTAGTTGCGGTCGCGGAGCTCGCGGGCCACCGGGCCGAAGATGCGCGTACCACGCGGGTTGCCCTGGTTGTTGATGAGGACGGCCGCGTTCTCGTCGAAGCGGATGTAGCTCCCATCGGGACGCCCGTACTCCTTGGCCGTACGCACGATGACCGCCCGCACGACGTCGCCCTTCTTGACGGCGGCGTTGGGGATGGCCTGCTTGACGCTGGCGACGATCACGTCGCCGACGCCGGCCGTGGTCTTGAGCGAGCGACCCATCACCCGGATGCACTGGATGCTCCGGGCGCCAGTGTTGTCGGCGACCTTGAGGCGGGTCTGTGGCTGGATCACGAGGCCGTCTCCTCCTCGGAACCGGCGCCGTCGGCCGCATCGGCCTCGGTCGCGCGCGTCCGACCCGGGTGGGCGGCCGCGTGGATCGCCTCACTCGTCTCGGCCTCTTCGGTGACGACGGACTCGCCGGGCAGACCGTGGTCGCCCGCGCGCTGGGTCACGCTCACGAGTCGCCAGCGCTTGGTCGCCGACAGCGGTCGCGATTCCTCGATCATGACCGTGTCGCCGATGTTGGCGTCGTTGTTCTCGTCGTGGGCCTTGAACTTCGTGCTCAAGCGGATGACCCGCTTGTACAGCCGGTGGCGCGCCAGCCGCTCGACGGACACGACGATCGTCTTGTCCATCTTGTCGCTGACCACGCGGCCGACCTTCGTCTTCCGCTGTGCCTGCACCTTGTCGTTCGCTCCTGTCATCGCGTGATATCCCCTCAGGCCGTCTTGCCGAGCTTGCGCTCGCGCTGCACGGTCAGGATCCGCGCGATCGTTCGCCGCGTCTGCGGGATCGTGCTGTAGTCCTTGAGTTGTCGCGTGGAGAGCGCGAAGCGCGCACCCCAGAGGTCCTGCTTGGCTTCGCGCAGGGCGTCGTCGAGCTCGGCGTCGGACAGCGTTCGGACCTTGTCGATGTCCATCCGCTACGCCTCCTTCGCGCCTTCGCGGACGACCACGCGGGTCGCCACGGGCAGCTTGTGGCTGGCGAGGCGCATGGCCTCGACCGCCGCGTCGTGATCGACGCCGGCCATCTCGAACAGGATCCGCCCGGGCTTGACGACCGCGACCCAATGGTCGGGCGCGCCCTTGCCCGAGCCCATCCGGGTCTCGGCCGGCTTCTTGGTGGCGGGCTTGTCCGGGAAGATCCGGATCCAGATCTTGCCGCCACGCTTGACCGAGCGGGTCATCGCGCGCCGGGCAGCCTCGATCTGGCGGCTGGTGATCCAGGCGGGCTCCTGGGTGGCGAGGCCGTACTCGCCGAAGGCGACCGTGTGGCCGCCCTTGGCCACGCCGGACATCCGTCCGCGCATGACCTTGCGATGCTTGACGCGTCGCGGCATCAACATGGTCAGCCCCCCGTCCCGGTCACGACCGGGGCGCCGGCGGCCAGCTCGGGCCGACGGATCGGCTCCTGGGCGACTTCGCCGCGATAGATCCAGACCTTGACGCCGATGCGCCCGTACGTGGTGTGCGCGTGGACCTGGCCGTAGCTGATGTCGGCGCGCAGCGTGCCCAGCGGGATGCGACCTTCGCGGTCCCACTCGCGGCGACCCATCTCCGAGCCACCGAGGCGGCCGGCGACGGCGATCTTGACGCCCTTGGCACCGGCCTTCATGGACCGCTGGATGGCCTGCTTCATCGCCTTCTTGAAGGCGATGCGGCGCGACAGCTGACCGGCGATGTTCATGGCGACGAGGTGCGCGTCGAGCTCCGGCTGGCGGATCTCCTTGATCTCCAGCTTGACCTTGCGATCGGACAGCGCGCCGATCTGCTGGCGCAGGATCTCGACGTTGGCGCCGCCCTTGCCGATCACGATCCCCGGCTTGGCCGTGTGGATCGTGACGGTCACGTGGTTGATGCCCCGCTCGATCTCGACGCCGCTGACGCTGGCGTTGGCCAGCCGCTTGTCGATGAGCGTGCGGATCGAGATGTCCTCCTTGAGGGAGGTGGTGTATTCCTTGTCCGCATACCACTTCGCGGTCCAGGTGCGCGAGACACCCAGGCGGAAGCCGTACGGATGGACCTTGTGTCCCATGTCAGGCCTCCTGGTCCGCGACGACGATGGTGATGTGGGTCATGGGCTTGTGGATCGGGAATGCCCGACCCTGGGCCCGCGGCCGGAAGCGCTTGATCGTGGGGCCTTCATCGGCGATGGCGTCCGCCACGATCAGGTCCTCGGCGGAGAGGTTGTGGTTGTTCTCGGCGTTCGCGGTCGCGCTCTTGAGCACGCGCGCGACATCCGCGGCGGCCCGCTGCGGCATGAACCGAAGCAGGGCGGCCGCTTCCTCGACCGGCTTGCCCTTGATGGCCTGGGTGACCAGGCGGGTCTTGCGGGTCGAGCCGCGGAGGTACTTGGCGGTGGCGGAAACACGCACGGTCGGCCGCTCCTACTTCAGCGCCGTCGACCGGTCGGTGTGCTTGCCATGCCCGCGATAGTTGCGGGTAGGGCTGAACTCACCGAGGCGGTGGCCGACCATGTTCTCGGTCACGTAGACCGGGACGTGCTTCTTGCCGTTATAGACGGCGATGGTGTGGCCGATGAACGTCGGGAAGATGACGGACGCACGCGACCAGGTCTTGACGACCTTCTTCTCGTTGCGCTTGTTCATCTCCTCGATCCGGCCGAGGAGGCGGGCCTCGACGAAGGGGCCCTTCTTGATGGAACGGGACATCTGCTCCTACCTCCCCGTTACTTTCGATGCCGCGATCGGACGATGAGACGTCCGGTCGTCTTGGACCGCCGGGTGCGATAGCCCATGGCGGGCTTGCCCCACGGGGTCTTGGGCGGCATCCCGGTCGGGGACTTGCCTTCGCCTCCGCCGTGCGGATGGTCACGCGGGTTCATGACGACGCCCCGGACCTCGGGACGCTGCCCCAGGTGCCGGGCGCGGCCGGCCTTGCCGAGGTTCTGGTTCTCGTGGTCGAGGTTGCTGACCTGGCCCACCGTGGCCATGCAGCGGAGCGGGATGCGACGCATCTCGCCCGACGGCATGCGGACGGTGGCGTAGTCGCCTTCCTTGGCGAGCAGCTGGGCCGAGGTCCCGGCGGACCGGACGATCTGGCCACCCTTGCCGGGCGTCAGCTCGATGTTGTGGATGGTCGTGCCGAGGGGGATGTTCGCGAGCGGCAGGGCGTTCCCCACGCGCGCCTCGGCATCCGGACCGGCGACGACGACGTCCCCGACCTTGAGCCCGTGCGGCACGAGGATGTAGCGCTTCTCGCCGTCGCGATAGTGGAGCAGGCCGATCCGCGCGGAGCGGTTCGGGTCGTACTCGATCGTGGCCAGGCGCGCGGGCACGCTCAGCTTGTCGCGCTTGAAGTCGATCCGGCGGTAGTGCTGCTTCTCCCCGCCGCCGCGATGGCGAACGGTCAGGCGGCCCTGGTTGTTCCGGCCGGACCCGCGCTTCTGCGGCTCCAGGAGCGGCTTGTGCGGCTCCTTCGTCGTGATCTCCTCGAAGGTCGAGCGAGTCATCTGGCGAAGGCCGGGCGAGGTGGGCTTGTAGCTTCGGAGCGGCATCGGTCAGACCCCCTCGAAGAATTCGATCTTCTGGCCGGGAGCCAGGGTCACGATGGCCTTGCGCCACGGCGTGGTGTGGCCGACGATCCGGCCGCGCCGCGTCCCGCGTCGCTTCTCCTTGGCCTTGGTCGTCAGGACGTTGACGGACACGACGGTCACGCCGTCCTTCTTGTAGAGCTCCTCCACCGCCGCCTTGATCTGGATCTTGTTCGCGTCGTCATGCACGGCGAAGGTGTACTTCCCGCGGCTCGACTCGGCGATCGACTTTTCGCTGATCACGGGGCGAAGGATGATCTCGGGCGCGGTGAGGGCGCTCATGCGACCACCTCCGTCGGGGCACCACTGCCGTACACGGACTCGATCCGTGACAGCGCCCCCTGCTCGATGAGCACGAGGTCCGCGTTGATCAGGTCCACGACGTTGAGCGAGTCGGCCAGGATGACCTCGACCGTCGGCAGATTGCGTGCCGACCGTTCCAGTGTCTGGTCCCGACCGGGAGCGACGACCAGCACGCGACCCGTGGCGTCGAGTGCGCGGAGCACGCCAACGAGTTCCTTGGTCTTGATCGCCTCGAGGCCGAACGTGTCGATGACCTTGAGCTGCTCGTCGCCGAGCTTGGCCGTGAGCGCGCCGCGCAGGGCGAGGCGCTTCATCTTGCGCGGCAACCGCTGCTCGTAGGAGCGCGGGTGCGGCCCGAACACGGCCCCACCGCCACGGTAGTGCGGCGCGGTGCGCGAGCCCTGGCGAGCACGGCCGGTGCCCTTCTGGCGGTACGGCTTGCGACCGCCGCCACGGACTTCGCCGCGGGTCTTGGTGTCGTGCGTGCCGGTTCGCCGGCCGGCGAGCTGGGCGATCACGACCTGGTGCAGGACGGCGGCATTGACCGGTGCCGCGAAGAGCTCATCACTGAGATCCACGCTGCCGACGGTCTTGCCGGTCCGGTCGTACAAAGGGGTGGACGGCATCGTCAGGCCTTCTTCACGAGGATCAGCGACCCGCGCGCGCCGGGAAGACTCCCGGCGACGAGCAGCAGGTTGCGGTCGGGATCGGTGCGCACGACGCGCACCTTCTTGATGGTCACGCGCTCGTCGCCCATGTGGCCGGCCATCTTGAGCCCGCGGTAGACACGACCTGGCGTCGTGCCCGGGCCGATGGAGCCTGGGGCGCGGTGATGGTCCGAACCGTGGGTCTTGGGCCCGCGGTGGAAGTTGTGGCGCTTGATGTGACCCGCGAACCCCTTGCCCTTGGAGACGCCCGTCACGTCGACGTCGTCGCCGGCGGCGAACAGGTCTTCCACGGAGAACGTCTGGCCGACCGAGTAGTCGTCCACGCTGTCCACGCGGAACTCGCGGATGGTCGCCAGGGACTGGGCGGCCTTGGGCAGGTCCTTGAGCTGGCCGGCCTCGGGCTTGGTCAGCTTCTTGGCCGGCTCCGTGCCGAGCTGCACGGCCGTGTAGCCGTCGCGATCGGCGGTGCGCAGCCGGGTCACCGTATTCGGTTCGATGGCCAGGACGCTGACGGCCACCATCGTGCCGTCATCCTGGAACACCTGGGTCATGCCGACCTTGCGGCCGATCAGTCCGATACTCATCACATCTTGATCTCGATGTCGACGCCAGCGGCGAGGCTGAGTCGCATCAGGGCGTCCACGGTCTTCGAGCTCGGGTCCAGGATGTCGACGAGCCGCTTGTGGGTGCGGATCTCGAACTGCTCCCGGGAGTCCTTGTCGATGAACGGGGACCGCAGGACGGTGAACTTCTCGATGCGCGTCGGCAGCGGGACCGGCCCGACCACGTCCGCGCCGGTGCGCTGGGCGGTCTCGACGATCTGGGCCGCCGACTGATCGAGCAGTCGGTGGTCGTAGGCCTTGAGGCGGATCCGGATCCGCTGCTTCGCCATGTCGTCCCTACTCGACGATGCTGACGATGGCGCCGGCGCCGACGGTCCGGCCACCCTCGCGGATGGCGAAGCGCTGGCCGACCTCGAGGGCGATGGGGGTGATCAGCTCGACCGACATCTCGACGTTGTCGCCGGGCATGATCATCTCGGCCCCGTCGGGCAGGCCGATGGCCCCGGTCACGTCGGTCGTGCGCAGGTAGAACTGCGGACGGTAGCCGTTGTAGAAGGGGGTATGGCGGCCGCCCTCCTCCTTGGTCAGGACGTAGACCTGCGCGGTGAACTTGGTGTGCGGCTTGATGGAGGCCGCCTTGGCCAGCACCTGGCCGCGCTCGATCTCCTCGCGCTCGATGCCCCGGATGAGGCAGCCCACGTTGTCCCCGGCACGGCCCTCGTCGAGCAGCTTCTTGAACATCTCGACGCCGGTGATGACGATCTTGCGGGTGGGCTTGACCCCGACCAGCTCGACCTCGTCGCCGACCTTGACGATGCCGCGCTCGATGCGCCCGGTGGCGACCGTGCCGCGGCCCTTGATGCCGAACACGTCCTCGACCGGCATGAGGAACGGCTTGTCGATCGCGCGCTCGGGGGTCGGGATGTAGCTGTCGACCGCGTCCATCAGCTCCTGGATCGGGGCGTAGGCCGGATCGGCGGGATTGTCGGGGGCCTCGAGGGCCTTCAACGCGGAGCCGCGGATGACCGGGATGTCGTCACCCGGGAACTCGTACTTGCTCAACAGCTCGCGGACCTCGAGCTCGACCAGGTCGAGCAGCTCGGGGTCGTCGACCATGTCGACCTTGTTGAGGAAGACCACGATGTAGGGGACCTCGACCTGGCGGGCCAGCAGGATGTGCTCGCGGGTCTGGGGCATCGGGCCGTCGGTCGCGGCGACGACGAGGATGGCCCCGTCCATCTGGGCCGCACCCGTGATCATGTTCTTGATGTAGTCGGCGTGCCCCGGGCAGTCGACGTGGGCGTAGTGGCGGGCGTCGGTCTCGTACTCGACGTGGGCGATGGCGATGGTGATGCCGCGCTCGCGCTCTTCGGGCGCGTTGTCGATCGAATCGAACGCGCGGTACTCGGCCGAGCCCTTCAGGGCGAGGTACTTGGAGATCGCCGCGGTGAGGCTCGTCTTGCCGTGGTCGATGTGGCCGATGGTGCCGATGTTGACGTGCGGCTTGGTGCGCTCGAACTTCTTCTTGGCCATGGTGCCGTCTACTCCCTAGACCTTGGACTTCTGGACGAGTTCCGAGGCCAGGCTCGCTGGCACCTCGGCGTAATGGCTGAACTCCATCGAGGACGTCGCGCGACCCTGGGTCATCGACCGCAGGTCCGTGACATACCCGAACATCTGGGCCAACGGGACGAACGCCCGCACGACCTGGGTCCCGCTGCGGGACTCCATGCCCTCGATATGCCCGCGGCGACTGTTGAGGTCGCCGATGACATCGCCCATGAACTCCTCGGGCATGAGGACCTCGACCTTCATGATCGGCTCGAGGATGGCCGGATCCGCCTTGGTGAAGGCGTCCTTGACGGCCATGGAACCGGCGATCTTGAAGGCCATCTCGGACGAGTCCACGTCGTGATACGAACCGTCGAAGAGGGTGACCTTGATATCGACGACCGGGAAGCCGGCGTAGATGCCGGTCGCGATCGTCTCGCGGATGCCCTGGTCCACCGGCTTGATGTACTCGCGCGGGATCGTGCCGCCGACGATCTTGTCGACGAACTCATAGCCCGTGCCCTTCTCGGCCGGCTCCAGCTTGATGACGGCGTGGCCGTACTGGCCCTTGCCGCCGGTCTGGCGGACGAAGCGGCCGTTGCCCTCGGCGGCCCGTCGGATGGTCTCGCGATAGGAGACCTGGGGCTTGCCGATGTTGGCGGCGACCTTGAACTCGCGGATCATGCGGTCCACGAGGACGTCGAGGTGCAGTTCGCCCATGCCGGCGATGAGGGTCTCCGAGGACTCCGGGTCGGTGTGGACGCGGAACGTCGGGTCCTCTTCGGCAAGGCGCTGGAGCGCCAGGGCGAGCTTGTCCTGGTCGGCCTTGGTCTTGGGCTCGATCTTGACCTCGATGACCGGCTCGGGGAACGTCATCGACTCCAGGATCACCTGGTGCTCGGGCTCGGTCAGGGTGTCACCCGTGAAGGTGTCCTTGAGACCGACGGCGGCGGCGATGTCGCCCGCGTAGACCTCGTCGATCTCCTCGCGATGGTTGGCGTGCATCTGGAGGATGCGCCCGATGCGCTCCTTCTTGCCCTTCGTCGGGTTCATGACGTAGGAGCCGGCCTTGAGCGTCCCGGAGTAGACCCGGAAGAACGCGAGCTTGCCCACGAACGGGTCCGCCGCGATCTTGAACGCGAGCGCGCTGAACGGCTCGGCGTCGTCCGGCGTCCGGATGATCTCCGCGCCGGTGCGCGGGTCGAGCCCGATCATCGGGGGGACATCCAGCGGTGAGGGCAGGTAGTCCACGACCGCATCGAGCATCTTCTGGACGCCCTTGTTCTTGAGCGCCGATCCGGTGAGGACCGGGATGATGCGGGTCGTGAGCGTGCCGAGGCGGAGACCGCGCTTGATCTCGGCGACCGTCAGCTCCTCGCCCTCGAGGTACTTGTGGGTCAGCTCGTCGTCCATGTCGGCGACGGCCTCGATGAGGGTGTGGCGGTGCTTCTCGGCCTCGGCCCGGAGCTCCTCCGGGATCTCCACGACGTCGATCTTGTTGCCGAGATCGTCGCGGTAGTAGATGGCCTGCATCTCGATCAGGTCGATCACGCCCTGGAACTGGTCCTCGCGCCCGATCGGGATCTGCACCGGGACGGCGTTCGCGCCCAGGCGATCCTTGATCGAGTCGACGCAGCGCCAGAAGTCGGCACCGGTCCGGTCCAGCTTGTTGATGAAGCAGAAACGCGGCACGCCGTAGCGGTCGGCCTGGCGCCAGACCGTCTCGGACTGCGGCTCGACACCCGCTACGCCATCGAAGACGACGACGGCGCCGTCGAGCACCCGAAGGCTCCGCTCGACCTCGACCGTGAAGTCCACGTGCCCGGGCGTATCGATGATGTTGATGCGATGATCGCCCCAGAACGCCGTCGTTGCAGCAGCGGTGATCGTGATCCCCCGCTCCTGCTCCTGCGGCATCCAGTCCATCGTCGCGGCGCCTTCATGTACCTCACCGATCTTGTAGATCTTCTTCGTGTAGAAGAGGATCCGCTCGGTGACGGTCGTCTTGCCCGCGTCGATATGGGCGATGATCCCGATGTTCCGCGTCTTCGCGAGCGGAACCTGTCGTGCCACGGTTTCCCTACGCTCCCGGGTCTACCACTTGAAATGGCTGAAGGCGCGGTTCGCCTCGGCCATCTTGTGCGTGTCTTCGCGTCGCTTGACCGCGGCGCCGAGGCCATTCATGGCATCGACGAACTCGGCCGCGAGCTTCTCGCTCATGCTCTTGCCGTTGCGCTTGCGGGCCGACTGGACGAGCCAGCGGACACCCAGCGACAGGCGGCGGTCGCCCCGGATCTCGACCGGGACCTGATAGGTCGCGCCACCCACGCGGCGCGGCTTGACTTCGATGATCGGCGTCGCGTTGCGCATCGCCGCCTCGAGGATCTCGAGACCCGGACGACCCGCCTGGGCCTCGGCCCGGGCCAGCGCCTGGCGCAGGATGCGCTCCGCGAGGTTCTGCTTGCCACCCTTCATCAGCTTCGCGCTGAAGCGCGCCGTGATGCGGTTGGCCGGCACCGTCTCGTACTTGGTCTTGCGCGGGATCGAGGTACGACGCGGCATTACTTGGCCGCCTTCTTGGCGCCGTACTTGCTGCGACCCTGCTTGCGGTCACGGACACCGGCGGCATCGAGCGTGCCGCGGATGATGTGGTACTTGACCGACGGCAGGTCCTTGACCCGGCCACCACGCACGAGCACGACCGAGTGCTCCTGGAGGTTGTGACCGATGCCCGGGATGTAGGCCGTGACCTCCATCTGGTTGGACAGGCGCACGCGGGCGATCTTGCGCAGGGCCGAGTTCGGCTTCTTGGGCGTCATCGTCCGGACCTGCAGGCACACCCCCCGCTTCTGGGGGGCGCCCGGGATCGACACCTGACGGCGTCGCAGGCTGTTCCAGTTCTTGCGCATGGCGGGCGCCTTGATCTTCTGGACCTTGCGCTTGCGGCCGTGACGCACGAGCTGGCTGATCGTCGGCACGAAGACGCTGCTCCTTTCGGTTCCTGACAAGTACGGTGGCGGTCGTCACCGACCGCGGGCCGGTCCGGCGTCGCCGATCGTTCGCCCCGCAGGGCAGACCGGCCGGGACCGGGTGATGGTGATGGTGCAGATGGCTGATCCGGCGCACGCGCCGAAGGCGGACCCCTCCCGAGGCCACGAAGGCGGAGTGTATCGGAGCCCCGGAGAGCGTGTCAAACGCTCGTCGATGAGGCTCCGGCTCCGCCCCTGTGGGTCGGTCGGTCAGACGGTGGCTTCGTCCTCGGCGGGTGCCACGCCGTCCTCCAGGAACGGGTTGGCGCCATCGTCGCTCGCACCGTCCTCGGCACCGTCGGCACCGAGGAACGGGTTGGCGCCATCGTCGTCGTCGGCGTCGCCGCCGGCGATGGTCGCCGCCAGCGCCAGGCCGGCGGCTTCCTCGTCGGGTGGGCGGCCTTCGCCGTCCTCGAGGAACGGGTTGTACTCGGACTCCCCGAGACCCTCGAGGGCCTCGCCGGCGAGGGCCTCCAGGGCGGCCTGGCGCTCACGGGCCTTGCGGGCCGCGACGTTCGCCGGTGCCCCGGACCCGGCCGGGATGAGCTTGCCGATGATGACGTTCTCCTTGAGGCCGATCAGGTGGTCCTTGGCGCCGTTGATGGCAGCCTCGGTCAGCACCCGGGTCGTCTCCTGGAAGGACGCCGCGGCAAGGAACGACGAGGTGTTCAGCGACGCCTTGGTGACGCCGAGGAGGACGGTCTGCGCGGTGGACGGCTCGCCGCCCTCCGACAGGACGCGGTTGTTGGCTTCCTCGAACTCGAGGCGATCCACGAGTTCGGTCGGCAGCAGATCGACATCACCGGGCTGGTCGATGCGCACCTTGCGGAGCATCTGCCGGACGATGATCTCGATGTGCTTGTCGTTGATGGTGACGCCCTGGCTCTTGTAGACCTTCTGGACTTCCTTGACCAGGTAGCGCTGGACGGCGTCCTTGCCTCGGGTGTCGAGGTACTCCTGCGGGTTGATCGGGCCATCGGTGATGGCGTCGCCCGCCCGGATCTCCTGGCCGGATTCGACCAGCAGCTTGGCGTTGTGCGGGATGAGGTACTCGCGCTCCACGACGTCCTCGGCGCGGACGACGAGGCCCTCCTTGTCGGCGACGAGGAACCCGGCGACGGGCGCCGTGACGTCGCTCGTGGCGCCGTCCACCTCGGACCGGGCGAGGACCTGGCCGAGGGCCACGACGTCGCCTGGTGCCGCGAGCATCTCGACGCCCTTCGGCAGGGCGAGCGAGGTGTCGTAGACCTCCGTCGAGACGACCTTGACCTTGGTCATGCCGTCGCCACGGATGATCTCGACGATGCCGTCGATGTGGCTGATCTCGGCCTTGCCCTTGGGGATGCGAGCCTCGAAGAGCTCTTCGACGCGGGGCAGGCCGGCGGTGATGTCCAGGCCGGCGACACCGCCGGTGTGGAACGTCCGCATGGTCAGCTGCGTGCCGGGCTCGCCGATCGACTGCGCGGCGATGATGCCGACGGCCTCACCCGAGCCGACCATCCCGCCGGTGGCGAGATTGCGGCCGTAGCACGCCCGACAGACGCCATAGCGCGCTTCGCAGGTCAGGGGTGAACGAACGAGTGCCTCGTCGATGCCGGCGTCGTCGATGCGAGCCGCCAGCTCTTCGGTGATCATCTCGTTGCGCTCGACGAGGAGCGGCGGCTCCTCGCCCTTCTTGACCTTGACGCGCGGGTCAGGCAGCGGGGCCGCGGACAGCCGGCCGACGAGTCGGCGCTGGAAGGCGCCCTTCTCATCGCTCGACTCTGAGCGGATGATCCAGCTCCCCTCTTCGGTGCCGCAGTCGTCCTCGCGGGTGATGACGTCCTGCGCGACGTCGACCAGGCGCCGGGTGAGATACCCGGAGTCGGCGGTGCGCAGCGCGGTGTCGGCGAGGCCCTTGCGGGCACCGTGGGTGGAGATGAAGTACTCGAGGACGGTCATCCCCTCGCGGAAGTTGCTCCGCACGGGCACGTCGATGATCCGGCCCGACGGGTCGGCCATCAGGCCGCGCATGGCGCCCAGCTGGCCGATGTTGCCCTTGTTCCCGCGGGCGCCCGACGCGGTCATCATCACCACGGGACCGGTCGGGTCCAGGGTCCGCATCATCTCGTCGGACATCGCACCCGTGGCTTCCTGCCAGACGCCGACGACCTGCTCGTAGCGCTCGTCCTCGGTGATGAGGCCGCGCTGGAACTGGCGATCGATCTCGGCCACCTGGCCATCGGCAGCCGCAAGTCGGGCGCCCTTGTCGGCCGGGATCTCGATGTCGAACAGGCCGATCGTCAGCCCGCCCTTGGTCGCGAATTCGAACCCGACGTCCTTGATCCCATCGACCAGGTGGGCGGTCTCCTCCGAACCGAGCTGGCGGTAGCAGAGGTCGACGAGTTCCTTGAGGTCGGCACGCTTCATGACCTGGTCGCGGAAGCGCAGCGCATCCGGAAGCGTCTGGTTGAAGATCACCCGGCCGATCGTCGTGCGACGGCGCTCGGGTCGGAGCGTCTGGGTCTCCGCATCCCAGCTGCGCACCTCGACGTCGATGACCTCATGGAGTTCGGCGTGCGTCTTCTCACGCAGCTGGTAGGCGAGGATCGCCTCCTCCTCGGTCGCGAACGTGCGGACGGGCTTCTTCGACCTCGTCTTCGTGGCGTCCATCGTGAGGTAGTAGCAACCAAGCACGATGTCCTGGGTCGGCGTGACGACCGGGCTCCCATCCGCGGGCGAGAGGAGGTTCGCGCTCGAGAGCATCATCGTCCGCGCCTCTTCCTGGGCGGCGGTCGAGAGCGGCACGTGGACCGCCATCTGGTCGCCGTCGAAGTCGGCGTTGAACGCGGTGCAGACGAGCGGGTGGATCTGGATGGCCGAGCCCTCGACGAGGACCGGCATGAACGCCTGGATCCCCAGCCGGTGGAGCGTCGGGGCGCGGTTCAGCAGGACCGGGTGGTCCTTGATGACTTCCTCGAGGACGTCCCAGACCTCGGGGCGGACGCGCTCCACGATGCGCTTGGCGCTCTTGATGTTGTGGGCGAAGCCCTTCTCGACGAGCTGGCGCATGACGAACGGCTTGAACAGCTCGAGCGCCATCTTCTTGGGCAACCCGCACTGGTGCAGCTTGAGCTCGGGACCCACCACGATGACCGAGCGGCCCGAGTAGTCCACGCGCTTGCCAAGCAGGTTCTGGCGGAACCGACCCTGCTTGCCCTTGAGCATGTCGGACAGGCTCTTGAGGCGGTGGTTGCCCGTGCCCGCGATCGCGCGACCGCGGCGGCCGTTGTCGATGAGGGCGTCGCACGCCTCCTGGAGCATCCGCTTCTCGTTGCGGATGATGATCTCGGGCGCACCGAGTTCCAGGAGCCGCTTGAGGCGGTTGTTCCGGTTGATGACGCGTCGGTACAGGTCGTTGAGGTCGGACGTTGCGAAGCGACCACCGTCGAGCTGGACCATGGGTCGCAGGTCCGGCGGGATCACCGGGAGCACCGAGAGGATCATCCAGTCGGGGCGCGTCCCGCTGCGGCGGAAGGCCTCGATCAGGCGCAGGCGCTTGATCGCCTTCTTGCGACGCTGTCCGGAACTGGTGCGCACCTCGACGTGGAGCGAGCGGGCCAGCTCCTCGAGGTCCATCCGGCTGATGATCTCGCGCACGGCCTCGGCACCCATGCCGGCGCCGAAGACCCGGCCGCCCTTGGCGCCCGCGCCGTACCGCTCGTCAAGCTGGCGGAATTCCAGCTCCCCGAGGGTCTGCATCGGCTTGAGTCCCTCGAGCTCGTCGCGCTGCTTGCGCAGCTCGTCCTTGAGGCCGGCGGCCTGCTCGGCGAGGCCGTCACGCTCGTGCTGCAGTGCCTCCTGCATGGCGGCGCTGAGGTCGGCGACCTTCTGCTCGACGGCACGGACCTCGTCGGCCTCGCGCTGCTTGAACTCGCCGTTGACCTGGTCGCTGTGCTCGGAGACCACCTTGCGGAGCCGGGCCGTGGCTTCCTTGCCGCCCTTGTCGCCGGCCGCGACGATGACCTCGCCCGTGGGAGCGAAGGCGATCGTGTCGGTCGCCTCGCCGGTCTTGAGCTCGGTGAGGAGCGCCTCGGTGGCCTGGGCCGCCGCTGCGATCTCCTCGGTCCGTGTGGCTCGCTGGGCCTCGAGGTCAGCGCGGATCGCCGCGAGGTCCACGTTGAGTTCGTCCGTCCGGCGGGTGAGTTCGGCGCGGAGCTCGTCCTCGAGCTCGGCCAGGCGCTCGCCGCCCTTGCCGCCGCGACCCTCGGCCTCTTCCTCGATGGCCGCCAGGGCGCGCTTGCGCGCGTCCTCGTCGACGTGGGTGACGATGTACAGCGCGAAGTACAGGATCCGTTCGAGGTTGCGCGGGCTGATGTCGAGCAGGATGCCCAGGCGGCTCGGCGTGCCCTTGAAGTACCAGATGTGGCTGACCGGGCTCGCAAGCTGGATGTGACCCATCCGCTCGCGGCGGACCTTGCTGCGGGTGACCTCGACGCCACACTTGTCGCAGATGATGCCCTTGTACCGGATGCGCTTGTACTTGCCGCAGTAGCACTCCCAGTCCTTGGTGGGCCCGAAGATGCGCTCGTCGAAGAGACCGTCCTTCTCCGGCTTGAGCGTCCGGTAGTTGATGGTCTCCGGCTTCGTCACCTCGCCCTTGGACCATTCGCGGATCTGGTCCGGGCTGGCAAGCGAGATGCGGATCGAGCTGAAGTTATTGACCTCGAGCATGGTTCTCCTCCGCGTCTCCGCCTGGCTCGGCGACGCGATGCGGACCGTGAGCGAGCGGGGTCGAGCCGGCCGGTACCCGGCCCCGCGTGTTCGTTGAGTGGCTGGGGATGGGGATCAGTCTTCGAACCCGGCGAGGTTGATCCCGCCGAGATCCGGAAGCAGGTAGCCGGACGCGTCGTCCTCGGCCAACGGGATCTCCTCCTCGTTCTGGTCCAGGATCTCTGCGTTGAGCCCGAGGCTGCGCAGCTCCTTGATGAGGACCTTGAACGACTCGGGGACCCGCGGCGGCTGGATCTCCTCGCCCTTGACGATGGCTTCGTAGGTCTGGACGCGCCCGAGGACGTCGTCCGACTTCACGGTGAGCAGCTCCTGGAGGATGTTCGCGGCCCCGTAGGCCTCGAGCGCCCACACCTCCATCTCGCCGAATCGCTGGCCACCGAACTGCGCCTTGCCGCCCAGCGGCTGCTGGGTGATGAGGCTGTACGGGCCGGTGGACCGCGCGTGGATCTTGTCCTCGACGAGGTGGTGGAGCTTGAGCATGTAGATATAGCCGACGGTGATGGGCCGGTCGAACTTCTCGCCGGTCCGCCCGTCGCGCAGGTCGATCTTCCCGGTCTCCGGGAGGCCGGCCTCGCGAAGCTCGGTCTGGATCTGCGCCTCGGTCGCGCCGTCGAAGACGGCGGTCGCGGCCTTGAGGCCCTTGGCGTGGAGCGCCCAGCCAAGGTGCGTCTCGAGGATCTGACCGATGTTCATCCGGCTCGGCACGCCGAGCGGGTTGAGGATGATATCCACCGGGGTGCCGTCCGGAAGGAACGGCATGTCCTCGGCCGGCAGGATCTTGGCGATGACGCCCTTGTTCCCGTGGCGGCCGGCCATCTTGTCGCCGACCGAGATCTTGCGCTTCTGGGCCACGGACACGCGGACCAGCCGATTGACGCCGGGCTGCAGGTCGTCGTTGAGCTCGCGACGGAACTCGCGGACCTCCACGACCTTGCCGCGCTCGCCATGCGGCAGGCGCAGCGAGCTGTCCTTCACCTCGCGGGCCTTCTCACCGAAGATGGCCCGCAGGAGCCGCTCCTCGGCGGTCAGCTCGGTCTCGCCCTTGGGCGTGATCTTGCCGACGAGGATGTCACCGGGGCGCACCTCGGCACCGATGTAGACGATGCCCTCCTCGTCGAGGTCCTTGAGGGACTCCTCGCCGACGTTGGGGATGTCGCGGGTGATCTCTTCGGGTCCGAGCTTGGTGTCGCGCGACTCGATCTCGTGCTTCTCGATGTGGATGCTGGTGAACAAGTCGTCGCGCACGAGGCGATCGCTGATGACGATCGCGTCCTCGTAGTTGCCACCCTCCCAGCTCATGAACGCGACGAGCACATTGCGGCCCAGGGCGAGCTCGCCCATCTCGGTCGAGCTGGAGTCGGCGATGGGCTGCCCATCGACGACGCGCGAGCCGACGTCCACGATGGGACGCTGGTTGATGCACGTCCCCTGGTTGGAGCGGACGAACTTCTGGAGCTTGTACTCGTCGAGCTCGCCCGTGTCGGTCTCGACGGCGATCCGCTCGGCGGTGACGCTCGTGACGACTCCGCCGCGCTTGGAGACGAGGACCTGACCGGAATCGCGGGCGGCCCGCTCCTCCATCCCGGTGCCCACGATCGGGGACTCGGGCTCCAGGAGGGGGACGGCCTGGCGCTGCATGTTCGAACCCATGAGCGCGCGGTTGGCGTCATCGTGTTCGAGGAACGGGATGAGCGCCGTGGCGACGGAGACGACCTGCTTGGGCGAGACGTCCATGTACTCGATCTGGCCCGCACGCGCCTCAGGGAAGGTGTCCCGGTAGCGTGACGGGATGCGCTCGGCGAGGAAGTGGCCCTCGTCGTCGAGCGGGGCGTTCGCCTGGGCGACGACGTGCTCCTCCTCCTCGTCGGCGGGGAGGTACTCGATGTCGTCGGTCACGATCGGGCGGATCGGGAAGGCGTTGGCCTTCTGCTTCTTGAGCTCGGCGATGGCGGCCGAGGTGAACGGCTGGCCGGACTTGAGGACGACCTCGCCGGCCTTGTTCACGACGTCGGCGCCGGCTTCGAAACGACCCAGGTCGCCCTCGTCGAAGGCGACGGTGCGCTTCACCTTGCGGTACGGGGTCTCGATGAAGCCGTAGCTGTTGATCCGCCCATACGTCGCGAGCGACCCGATCAGACCGATGTTCGGCCCTTCCGGGGTCTCGATGGGGCAGATCCGGCCGTAGTGGCTGTGGTGGACGTCGCGGACGTCGAACCCGGCGCGCTCGCGCGACAGGCCGCCCGGGCCCAGGGCCGACAGGCGCCGCTTGGACGTGAGCTCGGCAAGCGGGTTCGTCTGATCCATGAACTGGCTCAGCTGGCTCCCGCCGAAGAACTCCTTCATCGCCGCCACGACCGGGCGGATGTTGATGAGGGCGTTGGGCGTCGCCTTGTCGATCTCCTGGATCGTCATGCGCTCGCGGACGACGCGCTCCATGCGCAGCAGGCCGATCCGGAATGCGTTCTGGATGAGCTCGCCGTTCGCGCGGATGCGCCGGTTGCCGAGGTGGTCGATGTCGTCCTTGGGATGGAGCCCGCGGTTGCACTCGATGAGGTGGCCGACGATGGCCGCGATGTCCTCGCGCGTGATGGTCCGCTGCTCGCGCTGGAGCTCGAGGCCCATCCGCGATGCGACGCCGTCGAGCTTCTTGTCGAACTTGTAGCGCCCCACCCGACCGAGGTCGTAGCGGCGGAAGTTGAAGAAGAGGCTCTCGACCAGCTGGCGCGCGTTCTCGCCGGTGGGCGGGTCGCCCGGGCGCAGCTTCTTGTAGACCTCGATCAGGGCCTCGGCCTGGGTGTGGGTCAGGTCCTTGTCGAGCGTGCTGGCGATGAACGGATGCTCCGGATCGATGTCGATCGCGCTGAAGAGGGCGCTGATCTCGTCATTCTGCTCATAGCCGACGGCACGAAGCAGGGTCGTGGCCGCGATCTTGCGCTTGCGGTCCACCTTGACCCAGAGCTGGTCCTTGTTGTTGGTCTCGAACTCGAGCCACGCACCGCGGTTCGGGATGACCTTGGCGCTGAACAGCATCCGGCCGGACGCCAGGTCCTCGACCTCGCTGTAGTACACGCCCGGCGAGCGGACCAGCTGGCTGACGACCACGCGCTCCGCGCCGTTGATCACGAACGTGCCCTGATCGGTCATCCAGGGGTAGTCGCCCATGTAGACGCGCTGGCGCTGGATCTCGCCGGTCTCCTTGATCAGGAGTTCCACGTTGACGTAGAGCGGCTTGCTGAACGTCAGGTCCTTGGTCCGGCACTCCTCCTCGGAGTACTTGGGTGCCCCGAACTCGTAGTCGAGGAACTGGAGCTCCATCACCTTTCCGGTGAAGTCCTTGATCGGGCTGATCTCATCGAACAGCTCGCGCAACCCCTTCTCCATGAACCAGGCGAACGAATCGAGCTGGAGTTCGATGAGGTTGGGGATCTCGAACTTCTCGTAGCTGACCCCATCGACCTTCTTGTCGATGCGGGCGTACGAGATGCGACCCGACGGGGTCACGGCGCGAGTCGACGACTCAGCAGACAGCATGAAGCACCACTCCTTGACGGAGGTAAAGAGGAGAAAGGGAGGCCGCGCTCACAGAAGGAGTAGGATATCGCGATTCTCCGTCTTGTCAAACGCCCTCGAACGTGCTAGGCGTTTTTCGATGGTCTAGCGAAGCCGGCTGCAGGGCGGATGCAGCCGAAGGCGCGACGCGAGCAAGGTCGCGAGCGCACTTCAACGTGCGTGAGCGACCGGCGGAGCGGCGCAACGCACGGATGCGCCGCCCTGAAGCCGGCCGATCCCGCGCTACTTGATCTCGACCTTGGCGCCTTGTTCCTCCAAAGCGGCCTTGATCTTCTCGGCCTCGTCCTTGGCCACGCCTTCCTTGACGGGCTTCGGGCTGGCGTCCACCAGGTCCTTGGCCTCCTTGAGGCCGAGACCGGTAAGTTCGCGCACGACCTTGATGACCGGGATCTTGTTCGGGCCGACCTCGGTGAGGACGGCGCTGAACTCGGTCTGCTCCTCGGCCGCTGCCGGGGCGGCGCCTGCGTCGCCACCGGCGGCGGGGGCGGCAGCGACCGCGGCGGGAGCCGCGGCGGTGACGCCGTAGCGGTCCTCGAAGCGCTTGATGAACTCGGACAGCTCGAGCACGGTCATCTTGTCGATCGCTTCGAGCAGGTCGTCCTGGGTCAGGGTAGCCATGGTGTCTCCTTGTCAGTCGGTGTCTGTGGTGTGGGTGAAGGTCGGCGTCACGCCTCGGGCGACTGGGCTCGCTTCTGATCGGCCACCTGCGCAAGGGCATAGCCCAGGTTGCGCAGCGGAGCGGCGAACAGACCGGCGAGCGTTCCCACCGGTGCCTGCATCCCACCGGCCAGCTTGGCCAACAGGACCTCGCGCGACGGCAGGGTGGCAAGGCGCGTGACGGCATCCGCGTCGATGGCCTTGTCGCCCAGGACCCCACCGGTGATCCGCACGATCTTGTTGTACGGGCGGGTCGCATCGAGGACGGCCTTGGCGGTCCCCGCTTCGTCCGTCCCGAACGCGATGGCGGTCGGTCCGACCAGCAACGGGTTGAGCGCCTCCCCGACCGAGTCCTCGGCGGCGATGCGCATCAGGCGGTTCTTGACGACGCGGTAGGTGACGTCCTGCTTGCGCAGGGCGCGCCGGATCTCGGCGATCTCCTTCACGGTGAGGCCGCGGTATTCGGACACGATCATCGTCCGGGCCTTGGCGAGTTCCTCGCGCAGCTCGGCGACGGTCGCTTCCTTTGCGGCAGTCGGCATGTTTGCCTCCTCTTCGGCACGCGGACCGGCGTGCGGCGGCGGGTCGTCCGGACGGCTGTCCGGTTGGCCCCTGCGACGGATCCCATGGCGGCCTCCCGAGGGAGGCTGACCCCGGCCTGCAGGGGCGCACCCACCGTTGCGGTGGAGGCACCGACTGCCTCGGCGTGCTCGTCGTCGTCCCCGGCTCCCCTCCCCTTCGGGCGGTCGTCCGGTCCGTTCCGACGGATCAAGCTCCGACCGTTCCGGGATGAACCCAGAGCGGTCCGCAAGCGCAGGCTGTCTGCGGCGGTCCGTCTGTCCGGCGGAGCGAATGCTCGCCGGACGATTGTCAGATGGCGCGCCTCTCGGCCGTCATCGTGTCTGGTGCGCCGGCGACCCGCCGGCAGGGGGTCAGGCGACCGCGGCGGCGAGGACCGCCGGCACATCGACCCGGATCCCCGGGCCCATCGTGCTCGCGATCGTGAGGGTGCGCAGGTACTGGCCCTTCGCGCCCGACGGCTTGGCTCGATTGATGGCATCCACGAGCGCCGCCAGGTTGTCGACGAGGGCCGCCGGCTCGAAGCTGCTCTTGCCGACCGGCACGTGGACGATGGCCGACTTGTCGACCTTGAACTCGACCCGGCCACCCTTGACTTCCTTGACGGCGCGTTCGAGATCGAACGTGATCGTTCCGGCCTTGGGGTTCGGCATCAGGCCACGACGACCCAGGATCTTGCCGAGCTTGCCGACCATGCCCATCGAGTCGGGCGTCGCGAGGGCGACATCGAACTCGAGCCAGCCTGCCTCGATCTTCTTGACCAGGTCCTCGCCGCCCACCTCATCGGCGCCGGCGCGCAGCGCTTCCTGGGCCTTCTCGCCCTGGGCGAACACCGCCACCCGGACGATCTTGCCGGTCCCATGCGGGAGGACCACCGTGCCACGGACCATCTGGTCGGCGTGCCGCGGATCCACACCCAGGCGCAGGTGCGCCTCGATGGACGCGTCGAAGTTCACGTATGAGGTCTGCTTGGCGAGTTCGGCCGCCTCGAGGGGGGCGTAGAGCCGGTCGCGGTCCACGAGCTTCGCCGCCTCGTCGTATTTCTTGCCGTGTGCCATGTGTCGATATCCTCCGTGCGGCCGGCGATCCCGACCTCCCCCGTTGGTGATCCGTGCTCGCGACCGGGGTGGAGTCGCGCGGAGCGGGACGTCGGCGCTAGCTGACGATCTCGATGCCCATGGACCTTGCGGTGCCTTCGATCTGGGCCATCGCCGCCTCGACGCTGTTCGCGTTGAGGTCGGCCATCTTGATCGCGGCGATCTCGCGGACCTGGTCCTTGGTGACCCGTCCAACGGTCTCGCGGCTGGCCGTCGATGCGCCCTTCTCGACGCCGGCGGCCTTGCGCAGCAGGTCGGCCGCTGGCGGGGTCTTGAGGATGAACGTGAACGAGCGATCCTCGAAGATCGTGATCTGGGCCGGGATGATCTGTCCCGACTTGTCGGCCGTCTTCTCGTTGTAGGACTTGGTGAACTCGACGATGTTGATGCCGTGCGGACCCAGAGCGGTACCGACGGGCGGGGCGGGTGTCGCCTTGCCGGCCGGCAGCTGCAGGGTCAGGACGATGCGGATCTTCTTGGCCACAGGTGGTTCTTCCGGTTCCTTTCTAGCGGGCCTCGGCCCGATGCTCGATCAGAGTTTCTCGACCTGCAGGAAGTCGAGCTCGACCGGCGTCTCGCGGCCGAAGATGCTCACCAGCACCTTGACCTTGTTGCGCTCGGGATTGACCTCCTCGACCGTGCCGATGAACTCGGCGAACGGTCCATCGGTGACCCGGACGCTCTGGCCCTTGGTGAAGGCGACGCGATACTTGGGTGTCTCGACGCCCATGTGCCGCAGGATCTGCTTGACCTCGGTCTCGTCGAGCGGGATGGGCTCGCTGCGGACACCGGGGATGTTCGCGCCACCGACGAACGAGGTGACGCCCGGGGTATTGCGAACCACGAACCAGCTGTCAGGGTCCAGGATCATCTCCACCAGGACATAGCCCGGGTAGACCTTCTTCTGGACGGTGTGCCGCTGGCCCTGACGGATCTCGATCTCGTCCTCCATCGGGACGAGGACCTGGAAGATCTTGTCCTCCATGCCCATCGACTCGATGCGATGCTCGAGGTTCGCCTTCACCTTGTTCTCGTAACCCGAGTAGGTGTGGATGACGTACCAGCGCTTGTCGGGCGCCTTGGTCTCGGTGCTGGTGAGGTCGGTCATCATCGGGTCCCTAGATCGTCTGGGCGATGAGGCCGAGGAGGCCCTGGAAGATGGAATCGAGCACCGTGATGTACAGCCCGACCACGAAGCTGATCGCAAAGGTCAGCACGGTCAGGTTGCGGACCTGCTCACGCGTCGGCCAGCTGACCTTCTTGAGCTCGGACCAGACCTCGTCCATATACCGGCGAAAACGCTTCACGTCGTCGTTCTTCTTCTCTCGCTACAAGTCCATGACTGTGACCGAACCCTCCGAGCGCTGGGGCGACTCGCCTGCGAGTCATCAGCGGGAGGATTGGCAGGGGCGATAGGACTCGAACCTACAACCGCTGGTTTTGGAGACCAGTGCTCTGCCAATTGAGCTACACCCCTGCGGGGCGGCCGCCGCTTACTTCGCCTCGCGGTGAAGTGTATGCCGACGACAGCGCGGGCAGTATTTCTGCAGTTCCATCCGGTTCGGATCGTTCTTCTTGTTCTTGCGCGTGGTGTACGTCCGCTCCTTGCACTCGGTGCAGGCGAGCTGGAACGTGGGTCGGGCCTCGACTCTCGCCATGTCGTCCCTACTCGACGATGCTGACGATGGCGCCGGCGCCGACGGTCCGGCCACCCTCGCGGATGGCGAAGCGCTGGCCGACCTCGAGGGCGATGGGGGTGATCAGCTCGACCGACATCTCGACGTTGTCGCCGGGCATGATCATCTCGGCCCCGTCGGGCAGGCCGATGGCCCCGGTCACGTCGGTCGTGCGCAGGTAGAACTGCGGACGGTAGCCGTTGTAGAAGGGGGTATGGCGGCCGCCCTCCTCCTTGGTCAGGACGTAGACCTGCGCGGTGAACTTGGTGTGCGGCTTGATGGAGGCCGCCTTGGCCAGCACCTGGCCGCGCTCGATCTCCTCGCGCTCGATGCCCCGGATGAGGCAGCCCACGTTGTCCCCGGCACGGCCCTCGTCGAGCAGCTTCTTGAACATCTCGACGCCGGTGATGACGATCTTGCGGGTGGGCTTGACCCCGACCAGCTCGACCTCGTCGCCGACCTTGACGATGCCGCGCTCGATGCGCCCGGTGGCGACCGTGCCGCGGCCCTTGATGCCGAACACGTCCTCGACCGGCATGAGGAACGGCTTGTCGATCGCGCGCTCGGGGGTCGGGATGTAGCTGTCGACCGCGTCCATCAGCTCCTGGATCGGGGCGTAGGCCGGATCGGCGGGATTGTCGGGGGCCTCGAGGGCCTTCAACGCGGAGCCGCGGATGACCGGGATGTCGTCACCCGGGAACTCGTACTTGCTCAACAGCTCGCGGACCTCGAGCTCGACCAGGTCGAGCAGCTCGGGGTCGTCGACCATGTCGACCTTGTTGAGGAAGACCACGATGTAGGGGACCTCGACCTGGCGGGCCAGCAGGATGTGCTCGCGGGTCTGGGGCATCGGGCCGTCGGTCGCGGCGACGACGAGGATGGCCCCGTCCATCTGGGCCGCACCCGTGATCATGTTCTTGATGTAGTCGGCGTGCCCCGGGCAGTCGACGTGGGCGTAGTGGCGGGCGTCGGTCTCGTACTCGACGTGGGCGATGGCGATGGTGATGCCGCGCTCGCGCTCTTCGGGCGCGTTGTCGATCGAATCGAACGCGCGGTACTCGGCCGAGCCCTTCAGGGCGAGGTACTTGGAGATCGCCGCGGTGAGGCTCGTCTTGCCGTGGTCGATGTGGCCGATGGTGCCGATGTTGACGTGCGGCTTGGTGCGCTCGAACTTCTTCTTGGCCACGTGACCAGTTCACTCCTTGACAGGCGCGGCTTGGCCGCTGGGATTGGATCGGGCGGTGGAGCCCACAATCGGACTTGAACCGATGACCTCTTCCTTACCAAGGAAGTGCTCTGCCAGCTGAGCTATGTGGGCCCGGATCCGATCGCGAGATGTGATGTCGTGATGGTGGGCCGGGAGGGATTCGAACCCCCATGCCTTTCGGACCTGGTCTACAGCCAGGCGAGCCGCCGTTGCTCAACCGACCCACTGTGGCGGCGCGCCGGATCGAGACTGCGGGCTCGTGGTGGATCCGGCCACCGGATGGATGTGCGCTGGAGCCGACGGCGGGACTCGAACCCGAAACCGGCGGTTTACAAAACCGCTGCTCTACCAATTGAGCTACGTCGGCGCGACGGGCAGGGCCATACCGCAGAAGACCCCATTCGGCGCCGGGGAATGATAGGGCCGCTCGACCTGATGGGTCAAGCGTGGTCCCGCGTCGACGGCTTCCTGGCGCGGGTCCGACGAGTCGCGCCATCGGTCGGCAGGAGGTCGTCGTCGGCCGGCGGCGACGCGGCTTCTGTGGTCGCCTTGGGCTTGGCCGGTGCCTTGGGCGTGGTGGTCGCCTTCGGCTTGGCGGTGGCCTTGGGCTTGGCCGATGCCTTGGGCTTGGCCGGTGCCTTGGGCCTGGTGGTCGCCTTGGGCTTGGCCGGTGCCTTGGGCTTGGCGGTGGTCTTCTCCAGGACGATCGGGGCTGCGGCGTCGACCGGTGTGCTGGACTCGTCCTCCGAGTGCGCCGCCTCGGGGCCATCTCGCTGAGCGACAGCCTCGAACAGCAGGATGGACCCAGCGACCGCCGCATTGAGTGAACCCACGGCGCCCCGCATGGGGATCCGCATGAAGAGATCGCAGCGCCGGCGGACGACCGGCCCCAGACCCTGACCCTCGCTGCCGACCACGATCGCCAGCGGCCCGCGCAGGTCGCTCTGGCGCGCGGTGAGCGGCGCGCCGCCGTCGGCACCGGCGATCCGGACCCCCCGGGCGTGCAGGTCGCTCAGGGCCCCAGGCAGGTCGTCGACCGGGCACAGCAGGAGGTGCTCGATGGCCCCGGCCGAGGCCTTGACAGCCGACGGGCTCAGCGGCGCCTGCCGGTGCGTGGGGTAGATGACGCCGTGAACGCCCGCGGCTTCGGCGCTCCGCAGCAACGACCCGACGTTGTGCGGATCCTCGAGCGAATTGAGGATCAGGATGAAGGGCGGTTCGCCTCGCTCGGCAGCTCGGGCGAGCACATCGTCCAGCCCGGCGTAGCGACGCGGCTCCACGACCAGGGCGATCCCCTGGTGACCATCGAAGCCGGCGAGCGCCGTGAGCGACCCACCTTCGACCTCGACGATCGGGATCCGCAGGTTCGTGGCGTGGAGGACGAGCTTCTCCAACGCCGCGCGGCGCTGGGGAACGACGAGCAGACGGATCGCGGGTCGTCGGGCGACGAAGGCCTCTTCGACCGGGCGCCGGCCGGCGACCAGCTCTTCCTCGGGACCCAACGCGGCCGGAGCCGGCAGCGGCAACGATCGCGGCGGGCCGCCACGATCCTGGAACGGCGGGCGCCCGTACCCGGCCCCGCGATCGTAGGCCCGGTCGGGGCGGGCCGGCCCGTACGGTGGTCGCGCCGGCCGGCGGTCCGGTGGGCCATACGGGCGGCGCGGGCCTGGGTCCTGCCGCCACCCGTCGCCGGGTCCGCCGACCTGGTCCGGTCGTGGGCCAGGTCGTGGGCCGAGGGGCCGAGGCGGACCAGGTGGACGAGGCCCAGGTTGCCGAGCGTCTCGGGGTCCCGAGGGTCGCGGCGGGCCTGACGGCCCCGGCCGGGGTCCTCGCTGCGGGCCGTAGCCAGGGTGCCACTCGTCGGCTCGCCTCGCATCCGGTGGACGGCCGTCACGCTGGCCGCCCGGTCGGCTCCGGCCTGGCGGTCCGCGATGGCCCGGGCCGCCTGGGCCGCCTGGGCCGCCTGGGCCGCGATGCTCGCGCGGTCCGTGCCCGCCACTGGGCGGTCGTCCGCCGCCAGACGGTCGTCCACTGCCGGGCGGTCGCCCGCCGCGGGGCTTCGGGGGACGGTCGTCGTCCGGCGGCCGGTCAGCCACGCCCGACCTCCACGAGCCGTCGCCAACGCTGACCGTCCCGGGTGTCCTCGACGGCGACACCATGCTCGGCCAGGGCGTCGCGGAGGCGGTCGGACTCGGTCCAGTCCTTCGCCGCTCGGGCCGCGAGGCGCGCATCCAGCAACGCCTGGATCTCCGGACCCAGGTCATCGGCCTCGTCCGGAAGGATTCCCAGGACCTGGTCAAGATCGCGCAGGAGGTCCTGGGCTCGTCCGGCATCGGCAGTCGAGAGCGACCGCGCCTCGATCCGCCGGTTGAGGTCGCGAACCAGATCGAACACGGCGGCGAGGGCCGCGGAGACGTTCAAGTCGTCATCCATCGCTTCGCCGAAGGCCGTTCGCGCCACTGCCAGGGCCTCGGGCAAGGTCGGGTCGTCGCCGCCGTCCTCGCGGTACGCCGCCAGGGTAGCCGTCAGCGCGTCGATCCGGTCCAGGGCGGCGCCGGCTGCCGCCAGCGACTCATCCGAGTGGTTCAGGCTCGCCCGGTAGTGCACGGCGATGAGGGCGTACCGGAGGGCTCGCGGCGAGATCCCGGCGTCGAGCAACTCCCCGACCCGCGCGATGTTCCCGGTCGACTTCGCCATCTTCGAGCCACCCATCTGGAGGTGGGCGCAGTGGAGCCACGTGCCGACGAACGCCTGGCCCGTGGCGGCTTCGCTCTGGGCGATCTCATCCTCGTGATGCGGGAAGATGAGGTCCACGCCGCCGGTGTGGATGTCGAACGACGGCCCGAGTTCGGCCATGCTCATGGCCGAGCATTCGATATGCCAGCCGGGACGGCCCGGGCCGATCGCGGTGTCCCACGACGGCTCGTCCGCCTTGGGTCCCTTCCACAGCGCGAAGTCCCGGACGTCGTCCTTGCCGTACTCATCGCGCTCCACGCGCTCGCCCACCCGGAGCTGGTCCGGGTCGAGGCGGGCGAGCTTCCCGTAGGCGGGCCACGAGGCGATCCGGAAGAAGATCGAGCCGTCGTCAGTGCGATAGGCGTGACCGCGGTCGAGCAGGGTCGTGATGAGCGCGACGATCTCCTCGATATGCTCCGTCGCCCGCGGGAGCGCGTCCGGACGGGTCATGCGCATCGCGTCGGCGTCTGCAAGGAACCCGGCGTGGTACCGGTCCGCCAGCGCCCCGATGTCGGTCCCGGCGGCCGCGGCGCCACGGATGATCTTGTCGTCGATGTCGGTGATGTTCATGACCCATCGCACCGTGTAGCCCCGCCAGCGCAGGTGCCGGACGAGCAGGTCGGCGAACAGGAACGAGCGGAAGTTGCCGATGTGGGCGGGGCCGTAGACGGTAGGCCCGCACGAGTAGATCCCGACGACGTCATCACGCAGCGGCGTGAATGGCCGGGTCTCGCCCGTGAGCGTGTCGAGGAATCGGACCGTCACGCGATCGGCTCGATGGTCGCGAGCGCGAGCGCGGAGATCGAGCGCCCGGCTCCTTCGGATCCGTCCAGGTTCCCGGTGGACGCCTTCACGCTCACCCGACCGATATCGAGTCCCAGGAGTTCGGCGATCGCGGCACGCATCGCATCGAGCCGTCCGCTGAGACGGGGTCGCGCCGCCACGATCGTGAGATCGATGGCCGCCGGCCGCCAGCCGGCGTCCGCGACGCGCGTGACCACCACGGCGAGCAGGTCGCGGCTGGCCACGCCCGCGGGTGTGGCGGAGGTGGCGGGGAACAGGCGCCCGAGGTCTCCCAGGGCAGTGGCCCCGAGAAGGGCGTCGGCGACGGCATGGAGGGCGACGTCGCCATCCGAATGACCGGCCAGGCGCGGCGCGCCATCGATCTCGATCCCGCCCAGATGCAGCGGCGAACCGGGTCCGAACGGGTGGCTGTCGTGCCCGATCCCGAACCGCTCCGGCGCGCGCGCGAGGTCCGCGGGCGTAGCCGACGCGACCGGCGACAGGCTGGCCGCCGCGCGCGCGAGGTCCGCGGGCGTGGTCACCTTGAGATTGGACGGATCGCCGGGGACGACATGGACCGCGATTCTACAGGCCTCCAGCAGGGCGGCCTCATCCGTCCAGCTACCGGCCACCGCCTCGGCGCTCGCCGCGGCAGCCCGCCACACGGATCGCCGGATCCCCTGCGGCGTCTGGGCGGCCCCGAGGGTGGTCCGATCGACCGTGCCAGCCACCCGATCGCCAGCGAGCCGCTTGATGGTCTCCACGACCGGCACGATCGGGATCGCCGCGCCATGTCGTTCGGCCGCCGCCGCGACCGCGGCCACGAGCTCGAGCGAGATGACCGGCCGGGCACCGTCATGCACCAGGAGCACCCGTTCGCCGGCCGGGTCGGGGACGAGGCGTTCGATCTCATCGATCCCTGCCTGCACCGAATCCTGGCGCTGCTCGCCGCCGACCACGATCGCCAGGACCTTCGTCGGCAGCCACGGCGCCAACGCGAGCGCCTCCCGGCGATCGGGGGTCGTCACGACCACGATCGACTCGATGTCCGGGGCCGCGGCCAGGCGGTCCAGCGTGTGGCCCAGCAGCGGGCGCCCGCCGATGACCCAGCCAAGCTTGTCGATCCCACCCATGCGCTGCGAACGACCGGCGGCGACGACGACCGCGTCGGCGATCGGACGAGCGTCGCGCGAGCCGCTCAATCCAGGCGCGGCTGGGCGAAGATCATGCGACCGGCCACCGTCTGCAGGACGCGCGTCACGGACACGTCGAGGTCCTTGTCGATATGCCGGGCGCCACCCTCGACGACGATCATCGTCCCGTCATCAAGGAAGCCGACACCCTGTCCGGCCTCCTTGCCCTCCTGGATGACCCGGACGCGCAGCTCCTCGCCGGGCAGGACCGCGGGCTTCACCGCGTTGGCGAGCGAGTTGATGTTCATGACTCGAACACCCTGGAGTTCCGCGACACGGTTGAGGTTGAAGTCGTTGGTCAGGATGACCCGGCTCAGGGTCCGGGCCAGCGCCACGAGCTTGGCGTCCACCTCCGGCACGTCGGGGAAGTCGTCCTCGACGATCTCGACCGGCGTACTCGGCTCCTTCTGCATCCGGGCGAGGATCTCCAGGCCCCGGCGACCGCGGTTGCGCCGCAGGGTGTCCGAGCTGTCCGCGATGTGCTGCAGTTCATCCAGCACGAACCGCGGCACGACGAGCGTGCCGTAGATGAAGCCCGATTCGACGATCTCGGCGATCCGGCCGTCGATGATGGCACTCGTATCCACCACGATCCGGGGATCGCCGGATCGCCGGCTGCCCTCCCCGTCGCTCGGCTCCCGGCGGCGGACCAGACCCACAGCCTCGGCCGCGATCACGAGGTCCTTTCGCTTGGCGACCGTCAGTCCGAGCATGCCGAGTCCCAGGAAGATGGAGATGCCCAGCGGGCCCCACTCGCCGATCGGCCCGTCGATCTGCCCGAGCGGGAGCCCCAGCAGCAGCCCCATCAGCAGGCCGATCAGCAGACCCGCGATCGCGGTGACGAACTCGGTCGTGGAGAGCTCTTCGACCCGCGCGATCAGCCAGGCCGCGGGCACGATCGTCAGGTACGGGAGCAACCCGAACCCGACGACGATCCAGGCTACGACCCAGGTCGCGAGGAGCGCACCCGCATACCCGGTCTCGCTGAACAGCCCGCCATCGACCCCGGCGAGCGCAAGCCCGACGAGGCCGCCAAGCGCGGCTCCCAGCACACGGATATATCGGATCACCACACCCTCGACGGACAGTCCCGGCGTCCTCCGGACCGTGAACGGACCGGGCGGGGCCGTCAGCCTAGCATCGCCGCGAGCCGGTCGCCACTGCGTCGGAGCCGGGGCCCAGCGCGGCCTCCACCGCGTCGCGGAGCGTCGCGACCTGGCGGACCTGCATGCCCGGCAGGGCCGGGAGATCCGCGCCGCGTCCCGGCGGAGGCACGATGGCGCTCGTGAAGCCGAGTCGGGCGGCCTCGCGCAGGCGCCGCTCCAGCCCGGTCACGGCCCGGAGTTCGCCGAGCAACCCGACCTCGCCGATGACCACCGTCCCGGGGAGGATCGGCCGGTCGCGAAGCGAGGACGCAAGGGCCATTGCCACCGGCAGATCCAGGCCCGGTTCCGCGACCGAGAGACCCCCCGCGAGGTTGGCGTACACGTCATGCGAGGCGAGACCGATCCCGGCGCGTTTGCCGAGGACCGCGACGAGGAGGCCGAGCCGGTTCGGGTCGATCCCACTCGCCTTGCGGGCGGGGGTGCCGTAGCTGGCCGCGGCGACCAGGGCCTGGACCTCGACCAGGAGCGGGCGGCTGCCCTCGAGGGTGGGCGCCACCACGCTGCCCGGCGCCGGCTCTGCGTGTTCGGCCAGGAACGCCCGGGCCGGATCGCTGACCTCCAGCAGTCCCGTGCCGGCCATCTCGAAGACACCGACCTCGTCGGTGGACCCGAAGCGGTTCTTGGAAGCCCGGACGAGGCGGAGGGCCGCGTAGCGCTCGCCTTCGATGGCGATGACCGCATCCACGAGGTGTTCGAGCGTCTTGGGTCCCGCGATCGACCCGTCCTTGGTGACGTGCCCGACGAGGACGACCGCGACGCCTTCCCCCTTCGCGAAGTCCATCAGCCGCAGGGCCGACTCCCGCACCTGGCCGACGCTCCCGGCGGCGCCATCGAGCTCGTCGACGGTGGCGGTCTGGATGGAATCGATGATGAGGATCACTGGACGCGTCGAGCGTGCCACCTCGATGATCCGCCCGATGTCGTGCTCCGCGAGGACGGCGATCGAGCGCCCCGGTCCCCCATCGAGGGCACCGAGCCGGCCGGCGCGCAGCCGGACCTGGGCAGCCGATTCCTCCCCGGTCGCGTAGAGGACCGGAGCCTCGATCCCCGATGCCACCTGGAGCAGGAGCGTCGACTTGCCGATCCCAGGTTCCCCGCCGATCAGGATCAGCGACCCCGGGACGATCCCCCCACCCAGGACACGATCGAGTTCACCGATCCGGGTCGGCAGGCGCGGCACGTCCCGTTCGCCGATGTCGGCGAGCGCGACCGGCTCCGATGGGACGCCGCCCAGGCCCACCGCGACACGCGCGGATCGCGGTGTCTCACGGACGACGGTCTCGACCAGGCTGTTCCAGGCGCCGCACACGCGGCACTGGCCTTCCCACCGCAGGAACGCCTCGCCGCAGGTCTGACAGACGAACCGGCTCGTGGCCTTGGCCACCGGTCAGCCCGAGGCGCCGGTCGAGCTCAAACGGCCTCGACGGGCTCGCGCGACTCGGCGGCGTGGATATCCAGGCCGGCTTCGGGGTCCTTGTCGACCACGATGGTCGTGCCGGGCTCGTAGCGACCCAGCAATAGATGCTCGGCGAGCACGTCCTCGATCATGTTCTGGATCACGCGGCGCAGCGGCCGGGCGCCGTAGGCCACGTCGTACCCGAGCTTGATGATGTGCTCCTTGGCCTCCTGGGTGACCTCGAGGGACATCTGCTGGGCCCGCAGCTGGTCGCGGACGCGGCCGAGCATCAGGTCGACGATCAACGCGATCTCCTCGACCGTCAGCGAGCGGAACACGACGGTGGCGTCGATGCGGTTGAGGAACTCCGGGCGGAAGTTGTTCTTCAGCTCGGTCGCGACCTTCTCCTTCATCAGCTCGTACGAGCTCTCGGCGCGGGCCTCGTCGGTGGTGCCCTGGACGCGGAAGCCCAGGCTGGAGTTGGTCTGCAGCTGCTTGGCGCCAAGGTTCGACGTCATGATGATGATGCAGTTGCGGAAGTCCACGCGGCGACCCTTGGCGTCGGACAGGTGCCCGTCCTCGAGGATCTGCAGGAGGATATTGAAGACCTCCGGATGGGCCTTCTCGACCTCGTCGAGGAGGACGACGCAGTAGTTCTTCCGGCGGACCGCCTCCGTCAGCTGCCCGCCCTCGTCGAACCCGACGTAGCCGGGAGGTGCGCCCACGAGCCGGCTCACGTTGTGACGCTCCATGAACTCGCTCATGTCGATCTTGATGAGCGCGTCCTCACTCCCGAACATGAACTCGGCCAGGGCCTTCGCGAGCTCCGTCTTCCCGACGCCCGTGGGCCCAAGGAAGATGAACGAACCGATGGGGCGCTTCGGATCCTTGAGACCGGCGCGCGCGCGGCGGACCGCCTTGGAGACCGTTTCGATCGCCTCCTGCTGCCCGATGACCCGATCGTGGAGTGCATCCTCCATGTGCAGCAGGCGCGCCGACTCCTGCTCGGAGATGCGCGTCACCGGGATGCCGGTCCACATCGCCACGACCTCGGCGATCTCCTCGTCGCCGACGGTCGGCTGATCGCCGGAGACCTGGGCCTGCCATTCCGCCCGCAGCTCGTCCACGCGCTCCTTGGCGGTGGCTTCGGCCTCGCGCAGCGTCGCGGCTTCCTCGTACTCCTGGTTATTGATCGCCGCGTCCTTCTCCTTGGTGATCCGGTCGAGCTCCTTCTGGCCCTCGCGAAGCGCTGGTGGCGCGGAGGCGTGGCGCAGCCGGACCCGGGACGCGGCTTCGTCGATGAGGTCGATCGCCTTGTCGGGCAGGTGACGGTCGGTGATGTACCGGATCGAGAGGTCCGCGGCGGCCTTGACCGCTTCGTCGGTGATCGTGACCTTGTGATGCTGCTCGTAGCGCTCGCGGATGCCCATCAGGATGTCGATGGTCTGTTCGAGCGTCGGCTCCTCCACCATGACCGGCTGGAAACGTCGCTCGAGGGCGGCGTCGCGCTCGATGTACTTGCGGTACTCGTCGAGCGTGGTCGCGCCGATGCACTGGAGCTCGCCGCGCGACAGTGGCGGCTTGAGGATGTTGGCCGCGTCGATCGCGCCCTCGGCTGCCCCGGCGCCCACCAGGGTGTGCAGCTCGTCGATGAAGAGCACCGCGTCATTGGTGTTGCGCAGCTCCTCGATGATCTTCTTGAGCCGCTCCTCGAACTCGCCGCGGTACTTCGTGCCGGCGACGAGCGATCCGATGTCCAGCGTCAGGACGCGCTTGTTGAGCAGGGTCTCGGGCACGTCCCCGGCGATGATCCGATGGGCCAGGCCCTCCGCGATCGCGGTCTTGCCGACGCCGGGCTCGCCGATGAGGGCCGGGTTGTTCTTGGTCCGCCGGCTCAGGATCTGGATGACGCGCTCGATCTCCTTCTCGCGACCGATGACCGGGTCCAGCTTGCCGGCTCGCGCGGCGTCGGTGAGGTTGATGCCGAGCTGGTCCACGGTCGGGGTCTTGCTGGCGCGCTTGGTCTCGGGCGTCGGGCCGGCCGACGAGCTCTGGGAGAGGACCCGGATGACCTCGTGCCGGACCTTGTCCAGGTTGACGCCCAGCGACTCCAGGACGCCCGCGGCGATCCCCTCGCCCTCGCGGACCAGGCCCAGGAGCAGGTGCTCCGTGCCGATGTAGTTGTGCCCCAGGCGACGCGCCTCGTCGATGGCCAGCTCGATCACGCGCTTGGCACGCGGCGTGAGCCCGACCTCACCGACGACCGGACGGTCGCCGCGACCGATGATGAACTCGACCGCGGTCCGCACCTTGGGCAACTCGACGTTCATGTTCTCGAGGACCCGCGCGGCGACGCCCTCGCCCTCACGGACGAGGCCCAGGAGCAGGTGCTCCGTGCCGATGTAGTTGTGGTTGAACCGCTGCGCCTCATCCTGCGCCAGGGTCAGGACCTTGCGCGCGCGATCCGTGAATTTGTCGAAGCGGTCCATCGAGTCGAACGCCTGTTCCGGGTGCGTGGCGTCACGGAGGTGGCGCCTCGGGCCATGCTAGCACGACGTTCCGGTGCGGGCGGTGGTACGCACGTCCGGTGTCGCTCATGGATGGAATTGTCGGCGGCTGGCCGTTGGATGTCCCTGGCAGGGTAAGGAATCGCAACGACCCGCCGGGACCGACGGGTCGTCGTGGGCGGCGGCGTCGGGTCAGGCCGGGTCGGCCGCCTTCTCGGGCTCGGCGTCCGCGTCGGCCTCGGCGGCCGGCTCGGGGCCATCGGTCGCGGCCTCGGCCTCGGCCTCAGCGATCACCTCGGCCGCGGCCTCCTCGAGAACGGTCTCGTCGGCGGCGACCGCATCCACGATCTCGTCGATCGCCTCGGCGGCCAGCGCCTCTTCGGCCACTTCCACGGCAGCGACGGCCTCGACCACCTCGACGGCGTCCTCGACCGCTGCGGCTTCGTTGGCGTCGTTGGCGACAGCGGCGTCGGCAAGTCGCTCGACTTCGTCCTCTGCTGCGGCCTCGAGCACGGCCTCATCGACGGCGACGGTCTCGACGATCTCAGCGATCGCCTCGGCGGCCAGCGCCTCTTCGGCGACCTCGATCTCGGCCACGGTCTCGACGACTTCGGCCTCGACGACTTCGGCCTCGACGACTTCGGCCTCGACGTTCGGGGCGCCGTCTTCAGGACCGGCCGTCGCTGCGTCCTCGGCAGGTGCCTCGAGCGCCTCGGCGCATCCGCACCCTCTGCGGCGGCGAGCTGCTGGCGAACCTGGGCGAAGGCCGATGCGAGCGTGTTGTCGATCCCGCCTTCCGGCTCCTGGACCGCGTCGCTCATCGAGTAGCTGCGCTCCGGACGCGGACGTCGCTCCGGACGCGGGCCTGCCGCGGCGGCGGCGGGCTGCCCGGGTTCGGGCGCCGGTCGAGCGGGCGGCTCCTCGGCCTGCTTGAGGCTGAGCCCCAGGCGATGACGCTCGGAGTCGAGCGAGATGATCTTGAGCTTGAGCTGCTGGCCCTCATGGACGACGTCACCCGGATGGGCGACGCGCTGGTGGGACAGCTCGCTGATGTGGATGAGGCCCTCCAGCCCGTCGCGGACGCGAACGAACGCGCCGAAGTTGACGAGCTTGGTGACCGTGCCGTCGATGACGTCGCCCACGTTGAAGTCGGCGACCGTGGAGTGCCACGGGTCCGGCTGGAGGCGGCGGATCGACAGGCTGATCCGGCCTCGCTCGTGGTTGATATCGATGACCTCGGCCTCGACCTCGTCGCCGACCTTGTAGCCGGCTTCGGGGTTGTTGACCTTGTTCCACGAGAGCTCGCTCTTGTGGACGAGGCCGTCGATCCCGCCCAGGTCGATGAAGACGCCGAATGGCGCGATGCTGCGGACCGTGCCGGTGACCTTCTGGCCGACCTGCAGGCTGCTGAACAGCTCGTCGCGCTTCTCGCGTCGCTCCTCGTACAGGGCGACCTTCTCCGAGAGGATCAGGCGGTTCGCCTTGCGGTTGACCTCGAGGATCTTGAGGCGCAGCTTGCGGCCGACGAACGGCTGCAGCTTCTCCGCGATCTCCTGGGCCGCGTCGCGCGGCTGGTCGTTCTGCGGTCGGCGCGGGAAGTCGACGATCTGGCTGATCGGCACGAAGCCGCGGATGCCGCAATCGACGATGAGCCCGCCCTTGTTGTGGTCGATGACCGGCGCCTCGATGATGACGCCCGCCTCGAACTGCTCCTGCATCGCGCGCCACTTGCGCTCGAGGCCGGCGCGGCGAAGCGACAGGACGGCATGGCCCTCGGGCGACTCCGGCTGGAGAACGTAGACGAGGACCGTGTCACCGATGGCCAAGGGTGCCTGACCCTCGCCGCTGCGACCGAACAGCTCGCGGTTGCTGACGACGCCCTCGGACTTCGCACCGATGTCGACGAGGATCTCGTCCTTGTCGATCCGGACGACGTTCCCCTCGACGACGTCACCGTGCTTGAAGCTCTTGATGTCGGAGTCCTGCTCGGCGAGCAGCTCCTCCATCGTCGTGGGCTCCGGGCCCAGCTCGCGCGGCGGTGCAACGGGCTCGGGCTCATCGTCGGCGGCGGGAGCGTCCTCGGTGTCGGCCACGTCGAGCACGGAGTCAGCGGCAGGCTCGGTGGCCTCGCCCACCGGCTCGGACTCGGCCTGTACGGGGGCGTCGGCCGTTTCCACGACCTCGGCGACAGCCGCGGGCGCTTCGTCCGCAGCGGCCTCCACGGGGGCGTCGGCGACGGTCTCGGCGGGTACCTCGGCGGCAACGGCTTCAGGCGCTTCGCCGGCAACGGCCTCCACGGGCGCGTCGGCGGTTTCAACGACCTCGGCGACAGCCGCGGGCGCTTCGTCCGCAACCGCTTCCACGGGCGCGTCGGCGATGGCCTCGGCGGGGGTATCGGCGGTCACGTCGGCCTCAGCCGCCGGCTCCGCCGCGCTGGGGGCGGGCTCGTCGGCGACGGCGATCGCCCCGACGGGCTCCTCGGGACGCCTGGGTGCTCACGGCGGCGTTCGCCTCCGTGTCAGGCGCGGTCCCGCCCTGCTGTTCTTCGGTCAATGTCGTAGTCACTCCTGTCGTGGATTTGCTCCCGAGAATCACGAACGGCCTGAGCGACGCTCAGGCCGTGACAGGGACGGTGGGGGTTGGGTCCGTGGTGATCGAACTCCGCGGTCCGCTCCTTCGCGTGCGCTGGTGCCTGATTCCGCTCTTCAGCTGTCCATGCCTCTTGGGGCCGGGAGAGTCTAGCACAGGCCTTTGCGCGGCTACAATCGCCCCGCCGTGCCTGAATCTCCCGATCTGACCGTCGTCGCCGAGGCGTTCGACGCGGCCCTGCGCGGTCGCGAGATCCGGACCGTCGAGCGCTCCGGGGCCGCTCGCGGTCCGAGGCACCCCGGCCGAGCTCGCGGCGCTCGTCGGACAGCGGCTCGTCGCGATCCGGCGCCGGGGCAAGTTCCTGATGATCGACCTGGATCGCGATGCCATCGTGGTCAACCCGATGCTGACCGGCCGCTTCCAACTCGCCGCCGGAGCGGCGGTCAAGCACCCGACGAAGACCGCCGTGGTGCTGGGTCTGGGGCCGCGCCCGGAAGCGCCTCGGCCGCGGCCGCCGTTCGCCGCGTGGACCCGCGGTGCCGACTTGGCTGCCTGCCGGCCGACGGCCTGCCGGAGATCCGCTATCGCGACCCGACGCAGATGGGCAAGGTCTACCTGCTGCCGGCGGGCGTCGAGCGGTCCGTGCCGGGTCTTGGCCGCGGCGAGATCGGACCGGACGCCGACGACCCGCAGCTCACCCTGGAGGTGTGGCGGGACCGGATCCGCCGCGCATCCCGGGGAGCTCAAGAACCTTCTCCGCAACCAGTCGTTCGTGGCCGGGATCGGCAACGCCTACAGCGACGAGATCCTCCACGCGGCCGGCCTCCTGCCCTTCCGGAAGCGTGCCAGCCTGGCGCCCGAGGAGATCGATGCGCTGTACGACGCGACCGGGCGACGCTCGCGAGACGCGGTCGAGATCCTTCGCCGACGCGTGCCGCCGACGTTCGAGACCCAGGTCCGCGACTTCCTCGCGGTCCACATGAAGGGCGGCCAGCGCGTGTCCGCGATGCGGCACGCGGATCACGGAGGTCAAGGCCGGCGGGTTCGTGACGTCGCTACTGTCGAGGGTGTCAGCGATAAGGGTCGCGCGCCCGGCCTCAGGGCAGCTCGCAGCACCTGACCGACACGGAGACGGCCGGGGTCCTCGATCTTGTTGAGCTTCGCGATCTCCTGCCACGTGGTCCCGAACTCGTCGGCGATCCCGCTCAGCGTGTCGCCGCTCTTGACCGTGTAGGTCGTCGGGACGATCGCTGGGGGCGCCGCAGACGGCGCGGCCGTCGGGGTCGCCTCGGGCTCGGCCGGGGGCGTGGGCTCGACCTCCGTCGGGGACCAGCGTCCGCTGTGGTGCCGTCGTGGCGGCCACCGGCGCTGCGGTCCGGCCCGGCTGTCGCCCCGGCCGTCGGAGACGACGTGGCCTGCGCTCCGACGACGGAGCCGCCATCGCCGCCGGCGCCGGCGTCATGGACAGGCGCGCGAGCACGATCGCGGCGAACGCGAGCCCCATGAGCCCGATGAGGACGAACTGGGCGACGTTGCGCTCGCCGCGCAGCAGCGGCATCGACACGCTCATCCGTCCATGGTCCAGGACGAGCGGCGCGGTCCTGGTGATGGGTCGTGACCGTGGCGATCGGCCCGGGGACGCCGGGTCGCGGCCTGGCCCACCACGCTCGGCGGACGGCGATGCGCCGGTCGCGGCGAGATACGTCGCGCACGTGACGTGCTCGTCGACGAGGCAGAGCCGCCGCTGCTTGTCGGGCGCGAGGACGGCAGCCGGGGCGACCGCCGTGCAACGATGCGCGCGGGTCGGCGTGGAGGCGCGCCAACCGCCGTCGGCCGCGAGCAGGTACGGGCAGATGGCGCCCGTCGTCGGGGACGGCGTCGGTGGTCGTCGGGGTGGCGGGCACGCTCGTCGAGGTCATGGGTCGTGAAGGATACCCCGCGTCGCGCAGGATCCGGTCAGGAACGTCCCGGAACGGTTCCCGCAGGAAACGCAAAAATCCCGGCGACGACCTATTTTCCCGAAAGGCTGCCCTCTCAGTATCTTCGGCGCTGGAGAGCTTGACTTCCGTGTTCGGGATGGGAACGGGTATGGCCTCTCCGCTAGAGTCACCGGGATCTCTTGCGTCTGGACGTGTCGGCAGCGGCTGCGCACGGGTCCCGACGGACCCGGCGGGCGCCGGAAGAGATCTTCGATCTCGTGGTTGAGTCGTCAAGGATCGGATCACGATCCCAGCCACTGACCCCTGGTCAGTAGCTGAAGAGGTCAAGCCCTCGACCGTTAGTACCGCTCAGCTTCATCCGTCACCGGACTTCCACATGCGGCCTATCAAACAGGTGGTCTCCCTGCGGTCTTACCCGGTTGACCCGGTGGGGAACCTCATCTCGAGGCGAGCTTCGCACTTAGATGCTTTCAGCGCTTATCCCGACCGAACATAGCTACCCAGCGGTGCCCCTGGCGGGACAACTGGCACACCAGCGGTTCGTTCACTCCGGTCCTCTCGTACTAGGAGCAACTCCTCTCAAGTTCCCTACGCCCACGGCGGATAGAGACCGAACTGTCTCACGACGTTCTGAACCCAGCTCGCGTGCCGCTTTAATTGGCGAACAGCCAAACCCTTGGGACGTACTTCCGCCCCAGGATGCGACGAGCCGACATCGAGGTGCCAAACGGTGCCGTCGATGTGAACTCTTGGGCACCATCAGCCTGTTATCCCCGGGGTAGCTTTTATCCGTTGAGTGATACCCCTTCCACTCGGAGGTACCAGATCACTAAGCCCGACTTTCGTCTCTGCTCGACTTGTAGGTCTCGCAGTCAAGCTCCCTTATGCCTTTGCACTCTTCGGCTGGTTTCCATTCAGCCTGAGGGAACCTTTGGGCGCCTCCGTTACACTTTAGGAGGCGACCGCCCCAGTCAAACTGCCCGCCTGACACTGTCCCGCGCCCGGATCACGGGTCGCGGTTAGAACCGGAAATCAACAAGGGTGGTATTTCAACGTCGGCTCCACCGAGGCTAGCGCCCCAGTTTCACAGCCTCCCACCTATCCTACACAAGCTAATTCCCAATCCAATATCAGGGTGCAGTAAAGCTCCACGGGGTCTTTTTGCCCTGCCGCGGGTAACCTGCATCTTCACAGGTACTTCAATTTCGCCGGATCCCTCGTTGAGACAGCGCCCAGATCGTTACGCCATTCGTGCGGGTCGGAACTTACCCGACAAGGAATTTCGCTACCTTAGGACCGTTATAGTTACGGCCGCCGTTTACCGGGGCTTCGATTCAAAGCTTGCACCTCTCCTCTTAACCTTCCGGCACTGGGCAGGCGTCAGCCCCTATACGTCAGCTTTCGCTTTCGCAGAGACCTGTGTTTTTGCTAAACAGTCGCCTGGGCCTTTTCACTGCGGCTTCGATCGACCACTGCAAGCAGCAGCCGCGAAGCGCCCCTTCTCCCGAAGTTACGGGGCCATGTTGCCGAGTTCCTTAACGAGGGTTCTCCCGATCGCCTTGGTATGCTCTACCCGCCTACCTGTGTCGGATTGCGGTACGGACACTATTGATCTCGCTAGACACTTTTCTCGCCAGCATGGCTCACTCGAATCGAGGCAGAAGCCCCTTTCATTCACTGCTCGGGGTTGAATGATCAGACGGATTTACCTGTCCGATCCCCCTACCGGTTTAGACGCGTATAGCCAAAACGCGCTCGAGCTACCACACCGTGTCATGCCATTGCTCTCACCTGGGATCAGATCCGGGACTCGACCGGCTTGCGCCGGCCAACCTCCGTTCTCCTACCCCCAGGCGACACCTTGCGGTGCAAACGATCGTTAGTGGTTCCGGAATATGAACCGGATGTCCATCGCCTACGACGTTCGTCCTCGGCTTAGGCCCGACTAACCCTGAGCGGACAAGCCTTCCTCAGGAAACCTTAGGCTTACGGCGTGTGAGATTCTCACTCACATTGCGCTACTCATGCCGACATTCGCACTTCCATCCACTCCAGCCGTCCTCACGGTCGACCTTCACTGCTGACGGAACGCTCCCCTACCACCAGATGATCGGCGAACCGATCACCTGATCCGCAGCTTCGGTACCAAGCTTGAGCCCCGCTGAATTTTCGGCGCAGATCCACTTGACCAGTGAGCTGTTACGCACTCTTTCAATGGTGGCTGCTTCTGAGCCAACATCCTGGTTGTCTGTGCGAATCCACATCCTTTACCACTTAGCTTGGATTTAGGGACCTTAGCTGGCGGTCCGGACTGTTTTCCTTTTGACCACGAAGCTTAGCCCTCGCAGTCTGACTCCCGGGCTCTGAAATCACGGGATTCGGAGTTTGGTTGGGGTTGGTAAGCGGGAAGCCCCCTAGCCCATCCAGTGCTCTACCCCCGTGATTGAACGCCCGAGGCTAGCCCTAAAGCTATTTCGGGGAGAACCAGCTATCTCCGAGTTCGATTGGCATTTCACCGCTATCCACAGCTCATCCCCTAGCTTTTCAACGCTAGTGAGTTCGGTCCTCCACGAGACATTACTCCCGCTTCAACCTGGCCATGGATAGGTCACTCGGTTTCGGGTCTACTGCGTGCGACTGATCGCCCTATTCAGACTCGCTTTCGCTCCGGCTCCGTCCTTCGCGGACTTAACCTCGCCACACACACGTAACTCGTCGGCTCATTCTTCAAAAGGCACGCCATCAGGCTACCGGCGAACCGGCAACACCCTCTGACTGCTTGTAGGCACGTGGTTTCAGGTACTATTTCACTCCCCTTCCGGGGTGCTTTTCACCTTTCCCTCACGGTACTCGTTCACTATCGGTCGCCAAGAGTATTTAGCGTTGGACGGTGGTCCGCCCAGGTTCCCACATGAGAGAC
>CAVURB010000003.1:0-672500 GCA_963743815.1 uncultured Chloroflexia bacterium | reverse complement strand
GCCCGCGGGTCGCGGCCGCGCTCCTCGAGAGCGATCGAGGATGGCGATCCCGGCGGCCGCGTCGCCGGCGAGCAGCGCGTCGACGAACCCGTCGACGGCGGCCGCGTCGGCCAGGCCGAGCAGGTCGCGGACATCCGCCTCGGTGACGCGTCGTCGCCCGTCGTCGAGAGCAGCTGGTCGAGGATCGACTCCGCGTCGCGCATGCCGCCGGCCGCGAGCCGGGCGATGAGGTGCACCGCGGCCGGGCTCCACCGTGCGCCCGTCGGCCTCGAGGATCCGGCGCAGCTTGCCCTCGATCTCGGGGATCGTCAGGCGACGGACGTCGTAGCGCTGGAGGCGCGACAGGATCGCCGGCGGGAAGCCCGACGGCTCGGTCGAGGCGAACATGAAGATCACGAAGTCGGGCGGCTCCTCGAGCGACTTGAGGAGCGCGTTCCAGGCGTCCTTGGTGATCTGGTGCGCCTCGTCGAGGATGTAGACCTTGCGCCGCAGGTGGCCGGGCGGATAGGCCAGGCGGTCGCGCAGCTCGCGGACCTCGTTGATCCCGCGATTGGAGGCGGCGTCGATCTCGAGGACGTCGAGGGTCGTGCCCTCGCGGATCGCGACGCACGCGTCGCAGGCGTCGCACGGGTCGCCGTCCTGGAGGTCCGTGCAGTTGACCGCCTTGGCCAGGATCCGGGCCAGCGACGTCTTGCCGGTGCCGCGCGGTCCGACGAACAGGATCGCGTGCGAGACGCGCTCCGTCCGGACGGCGTTGCGCAGCGTCTCGACGACCGCCTCCTGGCCGACGATCTGGCTGAAGGTCTGGGCGCGCCAGCGTCGGTACAGGGCCTGGTGCGGGACGGTCGAGGTCACGACCTCCTCCGGTCGAGGGCGGGCGGATCAGAAATGCCGTGCACCCTCCTTCGACCGACACGTTCCCGGGCCCACCGTGACGAGCGGCTCGGACCAGGCCGTTCCGCGGCACCCGACGATGATCGCTTAGTGCTGCTTCCTTCCGGACCTGACACGGTTCGCGGTTCGTCGCTGCGCGGGACCCGATCCTCAACGTCGCACCGTCGGGCGGCGATCCGAGAACGGAGACCTCGAGAGGGGATTCGGCCCTGCTGGAGCGGATTGCAGGCTACAGGGCACCGCTAGTTCCCCGCCTAGCACGGCCCGGGAAGGATAGCAGGGGCGGTCGCATCGGCGGCTCGCCGCGACCAGGCTCGGGGTCGTGGCCGAACCGGACCGCGACCGGATCGAGCGCGCGGAGCCGCTCGATCGAGCGGTCGTACGCGGCCGGGTCCGGCGCGCGCGTCCGGCCCTCCCGAGCGCCGGGTTCGCCGGCCCACTCGCCGGCGCGTGTAGACCGCCTGGCCGGTCAGGACGTCGAGGCCAGCGGGTCGTCTCGACGACCAGCGACTGGTGGCCGGGCGTGTGACCCGGCGTCGCGATGATCCGGATGCCCGTCGAACAGGTCGTGGTCGCCGTCGATCCGGCGGTAGTCGGCGCCCGGCGAAGTCGATCCAGTCCAGGATCGTGTGGTCGGTCGTGTGGGCGACCTCCCACTCCGCCGCCTGGACGTAGATCGGGATGCCCGGGAAGTCGCCGTTCTGGCCCGGCATGGTCGACGTGGAGGTGGCAGTTGACGACGGCCGTGATGTCGTCGAGGGCGATGCCGGCGTCGGCGAGCGCCTGCGGCGACGGGCAGGGCGCGCGACCTGGTAGTACGCGTCGAGCTCGGCGTTGCCGAACCCGAAGCCGGTGTCGAACAGGAGGACGCCCGCCGGATGGCGGACGGCATACGCGATGACGACGCCCGACCTCGCCCGCATACGGCTCATCGGCCGCGAACCGGAACTCCCCCATCGGCACCGGCACGATCTCGTTCACGAGTCGGCCTATCGACGCCAGCGTCGGAATGCGCGCCGATCCGCGCACCGGGCGAGTCGGCCGCCTGGCGCAGGGCGTCGCGGCCGAAGGCGGCGATCGTGGACCTGTCGCCCGGCGCGCGCGGGCGTTCGAGGCGAAGGCGGCGATCGAGCACCGCAGCGAGCGCACCCGACGGTGCGTGAGCGAGGACCGCGGAGGCGACGACGCGGGCTCGGGCGTCCGGCGCCGGGCGAGTGTGGCGGAGAGGGCGGGATTCGAACCCGCGACGGGTTGCCCCGAACCGCATTTCCAGTGCGGCGCCATAGTCCACTAGGCGACCTCTCCCCGAGAGCATCGCGAACCGACTGTCGAATCGACGTCGACCGTCGAGGATGACGGACTCGCTCGTCGAGAGGCCAAGGCGGCGAGCCGAGCACGAGAGCGAGCGCACCCGAAGGTGCGTGAGCGAGCGCGCGCAGGCGCCAACGCCGGCATGGGCCGTCAGACGACGAGCGTCTGTGGCGGAGAGGGCGGGATTCGAACCCGCGGTGCTTTCGCACACCGCTTTTCGAGAGCGGCACCATCAACCACTCGGACACCTCTCCGCGGGAGAGGATACCAAACCGACGGCCCGCCGAGCCGGCTCAGGCGGTCGGGACACCCGCGAACAGCGCCTCGGCCTCGTCGCGCCGGATGCCGCTGACGACCTTGATCCGGCGCGGCAGCGCGGCGTGCTGGGCGAGCTGGAGGACGGTGCCCGGCGGCGCCGTCGACGGTCGTTCGGGAACGGCGTAGACGAGCGCCTCGACGTCGCTCTCGAGCAGGGCGCCGACGCACATCGCGCACGGCTCGAGGGTCGTGAAGATCGTGGCGTCCGCGAGGCGCGTCCGGCCCAGCCGGCGGGCGGCCTCGCGCAGGGCGACGACCACGGCATGCGCGGTCGGGTCGTTCGATTCCTCGACCCGGTCGTGGGCCCGGGCGACCATCGCCTCGTCGACGACGGCGACGGCGGCGATCGGGCCGCTCGCCGCGCGCCGGCGGCCAGTTGCGCCTCGGCCAGGGCCTCGCCCATGAACAGCTCGTAGTTCATGGCTCGATGCTAGCAGACGCGCCCTGCGGCCGACGTCGCCGGGCCGCGGAGCCGCCGACACCCAACCGCAACCGGTCGCGACCGGGCACAGGAGTAGGATTCCGCGCGCCATGACCAGTACGAAACGCATCGCGATCCTGACCGGCGGCGGCGACGTCCCCGGCCTCAACGCCGTCATCAAGAGCGTCGTCTACCGCGCCACCGAGGCGGGCTACGACGTCCTCGGCCTGCGCCGCGGCTGGGAGGCCCTGACCCACGTCCAGCCGGACCTCCCGGACGGCGGCGGCACCGGGCTACCTCCGGCCGCTCGACCGGAACAACACCCGGACGATCGACCGGACCGGCGGCACCATGCTGCACACGTCGCGGACGAACCCGCGCAAGATGAGGGCCGCCGGGCTGCCGCCCTGGCTGGCCGAGGCCGACCGCGCCCGCTTCGAGACCGCCGACGGCGTCTACGACCTGACGCCCGCTCGTCCTCGACCACCTCGTCGCGCGCTCGGGCATCGACGTCCTCGTGACGATCGGCGGCGACGACACGCTGTCCTACTCGCAGGTCCTCGCCGACGCGGGCGTCGCCCTGATGGCCATCCCCAAGACCATGGACAACGACGTCCAGGGCACCGAGTACTGCATCGGGTTCTCGACGGCCATCACCCGGGCGAAGGAGGCCATCAACCGCCAGCGCACGACGCTCGGGTCGCACGAGCGGATCGGCGTCTTCCGGATCTTCGGGCGCGACGCCGGCTTCTCCGCGCTGTACACCGCCTACGTGACGTCCGGTCGCTGCGTCATCCCCGAGGAGCCGTACGACCTCGACGCGCTGGCCGCGCTGCTGGCCGAGGACCACCGCAACAACCCGAGCCACTACGCCTTCGTGATCACCGCCGAGGGCGCGATCTGGAAGGGCGCCCAGATGGACGACGTCGGCGAGGCCGACGCGTTCGGTCATCGCCACAAGGCGAACGTCGGCGAGGCGCTGGCCGAGGAGCTGCGGCGGCGGACCGGGATCGAGACGCTCGCGTCCGAGCTGACCTACGACCTGCGCTCCGGCGAGCCCGATTCCATCGACTCGATGGTCGCGACGACGTTCGCGAACGTGGCGATGGACCTCGTCGAGAGCGGGGTCACCGGCCGGATGGTCGCGATCCAGGACGGCAAGTACGCCCACACGGCGCTGCCCGACCCGGCGCTCGGGCCGCGCAAGGTGGACGTCCCGGTCATGTACAACCGCGACCGGTTCCGGCCGCGCTACGACGGCAAGCTGGGCGACCCGATGCTGCTGGTGGGCCTGGACTGACGCGGCGGCGACGCCGCAGCGCCCGGACCGAGGTCAGTCGTCGAGGCCGGACAGCCCGCGGATCGCGCGGGCCAGCGCGGACATGTCGTCGTCGGCGTGGCCCTGGGCGATCAGCCCGGACTCGAGCTGGGCGGCGAGTGCGCTGACGGGCAGGGCGGCGCCGAGCTGCGCCGGCGAGCTCCGAGGGCGATGCCCAGGTCCTTGCGGTGGAGCGCGACCTTGAACCCGAGCGGGTAGTCGTTGTCGATCATCCGGCCGCTCCGGTTGGCGAGGACCCAGCTCTGGGCGGCTCCGCCGCCGAGCGCCGCCGACGACCTGCTCGACGTCGAGGCCGGCCTTGATCGCCGAGGACGATGCCCTCGGCCACGCCGAGGTAGGCGCCGGCGAGGATCACCTGGTTGACGGCCTTGACCGCCTGGCCGGCGCCGATCGGACCGACGTGCGTGATGGTCCGGCCCAGCGCCGCCGAGGACCGGCCGGGCGCGCTCGACGTCGTCCGCGTCGCCGCCGACGAAGATCGTCAGCGTGGCGTTGCGCGCGCCCTCGCTGCCGCCCGAGACGGGCGCATCGACCATCGCCAGGTCGCGCTCGCGCAGGCGCGCGGCGAAGTCCCAGGAGCCCGACGGGGCGATGGTCGAGCAATCGATCGACGAGCGTGCCCGGGTCGGGCCCCGTCCACGACGCCGTCCGGCCCGAACAGCACGGCCTCGACGTCGGGGGTGTCCGACACGCAGATGACCACGATGTCGGCCAGGCGGCCGCCGGTCGCGCGGCGTCGCCGCCTCGGTGACCCCGAGCTCGCGGCAGGTCCGGGGCGCGGCCGGGCGTCCGGTTCCAGCCGGTGACCGGGAAGCCGGCCCGCGCCAGGTTGGCGGCCATCGCCGCGCCCATCGTGCCGAGACCGAGGAAGGCGACCGGCGTGATCGAGGCGCATCGGGGCTCGTCGCTGGCATGGAGCGCCGCGGTCGACCGTGTATCTGCCGCTCGCCGGTCCCGTAGGCCGAGGAGTCGACGGACCGGCCTCGGAGGAGTCACGCATGACGGAGGTCGGACGGGCGCGGCCGCGGCCCTCATCGACGCGCTCGACGAGCCGCGACGGGCGCAGATGCGTCGCCTGCACGACGTCCTCCTCGAGGCCCTGCCCGGGATCGACGTCACGATGTACGACTACGGCGGGCCGCTCATCGGCTACGGGTCGTACGACTACGCCGACAGCAAGGGTCCCGGCCGGCCGCTGGTTCTCGGTCGGCCTGGCCAGCCGCAAGGGCTACATCTCCCTGTTCTCGATGGGGCAGGCCGATGGCGGATACCTGATCGAGTCGCGTCATCCGCGTTCCCCGGCACGAAGTCGGGCGGAGCTGCCTCAACATCCGCAAGCCGGACGTCGTCTCGGACGACCGCGGACCGCCGATCGCGCGCGTTGAGGCCTGGACCCAGTGCATGCAGGATGTCCGGGCCGGCGCTCGCGCGCGTCGACGTCTGGCGCAATCCTCGTCCGCACCGCGGCGCCGACCGACGACCTGCTTCCCGCCGCGAGGCGCCTGCCCGCAGCCCTTGGGCGCGACCTGGTCCGTCGATCGACCCCGCCCGCGGCACCGGCCCGCGACTCGTACTCGCGCGCGGACCGCTCGCGTCGGCCTCGAGCGCATCGCCGAGCTCGGTGGCAGCCGTCGGCTGGGGACCTTCGGGCTGGCGGGGCTCGCGGCGGCGCGTGACGGCGCGCAGGCTGTCGAGCATCCTCGGCGAAGGAGATGACGGCCGGTGTCAGGCTGGCGCGAGCCGGCGCCGCCGACACGGACCTGAACCCGCTCATGAAGGTGACCGCTCGAGCCGCCCCGGTGGCGGACGCCGCCGCCCGGCCGAACCCGAGGTACCAGAGCGCGAACACGAGCACGACGGGAAGCAGCCAGACGATGGCGCGGCGCCGGCGGCGATCGACGAGCAGCTCGACGCCGGCCGCGACGGTGAACGGGACACCCATGCCCGACGATGCCACGGAGACGAGGAGCAGCGCCGCCCCGGCGGACGAACCCCGTCGATCGCCGCGCTCGAACGCGACGAGCGCCCACAGTCCGGCGGCGGTCGAGATGACGAACGCGTACTGGAAGGCCCAGAAGAGGTTCTGATAGGCGCTTCCCAGGAAGAGGAACACGGCGGCGGCGCAGAGCGCGACGAGGTCGCCGCTGGCGCGACGAACGAGCGTGAACGAGCGCGGTCGCCGCCAGGATGTGGAGGACGAGCAGGATCGCGAGGTACGGCAGGTACGACCCGAGCCCGACGACCGTGAAGACGCTCCGCCACAGGATCATGGGCACCATCACCCAGTGCGCGCCCCAGGGCCGCATCCAGTCGTCGATGGTGCCGATGCCCTCGATCCCGACGAACGACCACTCGTCGCCGTAGAACGTGCCGTTGCGACCGGCGTAGAACAGGACGGCGAACGCGAGCACACCCAGGACGGCGAACGCGATCACGCCGCCGTGGCGGCGCATGCGTGATCCGAGCGCGTCCGTCACGAGCGTGCTTCTCCGAGGAGGGTGGCGCGCCCGGCGAGACTCGAACTCACGACCTTTAGGTCCGCAACCTAACGCTCTATCCACTGAGCTACGGGCGCATGCATCGCCGCTGGCCCTGGAGAGGTCTGGCGGAGAGGGAGGGATTCGAACCCTCGATGCAGGTTACCCCACATGGCGGTTTAGCAAACCGCTGCACTAGACCTCTATGCGACCTCTCCGTCGCCGCGGCGGGCGCCATCCTATCATGAGCGCTCGGCCAGCGGCCGGACGGGGACGTCAGCCCCATCGCCGGTGGGCCCGGACTGGACGGCGTCCGGTGATCGACAGCGACCTGCGCCAGCTCGCTCATCGCCCTGATCGGCGACGAGCTCGGTCGGCTCCCTGCTGTACATGGCGATCGCGCGTGCTACTTCGATCGAAGGAGTCTCGAAGCGCTGGGGCAAGGTCCTCCGCGTCCGGCCGATCGAGGACGGCCCAGCACGCCCAGAAGATCGTCGAATTCCTGGTCCGGACAACGAGATCGATCTCGACCTGCCCGACGCTCGAGGCCACCGTCCACGCGGTTCGAGCTGCGCTCGCGGCGGCCCGCCGGCGCTCAAGTCCGAGAAGGACGTCGCTGCCCAGTTCGACCGGATGGCCGGCGGTCGCCGCGTCGGCCGGCGATCATCGCGAACCCCAGTTCCTCCAGTGGTTCATCGAGGAGCAGGTCGAGGAGGAGGCCCCGCTGCAGTCGATCGTGGACCTGCTCGACTGCCGCATCGACCTGTTCCAGGCTGACGCCCTGCTCGACCGGTTCGAGCGTGACGGCGCGCGTGCGTGCAGCGCCGTGCGTGCGTTGACAGCGGGGCGCTCGGTCGGCACACTCCGGACACGCATGAGTCCCACCTTCTACTTTCGATGCCCGGCATGAACGTCTCCGGTCGCTAGGACCGGGGGCACGGGTCGTGCCGGGCGAACGAGGCAGAGGCAAGACCTCTGCTTTTTTGTTTGGCCGACCGACCGACGAGGAGACCACACCGCGATGTTCGTCGTGATGACCGTCGGCGCCAGCGAAGCCGAGGTCCTGGGAGTCAAGAGCTACATCCTGGGCGAGGGGATGACGCCGTACGACCACGCGGGTCCGGAGCGCATCGTGATCGCCGTCGTCGGCGACATGGGCAGCAGGAAGCAGGCCCTGGCCGGCCAGCTCGCGGCCCTGCCCGGCGTGGAGGCCGTCACCCCGATCTCGCGGCCCTTCAAGCTCACGTCCCGCGAGTTCCACCCCGAGGACACGGTGATCCACGTGCTGGACGCGGTGATCGGCGACGGATCGCTGACGATGATGGCCGGCCCCTGCTCGGTGGAGAGTCGCGACCAGCTGTTCGAGACGGCCGATTCGGTCAAGGCGGCCGGGGCGACGATCCTGCGCGGTGGCGCGTTCAAGCCGCGGACGAGCCCGTACGCGTTCCAGGGACTGGGCGTGGAGGCGCTGCGCTACCTCGCCGAGGCGCGCGAGCGGACCGGCCTGCCGGTCATCACCGAGGTGATGGAACCCTCGCAGGTGGACATCGTCGCGGAGTACGCGGACATCCTCCAGATCGGCACCCGGAACATGCAGAACTACTCGCTGCTCCGGGACGTGGGGCGCGTTGCCCGTCCGGTCATGCTCAAGCGTGGCTACGGCGCCACCGTCGAGGAATGGCTGATGGCCGCGGAGTACATCGTCAGCTCCGGGCAACCCCAACGTGATCCTGTGCGAGCGCGGGATCCGGACCTTCGAGACGTACACGCGCAACACGATGGACCTGGCGGCGGTGCCCGCTGCTCCACCACCTCACCCACCTGCCGGTCATCGTGGACCCGTCGCATGCGACCGGGAAGCGCTGGCTGGTGAAGCCGCTCGCGGTGGGCGGCATCGCGGTGGGGGCAGACGGCGTCATGGTCGAGGTCCACCCGACGCCCGACCAGGCCCTGTCCGATGCCGAGCAGCAGCTCACGCTCGAGCAGTTCGATGACCTCATGGCGACCCTCGTGCCGGTCCATGCGCACGTCCGCGGCCTCCACGGCGACCCGGTCGTATCCACTGCGGAGATGGGCATCGGCGGGAACGGCGGGCTGGCCAGGCATTGAGCACGACTGACGTCGCCACGGTCCACGGCGCCGCGCGCCTGCGCGGGGAGTTGCGCCTGCCCGGCGACAAGTCGGTCAGCCATCGGGCGCTGCTCTTCGCGACGCTGGCCGCCGGAGAGAGTCGGATCGAGGGGGCGGGCGACGGGGCGGACGTCCGCTCCACGGCGGCCATCATGCGCGCGCTCGGGGCGCGGATCGAGCGGGAGCACGAGCGCGACGGCCGCGTGGACTATCGGGTCGACCTCGCCGCGGCGCCGACGGCCTGCGGGAACCGGACGGCATCCTGGATTGCGGCAACTCCGGCACGAGTCTGCGACTCATCGCCGGGATGCTTGCCGGCCTGCCCCTGACGGGCGTCCTGACGGGCGATGATTCGTTGCGCCGCCGTCCAGTGGCTCGTATCATCGAACCGCTGCGTCGCATGGGCGCGGTGCTCCACGCTCGAGACCACGACTCCCTCCCTCCCCTCACCGTGGTCGGGCATACCCCGCTGCAGGCGATCGACTACGCGACGCCGGTGCCGTCGGCACAGGTCAAGTCGGCCGTCCTGCTGGCAGGTCTTCGGGCCGAGGGTGGGACGACGGTCCGCGAGCGGGTCGAGACACGCGACCACACGGAACGGATGTTGCGAGCGCGTGGCGTGCCGGTACGGCGCGAGGACGATGGTGACGGCCGGGTGGCCTGGACGGTGCAAGGAGGCGTGGCGGTGCAGGCGATCGACGATCGCGTCCCGGGCGACGTATCGGCGGCGGCGTTCTGGCTCGTCGCCGGCGCCACGCACCCGGATGCCGAGCTGACCCTCCGCGACGTCGGCGTCAACCCGACTCGACGGGCCGTCATCGACATCCTGCGAGCGATGGGCGCCGACATCGAGGAGCGCGCGGTGGGCGTCGATGGCGTCGATGGCGTCGACGACGACGGCGTCGGCGAGCCGCTCGCCGATCTCGTCGTCCGCTCATCAGCGCTCCGCTCGATCGACCTTGCGCCCGAGGACGTGGCGGCGGCCATCGACGAGATCCCGGTCCTGTGCCTCGCCGCGGCCCGGGCGACCGGCACGACGACCATCCGGGGTGCCGGCGAACTCCGGCACAAGGAATCCGACCGGATCGCCGGGATCGCCGCGGGCCTGCGGGCGATGGGCGCCCGGATCGACGTCGATGGCGACGACCTGCGCATCGAGGGCGGCGCGAGGCTCCGCGGGGCCGCGACCGACAGCCTCGATGACCACCGGCTCGCGATGACCTTCGCCGTCGCCGGGCTGCTGGCGACCGACAGCACGACGATCGCACGGCCGGGTTCGGCCGCGATCTCCTATCCGACCTTCTTCGACGACCTCCAAGGGGTGCGAGCATGACGAAGCGCGTGGTCCTCATCGGCCACCCGGTGGCCCATTCGCTCTCGGGCGCCATGCAGCAGGCCGCCTTCGATGCGCTGGGGATCGACGCCCGCTACGAGCTCTGGGACCGCGCCCCGATCGCCCTGGGCGACGCGGTGGTCGAACTGCGTGGCGACGAGTTCCTGGGTGCCAACGTCACGATCCCGCACAAGGAACGCGTGGTCCCGATGGTGGATCGCCTGACCGAGGAAGGGCACGCGACCGGCGCCGTCAACACCATCACTCGCGAGGGCAAGCGGCTGATCGGCCACAACACCGACGTTCCGGGGTTCAAGGTGGCCCTGGATCGGCTGGTGGGCAAGCAGAAGATGCCCCGCCAGGCCGTGGTCCTTGGGGCCGGCGGCGGCGCGCGAGCCGTCGTCTACGGCCTCATCACCGAGGGCTTCCAGCGGGTGATCGTGTTCAATCGCCACCTGCACCGCGCCGAGGGCCTCGTGAAGCACTTCGGCCGGAGCGCGGCGCACATGGAGCTGCGGGCGATGCCCTGGCACGAGTCCATCATCGAATCCGAGCTGGCCAAGACCAAGGTCCTCGTGAACGCGACGTCGATCGGCCTCACGACCGACGTGAGCCCGGTGCCAGCCGAAGTCCTCCACGGTGACCTGCTGGTGCTCGACCTCATCTACGCGCGCACGCAACTGCTCCGCGACGCGGCGGCCGCGGGTGCGTCCACCGCCGACGGCGAGTTGATGCTCCTCCACCAGGGCGCGGCTGCGTTCACGCTCTGGACCGGGCAGGCGGCGCCACTCGAGCTCATGCAGTCGAAGCTCGCCGAGGCGCGGGCCGGCGGACTCCGTTCCGCGGAGGGCGAACCCGCCGGCGACGAGACCGGCGAACCGGCGGCGGCCGCGGCCGAGTGACCGCGTTCCGCTTCCTGACCGCTGGGGAGTCGCACGGACCTGCCCTCGGTGCCACCATCGAGGGCGTCCCGGCCGGGCTCGCACTGACCGAGGACGACCTCGCGGTGGACCTCGCGCGCCGCCAGCGTGGGTACGGTCGCGGGGCTCGCCAGGCGATCGAGCAGGATCGGGCCGAGATCCTGGGCGGTGTCCGTCACGGGCGCACGCTCGGCTCCCCTATCCTGCTGCTCGTCCGCAACCGTGACTGGGAGAACTGGACCCGGGTCATGCAGGTCGGTCCCCTCGGTCCCGAGGAGGCCGCTGAGCTCGCCGAGGCCGCGGACGGTGGCAACAAGCGCGCGACGCCGGTCACCCGGGTCCGACCCGGCCACGCCGACCTCGCCGGCGCCCTCAAGTACGGGTTCAGCGACGTCCGCAACGTCCTGGAGCGCGCTTCCGCTCGCGAAACGGCCGCCCGGGTCGCCGCCGGGGGGGTCGCCCGGGCGTTCCTGCGCGAGCTCGGGATCGAGGTCTGGTCGTTCACGGCAGAAGTGGGCGGCGTCGCGCTGGACCCGGCGCGGGCGACCCGCTCGCGCGAGGAGGCCGATGCGTCGCCCCTGCGTTGCCCCGATCCTGACGCGGAAGCCGCGATGATCGCGCGCATCGACGAGGCGCGCTCCGCCGGCGACACGGTCGGTGGCGTGTTCGAGGTCGTCGCCCACGGCCTGCCCATCGGCCTCGGCTCGTATGTCCACTGGGACCGGCGCCTGGACGCGGCCCTTGCCGCCGCGGTGATGAGCATCAACATCGTCAAGGGCGTCGAGTTCGGGCTGGGCTTCGAACAGACCCGGCGGTTCGGTTCGGCCGTCCACGACGTGATCGAGGGGCGCGGCGAGGCCGGGCGGTGGATCCATCGGACCAACAACGCCGGCGGGCTCACGGGCGGCGTCACGAACGGCGAGCCGCTGGTGGTCCGTGGCGCGGTCAAGCCCATCTCGACCCTCGCCCGCCCGCTGCCATCGGCCGACCTCATCACGGGCGAGGCTGTCGAGAAGGCCCACTACGAGCGCAGCGACATCAGCGTCGTGCCCGCGGCGGGCGTCGTGGCCGAGGCGATGGTCATGATCACCCTTGCCTCGTTCGTCGTCGAGAAGTTCGGTGGCGACACCATGGGAGACGTCCGCGCGAACGTCGAGTCGTACCGGAGCCGGATCGCCGCTCCAGTCGAGGCACCGGTGGCCGGCGGGGCCGCCCACGAATCGCCCGGGACCGACGAGGTCGGTTCCGGCGGCGACGACTAGGGGCCGGCCATGGACGTCGTGCTCGTCGGGCTCCCGGGCAGTGGCAAGAGCGTGGTCGGCAAGCGCCTGGCCCATCGCCACGGCGCCACCTTCATCGACCTCGACGAGCGCATCGAGCGCGCCGACGGACGGTCCATCCCGACGATCTTCGAAGAGGATGGCGAGGCGGCGTTTCGCGCCATGGAGCGACAGGCGGTCGCCGACCTGGGAGCGGCGGACCCGGATCCCGCGGTCCGGCGCGTGGTGGCGACCGGCGGGGGCGCCATCGTGGATCCGCGCAACCGCTGGGCCCTCTACCGCGGCCGGATGTCGGTGTGGCTCGACGGCCGCCCCGAGGTCCTCGCCCAGCGGCTGCGCCGTTCGCCGCATGTCCGCCCGCTCGTGTCCGGTCGCGACCCGATCGGCACGCTCCGAGACCTCGCGATGCGGCGGGAGCGCTTCTATGCCGCCGCCGACGTCCGCCTGTCCGGCGTCGCAGAGGTCTCGGGGGTCGTGGACGCCATCGAGGCGCGCCTCGATGGCGGGCCATCCGCCAGCGGGTCGATGCTGCTTCGGGCGGCGACACCGATCGGTCGCGTGGCGATCGGCGACGGGATCGCGGTAGCCGGCGTGGACGAAGCGCTCCGGCGACTCGAGGCGCGTCGCGCGGTCCTCGTCAGCGAACCCGGTGTCTGGGCGATCGTGGGCGAGACGATGTCGGACGGGCTGCGGACCCGCGGGTGGACGATCGATCGGATCATGCTGCCCGAGGGTGAGGCCGGCCAAGCGGCTGGCCGTCGTGGAAACGGCGGCGAGCGGACTCGCCCGGTTGCGACTCGAGCGGGACGAGCCCATCGTGGCGATCGGTGGCGGGGCGCTGGGCGACGCGGCGGGCTTCCTGGCGGCAACGTTCCTGCGCGGGATCCCGGTCATCCAGGTCCCGACGACCCTGGTCGCCCAGATCGATTCCTCGATCGGCGGCAAGACCGCCGTCGACCTGCCCGAAGGGAAGAACCTCGTGGGCGCCTTCCACCAGCCGACCGCCATCGTCATCGATATCGCCGTGCTGCGCAGCCTGCCCGAACGGCAGCGGCGTGCCGCCCTCGGGGAGGCCGTCAAGATGGCGGCGCTCGGCGACGAGCGCCTGTTCGAGTTGCTCGAATCGGACGGCTCAGCGGTCGCGCGCGGCGACGTCGACGCCTTCGACGGCGGTGCCGTAGCCGAGATCGTCGAGCGCAGTGCCTGGGCGAAGGTGGACGTCGTGGCGGCCGACGAGCGCGAACGCGGCGCGACCGGGGGCCGGATCACGCTCAATCTCGGGCATTCCCTCGGGCATGCCGTGGAAGCGGCCGCCGGGTACGGGGACCTGCTCCACGGCGAGGCGGTCGCGTACGGCCTACGAGCCGCGTGTCGCATCGGGACCGCGGTCGGCGTGACGCCGCCGGACCGCGCGGACCGGATCATCCGCCTCCTCGACACGCTCGACCTGGCGCGCGAGCCGCTGCCGTACGCGCTCGAGACCGTGCTTGACCACTTGGCGACCGACAAGAAGCACCGAGGTGGACGATTGCGCTGGGTCCTCCCGACCGCGACAGGGGTCGAAGTCCGCTCGGACATCGATGACGCGATCGTGCGGGACGCGGCGTCCTCGCTCCTCGCTGCGGGGCAGGCCGCATGACCCGCGTGCTCGTCCTCCAGGGCCCCAACCTGAACCTCGTCGGCACGCGCGAGCCCGAGATCTACGGGTACGAGTCGCTCGATGAGATCCATGCCGGCATCGCCGCTCGTGCGAAGGACCTGGGACTCGAGGTCGCTTTCTTCCAGTCGAATCACGAGGGCGCGTTGATCGACCGGCTCCACCTTCGTGACTTCGACGTCGCCATCGTCAACGCTGGTGGCCTGACGCACACGAGCGTGGCATTGCGAGACGCTCTGCTTGCGATCCAGCGGCCATTCGTCGAAGTCCATCTGTCGGATCCGGCGCGCCGCGAGCCGTTCCGGAAGGTCAACTACCTCCACGACATCGCGCTCGAATCGATCGTCGGACAGGGTGCCCGGGGCTATCACCTCGCGCTCGAATCGATCGCCCGGCGCTTCGGGGGCGCACGTGGCTGACGATCGACGACGCGCAGCGCCTAGCCGAGACCCCGGAGTTGCGACGGCTCCGACGACGGATCGACGCGATGGACCGCCGGATCGTCGCGCTCCTCAACGAACGGGCGACGCTGGCCCGCGAGGCCGGGGCGGCCAAGGCGGCCGCGGGTCGGCGCGCGATCCGGGACGCGGAACGGGAGCGCGAGGTACTGCTGCGCGTGACGATGTCGAATGAGGGACCCCTCCCCCAGGCCGACCTGCTCGCCCTGTACCGGCGGCTGTTCGCCGCAACGCGGGCCCTCGAGGCTGCCGATCGGACCCGCGATCGAGGCGACGGCCACGACGGACCGAGCCTGATCTCTCCGCCCTCCCGCGCGGCACCCTGACCCGGTTCGCGCCCGCGCCGACCGGGTATCTCCACCTCGGGCACGTGGCCAACGCGCTCTGGACGTGGGGTGTGGCCCGCGCGACGGCCGGGCGCGTGCTGCTGCGGATCGAGGACCACGACCGCCAGCGTTGCCGGCCGGCCTACGACGCGGCGCTCCTGGAGGATCTGGCCTGGCTGGGGTTCACCCCCGACCTGGGGCCGGTCCGCCAGAGCGATCCGGACGCGCAGGACGCGTATGCGGCGGCGCTGGCACAGCTGCGCGCGGACGACCTGGTCTACGGATGCGCCTGCACGAGGACGACGTTCAGGGGCTGGGCAGACGAGCACGGCCGGGCGTGGTCCGGCCCTGGCTGTCCCGGCTCGTGTCGCGAACGAGGTCTTGCCGGGCCGGTGGTGCGGGTCGCCCTGGGCGGCGGATCCGAGACGTGGATGGACGGCTTGGTCGGTCCGTGCTCGGACGAGGTCGCGCCGGCGGGTGACCTGCCCATCCGCGACCGCCACGGCAACTGGACGTACGGGTTCTGCGTGGTCGTGGACGACCTGCGTCAGGGCGTCGATCTCGTCGTCCGCGGTCGCGACCTGCTCGCATGCCACGCCCGACCCAGATCCGCCTGGCTCGGCTCCTGGGTCGCGCCTCCCCGCCGGTCTTCCTCCACCACCGGCTCATCCGCCGACCGGATGGTTCGAAGCTCTCGAAGTCGTCCGGGGATACCGGTGTTCGTGACGCTACGCGCGGCCGGCGTGAGCGCCGCGGACATGATCGGCCGCGCAACGGCGGCCACCGGGTTCGCGGATCAGGTCGCCGGCTCCGGCTCGGTGCGGTCTTCCATCTCCCAGGCGTGATCGAGCGCGTGCCAGGCGATGCGGCGGGCGGCGTAGCGCTGGGTCCACGTGCGGTCGGCGAGCGGCGATCCGTCGGATGGCTGGCGGAGGACGTCGAGCATCGCCGCCCGTTCCGCCTCCACGGCAGCCCGATCGGATGGGTCGGGCGGCCGGAGGCGGACGCCGATCTCGCGGGCGTAGTAGTGGTCGGCCTCGATCACGTGACCGACCATCTTGTCGCGGTCGCGGCCGCCGCCACGCGGACCCTTGCGTAACTCTGCCGGGGCGCTGGTCGCGGCGACCGCGTCGAACACGGTCCAGGCGCCGCCGACGATCCGGGCCAGCCGCTCCGCCTCCGCCTCGGTCACGGGCCGGCGGTCGGCGTCCGTGATGGACGATGGGACACCGAAGTCGGTCCCGCTCCCGCCCGGCACCGAGTCGACGGTCGAGAGGTCGTGCGCCGAGACGGCACCGAACGGTTCGCCGGCGATGCGCGCGACGCGGGCGTAGCGCGGGCCGTGCTCGATCAGCGCCTCGATCGCGAGGAGCCCGGTCTTGCCGGCTCGACACCAACCCGGCCAATCGATGGCCCAGACGAAGGTCTTCTTGGCGCCGACCTCCTCGGCGATCGCGATGCCGGTCACGCACGGTTCCTGCGACTCCGGATCGCTGGACGTCGCTGATGGACGGGTCGGTCCAGCGGGCTGCGCGGCGCCGTCGACCTCGGCCAGGCGTGCCTCGATCGCGGTCAGACGCTCGATGACCTCGTCGAGTCGACCGTGGACCCGGTCGCTCGCGTCCTCCTGGGCGGCGCTGTCCGCCTTCCGGCGGCGCGCCTGCGCGGCATCCACGAAGGTCGAGGTGACGAGCGCCGTGACGATGGCCATGAACGCGATGGCCACGATCATGACCACGCTGGCGATCGCCCGTCCGAGCGACGTCTCCGGAGTGACGTCGCCGTAGCCCACGGTGGTGACCGTCTGCAGGGTGAACCACAGGGCCGTCGCAAAGTCCGGGAAGTCCTCCTCGCGATCGAAGAGCCAGATGACGATCGCGCCGGCGAGGACGGTCGCGACCGTCAGCACGATCATGACCTGGGTGGCCTTGCGTGGGGACGCGGGATCCGACAGGAACGCGTCGACCCGGTCGTCGATCCGGCGCTTGAGAGGCATGCGCATGTCCTGAGGGTACCGCGTCACTGGGTGGCGGTGGCCGCCCGCAGCCGTCGCACGAGGTCGGCGAGGGCATCGATATCGCGACCGTCGGGGCCGAGGGCGTCCACGAGCGCCGAGGCGACGATGACCCCGGCGGCGCCGGCCCCGGCGATGGCCCGGACGTGCTCGGGCTTGCTGACGCCGAACCCGACCGCGACCGGCACCGGCGAGGCCGCCGTCACGTCGCGGACGAGCTTCCCGACGGACTTCGGCAGGGCCGTCCGGGCCCCCGTGACGCCGACCAGCGACACGCAATAGAGGAACCCGCCACTCCGGCTGGCGATCTGGACGCGTCGGTCGGGCGGCGTCGTGGGCGCCACGAGATAGACCACGGCGAGTCCGACCTCGCGAGCGACCGCCTCGAAGGGCGCGCCCTCGTCGGGGGTGAGGTCGGCCACGATGAGTCCGGCGGCACCCGCCTTCGCGAGTCGCGTGGCGACGGCCGTCGCCGTCACCGCCGCTGATGACCTGGTTCGCGTATCCCATCGGGACGAGCGGCAGGTCCGGACGGGCGGCGCCGATGCGTTCGATGAGGCGGAGCGAGCCCTCCAGCGTCGCACCGGCGCCGAGCGCCACGCCCGATGCCCGCTGGAGCGTGGCACCGTCCGCGAGCGGATCGGAGTACGGCAGGCCGACCTCGAGCAGGTCCGCCCCGGCATCCGCGGCGGCGAGCGCGATCGCGAGGCTCGTCTCGGCGTCGGGGTACCCGGCGACGACGTACGGGATGAGCGCCGCGCGACCCTCGGCGCGAGCCCGGGCGAAGGCACCGGCGATCCGCTTGGCCCCGGCCGTGCCGTTCGTTCCGGCGACGGCGCCCGGCAGGGTGGTGAGGAGCGTCGTCATCGGGCGCTCTCCCATGGTTCGACATCGTCGAATCGGGTCGAGGGCGGCGAGGTCCTTGTCGCCCCGACCGGAGAACCCGAGCAGCACGAGGAGCTCGCGGTCGGGATCGAAGCCGCCGGGCAGGCCCTCGACCCCGGCCAGCAGCTTGGGCAGGGCCGCGATCGCATGGGACGTCTCGAGCGCCGGGAGGATGCCCTCCGTGCGGGTCGTGGCCTTCATCGCCGCGACGGCCTCGCGATCCGTGGCGGCGGCGACCTCGAGCCGGCCGCCCTCGGCGAGGGCCGCGAGCTGTGGCCCGATGCCCGGGTAGTCGAGGCCGGCCGACGCGCTGTGCGCCTCGATGACCTGGCCGTCGCGGTCCTGGAGCATCAGCGAGCGCGAGCCGTGGAGGATGCCGGGCGTCCCGCCCAGGATCGCGGCGGCGTGCCGACCGGTGGCCATCCCGTCGCCGGCGGCCTCGGCGACGGCGAGCCGGACGGTGGGCTCGCCGATGAACCGCGCGAGCAGTCCGATGGCGTTGGATCCGCCGCCGACGCAGGCCAGGGCGAGATCGGGGAGGCGGCCTTCCACGTCGCGCAGCTGGACCGCCGCCTCGTCGCCGATCCGTCGCTGGAGGTCGCGCACGATGGTCGGGTACGGGTGGGGGCCCATCGCCGAGCCCAGCACGTAGTGGGTCGTCTCGACGTTGGTGACCCAGTCGCGCATCGCCTCGTTGACCGCGTCCTTGAGCGTGGCCGTCCCGGACGTGACGCTGCGGACCTCCGCCCCGAGCGCGCGCATCCGCAGCACGTTGGGCCCCTGGCGCTCGATGTCCTCGGCGCCCATGTAGACGACGCACGGCAGGTCGAGCAGCGCGCAGGCCGTCGCCGTCGCCACGCCGTGCTGTCCGGCGCCCGTCTCGGCGATGACCCGGGTCTTGCCGAGGCGGCGCGTCAGGAGCGCCTGCCCGAGCGCGTTGTTGATCTTGTGGGCGCCCGTGTGGGCGAGGTCCTCGCGCTTGAGATAGAGGCGGATCGGCGGGAGCGGGATCGGCGCCGGGGTGCGCCCCGCGAGCGCCGCGAGTCGCGTCGCCTCGCCCTGGACGGCCGCGGCGAGTCGGTCGGCCCGGTAGATGGCCGTGGGGCGGCCGGCGAACCGTTCCAGCAGCACGCGCAGGTCCGCCCAGAAGACCGGGTCGTGCCGGAGCGCGTCGTACGCCGTCTCGAGCTGGGCGAGGGCGGCCATGAGGGTCTCGGGCACGTAGCGCCCGCCGAAGTCGCGCTCCATCCCCCATCGGCCCGCCGCGTCCGCATCGAGCAGGCCCGGGTGGACCGGCGTGGGTCCGAAGGGCACGTTGGGCCGGTCGTCGCGCGCCGCCTTGGCCCGCTTCACGAACAGCCCGACGAGGAACGGGTCCTTGGTCGGTCGCTCGCCGCGCTCGCGCGGCCGCTCCACGCCCGACGCCACGTCCACCCCGACCGCCGGGATCTCGCGCAGTGCCCCCGCCACGTTGGCCGCGGTCAGGCCACCGGCCAGCGTGACCGGCACCTCCCGGGCGATCGTGGCGGCCGCGCCGGCGTCGGCCCGGACCCCCGTCCCACCCGGATGCGGCCCGCCGGCGGTGTCGAGGAGGAGGCGATCGACACCGCCGGCGAGGAACGCATGGGCACGCGCAAGGAAGGGATCGATCGAGGTCCAGCGTCTCGGCGGTCGTCGCGGGGACGTGGAGCGCGCGCCAGGCACGTCGCCCGGCGCCCGCGACCGCCGACGCCGACTCGGTGCCGTTGAACTGGATGACATCGGGATCGACGGCCGCGATCACGGCCGCCAGCTGGGTCGGGTCGGCGTCCGCCGTGACGAGGACGATCGCGGGTCGGCGATCGGTCGGCGCGATGTCGCGCACCAGCGCCGCCAGTCCCGCGGCCTCGGTCGGCTCGAGTTCCCGGGGCGTGCCCGATACGACGTTGAGCCCGATCGCATCGGCGCCGGCGCGGACCGCCGCACGCACGCCATCGGCATCGGTCACGCCGCAGATCTTCACGAACGGGCGACGGTCGCGGTTCGCCGGGTCGTTCGGCTGACGTCCGGCGGCCACGAACGACCGGAGGGCGGCAGCAGGATCCGCGGCTCGCATCAACGCTTCGCCGACGAGGGCGCCATCGAACCCGAGCGCGCGCCACCGAGCGACCGTGGCGGCGTCGCGGACACCCGACTCGGCGATGACGATCCGATCGTCGGGCACCAACGCGCGCAGCCGGTCGGCTCGCTCGGTATCGACGACCAGGGTGCGCAGGTCGCGATTGTTGATGCCGATGACGCGCGCGCCACTCTCGAGCGCCACGTCCAGCTCGCGCCGGTCGTGCGCCTCGACGAGCGGCTCCAGGCCGATGTCTCGCGCCTGCGCGACGAGTTCGCGAAGCCGGCGCTTCCCTGGATGCAGCACGGCGAGCAGGAGCACGGCATCGGCGCCCGCTCCACGGACCGTCGCGAACTGCCGCGGGTCCACGATGAACTCCTTGGCCAAGACGGGGATACCGACGGCCGCGCGCACCCGGCGCAGGTCGTCCACCGAGCCACCGAACCAGTGCGGCTCGCACAGGACGGAGATCGCCGCAGCCCCGCCAGCTTCATAGGCCCGCGCCTGCTCGATGATGTCGACGCCATCGGCAGCGATCCGCCCGGCCGACGGCGACGAACGCTTCACCTCGGCGATGAGATGCAGGCCAGCCGGGAGGAACCGCTCGACGAACGACCGGGGAGCCGGGGCGGCCGCAAGCAGCGCGTCGGCATCCACTCGGCGATCCGCGAACTCGCGATCGAGGTCGGTGCGGCGTCGCTCGGCGATCTCCTCGACGACGTTCTGCGTCGCCTTCGGATCGGTGGTCGCGGTCACGATGGCCTCCCAGCGACCGATGCATCCGTGGCGCTCGCAGCCTCGTCCGCCGCGCGACGCTCGGCTCGCAGCCGACCGAGCAGATCGGTCGTGAGCCCCGCATCGATGGTCAGCGCCGCTCGATCGAGGCCCTCCTCGATCGACTCGACGACACCCGCCGCGAGGAACGCGGCGCCCGCGTTGAGCACGACCACGTCTCGCCGTGACCCGGGCTCACCGCGCAGGACGGCCTCGACGAAGCGCGCGTTCTCGGCCGCGTCGCCGCCCGAAAGTTTCGACGTCGCCGCTGGACGAAGGCCCAGGGCCGCAGCATCCACGGACCGCTGTTCCACGCCGGCCTCGGTGACCTCATAGAGGACACCCGTGCCATCGAGCGGCAACTCGTCCACGCCCGCGCCATGGACCACGAGCGTCCGATCGGTACCCAGACGATGCACGACCTCCGCAAACCGGCCCGCTGCCCTGGCGTCTCCCGACGCCCAGGACCTGCCGTCGCGTGCCGGCCGGGTTCGTGAGTGGGCCCAGCAGGTTGAACGCCGTGCGCACACCGATCTCGCGTCGGGTCGGCCCTGCATGGCGCATCGCCGGATGGAACGTGGGGGCGAACATGAACGCGAACCCGATCTCTCCGAGGGCAGCACCCGCCGACGCGGCGTCATGGTCGATCCGAACGCCGAGGGCATCGAGCACGTCGGCGGAGCCCGCCTTCGACGTGATCGCCCGATTGCCATGCTTTGCCACCGGGACGCCGGCTGCGGCGGCGACGAGGGCCGATGCCGTCGAGATATTGAACGTCCCGCTCCCGTCGCCGCCGGTCCCGACGACATCGATGGTTCCCTCGGGCGCCTCGACGCGGACGACGCGCTCGCGCATCGCCGTCGCGAACCCTGCGAGTTCATCCACGGTCTCGCCGCGCATACGCAGGCCCATCAGCAGGGCGGCGAGTTGGGCCGCGGTCGCTTCGCCATCCATCACCGCGCCCATGGCAAGGCGCGCCTCCTCGAGCGAGAGCGTGCCGCCCTCGACGATCGTCGCGAGGGCCGCGCGGACCTGGTCGCTCATCGGTCGACCTCGGGCGACCCGGCGCCGGCGAGTCCTGCGGTCGCGAAGGTACCGGTGGCGTCATCGAGCCGCGAGGCCTCCCCCTCCCCGGCGAGGCGGAGGAAGTTGGCGAGCAGGTGCGGACCCTGGGGCGTCAGCACGCTCTCGGGATGGAACTGGACGCCCTCCAGTGGGAGCGCGACGTGGCGGATCCCCATCACGACCCGATCCACTTCGCTCATCGCCGTCACCCGGAGCTCGTCCGGGCAGGGTCGCCGGATCCACGGCGAGCGAGTGGTATCGCGCGGCCATGAACGCCGGCGGCATCCCCGCCAGCAGCCCGGCGCCGTCGTGGGTCACCTCGGTCGCCTCGCCGTGGACCAGGGTCGGGGCACGGACGATGGTCGCGCCGAACGCCGCCGCCATCGATTGCATGCCCAGGCAGACGCCCGAGCAGCGGGATCTCCCGAGATGCCGCCACCTTGATCGTGTCGACGCTCACGCCGGCATCGTCCGGATCGCCCGGCCCGGGCGAGATGACGATCCCCCGCAGGTCCGCCTCGGGGTCGTCGGCGAGCGCCTCCACGCCGGCGCGATCGATGGCGTCGTTGCGCACCACGCGGACGTCGGCGCCGGCCGCCTGGAGGGCCTGCACGAGGTTGAACGTGAAGCTGTCGTAGTTGTCGACGACGAGGATCATGTGCGGGTCCCGGATGGGGCGGCTGGGGTCTCGGCCGCTTCGGCAGCGGCGGCTTCGGCCGCGTCGGCCCGCGGCGTCTCGGGGATGCCAGCCGCCAGTTCGATCGCCCGGCGGAGCGCGGCGGCCTTGTGCTCGGTCTCCTCGAACTCCTTCTCCGGCACGGATCCGGCCACGATGCCGGCGCCGGTGTGGACGTGCGCCTGGCCGTCCTTGAGCACCGCGCTGCGAATCGTGATCGCGGTGTCGAGGTTGCCGTCGTACCCGAGATAGCCGACCGCACCGCCGTACAGGCCACGGCGTTCGTTCTCGGCGGCGGCGATGAGCTGCATCGCCCGGACCTTGGGAGCGCCGGACAGCGTGCCCGCCGGGAAGACGGCCCGCAGCGCGTCCAGCGCGTCGAGTTCCGGCTTCAAACGGCCCTCCACGTGCGACACGAGATGGAGGACGTGGCTGTAGCGCTCCACCTCCATGTACTTGCTGACCGTCACGGTCCCGGCCCGACTCACCCGACCCAGGTCGTTGCGGCCCAGGTCCACGAGCATGACGTGCTCGGCGCGCTCCTTCGGATCGCGCTGGAGCTGCTCGGCCAGGAGGGCGTCCTCGCGGGCATCGGCGCCGCGCGGGCGGGTCCCCGCGATCGGATGCGTGGTCAGCTTGTCGCCCTCGGCCTGGAGGAGCAGCTCCGGGGACGCGCCGACGACCTCGAAGGTGGGGGTCCGGACGAAGAAGAGATACGGGCTCGGGTTGACCCGGCGCAGGGCTCGGTAGAGGCCGATCCCGTCCAGCGTCGCGCCGGTGGCGATGTCGGTCGGGAGGTCGAACGACTGGCGGCGCGCGAGGACGACCTGGATCGCCTCGCCGCTCGCGATCGCGTCCTTGGCGACCTCGACTGCGTGGATGTACTCATCGCGTCCCAGGCTGGTCTCGATGGGTCCCGCGAGGGCCGGAGCCGTGGCACCTCGCTGGGCGGCGCCGGTGCCGGCGATCTCGGCGGCGCTGGGTCGGGACGTGCGCTCGAGGGCCGCGAAGATGGCGTCCTCCGCGATCCGATAGCGACCTTCGAGGTCCGCCGCCTCGGTGTGGAGCGAAGCGATCGCGCTGAGGGTATGGGTCAGGTGGTCGAAGACGAGGACGAGGTCGGTCTCGATGAACGCGGCCGTCGGGACGCCCACGGGATCGCGCTCGGGGAGCGGCACCTTGGGCTCGAAGATGCTCACGGCGTCGTAGGCGAGGGCGCCCACGGCGCCACCGGTGAACCGCGGCATCCCCTCGGTCGGCTGGACGCGGCGCTTCGGGACGAAGGCGCGGATGGCGTCGAGCGGGTCGGCGCCCTCGAGCGTCTCGATCGGCAGGTCCGGGGCATAGGTCGGGACGGTGACCGGGCGGGTCTGGACCCGGGCGAAGCCGTCGCTGACCTCGAGAAGGCGGCGCGGTCCGACGCCAAGGAACGAGTAGCGACCCAGACGCTCGCCGCCTTCGACGCTTTCGAGGAGATAGGCGGGTCCGCCGTCATCGAGTCGCAGGAACGCGCCGATGGGGGTCTCAAGATCGGCCGGGCGCGTGGCGCGCAGCAGGATCGTGTCGGCATTGGCGGCGAGACGCTTCGCCTGCGCCAGGCTGATCGGATCGGCTGTGGTCATCGCGGTTGGCCTCAGGAATTAAGAACGACCGTTCGTCCCCGGGACGAAAGGTCGTGCCTTCCGCGGTGCCACCCTCATTCGGCGTGTGCCGCACTCTCGTGACCGACGGCCGGGGTTCTCCCCTGGCGATCGGCGCTGCCCGGTATCGCTGGCGCTCTGCGCCGGAGCCTACTTGGTCGGTCGGCGGGCCTGGCCCGCGTCCTTCGCGTTCGGTCCGGAGGCTCCCGGGTCCATTCGCCGCCGCCGTCGCCCCGGTTTCCACCAACCACCGGGTCTCTCTGCCGACGCTCGACGGGTACTCGTCCCGTTCACAGCCCGTATTCGTATCGGTGGCGGGATGGTGGCAGGGTCGGTCCCGGGCGTCAAGCGGGCGGTGGGGCGCTGGGTGCCGGCCGATCACCGGGCGATCGAACGGACCGAGGAACCGAGGGCCAGTCATCCCGACCGCGTCTCATCGGTCGCGCCGATCACCCGGTGACTCGATCAGCGGCTTAGCGGGTCTTGGGCGCGGCGTTTGACGGTTCGCCGGTCGGTTCGACCGTGGGGTGATCGCCGGGCGGCTGGATCAACAGGCGTCGCCGGGCTCGAACCCTGGGCAGCGGACGACCGGCAGGGCCGGGTAGCGCGGAAAACGAACGTCCGTCGTGGACCGCTCGCACAGCCGGAACACCGTGCCGCGGGTCGTGCGGATCACACGGGAATGGCGACAGGCGGCACACAAGCCAGCGGCCGGACCCGCGCGACGTGACGCTGTGGGCGGACCGTCCGGCACGCGCTCAGCCACGGTTCGTCTGGGCGTCGATGGCGGAGAGGGTGGGATTCGAACCCACGAAGTCTTTCGACTCAGCGCTTTTCAAGAGCGCCGCCATCAACCGCTCGGCCACCTCTCCAGGCCCCAAAGGATAGTCGCTGGGCGCGAGGAGCCGCGTCCAGCGACCGTCGTCACTCGATCCGGCCGGGATCGCCCGGGATCGCCCATCCGACCGGAATAGGTCGGCGCGGTCACGTCCGCGACGTACTCGTCCGGCTTGGCCTTGATGACGACCGTGCCGGCGATGAGGTCGTGCCAGCCGCGCTTGCGCTTGTCGATGAAGATCCAGATGTAGCCGATGTAGAAGACGGCGCCCGAGATCCAGTAGCCGATCAGCCGCAGGATGGCGCTGCCCCATGAGACGGGGCCGCCGTCGCGATCGCGAACCACCTTTACGCCCATCATCTTCATCCCGGGCGTCTGGCCGCTCTTCTGCCAGTAGTACGGGAAGTAGATGAGCGGGATGATGATGATCGCGAGGATCGGCAGGATCGCGAGGATCGGGACGATCACGGCGAGCAAGACGGTCACGACCGACATGGCGATCACGAGTCCGGCGGTGATCAGGATGTCGATGATGTAGGCGACGAGTCGCCCACCCGGGTCACCGAATTCGATGCCCGGTGCCGGGCCGGCCTCGGTCTCTGGTCCCTGCCAGCCGGTTGCCATGTCGAACCTCCCTCAGTGCGTGCGGCCTACGACCGCTTGATGACGACGGTGCCGGCGATGAGGTCGTGCCATCCTCGTCGGCGCTTATCGATGAAGACCCAGATGAACCCAAGGTAGAAGACGGCGCTCGCCACGTACATCCCGAGCAACCTCAGCAGGGCGGTTCCCCAGCCGATCCGACTCCCGTCGCGATCGCGGACCACGCGGAGACCGAACGGTCGCATCCCGGGCGTCTGGCCGCCGCGTGCCCAGAAGAACGGGAAGTAGAGGAAGGCCAGAAGGATCGCGACGAGCAACGTCAAAACGAACGCACCGATCGCGCCCCCGTCGATCGAATCCGGGTTCACATCGCCGGTCGCCGGGTCCCATTCCAGACCCCGCCCGAACAGGACGAACGCGACCACGTACAAGACGCCGATCAGGATCGACACGATGATCGCGTCGATGATGTACGCGACGATCCGGGCGCCGTGTCCCGCGAACTCGATGCCAGGCGCCGGGCCGGCCGATTCCGGCGGGGCCTCCCACGGCAAGACGGGTGTCGGCGTGCCAGATTCCGTCATCGAGCCTCCCTCGCTCGCCTTCGGTCAGGCGGGCAGGGTGATGGTATCCCTCCCGAGATACGGCCGGAGCACCTCCGGGACGTCGATCGACCCGTCTTCGCGCTGATACGTCTCGAGGATCGCGGCCACGATCCGGGCCAGCGCCAGTCCTGAGCCGTTGAGCGTGTGCACGAGTTCCGGCTTGGCGCCGGGCTCCGGCCGGTAGCGGATCGCCATCCGGCGCGCCTGGTAGTCGCGGAAGTTCGAGCACGAGCTCACCTCGAGCCAGCGCTCGACGCCGGGCGACCAGACCTCGAGGTCGTACTTCTTCGCCTGGACGAAGCCCATCTCGCGGGTGCTCATCAGCAGGACGCGATAGGCCAGCCCCAGGCGCTGGAGCAGGATCTCGGCGCGCTCGGTCATCCATTCGAGCGCGGCCGGGCTGTCGTCGGGCCGCTCGAACAGCACCATCTCCACCTTGTCGAACTGGTGGACGCGCAGGATGCCGCGCGTGTCCTTGCCGGCGGCCCCGGCCTCGCGACGGAAGCACGGGGTATAGGCGGCGTAGCGGATGGGGAGCTCGCCGGCGTCGAGGATCTCGTCCCGATGGAGGTTCGTGACCGGGACCTCGGCCGTGGGGACCAGGTAGAGCTCGTCGCGGGTGACGACGTACATCTGGTCTTCCTTGTCGGGGATCTGCCCGGTGCCGGTGGCGCTCGCCGTGTTGACGACGGCCGGCGGCCAGACCTCCGTGAAGCCGTTCTCGCGCGTGTGGACGTCGAGGAAGTACGAGATCAGGCCCCGCTGGAGCGCCGATCCGGCGCCTTTGTACACGGGGAAGCCTGAGCCGGCGATCTTGGCGCCGCGCGCGTTGTCGAGGATGCCGAGCGCTTCGCCCAGGTCCCAGTGCGGTTTGCGCTCCCAGGTCGCCTCGGCGTGCGGGAGGAGGTCGCCCCATGTGCGGACGGTGACGTTGGCTTCCTCGCCGCCGATCGGGACTTCCGGGTCGGCCGGGTTCGGGATTCGCAGGAGCTGGTCCTCAAGCGCGGCTTCGATCTCGGCGAGCTCGGCATCCAGGGCCGTGATGCGCTCGCCGGCGGCCACCGATGCCGCCTTGCAGCTCCGCGACCTCCGGGCCGTTCGAGGCGGCGCCGGCCTTGATGGCCTCGCCGATCCGCTTGCTGGCGGCGTTGCGCTCGGCCTTCAGGCCCTCGCTCTCGCCGAGCAGCGCCCGGCGGCGGGCATCGAGCTCCAGCGCGCGATCCACGAGCGCCGGGTCCTCGCCCTTGTCGATGGCGCCTTGGCGGATGACCTCGGGTTCGTCGCGGAGCCGCTGCAGTCCGACGCTCATGCCGCACCACCCACTGGGGCCGCGTCGGCCGCTTCCCGCAGCCTCGACGAGGACGAAATCGAACGGCACAGGCTCGCGAGCAGCCAGCCGGCCCGCGGGCCGTTTGGTCGGCCGCAGAACGCTCGATAGATGGCCTCGAACGCGCGGCCGGCGGGAAGACCGGCCTACGCTCGGCGACAGCGAAGATGAGCGTCTGCCAGGCATCGCCCGTGGTCGGCCGAGCTCCTCGCCGACGCTGTCGGCGAGAGCGTCGAGGTACGAGCCGCTGCGCCTCGTCGAGGTCGCGCGACCGCGGCCGGCAGGTCGTCGTGGACGCGGATCACGGCCCGGTCCGGGCGCATAAGTGGCGAGCCAGCCGCGGCAGCGCGGTGCGCTCGGTCAGGATCGTCGGCCTCGCGCGCGGTCAGGGCAGCTCCCCTTCTCCGCGGCCGCGCGCTCGAGCGACGTCGACTCGGGGATCCTGGCACGAGCATCGCGAGGTGCGATCGAATGCCGGTCGGAACGCCGCCGCCTCGGCCGCGACGTCCGCCGCGGGGTCCAGGAGCGAGTACCGGAACGTGGCGGCATGGCCCGGCGGCAACTCCCCCTTGACCTCGCGCCCGGCCGTCGCCGCCGCGAACTTGTCGAACTCGTCGAAGAGGCGCGGGATCTGGTCTGTGCCATCGGGATCGAAATCGATGGCGTGGTTCGGCTTCGGCCGAAGCAGCAGGAAGCGGAGTTGCTCGGGCGGGATGACCTCCGCGATCGTGTGGGCCGCCGCGCCGCGACCCTTGGACGTGGACATCTTCTTGCCGCCGATGTTGAGGAACTCATACGGGACGTTGAGCGGCGGTTCGCGCTCGAACACTTCCCGGGCGATCGCATCGCTCCGGTCGCGCGAGCCGCCGGCCGTGGACAGGTCCTTGCCGCAGGGTTCGATGGTCACCCCGAAGTGCGACCACTGCGCGGCCCACTCCAGGTTCCACGGCAGCTTGGCGGCCCCGCCGAACGGGCTGATCCAGCCCGACGCGCCGCATCCCAGTGCCCACTCGACGTGGTGCTCGCGGCACTCGTAGAAGACCTGCTCGCCGTTCCAGTCGGTCACGATGGTGGTGCCCACCTTGCCGCAGTTCGGGCAGATGACGCCGACGGGATGCCATGTGTCGGGGTGCTGGACGTTGGCGACGCGGCGGTAGATGTCGCGCACGAGTGCCGCGCGGTCCAGCGCGGTCCGGATGAACGGGTCCATCGCGCCCGTCGGGTAGATGTCGCTCATCCAGTAGTAGCGGTCCGGATGGACGCCGAGACCAGCGAACGTATCGATGAAGATCCCGGCGAAGTGGCGGGCGTACGAGGCGTGGCAGTCGCCGGCTGGATCGGGGACGTGCGCGAGCGGACGGCCCATCTCGCGTTCGATGGCGTCGGGTGTCAGGAGCGCCTGCGCGTCCATCGGATCGAGGTCATCGACGCCATAGAGGAGCGTCGTCTCGATGCCGTTCGCGCGCAGCGCGCGGGTGATGGTGTCGAGGATGACCGGACCGCGGAGCGACCCGACGTGCACCGTCCCCGACGGCGTCTTCGAGTCGTTGACGACCTGGGGGCCGCCCTCTCGGACCCGAGTCGCGAGTTCGTCCGCCCAGTCCACGATGCGCCTCCGCGCGACCCCGCGAGCGGGGCCGAGGTATCAGGTGATGCTGACGATCTTGTAGGTGAAGTCGCCGGCCGGGACCCGGACGAGGACCTTCTCGCCCTTCTTCTTGCCGAGGAGGGCGCGACCGACCGGGCTCTCGTTCGAGATCCGGCCCTCGCCGGGCTTCGCCTCGGTGGAGCCGACGATCTGGAACGTCTCCTTGCCGTCGGGGCTCTCGACGGCCACCGTGGACCCGATCTGGACGTGGTCGGTCGAGTGGTTCTCGTCGATGATCGTCGCGTTCTTGATCAGCGCTTCCAGCGTCTGGATCCGGCCTTCGACGAACGCCTGCTCGTTCTTGGCGTCCTCGTACTCGGCGTTCTCGGACAGGTCGCCGTGCTCCTTGGCGTCGTGGATCCGATCGGCGACCTCGGGTCGCTTGACCGTGACCATGTCCTCGAGCTCGGCGCGAAGCTTCGCCAGGCCGTCCTTGGAGAGATATGTGGGCTTGTTGTTCATGCCGGTGGCCCCCGCGGTGCAGGTGGTCGGGATGTGGGCTGACCGGGCTGGGCGGTCACGCTGATAAAGGAAAGAACTCCAGGCGTCACGCGGGTCAGTCCGCGCGCCTGAAGTTCCGACCGGACGCGAATGGTAAAGGTGCCGCGGGAGGGTGTCAAAGCCCGCGTCGCCGCCGCGCACCGCTCGCCTACGAGCCCTCGGCCAGCCGCAGTAGGCGGCGCTTGACGCGCTGGAGCGAACCGCGGTCGGGCATCGCCACGAAGAGCGTGTCGTCGCCCGCGACCGAGCCCGCGACCTCCGGCCAGCGCGCCCGGTCGAGGGCCGCCGCGATCGCGTGGGCGGACCCCGGGAGCGTCCGCAGGACGAGCAGCAGCCCGGCCTCGTGGATCTCGAGCGGCAGGTCGGACAGGAGCTTGCGGAGCCGGTCCTCGCCGGACGTCTCGGCCTCGATCAGGCGTGGCGGGAGCGCGTAGGCCGCCGTCCCCTCGCGCGACACCTTGATCAGCCCGAGCTCCGCGACGTCGCGCGAGATCGTCGCCTGGGTCGTCCGGAAGCCGCGCTCGCGCAAGGCGGTCGCCAGTTCCTGCTGGGTGCGGATCGGGCGCTGGTCCACCAGGTCGCGGATGGCTCGCTGGCGGAGCTGCTTCATGACCTCCACGGCCGCGACCTCAGCCGGCCAGCCAGACGACGAGGACGATCGCCGCCAGGACCAGGCGATACCAGACGAAGATGTCGAGCGAGCGGGTCCGCAGGTACCGCAGCATGAAGTGGATCGCCAGGAACCCCGACACCAGCGAGGCGACCAGCCCGACGATGAGCGGCACGACCTCCACGGCCACGCCTGACTCCCCGCTGATCAGCTTGCGCGCCTCGAAGACGATCGCGCCCAGGGTGATGGGCGTGGCCATCAGGAACGCGAACCGCGCCGCCGCGGGACGGTCCAGGCCCGCGAACCGCCCGGCCGAGATGGAGATCCCGGAGCGGCTGATGCCGGGGACGAGCGCCAGCGCCTGCGCGGCGCCGATCCCGACCGCGACCGGGAACGTCACGTCACCGACATCCTTCGTTCGGCGGCCGACGTGGTCGGCGGTCCACATGATCGCGGCCCCGACGACGAGCATCACCGCGACGAGCCCGACCTGGCGGATCTGCGTCTCGATGATGTCGCTGAACAGGAAGCCGGCGATCGCCGCCGGGATGGTCGCGGCGACCAGGAGCCAGGCGAGGATGCGATCCGGGTCGCCCCGGAACGAGCGATCGCGGATCGCGGCGAACCCGGCCGGCACGAGCCGGAGCCAGTCCGCCCGGAAGTAGACGAGCAGCGCGACGAGCGTCCCGAGGTGGAGCATCACGCTGAACGCGAGCGAGTTGATGAACGCGTCGTCCCAGCCGAACAGGAACGGGACGATGATGTGGTGCCCGGACGACGAGATCGGCAGGAACTCGGTGAGTCCCTGCACGATCCCCATGATCAGCGCCTGGACGACGGTATCCATCGGCTAGGCGCTCCGCGCGATCGCCGAATCCTCGGCCGGCGGCCGTCGGTCGAGTCGCCTACCGGATGAAGAGCGGTGCGAGGACGAGGCTGATCGTGGCGAGGAGCTTCACGAGGACGTGGAGCGACGGGCCGGCGGTGTCCTTGAACGGATCGCCGACGGTGTCGCCGACGACGGCCGCGGCGTGGGCATCGGAGCCCTTGCCGAGCACGTTGCCGTCCTCGTCCTTGAGGTTGCCCGACTCGATGTACTTCTTGGCGTTGTCCCACGCACCGCCGCCGTTGTTGAGGACGGTGGCGAGCAGGACGCCCGAGATGGTCCCGACCATCAGCATGCCGGCGACCGCCTCGTAGCCGAGCAGGACGCCGATGACGATCGGCGTGGCGACCGCGACGACGCCGGGGGCGATCATCTCGCGTGAGGGCGGCCTTGGTCGTGATGTCCACGACGCGGGCGTAGTCCGGGCGCTGGCTGTAGTCCATGATCCCGGGCATCTCGCGGAACTGGCGACGGACCTCGACGATGATCGACTGGGCCGTCTTGCCGACCGCGCGGATCGCGAGCGAGCTGAAGAAGTAGACGAGCATCGCCGCGAGCAGCGCCGCGATGAACACGTTGACGTTGGCGAGGTTGACCGACTCGAGGAGCTCGGCACCGGGGACGCCGGCATCGATGCGCCGGCCCTGGATGACGTTGATCTTGTCGATGTAGGCGGAGAACAGCAGGAACGCGGCGAGCGACGCCGAGGCGATCGCGTAGCCCTTGGTCAGGGCCTTGGTCGTGTTGCCGACCGCGTCGAGGCGGTCGGTGATCTCGCGAGCGCCGGCCTCGGCGCGGCTGAACTCGGCGATGCCGCCGGCGTTGTCCGTGATCGGCCCGAAGGTGTCCATCGCGAGGATGTAGGCCGTGGTCATGAGCATGCCCATGGTCGCGACGGCGGTCCCGAAGATGCCACCGACGTTGCGGCCGCCCTCACCGATCGAGTCCGGCCTGGTCGCCCAGCCAGAAGCTCGACGAAGAGCGCGATGCTGATGGTCACCGCGGTCACGAGCGTGGTCTCGAAGCCGACCGCCGTGCCGCTGATGATGTTGGTGGCCGGGCCGGTCTTGGACGCTTCCGCGATCTCGCGGACCGGTCGGTACGAGCCGGCGGTATAGAACTGCGTGATGTAGACGAAGGCGACGCTGGTCGCGAGGCCGACGACACCGGCCAGGAAGAAGTAGACCCAGGTCGGCAGGCCGCCGAGCCCGGTGCCCACGCCGCCATTCGTGTTCATCATCACCGACGTCACGAGCGCCATGCCGACGACCGAGAGCAGGGTCGTGACCCAGTACCCGCGGTTGAGCATGTTCATCGGATCCTCGGTCTCCTTGCCGCGGACGAAGAAGATCGCCACGATGGTCGCGAGGAGCCCGAAGGCGCGGACGACGAGGGGGAAGAAGATCCAGGCCTCGGGGTTCGGCCAGCCGGCCGCGACCGCGATCGCATAGACCGCGACGCCCAGGATCATCGCGCCGATGTTCTCGGCGGCGGTGGACTCGAACAGGTCGGCACCACGGCCGGCGCAGTCGCCGACGTTGTCGCCGACGAGGTCCGCGACGACACCCGCGTTGCGGGGATCGTCCTCGGGGATGCCCTTCTCGACCTTGCCGACGAGGTCCGACCCGACGTCGGCGGCCTTGGTGTAGATGCCGCCGCCGAGCTGGGCGAAGAGCGCGACGAACGAGGCCCCGAACCCGAACCCGACGATCAGGAACGGCGCCTCGGCGACGGTCACGTCCGCGACGACGGTCTCGTACAGGGTGAAGATCCCCCACACGCCGAGCAGCGACAGCGCGACGACGAGGAAACCCGAGACCGCGCCGCCGCGCATGGCGACCTGGACGGCTTCGACGAGGCTGCGCCGCGCCGCCGACGCGGTCCGGACGTTGGCCTTGACGCTGATGTACATGCCGATGATCCCCGACGCCATCGAGCACAGGGCGCCGACGAAGAACGCGAACGCGGTCATGATCCCGATCGGCAGGCCGGCGAGCTCGACGACGTCGGCGACCTCCTCGGTCTCGACGAGGGTGATCACGGCACCGATGACGAACGCGCCGACGACGGCGAGGACGAAGATCGTCGTGTACTGACGCCGGATGAAGGCGACGGCGCCTTCGAAGATCGTGCCGGCGACCGCCTGCATCTCCGGCGTCCCCGTGTCGCGGGCCAGCACGTCGCGGGCGAGGTACAGGGCGAAGAGCACGGCGATGATCCCGGCAATCGGGACGATCGGCAGGAGCAAACTCGCATCCATCAGGGTCGTCGGGTCCTCCACGATGGGTCACGTGACCGGCGTCCGTCCCGTGGCACGTGAGCGTGCGCCGTTGCGGGCGGGTGTCCGGGGAGCTGCCGTGGGTCCCGTCGGCATGCACTGCCGGATGGGACCTTTCAGGCCGGTCGCGAGTGTATCGCGCGGCTCTTCGGCGGGTCAAACTCGGGAAGCGGCGCGGGATATGCACGCGGGCGTCCGACGGTCGGCCGGCGGACCGGACGGCGGGTCCGGACGGCGGCCCCTATACTGCCGGACTTGTGAGCCAACGACCCGCGCTCGGGTGTCTGTTCGAGATCGTCGAGACACTCGTCCTCACGCTCGTCATCTTCCTCGTCATCCAGAACTTCGTCGCGCAGCCGTACAAGGTGCAGCAGCAATCGATGCAGCGGACCCTGGAACCGGAGGAGTACGTCCTCGTGGACAAGCTGACGCCCCGCTTCGACTCGTACAAGCGCGGCGATATCGTCGTGTTCACGCCGCCGGCGGAATGGGGCGAGGACGGCACGCCGTTCATCAAGCGCGTCATCGGTGAGGGCGGCGACGAGGTCGAGATCCGCGACGACGGCCTCGTGTACATCAACGGCGACGCGCTCGATCGAGCCCTATGTCTACAGCGACGAGCCGGATGGTCCGCCACAGGACACGACCGCGCCACTGGACCAGTCGACGTGGACGATCCCGGAGGACGAGGTGTTCCTGATGGGCGACCACCGTTCCAACTCGGCCGATTCGCGGACCTTCGGTCCGGTCGAGGTGGAGCAGATCATCGGTCGCGCGTGGCTTGCGCTACTGGCCGCTGAGCGCGTTCGGCATCCTCGACGACGCCCACCTACCCGGACCTCGCAACCACCACCCCGTGAGGCCGGTGACGCCGTGAACCCGATCCTGGCCGGGGTCGCGTTGGCGGTCATCGCTGGGGCCATCGTGGTCGTCTCGGTCCGCGATCCGCGGATCGTCGTGCTCGCCACGACCGTCGTCCTGCTCCTGAGCGCCGTGCTCGCCGACCCGATGGCCACGCCTGTCGGGCCTGGCTGCTCGCGCCACTGGCGCGATCCTGGCCGGCTACCTGCTGTGGATCGCCGCCCGCGACCGACCCGACGAGGTCCTCCCGCCGGCCCCGACCGAAGGGTCGCGCATCGGCTGGCCGGCCGAGGCGCTGGTGGCCGCCGCGGCGGCCGTCGCCGGGTTCGCGGCGCATGGCCTCGGGGCGCCCGGGATCGGACCGGCGCTCGCGAGTGCCGCGGGCTTCGCCCTCGCGGCCCTGGCGGTCGCTCCCGTGCTGACCGGCCGCGACGTCTTCCGCGTCGGCCTGGGCCTCGTCGTGCTCATCGACGCGGCGCTCCTGGTCCGCGTCGGGCTGGGCGGGACGCCCGCAGCCCCTCGAGCAGTTGTTCACGGCGGGCCTGCTCGTCGCACTCGCCGGTGGCATCGCCGCGCTCGGACGAGCCGCACGCTCCGACGGCGTCGGTGGGTTCTCGTTCTCGTCCGAACCCGGACGGTCACGAGCGAGCCGGCCACCCGATGCCCACCCGCTGCGCGAGCGGCCGCGTCCGCCCGCCAGCCACCCCTGACCGTCACGATCTGCGGGCCGACCGTGCCGATGCGCCGCCGATGAGTCTCCTGCCGTTCCTGCTCGTGGCCTTCGTCGGTGCGGTCATCGCCCTGCTCGTGCGCTCGTCGAGCGCGCGTCGCGACCGCCGTCGGGACGCTCCTGCTCCTGGGCATGGTGGTGACCGCCCTGCTGATCCGCCCCGGCGAGGTCCTGGCGGTCGGCGGTCACGGGCCTCGTCACGACCGAGTACCTGCGCCTCTTCCTGGTGCTCGGCTCGCTCGTCGGACTGGTGCTGGCGTTCGTCGGCGCAGCGGCTGGTCATCATCGCCACGTCCCGGCCGTGACGGCCGCGATCCTGGCGACGTCGGGCCTGGCCCTGGCCCTCCCCGATGCGCGGCTCGCGGTCCTCGCGGCGACCGCCGGCGGCATCTCCGGGGCCCTGCTCACGATCGTCGCGATCGGGACCCGAGCCGGGGCGACGGTCGGCACCCGCGTCCTGCGCGCCACCGTGATCGCGGGCACGATGGCGATCGCGGCGACGGCCTGGATCGGACGGGACCTGAGCGAGCTCGCCGCCCAGCCGGTCGTGTTCGGGCTCGCGTACCTCGCGATGGCGCTCGCGGTCGCGCTTCGATTCGGCGCGATCCCGTTCCACGCCTGGTCGGCCCGCTTGACCGACACGGTGCCCGAGACGGCCCTGCCGCTGGTCACCGCCATCGCACCGGCGGCGTTCGCCATCGTGGCCCTCGCCTGGGCGGACGCCTCCATCGCGCCGCTGCTCGTCGACCTCGACTCGGTACGCGCGGTCGTGCTGGCGATCGCGATCGCGAGCATCTTCCTCGCCTCGGTGGCGGCCTGGATCCAGGACGACATCGAGCACGTCGTCGGCTACTCGATCATCGGCGACGCCGGCGTCGTGCTCCTGGCCGTCGCCGCACTTGACCCGGAGGCCTGGGCGCCGGCCCGCATCTGGATCCTCGCGTTCGTCGTCTCGCGGAGCGCGTTCGCGGCGTGGGCCGCGGCGGTCCGCACCGAGTTCGCGACCGGGCGGGTCAACGACCTGCGCGGGTGGGTGATCCGCTCGCCACTCCTGGCCGTGGCCTTCGCGCTGGTCGTGCTGTCAGCGATCGGGCTGCCGGGTCTCGCCGCCTTCGAAGCGCGCGCGACCTCGATCGACCTCGCGCTCGACGGACCCCTCGCGACGGTCGTGCTCCTGGGCACGCTGACGCCGCTCGCGTACTACGGCCGGCTCGTCGCCATCGGCGTGGCCCGCCCGACGGGCAGCCGGGACCGCGGACGTGGCGACCCACGTTCACGCCCTCGACGTGACGGACCTGCGGGCGTGGATCGCGCGGTCGTGGGCGGACAACCGCGCGCCGGCGACCGTAGGCGGCGCGCTCCTGCTCGCGCTGCTCGCGGTGGCGGTGTCGGTGGGCGCATTCGATGGTCCGGCGGCCGCCAGCGGGGTCCCGCCGACGCTCGACGCCGCCGTCGAGTCGTTCGCGCCGGACGACGGGGCCGTGGTGCCGTGATCGCGCGCGGCGCGGCGCGCCGCGGGTGCCGCTACTCGGCCGGGGCGAGCACCCAGCGATCGATGTCGCGCTCGTAGTCGAACAGCTCGGCCGCATCGAACCAGAGCGCGAGCTCGGCGGTCGGCGGCCTCGGGCCCGTCGGACGCGTGGACGATGTTCTGCGCCGTCTCGAGCGCGTAGTCGCCGCGGATCGTGCCGGGTGCCGCCTCATGCGGTCGGGTCGCCCCATTGATCGCACGGACGACGGCGATCGCGTTCGGGTCCCTCGAGGGCGAGCGCGACCAGCGGCGACGACGTGATGAAGTCCACGAGGCCGCCGAAGAACGGCTTCTCGCGGTGGGCAGCGTAGTGCTCCTCGGCCAGGCCGCGATCGACATGGACGAGCTTGAGGCCGACGATCTTGAGACCGCGCTCCTCGTACCGATCGAGGATCCGGCCGGTGAGCTGGCGCTGGACGCCGTCGGGCTTGATGAGGACGAGGGTGCGTTCGGTCACGCAGGATCTCCTTCTGGGGCATGGTCGGTCGGGTCGTGGTCAGGTGGGCGGCTCGATCGGTGTCGCCCGGGCGGACCGCATCGGCGAACGCCAGCCGGGCGTCCGATTCCCGGCCCACGAGACGATACGCATCGCCGCGCACGAACGCCAGTTCGCGGTCGGTCCGTCCATCGATCACTTCGAGGACGGTCGGACGCGAGCCCGGGCGATAGGCGCAGGGCGAGGGCGAGCTGCATCGAAGCGCCGGTGATGTCGCCGCGATCCAGCGCATCGGCGCCAGCGAGGAACGCGTCGCCACCGGAATCGACGTCGACGTCGGGTTCGGGTTCGGGTCCGGACGGGGCATGTTCGATGGCAGTCGGCGCATCGGTGGCGGGCTCCCAAGCGGCGGGCTCGAGCGGGGCAGGCTCGGGCAGCGATCCGGACTCCGGGGTGTCCCAGAGCTCGATCGTGTCGGGATCGGTCATCGCGAGTGCATCCGACGTCACGACGCCGGTCGTCGGGGATCCCTCGTCGCCGCCGGGGTCGGCATGCGCCACCGCCGGGACATCGAAGAGGGTCGGCGGGGGGAGGTGCAGCGTGGTCGCATCCGTCGGCCAGACGGGACCGCGCGGCATCCCGGCAAAGACGTCATCGATCCGGCCGGCGGCAGCCTCCATCGCCTTCGTCGAGTAGCGGCGGGCCTCGGTGGGCCGACCTCGTGCGAGCGCCGCCTCGGCCGCCACGACGAGGGTGATGAGCGGACCGTCGTCTCCGTCGCCCAGGACGGTCGATGCGACCTCGCCCGCCCCGGTGATATCGCCCGTCCGCCAGCGTGCTTCGGCAAGATCAACGATGCCGTCGTCGTCGAGCGCATCCCGGCCCGCGAGCGTCTCGAGTTCCGCCCGGGCGAGGGCAAGGGACCCCAGCCGCAGGTGGACGCGCGCGAGGGTGAGATCGGCGGAGCGCGTCATCCCGGCAGGTGCAGGTGTCGGTCGATGCCGCGCAGGTATCGCGCCGGGGCGACCACGGCCATCCGCAGGCCGGCGTCCACGACGAGGTCGTTCGCGACTCGCAGGACGTCGTCCGATGTGATCGCATCGATCGCCGCGAGTGCTTCATCGACGGTGAGGACGCGATCGTGGAGCGCCTCCTGGCCGCCGATCCACGACGCCACGTGGCGGGTCTCCTCCATCCGCAGCTCGAGGCCGCCGGCGAGGTATCGCTTGGCCTTGCCGAGCTCGTCGTCGGGGACGGCGTCGGTTCGAAGCCGGTCGAGCTCCGCCAGGATGGCGGTCAGCGCTTCGCCAGGCCCGCCGGATCGACGCCGGCCGAGACCTCGAGGGCGCCGGCGTCGGCGTAATCCACGAGCCCGGAGCCGATGTCATAGGCAAGGCCGCGCTCCTCACGGACCGACAGGAACGAGCCGGCTGCTCATGCCGTCGCCGAGCACCCCGTTGAGGACGGCGAGGGCCCAGCTGTCAGGGTGGTCGCGGCGCAGTGCCGGCAGGCCAACGACCAGCTGCGCCTGGGAGGTGTGCCGTTTCCCGAGCCGGACGCGGTCGCCAGCCGGCAGGGCCGGCGCCGGGGCGTAGGTGGGGGTCGCGCCGTTGCCCGTCCCGAAGGATCGGGTCGCCAGGTCCACCGCTTCCGCGTGGTCGAGGTCACCAGCGACCGCGATGACCGTGTTGGCCGGCCGATACATCGCGCCCCAGAAGTCGCGGATCGTCGCCTCGGGCAGCGCGCGGATCCCCGCCTCGTCGCCGCAGATCTCGCGGCCCAGGGGTCCGTCGCCGAACAGCGCGCCCTGGAAGAGCGTCTGCGCGTACTCGGACGGGTCGTCCTGGTAGGAGCGGATCTCTTCGATGATGACCGTGCGCTCGCCTTCGATCTCGCGCGCGTCGAGATTGGGCCGGACGATCAGCTCGCCCAGCACGTCCATCGCGCGCTCGGCCTCGCGGCGTGGGACACGGACCCAGTAGACGGTGGACTCGCGGTCGGTCGCGGCATTGAAGGACCCACCCACGCCTTCGATCGCCTCGCTGATCGCGCGCGTCGTCGGGTACGCCTGCGTGCCCTTGAACGTGATGTGCTCCATGAAATGGGCGACCCCGGCCTCCGCCGGCGACTCCAGGCGCGAACCGGCCAGGACGTATGCGGCGATGGAGACCGAACGCGCCCCGGGGAGCCGGGAACTGATGACACGCGGCCCCTCGGGCAGCGCGGTCCGTTCGAACATCGCGACGGATGGTACAGGAAGGGGGGTCGCGGCTCGCTGGGGCGTGGGGCACGGCGGCGGGTGCCGGGGCCGGGGCGGGGCGGGTGCCGGCGCGCCGGGAGGCGCGGGGCGGCGCGGGGAGGCGCGGGGCGGACGAAGCGGACCGGGCCCTGGGCGCGGCCAACGTCCCTGCTAGTCCATCGGGACTACGGGAGAGGCGAATCGGCCCCGTTGTTGCCGAATTGAGCGATCGGCGTCCGCGCTAGCCGCGTGGGCACTCACCCGGAAGCAGCGGCAGACTTGGGGCTCCACACGATTCGCCCGGGCACTAGGACGGAAGCTCGACGGGGCCGGCCGGCCGGCCGAGCGGGCGCCGGCCGAGCGGCGGCGCCGGCCGAGCTGCGGCGCCGACCGAGCGGGACGCCGGCACGTGCTCCCAGGGCTTCGCGGCACTGGCGCCTGGGCTCGGGCAAGGCTGGCACGACCCGTCGCAGACGAGGCGACGCCCCGACCAGGCGCGAACCGGGTCGGGGCGTCAGGCCGGTTGGACCCGTCAGAGCGCCGTGCCGACGACCGCCTCGATCCAGTCCTTGAGGAAGAAGACGAGGAACGCGACGGCCGCGCCCCACATCAGCCAGTGGACTTCACCGGCCTTGCCTTTGACGACCTTGATGAAGACCCAGGCGATGACGCCCGCGCCGATGCCGATCGCGATATCGAACGACAGCGGCATGAGGATCATCGTCAAGAGGGCCGGGATGGCCTGCTCGGGATCGCTCGCGTCGAGGTCCCGGATCTGCTCGAACAGCAGGAAGCCCACGACGATCAGGGCCGGTGCGGTGGCCGCACTCGGGATGACCAGCGCAAGCGGCGAGAGCAGGATGGCGACCAGGAACAGCAGGCCCGTGATCACGGACGTGAAGCCGGTCCGACCACCCTCGCCGACGCCGGCGGAGCTCTCGATGAAGCTGGTGTTGGAGCTCGTGCCGAACACGCCACCGAGCGCTGCCGCCGCGGAGTCGACCAGGAGGATCCGCCCGACTCCCGGGACGTTGCCGTCCTCGTCGGTGAGTCCGGCCTGCTCGCCGACGGCGGTGACCGTGCCCATCGTGTCGAAGAAGTCCAGGATCATGAACGAGAAGATGATCAGGATCGCGGTCAACGCGCCCAGATCCCACACCTCCATGACGTCCAGCTGGAGGATGTTGCTGAAGTTCGGCGTGACGACGATGCCCTCGGCCGGCAACGTGGTGACCCCCAGCGGGATCCCGGCGATCGTCGTGATGAGGATCCCCAGCAGCAGCGCACCCGGGATCTTGCGCACGTACAGGGCGATCATCAGGAACAGCCCGGCGAGCGCCAGGAACTGCGCGTTGGTCGTCGGGAAGACGAAGGCGACCGGGACCGACGGTGGCGCCTGTCCGGAGATCAGGCCGGCGTTGAAGAAGCCGATGAACAGGATGAAGAGCCCGATGCCGACCGCGATCGCCTTCTTCAGGGCGAGCGGCACCGCGTTCATCACCGCCTCGCGCAGGCCGACGAGCACGAGGATGAGGATGACGAGGCCTTCCCAGAAGATGACGCCCATCGCGCCCTGCCAGGTGAGGCCGCGGGTCAGCACGAGGTTGAACGCGACGAGGCCGTTGATCCCGAGCCCCGCCGCCAGGGCGATCGGGACGTTGCCGATCACGCCCATCGCGATGGTCACGATCCCGGCCAGGAGCGCGGTGACCGCCGCGGTCGCTGCCGGATCCATGCCGGCGCTCGAGAGGATCGCCGGGTTGAGGAAGATGATGTAGGCCATGACCATGAACGTGGTCAGCCCGGCACGGGTCTCCGTGCCGATCGTCGTTCCCCGCTCGGCGAACTTGAAGTAGTTCGCGATGCCGTCCACCGGGTCGCTGTCCTCCTTGCCCTCGGGCGGCGCGCCGAACCATCTTGGGCGGGCTCGGTCCGCACCACGACGTGTTCACAGGTGGACGACGTCCCGTCGTCACCCGCCCCCCGGCTCCCTCCACCGGCAGCCAGGCCGCCGGCCTCCGGATCGCGCTACTCGTCCTCGTGGGCGTCGAGGCCGAGGAGCTCCATCTGGACGTAGTCGGACGTGTCGAACTCGAGCTGGCGGGGCGCGAATGGCGACTCGTCGTCACCACCCGGTCCGATCGGGGCGAATTCGACGATGACGCGCTCGTCGCCCTGGACGAGGACGTAGACGAGCAGCTGGTCCAGCCGCGTCTCGAACTCGAGATGCTCGAACGAATCGATGTTGAGCGTGATCGCGAGCGGCGTGAAGTACGTGGACGTCTCCGGGGGCGTCCGTGACGATCCGCTCGACCCAGCCGGTGCCATGGGCGACGACCTCGCGACCGCGGAGATAGCGATACGTGACGGTCTGCTTGAGGAGCGGGCGGAGCAGGTGGAGCATGTCCGTCCGGCTGGACACGACGCCCTGATTCACGAAGAACTTGGCAGCCGGCGGGCGTCGACACGAGCGATCGTTCCTCCGGGCGCAGGGCCGTCCTGGGGGACGGTCGGGACGGACGGCGCGCGGGGACCTCGCCGATGGTAGCGCACGCGGGCGGCCCGCGACGACCCCGGAATCGACGGTCGGGCCAAGTATCATCGAGGCCATGCTGCTCGCGATCGACATCGGCAACTCCAACATCACCGTCGGGCTCATCCGTGGCGCGACCGTCACCTCGGTGCGGCGCGCTGCCACGCGTGCGCACGCCACGTCCGACGAGGTCGAGGTGCTCCTCGAGGGATTCCTCCGCCTCGACGACGCCACGTTCGGTGACGTCGCCGCGATCGCCTGCGCGTCCGTGGTCCCGGCGCTCACGACCGCCATCGAGGCCATCGCCCAGCGGCGCGACCGTCCGCTGACCGCTCGCCACAGCGGGGACCGTTCCCATCGCGGTCCGCGTCGACCGGCCCGGCGAGGTCGGGGCAGACCGGCTCGTCGAATGCGCTCGCTGCGGCGCGGCTGTACGGGACGCCCGCCGTCGTCGTGGACTTCGGGACCGCGACCACCTTCGATTGCGTCGGCGCGGACGGCGCCTATGTCGGCGGCGCCATCGCGCCCGGGCTCGAACTGGGCCTCGAAGCGCTCGCCGCCAGGACCGCGAAGCTCCCGCGCATCGAGCTGCGCACCCCGGACCGGGCCATCGCCCGGGATACGGTGTCGGCGATGCAGTCGGGGACCGTGTTCGGTTACCAGGCGCTCGCGAGCGGGCTGCTCGCCCGGATCCGCCGGGAACTGGCCGACCTCGCGGGCGTGGAACCGCGCGGCGGTCAAGGCCATCCTGACCGGCGGGCTGTCGGCGGCGCCCGTGGGCGGCGGCGCTTGACGGCGTCGATGTCATCGATCCGGAGCTCACGCTCCGCGGCCTCGCGATCCTCCACGCCGAGGTGACGGGCGGGGAGCGGCTGGAACTCGGGCTGCCATGAGCGACCAGCGAGCAGGGCGTCTGGCGGGGCGCCTCATCGGCCTCGGCGTCACCGGATCGATCGCCGCCTACAAGTCCGTCGAACTGCTGCGACTCCTGCGCGCCGAGGGCGCCGAGGTCGCGGTGATGCTGACCCCGGCCGCGGCGCAGTTCGTCGGCCCGCTGTCGTTCGCGGCGCTCTCGCGCCACCCGGTCGAGACGGACGTGCTGGACCTCCTGCCGGACGGCCGGATCGGCCACATCGTGGTCGCCGACGCCGCCGATGCCATCGTGGTCGCGCCGGCGACGGCCCACTGGCTGGGAGCGATGGCGGCCGGGCTGACCGGCGACCCCGTGACGGCCGCGTGCCTCGCCACGAGCGCGCCCGGTCGTGGTCGCCCCGGCCATGGATGGCGACATGTGGATGCATCCCGCGACGCAGGACAACGTGGCGCGCCTCCGCGACCGGTTCGGCTACGCGATCGTGCCACCGGAGACCGGTTCGCTCGCATCCGGACAATCGGGGGTCGGACGGCTCGCCGAGCTGCCGGCCATCGTGGACGCGGTGGTGGTCGCGGTGGGTGACGGTCCGGTTCGGGCGCCTGATGTCGCGGACCGACCGCCGATCGCCGACGAGGCGGCGCGCGACGCCGACCTCGAGGGCCGCCACGTCGTGGTCACCGCCGGCGGGACGCGCGAGGCGATCGACCCCGTCCGGTTCATCGGCAATCGATCCACCGGCAAGATGGGCGTCGCGATCGCCGCCGCGGCCCTGGACCGGGGAGCACGCGTCACGCTGGTGGCCGCCAACCTCGAAGTCACGCCTCCCGATCGCGCCACGATCGTCCAGGTCGAATCGACCGCGGACCTGCGCGATGCCCTGCGCGACCTGATCGCACCGACGGACTCCGACGTCGATGCCCTCGTGATGGCCGCCGCCGTGGCCGACTTCCGGCCGGCGCGTGCGGGCGCGACGAAGCTGGAGCGCGGCGAGGGCCTCACCCTGGAGCTCGAGCCCACGACCGACATCCTCGCCGAGATCGCGGCGCGGGTCGCCGACCAGGCGCCGCGGCCCGTCCTCGTCGGGTTCGCGGCCGAGACCGGCTCCCTCGATCGCGCGGCAGACAAGCTGCAGCGCAAGGGCGTGGACCTCCTCGTCGCCAACGACGTGGCCGAGGCGGGCTCCGGCTTCGGCACCGACACGAACCGGGTCAGCATCCTGGCCGCGGACGGATCGCGTGACGATCTTCCGCTCCTCACCAAGCGCGACGTCGCCGATCGGTTGCTTGACCGGGTCGCCGGGGCGCTGGACGCCCGCGACGCCGACGCGCAGACTTCCCCTCGATGAGTGCCACGACCGACACCCCGCGACGCCTGACCGTCGCCGACATCGCCAAGCGCCACGCCGACGGCGGGCGGCTTCCGATGCTCACCGCGTACGACTACCCGACCGCGCAGATCCTCGACGACGCGGGGATCCCGCTCCTGCTCGTCGGCGACTCGCTGGGCCAGGTGCTGCTCGGCTACGAATCGACCGTCCGCGTGACGATGACCGAGATGCTCCACCACACGCGCGCCGTGGTCCGGGGCAGCAAGCGGGCGATGGTCATCGGCGACATGCCGTTCCTCAGCTACGCCGTCGGTCGACGAGGCCCTGGAGAACGCCGGTCGGTTCCTCCAGGAGGCCGGCGCCCAGGCGGTCAAGGTGGAGGGCGGCGTGCGATCCGCGCGCATCATCGAGGCGCTGGTGAAGGCCGGGATCCCGGTCATGGGCCACATCGGCTGGACCCCGCAGGCGCAACTCGGGATGGGCGGCAAGGTCAAGGTCCAGGGCAAGGACCGCACGCAGGCTCGCGCGCTGCTGGCCGACGCGCTCGCGGTCCAGGAGGCCGGGGCGTTCTCGATCGTGCTGGAGCTCGTCCCGGCGCAGCTCGCCGCGGCCATCACCGAGCGACTGCGCATCCCGACCATCGGGATCGGGGCCGGTCCCGGCTGCAGCGGTCAGGTCCAGGTCATCACCGACCTGCTGGGCCTTGGGCGACTTCGTCCCGCGGCACGCACGGCCCTATGCGCGGCTGCGCGAGACGATCGACGCCGCCGCCCGGGCGTACGCCGCCGACGTCGAGGCGGGCGCCTTTCCCGGCGAGGCCGAGACGGTCCGGATGGACGACGCCGTCCTCGATGAGGCCCTGGGCCGGGGCGCCCACGACCGAGTCGGGAACGGCGGGACGTCGCAGGGCACGGATCGCGACATCCCCGCGGGCGGCATCCCGCTCGACCGCGACCTCTGACCCACGTCGTCCGCACCCGGGCGGATCTGCGCGAGGTGCTCGCCACCGCGCCGCGCCCCGTCGGCCTCGTGCCGACGATGGGCTGGCTGCACGAGGGCCACCGTTCGCTGATCGAGCGAGCGCGTGGCGAGAGCGCGACGGTGGTCGTATCGATCTTCGTGAACCCCCGCCAATTCGGCGAGACCAGCGACTTCACGCGCTATCCGCGCAACGAGGCTCGCGACCTGGAGCTGTGCGAGGCGGCCGGCGTGGACATCGTGTTCGCACCATCGGTGGACGAGGTCTATCCACCCGGCTTCGATACCGTCGTGACGGTCGGCGCGATCGCGCGACCCCTGGAAGGCGCCGCCCGACCCGGTCATTTCGATGGCGTGGCGACGGTGGTCGCGATCCTGTTCGCGCTCGTGGGCGCCGAGCGGGCGTACTTCGGCACCAAGGACGCGCAGCAGGTCCGCGTGATCCGGCGCATGGCACTGGACCTCGCCCTACCCACCGACGTGGTCCCCTGCCCCACGGTCCGCGACGCGGACGGGCTCGCGATGTCATCGCGGAACGCGCGGCTGTCGCCAGCGAGCCCGCGCTGCTGCGCCCGTCGTGCGACGCGCGCTGCTGGACGGCGCGCTCGGCGTGGCACGCCGGCGAACGGTCCGCGGACGCGCTCCGCTCGACGATGGAGCGGACCCTCGCGACGGAACCCCTCGCGCAGGTCGAATACGTCTCGGTGGCGGACGACGCGACCCTGGCGGAGCTAGACCGCGTGGACGGTCCGGCTCTCCTGTCGCTGGCCGTCCGCTTCGATGATGTTCGTCTGATCGACAACGAACCCCTGCCCTAGGCGCGGCGCTCGCCCCGGGAACCCGCCACGAGCTCGCGGTGTACTCCCTGCATCGGCACCGTCCGACGGCGGCCGGCGCGGGCCGCGGCCCCGGCTCGCGCCCCTCCGCCGCGACCGCGTCTGCTACACCCTGGCCTCCGTCGCGACCTCCAGGATCCGGTCGATGAAGAGGTGCTCCCAGACCAGTGCCTTGATCTCGGCGATCTTGCCGGCGTCCGAGGCGTGGGTCTTGACCAGGAGATCGTGGACCTCGGACGCGACCTGGTAGGTGTCTTCGTCCACGATCGTCGCGAACAGATCCGCATACCGGATGGCATCGAGGACGGTCTGGCGTGGTCGATACCCACCGGTGAGGACGAGCCCGAGCGCATCGCCACCGGCCTCGGATCGGATGCGATGCGCGTGGACGATGGCCGCGATGACATCCTCGCGATCGCCGGGCACGATGACCAATGCACGCGGCCCGATCCGCTGGAGCATGTGCTGCGGTTCCATCGCCCCGATGCTCACCCCGCCGATGACCTGGTCGAGGTCCGGACCCGGATGGATCGTCTCGCCGTGCACGCCTTCCAGCACCATCGCGAGCGTCGGGTTCGAGAGGATCGGTCGGTACGGGAGGACGCCCAGCAGCCGGATCCCGTGGCGCTGGAGGCCGCGCTCCAGGGTCTTGGCCAGGTCCGGCTTGGCCAGCAGATCCACCTTGTTGACGATGGCGCCCGCGACCTGCACGCCCGAGCGTTCGAACAGCGACTTGTTGAGGACGATCTCGTCGATCGGCCGGCCCACCCCGCCTTCGGACACGATCACGGCGGGCGCGCCCAGCATCGAGGCGACGTCGGCATTCGATAGGTTGATCACGGCCCCGACGCCGGCATGCCCGGTGCCTTCGATGAGCAGCATGTCGCGCTCCGCCGTGAACGATGCGTGGGCGTCGCGGATCCGGGCGGGCAGGTCCTCGACGACCTTGCCATCGATGTGGGCCTGGGTGAACCCGCGCGGGATATGGACCGGGCTCATCCGACCCAGCGGCTCGGACAGCCCGAAGACCGCCTTCATCAGCACGGCGTCCTCGTCCGCCGGGACGCCGTCCTCGATGACGGTCCGCTGGCCGACCGGCTTGCAGAACCCGGTCGAGAGGCCGCGGCGGCCGAACCCGTCGAGGACTCCCAGGCTCACCGTGGTCTTGCCACGGTTCTGGCCGGTCGCGGCGAGATAGACGTGTCGCATCAGCGGGCGCGACCGCCCTCAGCCGTGGGCGCCGGTCTTGCGTTCGACGAGCGAGATGGCGTCGCGGAGCCGGGCCACGGTCTCGGCATCGACCGTGTCGGATTCCAGGTACGGCCCGAGTCGTTCGAGGATGTCCGTCACGAGCCCCAGGAAGACGCTCGCGTCGGCCACGAAGAACTGCGGTTCGTTGTTGTAGCGGACCAGGGTCAGCCGGCCCTGCAGGACACGACGTTCCTCGACATGCGCGACCTGGGTCGCGAAGTTGTGCCCCTGGATGCCATCGGGGTTGTTGAGGAAGTTGAGCGCGTTGTCGATCGCGAGACCGAACCTGGCGCGCCACGCGACCAGCCGCTCGTGCACCTCGGACGGGATCCGGACCTCGGCGACCTCGTCGAACACCTCGGGCGCCACCGTGAGCAAGCCGACGAGCGTCGTTCCCGCCCGCGGGCCGAGCATCACCTGAAGGCTGCGCTCCAGCGTGAACACCTCCGAATCGAAGCGCGGGCTCGTGATGACGTCGGTCAGCAGGTCCTCGACGTTGTCGAGGATGCCGGGCTCCGCCACCGCGTTCGAGAGGTGGAGGATCTCCTCCTTGAACAGGAACTTCTCTTCGTGGTCGAGCATGCCGGCGATGGTAGCACCGGGCCTCGGGCGCTAGAGGCTGAACCCGGGTGGCTCGGCGAGTCCCGGGTGGTCGCGCTCGAAGGTCCGGGCGGCCTCCAGCGTTCGGACCCACTCGTAGTACACACCCTTGGCATGGATGACAGCCGCACCGGCGTCGGCGATCCGGCGAAGGCCGGCGTCATGCAACGAGCCCGGCGCAAAGGTCGCGTCGCCCACGACGGCCACCCGGAACGTGCGGTCGAGCAGGCCGAGCGCGGTGTGGGTCACGCAGACATCGGTCTCGAGACCGACGATGGCGATCGTCCGCCGGCCCGTGGCTTCCATCGCGGCGAGGATCTCGGGCTGATCCGCCGCCCCGAATACCGCCTTGGCGAACACCGGGGTCCCTGCCGGCAGGGCCGCCATGATCCGCGCGGCGGTCGGACCGTTTCGGGTGGCGTCCTCTTCCGTCACGACAGCCGGGATCCCCAGGGCGGCGGCGACTCCGGCCAGCCACGCCACGCGATCGAGCGGTCCGCGCAGGTCGTCGGGCTCGCCCTCCCGACCTCCGCCATAGAAGCCCGCCTGCGCATCGATGACCAGCAGCAGCGAATCGGCACACTCGAGGAGCCGGCTCACGCCGCCGGCTCCGCCAGCAACTCGCGGGCCAGCGCGGCTCGCATCCAGGTCGTGAAGGCCGGGATCGTCCAGCCACGCAGCTCCACGAGCAGCGTGTAGACCTGGTCCGATGTGAGCGTCCAGGCGACGTCCGCTGCCTGGTCCAGGTCGAGATCCGCCCGCATGGCGCCGGCCGGCCAGCCGGCGACGAACGAGCGAAGCAACTCGCGACGCGCGGACTGTCGGGCAAGCCACGCCCCGCCGATCTCGGGGTCGCCGATGCCGTTTCGAAGCACGCCGACGAGGGTGCCGTGCTCGACCCAGAACCGGACGCTCATCTCCGCGATGACCGCGATGGCGTCGAGTGGCGTGCCACCGCTGGCCGCGAACGCCGCGGCAGCCCGCTCGGCGACCCGTTCCGTGTCGATCTGGGCGAGCAGCGTATCGATGATCCCGCGCTTCGATCCAACCGAGGCGTAGATGGTCTCGGTCGACACCCCCGCCGCCCGGGCGACCTGGTTCACGGTCGTCGCCGGATACCCCCGCTCGGCGAAAAGCGCCAGGCCGGCATCGAGGATGCGCTGCCGGGTTGCCTCAGCCTGCGCCTCGCGGAGCGGAGATCGATATGGACGTTTGACCATAGCGTCGTTCATGTCATTCCTACACCATTCAGGTCATTACAACGGTATCACAACCGAACCATCCACCAGACGAAAGGAGCGGCTCACCATGATCACGCCATCCACCACCCACGAGCGCCGACCACGTGTCGAGGGCATCGTGCCCGAACGCCGCCTGCTGGGCGTCGTCCTCCTCGTGATCGGCGGGATCCTCACCGCCGGGTTCCTCGTGCCCGCATTCGACACCTACCTGCTGCTCGCCATCAGCCTGACGTGCCTGGCCGGCTTCGCCATGACGCGGGAATATGGCTATGCGATCCCGGCCGGCATCACCGGCGGGCTCGGGACCGCGTTCCTCTTCATCACCAACGGCACGTTCGGTCCCGCCATGGTGCCGGCCGTCCTGTTCCTCTCGTTCGCGGGCGGCTTCCTGGCCGTGTGGGTCCTGGGACTCCTGGCTGCCCCGCGCGTGATGCATCCCTGGCCCCTCGTCCCGGCCACCATCTTCGGTTCGCTCGGCCTCGCGTTCGCAGCCGGTCAGCCCGGGGCGGTCAGCTGGATCCAGGTCGGCATCGCGGGACTACTCACGGTGGCGGGCGCCGTGCTCGTGATGCGCCGCGAAGGGGACCGGTCGTGATGGCCTGACCAGCCAGGAACGACGAAGCCCCGGCCGATGGGACCCGGCCGGGGCTTCGCGCGGTGCAGCTGGCGGTGAGGCTTACGGGTACAGGCCGCGCATCTCCATCGCATCCGCGACGCGCTTCACCGCGAGCAGGTACGCGGCGGTCCGCATGTTGCACTGCTCTCGGCGAGCGACCGCGAGGACCTCGGAGAACGCCTTGACCATGATCTCCTTGAGCTTGGCGTTGACGACGCTCTCACTCCAGTGATCGCGGTTGAGGTCCTGGACCCACTCGAAGTAGCTGACGGTCACGCCCCCGGCATTGCACAGGATGTCGGGGATCATGAACTTGCCGTTCTTGAACAGGATCACGTCAGCCTCGGGGGTCGTCGGGCCGTTCGCCGCCTCGGCGATGAGCCGGGCCTTGATATTCCCCGCGTTGCGTTCGGTGATCTGGTTCTCGAGCGCGGCCGGGATGAGGATGTCACAGTCGACCTCGAGGACCTGGCTGTTGGTGATATCGGTGGAGCCGGGGAAGCCCTGGACGGTGCCATGCTCCTGCTTCCAGGCGATGACCCGACCGATGTCGAGGCCTCCCGGGGCGTGGATGCCGCCGGTCGAGTCGGACACCGCGACCACCGTTGCGCCCTCGTCGTTGATGAGCCGGGCCGCGATCGACCCTGCGTTGCCGAAGCCCTGGATGCTGACGCGCGACTTGGGGAGCTCCATCCCGAGATGGCGTGCCGCCTCGACGACGCAGAAGACGGTGCCACGTGCGGTCGCTTCCGTGCGGCCTTCGGAGCCACCCAGGCTGATGGGCTTGCCCGTCACGACACCCGGGACGGTATAGCCGGCGTGCATGGAGTAGGTGTCCATCATCCAGGCCATGATCTGGGCGTTCGTGTTGACGTCCGGCGCGGGGATGTCCTTCTCCGGCCCGACCAGGACCTCGATCTCCGTGAAGAAGCGTCGGGTCAGGCCCTCGAGCTCCTTCTGGCTCAGCTTCTTGGGATCGACGATGACCCCGCCCTTGCCACCGCCGTACGGGATGCCCACGACGGCGCACTTCCACGTCATCCACATCGCGAGGGCCTTGACCTCGTCGAGCGAGACGTCCTGGTGATAGCGGATGCCACCCTTGGCCGGCCCACGACCCAGGTTGTGCTGGACGCGGTAGCCGGTGAAGACCTGGACAGACCCGTCATCCATATGGACCGGAAAGTGGACGGTGAACTCACGGCGCGGTTCGCGCAGAACGAGGCGCATGCCGGGGTCCAGGTCCAGGCGTTCCGCCGCGAGATCGAACTGACTTTGAGCCACTTCCCAGGCGTTGATCTGGGCAGCGGCGTGTTCGGTGGTCATGGAAGGATGATCCTCCGTGTCCGGCGACCCTCGAGGGTCACCTGGTCGGTGTGAGCCGTCTCCCGGACGACCCCACGGGGCGCATCGAACTCGATGTCACGAGATGGTCTGGCCGTCGATGCGCGTCTCATCTGCGGTTCCGAGTATAGCCCGAGGTCCCGTTCCGTCGCCGGGTCGATGGTACCGGGCGGCAAGGTTATCGCAACCCTGCTGCAACGTCGTTCGGGCCCGAGTCGCGCGTGAGAACGGGCGATTCGGCCCTTGCGCGGAGCCGTCAGCTTGGGCGGTAGAGGGCTACCACGCCGATGCACCCCGGTCCCAGGTGGGGGCCGACGGAGGCGCCGACGAGCTCGATCGTCACGGTGGTCGGGTCGAGGTCTGGAAGCCGGGCGAGCATGTCCGTGCGGAACGTCTCCACGTCCTCAGACATGGTGTGGAGGATCGAGAGCCGGTCGATCGGATGCTCGACGACGAGCTCCACCATTCGCTCGCGCGCCTTGCCGCGGGTGCGGACGCGCTCGACCGTTTCCACGACCCCGTCCTTGACCTTGATGATCGGCTTGACGGACAGCAGTGTCCCGATGGCCGCCTGCGCGCCGCTGATGCGGCCACCCTTCTTGAGGTACTCGAGCGTGTCGACCGTCAGGTAGATCGTGATGTCCGCAGCGCGCTCCTGGAGCGTCGTAGCGATCTCTTCCGCTGAGCGGCCGTCGGCGGCCATCTCGACGCCCATGCGACAGAGGACGCCCTCCCCCATCGATGCGCCGAGCGAATCCACGATGTGGATCTCACGATCGGGCAGCATGTCGCGCGCGATCTGCGCGCTCTTCATCGTGCCCGACAGCGTGGCAGCGACATGGATCGAAACGATGGCCTCCGCGCCGGCCGCGAACGCCGCCTCGTAGGCGACCTTGAACTCGCCCGGCGAGGACGCGGCGGTCGTCGGGAAGGGCGCGTCAGGCGCCGTCATCCGCTTCCAGAAATCGGTTGTCGAGAGTTCCGTGCCCGCCTTGAACGACTCACTGCCGAAGTTCACGAGCAGCGGCACGATGGTGATCCCGGACGATGCGGCCTCGGCCGGATCAAGGTCCGAGGCGGAATCGGTGAAGATCGCGACGCGACTCAAGTCAGGCCTCCTCGACTCGCCCGGCGGGCGCTGCGTTGCGGGCATGATACGGGTCGGGTCCAGTCGGGGTTCGCCGCTTCGGGTCGCGCGGCCGATGGCCCTGTTGCCGCTACCCTTCGCCCGAATGGATCGATCGCTATGGGCCGTGCTGGTCGGGACCTTCACGCTCCGCTTCAGCACCGGGCTCACGGGCGCGATGCTCGGTGCCTACCTCGCCGTCCTCCCGACCTACGGGGGCGAGCGCGTCAGTCCGCTCGTCGTCGGCGTCTTCGGCGCGACGTTCTACCTGGCCGAGCTCGTCCTGTCACCGTACTTCGGGGTGCTGTCCGACCGCCAGGGACACCACCGCGTGATGCTGTACGGGCCGGTGTTCGGCGCCGTCGCGGTCGTCCTCACCGCCTTCACCGCCGACCTGGGCCTCAGCGGCCCGCTGTCCGTCCTGCTCGCACCGCTCATCGGCAGCCTCTGGGTCCTGGGCTTCACCCGGCTGCTGGAGGGAGCCTCGACCGCAGCCAGCGTCCCGTCCATCCTTGGATTCATCGCGATGGTCACCGCCGGTGACGCGTCCCTGCGTGGCAAGGCGTCGGCGCGCTTCGAGGGGGCGACGCTGCTGGGACTGGGAGCCGGGTTCGCCCTGGCGCCGATCCTGTTCGCCGTGCTGGGGCCGGTCGGGTTCCTCGTCAACGCGCTGATCTATGGGCTGTCCTTCCTCATCTTCCTGACGGTTCGCGACCCCGTGGGGGAGGCCGCCAGCCTGCGTGCCTCGCACGTCGGCATGTCGCGCTATCTCGACCTGATCCGGAGCGCCCACGTTTGGCTGCTCGCGCCGACGTGGATCGCCGTCAACGCATCGATCGGGCTGTGGTTCAGCCAGTCGATCTTCCAGTTCGCCCAGGCCAACCCGGACTTCCCCGACCAGGCCCTCATGCGCGGGTTCACCGCGGTGCAGATCTCGGCCGCGGCGGTGGTCATCGGGCTGATCTTCGGTGCGGGCCTCATCTATTGGGGCAATCGATTCCGCAACATGCGCCGCACCACCATCATCCTGTACGGGATCCTCGGCGGTGGCGTCCTGGTGGGGGCCGGCCTCGTCATCAACCACGCCACCGGCCTGCCGGTGATCGTCACGGTCATCGCGGCAGTGGTCGCGGGGTTCGGGTTGTTCGTGCTCGCCGGCGCCACGCCCGCCGCCCTCGGCCTGCTCGCCGACATCTCCGAGCGCTTCCCGAACGACCGTGGCGCGATCATGGGTCTGTATTCCGTCTTCCTCGCGATCGGGCAGATCATCGGCGCGCTCATCGGCGGATTCGCCGCCGACGCCCGCGGGATCGACGGCATGCTCATCGCCACGGCGGTCCTCCTGGGTGTCGCCCTGCTCCCGCTCGCCCAGTTGCGCCGTGACGAGGACTCGCTCAGCGCCGGCGGCCACGGGACGGGTCACAGCGGATGACCGCCGATCCGATCGGCGGACGCCCGTGGACTCCGGTCCCGCTCGCCCGCGGGACGCACGGCGCGGTCGTGGCGCCGCACCATCTTGCGACGGCCGCGGGGCTCGGGATCCTTCGTGCGGGCGGGTCCGCGGTCGATGCGGCGATCGCCACCAACGCGGTCCTGGCCGTGGTCATGCCCGCCAGCTGCGGGATCGGGGGCGATGCGTTCTGGCTGATCTGGGACGACGCGGCGGGTCGGCAGCACGCGCTCAACGGGTCGGGTCGAGCACCGGCGGCGGCCGACGCGGCGGCCCTTCTCGCGAGCGGGTTGCGGGTCCTGCCCAGGCGCGGGCCGCTGACGATCACGGTGCCTGGGGCCGTCCGGTCATGGGGCGATGCGCATGCGCGCCATGGCCGCCTGTCCCGTGACGCGATCCTCGGACCGGCCATCGAGCTGGCACGGCGAGGGGTTCCCGGCATGGGACGGGTTCATCGACGATGTCGAGCGGACCGTGCCGCTCGTCCGCGAGGCCATCGGAGCGGACGCCGGGTTCTTCGCGGTCTATCGGCCGCACGGGCGCGCCTGGCGACCGGGCGAGCGCGTACGCCTGCCCGCCCTGGCCCGCACGCTGGAGCACCTCGCGATCGACGGCTTCGACGCGTTCTACGAGGGCGACCTGGGGCGAACGCCAGGCGCGCGGGCTTGGCGCGGCCGGGTCGGCGATCGACGCGGACGACCTGCGCGAGCACACCTCCACGTGGGGCTCGCCCATCGGCATCGACTACCGCGGCACCCGCGTGACGACGCACCCGCCCAACAGCTCCGGGATCGTCGCCCTCGAGCTGCTCGGCATCCTGGCCGAGTTGGAGCCGCCGGATGCAGACGGCTTCGGTCCCGACGGCGTCACCGAACCCCGCTGGATCCACGCCGGGATCGAAGCCGCCAAGCTCGCGATGGCCGATCGCGACCGCGTACGTGACCGATCCGACCTTCCGTGACGTCCCGGTCGATCTGCTCGCTCGATCCCGCCCGACTGGCCGAGCTCGCCCGACGGATCGATCCGCGGCGGGCCGCGGTTCCGCCGGTCGCCACGAACCCGCCCGGTGGCGGGACGATCTACCTCGCCGCCGTGGACGCCAGTGGGAATGCGGTGAGCCTGATCGAGTCCAACTACCTGGGCTTCGGGTCGGGCGTCGTCGACCCGGTGACCGGCATCCACTACCAGAACCGCGGCTCGTACTTCAGCCTGGATCCCGACCACCCGAACGTGCTGGAGCCCCGCAAGCGCACGCTCCACACGCTGCTCCCCGGGATGCTGTTCCGGGACCGAGGCGACGGCCGTGGGTCGCGGCCGTGGGTCGTGGCGGGTTCGATGGGCGGCGACGCGCAGCCCCAGATCCACGCCCAGATGGTCAGCGCCATGGTGGACGGCGGGGTGGACGTGCGAACCGCGGTCGCGGCGCCACGCTGGTACGTGGAACCCGCGGACCATTTCGTGCCACCCACCGACGTCTGCCTGGAGCCGCGCCACGCGGCCCGGGGTCGCCGAGGCCCTCATCGCCCTGGGGCACGACCTCGTCCCGACGAGCGCGTTCGACGACGACCTCGGGCATGCCCACGCGATCGAGCTCGTCGACGGCGGCCCGGGAACGGCGGACGGGTCCGTGGCGGCCGCGACGGATCCGCGCAGCGCGGGATTGCCCGCGGTCTGGTAGGCGTGCGCGCTATGCGATACTCGGACGGCCGGTGGCGGGCAGCGCTCACACGACGCCGCCACCGGTCCTGTCGTCGCCCGAGCGCGAGCCAGCGGAGGAGCCCGTGACCTCGAACGTCAGCCAGAACTACCCGTACTCCAGCGAGACCGAGACCGACCGCGCCGCGACGGTCGCCCGTCTCGTCGCGGAGCGCGAGAGCCTGGCCGGCACGCTCGCCGTGGAGTCCACGCCGCTCGACCACAACGAGCGCTGGTGGGTCTGGAAGTGCCCGACGAAGGGTTGCCCCGGCCTGCTGCACGCCGCCGGGTACGCGGTCGAGAAGCACGCGGTGTACGTGGTCTGCGACGGCACCTGCGCGAAGACGTTCCTGCGCTGAGCGACCCGACCACCCCCGACGACCCCGGGCTCGCGGCCAGCCGACGGCGACTCATCACCGAATCACTCGGCATCGCGGTCAATGCGATCGGTTTCGGGTTCGTCTACGGCATCTCGGCGCGGGAAGCGGGGTTCTCGCCCATCGAGGCGATGGCGATGAGCACGATCGTCTTCGCGGGCGCGGCCCAGTTCGCTGCCGTCGGCTACGTGGCGAGCGGTCTCCCGTGGCCGGGCGTGATCCTGTTGACCGGCCTCCTGAACGCGCGCCACCTGCTCTACTCGGCCGCGCTTGCCCCGTGGCTTCGTGACGTCCCGTTCCGCCGGCGAGCCGTCATGGCGCACCTGCTGACGGACGAGGCGTTCGCGCTGGCGATCGGCCACTTCCGTCGGTTGGGCCACACGGACGAGTGGGGCTTCTGGATCGGGGCGATCGGTTCCACCTTCATCACCTGGAACCTCGCCACGCTCGCAGGTGTGATGCTCGGCGGCCAGATCCCCGATCCCGCCCGCTTCGGACTCGACATCATCTTCCCGGCCGCGATGATCGGTCTCGCCGTCGGCCTCATCACCGGACGGCGCGAACTGGTCGCGGCGATCGTCGGCGCCGGCGTCGGCGTGGTGGTCGCCCTGCTCGTCAATCCCGCGGTCGGGATCGTCGCGGGCGGGCTGGTCGGTCCCGCCGCTGGACTCGCGGTCCCGGCCGGGATCGCCCACGAGACGGCCCCACTCGGGACCCTGGCCTCGGCCGGACACTACGCGATGCCCGGGGCGCACATCGAGGATCCGACCACGGACGGCGGACCGCCCGACGCCGTGGACGACGAGCGATGAGCACCGACCTCATCCTGCTCGCGGTCCTCATGTTCGCGGTGACGTATCCGTCGCGCGCGCTCGGACTCCTGACGCCGGGCATGCACCGCCTGCCGCGACCCGCGATCGACTACCTGCAGCTCGTCGGCCCCGCGGTGCTCTCGGCGATCGCGGCGGTCAATGTCATGGTCACCACCGATGCCGATGGCGCCCCGAGCTTCCACGCGGGGATCGAGTGGGTGGCGGTGGGCGCCTGCCTCGTGGTGGTGGCCTGGCGCAAGAACCTCCTGCTGGGCCTGCTCGTGGCGGTCGCCATCACGGCCGGAGCGCGCGCGCTCGGCTTCGCGGCGATGCCCGTCTAGGGCGTCGCACCCGGACGCTGCGCGCGCCGCTCCAGCAGGTCGAGGAAGATCGCGCTCCACAGCATCGCCTCGTCGGCGCGGAAGATGCCGAGGCGCCCCACGTAGGGCCGCAGGTCGTCGCGCACGACCTCCCAGAACGTCCCCTCCCGCTCCACGAGGTCGGCGTACGCCGCGATCGGGGCGTCCGCGGCCGCTGGATCCACGCGATCGAGGAGCTGCAGGTACATCGCACCGAGCGACGTCCAGATCGCCGAGCCCTGATAGTCGGGGACGAACAACCGCTGGACCGGGTCCTCGGCCTCGCGGTCCGGGTGAGCGGCGTAGCGCAGGGGCAGCGGCGTGGCCAGCCCGGCTTCCCTCGCCGACTGCAGGGCCGCGGCCAGGCCAAGGTCGTCCGGCACGGCGTCCAGCCAGAACGGGAAGACGGTCGCGTCACCGGTCACCTCGTCGCTGTCGGGCGTCTCGACGAACCGGTCGCCGCGCCAGAACGCGGCGATGAACCGGTCCGCTGCGCCGTCCGGCACCGGCGACGCCGCCCAGCCGGTCTCGCGGAGGACGCGGTCGAGCAGCACGACCATCGCGTTGGCATAGGCGTTGCCCGATGTGACGACCGTGTCCCGATGACTCGAGAACCGGCGGTCGGTCCGGACCAGCCCCGTCTCCGGATCGACGACCGCGCGCACATATCGGCCGATCTCGGGCTCCAGCCAGCCAAGGTGGCGCGCGACGAGCGGCGAGGCGTCGCATGCCCGGAGTGCGTGGAGGAGCAGCGGGAGCGAATCGACACCGAGGGTGTAGATATCACGGGGCCGCCGACCCGGGAAGATGGTGGTCGTGACGCGTCCCGCCGGTGTCCACGCGTCCATCGCCCAGGCCAGTGACGCCTCGAGCCGATCGGCGAACCCCGTCCGGACGAGCGGGGCGGCCGAGAACCCGGTGTCCCGGGTCCAGAACTGGCGAAAGTGCCCGCCGGACGCGGTGAAGTGGTCGCGGTCCCAGGATGCCTCGACGCATGCCCGCGTGATCGCCCGGGCGTCCCCCGGATACCGCTGCGGACCGCGGACGGCGCGGCGCGCGATCCGGAACGCGCTGGTCGCGTAGGCCGGCACGATCGCCGGATCGAGCATGGCCCGGAGTGACATCGCGACGCTCGGCTGTCGTGGGCCCCGGGTCAGCCCCGGTGCGCCTCGGCCTCGATCTCGACGAGGAGGCTCGGGTGCATCAGGCCGGCGACCGTGATCAGCGTGGCGGCCGGCCGGATGTCTCCGAACAGCGCCCCGTGGACCTCCAGGAGTGCCTGCGTATCGGCGGGGTCCGTGATGTACATGCGGGTCCGGACGATCTCGCCACGGGTGAAGCCGGCGTCGCCGAGCGCACGCTCGATGATCTCGAACACGGCTCGCGCCTGCGCAGCGACGTCCCCGGGATTCTGCGACGTCCCGTCCGGCCCCGCGTCGGTCGTGCCCGCGACCCAGCAACCGTCCCCGACCGTGATCGCCCGGCTGTACCCGGCCGCGGCTTCCCACGGGCCACCGGAGGAGATGCGTCGCCGGGACGCCGCACTCACGTCGGGTCGGCCACCGGGGCGAACCGCGGGTCGTCGGCGCGCCAGGCGAGCACGTCGGGGTCGCGCGCGATCGCCAGGAGGAGACCCGCCAGGAGGGTCGTCCGCGGGACGATGGAATCCACCTCGAGGTACTCGGCGGGCGCGTGGTCGTTGCCGCCGATCGGACCCAGGCCGTCCAGCGACGGCACGCCCATCCCCGACGTCGTATTGGCGTCCGAGGCGCCACCGGTCGCCGCATCGTTGATCTCGAACCCGAGGCGACCGGCGACCGCCTTCGCGTGATCCACGAGCCGGCCGCTCCGTGCCAGCTTCTCCATCGGTTGCCAGGCGACCATCACGTGGGCATCGATCGTCGTGTCGGCGACCTCGGTCGTGGCCGCGATCTCGCGGACCGCCGCCTCGACCGTTGCCAGGCCTTCCGCCGTCACGGATCGCACGTCGACCTCGAGGTCGCAGCGCTCGGCGACCACGTTGGGTCGCGTGCCGCCGTGGATGACGCCGACGTTGACGGTGACCCCATCCCAGCGACCGTTGAGTGCGTGCAGGTCGCGCACGAGCCGGGACGCCTCGAGGATCGCGCTCCGACCCTTCTCGGGCTCCACGCCGGCGTGTGCCGCTCGGCCGCGCACGGACAGGCGGGTATCGAGGATGCCCTTGCGGGCGCTCACGATGTCGCCGTTGGCGCGGGCACATTCGAGGACCAGGCACGCATCGACGTCCGCGGCGAGCTCGCGGATGTGCGGGCTCGAACTCGGCGAGCCGACCTCCTCGTCCGGGTTGGCGATGAACACGAGTCGCTCGAACGGGAGGCCGTCGAGCTCGGTGATGATCGCCTTGAGGGCGTAGAGCCCGGCCAACAATCCCGACTTCATGTCCGTCACGCCCGGTCCGTAGGCGATGCCCTCGTCGATGCGGAACGGGCGCTCCGCGACGGTCCCGGGATCGAACACGGTGTCCATGTGCCCGATGAGCAGGATGCGCGGTCCGGTTCGGGCCCCATGGAACGTGGCGACCACGGTGTTCCCGAAACGCTCCGAGGGATCGGGCCGCAGGTCGATGTCCGCGCCGAGCTCGGACAGGAAGGTCGCCACCCATCGGCCGACCTCGTTGACGCCATCGGGCGTATACGACCCGCAGTCGATGTTGACGAGCCGTTCGAGGTCCTCGAGGTACTCGGCGAGGTCGTTGGCGATGGAGACGCGCAGCGCGTCCAGCTCGCGGTCGGCAGTGGTCTCGACGGTCATCGTGAGCGGCAGTCTACTGGTCGCCCGGATTGCTATCCTGCCGGGACCGTGCGTCTGATCGAGATCCGCCTGCTCGAGGGTCCCAACGTCTACCGGCTGGAGCCGGTGGTCAAGGTCGAGCTCGCCGTGGGTCGGCGACGCACGTGGTACGGACAGCGCGATCCGGGACGGCATGCCCTCGTGCACCTCGGAGCGGCCATCCCCAGCCGTGACTGGCCCGACCCGATCGCCGCGATCGCGGCCTGGATCCGGCGGTTGCGGGTGGACCACGGCGAAGGCCGGGCCGGGCTGGCGGTCCATCGCTCGTCCGACCCGGGACACTGGATCATCACGTTCCCGTGGTCCGGCGAAGAGCGCGCTCGCACCCTCGCCGATGCGGCGATCGCGCTGGCGGAGCGCGACGTCTCCCCGTCACGGACCGCCCGACTCACCGGGGCCCAGGAACGGCTCGTCGCGCGCTGGTCGGAGCGCATCGCGGACGCTCGCACGTCCCCGCCCACCTGGATCCGTGATGTCGACCGACGGATCCCGATCGTCTCGATCTCGGGGACGAACGGCAAGTCCACCGTCACGCGGCTGGTGACGCATATCCTGGTCCTGGCCGGTCGTCACGTCGGAACGACGACGTCCGATGGCGTGCTTGTCGACGAACGCATGGTGGAGCCGGGTGACTGGACGGGACCCGGGGGCGCCCATCAGATCCTGGCTCGGTCGGACCTGGACGTCGCCGTCCTCGAGACCGCGCGCGGCGGCATCGTGCTGCGCGGCATGGGCTACGAGTCGAACGACGCGTCGATCCTGACCAACGTCTCCTCCGACCATCTCGACCTCCAGGGCATCCACACGCTCCCTGAGCTCGCCGAGGTGAAATCCACCGTCTGCCGGATCACGAAGCCCGATGGCTGGATCGTGCTCAACGGCGATGACCCACTCGTGGCCGCGGTGAGCCGGCGGGTCCGGGGGCGCGTCGCGTTCTTCTCGACGGCCGGCCGGGATGGGTCGCCGCTCGTCCGTCGGCATATCGCGAACGGCGGACGCGCCTACCTCGTCCGCGGTGGCTGGCTCACCGAGGTCGACAAGGGACGATCGGTCGACATCGCCGAAGTCGGTCGGATCCCGATCACGATCGGCGGGCTCGCGCGGCACAACGTCGCGAACGTGCTGGCCGCCGCCGGCGGGGCTCGCGGCCTGGGCGCGACGATCGAGCAGGTCCGCGATGGGCTGCTCGACTTCCGGCCCTCGGCGGAGCGGTCACCTGGTCGGCTCAACCTCTTCCGCCTGGGATCGCGCTTGGTGATCGTGGACTTCGCCCACAACGAGGCCGGCATCGCGGCGGTGATGGACGTGGCGGAAGGCATCGCCGCAGGGGCAGCCGGCCGAGCTGCGCCGATCACCGCGATCGTGGGCACCGCCGGCGATCGGCCGGACGACACGCTCCGGGGGATCGGCCGGATCGCCGCCCAACGCGCGCAGCGGGTCGCGATCAAGGAGACCCGCAACTACCTGCGCGGTCGCACCGAGGCCGCCGTGGTCGGCGAGTTGCTGGACGGGATCACGGCGGGGGGCGTCGCGGCCGACGACGTCCCCGTCTACGAGTCAGAGACCGTGGCCCTCCGCGCCGAGCTCGTCGGCCGCGGCCCGGACGCGCCCCGTGTCATCGTCCTGATGTGCCACGAGGACCGCGAGGGCGTCTTCCGGCTGCTCGACGACCTCGGGGCGCGGCCCGTGGACGTCACGGCCGAGCTGACGACCCTCGTGCCCAGGCTCCAGGAGCGACCGCGCCGCGGTTGATGGGCTTGTGACGCGGCTCGCGGACGCGCATGATGCGCGTCGGACCGGTCGGAGGGTCTGGCTGGCCCCTGGTCGGAGGGAGATGCCCCGTGGAGATGGCCGCTGGCCTCGTGCTCATCCTCATCTCGATCGTGATGATCGCCTTCATCGTGCGAACGGTGCAGGCGAACATGCCGAGGTAGCGCTCGGGCCGGACGACCGGCCCCCTACCCCTCCGGGGCCTCGAGCTCGCCGGGATCGGCAAAGGCCGTCCCGCCGCGGGTCGTGCTCGTCGCGGCCATCGCCTCGCGATAGACGCCGATCGCATCGTCCACGCAGCAGACCACCAGATCGCCCGGGATCGCTCGCCGCAACGCGGTCCGCACGGCGGTCATCTCGTCGAGGACCTTGTCGGCGCGGCTGGTCCTCGCCTTCCCGGCCGTCTTCGCCGCGCGCACGCCCTCGATGACGTTCGACGCCGACTCGCCGGCGGCCCGCCCGCGCAGGTTCGCGTCCTCGCGCACGATCACCTCGTCGAACGCGGTGGCTGCGATCGCCCCGTAATCGCGCTGGTCCTCGTCGCGGCGGTCGCCCGGGATGCCCAGGACCCCGATGGCGCGACCGCTGCGCGCCGAGGTCTTGGAGGCCCCGATCCGACCGGCCTTGGTGGGCGCCTCGACCATCATCCGCTCGACGAAGTCAGCCAGCTGACGCATGCCGTCGACGTTGTGGCAGTAGTCGATCACCACGCGGACGCCCCCGACATCGAGCAGGTTCAGGCGCCCCGGGGCCTGGAAGAACGACGTCGAGAAGGTCCGCAGGCCTTGGCGGATGTCGTGCAGGTGCGCCCCGGCCGCCCAGGCCGCGGCCGCCGCCGCCAGCGCATTGGCCACGTTCATCCGCGCCCGACCGCCAAAGGTCGCCGGGATGAGGTGCGTGTACAGGAGCGGCATCACCCGGGAGCCGAGACGCAGCACGATGAGCTCGCCGTCAGGGCGGGACTCCAGGCAGAACGCGGCATTGCCGCGGCTCGTGTGCCCGTCCACGCGATCGAACCCGTCCTCGCCCTTCTCGGTCGCCATGCTGAACAGCACGACCCGGCCCGCGCAGTGACGACCCATCCGATAGACGTGCGAATCGTCCGCGTTGAGGACGGCGGTCCCCGATCGCGGCACGGCCTCGACGACCACGCCCTTGACGTTCGCGAGCTGGCCGAGCGAGTCGATACCGCCCAGCCCTAGGTGGTCGCCCGTGACGTTGGTCACCACGGCGACGTCGTTGCGGTCGTAGCCCAGGCCCTCGCGCAGGATGCCGCCACGCGCGACCTCGAAGACGGCGGTGTCCACGGTCGGGTTCTGGAGGACCATCTGGGCGGACTTGGGCCCCGACATGTCGCCCTTCTTGATGAGCCGCCCGTCCACGACGATGCCGTCGGTCGAGGTCATCCCGACCCGCCGGCCCATGAGCTTGAGGATGTGGGCGATCATCCGGACGGTCGTGGTCTTGCCGTTCGTTCCGGTGACCGCGAGGATCGGGATCCGCGCCGACGAACCCGCCGGGAACAGCGAGTCGATGACCGGCCGTGCCACGTACTGCGGCTCGCCCTCGGTGGGGTGCGTGTGCATCCGGAACCCGGGCGCGGCGTTGACCTCCACGATCGCGCCGCCGGTCTCGCGGACGGGGGTCGCGATGTCGGGGCAGATGAAGTCGATGCCGGCGACGTCGAGGCCCACGATGCGCGCCGCCGTCTCGGCGATCTCCACGTTGTCCGGGTGCGCCTCGATCGTCCGGTCGATCGACGTGCCGCCGGTGGACATGTTGCCGGTCAGCGCGAGCTTGATCCACTGGCCCGCCGGGGGAACGTCGTCCATGGCGAACCCCTGGGCGCGGACCAGCTCCTCGGCCGCCTCGTCCACCTTGATCCGCGTCAGGACCTTCTCGTGTCCGATGCCGCGCCGAGGATCGCTGTTCGCGGCCTCGACGAGGTCGCGAACGGTCCGCGTCCCGTCACCGGTCACGCTCGCCGGGACGCGCTCCGCGATGGCTGCGACCTTGCCCCCGATGACCAGGCAGCGATAGTCGTTCCCCGCCACGTAGGTTTCGACCACGACATCGCCGCTGCGGCTCTGCGAGAGGGCGCCGTGGAATGCCGCCCGGACGGCGTCGTCATCGCGCAGGTCCAGATGGACGCCGCGGCCGTGGTTGCCATCGAGCGGCTTGAGCACGACGGGAAAGCCCAGCCGGCGCGCCACGGCCGATGCCTGCTCCTCGGTCTCCACGACGTCGGCGCGCGGGCACCGGCAAGCCCGGCGGAATCGAGCAGCCGGTTCGTCAGGCTCTTGTCGGAGGCGACGTCGACGCCGATGGCGGACGTCTTCGAGGTCATCGTGGCGCGGATCCGCTGCTGGTGGACGCCGTGCCCGAACTGGACGAGCGAATGGCGGTCCAGGCGGATGAACGGGATGTCGCGACTGACAGCCTCATCGATGAGCGCCTGCGTGGATGGACCGAACGCCTGCCGTTCGGCCAGCCGGATGAGGGCCTCGAGCTCCGGAGCGAAATCGAAGAAGAACTCCGGGTCGTCCGGGAGCGACGAGGTGGTTGACGAGGGCGATGGCCATGCGTCCGGCCTCGAGGCCCACGGCCTCCTCGCGGTACTCGTAGATGCAGTTGTACTGGCCGTGCTGACCCGCCGCCCGGGTCTTCCCATGACGGACATCCGTCCCGGCAAGGTTCTGGAACTCGAGGGCGACGTGCTCCGCGATGTGCCCGACCCACGTCCCGTCGCGCAGCCGCGTGATGAACCCGCCGCGCCGGCCAAGCGAGCAGGCGTGGTCCTCCAGGGTCGGGATCAGGGCGACGAGCGCGTCGGTGAACCCGGGCAGCTTGGTCGAGGGAAAGTCCTCGAGCACGCCGAGGTCCACGAGCAGGCGGATGACCGGTTCGCGTGCCCAATAATTGGGACCGCGCAGGACGCGGGTCTCGAGGATGCGCAGGGTCGGGGCCGGCCCGGCGGCGGCACGCGGGCTGCCTTCGGCGTGCTCGGGCGTCGGGCGCGCCGCCTGGTGGGTTCCGCCGTCTCGGTCACGCTGCTCTCCCTGCGTTCAGACGAGAAGGCCGCCAGTGTACGACCGGCGTGCCGACTAGCTCGAGGCGGCCTCGCCCCCCGCGATAGCGTGGAGCGTCGGCGTGATGATCCGCTCGCGGCGCCGAAGGTCGAATCGATAGCCGGCCGGAAGCGAATGGAGCACGACTCCGCTGATCATCAACGGTCGATGGCCGTGGACCTCCCAGGCGTCCGTCTCGGATCGCGCCCCGTCCACGACCGTGATGCTGCCGCGACCGATGACTTCCATCACGTGGTCCGTCCCCACGACCCCGGCCGTGTCCTCGTCCACCCCGAGTCCGAGGAGGCTCGGGTTCTGGGCGATCAGGCTGAGCAGACGCCCGAGCCGGTTCCGCTGCTGGAAGTGCTGGTCCACGATCACGCCCGGCAGGACGCCGAGACCCGCGGCGATCTGGGCCATCCGGTGCTTGGGTGTCGCACCGCTCGCGCCGAACGCGATCATGTGGCTCGACATCGCGCTCGCGCCGGCGCTCGTGCCAGCCACCACCGCTCCCTGTCGAAACCGTTCGAGGATCGCGTCGGCCAGACGGGTCCCGCCGATCGTCGACGACAGGCGCAGCTGGTTGCCGCCGGTCATGAAGATCCCGGTCGCGTCGCGCATCGCGAGGGCGGCCGTCTCGTCGTTCGCCTGGCTCCGGGTCACGGCATGGACCGTGCGGACCCTGCTGACGCCGAGTTCACCGAGCACCTGCTTGTAGCGTTCGCCCGCTTCGAGGCCCATCGAGGACGCCGTGGAGATGACGGCGATCGTGGCGTCACGACCGCCGGCCAGGGCGGCGAACCGGCTGAGGATGACCCGGTCTCGGACCTTGTCCTCCGCGCCGCCGATGATGATGACGGATCCCTCGGTCACGGGCGTCTGGGGCTCCCGAAGATCGTGCGCTCGTGCCCGCGGCACGTTCGGTCGGTCGCGAGCTGGCGTCGCGATCCGTGTCGGCGACAGGATACCGGCCGACGGCCCGGGCCGCGGGCGCGGACCGTCATGCGAGAATGCCGGCGCGATGGCCGACGCCCCGCCTCCGTCCGAGCTCCAGCCGGTCCCGGGTACCGCCCGTGGTCGCGGCCGCGTCGTGGTGGACCTCGGGGACGTCATCGGCGAGCCCACCCGGCGGCGGGCCGGGGTCTTCCGTCGCGCGCTCCGGCGCGAGGCCTCGCGGCTCCGCGACCGACGTCGCGTGCTGGCCATCATCCTCGTCGCGGTGACGTTCTCGCTGCTCGCCGCCGGGATCATCGGCCGAGGCGACGCGGCCGGCGCCGACGCCCGGGCGTACTGGGCCGGGGTTCGCCTGTGGCTCAACGGGGGCGATCCCTACCATCCCACCGGCCCGTTCCTCCCCTATGTCTACGCACCCTGGATGCTGCCCGCTCTTCGCGCCTTGGGCCGATCCTGCCGTGGGACGTCGCGTGGTTCGTCTGGCGTGGCGGCACCATCCTGCTGCTGCTCTGGACGTTCCACTGGGCCTATCGTCGGCGGCCGCTCACGACGGCCGTCATCGTCGCGCTCCTCGGGTTCTCGATCGGGGCGAACCTCGATACCGGCAACATCAACGTCCAGCTCACGCTGATGATCTGGGCGGCGCAGTTCACCGGGCCACGCGTCGCTGGCCTCCTGTGGGCCCTGGCGACGTGGATGAAATGGATCCCGATCATCCACTGGCCGATCCTGTCGGCGGGCGGCCGGCGCTGGGGACTGCTGTTCCTGGCGCTCTCGATCGCGCTCAGCCTCGCCTTGCTGCCGCAGACGATCATCCAGTTCCAGACGCTGTTCGGATTCGGAGCCCGGCCCGTCCGCCTGGACTACCTGATCTTCCTGTGGGCGTACGTCCCGTGGTGGTACCGACGGGCCGATCCCTGGGACATCTTCCGGCCGTCGACCTGGCGCGCCTGGTGGGCGAGCCACCGCCCGTGGGCCGCGGCAGCGAAATGAGTCGCGGTTCCGTGACGAGGGGCGACGGCAGGGCTCAGGCCGGGACGGGTTCGAGCTCCGGGCCGGGTGTGGGCGCGACGTCCTCGCGCCGCCGCTCGTCAACGGGAATCAGCAACAGGGCGCCGATCCCGAACAGGACCACGGCCATCCACAGCGCGGCTCGCGGTCCCTCGGCGCCGCCCACGATGTCCATCAGCGTTCCGCCGATGGCGATCGCGAGGACGCCGGACGACGCCGTCGCGACGTTCGAGAGACCCATGTAGCGCCCCGTGGATGCCTTGGGGATGATGTCGGTCATGAGGGCCCAATCCACCGCGAGGAAGATCCCCGCCGAGAGGCCGTAGATCATCGACCCGACGGCCGCGACCGGGAACGAGGTGGCAAGGGCGACGAGTGTCATCCCCACCGCACCGATCGCGCATGAGCCATAGATGACCCGCTTGCGCCCGATCCGGTCCGACAGCTTCGCGGCGGGCACGATCGTGATGAGCGTACCGACGGCCGCGAGACCGGCGAGGATGGGCACCGAACCACCGGCGGCTTCCTGCTCCATGCCGAGCGTCCGGACGAGGTAGAAGAGCGCGAGCTGGGTCAGGACGCCACCCGCCATGAGGATCGCGAGCCTTGAAGCCACCAGGAAAAGGAAGCTCCGCTCGCGCAGGACGTCGGTCCCCCACGCCTCGGCCGCGACCGACCACCAGCTGCGCCCATCGCGCGACTTGGGGGTCTTCCCTTCACGGACGTTGATCACCACGCTGAGCATCGTGACGAGCTCCAGGATCCCGAGCGCGAGGAGCCCGAGGGCGAACTGGCCCGTGGCGACGGCGATGCCGCCGATGACGAACCCCGCGACGTTGCCCAGGATCTGCATCAGTCCGACCAGCGCGCTGGCGATCCCGACCTGCGGCGCCGGAACGAGGTCCGGCACGTACCCCTGGAAGGGGCCTTGGGCGAAGTTCGAGCTGAACTGCAGGAGGGCGACGAACGCGGCGATCGCGAGCAGGTCCTGACTGAGGGCGATGCCGATGAGGAACACGACGTCGAGGACAGAGCCGATGAAGATGTACGGCTTGCGGCGGCCCCAGCGCGAGATCGTGTAGTCGGAGATCGATCCGATCGTCGGCTGCACGAGCGCCGCGATGACGGCCCCGCCCACGGTCAACAGGAAGAGGGTCCGTCCCGCCTGCGCGGGGTCGACGAGCCCGCCGAACTCCATCCGCCCGGTCAGGATGATGACCAGGCCGCTGAAGATCGAGGAAAGCCCCAGCCAGTACAGCGAGAGGCGGAAGAGTTCGCGGATCGGCAGGTGCGCCGTCGGCCGACCGGTGAGCGGGTCCACGGCTTGCTGGGTCATCTCGATCCCCTTCGCGGCAGTGCCTGGGCGTGATCGCAGCTTAGGACGCCTGGATCGCCTCTCCGTTACGGTCCAGGGCGACCGTCGTGTGGAGATGGACCAGCCGCCGGTCCGTGGCGCGCGGCGCGACGAACCGGAAGATGGATCGGTCCAGCGAGTAGATCCCGGTCGACACGATGCCGATCGGTCCCAGCCGGAAGCTGAACACCGGGTTCTCGCCGTTGCCGGCATAGTGATGAGGGGTCCCATCGGCGGTGAGCACGGCAAGGTTCGCCTCGCCACCGAACCGGTCGTGGAGGGCGCCCAGCAGATGGGCTGGCGGCTCGCCGTGGTGCCACGCATCCTCGAGCCAGCGGGCACCGACCTCCGTGTCTGCGCGGCCATGGATCCGTCCCTGCTCGCGAAAGCGCGCCCGGAGTTGACGGTAATCCCGCAGGTCGCCGTTGTGGCTGAAGCTGTACCGCCCGGCCGGGATCGTCGAACGGCTGGGTATCGGCTATCGTCAGCGTCGACAGGCGGGACGGCCGCCGCAGGTGGATCAGCGCCGAGCGCGTCTCGATCGCGACCCACGCGCTCGCGTCCATCGTGGTCGTCGCGGAAGGCCGGGACATCGCGGTGGCTGTGGAGCCGGCCGTCGTCGCCCAGCCACGCGGCACCCCACCCGAACCCGGCGATCCCGAAGCGTTCGAGACGCTCCGCGAACGGCCAGAGCTCGTCGAGGCGGAACGGTTCCGCGGCCCGCGCGATGAAGTGTTCGCACATGGGCCGCGATGATACGCGCCGCCCGGTTCAGGACGCGAGGCGTCGAGCGATCTCCGCTGGATAGTCCGGGAAGTATCCGGCGACGACGGGCAGCTCGAACCGCCGCAGGATCGACTCCTTGGGTTCGCGCTCCAGCAGGAACTCGAACGTCGCGGTCACGAGGCGTTCGATGTCGGCGAGCTCCGCCCCATCGAGCGCCTCGGGCAGGTCGATCTCGTCGACCGTCACCTCGTGCTCGGTCGTGGAGCGGGCGTCGCTGACGCGTACCGCGCAGGTCCAGGTGCGGTCGGTCTCGACGCAGGCGACGTCGATGGCGGTGTCGGTCATGGTCGTCCTCCTTGACAGCGGGGGCACCAATACGTCGATCGGGGCAGGTCCGCGCCCTGGCGGGTCACCGCGATCCGCTCGCCGCACCTCCGGCACGGACGGCCGCCGCGGCCGTAGACGTAGAGCGCCCCCGGGGCGCCGCGGTCTCCGGCGGTCGTCACCCGCTCCGGCCCGCGACGGGCATCCACGTTCGAGCGGAGCAATCGATGTGCGGTCGCGATGAGCCGGCCGAGCGTCTCGTCATCGACCTCGTGGACGGCGACGAACGGTGACACCCGTTCGATCCACAGGATCTCGTTCTTGTAGACGTTCCCGATCCCGGCGAGCGCCTGCTGATCGAGCAGCGCGACCGCGATCTCGAGATCGGCGCGCTCGGGCGCGCGCAGCCGGCGTGCCGCCTCATCGGCATCGAACGGCTCGGCGAGCAGGTCCGGACCGAGCCTCGATAGGGACGGGTGGAGGTGTTCGGCCCGCTGCTCGAAGAGCTCGACGACGGGCGCGTCGAAGCAGACGGCGACCGATCCGGGGACTTCGAGGACGAGGCGGGCCCGCGCCGCGGGTCGACGCCACCGCTCACCCGGGCGGTAGCGATGCCACGACCCGTGCATGCGCAGGTGCGTCCGCAGCTCGAGGCCACCATCGAACCGGATCAGCAGATTCTTGCCGTGCGCCTCGACGGCATCGATGCGGCGACCGATCAAGCGGTGCACCTGCGGCACCGAACCCGGTCCCTGGGCGCGGGCCGCCGTGACGTCGCGGCCGAGGAGATGTGGACGCAGGCCGGCGGCGGTCCGGAAGAGCGTGTCGCCTTCGGGCATCGCCGTGTCGCCGGCCCCAGCGTGAGCCGCGCAGGGTCAGGCCGCGATAGCCCGTGACGAACCCAGCGTCGAGCAAGCGCTGTCGTGTCGGCGAGTCCGCGACCGGCACGCCATCCACCTTGCGGATCACGAGGTCCTTGCTGCGGCCCGTTCCGGACGAGCGCGGCCAGTCCTTGAACGGCGGCCGTGGCGACATCCGGATCGTCGAAGGCGGGGAGTGTCTGCAGCGTGGACCCGCCACGCTCGAGATAGAGCGCAGCGACGCCGTCAACGAGGACGACGTAGGCGCCCGCCGCCCGCTGGAACGGCCGGCGGTCCGCCTCGCCACGTCGCGGCCACGGCAGAGCGGCGCCGTACGGGTTCGCGGGATCGGCCGCGGCCATCAGGTGGACGACGCGGACGCCGGCCGACTCGCGGCCGGAGCGCAGGCGGTCCAGGGCTCCGGGCAAGGCGAACTGGGCGGCTCCAAGGCCGTCCACGAAGTACCCGCGCCGGATCCGGCCGGCCTCCTCGAGCGCCCGCAGGACCGGATAGACACCCGAGAAGCCGCCGTCCACGCCCTCGGACGCGACCGCTTCGCGGGTCAGGACGCCGTGCCGCTCCAGGAGCGCGAGGGCCTGGGCATGGAGTCGCTCCGTGGTCGTGGCCGGTGTCGGCGTGTCGGGCGGGTCCACCAGCGACCAGCGTCCGGCCGCTTCCGGCGGACCGAGGGCCGTCAACCGGCCCGGCCGTCCGCGCCGCGCGCCACTGGCCGAACTCCCGCTGGGTCGCTTCCATCGCAGCGCCCGGAGCGGGGCGAACGTGTCATTCGTGACCTCGCCGGCCCACACGAGATCCCACAACGCATCGAGCATGTCGCGATCCGATCCACCGCCGGCTGCTGCATGGATCTCGCGGTAGAAGCTGGCACCACGGCGGGCGAGGTGTTCCCGGATGCGGTCATGGCGCTCGCCAGTGGGCCGTTCCACGCCGTCAGCCGGACCGGGCGGACGCAGGGCGTCGCGGCCCGGTCGGAAGAGGGCGAGGCGACCGTCGTCCCGACCCAGGCTCCCCCGCCCCACCCAGCCGACCTCCCCCATGGCGCCCAGCTCATCCAGCAGCCGCGGCTGGTAGCCGGGGACGCGGGACGGCAGCACGTCGCGCTCCAGCACGGATGCCGGGATCGCCACGCCGGCGAGGAGATCGACGACCTCCGCGAGTCGCTCGAGGGCTCCGCTCCCGCGGAACGGCGCCGGTTCCGCGCCGGGGCCCGCGACGGGCGCGACCCCGTGCCAGGCAGGCAGGAAGCGGGCCAGGGCGACCGGGTCGACGGGCTCCACCTCGCGCCGGAGACGCGCGAGCGACCGGCGGCGGAGGAGGCGGAGGACATCGGGGTCGCACCACTCTCGCTCTGCGCCACCGGGCCGAAACTCGCCGCGGAGGATGGTCCCCGCGCCCAGAAGTCGCTCGAGCGCGTCCTCCACGATCCCGACCGGCAGCCCCCAGCGGCGCGCCGGTTCGGGGGTCAGGAACGGCCCGTGCGTGCGTGCCCAGCGGGCCAGCAATCCGTCGAGGGCTGCGGCCGACGGGCCGAGGAACGCCTCCGGCACACCGACCGGTGGCGTCACGCCGACCGCGTCGCGATAGCGCGCGACGTCCTCGATCGCGATCCAGCGCTCCTCGCCCGCGATCCGCGTCCTGACCGCCCGGCGAGCCCTGGCGAGTTCCTGCAGCCACGGCCCGGCCGCGTCGGCGCCGCCCGCCGTCCTGGCCGCGACCTCGTCGCTGCCGAGATCCCCGAGACGGCGCAACAGGTCGTGGACCTGGTCCACGGTCGTCGCCTGGCGATCGTCGGTGAGTGCCTGCAGCGACAGTTCGAGATCCGCCAGGGCGTCGGGGTCCAGGAGCTCGCGCAGCTCCTCCTGGCCGAGCAGCTCGCGCAGCAGGTCTCGATCGAGCGTGAGCGCGCCGGCCCGGCGTTCGGCGAGCGGCGTATCGCCGTCGTACATGTACGCCGCGACGTAATCGAACAGCAGGCTGCTCGCGAAGGGGCTCGCCTTGACGGTCTCCACGCCGTGGACCGCGATCTCGCGGCTGGCGACGCCACCCAGGACCTCGCGGAGCGCGTCGAGATCGAACACGTCCGACAGGCACTCGCGGTACGTCTCCACCAGGATCGGGAAGCTGCCATACCGGCTGGCGACGGCAAGGAGGTCCGCCGCCCGCTGGCGTTGCTGCCACAGCGGGGTTCGCGTCCCAGGCCGCCGTCGCGGCAGGAGCAGGGCGCGCGCCGCGTTCTCGCGGAAGCGACTGGCGAAGAGCGCGGACGTCGCGACCTGCGCCACCACCAGGTCCTCGACGTCGTCCGGCGCCGGGAACAGGACCTCCTCCACCCCATCGAGGTTCGCGTCACCCTCGGGCAGCCGGATCGCGATCCCGTCGTCCGACCAGATCGTCGCGACTTCGAGACCGAGCCGCTCCTGGAACCGCGCCTCCAGGGCGAGCGACCACGGCGCGTGGACGCGGCCACCGAACGGCGTGAGCAACGTGAGCCGCCAGTCGCCCAGTTCGTCGCGGAACCGTTCCACGACCACGCGCTTGTCCGTGGGAAGGGCGCCCGTCACCTCGCGTTCGTCCTCGAGATAGGCGATCAGGTTCTCCGCGGCGCGCTCGTCGAGGTCATGGTGGTCCCGCAGGCGCTGCGCGGCGGCGACCCGGCCCTTCGGCCCGCGAGCGAGGTCCGCCTCCATCTCCCCGGTGAAGGCGCCGAGGGCCCGCCCGAGCTCGATCGGCCGCCCGACGGCGTCGCCCTTCCAGAACGGCAACTTGCCCGGGACCCCGGGCGCTGGGCTCACCGTGACCCGGTCCGGACCGATGTCCTCGACCCGCCACGAGCTCGCTCCCAGGACGATGACGTCGCCGTGCATGCCGGCGCGCAGCTCGTAGACCATCTCCTCGTCGAGCTCACCCACGCGACGACCGGGCGTGCCCGCCTCGCCGGTCATGAAGACGCCGAACAGGCCTCGATCGGGGATGGTGCCGCCGCTGGTCACGGCGACGACCCGGGCGTCGCGCCGTCCCTCGATGGTGTCGGTGACGCGGTCCCAGATGACGCGTGGCTTGAGTTCGGCGAACTCATCGGACGGGTAGGCGCCCGACAGCATGCTCAGCACACCATCGAGCACTTCCCGCGTGAGCGTCTCGTACGGGGCGGCCCGCGTGATCGTGGCGAGCAGCTCGTCGCCCGTCCAGCGATCCATGACGGTCATCGCGACGAGCTGCTGGGCGAGGACGTCCAGCGGGTTGCGCGGGATCCGGGTGGCCTCGATCGCCCCTTCGTGCATGCGCCGGGTCACGACGGCGCATTCGAGCAGGTCGCCACGGTACTTGGGGAAGATCACGCCCTTGCTGGGGACGCCCACCTGGTGACCGGCACGACCCACGCGCTGGAGGCCGCGGGCGACGCTCGTGGGGCTCTCGACCTGGATGACGAGATCCACCGCGCCCATGTCGATGCCGAGCTCCAGGCTCGACGTGGCGACGAGGGCCGGCAGCCGGCCCGCCTTGAGCTCCTCCTCGATCTCCTGGCGCTGTTCGCGCGCGATGCTGCCGTGATGGGCGCGCACCAGGTCCTCTCCCGCCAGGTCGTTGAGCCGATGGGCCAATCGCTCCGACAGGCGGCGGCTGTTGGTGAAGACGATCGTGCTCTTGTGGCTCCGGATCAGCTCCAGGATCGCCGGATGGATCGCCGGCCAGATGCTCGTGCGCAGGTCTGGGCTGGTCGCCGGGCCCCCCGGCTGGTCCTCCGGTGGGAGCAGCTCGCCGATCGCGGCCATGTCATCGACCGGCACGACCACCTGCAGATCGAGTGCCTTGCGCGCGCCGGCATCGACGATGGCGACGTCGCGGTCCGGGCCGGCCCCGCCAAGGAATCGGGCGATCGTCTCGAGCGGGCGCTGGGTGGCGCTGAGACCGATGCGCTGGGGCGGCCGCAGCTCAGCGGTGGCGTCCTTGGTGGCGCCCTCGGCGATGGGGCGGAGCCGGTCGAGGCGTTCAAGACTCAGGGCAAGGTGGGCGCCACGCTTGGAGCCGGCGATGGCGTGGACCTCGTCCACGATCACGTACTCGACCTCGCGCAGGATCTCGCGGGCCTGGCTGGTGAGGAGGAGGTACAGGCTCTCTGGCGTCGTGATGAGGATGTCGGGCGGGTGGCGGGCGATCTCACGGCGATCCTCGGCCGGCGTGTCGCCCGTCCGGCTGGCCACGGAGATGGTGGGAGCCGGCTCGCCGCGGCGCTGGGCGGCCAGGCCGATCCCCGTGAGCGGGGCTCGCAGGTTGCGTTCCACGTCGTACGTGAGGGCCTTGAGCGGGGAGATGTAGAGGACCCGTACGTGGCCGGGGTGCTCGCGGGTGCGGGGTGGGCTCGGGTCGCCCGCGAGGCGGTCCAGGCACCAGAGGAAGGCGGCCAGGGTCTTGCCGCTACCCGTCGGGGCGTGGATCAACGTGTGGCGGCCCGCACTGATCGAATCCCAGCCCTCCGCCTGGGCCGGCGTGGGTGCCTCGAAACTCGCGCGGAACCAGTCGCGGACCGCTGGGGAGAACCGCGCGAGCGGGTCGGCATCGACGATCGTGACCACGGGACCGCGAGTATAGGTCGCCGGCACGATTTCGACCACCTGTTCGAAATACCTTGGTGCCCGATGGCCCCCTCGCCACCGGCCATCCGGCCCGTCCACGGGGATTGACCGGCATGCATCAATGACGTTGTCACTGGGGCGTGCGCCGAGCAACGGCGCTGGAAGGGAGTGGAGGGTATGTCCAACCTGGGAATGCCGGTCAAGATCGTGGGGATCCTGACCACCGTCCTGCTATTGATCGTCGTCAATCCATGGTTCCAGATCCCCGAAGACCAGGCACAGTTGCGCGACCTGGTCACCTACGCGTTCTGGATCTCCTTCATCGTCCTGCTTGTCCTGCTCTTCATGGAGCGCAAGCAGCCGGGCGGCGAGACCGTCGAGATCGAGGGGCCGGCGTTCACCCGGTTCCTGTTCAGCAACTCCCGAGCGGGCCTGTTCTGGCTGCCGATCCGGCTGTTCCTGGGCTTCTCGTGGCTGGATGCCGGTTGGCACAAGTTCACCGACCCCGCATGGATCGGCTCCGAGGCCGGCACCGCGATCCGCGGGTACTGGGAGCGGGCCGCCGCGATCCCCGACGAGGGCCGACCGGCGATCACCTATGAGTGGTACCGCGGCTTCATCCAGTGGCTGCTCGACAGTGGCGCCGAGAGCTGGATGACCTATGTCATCACGTTCGGTGAGATCTTCTGCGGCATCGCCCTGATCATCGGCTTCCTGACAGGCTTCGCGGCCTTCGGTGGGGCGCTCATGAACATGTCATTCCTGCTCGCGGGTTCGGCATCCACCAACCCCGTCATGTTCACGCTGGCCATCGGCGTGATCCTGGCCTGGAAGGTCGCCGGCTACTACGGCGTCGACCGCTGGCTGCTCCCGATGCTCGGGACCCCCTGGCATCCCGCAGTGCTGTCCGGCAAGGAGACCCGACCCTCGGGTACCTGATCGAACCGGATCCCAAGACTCTTCCGCGACACCCCCGGGTTTCCCCAGACCCGGGGGTGATCGATTCCTGGCGCAAGCGGACCGCGGCGGGCGGCGCAGGCGCGGACCCACGTCCAGGGTTGTGATGACAATCGGCCGCATATTCCAGGGCGCGGCGTCCCGCAACGCTGCGCTGGCGGCTACCCGATCAGGGCGGCCACCCGATCGGGCCGGCGGCGGGCCTCCTGGTCGGCGCGGCGACGGCCTCCTGGTCGGCGCGGCGACGGCCTCCTGGTCGAGGGGCGTGCTCGTCCCTCGCGTGATGACAATCGGCCGCATATTTCGGGCGCATCGTTGACCGGGACGGGCACCTGCCGCCCCCAGCCGGAGCCAACGTCCCGCCTAGTGTCCTGGCGAATCCGGTGGAGGTCACCGAGGGTCGCATCGTCCCGCTCAGTCCCGGTCGACTGAGGGGGACGCCAGAACGTCCCGATCGGGTGTCGAACAGCGCGAATCGGGCCACGGTTCGCACGCAGGATTCGCCACGCGACTAGGCGGGACGCTTGTCGGGTGGGGCTCGCGTCGGCGGGACGCTTGTCGGGTGGGGCTCGCGTCGGCGGGACGCTTGTCGGGTGGGGCTCGCGTCGGCGGGACGCTTGTCGGGTGGGGCTCGCGTGGGCGGGACGCTTGTCGGGTGGGGCTCGCGTCGGCGGGACGCTTGTCGGGTGGGGCTCGCGTCGGCGGGACGCTTGTCGGGTGGGGCTCGCGTCGGCGGGACGCTTGTCGGGTGGGGCTCGCGTCGGCGGGACGCGCGTCGGGTGGGGCTCGCGTCGGCGGGACGCTTGTCGGGTGGGGCTCGCGTCGGCGGGACGCTTGTCGGGTGGGGCTCGCGTCGGGGTCAGCCGTCCGACTATGCGGCCGATTGTCATCACGGCAGGGCGTCGGCAGGCGGCGGAGCGCGGTCGGCAGGCGCGGCCGACAGGCGCGAGCGCGGCCGCGGGCGCCGGCGGGCGCGGGTAGTGAGGGCGCGGGGGTGCGAGGACCCGCCCGTCAACGCGTGGTCAGGGCCACCACGTCCGCGAGCGTCTGCGCGGCGAGCGCCCGGTTCGCCAGGTCCCGGCACGCATCGGGATCGAGACGCGCCAGGACCGACCGCACGGTCGCGATGGACCCTGGTGTGACACTCAGCTCATCCACGCCGAGACCGACCAGGATCGGGATCATCCGCGGGTCCGCCGCGGACTCGCCGCAGACCGCCACATGCCGTCCGTGTCGGGCAGCCGCGCGGACCACCCAGTCGACAAGGCGCAGGACCGCCGGCTGCAAGGCCGTACCCAGATCGGCGAGGTTCGGGTTGGTGCGATCGGCGGCGAGGGTGTACTGGACAAGGTCGTTGGTGCCGATCGAGAAGAAGTCGGCCGCCTCGGCGATGGCGTCGGCCATGAGCGCAGCCGATGGGACTTCGATCATCACTCCGAGTCGTAGGTCCGTGGGCGGAGGCCCGCCATCCGCGACGAGGCGCGCTCGGGCCTTCTCCAGGTGCGCCCGTGCGGCGTCGACCTCCTCGCGCGTGGACACCATCGGCAGCATCACGCGGAGCTCTCCGCCGGCGGCGGCCTGGAGCAACGCAGTCAACTGGTTGTCGAGCAGGTCCGGGTGGCGCAGACCGAGGCGCAGGCCACGGACCCCCAGGGCCGGATTTCCCTCGGGCGCGTCACTCCCCCACGACGCCGGCTTGTCGCCGCCGATGTCGAGGGTGCGGAACACGACGGGCCGGTCGCCCATCGCCGAGCGGATCGCGGCATAGGTCGCCCGTTGTTCACCAACGCTCGGTGGCGCCGTCCGACCCAGGAACAGCAGCTCGGTCCGGACCAGGCCGATCCCGTCCGCGCCGGCTCGGACCGCCGCATCCGCCTCGAGCGCGGAGGCCACGTTGGCGTGGACGGCGATGCGAACGGACCCCTGGTCCATGACCGACTCCTCGGTTCGTCCCGCCGCGCGCGTGGCCTCCTCGTCCTCAGCGTCGGTGGCCACCGAAGACCGTCGAGCGATCTCGCCCTCGTCGGGATCGACGACGACTTCGCCGGCGGCGCCATCGACGAGGATGGTGGTCGATGGTCCCAGGTCGTCCGTGGCCGACCCGAGACCCAGGACGAGCGGGATCCCGAGCGCACGAGCCACGATGGCCGCGTGACCGGTCGGGGCGCCACCGCCGAGAGCGATCCCGGCGACCAGTTCCGGTCGGAGCGTCGCGACGGCGGACGGGTCCAGGTCGACCGCGACGATCACGGCCGCCACCCCGTCGGCATGCCAGAGGTCCGGACGAACCTCCCCGCGCAGGATCGCCGCCACGCGGCGTCCGACGTCGCGGACATCGGCGGCGCGCTCGCGGAAATACGGGTCGTCGACCGATGCGAGGACGGCGGCCTGCTCGTCGGTCGCGCGCACGATGGCGACGTCGGCGGCGACACCTGCCTCGATCATGGCGGCGGCCGGACCCACCACGCCCGGATCACGGGCGAACAATGCCTGCGCCTCGAAGATGCTCCCGACTTCCTCGCCGGCACGGGCCGCCGTCTGCTCAGCCAGCGACCCGAGGTCCGCGGCCGCCCGCTCCAGCGCAGCGTCCAGTCGCTGACGCTCCGCGTCCGCCGAGCCCGCCGCGTCCGCCGATCCAGCGCCGACCGTGGCCGCGCCGGTGGTGCCCGGCGGTGACTCGCCGACTGATCCCGTCATCGCGGCGGGAACCCGTAGGATCCGCCCGACGCCGACACCCGGCGAACCGGCACGTCCCTGGAGCACGGAGCGAGTCATCGTCATCGATCGCGGAAGCTGGCCTGGTCCGGGTCGCGGGTCGCGACGGCCGGCCGGATCAGTCTCGGCCCGACGCGACGGCGTCGGCGAGGGCGCGTAGCAGCAGTGCCGATGACGTCGCGCCCGGGTCCTGGTGACCGATCGAGCGCTCCCCGAGGTACGAGGCGCGCCCCTTGGTCGCAAGCATCGGGATCGTGGCCAGGGCCCCGGCCTCCGCAGCGTCCGCCATGGCCGCGGTGACCGCGACGGCATCAGCACCGGCCCCCACGGCGGCACGACCCGCTTCGGCCGCCGGTACGAGCGCATCGAGCATCGTCTTCTCGCCGGTCGTCGCCTTGCCCAGTGCCTGGATGCCGACGATCGAGGCATCGATGGCGGCCACGAGGATGGACCCGGTGCCCGGCCCCGGATCAGCGGCGGCGACCGCACCACCGGCCCGCATGAGTGCCGTGCCGTAGAGCGGCCCGGCCGCGCCGCCGACCGTGCTGATGAGCGTCCGACCACTCACCCGGAGGCGCGCTGCCGCGATCGCGATCGGCGAGTCGCCCTCCGGCGCTCCCGCGTCGAGCGATGCGAGGATCGCCGCGAACCCGCGATCCATGTTGGTGCCGTGGTCGCCGTCGCCGATCGCCTGGTCGAGGGCGGTCAGCGCGGGAGCCTGGTCGTGAAGCCGGCCGGCGGCGAGCCGCAACCAGCCATCGATGACATCGATCATCGCGTACATACCTCGGACTCGTGGCGTCCGCCGGAGTCTAGTCGGGTCACGACGCGGCCGCCGCTCCAGGAGGGAGCGAGGAACGACGACCGCGGGTGACGGAACGAGCGGGGTCAGACGCCCCAGCGCAGGGCGGCCGTGTGGACGGGTGCGTCCCAGTAGCCGGTCAGCGCATCGTCGAGCCGCAGGAGCGTGACCGAGAACCCGGCCATCTCGAGGCTCGTGATGTAGTTGCCCACCAGCGAGCGCGTGATCGTGATGCCGCGATCGGCCAGCAGGTTGCCGACGGCGTCGTAGGCGATGTACAGCTCGATGAGCGGCGAACCACCCATGCCGTTGACGAACGCGAGCACGTTCTCACCCGACCCAAGGCCCAGATCGGCGACGATCGGGTCGACGAGCGCCTTGGCGATGTCCTTGACCGGCGCGATCTTCTCGCGCCGACGGCCGGGCTCACCGTGGATGCCGATGCCGATCTCGATCTCGTCGTCGGGCAGGTCGAACGTGGGCGTGCCGGCGGCCGGCACGATGCACGAGGTCAGCGCCATGCCCATCGAGCGGGCCCCAGCGTTGACCTTGGTCGCGGTGGCCGCGACGTCGGCGAGTGATCCACCTGCCTCGGCGTGCGCACCCGCGATCTTCTCCACGAGGACCGTCCCGCCGACACCGCGGCGGCCGGCCGTGTACAGCGAGTCCTGGACGGCGACGTCGTCGTCGGTGACGACCGACGCGACCTCGATCTCGCCGGCCACGAACTCCGCGGCCATCTGGAAGTTGAGCACGTCGCCCGTGTAGTTCTTGACGATGTGGAGGACGCCCGCCCCACCGTCCACGGCGCGGGTCGCGGCTTCGACCTGGTCCGGGACCGGGGAGGTGAACACGTGACCCGCACAGGCCGCATCCAGCATGCCCAGGCCGACGAACCCGCCGTGGAGCGGCTCGTGGCCGGAGCCACCGCCCGAGACGAGGGCGACCTTGCCGGACACCGGACCGCCGGCCCGGGTGACGATCATCTGGGTGAGATCGGTCTTGACCACATCCGGGTGGGCCTTGCCCAGGCCGGACAGGCTCTCGGGGACGATGTCCTCGACCGCGTTGATGAGCTTCTTCATCGCGTGGATCTCCTTCTCGGGCCGAGCCCGGACGTCAGGCGGCGACCGCCGCTGCCGGCCGCTCGCGACCGATGAATTCGTAGAGGAAGGCACCGACGAGGCCACCGACGATGGGGCCGGCGATGTAAACGACCGCGAGGGCATCCCAGGCGACCGCCGCGCCGCCGGTCAGCATCTCGAGGACGTCCGGGCCGATCTGACGCGCGGGATTCAGCGCGGCACCCGTGATCGGGCCGACCAGGATGATGATCCCGTAGACGATGAACCCGATGGCGATCCCGGCGAACCCGGCCGGGGCCTTGCCGGACACCGCGGCGCCGAAGACCGTGAAGACGAGGATGGCGGTGCCGATGACCTCGGCCGCGAACCCGATCGCCAGGCCGGCCTGCTCATTGACGCCGACGGCGCCCAGGCCCAGGGTCTGCGGATCGTTGCCGGTCAGGATGATCAGCGTCAGGCTGGCGCCGATGAACGCGCCAACGAGCTGGGCCACGATGTACGCGCCCGCGGTCGATGCATCGATCTTGCGGGTCGCGAGCAGGGCGATGGTGACGGCCGGGTTGATATGCGCGCCGCTGATGTGGCCGACCGAGTAGATGGCGGCGAAGATCGCAAAGGCGAACGCGAACGAGATCGTCGACAGCCCGGATGTGCCGTCGATGCCGGAGCCGCCAGCACCGGCGGTCAGGAACACCGTGAGCGGCACGGAGCCCGCACCGATGAACACGAGGATGGCCGTGCCGATCGCTTCGGCGGTCAGCTTCTGGGCGAGGGACGGGGACGACATCGCGATTCCTCCTCCTAGGACTGGACGTAGGGCGTGAGTTCGGCGACGAGGGCAGCGAGCGCCTCGTCCGCATCGGGTCCGTCCGCCACGAGCACGATCTGGGACGACGGGCGGATCGTCATCCCGAGCAGGGCGATGAGGCTCTTCGCATCGGCTTCGCGGCCGTCGTGGCGGATCACGATCCGGCTCGTGAACCGGCTGGCCGCCTGGACGAATCGGGCCGCGGGTCGGGCGTGGAGCCCGGACGGATCGATGACGGTGAGGGTGATCTCGGCCATGGTCGTCATGCCTCGGGCCGGGTCATCGAGGCAGCTTGGTCATCGTCGCGGCTCCCTCGGCGGCCGCGACGACATCGTCGATGGAGGCATCGATGCTGGCCTGCACGGCCGCGAGGATGGCGCCTTCGACCAGTGGGGCTTCGGAGACGCGCACGCGCGCCCGATCGGAGGGATCGAGCTCCTCGAGCGCGAGCTCCAGGCTGAGAGCCGCGCTCCCGAGGTCGAGCAGGACGAGCGCGGCATCGACACCGGCGTCCAGCACGGTCCGGAGCGCGACCGCGATCTGCGGTGCGCTCGTGCCCAGGCGTCCGTCCTCGGTCCCACCGGCAGTGGCCACGGGAACCGAATCGCCGGCGACCTGCACGACCATGTCGCGCAAGCCCTCGACGAGGGTCCGGCTGTGGGAGACCAGGACCAGGCCGACCATCGCGCCTCCTTTCGTTGCCCCCGGGTTGCTGGTTGGGGGCGATGCTCGCCCGAGGGTCATCAAGAAGAAAGCAAGACGGCAGCAAGAGGTGCGATGAACGTTGCCGCCCCGTGGCCACGCACCTACACTCGGCCGACCGTGACCGCCCCGGCCCCCGTGCACGAGCCCGCCACGCCCGCGATCGATGCGACCGCGGTGCGCGCCGCCCTGCACCGCTGCCGCCGGATCGTCGAGCGCCACGCGGCGTACCTCACGCGGCTCGACACGGTCCTCGGTGACGGCGACCACGGCGACAACCTCGTGATCGGCTTTCGGGCAGTGGACGCGCTCCTCGACGAGACGCCGGCGGAGACCCCGCCCGGGGAACTGCTGCGGGCCGTCGGGCATCGCCTCGTGGCGGCGGTCGGAGGTGCGTCGGGACCGCTGTACGGCACCGCGTTCCTGGAGGCAGGAGCTCGGGCCGGCGACGCGGCCACGCTCGATGACGCGACGCTCGCGGCCATGCTCGAGGCCGCGGCCGATGGCCTGGCGCGCCGGGGCCGCTGCACGGTCGGCGACAAGACGATCCTCGACACGCTCGCGCCGGCGGCCGCGACCCTCGCCGCCGCGACCTCGGCCGGGGAACCGATGCGCGACGGGTACGCGGCGGCGGTTCGGGCCGCGGCCCGGGGCATGCGCTCGTCCCGGCCCCTGGTCGCGCGGCGCGGCCTGGCGTTGCGGCTGGGTCCACGGTCGGTCGGGCACCTCGACCCGGGGGCGGTCTCGTGCCTCCTGCTGCTGCGCGCGCTCGGTGGCCGCTGACGGCCGTGGTCGCCGACCCGGACGCGCTGCTGGCACGCATCGACGCCCTCGAACGGGAACGGCGACGTGCCTTCGATGACGCCCAGCGCGAGGCCGACGCCCTCTTCGCGCAGTACCAGCTGAGCCAGCTCCTCGCCTCGGGTGGTTCGCTCGCCGACCTCGCGTCGGCCGTGCTCCTCGAACTGATCCGGCTGGCTGACGCCGGCGGCGGCGCGCTCTGGTCGGGCACCGCCGACGGGGCGGGCCTGCGATCTCGTGGCCCACGCGGGTGATGCGGCCCCGATCGCGCCGGCCGCCCACGTCGACTCGCTCGAGGACGCGCACGCCTGGGCCGCGGCGAATCCCCGGTGCCCGAGCCGTCGTCCTCTCCGAGGCGCCACCATCGACGGTCGTCGCCGCGTGGCCCCGACGTGGCCGGCCGCTCGACGAGGACGGGTTGCGGATCGCCCAGCTCGCGCGCCACGAGCTCGCCGTCGCATTCCAGGGCGCCCGGTTGCGCGAAACCCTTGAGCTGGAACGGCGGGACCTGGGAGCCATCGTCGATGGCGCGACCGACCTGATCCTCCAGGTGGATGCGGACCTGCGGGTCGTTCGGCTCAACGCCGCGGGCGCGGCGCTCCTGGGGTCCGAGGCGGCCGCGACCGTCGGTCGCACCTGCGCCGAGGTGCTCGGTTGCGAGGTCGCCGGTGGTCACGGTGTCGCCGCCTGTCCGCTGGCCGAGGTCCGCGCGCACCGGCGTGCCGATCACCTATCGCGAGACCGCGATCCGAGGGGCGGGCGGGACCCCGATCCAGGTCGCGGGCAGCTACTCGAGCACGACCGCGGCCGGACGCGAAGTCCGCGCGACGGCGATCCTGCGGGACATCAGCGCCGTTCGCGCCCTGGAGGAACTGCGCGAGGGGTTCGTGGCAACGGTCAGCCACGAACTGCGGACGCCGCTCGCGCTGATCCGGGGCTATGCGGAGAGCATCCTGCACCTCGACCTCTCGACCGAGCAGCAGCGCGCCTACGTCGAGCGCATCGACGATGCCAGCGGCCGGCTCGCAGCCCTCGTCGACGAGGTCCTCGACGTGACCCACCTCCAGGCCGACCCACTGATCCTGGAGCGCCGGCCGGCCTCGGTCGCGTCGCTCGTCGCTCGATTGCGCGGCGACCTCGAGGCGTCCGGTGCCGCGGCGCGCCTCGTCGTCGCGACGCCGGCCGAGCTGCCCGAGGTCGACGTCGACGTCGCTCGCATCGGCCAGGTGCTCTCGAACCTCGTCGGCAATGCCCTCAAGTACGCCCCGGACGACAGTCCGATCACCCTGGGTGCCGCGGTCGAGGGTTCGATGCTGGCCGTCACCGTCGACGACGAGGGCGTCGGTATCCCCGAGGCGGAACGGGCGCTCGTCACCGAGCCGTTCCACCGCGCGTGGAACGTCCGCGAGTCGCGGATCCCGGGGACCGGTCTCGGGTTGTTCATCTGTCGGCGGCTCGTGGAGGCGCACGGGGGCCGGCTGACGGTGGGCGACCGTCCCGACGGGCGGATGGGGACCCGCGTGTGCTTCACGCTGCCGCTGGTGGCCGACCGTGGCTGAGACCGTCCTGATCGTGGAGGACGAGCCCGAGTTCGCCGCGCTCGTCGAGCTGTGGATGTCGCAGGCCGGCTATCGGACGGTGTCGGCCCGGACCGGCCCGGATGCGCTCCGCCGGTTCTACGACGAGCGCCCGGACCTCGTGATCCTGGATGTCGCCCTGCCGGGGCTCGACGGCTGGCAGCTCCTGGAGCGCCTGCGCGAATTCAGCCGTGTCCCGATCCTCATGGTCACCGCCCGTGGGTCCGAGGCCGACAAGATCCGCGGCCTCAAGCTCGGGGCGGACGACTACATCACCAAGCCGCTGTCCTTCCCGGAGCTGACGGCCCGCGTCGAGGCCGCCCTGCGACGAGCGGCGACCAGCGCGCCCGAGCGGCCGCGCCGGCTTGCGTCACCGAGAGCTCGTCGTCGATCTCGACGACCACCGTGCGCATCTGTCTGGCGACGGAGGTCGCCCTCACGCCGACCGAGTTCCGGCTCCTCGCGTACCTCGTCGAGCATGCCGGCCAACTCGTCACGCATCGTCAGGTGCTGGGAGCCGTGTGGGGATCCGGCTACGACCGCGACGTGCATCTCCTCCGGATGACCATCCGGAACCTGCGCCTCAAGCTGGATGCCGCGGCGCCGGGCGAGTCCTACATCGCGACCGAGTACGGGCTGGGGTATCGGCTGAGCGGTCCTACGCAGGAGTAGCGCAGGGTCCACGCAGGAAGATGGAACCTTGCGGGCGGCGCAGGTCACATCATTGGTAGCGCGGCGAGTCGCTGCGGCCAGGCAGGTGATGTCAGTGCAGGACCTTGTGATCCGGGCGCGAGCGGGCGATCGAGACGCCTTCTCGCAGCTCGCGGCGCAATCGATCGGGCGGCTCACCGCGGTGGCGCGGATGATCCTGCGCGACGAGTACGCCGCCCAGGACGCCGTCCAGGAACCTTCATCGAGGCGTGGCGATCGCTGCCCGGGCTGCGTGATCCGGACAAGTTCGATGCATGGACCCGTCGGATCCTCGTGCGGGCGTGCGTCAAGTCCGGTCGACGGAGCAGGCGCGTGAGCGCCACCGAGATCCGGCTGACGCCGGCTGACGAGCCCGCCACCTTCGGGATCGAACGCGATGTCGACATCCACGACCAGCTCGAGCGCGGCCTGGCTCGGCTTCCCGCCGAGATGCGCGCCGCGGTGGTCCTCGTCTACTACCTTGACCTGCCGCTCGCCGATGCGGCGCAGGCGATGAACGTCCCGCTCGGGACCGCGAAGTCTCGGATCAACCGGGCGACCCAGGCGCTGCGCGCGGCCATCGATGCCGATGACCGTGCCTCGAGCCGCCTGGTGGAAGGGATCGCGCGATGAACGACCGGTTCGCCGCCCAGCTGCGGCAGCATCTTCTCGAGTCGGCCGACGAGCGGCCGGCCGACGGCCAGCTCGCGAGCGTCATCGATGGAGTGGCGTCCACCTCGCAGCGGAACCCACTGGCGGCGCGACTGGCGTGGGACCTCGGGCGGATCGGCCCGATCCCGACGACGGCGATCCGCTTCGTGCTGATCGCCGCCGCCCTCGCGATCGCGGCCGTCGCTGGAGCGACTCTGGCCGGTGGCTCCCCGCAGCCCAGCTCCGTCTTCGAGGGCACGTGGATCACGATCGACCCGGTCGACGGCAGCGGGATGACCCTGGTCGTGGGTCCCGGAGAGCAGCCGGATGTCTACTTCGAGGACGGCTACGCGACCGGTGCGGCGTGTGTCAACGATGCCGTGAAGCGCTTCACCGCCCGCGGCACCGGCGAGATCTCCGACAACGGCCTCGTCCTCGAGGCGACCTTCCCCGATGGCGGCGGTTGTGGACTCCTGACCGTCGAGGTCCACGGGATCTATGACTACGCCGAGGGCGCCGACACGCTGTCCGACCAGGACGGCGTCGTGTGGACCCGCGCCCTCGGCGAGCGACCGGAGGCCCAGACACCGGAGACGCCGGCGCCGATCACCTCGCCGGAGGCTCAGGCACCTTCGCCGTCCACTCCCCCATTGAGCTCGACGTTCGTCTCGACCATGAACGGGATCTCGATGGACTATCCGGAAGGGTGGCGGACGAGGTCGGCGACCGAGCCATTCACGGGCACAACGCTGGACTTCGACACGTCGGGCGCTGACGTCATCTTCGACCCCATGCTCGGGGACGGCCTGTACCTTGCCATCGCGTCCCAGCGGTACGGCACTGGTACATCCGATGACTGGTGGAGCCAGAGCTCCGATTGGCTCTGCTCAGATGGAGTCGATGGGGCCGGAGGAGGCTGGGGGATCGATGGCGCGGACACGAACTACGTCCGATGCGGCTCAACGAAGACCTTCCTCTTGATGACGGAAACCCGGGGCTACCTCATCCGACTGGTGGTTCCCGGCGCCGAGCCGGCGCTCGCCGAGATCTACGATCAGGACTGGCTCCTCGGCGTCCTCGGGACGGTCGACCTGCGTCCGGAGGAGGCGGTCGACGCCCCGACCGCGGTCACGCCGAGGCCCGACCCCGACTGCATCCAGTTCGACGCTCCCGGCACCTACACCGCGCCCGTCGGTTCGCTGTCGCTTGGCGTCACGGTGCCGGCCACGCCCGACAAGGCCTGGCACGGCCTCCCGGACTCGTTCTTCCTGACCCGCAACCCGTGCGTGTTCGGCGGGCCGTGGCTCGACGCGTCGTTGATCCGGCAGGTCTACGCGGACGCATGCGAGCGGACGGGGACGGGTATCGATGTCGAATCGCCGTCCGCGGCGATCGCCGCCCTGGCGAACCAGCAGGGGGTGGTTGTCGACCGTCCGACATCCGTCACGGTCGACGGCCGCGCAGGCGCCCGATTCGACGTGGCCGTCCCGGACGATGTCGACCCGGCCACGTGCACCGACGGGGTCGTCCAGCTCTTCGATGGGGTCGCCAACGACCTGCCCGCCACGGTCGTCGTCGTCGATGTCGACGGGGTGGCGCTCGGGCTGGTCTTCCACGGGTTCCAGGACGACGATGCGGCGTTGGACCGGGTCCTCACCGCCGAGATCGATGAGATCCTCGCCTCGACGCAGATCGATCCCTGACCGCCACTGGGCGAGGCTCGCGCTCTGCCGACCTTGAACCCCATCGTGATGACAATCGGCCGCATATCAGTGGCCGCGGCACGACACCGGCCCTGGGGCGCGCCGCAGACTCCGAGGCCGTCGCGGAATATGCGGCCGATTGTCATCAACCGGGGCGCCGGCCCTGGGGCGCGCCGCAGACTCCGAGACGGGGCGCTACTCCCCGCCCAGGACGCGAGCCGCCTCGTCGGCAGCGGATCGTTCGGCGTCGGTCAGGAGGTGGCGTCGGTCCTGTGCGGAGTGATACGCATACCCCTCCAGCCGCCGCTCCAGATCCTCCAGGCGTTCGAGCTGACGCTGCGCGACCTCGGTCATGGCCGGCGCGTCACCGGCCAGGAGCAGGAGCGCGACGAGATCGTCGACGCAGAACGGGATCGCGGCGATGACGGGCGCCCACTCGGGATCGGCCGCCCGCTCGACCAGGCGCGCCAGGGCGACATCGACCCCACTGTCACCCTGGCCACAGACGAGACACGGTGGTCGTCGGCCGGCCGCCTCCAGGCGCGTCCGGCGACGTCGGCCGCGGGCAGTCCAGGCCTCACGGATCGCGGCCGCCCGCCGGCCGAGCATCGCCCCGTACAGGATCGACGAGCCCAGGATACCCGCCGCTCGCCGGTCGGCCTCGATCAGCTCGGCCGCGTGTCGTCGGCAGAACGCGTGATCGCGCTCGAGACCCGCGCGGAACCCGATATCGAGCACGCGCTCGGCGATGATCGCGTCGATCGTGCCGCGCTCCGAACGCGCCCGGCACGCCGCACGCCGCGCACCCGCCGGCATCGATCGCGGCGGACAGCCGGACATCGACCAGGTCGCGCGCGGGCAGCTTGCCAGCCGGCTCGATCAGGCACGGCGTTCCATCGAGAGCAGCAGCGTGTCGATGGCCTGCAGATCGACATCGGGCGGGATCACGGCGAAGCCCGCCCCTTCGAGGAGGCCACGCGCGACGGACGCCCGAAGCGAGCGATCCAGCGGATCGACGACGTCGCGCTCGGCGAGCGACACCTCCGCCCGAGCCGCGCAGCCGTCCGGTCGTGCGCGCTCGACGGCGAGCAGGTCCCGGGCGATGCCCTCGCGGCGCCACTCCGGCGCGACACCGAGGGCCAGGAGGTCGCCCCCGGCCCGGTCCACGACCACCAGACCGACGACGGTCGTGTCCCGGACCGCGGCGGTCACGAGCGCTCCGTCAGCGAGGGCCGCCGCCACGATCGCGTGCCCGATCGACGGATCGAACGGGGCGATGACCCGTGGCGCCAGCGTCATGCCCGACCAGGTCGCCGCGTCCATCGGCATCGAGCACCGTCACGTGGCCCGAGGACGGTCGCGATGCACGCGGCATCGTGCCGGCGGCGGTCGCGGACGGGCCATCCGGCGTCCACCACCCGCGATCGACCGCCTCGCGGAGCAGTCGCGGAACGACGGCGCGACGCACGAGCGAGGCCATCGCGAGCGTTCGGGCGTCGACCGCCGCGCGGGCGGCATCGATCGGCCGGCCGACGTCGGGGCCGTCATCGAACGTCTCGGGGAGCGGCGCCTGCCCGTACCGTGCCGCCTCGTCCGCCCATCGATCCCGCCAGGCCGCGGGCGTCGTGGCCGGGACCTCCCGATGGGCACCGGCCAGCCAGGTCAAGCGCCCAGGCCCGCGGCACCACCCGGTACGCGTCGTAGCCGCCGCCCCCGGTCGCCAGCCAGCGGCCGCCGGCGTGCCGATGCGCGAGCGTGTCCACGAGTCGGGCCGCCTCGCCCATCGCGGTCGTCGTCACCTCGAGGTGGGCCAGCGGGTCCCAGGCATGCGAATCGGCTCCGTGCTGCGACACGATGACGTCCGGCCCGAACGTGGCGGCCACCTCGGGGAGCACCAGGCGGATCGCGGCGATCCACGTCGCGGCCCCCGTCCCCGCGGGGAGTGGCAGGTTGACGGCCGTGCCCGCGGCCGGTCCGTGCCCCACCTCCCCGACGTCCCCGGTCCCCGGGAACAGCGTCCGCCCCGACTCGTGGATCGAGAACGTCAGGACGCCCGGATCCGCCCAGTGCAGGGCCTGCACCCCGTCCCCGTGGTGGACATCGAGATCGATGTAGAGCACGCGGTGGCCGTCCCGGCGGGCGCGGGCGATCGCCAGCGCCGGGTCGTCGTAGATGCAGAACCCCGATGCGTGATCCGCCATCGCGTGATGGAGGCCGCCGCCCGGGTGCTGGGCGTGCTCGGCATCGCCGCGCAGGATCGCCTCCATCGCCCGGATCGAGCCGCCGGCGACGGCCGCCGCCGCCTCGTGCATGTCCGGGAACGGCGGGTCGTCGCCACCGTCGCCGATCCCGGCCTCGGAGAACCCGTACGGATCGGCCGAGAACCGCTTCACGACATCGAGGTAGTGGCGGCTGTGGCAGAGCCGCAGTTCCTCGTCCGTGGCGGGTTCGGGCGCCAGCCCGGGCTCGGCGCCGACCGCGCGCAGCAGATCGATCCCCGGCCCGAATCGGCGCGGCGTCAGCGGATGGCCCGGGCCGAAGTCGTAGTCGGTGGACCGCGGTCCGAACACGAGGAGCATGGCCGCCACGATACCCCGCCGCGTGTACCATCCGTGGCATGCCCGTCGACCTGATCGCTCATCCTCGTCGTGATCCTCGTCCTCGTCCTGATGTGGCGCGGGCCCAAGACGCTGCCCAAGCTGGGTGAGGCCCTGGGTCGTGGGGTCCGCGAGGCCCGGACCGAGGCGACCAAGGCGCAGGCGGAGATCCAGGCACGGGCCAGCGGCGAGTCGACCGACTCCAGCGCCGCCGCCGAGCCGCCCCGCGGCGCCTCCGCGCCCGCGCGCCGCACTCCTCCGCCCGCGCGCCGCCCCCGAGGACCCGAGCCGCCCGGCCTGACGGCGGGATCCATCCGATGGCGAGCCGGCGATTCGAAGGCGCGGTCACCACGCCCGCAGACAGTGGCGAGATCGCGGATCAATCGATCGTCCCGCCTCCCGAACGACCACCCCGACCGCTCGCGCTCGAGGCCTCGGCGGCGCGTCCTGATCATCGGTGGGCTTCACGTCGATCCTGGGGACGGTCGGCTACCAGCTCGGCGGCGGCGACACCGGGATGCTCGGCCTGCGTGATCCTCGCGCTCGACATCCTGACCGTGATGGTCGGGTTCCTGATCCGCATGGGTCGCGCCTGGGTCTTCGCCATCAACGTCGTCGCGATCGCGCTGTTCCTCGAGCTCACCGCGCTCCCGTCCGCCTTCGCGATCGTGTTCGTGGTCCTCGATACGCTCGTGATGTTCTCGCTGTTCCGCCATCGCGGCTGGTTCGACTGGAAGCCGCCCGAGGCGCCGAGCGCCGAGTCGCCCGAGTCGCCCGAACCGCAGCAGCCCGCATGACGCCCGACGACCTGACCGCCCTGACCCATCGACCCACGGAGGGTCCGTACGTGACCACGATCGAGGTCGACGGCGTCGCGACGACGACCCTCGCCGACCTGCCGCCGCTGCGCGATCGACTGCTGTTCGTCGGGCTCAACCCGTCACCGGTGAGCGTGGCCGCCGGGCACTACCACCAGGGCCAGCTGGGGCGCACGTTCTGGCGCCGGTTGATGCTCGCCCGCGTGCTGCCGGCCGGGACGCCGGTCGAGACGGCGGATGACGCGCTGCTGGCGGCCGGCCACGGCATCACCGACCTGCACAAGGTCCCGACCGCGCGCGACGAGGCCACCGATGCCGTCCTGACCGCGGGCGTCGGGCCGCTCTGGCAGAAGATCGCGATCTGGCGTCCGGCCGCGGTCGTGTTCATCTACAAGCGGGCGGCCGAGATCGCTGCCGGTCGAAAGCTCGAGGCCCAATGGGGTCACCTGGAGGGCGTCGCCATGGGCGGTCGTCCGTGCTTCCTGATGCCGGGCCCCTACGCCACGACCGAACAGGTCGACGAGGGCGTCAACTTCCTGCGGAACCTGGCGTCGTCGCTACCGGTGGATCGAGCGTAGCGTCGGGTGGCCGCCGAACCACGGCACGTCGGGGGCCGCGGAACGGAGTCGTGCCACGGACCCGGCCCAGGCCGCGTCATCGGCTGGGCCCGGGAGTGAGCGCGCGCCGCGCACCCCGTCCAGGTCGCCGACGAGCACCGCGACGGGCGCGCCTGCCGCGTCTTCGACGACGAACGCGAGGTCCTCCGGGCGTGGTCCGGGCGTGACGACCGCGCGAAGGGCCATCGCCCCGGCCTCGATCACCGCGCCGTCGCCGATCTCCGTGACGAGGTACGGCAGGTCGTGCCCGCCACCCGGACCGACGTAGACCGGCACGTCGAGGGCCTCGCGGATCGCCTCGGCGCCGCCAGCGTGATCCGGATCCGGGCTCGTGAGGGCCACCGCGACGATGGTCGCGCCGCGATCCGTCGCGACGGCAAGCGCCTGATCCAGCGCCGGACCGATGGGGTCGCCCGGGTCCACGAGGACCATCGCGGACGCGCCGACGAGGTAGGCGTTCACCGGCTGACCGGTCACGCCGCCACCGGCCGGCATCTCGATACGGACGACGCCCGGCGCGACGTCATCGACGCGGACCTGACCTGCCGGCCCGCGCGGCGCCGATCGATCGCGGACGTCTTCGATCGATCGCGCGTGCTCCAGTTGTTGAAGCGTGGCCGAGGTTGGCAGCCACATCCCCAGTCGATCGCTCGCCATCTCATCGAGCGCGGCGCGCGGCGTGTGCCACGCGTGGGCCTGGACCTCTTCGCCGACCAGCGTCACCTCCGCGCCGTCCGGGACCGCGGCAGCGAAGAACCGCGCATCGAACCGGCGCGGCAGGCCGGGTGGCGTGACCCAGCGCGACAGCGGGACGAGCTGGTCGGTCCGCAGGCGAAGATCGAGCGCTTCGACCATCGGCGCGAACGCGCCTTCGACGTGGAGGAGCTCGGCACGGGCGACCTCGAGTGCTCGAGGATCTGGGGCGCGGCCCTTTGGCCCGTCGGCGAGCAGGACGCCGGCTTCCTCGAAGGCTTCGCGGATCGCGGCGATGTAGGCGGCGATCGCCTCGGTCGGGGAGAGGTCGCCACCGAGGGCCTCCGCCGCCTCGTCGGGCGTGATCGCCGACCGCGCGACGAGCCGCGGGTCCGCGTCCGCCGCATCGACGCGGCCGCCCGGGAACACGTGCATGTCGGGCGCGAACGCCATCGACGACGGGCGATGCGTCAGCAGCACCTCGAGCCCGTCCACGCCGGGTCGAAGCAGCACGACGGTCGCGGCCGCGCGAGGCGTGACGACGGTGGCGTCCACGGCGACATCGTACGCGGGCGGGGGGTGCCGGGCCCGCGGCCCCGCGCCGGCCGCGCCGGAGCGACCACATCCGCGATGACAATCGGCCGCATATCGACGCGCGGTGATGGCCGAGCCCGGGCCCCGTCGGCGCCAACGTCCCGCCCCGCGGTCGACAACCCCCGCTCCGCCGTCACCAACGCCCCGCTGCCCGCACCAACGCCCCGCTGCCCGCACCAACTCCTCGCTCCGCCGGCACCAACGCCCCGCTCCGCCGGCGCGAACTTCCCTCCTAGTCTCCCCACGAATCCCGTGGGCGATGCGGACCCCGATCGGGATGCGATCGGGCGCGATTCGGAGCCGTCAGCGTCCCGCTCAGTCAAGCCCGGCTAGGGCGGACGTAGGACCGCCCGATTCCCTCCACGAGATTCACCAGGACACTAGGACGGAAGTTGCGGGCGCTGGCGCCATGGATGCGGGCGCTGGCGCCATGGATGCGGGCGCTGGCGGCCAAATATGCGGCCGATTGTCATCAAGCATGGACAGCCGGTCGGCCGCGCGCCGCGGGCCCGACCCTACCGACCGAGCCTGGCCTCGAGTGCGGCCGGAGTCGTGACTGGCAGGTCGCACACGAACCCGCGGCAGACGTACGCGGTCGGATGGCCGTCGATCGCGACCCGGTCCGCGAGCAGGGGCACCGCCGAGGCGTCGCCGCCCTCGCCCGCGTCCGAGGCCACCGCCATTACCTGGAACGGCCGCCACCGAGCCCACGCGGGCGCCAGCAACGCACGCGTCGCAGGATCCTCAACGTCCCCGACCACGGCCACCTCGACCGCATCGGCCGTCCGCGAACGTCGCAGCCACGAGCCATTGGGCGAACCCGGTCGGGTAGCGGACCAGGTACGGAGCGACCGTGCCGATCGCCCGTTCCGCGGCCTCGCGATAGCGCGCCTCCCCGGTCCATGCCGCCAGCCGAAGGAGGACCGTCGCGGCCATCGCACTCCCGGACGGCACGGCGTTGTCCTGCACGTCCTTGGGTCGCGTGATGAGGCGCTCGTGGTCATCGGCCGTATCGAAGAACCCGCCGGCCGGGTCCGTGAACCGCTCCAGCACCCGGTCCATCAGGCCGCGCGCGATCACGAACCACCGCTCGTCGAACGTGGTCTCGTACAGCGCGAGCAGGCCCTCGGCGAGATCGGCGTAGTCCTCGAGGACCCCCTGCCCCACCGCCCGGCCGTCCTTCCACGACCGCCACAGCACGCCGTCCGCGTCCAACAACCCGCCGACGATCACCTCCGCGGCCCGCACCGCCGCGGCCGTGTACCGCTCCTCCCCCAGCAGCCGGCCGGCCTCGGCCAGCGCCGCGATGGCCAGCCCGTTCCAGGCCGCGAGCGCCTTGTCATCCCGTGCCGGCTGTGGCCGCGAGCTTCGCCGTGTCGAGCAGTCGTGCGCGCGAGGCCGCGAGGCTCGACTGGGCGAGTCGGTCGTCCCGCGCCGGCGGCGTCGTCGCCGAAGGCCAGACCCGCGACAGGATCGAGACCCCCTCCCAGTTCCCGTCGTCGGTGACCCCGTAGGCCGCGGTGAACGCCGGCGCCGCATCGCCCAGCACCTCCCGGACCTCGGCCGCACGCCAGGTGAACGTCAGGCCCTCGATCCCCTCGGTGTCGGCGTCCTGGCTCGCCGCGAACGCGCCCTCCTCGGTCGCCAGCTCGCGCAGCAGGTAGTCGAGCACCCCGACCGCAACCTCGCGGTAGAACGCGGCCCGCTCGTCCCCGAACGAAGCCCAGGCATGCAGGTACACCCGCGCGAGTTGGGCGTTGTCGTAGAGCATCTGCTCGAAGTGCGGCACGAGCCAGTGCGCATCCGTCGCGTAGCGGTGGAACCCGCCGCCCAGCTGATCGCGGATCCCGCCATCGGCCATCTTCTCGAGCGTGAACCGGACCATCGCCTCGGGACCCGGGTCACCGGCGGCGATCCGTCGCAGCAGGTACTCCAGCGTCATCGGTTGCGGGAACTTGGGCGCGCCACCCCACGAGCCGTTCGCGGGATCGAACCGCTCGGCGAGCGCCGAGTCCACCGCCGCGAAGAACCCGCGATCGATCGCCGGCGCCGCGTCCGAAGGTGCTGCGGCCGCCTGCTCCACCAGCGCGGCGACCAGCCGCTGTCCCGCCGCGAGCACCTCGTCCCGCTGCTCGGCCCATGCACGCGACACGCCCTGGAGGACCTGGCTGAACGACGGCATGCCGTGTCGCGGTCGATCCGGGAAGTACGTCCCGCCGTAGAACGGGGCGCCATCGGGCGTCAGGAAGACCGACATCGGCCAGCCGCCACTCCCCGTCATCGATTGGACCGCGCCCATGTAGATCGAATCGAGGTCCGGGCGCTCCTCGCGATCCACCTTGATCGCCACGAACCCGTCGTTGAGGATCCGCGCCGTCGCCGCGTCTTCGAACGACTCGCGCTCCATGACGTGGCACCAGTGACAGGCCGCGTAGCCGATCGAGAGGAAGATCGGGCGGTCCAGCACCTTGGCGCGCGGAGAGCGCTTCCGGCCCCCACGGGTACCAGTCCACTGGGTTGTTCGCGTGCTGGAGGAGGTACGGGCTCGTCTCGTCGGCGAGTCGATTGGGCATGGAGTCGATGGTACGGCGCGCGAGAGGTGGTGCCAACGTGCACCGAAAACCAACGTGCAGGTAAGGCCCAGATAACGACAGAGGGGTATGGTCAGGGTGCGTCCGAGGAGCTTCGCCGACCTCGAACGTCGCAGGAGTGACCCCCTGTCGTGAAACGTCTCGTGATCGCGCTCCTCGCATCGATGCTCCTGGTAGGGATCGTCGCGCCTGCGGCCGGCGCGGTCCCCACGGTCGCCGCAGCATCGGCCGTCCCGAAGGTGGTCGTGATCGTCGGTCCGTCCGGGGCGGCGACGGACCGGTATCGAGCTGAGGCGCGCGAGGCAGCGGCGCTCGCTCGCGGATACACGCCTGACGTCACCGAGCTGTACTCCCCCAACGCGACATGGCCCGCCGTCAAGGCCGCGCTCAAGGACGCGAGTCTCGTGATCTACATGGGTCACGGCAACGGCTGGCCAAGCCGCTACCGCGATGAGCTGTACCCGCCGACCCAGAATGGCTTCGGGCTCAACCCAACGACCGACAGTGGGGATTCGACCCACCAGTACTTCGGCGAGTCGCGGATCGCGAAGAGCATCAGGCTCGCCGACAACGCCATCGTGTTGCTCAACCACCTGTGCTACGCGTCGGGTAACACGGAGCCCGGGCTGCCGGAGGGGACGCTGGACCAGGCCCGTCAGCGGGTCGACAACTTCGCGGCCGGGTTCATCAAGGCCGGTGCCGCGGCCGTGATCGCCGAGGCGCACGCGAGCCCGAACCACATGGTCCGCGCGATCCTCGGCTCGTCGCGCTCGATCGAGTCGGCCTGGCGCGGGGCCCCCAGCCGCAATGGCAACGCCTTCGCCTTCGAGAGCGCTCGTAGTGCCGGTTATGTCGCGCAGATGGACCCGGAGCGAGCCGATTCGGGGTTCACGCGGAGCATCGTCCTCAAGGCGGGCCTCGCCTCGGCCGATGTCCTGCGCGGTGCCCGTGGCTCGGCCACCGCGGCGAACCAGATCGACGCCGTCGCCCTCGCTCCGACGCTGGCGGCCGCCGGGATCACGGCGAAGGCCCCGACACTGGCCGCGACGACGGCCGCCTCGACGATCAGCTACAAGGTCCCGTACAAGGTCGAGCGGCGTTCGGAGCTGCCGAGGTCGATCATGGCCAGCGTCCGCTGGGACGCGCTCGATCCCGTGGTTCGCGACCCGGCGGAGCCCGACGCGCCCGACCCGGCGGAACCGGCGGAGCCACCGGACCTTGGCCTGGTCGTCCCGGAACGGATCGGCGATGTCGTCGCGCCTGTGGACGTGAAGCTTGCCAAGAAGTCGTTCGCGTTCGACGTGGCGACGCCAGCCACGCCGGGCCGGTATCGGCTCACGGTCGTCCTGCACGACGCCGACGGCGTCGCCTTCGATGCCGCCACGCAAGCCTTGCTTCCCTCGCTCATCGTTCGCGTGACGGGCGATCTCGACGCCCAGATCGTGGCCCCGACGACGCTCGAGCTGGCGCCGGGAGATCCCGCATCCGTGCCGCTCTGGATCGCAAATATCGGCCGTGCCCCGTGGGGCCAGCCCGCGCCGTTCGATCCGGCGGCCCGCAACGGCGGCCAGCGGGGCGAAGCGGCTCGACTCGTCGGCCAGTGGATGGCCCTCGATCCCTCGGACCCGGACAAGATGGCGTCAGCGGCCGCCGCCGCCGCGACCCCGCTCGACCTGCCCGCCGGCCTGGCGCCGGGCGAGGTGGTCCCCGCCGAGCTCGCGCTCTTCGCCCCGACCGTGCCCGGCGCCTATCTGCTGGTCCTCGACATCCTGACCCCCGAACAGGGATCGCTGATCGCCCAGGGTGTGGCGCCGACCATCATCCGCGTCCAGGTCGCGGTACCGCCCCGGACGGGCGGCTCGTAGGGCTCGTCGAAGCCCGCACTCAGCCGGATCGCGCGGCCAACGCCTCGGCTCGCAGCCAGGACGTAGGATGGCCCCGGAATGACCGCCTCGAACGCCGTGCCCGGGTTCATCCCGAGCGTCCACGGCCTGCATTTCGCCAACCGCTGGGAGCCCGGACCCACGGTTCGCCTGGGCTTCATCGACCCACGGGTCGTCGGCGTCGGCGACGCGAGGTCGGGGCTGTGCGGCGGCATGGTCTGGTTCGTCCGCGAACGATTCGCCACCGGCTCGTCCGTCCCGCCCGACACCGCGGCGCCGCCCAACGGCTCCCCGCTCTTCCGGGCCATCGTGCGTCGGCAGATCCTCTCGCTCGACTGGATGCGGATCCCGTTCCGGTTCTGGCGCGCGGCATCGATGGCGCCCGACGCGCTCGTCCGTCGATCGCTGGAGCGCGAGTGGCCGGAGATCCGTGCCGCGATCGACGCCGGCCGCCTCCCGATGGTGGGCCTCATCCGCCACCACGGCCGGAACCCGATGGAACTCGACCGCGACCACCAGGTCCTCGCCTTCGGCTACACCGTGGACGACGGCCCCGGCGGCGCCATCACGCTCCGCCTGTACGACCCCAACTGGCCCGACCGCGACGACGTGACGGTCACCCTGTCCCCCGCCGGCATGGGCCAGTCCACCGGGGAGCGGCTGCTGGGCGTGATCGCGCTGTCGCTAGCGAAGGACGCCGCTACCCCTCGTTCCGGATCTCGATCTCGACGGCCGGCAGGGTCCGCCCGTGCTCCGGCACGATCGATGACTGGATGACGGCGGGCTCCCACCGATACGTTCCAGGTGTCACGACCCGCGCCAGGTAGCGGAGGTGATGCAACTCCACTTGGGGATCGACCTGCACGCAGAAGTCCACGCGCTGACCCTCGATGCGCCACGGGCCATCCGCCTCGTCGAGCGCGCCGCCTTCCTCGTCCTCCTCCCACCAGCTCGGACGCTCGGCGATCGGGGCCAGACCGGATGGCACGAGGTCCGTGACCCGCCAGCAGCCCTGGTCGGCGTCTGGACCCAGCACGACGTTGAATTCGACGTACACGACGTCGTCGGGGGCGAACGTCAGCTCGTCGATCTCGCCCGTCCCCAGCGACGACGTGGTCCGCCGGAACGTGGTGACCGCTGAGCCATCCAGCGACGAAGGATCGAGCGGGGCTTCCCAGCTCGTGGTGACCAGCACCGATCCGCTGACTGGAGTCAGCACGGCCGATTCCAGCTGCGCCGAACTCAGCACCAGCCATGTGGGTTCCTCAGGACGGATCTCCAATCGACGCGTTGCGCCGTCGACCTGCAGCGACGCGACCGCCGGCTGACCGGGCGTCCGCACGGCCCAGGACCGCGCCGCGATCGCCCGCTGCAGGTCCAGGAGCGTGTCCTTGGGCGGGTTGGCCTCGAGGTACGCATCAAGGTCCGCCGCCACCGGGTCACCGATGCCGGCCGCGGCGATGGCCAGGACCGCCGTCGTGGTCGCCGTCGTCTCGAAGTTCTCCACGTACACCCGCACCCACGGACCGAGTCGCTCACCGTCCTCGGCGAGGACCGCGCGTTCGAGGCGCCCCGCCAGGTCCTCGTCGCCGGCCGCCATCGCACCGGCGGCGAGCCAGGCACCTTCGATCGAGGTCAGGTCCGCGGCCAAGGCGGCGGCGCGGATCTCTGCCAGCACGGGTTGCCCGACGGCCGCCAGGCCGGCGAGCCGGACGATTCGCCGCTCTCGCGTCGTGTCCCCTTCGAGCTCTTCGTCGATCACCTGCAGGTAGTCCCGGAGCTGGTCGTGATCGATCGCGGGGTCATCAGCGAACGCGGCGAGCGCCGACAACTCGAGGTCGGGCGACGCATAGGGCAACAGCGCGATGCCACCGTCGGGTGTCTGGAAGGCGCTGACGTCAACGACGGCCACGCCGGCGGACGATGCGGGGATCCCGAGCACATCCACGAGGGCAGCCTGCGCCAGCGACGCGGCCAGGGCCTGGTCCGCGCGCCCGGTCTCGCTCCCGGTGAATTCGAGGAGGATGGGGATCGCGCGCCCGCGACCGCCATCGGACAGGATCACGGTCGTCCGGCCGGTGGCGCCGCCCTGGAGCGTGTAGCCAGGCTCCAGCGGGCCACTCGCGGTTCGGGTCTGGAGCGCCCGGCTCGAGACCACGTGGATCGTGCGGATGACGACGTCCTCGTGCCGCGACGAGCCCGTCCCGGTGCTGGCCGCGATCCGCACCCGGTGGTCGCCGACCGAGAGCGCCGGCAGGGTGACGCTGCCCGCCGAGAAGGCGGTCGCCGTCACGGTCTGCGGGGCGAGGCCAAGGGTCGGAGCGGACACCTCGAATGTGACGACGTCTCCGCTTCGGAGCGCCGAGCCAAAGCCACGCATCCGAAGGATGGGCACGTCGCCCGCGAGGTACTCCGTTGCGACGGCCGATTCCACGAAGAACGGCAGGCCGACCGGCACGTTCGCCGATCCGCTGCCGGCCCGGTACGAGCGGTCAAGGGCGGATGCGGTCACGCGCCACGACGTGAGGTCGTCGGACAGCGTGAAGCTGACCGTGGCCCGCCCGTTCGCGTCGGTCTGGACCTGTTCGAACAACAGCCAGTCGCGGAAGTCGTCGCGCTCATCGCCGCCGCCACCGGTGGTATCGCCGCCGTCGCCGTACCCGTCGGTCGGGACCTGGTGGGACCACGTCACGGCCAGCACCGCGCCGGAGACGGGCTGGTAGAGGGCCTCCAGCACATCCGTGTCCTGGGCTGCCCCGATGGCATAGAGCTTCTCGTCGATCGCACGAACCACGACCGATGCCGCGACCGGTTCGTCCGCCGCGTCGCGCGTCAAGATCGACACTCGGGCGGTGTCGCCGGGTTCGTAGCGGCTCGAATCCGGGGTCACGGTGACCGTCAGAGCACGATCGTCCGTCCGCAGATTCGCGGCGAAGACCTGCTCCGCTGGTTCGTAGGCGGAGCCGTTGAACCGGACGCCGCGGATCTCGGCGTTGGGAACCCAGGCATCACGGAAGGTCGCGGTGAAGGTGGGACCGGGCTGGACGACCGCCCGCTGGAGCCCGCGGTGGGCAACGGTGAAGAGATAGCGATCACGATCGGCGTCCGCCGCACCGCCGCGCATCGCGACCCGGACCTCGTCTCCGATGTCATAGCTGACCGTCTCGCCCCACGGCAGGCCGGGGACGACGAGCAGCGGCCGCGCCAGCGGATCGATGGGCATGTCCGCGGCGGCACCGGCGGAAGCGATGATCGACCGGCCGCCCTCGTCGGTGTACCTCGCGACCACCTCGTAGTCGCGCTTGCCGCCGGTGACCGTGAACGTCGTTCGGAACGTCCCGTCGGCGTCCGTCGTCACCGAGCGGGAGCCGACGTCCTCCGATCGCCGGCCGTACTCATAGACCGGCTTGGTGCGCTTCGTGATGAAGTCGTAGGCGGTGCCGATCTGCTTCCGCGTCGAGATCCATTCCGTGATGTCCAGGCTGACCTTGGCACCCGGCCGCACATCGCCACGGGGGTCTGTGCCGTCGCCGAATCGATCTGCACCCGCCACCGTCGTGAAGTCCACGTCGTGGACGGCGCCGGTGACCGTGAGTGTCGTGCCCTTCAGTCGGGCGTCGGCGTCGAGAAGCGCGGTCGAACGGAACACGGCGACCCAGGCCTCGCCGGTGATGTCGGCTTCCTCGGGGAGGATCGGGCGCACGAAGACGCTCCGCCAATCCCACTGGCTCTGTTCCTCGTCATCTGTTGGCAACCGCATCGTGACGGTGGAGACGACCTGGCCGTCGCTCCCGGTCGTCACGGTAGGCCCAGCCGATTCGCCCTCGTCGTCAAGGTCTTCGCTCGTGACGCTGAGTTCGACTCCGGCGACCGGCGTGCCTTCGAAGAACGAGGCATCGGTCGTCGCCTTGACCGCACTGCCGTCGAGGACGGCGCCCTTGTCGGTCGTGACGTCCAGTTGCCAGGCCGGTTTGACGATCGGCCCGATGTGGACGAACGAAGACCCGAGGTTCACCCCGTCCGCAACAAGGATGATGTCGTAGTCACCCACGTCGGCGTCCTCGAAACTGAGGGCGGCGGTGAACATCCCGGTGGACGATGGGGTCGCGCGGGTCGTCACGATCGGGATCGCGGTGCCGGTCCAATCGTCGTAGGCCTGCAGGCGCACCTCGACGCGATCGGGGATGGAGCCGTCGTCGCGAGCTCGCACGATGCCCCAGATGTTGGCGCGATCGGTCCGGCGCAGCAGGCTGCGGTCGGCCACCATGACGTGCCACCAGGCGTCGCCTTCGTCGACGACGTCGGAACCGCCTCCCCAGCACTTTCCGCAGACAGACTGGCTGGCCATCGGCACGAACACGGCCCGGCCGTCGCGGTCCTGGATGACGATGAATCGCGGCCGCGGGACCTCAGCGACGACCGTTGCGCTCGCGGGGGTCGCGGCTTCCCGCAGTCCCTCGGCATCCGTCCTGCCGATCGTGCTGCCGGCCACGATGACCTCAGCGCCCGAGACCGGCGTGCCGTCATCGAGGTCATTCACCCAGGCCACGGTCCGGGTCGCCGTCACCACGGCATACACGGCGAGGTCCGTCACCTGGAGCAGCAGTTGCCGTGGTGCTCCGTCGTTCGACATGGTCACGACATACCAGCCGGCCGCCAGGGCCTTTGGCAGCGCGATCCACGATTGCGACCCCTCTTCTTCCGGACCGAACCGATGGATGGGGACCGTGGCCTTCATGGTGAGCGTCAGGTCGTCCGTGTCGATGGGGGCCCGGCCGGTAAAGGCCCATTCCGGCGCGGCATCGAGGAGCTCGAATGCGGTCGTGGCCGCCGTCAGGTTGGGGAGGCGGTGGACCGTGAGCGGCAGCTTGGTCGGGATCTTGAAGGACTCGTCCCCGTTTTCCGGGCTGGAGAAGTCGATCTGCATCACCGGCTCGTCCGCGGTACTGGAATCGACGAGGCGCGTGGACAGGACGAGATCGGCAGCATCGTCGGGGTCCGCGTTCTCGGTCTCGAACTGGAAGGTCACGTCCCGCTCCAGCACCTGGCCCGTGCCCGGGAGTGGGAGCCCGCGCTCCACGGTGATGGTGTAGACCGTTGTCCAGGCGAGCGGCTTGTCCGGGACGAAAGCGATGACCTTGCCGTGGACTTCGAAGGACCCTGGCACCTTCGGACTGATCGTGAAGGCGTCCTCGATGTCGTCCGCCGTCACACCGAGCTGGTCGAACGCGATCTCGATGCCAGTGGTCAGGGGCACGCCGCTTGTTTCGTCCCCAGGAAGCATGCCGACCACTTGCAGGGTCTTCGCGGTGTTGACGGCCCATGCTTGGCGGACCGTGCCGTCGGCTCGCCGAAGGGCGAATCGGTAGGTCGTCCCAGCCGCGAGTTGCTTGGCCGGGTCCAGGGTCACGGCGCCATCGGCGCCGACGGCGGTCGTGAGGGCGATGGCCGGCTGGACCTCAAGGCTGGCGGCAAGAGTCTCCGCGGGCGTCGAATCGAGGCTGACCAGGCGGAACGCGGTGTCCGTGGCGGCGCCCGCCTCGCCCGCCTTGGTCGGCGTCAGGGTCGCGACAGGCTCAAGTGGCGGGAGCTGGACGTCTGCCCAGGCGCCGGCGGGCGCCGTGCTCGGGGAGGTGGACGCGGAGGCGCTGGGATCGGCGACCGCGGCGGATGGGGAAGGTGATGGTTGCGGCGACCCGCAGGTCCCGGCGATGAGGGCCGCGACGACCGTCAGCGTCAGCAGGAGGTAGTGGGATGTGAGTTGCTGCGATCCCTTGGACCGATGACCGTGACCGATGCTCGCCACGATCGCGCCACCCTTCGAGTCGGCGGGCTAGAGTGGTCCGTCAGATCCGACCCCGTCATACGACGCGCGGTGACTCGTCTCCGTTACTGCGCTTCGTGTGTCGATGGTGGCCCGCTGCGCCCACGACGGCTAGTGCCGGACGGCAGGAACATCCAAGGTTGCGCACCTGGCGAGTGGGCGCAGGTTCGAGCCGGGATGGGCCAGTCCAGCGGGGAGCGGCTGCTGGGCGTGATCGCGCTGGGTTAGCGGTACACATCCCGGCGGTGCCCGATCTTGACGACGGTCACCACCGCGTCTCGATCGTCGACTTCGTACAGGATCCGCAACTGACCTTGTCGGATCCGATACTTCTCCTCGCCGCTGAGCTTCTGGGCACCTGGCGGGCGAGGGTCGGACATCAGCCCGCCGATGCGGGTCACGACGCGACGTCGGTCCCGGATGGGAAGGTCCTCAAGCTCCTTCGCGGCCGAGCGGTTGATGCGAACGCTATAGCTGTCCACGCCGCTTCAGATCGGCAACGAAGTCCTCGAATCGGAGCGTGGGCTCGCTGGCCCGTTCGCGGAATGCCTCGAGGTCGGCGGCGTCCTCGGCCAGGGCCTGGCGGACCGCGTCATTGACGAGGTCCGAGATGCTCTGGTCGGTCTCGGCCGCCTTCAGCCGAAGCGCCTTATGCGCTGACTCCTCGAAGTAGATCGTCGCTCGCTTGGTCATGTTGCCAAGCTACCGTTATGACGTCATGACGTCAAGGCGTCACGTAGCCCGATCTTCGGCGCGGCTCGTCCTCGACGACCAGCGGCTGCGCAACGAGTTGTGCTGGTTCGCCTTCGATTGCTGAGCGGACGTGCCGCCCCGGGACCTCAGATGGACGCGAAGATGGGACGCCGCGCCGAGCCTCGGTTGACACGCTACCTGTCGCCGAGCGAGCGCAGCTTGATCGAATGAGATCGATCGGCTACACTGCGTCCATCGCCCCCGACCCGCAGTCCGAAGGGCTCCGAATGACCCAATACGACCCCGCGACCGGTGGTGAGACCGGTCGCCGCCCGACCGTCGCGGAGCTATTCGCGGGAGTCGGAGGCTTCCATCTCGCTCTCGATCGCGCCGGTTTCGACGTGGTCTGGAGCAACCAGTGGGAACCTGCGACAAAGGCCCAGCACGCGTTCGATTGCTACGAGCGTCACGTCGAGAACGGCGACTTCCAAGCCTTCGGGCGCGAGCTGCGTGGCCATGCCGCGACCTCGACTGACCTCGGCCTTGGTCGAACACGTCGCGTCGAACGAGGACATCGGCAAGGTCCTCGACGCGTATGAGGCGGCAGTTGTCCGGGCCGAAGCGCCCCATGTTCCCCGTCGTCCCTGACGTCGACCTCCTGGTCGGTGGCTTCCCGTGCCAGGACTACTCGGTCGCGAAGACGCTGCGGCAGGCACACGGCCTCGTCGGCAAGAAGGGCGTCCTCTGGTGGGAGATCCACCGTCTGCTGCGCCTCAAGCTCGAGCAGAAGCGCCCGATCCGATATCTGTTCCTGGAGAACGTCGACCGACTGATCAAGTCGCCGACCGGTCAGCGTGGCCGCGACTTCGCGGTGATGCTCGCGTCGCTGGCCGACCTCGGGTACGAGGTCGAGTGGCGAGTCGTCAACGCAGCGGACTACGGCTTCCCGCAGAAGCGGCGTCGCGTCTTCATCGTCGGACGACTCGGGCGAGCCGACGGCAGTCCGTATGACGCAGCTGACGTCGACCGGGGTGCTGGCGCGGGCACTGCCGGTGCGTCGAGAAGGAGCCATTCGACTGGACGCCGCTGACGCTCGATCCGGACGTCAAGGTCGTCAGCGACACGTTCAATCTCGGCCCGAAGAAGACGCCGTTCGGGAATGCCGGTGTCATGCGCATCAGCGCCGAACGGACGCGGCGCCGCCGTCTGGACGACGGACGTCCGGCCCGACTTACTCGGCGACCGCCAGTCGCTTGGCCGACGTCCTCGAGCCGGCGGACGATGTGCCGGCGCAGTTCTTCGTCGAGGGCGAGGACCTCGACGAAGTGGCGGTTCCTCAAGGGCGCGCAAGAGCCTGACCCGAATCAGCCGCGCGACGGGTCACGAGTACACCTACGACGAGGGCCCGATCCCGTTCCCCGACCGCACCGACGGGCCGTCTCGGACGATCCTGACCGGCGAGGGCGGTGCGACGCCGTCGCGCTTCAAGCACCTCATCCAGACCGAGGACGGCCGATACCGACGACTGACGCCGCGTGAGCTGGAGCGGCTGAACGGCTTCCCGGGCGACTGGACGGCCGGGATGTCCGACGGCAAGCGCGCGTTCATGATGGGCAACGCGCTCGTCGTCGGTCTCGTCGAGCGGATCGCCGACAAGCTGATCGAGGAGATCGCCGAGCCGGTCGCGGTCACGAGTCGGTCGGCGGCCGCGTCGTAGCCCGGCATCGATGGCGGGGCTCCAGCTACCGAACCCGCCGCCGAGCAGCCCAGCCGTCCGCAATGTCATGCGTGCGAATCGTGCCCGTGACACCGGCCCTGAGCGTCGGCTTCGCCGAGCTCTACGGGAAGCCGGCCTAGGCGGCTATCGCCTCAACTGGAAGAAGGCGCCAGGCCGGCCCGACATCGCGTACCCAGGCCGCAAGGTCGCGATCTTCGTCCACGGCTGCTACTGGCATCACTGCCCGCGGTGCTACCCGAACCTGCCCGAAGTCGAACCCGGCGTTCTGGGCGCGCAAGTTCGAGCTCAACCGCGAGCGCGACGCGCCGCAAGCGCGCGACGCTCGAGGCGGCCGACTGGATCGTGATCGAGGCCTGGGAATGTGACGTGCGCGACCGCCTCGACTCGGTGGTCAGCGCGGTGACGGGGCAGTCAGCGCTCCGTGCTCAGCGAGAATCGCGTTCGAGGTACGGCTGGTTCAGCCAGAAGCACTTCTTGATCGACGTCGAACCCACCGGGCGCCTGATCGCGGTCGGCGGCATCCCGGCCTTCGGCCGAACGTGGATGAACTCCGTCTGGGATGCCTTCGGTAGGTCTCGCGCCTGACCGAGTTCGATCAGCTTGCGAAATCGCTCCCATTCCAGGGTCGATCCCACGGAACTCCTCTTGGCGCGGGCTCCAAAAGAACGGGCGACCGAGGCGCGCTTCCGCCAATGAAGCCCTCCGTTCGCGGTGAATGGGCACGATCAGCATCCGCTGGATTCGCGCCAACAGGTCGGAGGCTTCCCAGGTCTCGAAGACGAGTTCCTCGTGGACGAATGTCGGGAACGACATCGCCTCGACAAGGTGTCCGGCCGCGTTCACCGGAACGATCTTCGTCTCGATCCCGAAGCGCTCGAAGTCACCACTGCGACCTTTGCCTCGCTCTCCGACAAGCGCCCGCACGGCCTGAGCCGACGCTGCCTTCCCCGTCTTGCCGGCGCGACCCACGACCTCGGCGAGATCCGCCAGGGAGCGACCAACGTGCGGCTCGACGCGCGCGAGGACCTCGCGTTCGAAGGTTGCGCCAGGGTCGAGCGAAGGTGCCGTGGTGATCGGCAGGTCAGACGAGATCGATCGGTAGATGTAGCCGACGAACGTCTGCTTCAGCGACCAGGCGCGACTCGTCGAGCCGTGGCCGAGGCCCTTAGTGGCGGCCCCGAGGAGTCGAGTGGAGCCCTCGCTCACCTCATCACGGCGCCCGATCCGGACTAGGTCGCGAACCGACTCCCAGTCGACTTGCATCTGGCGAAGGGATTCGGCATCGGGCTGCCAGATCTCGGCGGCCAGGGTCTCGAAGCGCGCAATCGGCTGAAGTGGATCCCATCGATAGAAGATCAGCAGCAGGTCGTTGAGCTTCTTTCGGACGGGCGCGGTGTCCCACTGCTCCGAAGGCAACGTCAAGAAGTTGATCATGGTCAGCGAAACCCGCTCCTTCGCACGAGCCTCGCCGGTGACGATCCGAATTGGCACGGACTTGAGTTCGATACCGGCCCCGGGGAAGTCCGCCTCAGGCCGGGAGTTCGGTTCGATCCCGAACGCGAATTCGTAGACTTTGCCGACCGCGCCCTTGTTCTTGGCGGAACTCGGCGCCATCGGAGCGCTCGGGTCGAGCTCGTTCAGCCGCTTGCCGACCAACGTCCGCGCGAGCGCCGAGATCTCCGACTCGAGTGGCGGTCTGGTACTCGAACCCCATTGCCGTCTCCTGGGGGTTGCACGCTCTAACTCATCTGCCCCACCCTGGCGCGGAGCGTACAGCGAGGCAAGATCGCATGGGCCTGCCAGGCGAAGCGAATCGGCCGTGGACCGACGACGAGATCGAGCTCGTCGTGTCCGCCTACTTCGACCTGCTCGCCGCCGAGCTACGCGGTGAACGACCGACAAAGTCGACCCGGGTGCGTGAACTCCAGGGGTTGATGCCCGCTCGCACTACCGGTTCCATTGAGTTCAAGATGGGCAACATCAGCGCGGTCCTGGACGAGATCCAGGAACCATGGGTCGATGGGTACAAGCCCTATCCGAACTACCAGCAGCGACTCCGCGAGATCGTCGTCGCACGACTTGGTCGGGATCGCCGGATCAGCGAGACGCTCGCCGCGTATCAGTCGAACTCGCTTCCGGCGCCATCGATCGCGCGCCGAGCGATCGACGACCTGCTCGTCCCGCCACCGTCGACATCGGGCGGAACCCGGCGCAGATCGATCGGACTGACGACCGGCGCATTCGGTGCTATCCGGGATCTTCAGAACCGTCAACTGGGGAAGGCAGGTGAGGAGTTGGTCCTCGATGCCGAGCGGCTGAACTTGGAGCGCCTCGGCCGGACCGACCTCGCCGAGCGCGTCCGGTGGGTGGCGGACGAGGACGGGGACGGCGCCGGCTACGACATCGCCTCGTACCGGGTCGATGGGTCGCCGCTCCACATCGAGGTCAAGACCACCAATCTCGGTGTCCGGACACCATTCCACATCACGCGGTGGGAGGTCGAAACCTCAAGGCGCGAGGCCGATATCTGGTCCCTCTACCGGGTATTCGACTTCCGGAGTGACCCGCGGTTGTACCGGCTGGATGGATCGGTCGAGGAGTCGGCCAAACTGGAACCCTCGGTCTTCACCGGACTCCCGCGCTAGAACATCGTGTTCGAGTACGGCGACCCGCGTCGTCGTGAACAGCAGCTCGGCGGCGAGCAGCGCCCCCGGTCGGCACTCCCGAACCCGACCCACGCGGGCCAGGTCGGCGAAGCGCCACGCGCCCAGGTAGACGCACGCGAGCGTCGCGACGTCGAGCGCGAGGTCGGGCTCGGCCGTGGTCCGCGTCCACGGACGCGGATCCATCGGCACGGACCGTGAGCTGCCATCGGCCGGCGTTGGAATCGATCAGGGCGTCCGCGACCTCCAGGACGAGGCTCCCCTCCCCCGCGTACGTCCGCGCGGCGAGCGCGGCCGGGAGGTCCACGAACCGCAGCCACAGGCCGTCGACGATGGTCGTGCCCAGCCGGCGCGGTTCCTGGAGCCAGAGCTGCATCGGGTGCGGCACGGGACCGCGCCAGCCGGTGATCGTGCTCACGAGGTCCATCGAAGACACCCACTGCCAGAGCCGCTGCTCGGCATCGGGATCGAGCGCCACCAGCTCCGCCACGAGCAGCGTGCTCTTCGGGCCGCGCGCGTCCCACCCCTGCTTGACGCGGTAGATGACGTAGCCGCGCGGTTCGCCGGCGACCTCGAGGACCGCGCGATACGTCGGGCCGTTGTCGCGCCGCATCCACTCGGCGTCCGACAGCACGAGCCCGCGCCAGCGCCCCTCGGGCCGATCCAGCGTACCCGGCACGCGCGTCCGGACGGCGTCGTAGATCGGCGCCGCGAGCGTGTACATCTCGTCGATATCGACCATCCGGATCCGGACGTCGTCCCGTGGCGGCAACGGGTCGCGGAAGACGACGTTCGACTTGTCGACTTCGAACGCGGACGTGAGCGTCGCGGCCCCGAACCCGAACCGCTGGTAGATCGCCGCCTCCGACGCCCACAGGACCGCGACGGGCTCCTGGCGCGCCCGCGCGTCGTCCAGCAGCCACGTCATCATCCGGCGCAGCACGCCCCGGCGACGGTGGTCGGGGACTGACGCCGACCGAGGTGATGCCGCTGGCCCCCACCTCCCCGCCGGGCACGGTCAGGCGCATGCCGAAGGCGCCGGCGCTGCCGATGCGTCGATCGCCATCGAACGCGTTCACGCACCGCGCGGGATCGACGAGCGGGCGCTCGGCCTCCCATTCGGACTCGGAGAAGTCGGAGTAGAAGGCGGTCAGCAGCGGGTCGAGGAACGCCCGCATCTCGTCCTCGCTGGGACTGCGCAGGGTGATCTCGTCGGTCATGGGGGCATGGTGCCACTCGCAGCCGTCCAGCGGTTGACGTACATCGTGACGATGTATATCGTGCCGGCCATGGAGCGGACGCAGATCTACCTGTCGGAGGGCCAGACCAGGGCGCTGGATCGGCGCGCCCGTGAGCGCGGGACGACGCGCTCGCGCGTCATCCGCGAGGCGGTGGAGCAGTACCTCGGACCCGTGTGGGACCCGGATGAGTTCATCGCCGCGCTCGACGACTTCGCCGGGATCGCGGCAGACCGCGACGTCATGGGTGACTACCTCGAACTCAAGCGAAGGGAACGCGAGCGCCTCCGAAGGCTCTGGGCACCCGACAAGGTCATCCTCGACGAGGATGAGATCGACGCGCAGTGAAACGGATCGTCCTCGACAGCAACGTCCTGATCGACGCGAGCGGGGCGACCCGCGCGCGCTCGCGTTCCTGCGCGATGCGGCTGCGTCGGCCGAGGTCTGGAGCGTCACGCCGGTCCGGACCGAGGTGCTGTGGAACCTTCGCCCCGACGAGGTGGCAACGACGGTCGCGTGTTCGATGCGATCTACTGGCTGGACGTCACGACGTCGATCGCTGACCGCGCTGGAGCGTTCGGCCAGCGGTACGGCCAGAGCCACGGCCTTGGTCTCGTCGACGCGACGCTCGCGGCGGCAGCGGAGGAGATCAGCGGCGACGTCGCCACCCTGAACGTGCGCCACTTCCCGATGTTCCGGGGTCTGAGCGGCCGTACTGAGCGCGGCCGGTCGAGGTCAGACCGGCGGCAGGACCTGGGCGTCGGTCTGGGCGGCCGCGAACAGGTCGCCGACCTCCGCCACGCGCTCCACGATGTCGCGGACGGTCCAGCGATCGGGGCGCAGGTCCGGGTCGTCCAGCTCGTCCCAGGTGATCGGGGCGCTCACGGGCGCGCCGGGCGCCGGCCGGACGCTGTACGGCGCGACGAGGGTCTTGATGCTGGCGTTCTGGGTGTAGTCGAGCCGGGCGCGGCCCTTGCGCTGCTCCTTGGCCCACTCCCACGAGATGAGCTCCGGCACGGTGGCGCCCACGGCCCGGCTGACCTTCTCGACCCAGGCGCTCGTGTCGGCGAAGTCGTAGCGGCCGTGCTCGATCGGGGATCCAGACCTGGATGCCGCGCTTGCCGGTCGTCTTGGGATAGCCGCGCACGCCGAGATGCTCGAGGGCGGTCCGATAGAGGCGGGCGAGGACGAGGGTCTCGTCCCAGGTCGTCTTGTCGCCGGGATCGATATCGATGTAGGCGAACGTGGGCTGCCACGGCTCGGGCAGCTTGCCGGTCCAGGCGTGGATCTCGAAGCTCGCCTGGTTGCCGAGCCAGCACAGGGCCGCGACGCCGGTCGGCGATGAGGTGGTCGTTGGCGTTGCGGTCGGTCGCGGCCATCGACGCCGGTCTCGTGCCAGCGGGTCAGCCACTTGGGCGAGGTGTCGGGCAGGTTCTTCTGCCAGAACCCGGGGGCGCCGGCGCCGTTGGGGAAGCGCTGGAGGTTGAGCGGCCGATCGGCGAGGTGCGGGAGCATCGTGGGCGCGATCCGGGCGAAGTAGCGGATGAGCTCGCGCTTGGTGATGGGGTCCGGGCCGCGCCGTCGGCCGGGTCGCCGCGGCGCGCGGCTCGAACAGCGGCTTGTCGAGGTTCGTGAGCTTGAGGTCGTGGCCGCCGACGTGCCACGTGCCTTCCTTGCCGAGGGCCTCGAGGGCGGCGAGTTCGGCATCGGTGGCGCCGGGGAAGGCGGCGCGGTCGTCGGGCGGGCGCGGCGGCGGTCGAGTCGGCCTTGGCGCGGCCTTCGCGGCCTTCGTGGTCGATGGCTTCTTGGCCGGCATGGGGAGGTTCCTCCGCTTCGGCGGCACGGACCGCGGTGGTCGTGGCGACCGGGGTCTCGCGAACGACGGCCTTCGGGTCACGGCCCGGACTCGACGCCCTTGAACGCGGCCTGGCGGACGATGTCGTCGCGCGACCAGCCGCCGAGCTCCGCTCGGATCACGAGCTCGGGCCGGACCCACGTGACGTCGACGAGGTCGCCGCCCCAACGACCCTTGTAGTCCCGGGGTGGCGGCGGATCGAACGGCGGGTCGTCCTGGGCCAGGGGCTGGAGTCGCGCGAGGAGGTCGCGCCGGATCGCGGCCGTGAACCCGGACCCGACCTTGCCCGAGAACCGGAGCTTGCCGTCCTCGTAGACCCCGACCGCGAGCGCACCGAGATCGCGGGCATTGCCACTCCCCGGGGTCCAGCCACCGACCACGAGCTCCTGCTCCGGCCGGATCTTGAGCTTCAGCCAGGCGTTCGATCGCCGCCCCGGCTCGTACCGCGACCGACGGAGCTTGGCCACGATCCCCTCGACGCCCAGCTTGGTCGCCGCCTCGTAGAACGCGAGCCCCTCCCCCTCGATGTGGGTCGCGTAGCGGACCCGTCGGGTGCTCCTTGAGCACGCTCCGGAGCAGTCGCTTGCGGTCCTCGAGCGGGACGTCGACGAGCGACCGTCCGTCGAGGTAGAGCAGGTCGAACGCCTGGTACACGAGCCCGGTGGCTGCCTTGTCCCCGAGCTTGGTCTGGAGGAGGCTGAAGTCCGGCCGACCTTCCTCGTCGAGCGCGACGACCTCGCCATCCACGATGGCCTGGTCGGCCTCGATCCAGCGAGCCGGCGGGCTGAGCAATCGCGGGAAGTAGGTCTCGGCGTCGTTGAGGTTGCGGGTCCAGATCCGGACCTTGCCGCCGTCCACGACCGCCTGGACGCGATAGCCGTCCCACTTGATCTCGAACAGCCAGTCGGGGTCGCTGAACGGCTTCGACGCGAGCGTCGCGAGCATCGGCTCGAGGCGGGGCGGGAGGGCCGCGTACTTGGCACCCGCGAGGTCGATCTCGGCGGTGGCCGCCGGCGCCTCGCTGACCCAGATCGCGTCGCGGTTCGCCTTGACCTCGTCGTTGGTGCGGCCGGTCTTGACGCTCTGGGGGTGGTCCTCGGCATCCCAATCGGCGTGGGCGTGCTCGTCGCGCTTGTGGATGAGCAGCCACTGCTCGCCCTCGTCGTCCTCGAAGGCGGTCCTGGGCGCGGAGCCGGGGCGGCGGCTCGTCCGGACGATCGTGAATCGACCCTTGAGCTTCTCGCCGTGCAGGCGGAACTTGAGCTCGCCGTCCTCGACGGCCTTGCGTGGCTCGAGCGTGGGCGCCTCGGGTTCCCAGGTGCCCCAGTCCCAGACGATGACGTCGCCCGCGCCGTACTGCTTCGCCGGGATGACGCCCTCGAAGTCGAAGTACTCGATCGGGTGGTCCTCGACGTGGACGGCCATGCGTCGCGTCTTCGGGTCCAGGGTGGGGCCCTTGGGGACGGCCCAGCTGACGAGCACGCCATCGATCTCGAGGCGGAAGTCGTAGTGGAGCCGCGTGGCGCGATGCCGCTGCACGACGAACCGACCGGTCTGGCCGGCGCTGCGGTCGCCGGGCCGGGCGCCGGTTCCGGCGTCTTCGCGAAGTCGCGCTTGCGACGGTATTCCTCGAGCGGCATCAGGCCGTCAGTGTGCCAGAGGCGCGATCGGCGCGGACGCGGGCGCGGACGCGACCTCGGGCGCGCACGTGACCGACTCCGTCCGCATCCGCTGGATCGAGAACCCATGCGCGATGACAATCGGCCGCATATGCGGCGCATTGTCATCGGTTCAGCGGGGGGTCGCGCGCAGGTGCACCACGTGCGAGCCCCGCAGTCGACATCGACCCCGCCACGGGCCGGAATATGCGGCCGATTGTCATCGACCACCGGTCCTCCGCGCGCTGGCGCTGCGCCCTCGCGGGACGGCGGCCGGGACGCTCGATCCCCGCGGCTCCTACGGCCGATACAGCACGGCGGAGTCGACCCCGACGCCGCCCTCCCGCCCGATGTCGCTGCCGCCGACGATGAGGACCGCGCCGTCATCGAGGCGCGTCGCGGTGTGGCCGCTGCGGGGCGTGCCCATCGAGCCGATCGGGCTGAAGGCGCCGGTCCCCGGGTCGAACATCTCGGTCGAGGACAGGACCCGCCATTCCTGGCCGTCGCTCCAGTACCCGCCCGCGATGAGGACGCGGCCATCCGCCAGCAGCGTCGCGGTGTGCTGCTGTCGCCCCTCCCCCATCGAGCCCGCCGCGCTGAACGTGCCGGATCCCGGGTCGTACAGCTCGGCGCTGTCGTACACGGAATCCTCGGGCGAGCGGCCACCGAGGACGAGCACGCCCCCGTCGTCGAGCAGCGTCGCGGTGTGGAGCCAGCGCCCGGTCTTGAGCGAGCCGGTCTTGCTGAACGTCCCCGTCGTGGGGTCGTAGATGTCGGCTGAGGTGCTGCTCGCGTAGCCCTCGCCGCCGCCGCCGATCACCAGCACGCGGCCGTCACGGAGCAGGGTCGCGGTGTGGTGGTCGCGGAACGTGCTCATCGAGCCGGTCTTGCTGAACGTGCCCGTTGACGGGTCGAAGATCTCCGCGCTCGCGAGCACGCTGGTGGCGCTCTCCGCGGTCCGCACGGAGGCAAGGGTGATGCCGCCCGCCGTCGGCGGAGGCGGCGCGGTATAGCCGCCGGCGACGAGGACGCGGCCATCCGGCAGGAGCGTCGCGGTGTGGAACTCCCGCGGCGTCGTCATCGAGCCCGGTCGCGCTGAAGGTGCCGGTCGCCGGGTCGTAGATCTCGGCCGTGGCCCAGACTCCGTCCTCGCCGGCTCGTGCGCAGTTGTAGCCACCGATGAACAGGACCCGTCCATCCTTGAGGAGCGTCGCCGTCGTGCTGGCGCGCGCCGCGGTCAGCGGGCCGGTCGGGGTGAACGTGCCGGTCCTCGGGTCGTAGAGCTCGGCCGCGGTCCCGCAGCCCTCGGTGATGAGGACCCGTCCGTCGGCGAGCTTCGTCGCGGTCTCCCCGAGCGGGCCGTCTTCGGTCGCGGTCGGGGTCCCGGCCCAGCTGAACCCGGGCGCCAGGTCAGGGGCTGCCGTCGGGGATGGCGTGGGCGCCGCTGGACCGACCGCGATCGCCGGAGCGGGCGTCCAGGGCAGGGCGGCGATCGCCGGCCCACCGATGGGCTGCCAGGCCGGCTGGGTGTCGGCGATCGCCTCGGGGGCGACGCCGATCGTCGCGGCGGATGCGAGCAGCGTCAGCATCGGAGCCATCGGCGTCCATCGTCCACCAGCCGGGATCGTCGCCGTCGGCGTCCCGCGAACCCCTCGTGAAGAGGATCCGCCCGTCGGCGGTCCACGAGGGCGCCGTCGCGAGCCCGTCCGTGGTCAGCCGCTGCACGTCCGACCCGTCCGGACGCATCGTGTAGAGGTCGCCGAACGCGTCCGACGCGGGGCTTTCCGGATCGGCCGGGTTCCTCGACACGAAGACGATCCTCGCGCCATCGGGCGACCAGTCCGCGTCGAACGCGTCGAGGGTCGGCGGACTGACCTGGTGCAGGTTCTGGCCGTCTGCGTCGATCACGAAGATCGCGTCCATGATCGGGCTCGAACGGGCCGTTGACGTCCTTGCTTCCGAATCGGGAGAAGAGGATGTGCGCCCCGTCGGGCGACCAGCCCGGCCGCCAGCCACCGATCGGCGACGTCGCGGTGAGCACCGTCGACGCGACCGATCTCGAGATCCATCGTCGCGATCGCGGCCGGACCCCTGTACCCGTCCGCATCGGTCGAATTCCCGGACGAAGACGATGCTGCGTGCCGTCCCGCGAGAAGGCGACCTGCGAATCCTGCTGGCACGACAGCGGCGTCTCCGGCGACGGAGCGACGCAACCGGTGTCGACGGCTGTGGCTGGCCGCCGTTCGGGTCGGCGAGGTAGAGCTGGCCACCATCGAGGTACAGCAAGCGGGACCCGTCCGGCGACCAGGCCAGCACGCGCTGGTAGCCGAGGCCGTCGCGGAACAGCTCGTGCGCCCCGGTCCCGTCCGCGCCGACGATCCAGACACGAGGGACCGGGCACGAGGTCTCGTCGTCGCTGCAGGCCGCCGGCCGCTCGACGGATCGGTTGAACGCGATCAGGCTGCCCGGCCGGGCGTTCGTGGCCGGTGACGGGTTCACCGACGGTCCGGTTCCGACGAGGGCGACGGCTCCGCCGTGGCGAGCAGGGCATCCGAGGGGGTTGGCGGGACGATCGTCGACAGGCGCAGCAGCCCGGAGCCCGCGGCCACGGCGCCGCCGACGACCAGGAGGGCGGCGGCCGCAAGCAGCGTGATGCCACGGCGACTCGGCAGCGGACGCAGGGGCGCCGGCGAAGAGACGGGGATCTCGGCCAGGCTGTCGCGAAGGTCGGACGGAGCCGATTCGAGGTCACCGACCTCGGCGCCGTACCAGGCACGCAGCCGGTCTTCCAGCTCTCGGTCGGTCATCGGTCGGTCCTCGTGGGGTCGGCGGTCTCGATCGTGTCGTGCAGCCGCTTCAAGGCGTAGTGGAGCCGCGACTGGACCGTCCCGGCAGGGATGCCGAGTCGCGTCGCGATGTCGGCGACGGTCAGGTCGCGGTAGAACCGCAGCGCGACGACGACCTGGTGGTCGGGCGACAGCGACGGCGATGGCCGCACCGATGACCTGCCGGTCCTCCGTCCGGGCGGCGTGATCGCCGGTCGCCAGGGCGACCTCGGCGGAGATGTCCGTCGCCTGCCAGCGCCTCGACCGCAGTCGATTGCGGCAGGTGTTGACGAGGATCCGGTCGAACCATGGCTCGAAACGCGCCGGGTCCCGCAGGGTCTCCCACTTGCGCCACGCCTGGACGAAGGCGTCGTGCGTGGCGTCCTGCGCCTCGGCCGGGTCTCGAAGGATGGCCCGCGCCAGGCGATACGCCCGATCCAGATGCTCGTTGGCCAGCGCCAGGAACGCGGCGTCGCGTCCAGTCGTGTCACGAACGGACGCGGTGGGCGGTCTGCCACGTCGATGACCTCGGACAAGCGGTTCACGATGACATGACACCGGGCAGTGCGAATCGTTCACGCGCATCGCGGTCGCTGCGCCGATGCGAGCGTGCGCCATGCATGACGATCGGCGTGTCGCGGACCGATCGAGCCATCGGCCCCAGCGCGGCGAGTCGCGCGGCGGGATGCGGCGCACCGGGAATGCGGCCGATGTCATCGCGGACGGGTAGCCAGTTCGGCCGACGTGCGGCGGCCGTCGTACGCGGCCCGCGCCGCGCGACGCCCTACGCGGACTTGCGCTTGCGGGCGGCCGGCTTCGCGGCGGCCTCTTCCTCGTCGTCAGCGGTCGCAGACGCGGCCTTGGCGCGGGACTTCGCCGCGGGCTTCTTCGCGGCCGCGGCCGAGGCGGACGCTTGCGCCGCCTTCTTCTCGCGGGCATCGGCGACGGAAACCGGCTTCTCGGCCCCCTCGTCGCGGGCCGCCTTGGCGGCGTTGACGGACGCTTCGAGCGCAGCCATGAGGTCGATGAGCTTGCCGCCCTCCTCGGGCGCCTCGATCTCGACCGTCTCCTGGCCGTCCACCTTGGCGTCGATGATCGACTGCAGCGCCTCGCGGTACTCGTCCTTGTACTGCGCAGGATCGAACTCGCCGGTCATCGCGCCCACGAGCTGCTTGGCCATCGCGAGTTCGGCGGGCTTGAAGTCGAACTCCTCGTCGGGCAGGTCCAGCTCGGCCGTCGAGCGGATCTCGTCGGGCCAGTGGAGGGTCGTCATCAGCATGGTGTCGCCGAACGGGTCCAGCGCGGCCAGCGCCTCGCGATCCTTGATCACGACCTTGCAGATGGCCGTCAGGCCCTCGTCCTCGAGGACGGACTTGAGCAGGTAGAACGCCTTGCGACCGATCTTGTCGGGCTCGACGTAGTACGCGGACTTGACGAACCGGACCGCGGCATCATCCCGTTCCGCCTTGGTGAACTGCTCGATCTCGATGGAGCGCACGGTCTTGAGCGGGACGCGCTCGAGGTCCTCGTCGGTGATGACGACGTACTCGCCCGGGGCGTACTCGAACCCCTTGACCGTGTCGCCGCGCGAGATCGGCTCGTCCTCGACGGGACACCAGACCTTCATCTGGATGCGCGACAGGTCGTCCTTGTGGAGCATGTTGAAGCTGATGCCCTTGGACTCGGTCGCGAGATAGAGCTTGATCGGGATGGTGACCAGCCCGAACTGGATGGCCCCCTTCCACATCGCGCGTGCCACGGTTCGATGACCTCGTCTGTGCGACCGCGCCCAGGGGTTCCCGGTCCAGGGCGTCGGGATGGTCACCTTAGCGCACGAGTGCAAGCGACGTCGCTTGCGTCCGGGGCCCCCGGCGCGTTGCGTGCCCGTGTCAGTCAGCGCGTGACGAGCAGGCCGTCCAGGGACACGGTGGGGCGTCCGGCCGTGCCGCTCACCCGCACGAGGATCCGGTGCGATCGCGCTCGTCTTCCAGGTCTTCGCCCAGACGACCCGGCGCGCCTGCGTCGGTCTTGTAGTACGTGTCCACCGTGGCGACCTTCACGCCATCGATGTAGACGGTGACCCGGCCGCGAGCCGAGCTGCGGGGCATGACCACCGCGATCCCCCGGCCGGTGAAGGTCGTCGCGACGGTGGCGCCAGCCCGGGTGGAGGTCGTTCGGACGGCGTTGGTCGCGCTGCTGACGGTCGCCCGCTTCCAGGTGCCGCTGTACGTGAGCGACGGTGGATCGATCGCCGATCGTGCGGAGCCGGTAGGCCACGGATGTCGCCCACGGACTCCAGTTGCCCGCGACGTCCCGTGCCCGGACCCGGAACGTGTGGCTGGCCGCGAGGCTCGAGGCCGGCGAACGTGACGCTCCGGGTCGACGCCGTCAACGCCATCGTGCCCGACCCACGAACCGCTGTCCGACGCGGCGCTCCAGTTCGTAGCCGACGATGGCGCTGCTGGGATCGGTGGCGGCCGGCCACGACACCTTCATCGCGACCGTGGACGGCGTCCCCGCTCCCGGTGATCCCGACCGCGTTCCCTTGGCCGGGGCGGCGGTCGGGGCGGACGCGGTGGGCCGTCGTTGGTCACCGTGATCGGCACGATCAGGGTCTTGCTGCGCGCCTGGTTGACGCCCGTGACCGCGAGGTCGTACGTGCCGCCCGACACGCCCGCGGGGACGGTCACGGTGAGCGTCGTCGACTCGGCGGTCCAGCCCATGCAGGCTCGAGGCGGCGAACGCGGCGGTCCAGCCGGCGGGCAGGCCGGCAACGGAGAGGCGGACGCGCTCGAAGAACGCGGCGCTCCGGTCGATCGATGACGGGGATCGTGAGCGTCCCACCGGTCTCTGCCAGCTCCCCGGTCGCACTCGCCGCATCGAAGCTGAAGGTGCCGAGCTTCGCGATCCGACTCACGTCGAGCAGCTTCTCGTGCTTGGTGTCGGGGTCGGTGGAGGTGGCCCAGTTCAGGTTGCCCAGGTACTGGAGCGCTTCCTTGACCTCGGCCGGCGTCGCGGCCGGGCGACTCGACTTGTACAGCGCGACGGCGCCGGTCACGGCCGGTGCGGCCATGCTGGTCCCGGACGAGTAGGCGTAGGCGGTCCCGGGCTTCGTGGACCAGATGCACTTGCCCGGCGCGATGAGGTCCACGTCCGCGCCGTAGTTGCTGAAGTTGGCGAACGTGTCGTCCTTGTCGTACGAGCCCCACGAGTAGCAGCTGTTGCCACCGAGGCCGCCGGCCTTGCCGTCGGTATCGGCGAGGGCACTGACCGTGATGACCTCGTTGTAGGCCGCCGGGACGCGCTTGCTCGCGCTGCCGGAGTCGTTCGCGGCGGCGGCCACGACCGTGATACCGCCCGCGACCACGCGGCAGATCGCGGCGTGGAGGATGTCGTCGCTGACGCTCCCGCACGCGTGGTCGTCCGCGCCCGACTTCGCGACGCTCATGTTGACCGCCTCGAAGAGCGGCCGGCTCGAGTTGCCGTGGGATCGCGCTGGGCGAGGACCCAGTTGAGCCCGCAGACGTACCAGGACAGCAGCCCGTAGCCGTCGTCGTTGAGGATCTTGACCGCCCAGAGTCGGACGCCTGGGGCGACGCCGACGACGCCGAAGTCGTTGTCGATGGCGCCGACCGTGCCGGCGACGTGCGTGCCGTGACCCTGCTTGTCGCGCCACAGGCTGCGGTCCGCGGTGGAGCAGTTGTAGCCGCCGACGACGTTGAGATCCGGGTGCGGGCGATGCCGGTGTCGACGATCGCGACATCCGCGTCGACGCGCTGGTCCGTGCCGTCGATGTCTGGCGTCGGTGGAGCTCGCCCGCCCGATCCGCCGCACGCCGTTGGGGATCGTCTGGGCGGTGAGCTCGATCAGCTCGTCGGGCACGACGGCGACGACGTTGGGGTCGGCGAGGAGCGCCTGGCGCTGGTCGGCGTCGAGGGCGGCGCTGAAGCCGCGGATCGCGCGGTCATACGTGCGGATCGCCCGCGTGCCTTCGCGCTGTCGATGCCGCGTGACCAGGGCCTTCGTGTCGGTTCCGCTCGCGAGCACGACGATGTAGCGACCCGTCGGGTCGGGGCGGCCGTCGGCGTCCACTGCCGGTTCCGGGCGTGGTCGCGGCGTGGCGGATCGCTCGGCTCGCTCGGTTCGTCGCTCGGCTCGACCGTGGGTGCGGGCGTGGTCTCGGGCGTGGGCTCGGGCGAGACCTCGGGCGTCGTCTCGGGGCTGGCCGACGGTGTCGCTCCCCGCGTCGCATCCGTCGCGGCCGGCTCGACCGCGGCGGCGGGGGCGACCGCCGGGAGGGCGACGAGCAGCGCGAGGGACAGGCTGGCGAGGGTGCGGCGCATGGGCACTCCGGTTCGATGGGGCCTCGGAGGAGTCGCCAGTTCGCCTCGACGTGCGCTGGACTCGCGGGGCATCATCGCGCCGGACGCGCCTTGCCGAACACCCACCCGGTGGTCCCGGTCCAACCTAGCCGACCGGTCCCAACCGCACAAGACCCGATGGGGCTACGGGCCCCTTTTGTAACGTCAGTCGGTCGCCGCGGCGCGGATCTCCGACTCGGCCTCGGTCACCCGGGCCAGGATGTTGGAGCGCATGGTGTCCAGGCCGGACCACACCGCCTTGGTCGCATTCGAGATGGAGGTCAGCTGCGACTTGAGCTGACGCACCACCTCGAGTTGCTCGCGGATCGCCGTCAGGGCGGTCGCGATGGCCGCCGCGTCCACCTCGACCTCGCGCTCGGCGAGGGACGCCAGCGCCAGCAGCCGGGCGAGGCGGATGGCCGCCTCGAGCGTGGCCGGTTCGGGCGCGTCGGGATCGATGACGCAGTACACGTCCTGGCCGACGACCGTGAATGGCGCGATCCCGGTCGGGGCGTGGGCGGGCGTGAACACGGCCACGGCCACCGCTGCGCCACGGTTCTCGCGAGCCTCACGCAGTTCGTCGCGCATGGCCCGCATCGACATCGGCCGGTCCTTGGCCTCCACGACGACCCGCAGGTCGTGCCCGCGCGCCGACCGCGCGTCCACGGTCAGGACGAAGTCGCCCTTCTTGGACTTGAGGACCGTGCCGGCCTCGAGACCCGTCCGGTCCAGCAGGTCGCCGGCACCACGGGCGATGTCGCCCAGCATCGCGTCGAGGAGATCTTCGAAGTCCGCGCCCTTGGCCGCGGACCGGGCGCGCTCCGCTCCCCGCGCCGCCGCGGCCGCCTCGATCGCGACGAGTCGTTCCTCGAGGCCCTTGAACCCGGCCGCGATCTCCTGGCGGAACTGGTGCATCGGCGAGTTCAGCCGGGTCGGGTCCAGGAGGTGGGCGAGCTTGGAGGCGTCGCCATCGAAATAGCGCTCCAGCATCCCGCCGATGCGCCCGATCGCGCTGTCGCGCTTGGTCTCGTCGAACAGCTCGTCCACCATCGAGCGCAGGGCGCCGCGGTCCCCGAGGAACCGCTCGAGCGTGCGCGGCAATCGACCATCGCCGTCCGCGAAGTTCGCGCGCAGCGTCTGCTCGAGGGCCTGGGCGGCGCGCTCGTTGACCTGCTCCGCCTGGCGGACCATCCGCTCGAACTCCGTGCGGACCGCGTCCACGTTGACGGTCACGCCGGCGTCCTGGAGGGCGATGAGCCCGATGCGCAGGGCGCGTTCCACGATCGGCCCCCGATCCCCCGCCGCGCGCTCCCCCAGGAACGCGGCGAGGGTGGGGTCCGTCAGGGTGAGGCGGTCGATGACGATCCGGTCCCCTTCGAGACGGACCGAGGAATGGAGCGGGATGACGGCGGCTTCCATGCCCCGGACACTAGGACCCACCCGTGACATCTAGGTTGTCACGGTTCGCGCCGGATCGGCCGTACGATACGGACGATGCCGACCATCGCCCCACGCCTCGCGCGCCAGACCGCGTGGATGGCCGTCCTGGCGGTGTTGACCATCGTCACCGCGTCCCTCGCGCCGGCCGTCCGCGCGGCCGAGCCGCCCTCGGTCGCCGGCGAGATCCTCATTCGCTACGCCCCCACGACGACGTCGCGCCAGCGGGGCGACGTCGCCCGGGAACAGGGCCTCACGCGGGTACGCGCCAGTGCCGACGGGCTCACCGAGGTCGTCACCGGCCGGCAGCCGCGCCACCACGACGGTCCAGCGCAATCTCGCGGGCGATGCGCGGGTCGTCGCCGTGGCCCCGAACCAGCGTCGCGAGCTCGCCCAGGACATCGCGGTCGAGCCGTCCTTCCCCCAGCTGTGGGGGCTGCACAACACCGGACAACGGCTCATCGGGACCAGCCGCGAGACCGGCATCGCCAACGTCGACATCGATGGGCTCCAGGCGCTGGCGGGCGGGATCGGCAGCCCGGACGTCGTCGTCGCGGTCATCGATGACGGCGTGGACCTCGCCCACCCTGATCTCGCGGCGCGGGCGTGGACGAACCCGGGCGAGGCCGGAGCGGCTGGCGGCCAACGGCATCGACGATGACGGCAACGGCTACGTCGACGATGTCCATGGCTGGGACTTCTGCAATGACGACAACACCGTCCACGACGCCGGGGCCGACGGCCACGGGACGCACGTCGCGGGCACGATCGCGGCGTCGCTCAACGGGACCGGCACGGTCGGTGTGGCGCCCGGGGTCTCGATCATGGCGCTCAAGTTCATCGATGACGGCTGGGCGTGCGGGACCGACGACCTCGCGATCGCGGCCATCGACTACGCCGCGTCGTTCGGGGTGCGGGTCATCAACGCATCGTGGGGCGGACCGCAGCCGAGCACGGTCCTCGATGCCGCCATCGCCGATTCCGGCGCGCTGTTCGTGGCCGCAGCGGGGAACGGCGGCCAGGACCTGGACCGGCCGTCGGGTGACCGCTACTACCCGGCGTCCTCCACGCTGCCCAACGTGCTGGCCGTCGCGGCCGTGGACCAGTCCGGGCGCCTCGCGTCGTTCTCCAACTACGGCACGGCGACCGTGGACCTGGCGGCGCCCGGTACCAACATCCTGAGCACGTACCCCGCGGACCTCGACTGTCGGAACCCGTGCTACGCATGGTCGGCCGGGACCTCGATGGCGGCGCCCCACGTCAGCGGGGTGGCGGCGCTCGTCGGCAGCCGACAGCCGGCGCTGCTCGCGACGCCCGTGGCCATGCGCGCCCGGCTCCTCGCCACGGGTCGGGCGCTGCCGCCGACGGCGGGCCGGACCGCGACCGGGCGGCTCGTCAACGCCGCACGGGCGATCGACCTGAGCGCGCCGACCGTTCGTGCGCCCGATCGCTTCGGCTTTGCGGTCGGGACCGTCGTGGGAGCCCGCGAGGTCCTGACCCACGTCCGCTGGCCGGCGGCGTCGGACCCCGTCACGGGGATCGATCGATATGACCTGCGTCGTCTCGGGCCCGATGGCTGGACCGACGTGTCGCGCGGCGCCACGATCCCGTCGGCGACGTCATCGCTCCAGTACGGCCGGGCGTACACGTTCCGGCTCCGGGCCACCGACGGGGCATCCAACGTGGGCGGCCCGGCCGATGGACCCGCGATCACGCCGACCCTCCATGCGGACGGCTCCGACCTCGCGACCTACGGTCCGGGCTGGACGACCGTCGCCAGCAGCGGGGCGACTGGCAAGGTGCTCCACACGGCATCGAAAGCCGGCGCCTGGATGACGTTCGCGTTCACGGCCGGGCGGTCGCGATGGTGGCTCCCCAAGGGCGCGTCGCGCGGCTCCGTCCGGGTCTACGTGGACGGCGCGTACGCCTCGACGGTCAATCTGTATCGCGCGGGTGCGCAGTCGCGGATCGTGGTCTTCTCGCGATCGTGGACGACCAAGGCGGCGCACACCGTCAAGCTCGTCGTGGTCGGGACCGCGGGGCACGCCCGCGTGGACGTGGACGGGTTCGTCGTCATCCGCTGATCGCGAGTCGCGGCCCTGGCCGTCAACTGCCTCGGTACGTGGTCATCGAGTAGGGCGCGAGCAGCAGTGGCACGTGGTAGCTGCGCTCGATGTCGGTGATCCGCAGGTCCACCGCGATCTTCGTGAAGAACGAGCCGTCCTCGTGGGCGACGTCGAACTCGAGGCGATAGTCGCCGGCCGCCATCGGGCGCTCGAGCAGGTCGCGGACGCGGCCGTCGCCATCGGTCAGGGCCTGGGTCATGCGGATGGGGGCCGCCGCGACGTCGAGTCGATAGAGCGTGACGTGGACCCCGGCCGCCGGCACCCCACGTTCCGTGTCGAGGACGTGCGTGCTGATCGTGTGGCGAGGGTGCTCGGCGCTGTCGGTCACGGGACTCCTGCGCGCTATGCTGTCCGGCATGGGGACGTTGCGGATCGATGTCGGTGACCTGCACTTTAGCGCCCGCTGGGAGGCGGCCGCTCCGGCGACCGATCGAGGCCATCCGGCGGATGCTCCCGATCGACTCCCGGGTGATCCACTGCCGCTGGTCTGGTGAGTCCGTGTGGATCCCGTACGGCGAGTTCCGACCTGGGATCGACTACGAGAACCACACCTCGCACCCGGCGCCCGGGATGCTCGCGATGTATCCCGGTGGCATCAGCGAGTGCGAGATCTTCTTCCCGTACGGGGCGTGCACGACGTCATCGAAGGTGGGCCAGCTTGCCGCGAACCACTTCGCGACGATCATCCCCGACGACGGCTGGGAGGACCGACTGCGCGAGATGGGGCGGCGGACGCTGTGGGAGGGCGCCCAGGCGATCCGGATCAGCGAGGTCGAGGGCTGAGCATGGATCCGATCGTGTTCGCGATCGTGGCCGCTGCGGTCGTCTTGATCGTGATCGCCGTCGGGCTCCGGGCACGCTCCGGCGACCCGGCGGGGCGCGGGCCGTACTCGAGCTCCGCGGAAGCGACCGGCAGCTCCGCGGCGTTCGGGACGACGATCGACGACGCCGGGCATCACGGCGGGCTCATCGGCGGTCACCACGGGAATCACCATGGTGGGCTGGACGGTGGCGGGGCCGGACCTGCCGATGGCGGGGGTGGGGACGGCGATTGATCGCCGACCTTGGCGGCGTCGAGGCGGCTCCGGGGCGGCAGTCCGTGCCTGATGACAATCGGCCGCATATTTCGGGCGCCGGGCGGGCTGCGCATGGGGCGGAGCGTCCGTGAGCGATGACAATCGGCCGCATATTCGAAGGACGTGCTTGGGGCTGCTTCGGGCGCCGGGCGAGCCGGTCGCGATGACCGGCAGATCGTGACCGACCTCGTCGTCCGCGGCGGCACCGTCGTCACGGCGAACGGGTCCGCGGTCGCGGACATCGCCATCGAGGGTGGTGTCATCCAGGCGATCGAGGCGGACCTCTGCCGGACCGGCGGCCGGCGCAGATCGGGTGATCGATGCGACCGGCATGCTCGTCCTTCCGGGAGCCGTGGACGTGCACACGCACACTCGCGTTGCCACGGACGAGGCGCCTGATCGGTTCTTCCAGGACTCGGTGGCGGCCGCGTTCGGCGGCACGACGTCCTTCCTGTCGTTCAACAACCCCGGAACGGGTTCGACCCCGGCCGGGGAGCGCTCGCTGCGGACCGGGCTCCGGGAGTGGCGCGCGGCGACCGACGGCGACAGCGCGATCGACTACGGCCTCTCGCTCGCGATCTCCGGGCGTGCCGACGATCCGCTGGCCGACCTGCCGGCCACGATCGATGCCGGTGTCGCGACATCGAAGGCGTTCATGGTCTTCGACTTCCGGCTCGGTGACAGACGCTCTGTTCGACGCGATGCGCGTGATGAGCGAGCGCGGCGGGATGCTCCAGGTGCACTGCGAGGACCCGGTGCTGCTCGACGCCGGGATCGCGCAAGCGCTTTACCGTGGTAACACGCTACCGCGTTACCACGCTACTTCGCGACCACCGTACGTCGAGGCGGTCGCGACGGCGCGGGCGATCGCGTTCGCGCGGATGACTGGTTCACCGGTCCATATCGTCCATCTGTCGTCGGCGGCGGCGCTGGAGGAGGTCCGCCGCGGCAAGGCGGCCGGGGTCCGCGTCACTGCCGAGACGTGCCCGCACTACCTGACGCTGACCGAAGCGGTCTACGACGAATCGGACCCGACCCGTTGTGCCTGCTTCGTGATCTCGCCGCCCCTCCGATCGGCCGCTGATCGCGACGCACTCTGGGCGGGTCTCGCCGATGGCACGCTCGACATGGTGGCGACGGATCACGTCCCGGACCGGATGGACGTCGAGAAGGCCAGTGCGGCCGCCGGTGTCGCGTTCGATCAGATCAGCAACGGTGCCCCAGGGATCGAGACGCTCCTCGCGCTCCTGTACAGCGAAGGCGTGGTCCCCGGCCGGATCACGCTCGAGCGGATGGTCGATCTGATCGCGACGACCCCCGCGCCCGATTCGGCATGGCCGGCAAGGGCGCGCTCGCCGTCGGACGTGACGCGGACCTCGTGGTCTTCGACCCGACAGCAACGCGGACGCTCCACGCCAACGACCTCCACCACGCGAGCGACTACACGCCGTACGAGGGGATGGAGGTCGCCGGAGCGGTCCGTTCGGTGTTCGTGCGCGGCACCGCCGTCGTTCGCGACGGCGAATTCGTCGGTCAGCGCGGCTTTGGGCGGTTCATCGAGCGAGGACCGATCGGCGGGTAGGAGTAGCCCGGCTGTCAGGCCGGGCTGGCGATGGCGGCGCGCTGGTCAACGCGGATCGCCGCGATACCGAGCACGATCCAGCCGGTCAGGAAGCAGGCCATCGCCGCCAGGAAGAGCAGCCCACCCACATCCCAGGACACGGTGAACGTCGCGATCCAGGCGAGTGCCCCGAGCGCCGGACCGACGGCGATCATGATCGCGCCCGGGCGCGAGAGCACGCCGGATCGGTACGTGGCGATCCCGAACAGGGCGAACCCGATGACCGCGGCCACGCCGCCGACCGCAAAGGCGACATCGGCGATCGTCTTGCCGACGCCACCCGAGGACACCGCGCCTTCCTCGACGCCGATCATGCCGAGCATGCCCGCCATGTAGCCGATCGCCCCAACGACCGAGAGCGCGAAGGCCGTCCAGACGAGGCGCGGAAGTGTGCGTGCCTGGAACGCACTCAGGATCGTGAGGGCGACGATGAGGGACGCGAGCCCGAGCAGGATCAACGCGACGAGGATGCGTCCGTCGAACGGGAGTGCTCCGAAGATGGTCCCGAACCACGAGACCGTGAGGATCAGGGCGCCGGCGATGGCGGCAAGGCCGCCGACACGGAGCGACATGGGAAGTCCCCTTTCGGGTGAGCCGACGGCCCGATGCGACCGGAGTCGTGCATCGAGCGCGCCGAGAAGGATGTCCGCCACGTCGTACGGGCCGAGCGGGCGTTCCTCGAGGAGCGCCAGGAACTCGTCGCCGTAGCGCGCCCGCCAGCGGGCGGGATAGCAGCGGACCAGGATGGTTCTCATGGCTTGGCCTGGCCAAGCTGTCGAAGCCCGCGCTGGGCGAACTCGGCCAGGCCGTGGAGCTGTTCCGCGAGCATCGTCGCGCCGACCGCGGTGAGGCGGTACGGCCGACGCCGGTCGACCGGCGTCAGTGGCTCGACGAATCCCTCATCCTCGAGTCGGGAGAGGGCGGCATAGAGCGTGCCGGCGCCCATCGGGCGGCCGGTGCCCGTTTCCACGTCCTGCATGATCGCGTAGCCGTGCTTCGGCCCGTCGCTCAGGCTGACGAGGATGAGGAGTGACGGCTCGGTGAACCGTCCGAATCCCGGGGCGCTGGACTCCATGGCTCGCTCCAACTCTTACGATGGTCGATATATCGATGACCGATATATACGCCCATCCGCGAACCGTGTCAAGGGCCCCGTCAGCTGGCGCGCGACAGTGTCCTCTTGGCGCCAGTCGCTTCACCACGAGAATATGCGGCCGATTGTCATCAGCGACGGGTGCTGACCTCGGCGCCGCGGGCGCGCCGCCGGCTACTCGAGCACCGCGTACGCGCGCAACGTCAGGAAGTCGGCGAAATGGTCGTCGAGCACCAGCCGATCGAGCAGATCCACCGCCTCGGCCATCCGCCCTTCGCCGGCGCCACCGAGTCGCGCCAGCTCCTCGTCGCGGATCGCGGCGTACCGCTCGGGCCACAGGATCCCGCGCGACCGCCACAGCCAGAGCTGCGAACGGGCGATCTCGGCGGTCGCGACGTCCTCCATGAGGTTGTCGATCGCGGCCGCGCCGTTCCCGCGCAACCACGCATCGAGGTACGCGAGGGCCACCCGCACGTTCGCGCGCAGGCCGCTCTCGGTGACGGCGGCGCCGGGCACGGCGAAGTCGAGCAGGTCGTCGGCAGTGACCACGACGGTCTCGCGAAGCCGGTGCTTCTGGTGCGGCGCATCCCCGAGCACCGAGTCGAAGACTTCGGTCGCGAGCGGCACGAGGTCGGGGTGGGCGACCCAGGTCCCATCGAAGCCGTCGCGCGACTCGCGTTCCTTGTCGTCGCGGACCTTGGCCATCGCCCGCTCGGTGACCTCGGCATCGCGCCGGCTCGGGATGAACGCGGCCATGCCGCCGATCGCATGCGCGCCACGTCGATGGCAGGTCTGCACGAGCAGCTCGGTGTACGCGCGCATGAAGGGCGTGGTCATCGTGAGCTGTGCGCGGTCGGGCGAGCTGAGGTCGGGCGATTCGCGGAACTTCTTGATGACGCTGAACAGGTAGTCCCAGCGCCCGGCGTTCAGCCCAGCGGCGTGCTCGCGCAACTCGTACAGGATCTCGTCCATCTCGAACGCGGCGGTGATCGTTTCGATAAGGACGGTGGCGCGGATCGATCCGCGCGGGACGCCGAGCGCCTCCTGGGCGTGGAGGAACACTTCGTTCCAGAGTCGCGCCTCGTGATGGGATTCGAGCTTGGCGAGGTACAGGTACGGCGCAGAGCCACGCCCGACCCGCTCGGCGGCGTTGTGGAACAGGTAGAGCCCGGCATCGAACAGCGACGCGGAGATCGGGGCGCCGTCAACGAGCACGTGCGACTCGACGAGGTGCCACCCGCGTGGCCGAACCACCAACTGCGCGACCCGCTCGCCGAGCCGGTACGCCTTGCCATCGGGGGCGTCGTAGGCGAGCGAGCCCCGGACCGCATCCTGGAGCGCCGCCTGCCCGCCGACGACGTTCGCCCAGGTTGGCGACAGGGCGTCCTCGAGATCCGCCATGAAGACCCGCGCGCCGGAGTTGAGTGCGTTGATCATCATCTTGGGCTCGGCGGGGCCCGTGATCTCCACGCGCCGGTCATCGAAGTCCGCCGGGGCCGGAGCCACCGTCCAGTCCGCCTCGCGGATCTCCCGTGTCCCCGCGAGGAAGTCGAGGCGCTCGCCGGCGACGAGCTCGGCCTCGCGCTCCTCGCGGCGCTGGAGGAGGTCGAGCCGGAGCGGGCCGAACCGCCGCTGCAGGTCCGCGACGAACGCGAGCGCCTCGTCGGTCAGGACGCGGTCGGCGCCCGGGACCGGCGGCCCCGAAACGACGACGCCGGCGACCGCCATATCAGACGCTCGCCGCGCCGGACGGTCGCCTCGATGAGCCCGTGCGGCTCGGTCGTCGCGACGTAGACCGTCTTGTCGTTCGTCATGCCGAACGGCGAGAGATCCACCGGCCAGTGATGCAGGTTGGGAAGCACCATGCGGACCTCGTCGAGTTCGTCGTGGCGCTCCAGCATGGCCTTGGCGATGATCCAGATGCTGGTCTGGACGCTCGGACTGTGGTGGTCGGCGAAGACCTCCAGCAACGTGGTCCGGACGGCCCCGAACACGCCGTCGAAGTCGAGATCGGGGGAGCCGTAGCGCCAGATCGCGGCGAGCTTCGTGGCCATGAGCCGGTCGTCGGTCTCGTGCAGCGTCGTGTACCCGTCGCGCGGGAATCCTTCGAACGCCGATCGCGTGGTCTTCATCACGACGAGGTCCTCGACGCCCGCCTCGATCGTCGTCGCGCCGTTGTCGGCGTAGATCGTGGCGACCCGCGTTCCCTCGCCGCCGCGAACGAACGCGTCGGGCGCGACGCCGCCCGCGACATCGATCGGGCTCCAGTGGTGTGCCCGGATGTTCACCGTGGCCCGATCCACCTGGTCGAAGGCGAGGAAGTGCTCGGCCAGGGCGCGGCCGTAGGCTTCGATCGGTCCATCGAGGTGGTCACGGGCGAACGCGTAGGCCGTGTTCTTCATCGTGTCGGTGGCGACCACCAGCGTGTTGTCGCCATCGGTATGGGCCGCCGTGAAGTCGCCCTCGAGCGCGATGGCGACCGTGAGGTCGTGCAATCGATGGGGCGTCTCGTCACGACCGACACGGACGATCCGGATCGCGGCCTTGCCGTAGCGGTTGGCAGAGAGTTCGATCATGGCCGTGCCTCAGGTGCTCGCGGACAGCTTCGCATGCCGGTCGATCGCGATGTCGACCACCGCGTCGAGTGCCCGATGCCGTTCCGCATCGCGGTCCTCCCGGAGCGCCGCGGCGAACCCGGGCAGCAGCTCCTCCCGTCGCCGGCCGGCCACGAACACGCAGTAGCGGAAACCGAACCGCGCCTCGTACGCGTCGTTGAGGCGCGCGAGTTCCGCGGCGACGTCCACGGGCGTGCCGGTTCCCCGGTCGTACCCTTGCTCCACGTAACTGAGCCGCGACACCGTGCCCGGCGGCGCCCCCAGCCGCGGGTGGGCATCGATGAGCTCGACCTGCTCGACCTCGGGCATCGCATGGGCGATCGAGCGGGCCGCCGAGAACATCGCGGCATCGTCGTCGAAGGGCGCCGCCGCCATCAGGCGGTCCAGGAACCGCGGGGCTCCCTCGAAGAGCGCCACGAGATGACCCGCATCGGGGATCACCAGCCGCCGGCCTCGCGAACGAACCGGTGGAGCATCCGCGCCGCCACGATCCGGCGGTACTCGGCGGTGGAACGCACGTCGTCGATCGGGACGAGTTCCCCGGCCAGGGCCTCCGCGGCGCGATCGGCGACCTCGGGGGTGGGCGGCGAACCCTCCAGCACGGCCTCGGTCCGCGCGGCTCGGACCGGGGTGGCGGCCACGGACCCGAGGGCCACGCGGACGTCGCGCCAGACCTGCGCCGCGACCCCGGATCCGACCCCCGCGGCCCCGCGCCACGCGACCGCCATCACGACCTTGCTGATCGACTGGGCCCGTCGCGTCCCGACCTTGCGAAACCGCATCTCCCGGTCCGGCCGGAGCGGGAGCACGACGCGGAGGAGGAGCTCGTCCGGCGCGAGTGCCGTGCGTCGATAGCCGGTCCAGAAGTCCGTCGCGGCCACCTCGCGTTCCCCGCGGAGGGAGCCCAGCACGAAGCGGGCGTCGGCGGCGAGGAGGATCGGGAGCGTATCGCCCGCCGGCGAGGCGTTGGCGATGTTCCCCCCGAGCGTGCCGCGGTTCTGGATCTGCGCGGCCCCGATCGTCGCCGCGGCGTCCACGAGGGCCGGGACGTGCTCGCGGCACGGCGCCGAGCGGCGGATGTCCGTGAACGTCGTCAAGGCGCCCAGGGTGATCGCGTCGCCGGAGACCTCGATGCCGCGCAGGGCGTCGATCGCCCACAGGTCGACGACGCCCGCCGGCAGGTCACCGATCTCGCCGGTGATCGCCACCAGGAGGTCCGTGCCGCCGGCGATGGGGCGCACCGGAGCGTCGGCGGTGCCCGCGGCGAGGGCCGCGTACGCACCGGCGAGGTCGCGTGGGCTGACGACCGGCGGTTCGGGTGGCATCGTCAGCGTCGCCGCCGCCACCACCAGCCGACGAGGAACGCGACGGCCCAGGTGATGATCCCGAACCCGACGGCGAGCTGGGCCGGGCGAAGCATCGAGCGCCACGCCGACGCGGCTCTCGACCGGGATGGATGGGTCGACGACGTCGTTCGGCGTCTCACCGGAGGACTCGGCGTCTACGGAGAGGGGCGGCCGATGCCCGTTGGTCGGCACGGGGATGCGGTCCTCCGGCGCGGCTCATCGGCTGGCTCCCGCCACCAAAGCGATGGCCTCGACGATCTTCGTGTAGCCCGTGCAGCGACACAGGTTCCCGGCGATCGCCTCGCGGATGGCGTCCTCGTCCGGCCCGCCGCCGCGATCGATGTAGGCGCGGCCCGCCATGAGCATCCCGGGCGTGCAGATCCCGCACTGCGCCCCGCCGGTCGTGAGGAAGGCCACCTGCAACGGATCCATGGCCACCGGCTCACCCGGATCGCTGGCCGGGGCGGCGAGGCCCTCCACGGTGCGGATGTCCGCGCCACCCACCTGGCAGACCGGGACGAGGCAGGAATCCACCGGGGCGCCGTCGAGCAGGACGGTGCACGCCCCGCACTCCCCCTCCCCGCAGCCCTCCTTCGTGCCCGTCAGCGCGAGATCCTCGCGCAAGACGTCGAGCAACCGACGCATGCCGGGCACGTCCACCTCGACCGGGGCGTCGTTGACGGTGAAGCGGAACGTGCTCACGAGACGACCTCCGACGCGGGCGCGGGCATCGACTCCGCCGGACGCGGGCCGGCGATCTCGGGTCGCGACGCGAGCGCGGCGAGGATGCGCTCGGGGCTCGCGGGCAGGTCCGTGATCCAGGCGCCGGTCGCGTCCGCGATCGCGGCCACGACCGCCGGCGCCCCCACGTCCATCGGCAGTTCGCCGACGCCCTTGGCGCCATGCGGGACCCCGGTGAACGGCGCCTCCACGAGGATGGCACTGATCCTCGGCGCATCGAGCGCGGTCGGGATGATGTACGTCGCGAGCCGATCGTTGAGGTAGCGGCCATCCCGCAGCTTGATCTCCTCGATCGTCGCGTAGCCGACGGCCTGTAACGTCCCACCCTCCACCTGGCCCTCGGCGAGGACCGGGTGGATGACGCGACCGATGTCATCGGCGGCCACGACGTCGCGGACGTGGACCTCGCCCGTGTCGAGATCCACCTCGACGTGGGCCACGCACGCGGCCCAGCCGAACGCCGGGTAGGCGTCGCCGGTGTAGGTCTCGTCATCGAACGGCGTCCCGCCCGGGTACGGCTCGAACCGCTGGTCCATCCGCAGGCCCCCGTGCTCGCGGGCATAGGCGAGATACGAATCCGGGAAGAGCGCGCCCGTGGACCACTCCACGGTCTCGCGCAGCCGCCGGGCGGCCTGGATCAGCAGGCCACCCACGACCATCGCGGTCCGCGACGCGACGGTCGGGCCCGAATCGGGCACGAACGCCGTGTCCACCGGGGCCACCTCGACGTCCCGCTCGGCGACCCCCAGGGCCTCGCTGACGAGTTGCGGGAAGATGGTCCGGGTCCCCTGCCCCATCTCCGTGGACGCCGCCAGGACCAGGATCCGCCCGTCGGCGGTCAGCTCGACCGAGGCCACGCTGGCGAGCTTCACCTCACCCGACCCGGTGAACCCGGCACCGTGCCAGCCCAGGGCGAGCCCGATCCCGCTGGCGCGTCGCTCCCGCTCCGTGCGGAGGGCACCGGCCGGCACGCTCCCCGAACCCGTGCGTCGCCCGCGCGCCTCGGCGGTCCGTGCCCGGATCCTCGTGAACTCCGCCGCCTCGGCTGCCCGTTCCAGGACCTCCTCGGCGGCCACGCTGTCGCGCAGGACCTGGCCCGTGGGGGTCTGGTCGCCCGGGACGTAGACGTTGCGCCGGCGGATGTCGAGCGGCGAGATCTTCAGGGCCTCGGCGATCCGGTTGAGGTGGGTCTCGGCCGCGAACTCGGTCTGCGGGGCCCCGAATCCGCGGAACGCGCCGTTGGGCGGGGTGTTCGTGCGCGTCGCGCGAGCCCGGATCCGGACATCCGGACAGCGATACGGCCCACCCGCATGGAGCGCCCCGCGCGACAGCACGACCGGGGTCAGCGTGCAGTACGCGCCCCCGTCCATCACGACCTCGATGTCCTGCGCCACGAGGACACCGTCGTGCGTGACGCCCGTCCGGTGGCGGACGATCGCCGGGTGCCGCTTGGTGGTCGCGGCGATGTCCTCGTGGCGGTCGTAGATCATGCGGACCGGCTTCTGGGCCTTGCGTGCGAGCAGCGCCGCATGGAGGCCGATCACCGACGGGAACTCCTCCTTGCCACCGAACCCGCCGCCGGTCTCGGCCTGGACCACGCGCGCGGCATCGTCACCGAGACCCAGACCGCGCTTGAGAGCACCGTGGAGGTAGTAGGGGCACTGGAGCGAGCCCGTGACGGTGACGCCGCCACCGTCCGTGGGCTCGGCGATCATCGCGTTGTTCTCGATGTACAGCTGCTCCTGGTGGCCCACGCGATACTCGCCCTCGATGACGACGTCCGCCCGGGCCATCGCCGCATCGGCGTCGCCCGTCGCGATGACGTAGCTCGCGAACGTGTGCTCGGACGCCTCCGGATCGAAGACCCCAGGGAGCTTCGTGGTCCGCGGCCGAGCCCGGCGACGGGCCTCGCGCAGCGTCGTGCGATCGGGTGCCGCGATCAGGGCCAGAGCCTCGGCGTGATGCTGGATCTCGCCGCCCATCGGCACGAGGATGGGCTGGTCGCTCTTGATCGAGCTGACCACATTGTCGCCCGGGATGTCGTCGGCGGTCACAACGACCACCCTCGTCCAGTCGAACGCCGGGTCGAGCTCGAGCGCATCGAAGGTCGCGTGCGCATCGGTGGATCGGATCGTCGCGCCGTACCACGCGCCGGGCACCACGATGTCGTCCGTGTACAGGGCGACGCCGGTGAGCTTGGCCGGGCCCTCGCGGCGCAGCGGCCCCGCGGGGCGCGCACGGCCGGGAACGAGGGTGCCCGGCGGGACGACGAGCGCGCCGGGATCGTCGGTCCGGGTCGTCATACGGGCGGTGGGCTCCTCCTTGGCCGGTGACGATACCACCGCCATCAGGCGTCGGACGGCCCGCACCGGGCGGGTGGGCCCCAAGTGCACCGCTCCGACCGGTACCGCAGCAGACGACCCCGCGCGGTGCCGCCGGACAACAGTAAGTGGTCATGTCGGGACCTTCGGACAGTCCCATCCGGGGGTCGTGACGGCTATATTCGCTGCCCTGGCCCGCACATCATCCTCGGGAGTCATCTGGGACCATGGACCTGTCGCAGGACGTCCTGCTGCCGCTCCTCCTCGTTACCGTCGTCGCCAACGCTGCTATCGTCGGCATCCTGCTGGCGTCCGGCCGGATCGGGCGCAAGCGTGTGGCCACGGCCGGCACCTCGTCGGCCTTCGACGACGCGATCATGTCGTCTTCGTACGGAGATCGATCGGCGGATGCTTCGTGGCCGACTGCGAGCGGACCGTTCGAGGAGCCCCTGGCGCCCCTGGGGCCGGTGGAGCCCGCCGACGCCGAGCCGATCCCCGGCCCGACCCTGCTGGTCCCCGTGCCCGACCAGGAACTGACCGATGACCCGGAACCGGAGATCCCGATGCCCGCGACCCACGCGACACCTGAGCCCCCGGCGATCGATGACGGGATCGACGCGTTGACCGGCCTGCCCGATGCCTCCGCGTTCAGCCGGCTCGTCGCCGACGAAGACGCCCGGATCGCCCGCTACCATCGCGCCGCCACGGTCGTGGTCTTCGAGCTCGAGGGGCTCGATCGCCTCGTGGAGCGCCTCGGTGACGACGCCGGCGACCGGATCGTCCCCGCCGTGGCAGACACCCTCCGACGACTCGCCCGTGCTGCCGACCACGTCGCGCGACTGGGTCCGGGCCGGTTCGGCGCCCTGCTGCCCGAGACCGACGAGGTCGCGGCCATCAACTACATCGAGCGCGTCCGCAAGGCGTGCGACCTGTGGCTCGAGACCGGCGCCATCGCCATGCGTCTCGCGATCGGCTGGGCGGGCACGGCCGGGGATCCGCCGCTCACCGATGCCCAGCGAACCGCGACCGAGCGGATGTACGCCGAGCTGCGCCGCGGCCAGCGCCGTGCCGGGATCGCGGACGACGGCCGCACCGGCCGAATCGCCGGCCACATCTCCGGCTCCGCCCGCAGCCCCGCCCGCCGCGTCCTGATCAGTCCACGCCCAGGCGGATCCCTCGCCCGGGGGTCGCGCCGGTGTGCGCACCCGCATCCACGACGAGCGTCCCGTTGACCACCACGTGGTCGATCCCGTCCGGGAACTCGGCGCGGCTCCTCGTAGGTCGCGTTCGAGCGGACCGTCGCCGGGTCGAAGACGACGATGTCCGCGATCATCCCGTCCCGCAGCGTGCCGCGCTGCCGCAGGCCGAGCCGCGCGGCGGCCGCACCGGTCATCTTGCGGATCGCCTCCTCGAGGCTCAGGAGCCCCTCGTCGCGGACGAACTGGCCCAGGATCCGCGGGAAGCTGCCGTAGGTCCGCGGCGATGGCTTGGCGCCGATGAACGTCGAGTCCGTGCCGACCATGCCGACCGGGTGGGCGATGAACGGGCGCATCGTGGGCAGCCACGGCCCCGTCGTGACCTGGTTGACGCCGAGGTCCTCGGCGAGGAGCAGGTCGCAGATGACGTCCACGGCGTCGTGACCCGTGTCGCGCATGACGTCGGCGACGCGTCCGTGACTCCCAGCGAAGGAGGTCCGGGCGGCGAAACGCACCCAGGCGCACGTCGGCCCAGCCCTCGGCGCTGGCGTAGGCCGCGCCCCGGGTCGCGAGCTCCGCACGGACGCGGTCCCGGGCGGTCCGGTCGGCGAGGCGCTGCTTGAGTGGCTCCACGCCACCTGCCTGGATCCATGCCGGCAGCTGGATGAGCAGCCGCGTGCTGGCCCATTCCGACGGGTAGCGTGTCGAAGCGTGACGTCGAGACCCTCGGCCCGGGCGTCATCGACCAGCGCCAGGAGGGCGTCGGGTCCGCCCGGATAGCGTCTGCCGGTGGTAGAAGTGGGTGATGTGGGCGGGGGCGTCGGCGCGATCGCCCGATCTCGATCGCCTCGCGGAACGGGTCGAGGAACCGGTCGCCCAGCGGGTAGCGCACATGGGTGTGATAGAACCCGCCCGCCGCGCCGGCCACCCGGGTCAGCGCGGCGAGTTCGTCCGTCGTCGCGTAGCTGCCGGGTGGATAGTCGAGGCCGGACGAGAGACCGACGGCGCCATCGGCCATCGCGTCGCGGAGCAGACCGGCCATGCGGTCGATCGCGTGCGGCGTCCGCGGGCACGTCGTCCCAGCCCAGCGCCCCGATGCGAAGCTGCGAATTGCCGACGAGCGTCCCGATGTTGACGCTGACGGCGCCATCGAATCGGCGCAGATAGTCGGCGACCGACAGCCAGTCGTAGTCGATGTCCGGACGGCCGTCCAGCCCGGAATCGAGCTCGACGAACGCCTCCAGCGCGGCGCGGTCGGCGAACGGGCGCGAAGCCATTGCCATCGACGCCGACGATCTCGGTCGTGACGCCCTGGCGGACCTTGGGTTCGTGGTGCGGCTCCGCCAGGATGTGGAGGCCACCGTGGCTGTGGAGATCGATGAAGCCCGGGGCCACGACCTTGCCGGTGGCATCGATCGTGCGGGCGACATGCTCGGGCGCTGGCTCCGTCGCGCCCAGGAGCCGCAGGCGCTCGCCCTCGACGACGACCGTGCCGGGCCGGCCGGGTGCTCCCGTGCCGTCCACGACGGTGCCGTTGACGATGACGAGATCGACGCTGTCAGCCACCGCGCGTCGGGGCCGGCCCGTCGAGCCGGCGGCCACGGACCCAGGCGGCCCGGACCATGTCGGGATGGGCGCGGAAGATGAGGCGCGATGCGAGATCGACGGGGTCGTCGTCCGGTGGCTGGCCCTCGAGCGGGAGCGACGAACGAGGGGTCGATCGCGATGAGGTCGGCCTCCTTGCCGGCCTCGAGGGAACCGATGACGTCGCCCGAGGCCCAGGGCCCGGGCGCCGTCCAGCGTGCCGAGGCGCAGCCAGTCGAGCGGTTCGAGCACCGGGCCGGCCTCGACGCCCGCGACGATCCGAGCATGCTGCGCGTAGAACCCGACGCGCATCGACCGTGAAGATCGAGAGGTCCGGCCCGCCGGCCACGTCCGAGCCGAGGCCCACGGCCAGTCCGGCGTCCAGGTATCGGCCGAGCGGCATCACGCCCGAGGCGAGGAACAGGTTGGAGACCGGGCAATGCGCGACCCGTGACCCGGTCTCGACGAGTCGCGCGAGCTCCCGGTCGGAGAGGTGCACCGCGTGCGCGAGGACCGTCCGCTCGCCCAGGCCGCCGGCGCGGTCGTAGACGTCCACGTAGTCGAGGGCCTCGGGGAACAGCCGCGTCACCTCGGCGATCTCGCCGCGATCCTCCGAGACGTGGGTCTGCCAGTACGCGCCGGTCGGCGGCGGCCAGCGACGCCGATTCGCGCAGCAGGTCGGCGGTGCAGGAGACCGCGAAGCGCGGCGTCACGGCGTAGCGGAGTCGGCCGTCGTCCGCGCCATGCCAGCGCTCGATGAGGCGCGCCGACTTCGGCGAGCGAACGGTCGAGGATGGTGGCCGGGTCGATGGTCGAGTCGTACGTGCTCCGGTCCATCATCACCTTGCCGATGACGGCCCGGATGCCGTGCGCCTCGGCCGCCCGGAACGTGGCATCGAGGCTCGCCTCGTACACCGCGCCGTAGACGAGCGCGGTCGTGGTCCCGGCGGCCGCGAACGCCCGCCAGGCGGCGGGCGCGACGCGCTCGGCCGTCGGCGGCATCGAACGCGCGCTCCAGCGGGAAGACGTAGCGGTCCAGCCAGGTCGAGCAGGTCCATCCCGGCGCCCAGCCCCGCGTTCGGGATCTGCGGCAGGTGCACGTGGAGGTCGACCATGCCGGGCATCACGACCCACGGGCGGAGGTCCATGGCCGTGGCCGCGTCGCTCGGGACGGGCGGACGCGGCGTCCACGGCGACGATCCGGCCCGCGGCGTCGACCTCGATGATGGCATCGGGCTCGTGGCGCGTGCCGCCGGCAGCGAGCGGCGTCAGGAGTCGGGCGCGGAGGGTGAACGGCGGCTGGATCGGCAGGTTCACCGAGGCAGCCTAGCAGGCACGTTCCCTGCGTTGCGGACGTGCGGAGCCGGACAAGGAACGACCCGGATCGGGCGGGATCCGGGTCGTTGTCGGTGCAGCGAAGGGGTGGGTCAGCGCTTCTTGCCGCGGACCTCGACCAGGTGAGCGGTCCACTCGGAGCCGCCACGATCGATCGTCTGGGAGCTTCCGTGCCATCCGCAGGTGCAGGTGATCGTCTGGGCCTGGTGCTTGTACTCGTCGATCACGTGCTTGAAGGGCTCGTTCGCGGCGGGTGGCTTGATCGGCGGGCGACTATTCAACGGGGCAACTCCTGCACAGGTGGGCACGATCCGGTGCGCCGATCGGGGGACCGATAGTCTAGCCGATTCGGCCGAAACCCGCAGGAGCACGGGCCCGCCGCTCGAGTGTGGAGCCGCCCGGTCCGACGCCCGCCGGCACCGTGCCCGCCGACGCGGAGCCAACGGACACGGAGCCTCGCCTTGATGACAATCGGCCGCATATCAGTCCGCTCGTCCGGCGCCTCTCCGCGTGGGGCGATCGCGGCGAACGGCGCGGGCCCGTCATGTTCAGGGTCGGGACAGCTCGCGGATGACCGTCGCGCCGGAATATGCGGCCGATTGTCATCACGCAGGGATGCTCGCTCCACGGCGGCGGGCGGGCGCGGCGCGGCGCGGCGATGGGCGCCCGGCGCCGCAGCCCCGCGCTACTCCGGCCCCAGGTGATACCCCAACCGGCGCGAGATCCGGCTGCAGCTCGCGGGTGAGCGGCCCAACCGCCTCGCCCCGCTCCTCGGCCGACTCGCGGCGCACGGCAGCCTCGCGGATGAGCCGCGCCCCGAGATACCGCGCCGGCTCCGGCGGGAACGCCCGCGGCAGCGCACCATCCGCGAGCGGCAGCGCCGAGGGCCGGATCGTCCGCGCGCTCCAGCGGCCCGCGCCGCGAGGATCCGCCCGCCGACGACCGACGGCGCCACGCCATTCCCGCTGTAGCCGTGCCCGTAGTGGATCGGCGCGGTCCGGGCACGGACCCGAACCACGGCAGGTGGTCGGCGCTGATATCGATCGGTCCGCCCCAGGCGTCCTCGAGGCGGACGTCCCGCAGCGACGGGAAGAGTCGCCGCAGTCCGGCCGCGGCTCGCGCGGCGGACAGGGCGTCGTCGGTGAAGGCCCCGCCGACGCGACCGCTGAACCCGGCCCGTCCGCCACCGCCGCCGATGGCGATCCGCCCGTCGGGCGTCGTCCGCAGGTAGTGCAGCGTGAACCGGGCGTCGCTGACGCCCTCGCCGCCTGTCCAGCCGATGTCCGCCAGGCGGTCCGGGATCGGCTCGGTGATGACCATGTACGACGACCACGTGACGAGGCGCCGACCGAACCACGGCCACGCGGCGGCCCAGGCGTTGAGCGCGACGACCGCGGATGCCGGCCAGGACCTCCCCGGCCCCGCCGTCGGACGATGTCCGGACGCGGATCGGGCGCAACGTGCCCGCCGGCCCGACTCGACGCGCCGGCGCGCGCCGCGCACCCGCGCCCACGGACCCCAGCCAACCGGGCCGCTGCCCATCGATCTCGTCGACCCGCGTGCCCTCGTGGATGACCACGCCGCGCTCCAGCAGGACCCGGCGAAGGCCGCGCGCCAGCGTCGCCGGCTGGATCGTTGCCGCACCGGGCATGAACACCCCGGAGCGAAAGACCGGCGAATCGACGCGGGCCCGGACCTCGTCCGCGGTCAGCGACCGGTATCGGTCCTCGCGACCCACCGCCCGGCACGCCGCGACGGCATCGTCCCAGCTGCCGTCCTGTGCCGGCGCCGCGACGGCCTGGAGGGCACCCGCCTTCGTGTACCAGGCATCGACCCCGTGCGTCGCACACCACGTCCCGATCTCGTCGACCGCGTCCTCCATCGCCTGGGCAACGGAAAGCGCACCCGCCTCACCGTAGCGCTCGATGAGCGTCGGCAGCTCGTCCCACCAGTTCGTGGCGAACCCGCCGTTCCGCCCCGACGGACCGCCGCCGCAGATGTCGGCCTCCACGAGCACCACCCGAGCCCCAGGCTCCAGCTCCGTCAGCCGATACGCGGTCCACAGGCCCGTGTACCCGCCGCCGATCACGACGACGTCGGCCGTGGTCGTGCCACGCAACGGCGGCGCGGCCGCGGCCAGGTGGGGCGCCGACGCCGCCTCCGCGGCGAGGGCCTCGCGCAGCCACCACGACCGCCGCGCACCCGAGGGTCGGATCCCGCCGAGCACGACCGTCAGTCCTGCGTCGGCAGGAGCGAGGTGTCCAGCATCTGGTCGGACGTGACCGGATTCGGCACGAGGCCGAGCGACGTCAGGTAGTCGATCGAGGCGTCCCAGTCGGCCGGGCGCGATCGCGCCGAGACCCGCCGCCTCCTGGGCCGGACCCGTCCACACCTCGATCGTGGCGTCGAGGATCGCGGCCTGCGTCTCGCGGGCCGTGCCGAGCTCCGGGACGGCCGCGATCGCGGCATCCAGCCCCACCTCGGGGTTCGCGGCGATCTCCTCCATCGCCCGCAGGGTCGCGGCGACGAACGCGGCCACCGCGTCGCGCTTGGCATCGATGGTCGCCGACCCGACGATCAGGCCGTTGCCGGGGAGCGGCGTGATCTCGTCCACCCGCAGGATCGTGGCGTCCTCCCCGGTCAGCTCCAGCTGGACCGGCTCGTTGTTGGTGAACCCGGTCGCCGCGTCAACGGCCCCGGCGATGACCGCCGCGCCCTGGCCGAAGTCCGGGTACTCGACGATCTCGAGGTCGTCGGGCGTCAGGCCGGCCGACCCGAGCAGCGCCTGGAGCATGATCCACGACGAACCGTAGCGACCCGGGATGCCGAGGCGCGTCCCGGCGAGGTCGGCCGGCGTGGCGATGCCCGCGCGACGTCTTCGAGAACACGATCGAAGGGAACTTCCCGTAGATCGTCGCCACGTACTGGATCGGGATGCCCTGGCTGACGGCCGGGATGACGCTCGTGCCGTCGGCGAGACCGAGGTCCAGATCGCCCTCGCCGACGAGCGCGATGACGTCGGAGTCGATCTCGTGCCGGAACGTGACCTCGAGACCGGCATCGCGTGTAGTACCCGGCCTGGTCGGCGAGGTAGAACGGCGCGAACTGGACGCTCGGGATGAAGCCCAGGCCCGACGGTGAGCGAGTCGGCGGCAGCCCGAGACTGGGCACCGGCGCTGACGACCGCCGGGCGCGCTCGAGCACGCCAGCGATCAGGGCGGCGATGGCGGCGACGACGACGAGCGGAACGAGCACGAACCACGGGGACCTCCAGGACGCGTTGGGCTATCGGGCGCCGACGCAGGCGGCGCTCGATGACGATGACCACGAGATACAGCCCGATCCCGACGAGGGCGATCGTCAGGAGCGTGGCGAACATGAGCGGGATGTCGAACAGCGACCCGCGGGCGAGGTTGATGAGGACGCCGAGACCGCGCTCGGCCCCGGCCCACTCGCCGACGATCGCGCCGACGACGGCGAGCGTGACCCGACGCGCATCCCGCCCAGGATCGACGGCAGGGCGGCCGGGATCTCGAGCGTGGTGAGGATCTGTCGACGTGTCGCGCGGAGCGAACGACCCAGTTCGAGGAGCCGCGCGTCCACGGAGCGGATCCCGACCATCGTCGCGATCGCGACCGGGAAGAAGACGATCAGCGCGCAGATGACGACCTTGCCGAGGAGCCCGGGGCCGAACCACAGGGCGATGAGCGGGGCGAGGGCCAGGATCGGCGTGGCCTGCGCGGCCACGAGGTACGGCGACAGCAGGCGCTCGACGAACGCGCTGCGCGCCAGGGCATAGCCGACGACGAGGGCCGAGTCCGGCCCCGACCGCGAACCCGAGCGCGACCTCCGACGAGGGTCGTCACCAGGTGCGGCCAGATCGTGCCGTCGGCCAGCGCCGTGACGAAGCGCTCGATGACGGCGGCCGGCGCCGGCAGGATGAACTCGGGGAAGCCGCTGATGATCACGACCGCCTGCCAGAGCAGGAGGAAGCCCGCGAGAGCGGCGACGACCGGCAGGACGACGTTGCGGGTCACGACGCGGCCGCCAGCGAACCGCCATCGGTGGCGTCGTCGCCCTCGCCGAGGTAGCCGGCGGACCTCGCGGGCCGTGTGCGACACGACGGCCGCGTCCAGGTCCGCGATCGAGCGCGGGCGGGGGAGGTCGACGGCGATGTCGGCGACGACCCGGCCGGGACGCGGCGACAGCACGACGATCCGGTCCGCCACGAGGATCGCCTCCGCGATGCTGTGGGTCACCAGGACGATCGTGGTCCCGGCGCGGTCCCAAAGCCGCAGCAACTCGAGGTCGAATCGCTCGCGGCTCAGCGCATCGAGCGCGCTGAACGGCTCGTCGAGCAGGAGCACCTCGGGCTCGAGCGCGAGGGCCCGGGCGAGGGCGACCCGCTGGCGGGTCCCGCCGGACAGCTCGGACGGCCGATTGGCCACGACCGATGGATCGAGGTCGACGAGGTCGGTCAGCTGCTCCAGGCGCGCCTGGCGCCGATCTGCCGACCAGCCTGCGAGCTCGAGCGGGTAGGTGATGTTGGCCGCGGCCGACCGCCACGGCAGCAGGCGCGGCTCCTGGAACACCAGGCCGATCCGCGGGTCGGGGCCATCGATCGGCGCGCCGTCGAGCGTGACGGAGCCCGCGCTCGGGGTCAGCAGGCCCGCCGCGACCCGCAGCAATGTGGACTTTCCGCAGCCGTTGGGCCCGATGAGGGCGACGATGCCGCCGCCGGGGACCTCCAGGTCCACGCCGTCGAGGACGGGCAGCGTGCCGCCGCCGCGGACCGGAAAGGCGAGCGTGACCCCGGTCGCGCGCAGGGATCCGCGGCCGCTCATGTCTTGAGCTCGCGCATGATCGGCGCGACCGCCGGGTAGAGGGCCGTGTAGGCGGCGTAGACCCGGTCGTAGGTCTCGGCGGTCCGCCGGGTCCGGGCGCGAGCTCGCGATCCACCCGGGTCATCGCACCGATCGCCGTCGCGCAGGTCGGGCTGCGCCCCGATCCCGACCGCCCCGAGCATCGCCGAGCCGAGGACCGCCGTCTCCAGCACGGCCGGGACGAGGACCCGGAACCCCGTGACGTCGGCCTTGATCTGGTTCCAGACTGCGCTCCGGGCGGGGCCGCCGCAGGCCCGCATCGCGGTGACCGTCACGCCCGCCGCGAGCATCGGCGTCGCCACGTGCCGGAGGGCGAGCGCGCTCGCCTCCATGATCGCGCGGGTGATGTGGGCACGACCGTGGGCCAGCGTGAGCCCGGCGAGCACGCCGGTCGCGTCCGGGTCCCAGATCGGCGATCGCTCCCCGGCGAGGTACGGCAGGAAGACGAGGCCATCGGCGCCGGGCGGCGATGGCCGCGGCCTCCTCGATCAGGCGTTCGGTGGTGGTCGCGCCATCGATGACGTCGTCGCGGAACCAGTCGAGCGCGCGACCGGTGGCCGCCATCGCCGCCCCGACGCTGTAGCGGCCGTCGAGCGGTGCGGGCGAGACGAAGGCGCCCGGCACCTCGACAGGTTCGTGCCAGTAGACGCCGAACCCACCCGCGGACCCGCCCGGATCGTAGGCATCGCCAGGTTCGAGAAGGCCCGCGCCGAGGTAGCTCGCGAACGCATCGTTCGTGCCGCCGGCCACCGGGATCCCGGCCTGCAGACCCAGCGCATCCGCGGCGGTCTCGGTGAGTCGGCCGACGATCGCCCCCATCGCCCCGTCCGGCGGCCGCCGGTCCACGCGCAACCCGGTCGCGGCTGCGGCCTTGCCGGCATCCGGCGTGACCTGGTGGGCGACGAGCGACGCCACCGCCTCCCCGGTCAGGCGGAAGGCCAGCCACTCCCAGGTGGTGAGATACCAGTGCGTGGCCGCGGCGGCCGCCGGTTCGTGGCGCTCCATCCAGAGCGCGGCCGGCAACGGGCCCAGGCCCCAGCCGCGGACACCCGTGGCGGCCTCCAGCTCCGCGGCCTCGGCGGCGGAGCGCGTGTCGAGGAACGTGATGGCCGGGCGCGTCGCCTCACCGCGCGCGTCCACGGCGGCGAGCGTCGGGCCGTGCCCGTCCACCCCGATCGCGACGATCTCGACGTCGTCGGCCACCTCGGACCGGTGGAGCGCACGGACGGCGCCGACCACCGCGGACCACCACGACCCCGGGTCCTGTTCCGCCCACCCCGGTCCGTGCCCGACCTCGAGGCCGTACCCGGCCCGGGTGATCGCGATGAGCCGGCCATCGAGCCCGACCAGCCCGGCCTTCACCTCGGTCGTGCCCAGGTCGATGCCGAGGATCGCGTCGCGTCATGCCGGGCGCGAGGGTCACCGGCGTCGAGGGCGCACGACGGCCTCGGCGGTCGCGACATCGGTGACGAGGGTCCGCACGACACCCGCCCGCAGGGCGCCGAGGATCGGCTGCACCTTGCTCTCGCCCGAGGCGACGCCGATCGACGTCGGGACGCGGCCCAGTGCGCGCGCATCGAACGCGAGCACGCGCTCGCGGAGCTCGGGACACACGAAGGCGCCATCGATGTCGAACGGGGCGATCAGCACCTCGCCGACGGCCCCGGCCGCTGCGAGGCGGTCCATGACGGGTCTGCCCACCGACGCCTCGCCCCACGACCGCCCGCCGATCCCGAAGAGCGCGACATCCAGGTGGTCCCACAGGTCGCGGACGGCCTGCACGCCCGCGTGGGCCTCCAGCGCGCGCTTCGTCGCGGCATCGTCGAGCAGGCCCGGTGCCATGAGGCCATGCGGCAGCGCCCCGAAGGCATCCGCGACCCGCCGGAAGGGATCACGCTCGGGACCGGGCGACCAGTAGCCGCCGGCCAGCGGGACGACCGTGGCCGCGACGGGCGTGGCGCCGTCCTCCAGGGCATCGGCCACCGCGCTGACCGACGCCCCGTCGCCGATCCCGACGATCTCCCCGTCGCGCACGGCGCCGCGCAGGACCTGGGCGGCGAGGCGGCCGACCATGCGACGGCTCAGGTCCTCGGGGCCGGTCACGGTCGGGGCGAGGTGGACCGCGTCCAGGCCGTAGCTGCGGCGCAGGGCGTCGGCGGCCGGGGACTCGGCCGCGGTGCGATCCACGATCCGGATCTCGACGATCCCCTCGGCGCGGGCGCGCTTGAGGAGGCGGCTCACCTGGGGCCGCGTGACGCCGAGGCGCTCCGCGATCGCGTTCTGCGTCTCGCCGAGCTCGTAGTAGAGGCGGCTCGCCTGGACGAGCTGCTCGAAGTCGCTCACGGCTCCGTCGCCGCCGCCGGCCGGGAGCGGGATGCACAGATGTACTGACAGATGTGCACATGGCCGGTGCATCATCCGGGGAGCGCGGCGAGTGTCAAGCGCCGCCCGGCGGGCCAGGCCGACCAGCCCACGGATCACCGGGTGATCGAACGGACCGTCAAGCCGGTGGACGACGTGCGATCGCCGTTCCCCGTCGGTTCGATCATGGGGTGACCGAGTCGGCGACGAACGCGGGCTGCGAGCGATCTGGGGGTTCCCGGTCGGTTCGATCGTGGGGTGATCGACGCCGGGCACGGGCCTGGCCGGGCGCCCACCCCGCGCGGCACGGGTCCGGACCTACCCGAGCACCCGCCCCGGGTTCAGGAGGCCCTGCGGGTCCAGCGCGGTCTTGATCGACCGCATGACCCGGACGGCGTCGGCGCCCTTCTGGCGGTTCCAGCCACGCCGTGCGCGCCGAGCCGATGCCGTGCTCGCCCGTCACCGTCCCACCGAGGTCCAGCGCGGCCTGGTAGAGGTCGTCCTGGATCGGCCTTCGTGATCGCCTCGGCGCGGGGATCGCCGCGCTCCAGGACGAGGTCCGGATGGAGGTTGCCGTCGCCCGCGTGCCCGAACGCGCCCATCCGCACGCCGTGCTTGGCCGCGATCCGCGCGACCTCGCGCAGCATGTCGGGCACGCGCGCCCGCGGCACGCCGATGTCCTCCATCTTCACGTCGCCGAGTCGCTCCAGCGCGTAGTGCGCCATCCGCCGCGCCTGCCGGAGCATGTCCGCCTCGGCGGGGGTCTGCGAGCGGATCGTGCTCGTCGCCCCGGCGCCGACACACGCGGCCTCCGCCCGGACGAGCTCGTCGTCCGCGGCGACGCCGGGCATGTCCGATTCGATCATGAGCATCGCGGCGGCCGTCCGGTCCAGTCCCAGGCCGTGCATGTCATCCACCGCCGCGATCGTGAACTGGTCCATGAGCTCCAGGGTCACCGGGTACGAGCCCGGCCGCCGTGATGGCGGCGACGGCCTCCCCGGCCGCCTTCGAGCGTCGGGAAGAACGCGAGCAGCGTGGCGCGCGGCGGCGGCGCCGGGCGGAGCCGAAGCGTTGCCTCGGTGATGATGCCGAGCGTGCCCTGCGACCCGACGATGAGGTGCGTCAGCGAGTACCCGGCCACGTCCTTGACGTTCTTGCCGCCGGTCCGGATGACCGTGCCGTCGGCCATCACGACCTCCAGGCCCAGCACCGCCTCGCGCGTCTGGCCGTACTTGACGCAGCACAGGCCGCCGGCGTTCGTGCCCAGGTTCCCGCCGATCGAGCAGATCTCGAAGCTCGCGGGATCGGGGGCGTAGAAGAGGCCGTGCTCGGCGACGGCGGCCTTGAGCGTCGCGTTGATGACGCCCGGGTTGCGTCGACGACGCACAGGTTGGCGGTGTCGATCTCGAGGATCCGGTCCATCGCGGTGAGCGCGAGCGTCAGGGCGCCCTCGATGCCGTTCGCGCCGCCCGACAGCCCGCTGCCGGCGCCGCGCGGGACGATCGGGATGTCGTGCCGGCCGCAGATCCGGACGAGCTCGGCCACCTCGGCGGTGGTCGTCGGCAGGGCCACGGCACCGGGCAGGCCCGGGTGCAGGTAGGCGGTCTCGTCGCGGCGGTACGTCTCGCGGTCGACGGGTTCCGTGAGGAGGCGCGAGACCGGGGAGCGCGGAGCGCACGTCGTCGAGGAATGCGTCGTTGACGATGCCGCTGGCCATGCCCGGAAGTCTACGGGCGGGCGGGACCGATGACGGGGTGTCGCGGCGACCGGCGGTAGGATGATGGCCACATGACTCGTACCGGACACCGCCGAGTCCGCCTGACGCCGCTCATCCTGGTCGCGCACTGTTCGTGATCGCCCTCGGCCGGTCCGGCCGGTGTCGCCGCACGCGACATGCAGCCGTCCACGACGCTCATCTCGCGGACCGGGGTCGTGCCCGGCGCCGTGAACCGCACGAGCCTGCACCTGCGCGCGACGTACTCGACGACGCTCAACCTCTCCTACGCCACGCGCCGCTTCAACGTGCATTCGGCCGCCACCATCACGAACACGTCGGGCGGTCCGATCGACCGGGTCGAGCTGAACACGGCGGCTGCACGCCTGGGGTCGATGAAGCTGACCTCGGCCCTTGTCGACGGTCAGCCGGTGGCCGCGAAGGTCGTCGACCAGACGATCGTCGTGCCGCTCGGCGGCGTCCTCCCGGAAGGGGCCACCACCGAGGTCCGCGTCAAGTACACGGCCACGCTGCGCACGTCGCTGTCGGGTTCGTCCTGGCTGTTCACGAAGGCCAACGGCATCGTCAACGCCTATCGCTGGCTGCCGTGGGTCAGCCGCCAGACGCCGTTCGACCGCGCGAACCACGGCGATCCGTTCGTGACGCCGTCGAGCTCGTTCGTGCGGCTGACGGTCATCACCGACCGCAAGCTCGTCATCGCGACCACGGGTGACCGGGTCTTCCGCAGCGCCGATGGGCTGACCCAGCGGTTCGAGGCGAGGAACGTCCGCGACGTCACGATCACCGCCGCCCCCGACTACCACACGCGCGAGACGACGGTCGGCGACACGATCATCCGCTACTACTACCGATCGTCGGCGAACGCCGCCGCGACGCTGGACGCGGCCGCCGATGCGTTCCGCGCGATCCAGGCCAAGCTGGGCGACTACCCCTACCCCACGTTCAAGGTCGTCCAGTCCGCCGGTGGCTACGGGATGGAGTCGCCGCGGCTCATCTGGATCCCGTACGGGGTGTCATCGGCGAACCTGCGCTACCTCGTGGCGCACGAGACCGCGCACCAGTGGTTCTACGGTCTCGTCGGGAACGACCAGTCGCGCCAGCCGTTCGCGGACGAGGCCGCCGCCGACTTCATGGGGCGCTACGTCACCGGGACGAAGCGCGCGAGCCGATGCTCGACCGGGCGGCTGGACCGGACGATCTACGAGTACACGGCCGCCTGCTACTACGAGAAGGTCTACATCCAGGGCGGCAACCTGATCGATGCCGCGCGCCGCGAGATGGGCTCGACCGCGTTCTGGGCCGCGATGCGGAAGTACGTCGCGGATCACCGCTACGGGCTCGTCCACAACGGCACGCTGCTGCGAGGCGCTCGACGACGCGACGACCAAGAACCTCGCCAAGTCGTTGTTCGCGCCAGGTTCCCGCGGATCTACTGAGACGGGCCGGCGTGCCGGTTCGCGGCCGCTCAGCCGCCGCGCATCCGCCGATCCGCCGCGAGCGCCTGCGGCATCTGCCGGAAGCCCGCCGGGAGCAGCGGCCGCCACGCCCGCCAGCCCGCGACGAGCCACGCGCTGACGAGCCGCTGGCGGGTGCCCCACGCAAACCCGTACGCGTCGCGGATCGACGGGTGGCAGCAGCCCAACGCCGGCCACAGGGTCCAGTCGTAGAGCCGCGTCGGAACCGGCAGCCCACCCAGCACCCCGGGGAGTGGCGGGTGGAGGATCACGGCCGCGAGCTCCCTCGCCGTCGCGCCCGGATGGACCGGCCCGGTCGGGGCGAGCTGCCTGGCGACGTACGACTCGAAGGCGTCCAGGTCGGCAGGGAGCAGCGACGCGGGCACGCCGAACGCCCGCCCGATCGGCACGGTCTCCGCGTAGAACCGGGCGGCGCGGTCTCGCGCCAGCGGTTCCAGCCATGCGTCGTACGCGACCATCGTGGACTCCACGAGCGTGGCGTGGACCCACAGCGACAGCTCCGGGTCGCGGGCGCGGTAGCCCGGTCCCGACCACCGTCCGATGGAGCTCGTTGAGCCGCCGGATCTCCCCGCGTGCCGCGCCGGTCGAGCCGTAGATGATCCGCAGGTAGCTGCGGAGCGTGCCGTCCAGCCGACGCCACGGATCCGTCCGGAAGTCCGAGTGCTCGGCGACACCGGCCGCGACCGCCGGATGGGCGATCTGGAGCAGGAGCGCTCGCGGTCCGGCGCCGAGGAGGAGCATCGCCTCCCGGTCCAGGCGCCACGCCTCGGAGTCGGGTCCGAACAGGCCGGGATCAGGTGGACGCATGTCGCGCGACCCGCCGAGGTCCGGCCTAGCGGTCCTCGGGTCGCCGGCCGATCAGCCACCAGGCGGTCGGGAAGATGGCGGCGGCGATCGCGAGCTTGGCCATGTCCCAGACCAGGAACGGCGTGAGGCCGCTGGCGACCGACTCGGACCAGGACATCCCGGTCGCGGCCTTCAGCCACGGGACGCCGAACGCGTAGATGATCGCCGTGCCGACGAGCATCGTCGCGAGGGCGCGCGCCGAGGCGCCGATCCCAGCCGAGCTCGGCCAGTCGCCCGACGACGGCCGCGGCGACGACGAACCCGATGAGGTAGCCGCCGGTCGCCCCGAAGACGATGTCGACGCCGGCCTCGCCCTCGCGCGTAGATCGGCGCGCCCAGCGCCCCGATCGCGAGGTAGAGCAGCAAGCGCCGCAGCCCCGCGCCGGAACCCGAGCGCCCCGCCGACGACGAGGACGCCGAACGTCTGACCGGTGAACGGGACCGGGGTCGTCGGGATGTAGATCTGCGCCGTCAGGGCCACGGCCGCCGCGCCCAGGACGATGAGGACGACGTGGCGAACCCGGGTGGGGGTCCGCTCGGCGAGCCGGACGGGGACGAGGAAGTCGGCGAGGGTGAGGCCGCGGTCGGCGGCGGTGCTGCGATCGAGTCTCGGTAAGGCGATGGTCATCGAGGCTCCGCTGGGGATGGCGCCCGCTTGGGCGACGGACGGCGCGAGTCTAGCACCCGGGCGCCGGCGCCTGCCCGCGGACCTGCGGCCGGAGCGGGCCTACTCGTACCCGACGGCGCGGACGATCGAGACGCGACTGGCCAGGCGTGCCGGATAGGCGGCGGCGAGCATCGCGAGGACGATCCCAAGGCCGAACGCGACCGCGACCGCGGGCCACGGCACGTTCGACCGCGACGTCCAGCCGGCCGCCGGCGAACAGGACCATGAGCGCGCCGATGAGCAAGCCCGCGACGACGCCGCAGATCGCCCCGATCGCACCGGTGATCCCCGCCTCGACGACGACCGAGCGCCAGACCTGGCGACGGGTCATCCCGGCCGCACGCAGGACGCCGATCTCGCGGACCCGCTCGAGGACGTTCATCGTGAGCGTGTTGACGATGCCCAGGGCGGCCACGATGACCGCGACGAGCGCCAGCGCATCGAACAGGCCGAAGACGCGGTCGAGGGCCGCGCCGATCGCGCCCTGGATGCGATCCGAGCGTGACGGGTTCGAGCGCGAGGGCGCGGGCCTCGGTCGCGAACCGGTCCCGGTCGTCCGCGCTGGCCGGCGGCCGCGAAGCGGACGGCGAACGCATCCGCGCCGGCGACGCCGAGTCGCTCGGCGTCCGGCCACCCGACGACGATCGTCTCGCCGGTCGGTCCGGGGAGCGTTCGCTCGGCGATCCCGACGACCAGCAAGGGGAGCACGGACCCGTCGGCCGCAGCCGCGGCATCGAGCGTGTCGCCGACAGCGAGACCGTCCCGCGCGGCGATCCCGGCCGGCACGATCGCGGCCCCGCCCGCGTCGAGGGCGGCGAGGGCCGCGACACGGTCGCCGTCGACGAAGCGGAATCGGCCATCGGCGGCGAGGTCGGCGCCGACCATCGCGGCCCCGTCGGTGCGGACGCCGTCGATGGCGAGGTCGAAGGTGGCGATCGGGCTGATCGCGGTCAGCCCCGGCAGGTCGCTGAGCGTCTCGTCGAGGCCCTCGTCGACCGGGCGCGGGAAGATCGAGGTCACGATCAGGTCGCCCGGCACGACGTCACCGATCCAGGCACCCGCCGCGGCCCGGGCGTGCTGGCCGACCCCGCCAAGGGCGACGATCATGGCGAGTCCGATCGTGAGCGCGCCGACCGTCAGCGAGGCCCGACCTCGGTCGCGCAGGATGGACGCGCGGGCGAGCCGTTCCTCGAAGCGGACCAGGAGCGCGAACGGGAGGCCCGCGACGCGCGTCAGGACCGGCAGGACGAACGGGACGCACAGGGCCGCGATCAGCAACGTGGCGTAGACGGCGAACGCGCGGACGAGCGCGGCCTCGCTGGCGGACCGAGGCCACACGAACAGCCCGACGACGCCCACGAGCGCGAAGACCGCGACGAGCCAGCCGAGTCGCGCGCGCCGCGCCGCCGGCAGGTCCATGCGGGCCTTGAGCGCCTCGACGGGCGGGATGCGTCCGGCGCGACGGGCCGGTTCGAGGGCCGCGGCCAGGGTCACCGCGAGGCCGATCGCGATGGCGGCTGCGGCGCCTCTGGGCGTGATGACTGGTCCCGGCAGCGGCACCTCGCCGACGCTGCCCGACCCAGGCCGCCATGCCGGCGGCCAGGACGGCACCCAGGACGATCCCGACGACGGCACCCGCCGCCCCGATGACGAGGGCCTGGACGAGGATGAACGAGGTGAGCTGACCGCGGGTCGCGCCCGCGGCGCGGAGCAGGCCGAGCTCGCGGACCCGTTCCACGACGGTCATCGAGAGCGTGTTGAAGATGAGGAACGCCCCGGCGAACAGGGCGATCGCGGCGATCAGGGCGGTCGTGGCCGCGAAGTCACCGGTCGAGGCGCGCAGCGCCGGCGCCGAGATCGCGCGGTGACGACAGGACGTAGGGCTCCGTGAGGAGCGTCGCCTGGAGGGTCGCGGTGACGGCCGTCAGCGGTGGCGCCCTCGGCGAGGCCGATGTCGATCCGGCTGACGCCCGGTTCCGCGAACGCCGTCTGGGCCACGGCGAGCGGGACGACGACGGCCCGACCGCTGGGGCCGGCCCACGGGCCGTCGCCGGCCGAGGAGGCCGACGACCCGGACCGTGACGGGTGCCTCGGGTCCCTGGATGGTCAGTTCGGAGCCCACCGCGAGGTCGTCCTCGCGAGCCAGCGTGGCACTCACGAGGGCGCTCGGTGCGTCCGGAGCGGACCAGCGGCGGCGCCGCTCGCGCAGGGTCAGGTCGTGGAGCCGCGGTTCGGCGCCGGGTCGATCCCGACGACGGTGACCGGCGCCGGCAGCGCGTCGCCCGGGCCGAGTCTGGTCGAGGCCGAGGTAGGTCCGTCGTTCGAGGGTCGGCGCGACGACCGCCACGCCGGGCGTCGCGGCGATCGCCTCGACGGTCGAGCGGCGACAGACCGGTCTCCCCGAAGGTCGGCGACCCGCAGGTCGGCGCGGCCGACGAGCCCGGCGACCGTCCGGTCGACGGACGCGTCGATCCCGGCGTTGGTCGCCAGCCCTGCGAACAGCACCGCGACGCCGAGGGCGACGCCGGACATCGTCAGGAGCGAGCGGAGTGGCCGGGCCCGGAGGCCGCGCCAGGCCAGGGCGTTGAGACCGCGCATCGATCGCGCGGTCGCCCTACAGGCCGAGCTGGGCGAGGCGTCCGATCAGGACGGCTCGCGTCGTGGTCCGCGCGCCGACCGAGTTCGATCGTGTCGCGGATCCGGCCGTCGCCGACGACGAGGACGCGGTCGGCATAGGCCGCGGCCTTGGCGTCGTGGGTGACGAGCACGATGGTCTGGCCGCGCTCGTGGCAGGACCGCCAGAGCGCGTCGAGGATCTCCATCCCGGTCGTGTAGTCGAGGTTGCCGGTCGGCTCGTCGGCGAACAGCAGGGCCGGTCGCGTGACGAGCGCCCGCGCCACCGCGACGCGCTGCTGCTCGCCGTACGAGAGCTGGTCCGGCTTGTGGTGCTCCTTGCCCGTGAGGTCGACGAGCTCGATCACGTCGCGCATCCGGTCGGCGAGCTCGCCCCGACCGGCGTCCTGGCCGGCGATCGTGAACGGCAGCGCGATGTTCTCGGTCACGTCCAGCAACGGGATCAGGTTGAAGGACTGGAACACGAACCCGGTCCGGTCGCGGCGCAGCCGCGTCGCGTGATCGTCGGAGAGGTGGCTGATGACCTCGCCGGCGAGTTCGACCTCGCCGCGTCGTGGGCTGGTCCAGGCCGCCGAGCAGCTGGAGGAGCGTGCTCTTGCCGCTGCCCGATGGGCCCATCAGCGCGACGAACTCGCCGGCCCGGACCGACAGGGAGACCCCGCGCAGCGCGTCGACGGTCGTCTCGCCGAGCGGGTACGACTTGGTCAGGTCGCGCGCCTGGAGGATCGGGCGCGGCGTCGCCGGCGGTCGAGGTCGATGCGGGTGGTGGCAGGTCCAGGAGCGCGGTCATCGGGTCCTCGGGTGCGGAGCGGTGCGGTCTGGTCGACACGCTAGGGGTGCGGCCGCGCTCGGGTCGTAGGGCACGAAGGTCCGGTCGGGTCTAGTACCGCGCGGTGCGGTCGCGATCAGGCGCCCAGGAACAGGCCGGTCACGCCGCCCGACGATGGTCTCGAGCAGGCCGGCGGCGAGCCGGCGCCGACACGATCCGCAGCCCGGTCGCGGTCGACGGCGCGGCGCGGCCGTCCGACCGGGGCGTGCCCTCCCCGGGCGTCGTCCGACGGCTCGGGCGACGCGGTGGCCGGGTCGCCGCGCTGCCACCGGGTCCGTCGGTCTCCTCGCCGCGATTGACGGGCGGTCGGCCGTCGGCGTGCGGCGTGGGGGTCGGCGTGGGGGTCGGTTCCGGCGTGGGCTCCGGAGTCGCCCGGGCCTCGGCCGTCGGGTGCCGCTGGTCGGCTTGGGCTTTGGCGGCTTGGCCGTCGGCTTCGGCGTGGGCTTGGCGGTTGGGCTTGGCGCGTCGGCTTCGGCGTGGGCTTGGGCGTCGGCTTGGCGGTCGGCTTCGGCGTGCGCGGTGCTGCCGCACTTGTCGGCGAACAGGACGGTCCACATCTTCTTGCCGTCGCTGCCCTTGTACGCGCCGACCCCGATCACGTCCCAGGACTTGCCCAGGATGTTCTTCCGGTGCCCGGACGAGTCCATGAACATGTCGTGGACGGTCTCGGTGGCCACGTCGTCGGGGTAGGTGTTCCAGCCGATGTTCTCGCCGGCGACCTTGTAGCAGAAGCCCTTGGCGTCCATCTTCTTGAACACCTTCCCGTAGCCCGGGATGTCGTGGCTGAAGTAGTCGCGCTCGATCATGTCCTTGCTGCGCCAGCGGGCGATCGAGGTCAGCGTGGAGTCGACCTTGAGCGACTTGAGCCCGGCCGCGGCGCGGCTCCGGTTGGTCAGGGTGACGAGCTCCTTCTCCGAGCCGGAGCTGAACGAGTCGTCGTCCCACGCGAACGCCGGCGTGGGCCGGACGAGGCTGACCGCCGACGTGATGGCGAACAGGAGCGCGATCAGGACGGCGGTCCGTCGGCCGGTGGGGGCGGGCAGCGAGCGGGGCATGTCGGATCGGTGGTCTCGTTGGGCCATCCGCTGGGGCGGCGGCGAGGGCTTGGGTGTGGTCCTCACCGTAGGCGTCGGGTGCGGTCGGGTCACCGGCGCGATGGTCCCGGCGGCCGACGGACCGCGGTACCGGCCGGTCCCGGGCGGTCCGGCGTGGGTGCGGTGCGGTCTGGTGCGGTGTGGGACGATGGCAGCGATGGGAACCGCCGATCACGTCGTGCTGATCACCGGCGCTACCGGTCCGCTCGGCCGCGCGGCCGCGGCCGCGTTCGCGGCCGACGGGGCGCGGCTCGGGCTCGTCGGCACCGACGCCGGACGCCTGGACGCGCTCGCCTCGGACCTCGCCCTCGCCGACGACATCGTGGGTCCCGGCCGTCGCCGACCTGACGGAGCGCGCCGCCGCCCGCGACGCGGTCGCGATCGTCGAACGCGCGGTTCGGCCGGATCGACGTCCTGCTCCACCTCGTCGGGTGGCTGGACGGGCGGCACGGCCCTGGTGGATCTCGACCCGGATGTCCTGGCCGGGATGCTGGGTCAGCACGTGTGGTCCACGTTCCATGTCGCCCAGGCCGTGGTCCCGGGCATGGTGGAGCGCGGCTGGGGTCGGATCATCGCGGTCACGTCGACCGCCACGGCTGCGCCAGGCCCGAAGGCGTCGGCCTACGTCGCCGCGAAGACCGCGCAGGAAGCGATGCTGCGGGTCCTCGCCCGCGAGGTCGCCGGCGATGGCGTCACGGTGAACCTCCTGGCGGTCAAGGCGATCGACGCCGCGCACGAGCGCGACGCGGCGCCGTCGCCGAAGACCGCCGACTGGACGACGCCAGAGGAGATCGTCGCCGCGATCCGCTTCCTCGTGCTCCGACGCGGCGGCCGCGGTCAGCGGACACGCGGATCCCCCTCGATCGCCGAGGCTGACCCCGCGCTCCGTCGATGTCCGCTCAACCCGCCCGGTAGAGTCGCGCCTCACCCGGTGCGAGTCCCGCCAGCGGCCAGGCGCGCCCGTTCCAGGTCAGCGGGCGACCTCGATCCCCTCTCCGAGCGTACTGAAGCCGTCCACCCATCGCTGCCGGTGGCTCGCCGATGGCCGTCCCGGGATCCACGCGGGCAGCCGCCGGCGCGACCGTGTCCAGGTTGACGACCGCGAGCAGGCGATCGCCCGCGGCGCCGTCCAGGTACCAGGCGATGAGGCGCTCGTCCCCGGTCGCGTCGGGCGGTCGCAGCCAGGTGACCGTCGCCGTCGCGAGCACCGGGGCGAGGGCGTCGGCGAGGCGACGGATCCGCGACAGGCGCTCGAAGAGCGCGGTGTTCGATCCCCACACGTACGGCCCGCGGGTCGCTGTCGGGCCGCTGTGTCGCGGTGGAAGACGTACAGCTTCGTGTAGTGCTCGTTGGCATCCGGGGCGTCGTGCCGGTCGCGGAGCTCGAAGCCGAGGCCCATGTAGCTCGGCATGTCGGGCAGGAACAGCGCCAGTGAACAGGCGCGCCTCGTTGCCCGCCCGGTAGAACCGATCGAACCGCGGATCGTCCTTGTCCGCGGTCATGACGGTGAACGTCGGCGCGAACGATCGGGTGTCGAGGAGGTCGCGGTAGCGTCGGAGCTCGCGGCTGAACTCCGGGTCGTCGATGGCGCGCGACTGCAGGTCGCCCAGCGTCGCGTCGGCCCCGACCGCCTCCAGGTGGTCCGCCTCGTCGCCGTAGGCCATCGTGCCGGGCGGGGCGAGGAACGTCTCGGCAAGGTACGCGAACGACGGGACGCCGCCGTCGATGCGGACCTCGTCGCGCACCGCGCCCTGGATGTCGTAGGTCGGGCGGCGGGACGGCCGGCACGCCGCCGGGGCGCATCTGGACGTGGGCCATGTCGCCGCGCATGAAGTCGAAGCCGCAGCGCTCGCGCAGCTCGGCGTAGTGACCGGCGACGTAGTCGCCAGACCGGCGCTCGCGCGGACGGTCGAAGTCGAGCGCCCAGTCGTCGGGCGCGACGGTCTCGTACAGGGCGTATCGCGCCAGCGGCCCGAACACGCGCGACATCGGCTCGGGCCGGGTGATCCGGTACTCGCGCCACTCGAGCCCCAGGTCGTCCACGATCCGGGCGGTCGGCGACGGGTCCACCTCCAGGCCGCGGTACGGCGGGCCCATCGTCGCCGGGCACCGTCTCGAGCCCGAGTCGGGTGCAGGTCGCGGATCAGGAGCGATCCGCCGCTCGCGCCGACCGGCGGCGTCGCCGGGGTCGCCGAACAGCAGCGCGAGCCGGTCCGCCTCCGACCGAGTCGCGGAAGAACGTCGTCCGGGGTGGGCGGTACCGGCCCGCCGACCGCCGGGCCCCGGGCGGCGAGCCAGCGATGGATCCAGCGCTCCGCGTCCGCCGCGACCGCCGGGTCCGAACCGCTCGATCCGATCGCCGCGGCGCTCGAGCCACTCGAAGTGATCCGGCTGGGCGAGGACCATCTCGCTGAACCGGTCCGTGTGCGGCACCACGTCCATCCCGACGGTCCGCCCCAGGGCATGGAGGACGTGGACGACCGCCCGGACCTGCGCGCTCGGCCGTGTCCGAGTCCCGGCCGCGACCTCGGCGAGCCGGCGGCTTCGGATCGCCGGGTCGAGCTGCCAGCTGCTCGGTCCGTACAGGCTCGCGACGACGCCCGGCTCCAGGATCGGCAGGAGGTGGACGGCGTCCTGGACGGCCGGGCAGCGTCAGGGCGTACGCGAGCGACCCCGAAGATGTCGCCGACGGTCCGGACGTTGATGCCGACGATGTTGGCCCGCCGGAACCAGGACCCGTCGGGATGTTCCGCGACCGGGCTGCGGAGGACGGCCGGCAGGTCCCCGGGCGTGACCGGCCCAGGGTCCTCGGCGACGGCCAGCGCGATGTCCAGCGTGTCGCCGAGGCGCGCGCGGAGCAGGATGCGCAGGACCTCGGCGACCTCGAGCCGGACCGCCTCGGATGGCAGCAGGCCGACGACGAAGGAGCCGTCGCGCCGGACGCGAAGTCGCGGGCGCGCCGGCCTCGTCCACGGTCAGTCGCGGACCGTCGGCTCGACGAACTCGACCTCGTACTCGCGCGACAGGACGACGTCCGCGCGGGCGCGATGCGCGGAGATGATCGCGTGCTCGATCTCGAGCACCTGCTCGATGTACGGATCGAACTGCTCGCGACCGCGGCGCATCCGGGCATCGAGCGTCTCGAGCCGGTTGCGCGCGATGAAGACGCGCGTGTCCACGTTGCTGCAGCAGCGTGGTGTAGGTGCCCTCGGCGACCGCGACCCGCACGCCCGTCGAGGTCGACGACCTCCTCGGTCACGCGGTCCTCGTCGTAGATCACGAGCGGCTTCGTCACCGAGGAAGCGCCCGTCCGGACGGCCGCGAGGTGCTCGTCGAGGAGGTCGAGCCGGACCTCGCTCGGACCCGACCCACCCGATGTCCGCGGCGGCGCTTCGCATCGTTCGACTTGGGTGGGAGCACGAAGTAGTCGTCCTGGCCGAACACGACGGCGCGGATCCCGCGCGCGCCTCGAGGGCGTCGGCGAGCGCCTGGCCGGTCTCGGACTTGCCGCTTCCCGACTCGCCCGCCACGGTGATGGTCGAACGCCGGTCGCGCGCCAGGATGTCCGGCGCGATCCGCTCGACGATGGCCGTCGCAGCCCGTCGGTGATGGTCTTCGACGATGATGACGTCACCCTTCATCGCATCCCTCCATCCACACGATGACGACCGTCGTGGAACCGGTTCCACCCGTGTGACGAGCACCGTACACCACGATGTCAAGTCGGCCGCTCGGGGCTCGCGTGCTACGATGGGACCGGTTCCGCGACCATCGCGGGTGGACAGGATCCGGAGGGTGGATGCCGGCGACCATCGGTGATGTCGCGCGTCTCGCGGGGGTCGGGCGCGGAACGGTCAGCCGGGTCCTCAATGACCGCCCCAACGTCGATCCCGCGACGCGCGAGCGAGTCCAGCGCGCCATCGCCGAACTCGACTATGTCCCCAGCCTCACGGCTCGACGGCTTTCGCTCGGGCGGACCAACACGATCATGGTCGTCGGGCCGTTCCTGACGCGCCCATCCGCCGTGGAGCGGCTCAGTGGGATCCAGGCCGCGCTCAGCGCCACCAGCCTCGATGCGGTAAGCACCTCGGTCGAGACGACGGAACGACGCGTGGCGGTCATCCGCGACGCCTCCCGACCCGAGCGCGCGGACGGACTCATCCTCATCCACATCGCGCCCACCACGATCGAGCTCGACCGGATCCTCACGGCCGGCATTCCGTGCGTCCTCGTGGACGCCCATCACCGACGCCTCCCGCGGGTCGTCGTCGACGACGTCGATGGTGGCCAGCTTGCGGCGCGCCATCTGCTTGATCTTGGTCACCAGCGGATCGGCTTCATCGGCGAAGTTCCCCTCGCGGAGTTCGGATTCTCATCGACTCGGCTTCGGCTTCGTGGCGTGGTCCGGGTGCTCCGGAGCGCGGGGATCGCCATCCCCGATGAGCACGTCATCCGTGGCGAGCACAACCGCGAGGGCGCCCGCCTGTCTGCCCTCGCGCTGCTCGCTGGCGCGCGGCCGCCGACCGCCATCATCGCCGCGAGCGATACCGAGGCGATGGGGGTGCTCGAAGCCGCACGGATCCGCGGCCTGCGCGTACCGGAGGACCTCTCCGTCATCGGCTACGACGACATCGATGTCGCCGACTTCATCGGCCTCACGACCATCCGCCAGCCGCTGTTCCAGACCGGGACGCGAGCCGTGGAACGACTCCTGGGCATCATCGCGGGCGACGATCCGCGACCACTGCGAGAGGTCCTTCCGGTCGAGCTCGTGGTCAGGTCGACGACGGGACCTGCTCCGGACTGACCGGGGCGCGACCGGCGAGCGCCGCGGCCATCGGCAGCGCGGCATGCGGGTCGAACGGGATCGGGTCGGCGAGTTCGCCGACGAACCGCCCGTCGACCTGATCGACGAACCCCATCAGGAACCACTCATCGGCCGCGCTGGATGAGCTTGCCCGCGTAGAGCGGCGAGATCGGCACCAGCGGCGTGGTTTCGGGCACGTCGAACGGGCCGAGGGGCGCGGGCCCGCGGCAGACGTAGGTGCCGGTGGGTACGTGCCCACCGCTCGCGGCTCGACGAACTGGCGACACGTGCGCATTCGACGTGCAGAACACCAGCAGCGCAGTCTCCCCGAGGTCCACGACCTGGGGGACCTCCATCTCGGCGAACCCGACCGGCGATGCGCAGCGGTGGCTGAACCTGCCAGTTCCGCAGATCGTGCGAGACCGCGTGGCCGATGACGCCCGCGCGCCTCCGACGGCCCGCTCGGGCGCCGGGCCGTGATGAGCGCGTGATAGCTGGATCGATCAGGGTCGGCGATCGACGTACGGGTCCCGCCAGGCGACCGCGCCGTGCGGCCCGGAACCATCGGTCTCGTACCAGCGCGGGTCCACCTCAAGGACCGGACCGTCGCCCACCCGATGGAACTGCATCAGGTCGGTGGAGGTGGCCAGTCCGATCCGCTGGACGCGCCCGCCGTCGCGTGACGAGAGCCCCGTGTACAGCAGATACCACGCATCCGGTCCGCGGATGACGCTGCCGGTCCAGGTCGCCAGGTCATCAAAGGCGCCGGGCGGACCACCCGCCAGCGGATCGGGCAGGACGTCCCAGGTCACGAGGTCGCTCGACACCGCATGGCCCAGCCGGGCATGTCGATGCCGGAGGTCGGGATCGCCGAGCGACCGCGGCGCCTGCAGGTAGAACACGTGGACGAACCCGCCGTCCTCGGCAAACCAGAAGTCCCACATCCAGCGATCCGCGAGCCGGAGCGTCATGGCTCAGGGGACCGTGCGCCGGGCAACCACTCCCTCGAGCGCACGGAGTTCCATCCGCCCGTCCGCCTGGATCAGCGCCGGCTCGACGTGCGTGCCGTCGACGACCTCGAGATGGATGCGCCGACCCTGGTGCGACGCCGGGATCCGCACCTGCACGGGCTCGGCTGCGAAGTTGATGGCGACCAGCACCGGCGGCTCGCCGGGCGTCGTGCGCCAGTATGCGAGCACGTCCGGGTGCCCGGATCGATGAAGCTGGAGATCACCGACCTGGAGCGCCGTCGAGCGATCGTCGGGTCGCGAGGAGGCGTCGATACGTCGCGAGGACGCTCGTGGGATCGGCTCGCTGCGCGGCGACATTGCGCGTCGCATGGTCCGCCCCCAGTCGAAGCCAGGGCCGCCCGGTCGTGAAGCCGCCCGTCGGGCTGCCATCCCACGGCATCGGCGTGCGAGCCGGCGAACGGTCCCACCACGGATGGTCGGCCGCGTGATACTCGGCGCCGCGTCGATGCTCTCCCCCGGCGGGATGTCCGCGTCCCCCAGTCCGATCTCCTCGCCGTAGTACAGGAAGGGCGTGCCGCGCGCGGTCAGCGCGAGCAGCGCGGCGGCGCGGGCGACCGCATCCTGATCGACCGCGTCTCCGGGGATCGTCGCTCGCAAGTCGGGAGGCGTGGCGAGGCTGATCGTGATTCGAGAGGACGATCGTCGGCCAGCGATCGGGACCGAAGGCCCGCTGCCCGGCGACGGAGCGCGGCGGCGAATGCACCGGCCTGCCATGGCCGGGTCAGCAGCTCCCAGTCGAAGACGAGGTGGTTCGCGTGGGTCAACGCGGCCGCGCCCTCGGTGGTCCCGACGAAGATCTCCCCGACGGTCATGCGCCCGGGTCGTTCATCGACGTGGGCGCGGAAGCGGGCCAGGAGCGCGGGCAGGTCGGGCTGGTCGATGTCGTGGCGGTGCACCTGGCGCGTCCACGCCGACCGGCCGCGACGGACAGGGTTGTTGGGCAGGTCCGGGTGTTTGAGGAAGACGTTGAACGTGTCGAGCCGGAAGCCGTCCACGCCGCGATCGAGCCAACCCTGGACCATCGCCCGCTGGGCAGCCTCGACCGCGGGGTTCCGCCAGTTCACGTCCGGCTGCTCCCTGAGGAACGTGTGCTGATACGACTGGCCACGCACGGGGTCGTACTGCCAGGCGGAGCCGCCGAACCACGAGACCCAATCGTTGGGCGGGAGCGGTTGCCCGTCGGCGGTCCAGCCGGACGGGTCCCGCCACAGATACCAATCGGCGTACGGACCGTCGCGTGACGCCCGCGAGGCCTGGAACCACGCATGCTGGTCGCTCGTGTGGTTCATGACCAGGTCGAGGATGACCCGGATCCCGCGCTCGTGGGCCGCGGCGACCAGCGCGTCGAAGTCGGCCTCGGTCCCCATCAAGGGGTCGATCGCGCCGTGGTCGCTGACGTCATACCCGAGGTCGCGACCCGGCGACCGATAGATCGGCGAGAGCCACAGACCATCGACGCCCAGGCCGTCCGGCCCGAGGTGGTCGAGCCGATCGATGATGCCGCGCAGGTCGCCGACGCCATCGCCGTCGCTGTCCGCGAAGCTCCGCGGATAGACCTGGTAGATGACGCCGCGACGCCACCAGTCGTCCCCGTAGCGATACGGGGATCCCGATGCAGCCACGCGACCGGCGGTCAACCCTTGACGGAGCCGGCCAGCAGGCCGCGGACGAAGTAGCGCTGCAACGCCAGGAAGACGATCACCGGCAGGAGCATCGACACGAAGGCGCCCGCCGTGAGCAGATGCCATTCCGTGCCGCGCTCACCGATGAGCCCGATGAGGCGGGACGTCAGGACGGCGACCTCGGGGTCCGTGCCGAGGAACGTCTGGGCGACGAGCAGGTCATTCCATGTCCACAGGAACTGGAAGATCGCGAACGATGCCAGGGCCGGGGTGGACAGTGGCAGCACGAGGCGGGTGAACGTCTGGAAGTGCGAGGCGCCGTCGAGCGCCGCCGACTCCATGATCTCCCTGGGCAGCTGGCTGATGTAGTTGTAGAGGAGATACGTCGCCAGGGCGAGGCCGAAGCCGGCGTGCGCCAGCCAGACCGCGAGGAACGTGCCGTTGAGGTCGATCGCGACGTACGCCTGGAGGACCGGGATCAGCGAGATCTGCGCCGGCACCACGAGCAGGGCGACGACCGTGATGAACAGGATCTTCTTGCCGGGGAACTTCATCCAGGCGAAGGCGTAGGCGGCGAAGGCGGCGATGAGGATCGGGATGACGACGGCCGGGATCGACACGGCCAGCGTGTTGAGGAACGCGTTGGCCAGGCCGTCGCCGCCGAACAGGACCTCTTCGTAGTTCGAGAGGGTCAGCGCGTCCAGGTCGCTGAGGAACGTCCACCAGCCCGACGTGGCGACCGCGCTCTCCTCGCGGAAGGACGTGATGAACAGGCCCAGGGTCGGGATCGTCCAGATGAGGACGAGGCCGATGACCGTGGCGTTGATGAGGATCGAACTCGATCGCGATTGCTGCATCGGTCGGCCCTCAGATCTCGCGCGATCGGAACGATCGCAGGTTGTACCAGATGACCGGGGTCACCGCGACGAGCAGGATGATCGCCAGCGCGGAACCGCGTCCGTAGTCGAAGTACACGAACATCTGTTTGAACTGCAGGCTGGCGATGACCTCCGTCCCGAAGTTGCCCCGGGTCATCGCCCACACGATGTCGAAGATCTTGAGGGTCAGGATGGCGATCGTCGTCGCGACCGTGATGATCGTCGGCCAGATCGCCGGCACGATGATCCGCCGGAAGATCTGCCACTCGACGGCGCCGTCGATCCGGCCGGCCTCGAGGAGCTCGTCCGGGACGCCCTTGAGTGCGGCTCCGAGGATGACCATGGCAAATCCCGACCTGGGCCCAGATGAGGATGACGATCAGCAGGAACGTGTTGACCGGCTCCGTGGTCAGCCAGGAGACCGGGCCGATGCCGAACGCGCCGAGGACGGCGTTCAGCAGGCCGATCTGCGGCGCGACCTCCGGCTGGTACGAGTAGACGAACTGCCAGATGATGCCGGCGCCCACGAACGAGATGGCCATCGGCAGGAAGATGAGGGTCTTGGCCAGGCGGTCCAGCCGGGACCGGTCGGCGAGGACCGCGATCGCCAGGCCGAAACCGGTCGACAGGGTCGTGCCGATGATCAGCCACAGGATGTTGTTCCGGATCGCCGACACCATGTCCGGATTGGTGAACGCATAGATGTAGTTGTCGAGGCCGACCCACTCGACGCTCGTGCCGTCCTTGAAGCTGTAGATCAAGCTCAGGATGGTGGGGATCAGCAGGTAGAAGGCCAGGATGGCCATCGCCGGCCCGACGAACACGAACGGCAGGACCCGGTGGCGCCACGTGGCCGGGAACCGCTCCACCGTCCAGTTGGCGACGTAGTAGAGGAGTGCCGTCCCGCCGACGCCCCAGATGATGGCAACGAGGACGACGACGATCCTCGGAGCGTCCGCGTCCTTCAGGAACACGAAGCCCAGATAGAGCACGATGAAGGCGATCACCGGGACCGCCAGCGAGACCAGCGCCCTGGCCAGGAACGTGCCGACCGCCGCGATCGGACCGCGCGGTTCGGACGTTAGGAAGTCGGACCTGGACTCTGCCATCCCTCGCCTCCGGGCTCCAGCTGCAATGGGTGCGGACGTGGAACAGGGAAACAGGAGCCGCCGCGCGTGCGGCGGCTCCTGTCACTGACCTCAGCTCGGCCAGGTCGCGTCGATGTTGGTCATCGTCGTATCGACGTCCTGACCACCCACCATCTTGAGCATCTCGGACCAGAAGGCGCCCGCCCCGACGGCGGAGGGCATCAGGTCCGATCCGTCGAACCGGACGTTGGTCGCCGCGCCGAGATCGGTCGGCGAAGGTCTTGTAGAGCTCACTCGGATAGTTGGACAGGTCCTGGTCCTTGTACGGGAACAGGGCTCCACCGGCCTTGCGCCCAGGTGACGCTCGGCCTCCGGCGTCGCGATGTACTCGAGGAAGGCCCAGATCTCCGGGCGGTCATCGAACGCGGTCAACTGGTCGCCGCCGACCAGGGATGCGACCTCCCCGGCCGGCACGTCGATGCTCGGCAGTTCGAACACGCCGACCTGGGCGTCGAGGTCGGCGTTGACCTCGTCGGTGAAGGCGGCGGTCACGAAGTTGCCCATGTTGGTGAACCAGCAGCCGGGCGGGGTCCCGAACATCAGCTTCGGCGGGACGTCCCAGCCGGTCTGGATGAGGTACGTCGGGCCGCCGTACGCCAGCGTCTCGTCACCCATGATCTTCATCATCACGTTGGCCGCGTTCTTGACAGCGTCGCTGGCGAACGGGGTCTCGTGGCTGGTCCACGCGTCGTAGGCGTCCGCGCCGGCGGTGCGGAGCATGACGGCTTCCATCCAGTCGGTCGCGACCCAGCCGACGTCGAGTCCGATGCACCACGGGGTGCCACCGTCGGCAACGATCTGCGCCTGGAGCGCTTCGAGCTCTGCCCACGTCGTGGGTGCCGCGTACCCGGCCGCTTCGAAGGCGACCTTGGGATAGAAGACCTGGGCCTTCACGTTCACGCGGTGGAAGACGCCGTACGCCTTGCCATCGCTGGCGGTGCCGAGCTCCTTCCAGCCCGGGCCGTAGTTCGCGTCGATCAGCGTCAGGATGCTCTCCGGGAGCGGGGTCAGGTGACCCTGGTCCACGTAGGTCTGCATCGTGCCCGGCTGCGGGATGAGCGCGACGTCCGGCGGGTTGCCCGCCGTGACGGCGACGTTGAGCTGCTGCTCCATGCCGTCCACGCCGTTGTACTGGACGTCGACGCCCGGTCGCGTCCTCGAATGCCTTGAACGACGCGATGAAGTTGTCGCCCTCCGCACCGGAGAAGCCACCCATCACCTTGACGACCTTGCCGGCGAGGTCGCCCCCGCCTCCCCCGCCGCTGGCAGCCGGGGATCCCTCACTGCCACCGCCGCACGCGGCGACGACGAGGGCGGCCCCCAGCAGGCCTACCGTGATCCGTCGGTACATCTCTCCTCCTCATGTCATCCCGTCCGACGACGCCTCCTTCGGGCGTGTCATGGAACCGGTTCCACGTGGACTTGGTCGCACCATACCAAAGCGTGTCAAGTAGCACCCACGGATCGACTCGGGTTCCGTCCGGGAGCAGGCGGGTGTCCCCGCATCTTGGCCCCATGCGCCCGTGATGTCGAGTTACATTCGCATCGCGAATGGCGCCGATGCCGCGGCCCGGGCCGCTACCTCACGAAGGGACGAAGGGCCCGGCCGGTCGCTCCGACAGGAGGCGCCGCGTCGTCTCGAGGCCCCACGCATCCAGGTCCCGGATCCGGTCGCTCGAGCCACGCAGTCCGCCGAATTGCTCGACGTGCTCCGCCCACAGCTCCCGACGCTCGACGGTCGGCTCCACGATCAGGCAATCCGGATCGTTGATCCAGAAGCGGCCCTGCTGGAACGCCCGGCCGGCACCCGTGATCATCGCGCCGCGTGAGCTGGGCATGGACAGGTCGTCCTCCTCGGGCTCGTACCGGTGATGCGTGTCGCAGCTGATCCGCATCGCATCGACGAGGCCGACGCTGGGCAGGATCGGGGCGCCGCAGCCGAGCAGGTACGCCTCGTCGCCCGCAGCTGCCCGGATCAGTTCGAGCCCGATCCGGAACGCCTCGATGGCCGTGACGTCGGCATGGCGACGGCCCGGGATGGCGCCGGCGTAGATGAAGTCGAGCTTGTGGAACCCGACGCCCCACTCCCCCATCGTCCCGTAGACGTGGGCGAGGTAGGCCTGCGCGCCCGGATGCGTCGCGTCCAGGCAAAAGAGGTCCTGCTCCCAGTTGTTCCCGGAGCTGACGGGCGATTCGGCCCCACCCACCAGCCAATCCGGGTGCTCGCGTGCGAGGATCGACTTGGCACCGACCGTGAACGGCGCCGTCCAGATCCCGGCACCGAACCCTCGAGCCCTGATCCGTCGGACGAGGTCGGCCGTGGACCCGAACCGGTCCGAATCGATCAGCCAGTCGCCGTACCCGGCCTGGTAGCCGTCGTCGATCTGGATGACATCGACCGGCAGGGCGAGTCGCTCGATCTCGTCCATGTTCTCGACGATGTCGCCCTCGCGGACCGCGGTGAAGTAGTGGTACCAGGAACACCAGATGGTCGGTGCGCCGCGGATCGGGCGGCGAGCCATCCGCGACGCAAAGCCATCGGCCCAGCGGGCAAGCGCGCCATCGATGCCGCCCGTCCCGGTGTCGACGATGTGCTCGATCGGGCCGTTCGCGTCGATGACGAGACCGGCACCGTCCTGTCGTGTGGTGATGGTCGGGACCGCCGAATGAGCGTCGGTCGTCGCGATCACGTGGACCGCAGCTCCGGGTGACGGCTCGATGGCCAGCAGCCCCTCCCCCTGGAACGCGCCCGCCTCGTGGCGGGAATCCGGACGCCAGTTGAGGATCCGGTTGCGGTCGCTCACCGGGCGCAGAGGTCGATCCGTCACCGCGTAGGTCGTGCTGGGGCTCCACGACTGCCAGCCGTGCTCATAGACGCGGGCCGTCGCAGCCTCGATCGGCACGGTCGCGACCCGCGCCACGCCGTCAGGCATCGGCGCTCGCCGTCACGGTCGCCACGAGCGACTGGGCCTCATCCAGAAGCGTCACCAGATGCGCCTCGCCCCGGAACGACTCCGCATAGACCTTGGCCACGTCTTCCGTGCCCGACGGCCGCGCCGCGAACCAGCCTTGGGCGGTGACCACCTTCAGCCCGCCGATCGATGCTCCGTTGCCCGGCGCATTCGTGAGGATCGCGGTGATCGGGTCGCCGGCGAGTTCCGTGGCCGTGACATCGGCCGGGGACAGCGCGCCAAGCGCGGCCTTCTGCGCCGGCGTTGCCGGGGCGTCGATGCGCCGGTACGCGGGGGCGCCGAACCGCTCGGTCAGCGCGGCATACGCTTGCCCTGGATCGCGACCGGTTCGCGCGGTGAGCTCGCAAGCGAGCAGGTCCGCGATGATCCCGTCCTTGTCCGTCGTCCAGACGGTCCCGTCGCGACGCAGGAACGACGCGCCGGCACTCTCCTCGCCGCCGAACCCGATGGAGCCATCGATGAGGCCGTCGACGAACCACTTGAAGCCGACCGGCACCTCGACCAGGCGCCGGCCAAGATCGGCGACCACGCGGTCGATCATCGACGAAGAGACGAGCGTCTTGCCGACGCCGACATCCGGCCCCCAGGCCCGCGCGCCACCGAACAGGTATGCGATCGCCGCCGACAGGACATGGTTCGGGTTGAGCAGACCCGCGGACGGCGTCACGACGCCGTGGCGATCGGCGTCGGCGTCGTTCCCGAGGGCAAGATCGAACTGCTCGCGCAGGGCGACGAGGCCGGCCATCGCGGACGGCGATGAAGGATCCATCCGGATCTTGCCGTCCCAGTCGTAGGTCATGAAGCCGAACTGTGGATCCACGGTCGGGTTCGTGACCGTGAGATCCAGGCCGTGGCGTTCGGCGATCTCGGCCCAGTACGCGACCGACGCACCGCCCATCGGGTCCACGCCGATCCGAAGGCCCGAGGCGGCGATGGCCGCCATATCGATGACGCTGGGGAGGTCGTCCACGTATGCCCCGAGGAAGTCGTAGGGCTTCGCCGCGGCCGCGGCCTCGCGATCGGACACGCGACGGATCCCCGTCACCCCGTCGGCGCCGCTCGCTTCCAGGATGCGGTTCGCCTCGTCCTGGATCCAGCGGGTGACGTCGGTGTCTGCCGGTCCGCCGTTGGGCGGGTTGTACTTGAAGCCGCCGTCGTCGGGCGGGTTGTGCGATGGCGTCACCACGATCCCGTCGGCGAGGTGGCGCCACGCATCCTTGCCCCGATTGGCAGCGAGGATCGCGTGCGAGAGCGCGGGCGTCGGCACGTACCCGTCGCGGCTGTCGATCCGCACGTCGACGCCGTTCGCGACGAGGACGCCGAGGGCGGTCCAGGTGGCAGGCTCGGACAGGGCATGGGTGTCGCGGCCGAGGAACAGCGGACCGGAGTAGCCGCGCTGGGTCCGATAGCGGCAGATCGCCTCGGTGATCGCGAGGATGTGCGCTTCGTTGAAGGCGCCACGGAACGAGGAGCCGCGGTGGCCTGACGTGCCGAACGCGACGCGCTGGGCCGGGTCGGATGGGTCGGGGACGATGTCGTGATACGCGGCGAGCAGGGCGTCCAGGTCGACGAGCGTCGACGGATCCGCCGGTTGGCCGGCTCGCTCGTGCTGCGCCATGGACCACCTCCGTCGATCGCGCAGATGCGCTCCGAAACGGTAGCGCCTCCCCGGTCTGCCGCGCGAGACTTCTTCGCTATACTCCGCAGGCCTCGTCCACCGCGCTCGGTGCGCACCGCCACGGACGAACGCGCCGCGGTGGCCTTAGCTCAACCGGCAGAGCACTGGATTGTGGCTCCAGAGGTTACGGGTTCGAGCCCCGTAGGCCACCCCAACCAACCCCGATGGTCACGTCGACCCGGCACCCTTCGGTGCCATGGTGGCCGGGCCGGAGGGATTCGAAGATACTCTCCGGACGCGGCGGGTCCGCGTCGAGCGAGGAACACGTGCACAAACGACTGGTCATGCTCCTGGTCGCCTTCGCCGCATCGGGCGTGTTGAGCGCTGCCCCGGGGCAGGTCACGCCAGCCATGGCGGCCGGCCCGATCGAGGGTCCCACGTTCAACGACCCGACCGGGACCGAGCTCCAGCAGATGGCGATCATGGACAAGATCGTGAAGGCCATCGACGGGGTCCCCCGGGGCGGGACGATCCGGATGGCCATGTTCTCGTTCACGATCGAGAAGTTCGCCGACCGGCTCATCGCCGCCCACAAGCGTGGCGTGAAGGTCCGGATGATCCTCGACGACCACGACACGTTCCCGGCCTGGGAGCGGATGGAGAAGCAGCTCGGGAGGAACCCGCGGGCGTCCAGCTTCGCCGTCAAGTGCCGGGGCGCCTGCCTGACCGAGAACGAACCCTCGTACATGCACACCAAGATCTACATGTTCTCGGAGTCCAGCGGCGTGCCGCTGGTGGTCATGGTCAGCTCGGCGAATCCGACCTACTTCCAGGCACGGCGTGGCTGGAACAACGGATACACCATCGTCGGCGACAGCATCATGTACGACGCGTTCAAGCGGAACTTCGAGACGATGGCCGCCGCCGCGGCGAAGCCGAACCAACCGACCACCTCGCCCGACGCCTACTTCACGGCGACCAGCGGCAAGCACAAGGTCTACTTCTTCCCCAAGGGTGGGACGGGTTGGCGGAACGACCCGATGTACGGGATCCTCAAGAACATCCAGTGCACGGGCCTCGCGAAGGGATACGGAAGCGACGGACGCACGACGATCAGGATCGCGATGTACCAGTGGAGCATCCTGCGCGTCCGCCTCGCCGACAAGATCTGGGAGCTGGACCACCAGGGCTGCAAGGTCACGATCATGTTCGACCCGACCCGGGTGGATCCGGGGGTCCTCCGATCGCTCACGAAGCCCGGTGGCCGCTACGGCGGCCCGACGATCGTCCCGGCGGCGACCGACGAAGACGACAACGGCGTCGTGGACCAGATGGTCCATGACAAGTACATGCTGGTCGACGGGTCCTATGCCGGCGACACGAGCGCCCGGGTGGTCTTCACCGGCTCCGCGAACTGGACGAACAACGCGCTGCACTACAACGACGAGTTCCTGCTCCGGATCTGGGACGAATGCAGTCTTCGCCGCATTCCGCAAGCACTGGGACAAGGTGCGCGAGTTCGCCAAGGCGTCCATCGGGACCGCGACCGCCCTCCGTCCGGCGACGGGTCGCCACCGTTCGCGACCGATCCGGAGCTCGCTCGAGTTCCTGGTACCGGCGGACGGCGAGCGCGGCTGGGACTGACCGGCGGCGCTCAGCTCCCCGCGGCGAGTGCGGCGACCTTCGCGGACGCACCCGACGTGATCGGGTCCCCGTGACCCACGAGCAGCGTCTCGAACGCCAGCGCTCCGAGCTTCGCGACCGACGCCATCGCGGTGGTCATGTCGGTCGCTGAATGACGGGTTGGGGCCGGTCACGTTCCCGTCGCTGGTGTTGAGCGCGTCCCCCGCCACGAGGATCCCGCCGATCTGGTCGAGCACCGCGATGTGTCCGGCCGTGTGACCCGGCGTCGCCACGACCTGGAGTCCGAAGACCGCGTCGCCATCCGCCACGGCGACCAGCGGACGCGGTGCATCGATCCCCGCGATGTCGGCGGCCCCGGCGTACCCCGTCGCCGCATGACGCGGCCGTCAGCACCGCCGACGCGCTGCCCGCGTGGTCGGCGTGCAGATGGGTGAGCACGACGTGGCCGACCGCACCCCAGTCCAGACCCAGCCGGTCCAGCGCGGCGGCGATGTCGTCGTCGCTACCGGCGACCCCGGTGTCCACGACGGCGGCCTCGCCACCCCGGACGAGGACGTAGGCCGACACGAAGCCCAGATCTACCCGCTCCCAGGCGACGGCTTCGGGGTCGGCTCCGGGGTCGGTGGCGGGTGCGCCGGTCGTGGACGGTTCGCTCGCAGGGGATCCGGTCGGTGGGTCGGAGGCCGGGCTCTGGGGAGTGGACGACGCAGTGGCTGCGGGCGCACACCCGACGACGCCGAGGACGGCGAGGGCGATCGTGCCGCGGCCCGCGTTGACGAGGAACCTGCGGCGCGTGACGGCGACAGTCATCATGGACACAGTACGCCGATACGCTGGATCCGGATGCCGGCTCGGGCCGATCGGCACTTGGATCGGCCGGGACCAGCCGTCAGGATCCAGCTCGCGCGAGTGACGCGCAACAACCGTCTGCCTCGGAGACCTACGCCATGGCTGTCATCATCCCGCGCTGGGAGTGGCGCACCTTCGGTCAGTCGTTCGGACCGGCGGAAGCCGCCTTCGCCGCGCTGACGCCCGGATCCACCCACGACAGCGACGAGCTGTACCTCCTGGCACCTGGCGCCGACACGGTCAAGGTTCGCGACGACCTCATGGACATCAAGGTGCTGCGCGAGGTCGATGCCAACGGTCTGGAACGCTGGGAGCCCGTGATGAAGGCGTCGTTCCCGCTCCAGGCCGCGGACATGCGTGCGTTGCGGGACTCGCTTCGAATGTCGCCGTCCGACGCGCTCCGATCCACCTACACGCTTGAGGAAGCGCTGGCCGAGGTCGCCGCAGCGGGCGCGCCCGTGCGTGCCGTCACGGTCCACAAGCACCGTGTCCGATACACCATCGGCGGCTGCATGGCCGAGCTGTCCGAGGTCGAAGCGGACGGTCGCTCGCACCCGGACCGTCGCGATCGAAGCAGAAGACGGCGATGCCGTGATCGCCGCGGTCCGCGCGATCGGCCTCGGCGGATATCGGAACACGAGCTACCCGCGCGGCCTGATGGCGCTGCTCACCGGCGCGCCAGCCCGGTACGGCGTGATCGACGTCGGGACCAACTCCGTCAAATTCCATCTCGCCGAGCGCGCCGCGACCGGGGAGTGGACGACCCTGGCGGACCGGGCCGAGGTCACGCGGCTGGGCGAGGGGCTCCAGGAGACCGGCGCCATCGCCTCCGACGCGCTCGATCGGACCGCGACCGCGGTCGCGGGCATGGTGGCCGAGGCCGACGCGGCCGGGCGTCACGGCGATCGCCGCTGTCGGCACGGCCGGTCTCCGGATCGCGACGAACCATGACGACGTCGTCGGGGCGATCCGGGCGCGCACCGGTGTCGGCATCGAGGTGATCTCCGGCGAGGACGAGAGTCGGCTCGCCTATCTCGCCGCCGTCGCCGGCTCTTGGCTTGCGGGAGGGATCGCAGGTCGTCTTCGACACGGGCGGCGGGAGCTCGCAGTTCACGTTCGGGCATGGCGCGACGGTGGACGAGCGCTTCAGCGTCGATGTCGGGGCGGTGCGCTACACGGACCGATTCGGCCTGGCCGGGGTCGTGTCCGCGGACGTCGTGCGCGACGCGCGCGCGGCGATCGCCGCGGACCTCGAGCGCGTCGCCGGCCGCCCCGCGCCCGACAGCCTGATCGGGATGGGGGGCGCCATCACCAATATGACCGCGGTCAAGCTCGGCCTCGCTCGCTACGACCCGGAGCTTGTCCAGGGCACGCGTCTCGAGCGCACCGAGATCGATCGGCAGATCGAGCTGTACGCATCCCTCGACGCGGAGGGTCGCCGGACGATCACCGGGCTCCAGCCCAAGCGCGCCGAGGTCATCCTCGCGGGCGCCTGCATCGTCCGGACCGTCATGGACCTGCTGGGCCGTGACGCCCTGACGGTGAGCGATCGAGGCCTGCGACACGGCGTGCTCGTGGAGCGCTTCGGGGCCTGATCCAGACCGGGCCACACGGCCCCGCGGACGCGGTGCGACTACGGGCCGAGTGGCCCTTTCGTCGTCGCCCGATCCTGCGCCAACCTGTGCCGTGGGCTTCCGTCGGCTGCCCCCCCAGTCGCCGGGGGCCCCACGGTGTGCGCGGCCGTCGCGCCACCCCGCCGATCGGGCGCAGGAGGCCCGCTCCCATGCCACTCAAGATCTTCATCGGGCTGGTGTTCCTGGTCCACGGCGTCGGCCACAGCCTCGGGTACTTCCCCATCTTCGGGTGGGCCAAGTCGGAGGGCTGGTCGGGCGACTCGTGGATCCTGACCGGGCCGGTCGGTCCGACCGTCGCCCATGCCGTCGCGCTGGTCCTCTGGACGATCCCGCTGGTCGGCTTCGTCCTGGCCGGCCTCGGCGTCCTGGGGATCGCGGTGCCCGCCGACTGGATCCGACCGCTCGCCGTGGTGTCGTCGATCGTCTCGATCGCGGCGATCGTGCTGTTCTGGGATTCGCTCCCGGCACTCACGAGCAAGATCGGCGCCCTTGCCGTCGATGTCGCCGTCCTCTGGGCGGTCATCGTGGCGCATTGGCCCTCGAGCGACGTGGTCCCGGGTTGACCCGCCCACCGACCACCGACCTCTCTCCGACCGGCCGTCAACTGGTCCTGTTCGGGGTCAAGACCGTCCACACGATCGCGTTCTTCATCATCGCGGGAGCGATCGGGATCGTGTTCGCGGACGGGGTGCGCGCCCGGCCCGCCCGACGAACCGGGACGGCCGCCGCGATCGCCCTGACCGAGTGCGCGGTCTTCGCCGCGAACGGGTTCGTCTGCCCACTCACGCCCGTCGCCGAGCGGCTGGGGGCGCAGCGGGGCTCGGTGTCCGACATCTTCCTGCCGGACGTGGTCGCCCGGAACCTCACCTGGATCGCGACGCCCATCCTCATCGCCGGCCTGGCGCTGAACGTCGCCGCGCTTCGGGGTCGCGGGCGGGCCTGACCGCGGGCTGGTCGCCCGGTCGAGTTCAGGCGGCAGTAGCGCGCAGCATCCAGAGCGTCTTCTGATGGACCAGGACGCGCTGCGTCGCGAGGTCGACCGTGGCGATGTCGCCTGCCGGCTCTGCGACCGCGACGACGGCCTCCGCGGTCCGAACGACCGTCTCGTGCGCCGTGATCAATCGACGCACCATCTCCATGGCCTCCGGGGCCCCGGCTTCGTCCTTGACCGAGGTCAGTCGTGCCATCTCGCGATACGACCCGGCGGCCGGAGCACCGATCGTCCGGATCCGCTCGGCGATCTCGTCGACCGCGAGCGCGAGTTCGGTGTACTGCGTCTCGAACATCAGGTGGAGCGCCGGGAACTGCGGCCCGGTGACGTTCCAGTGGTACCCGTGCGTCTTGAGGTAGAGCGTGTACGTGTCAGCCAGCAGCCTGGCAAGGGCGTCGATGACACCGTCGCTCGCGGGCTTCGGCTTCTTGTCCGATCGGGTCATGGCGCATCACCTCGTGCATACGTTGCCGGGAAGACCGTGTCGACGAGCAGGCGCTCGACCTCGTCGGCCTGTTCGAAGGCGACGGCGTGCGCCGCCCCATCGTAGGTGACCAGCTGCTTGGACGGCGCCTGCAAGGCGTCGAACCACGACAGCGCGAGGTCGCGCCGGCCATCGAGCTCAGCGGCACCGTCCAGGACCACGACGGGCACCTCGAGTCTGGGCACGGCTGATCGCAGATCGAGACCCTGGAGCTGCGGGTACATCACGGCGAACGTGTCCATCAGCCCGCGCAGGACGTTGGCCTTGTCGATGAGCGCGTACTCGCTGCCGAGCACCCCGAACGGATCGAGTCCTGACGCGTCGCCCCGGGCGATGTACCCCGCTGATGGCGTGTACGGCGCGTACAGCCGGTCGTACCAGAGCATCACCTGGCCGTTGGCGAACGGGATGTCCCGGTACGGCGGCTCGCCGATCGCGGCAAGACCCGCGGCGAGATCCGTGTCGCCGGTCCGCTCGGCCAGCGCGGTCAGGTCCGCATAGATCCGCCGATCCGTCTCTCGGACGTCCACCATCTGCCCGCTGCCGATCCACGCGTGGAACAGATCGGGCCGCTGCTGGACGGCAAGGACGCCCAGGATGGTGCCCCACGACTCACCCATCAGGTAGATCTTCTGTTCGGCGAAGCGCTCGCGGAGGTACTCGCTGAGCTCGATCGTGTCCGCGACCGCCTGGTCGAGGGTCATCGATGCAAGCGGGTCGATCGACGGGTACGACGAACCGTTGCCGCGCTGGTCCCAGTCGACGAAGACGAGGTCGTCCACCCATCCCGTCGTCAGGGCACGGGCGAGGGCGAGATCGGACTGCCCGGGTCCACCGGACAGGAATAGCAGCACCGGCTTGGACGGGTCCGCAGCCCGGATCATGATGGTCTGCTCGGTGCCGCCCAGCGGGACGGTCTCCAGGGTGGCGAGGCTGCCCGGGATCGTGGCGCCGGATGCGTCGACGACCGGCGGCGTGGATGCCGGCCAGGCGACGACGATGGCCAGTCCGACCACGACGAGCGCGCCTCCCCACGAAGCAGGCGACCGCGGCGTCAGCCGTCCCGTGGCCGCCAGGGCGCCGACGCGCGCACCGACCACGAGCGGGACCAGCACGAGCAACGCGTGCAAGCCGCGACCCACGAGCAGCGCGATGATGCCGAACGTGGAGTCCAGCCGGATGGCATCCACGGTCGGGCCGTCCAGGCCCGCGCGGCCCACCTCGAAGACCAGCAGTTGTGCAAGACCTGCCGGGATCACCGCCCAGGTGGATCGCAACAGCGCGCCCGATGCGAGCCCGACGACGAGCGCGAGGACGATCACGCCGAGACCCGTGAGGGTGGTGGTCGGGCCGCGCGGGGTGACGGACGCCATGAGGAGTCCGGCGGCCGCCCCGATCGCGATCACCGCGGCGAACGCGACCCGGCGGTCCGCGAGCACGGCGCTCACGGTGCGGACCGGGCCAGATCCGGCGACCGGTCGGGCGCCGGTCGCCGGCGGAACGAGCGTCCCGGTCATGTGCGGTCCCTGCCTTCGACCACGGCGCGCCAAAGCACGATCAGTCCGATCGCGATCACGGCGACCGGCCAGAAGCGCATGAACTCGACCGCCTGGCCACCGGCCAGCAGCGAGACGCCGATCACGCTCAGGATGCCGCCCGGCACCAGCGGCCAGGGGTGGTGTTCGGCGACATGGAAGAGCGCGCCGATCACCCAGATGGAGATGAACCCCAGGCCGAGGCCCAGCACGATCACCCCACCGGTCGCCTCGTTCTCGAGGGCGAGACCCTGGGACGCGAGGATCCCGGCGCCCAGGCCGGTCATGATCCCACCCGGGACCAGGGCGCCGTACTCGCGCACGACGGCGAATACGGCGAGGAGTCCAAGGCCGATCAGCAGGATGATCCACGCGCCCGCATCGGGCACGACCTGCAGCGCGAGCGCCCCCACGCCCACCGCGATGAGGATGATGGCGAAGACGATGCCCTCGCGCGGGTTCGACCGCGCGCCATGGGCCATGCCGGTCATGATGCACCTCCATCCCGACGCCGCGGACGCGCGAGAGCGCCCGGACGTCGGCTCCGTGCCGTCATGGAACCGCAGCCCGGGTGACGGCGACAGTGCCGGACGGGCCGACTCGGCGGGCCGATGGTCAGGCGGAGCCCACGTCGATCTGCACCGTGGGTTGCGTCCCGGGTACCACGCGCCTACGATGCGGTTACCCCGAGCTGCCACGTACGGGGCCCGTCCGCGTTCCGCCTCGGTGGGACATCGCCCTCGGGCGACTGGGATGCATGGGCCCGCGATGCGCCGCTGGGAGTGGAGGTACTCGCGCCATGGCGACGGTCACGTTCGACCACGTCAACAAGATCTACGGCGACTTCCACGCCGTGCAGGATCTGAACCTCGAGATCGGGGACGGCGAGTTCATGGTCCTGGTAGGACCATCGGGCTGCGGGAAGACGACCAGCCTGCGGATGATCGCCGGCCTCGAGGAGGTCTCCAGCGGAGAACTCCGCATCGGGGACCGCGTCGTCAACGACGTTCCCCCCAAGGATCGCGACATCGCGATGGTGTTCCAGAGCTATGCGCTCTACCCGCACATGTCGGTCCGCGAGAACCTCGCGTTCGGTCTCAAGCTGCGCAAGGTCCCCAAGGCGGATATCGAGCGTCGGGTCAATGAGGCCGCTGAGACCATCCAGCTCCAGAAGCTCCTCGATCGCAAGCCGAAGGAGCTCTCCGGCGGACAGCGCCAGCGCGTCGCCCTGGGCCGCGCGATCGTCCGCGAGCCGGCCGTGTTCCTCATGGACGAGCCCCTCTCCAACCTCGACGCCAAGCTGCGCGTGCAGACCCGCGCCGAGATCGCCCGGCTGCATCAGCGCCTCAAGACGACCGTCGTCTATGTCACCCACGACCAGGTCGAAGCCATGACGATGGGCTCGCGCATCGCGGTGATGAGCGAGGGCGTGCTGATGCAGGTCGGCACCCCGCAGTCCCTGTACGACACCCCGCTCAACCGATTCGTCGCGGGCTTCATCGGCAGCCCGTCGATGAACTTCGTCGATGTCACGGTGGAAGGCTCCGGCGACTCGGCGCGGCTCATCGGCCCCGGCGACTGGTCCGTCCCGACGCCGCCGCGCCTGCGATCGGTCGCGGGCGACATCGCCGGCCGCAAGCTCGTCGCCGGGTTCCGGCCGGAGCACCTCGACATCGGCGAGGCCGGGTCGAACGCCGGCTCCTTCCGCGCTCGCGCCGACGTCGTGGAGTACCTCGGCAACGAGGAGCTCCTCCACGTCAATGCCGCGGACAAGGACGTCGTGGCGATCGTCAATTCGTCGCACCGCGTCCGCCCCGGCGACATCGTCGATCTCGTGCTGCCGCTCGAAAAGCTGCACCTGTTCGACGCGGAGACCGGCGCAGCGATGACGCCCGGAATTGGTCGCGGCGGCCGCGGCGGCCGCCCCACCGGTGGAGGTCACCGCCTGAGCGGCGATCGAACCCCGGCGATCTCACGGCCCCGGAGGGATCCTCCGGGGCCGATCTCGTCGAGCGCGTCGTCGAGTCGCGGGTCATCCATCAGGGCCGCTACCTGACGTTCCGGGTCGATACCGTCGAGCTGCCCGACGGCCGGCGATCCACCCGCGACATCGCCGGACACCCGGGTGCCGTCGCGGTGGTCGCGATCGACGATCGGGAGCGCGTCGCGCTCGTCCGCCAGTGGCGACTCCCGGCCGAACGACGCCCTCCTCGAGATCCCGGCGGGCGGCCTCGACGTCCACGACGACGGAACCAAGGAGGATCCCGAGATCGCCGCTCGGCGCGAACTCGAGGAGGAGACCGGCCTGCGGGCGGGCACCTGGCGCAAGCTCACCGCGTTCTACACGGCGCCCGGGTTCACCGACGAGTTCATGCACCTGTTCCTGGCCACGGATCTGAGCGCGGCGCATCCGGAAGGGCGGCTCGGACCGGACGAGGACGAGCGCCTGATCCTCGAGTGGCTCCCGTGGCGCGACGCGGTGGCGGCCGTCGAGCGCGGCGAGATCCGCGATTCGAAGTCGATCGTGGGCCTGTTCTGGCTGGCCCGTCTCCGCGGCGGCTGATCCGCGACAACGAACGCTGGGCTGGTACAGTCGCGCCAGGAGGCGACGATGCGACGCTGGCGCAGGTGGTCGGCCATGGTCGGCTCGGTGGTCCTCATCGCGGCGTGCACCCCGTCCGACGCGACGCCGTCCGGATCGGCCAGCGAGTCGGCCGACTCGTCCGCGGTCGCGACGGCCTCCGCGACCTCGACGCCGAGCCCGACGGCATCTCCCCCGACCGCCTACTGGATCGACGCCACGGACGTCGACGATCGGCACGACCGCCGAGTGGACCAACAAGGTGGAACTCGCCGACCTCGACGCCGATGGCGATGTCGACATCCTGTTCGCCAACGGCGGGCTGTACGACTCGCCTGGACCGCCGGAACCGACCCGTGTCCTGATCAACGACGGTCAGGCCCGATTCGCGGACCGGACGTCCGAGGTCCTCGGCGACGTCGGCAACCTGGCCCGGGTGGTCAAGGTGCGCGACCTCGACGCCGACGGTCTCGTCGACATCGTCATCGGGAACACCTACCAGACCCAGTCGCGCCTGTTCCTCGGGCGTGGTGGTCTCGAGTTCGAGGAAGTCACGGAGACCCACCTGCCCGACGTCGCCCTGAGTGTCGGCGACCTCGAGGCCGGTGATGTCGATGGCGACGGCGACCTCGACCTGATCCTGGCCGATTGGGGACCCGGCAACCCGATGCAGGGCGCGAGCGCCCCGCCTCGGCTCTGGCTCAACGACGGGAGCGCGAGGTTCCGCGCGGCGCCGGACGGGGCCATCCCGGACGAGCCGCGCGGGTTCTCGTGGGACATCGAGTTCATCGATGTCGATGGCGACCTCGACCTCGACATCCTCGAGTCCTGCAAGATGTGCCCGAACGGGCTGCTGCTCCACAACGACGGGTCGGGCGTGTTCGTGGACGCTTCGGACCGGCTCCCGCCGGCGTCCAACAACTACGAGTTCGAACCGATGGACGTCGATGGCGACGGGGTCCTCGATGTGGTCACCATCAACGATGGACCGGACGCCACCGAACGACTCCTGCTCGGCGACGGCGACGGCGGCTTCACGGATGCGACCGCGACGCTCTGGCCGACGGAAGCCAACCCGTCGGCGGACGACAACGTCGTGGTGTTCCTCGACGCCGAGTCGGACGGCGACCCGGATTTCATCATCGGCTCGCTCGACGGCAGTGGACCGCCTGCTGGTCAACGACGGGACCGGTCGACTCTCGCTCGGCGCGGCGGCGTTCGGGACGCCGGCCTCGACCGGGACGCTGGGCATGGCGGTCGCCGACCTCGATGGCGACGGTCGGCTCGACGTCGTCGACGCGCAGGGCGAGGTCGTCGATCCGGACCTCGTCTATCGGGGGACCGGCATCCCGCCGGACACGGCGGGGCCGGTCGTCGCGGGCGTCGTCCGTGCTGACGGCGTCCTCGACCGCCCGGGTCACGGACCACACCAGCAACCTTGCGACGTCGCTGCGATCCGTCGTCATCGTCGATCCCGACGGCGGAGCGACCCATGACCTGGTATCGGCGAGTACCTGTGGCGAGCGACGGTGCCAGCCGACGGCTGAGGTCACGGTGTGTGCCACGGATCTCGCCGGAAACCGGGGCTGTTCGGGGCCGGTCGGCGCGGCGGTCTGACGGTCCGCGGGGCGCGCGCCTCAATCGGACGGTCGCCGGATCCTGCCCCGGCGGCCGAGCCTCCGGCCCCAGGCGCGCCAGGGCACCGCGGTACAGCGGGCTCTCCGGGTCCAGGGCGACCGCAAGTCGCAGATGCGTGCCGGCCTCCTCGCGGCGTCCCAGCTTCTTGAGGCTCTGGCCCATCGCGAAGTGCGCGTAGTGGGCCGAGGGATCGATCTCGAGGAGCCGCTCGAACGTCGCGCGGGCGGGCTCGTGCTGGCCGGAGTTGAAGTAGGCCCGACCAAGGGCCTCCAGGATCGATGCCTTGCCTGGCTCCAGCCGGTCGGCCCGTTCGAGGACGATGGCCGCCTGGGCATGGTGGCGTCCCTCGAGCAGCGCCTGACCACGCTGGAGCAGCTCGTATGCGGACTCCTCGTCCACCCGCGGAGCCTCAGTCCTCGCGGTACGGCGCGAGGTCCACGACCTTGAGTCGGGGCGACTCGGTCACGCCCGGGATCCGGCCGCGCTTGGCGATCGGGCGTGCCGTCGATCTCCTTGATGTCGCCGGTGAAATCGATGGGCGTCGCCCCGCTGATATACGACCCGACCGCGTAGGAATTGACCGGCGCCTCGGCGTCCTTGAAGTACCGGATCCGATCGGGAGTCAGCCCGCCCGACACGGTGATCTTCACGTGGTGGTACCCCTCCTGGTCCAGCCGCGCCCGGACCTCGTGGACGAGGTCGGCCGTGACGCGCCCTCGTTCCGATGGGGTGTCGAGACGGATCCCGTACAACCGATCGCCCAGGGCGTGGGCGACCCGCAGCGCCTCCTCGGCCTCGTCCTTGAACGTGTCCACGAGGACGATGCGCGGGACCTCGGGGCCGAGGTCGCGATCGAACGCGAGCGCCGCCTCCACGGTGTCCCCGAAGATCAGCACCAGCGAGTGCGGCATGGTGCCGGTCGGGTTCAGTCCGGCGAGCCGGGCGCCGGCCGGGCGTGGACGCGCCGACGCACCCGCCGACGATCGCGGCGTAGTCGAGCACGTCCGTGATGTCCGGGTGCACGTGCCGGGCACCGAAGCTGATGACCGGGTCCGGGGCGGCGACCTCGACGCACTCGCGGGCCGCGGTCGCCCATCCGGTGGACTGGGCGAGCATCCCCAGCATCGCCGTCTCGTACAGCCCGAACCGGCGATAGCGGGCCCGGATCCGGAGGACGATCTCCTTGGGGCCGACCAGGTCGCCGTCTTCGAGCGCCTCGAGGAGGGTCTCGGCGGGATCGGCGGGGGCGAGCACGTGCCCGAGGAGGTTCCTGGCCTCGTCGATCCCGCACAGCACCGCCTCCTGGCGCGTGAAGACCTCCATCGTGACGAGGGGGTCCATCCCCTCCTGCTCGAGGATGCTCTCCGCGCGGGCGAAGTACACATCCGCCGAGTCGCCGGACATGATCTCGTGCGAGGGTCGCGTGCGCTGGTGGCCCATCAGTCGGTCTGGACTCCGGAAGGGTCGGGTGGAACTGGGCAGGCGAGTGTAGCGCAGGGTGCGGTCATGTCGACCCGCGCGACCGACGCGTCAGCGGGGCCTCGCCATCCGGACGGCTTGCTGCCTCGGACGGCGCCGGCGCCGAAGCGTCATGACGACCATGGTGGCGAACAGCACCGCCGCGAGGATCAGCAGGGCGATGCTGAACGCGCGACCCTGGCCCAAGGCCTCGGCGCCGGCCCACGTATCCGCCGCGTCAACCGAAGCGGCGACCGACTCCTCGAGATCGCCGCGGGCGAGGGCATCGCGCGCTGCGACGAGGTCGGCCTCGGGCGACTCCCCGTAGAGCCCGAGTGCGAGGATGGGGTTCGAGGTGGCAGGGCGGAGTGCTTCCGCCGTCGCGTAGTGCTGGATCGTTGCCAGCTCGGCGGCCGCCTCGGCCTCGGCGTCCTCGAACCCGTCGTCGTCCTCGAACGCGAGGCGTAGGCCCGCCGGGGCGATCAGCCCGGATGCGGCGGCCGCGGTTTCCACGTCCGCGCGTGCCTCGAGCGCCTCGGTGGCGCCCGCGAGCAGAGCGTCGGCATCGTCGAACCGCCACGCGCGGAGCGCATCGCGGATCGGTCGCGGCAGTCGCCAGTCGGCCGCGAGCTCGGTCACGGCATCGAAGCGCTGGCGCGAGGCCGCACGAGCGTCGAGCAGGGGCAGGTCGTCGGGCCGGGCGACCCAGGTCCGCCACAGGTCGTCGTAGGTCGCGTCCGTTCGCGCCTCAAGGAGGTCCAGCAGGCCACGCCAGTCCGGGGGGCCGTCCACGCGCTCCACCGCGCCGTCGGGTGGCTGGTAGGCGCTGACGCCGCCGGCTGCGTCGGACCACACCGCCTGGAGGCCGTCCTCGCCGGCCCGTTCACCGATCGCCCGTGCCAGGGCGAGGGCCGCGGCGTAGGCGTAGTCCTCCTGCGGTCCCGGTCTCCTGGCCGATCGGGCCCCAGGCGTTGAGCGGGATCCGTGCCGTCTGCGAGCTCCTCGGTGAGTTCCTCGCCGCGCGCATCGACGTCGAGCGTTTCGGCGACCTCGGCCGCGTAGTAGGACGCGAACGCCTCGTTCGACCAGCGGTCAGCCAGGAGCGAACCGTTGAACCAGCCATGGGCGGCCTCGTGGAGCACCACGAAGTCGTCGGCGTAGTAGGCGATCTCGACCAGGCCGCGCCCGGGGTCGAACAGCCCGGCGTAGCCCTCGGTGGATCGGCTGACCGCTTCCTCCACGGTCAGTGGCTCGTCGTGCGGCCACGGCAGGCCGATCTGCTCGCCCAGGCGCGGGCAGGGCGCCGCTCAGCAGCCCGGTGATGCGCTCCGCCCACGGTTCGTCGTCCGGCCAGGAGCGCACCGTCACTTGGGTCGGGTTCGCCGAGGACGGTCGTCGGACACGGTCTCCTCGCGATACGCGCCGGGCCGATCCGCGACGAGATAGGCGAAGAAGTCGAGCGGTTTCGCCAGCTTGCCCGTGTCGAAGACCGTCTGGCCCTCGTCGTCGGTGGTCGGATCCTTGATGGCGCCGGCCTCGACCTTGATCTCGTATCCCGGCGGGAAGACCACCGAGACGGAGCTGCCGGGCGTGGAGTCCGTCGCGAACGCCCAGACCGGGAACGACACGAGCGAATTGCCGACCCGGAGGTCGCGGGTGGGAGCGCCACCCGGGTCGTTGAGATTGAACGTCAATCGATACTTCGCGGTCTTGCCGCTGTACAGGCGTGGGTAGTTCAGGCGAAGCCGCGTGTACTCGTCGGCCTTCTTGATGGCCTTCACGGTGGGGCTCGTGCCCTTCCGCGTGAGCTTGTACCCGGACGAGCGCGGCATGATGTCGAGGAACGCCTCATCGAAGTAGTAGCGCTTCGTCTTGGTGTCCTTGAGGTGGTTGGTCAGGGTCAGGTCCACCGTGACCCGGATCCGCTGCTCGTCCGGCTGGACGTCGTACGTCGCGTGGCTCGTGATGGTCAGGTCGGGCCGTGCTGCACGAACGTCCCCGGGGGATGTCGGGCCCAGCGGGACACCCAGGAGGCCGATCGCAGCGACGACGGCGAGGAGCGATGTGGCGAGGCGCCGCGCGGTCATGTGCCAGGCCCCGCGGAGGTCGGGGCGGCCATCGCAGGGTCGGCGGGGGCGGGAGCCGTCTCGAACAACTCGGACAGGTGCGGCGCGAACCGCTCCAGGAGCGCCTCGTTCCGGGTCGTCCGACCGGTCGTGTCCGGCATCCGGCCGCCGATCCAGATCCAGCCCTTCGACTCGTCGAGCAGCCGGTCGGCGATCCCCACGATCCTCGCGAGCGCCATGCCAAGACCGTCCGCCCCGGCGGCCGCAGCCGTCGCGATCGATTGCTCGACCGCGAGCAGCGGACGCTCATCCTCACCGACGCTGAACTTGGCGAACGGGAACTCGTCGTTCCAGCGCAGGAGGCGTCGATACGACTTGCGGAACATGTCGCCGATCGGAGGCGCGTAGTGCGCCCAGCAGATCAGGGCATGGCCCGGGTCCAGGATGATGGTGACGCGGAGATCGAACCGGCGGCGGCCGTCGAGGACAAGATCCCAGCTGGCGATCTGGTCGCGCTCGGCTCGCTCGAGCGGGACGAGGCCCAGATCGGCGATCCAGCGCTCGACGTCGGCCGGCGTGACGGCGCCCTTCGGGGCGCCGTGGTCGGCGGAATGCATGGCCCGCGGAGTCTAGCCGAGAACGTGCTCGCGGGTGGGCGGCGGGACAGGCGCGGGGTGCGGTCCCGCGCAGGGCCGGTACGGCGCGGGGTGCGACGCGGGCGGGTGGGATCCCGCGCGGGCCGGCGCGGCGCGGGCAGGGTCCCGACGCGGACCGGGTCCCGACGCCCGGACGCCGGACTTCCCGCCCCGACCGGCGCCGAACGTCCCGCCTAGTGTCCCTGTGAATCCTCGGGACGCTGCACAGGCTCTGGGGCCCCGATCGCGTCCGTGCTAGTCGTGGCGCGACTCGGGCGGACGTTGGGCGACCGGAGATCGTGTACGCGATTCACCACAGGACTAGGTGGGACGTAGGACCTCGCGCCGGCGTGGCCTTGGCCCGAGCGAGACCCATCAGGCCAACCCGTGGCGCAGCGCCGCGTCGCGGCCCGTCAGTCGCGCTTGCCGCGCGCGCCCTTCCCGCGCCCGCCACCACCGACCGCCGCGACCGGGTGTTCGTGCGAGTACGGTCCGTGATCATGCGCCCGGCGCACGCCAGGCTTGGGTTCCACGGACTCGCCGCTCCGGATGACCTTCTTCACGAAATCGGTGGACCGGATGTCCGCTGCGACCTTGACATTCCGCCCGATCCGGGCACCGCGCGGAACGACCGCCCGCTTCCCGACGACGGTGATGCCCGTGTTGAGCCGCCCTGGCTCCTGCTTGTTGGGCCGGTCGTCGAACGGCCCGTCGCCGATGATGGCGCCCGGGCCCACGACCACTTCCTTGTCCAGGATGGATCGATCCACGACCGCGCCCGACCGGATGACCGAGTCGAACATCACGATGGAGTCGCGCACGACCGCACCCACGTCCACGCGGACGCCCGGTGACAGAACGGAATTCACGACCGTCCCGTTGATGACGCAGCCGTGGCTGATGAGCGATCGATGGACCTGCGCCGTGGGGCCCACCTTGGCGGGAGCACGCTCCTCGGACCGCGTATGGATGACCCAGTCCTTGTCGTACAGATCCAGCTCCGGGTCGTCGTCGAGGAGCGCCATGTTGGTCTCCCAGTACGACTGGATCGTCCCGACGTCCTGCCAGTAGCCCTTGTATCGATAGCCGAAGACGCGCGCGCCCGCCTCAAGCATCGCCGGGATCACGTGCGACCCGAAATCGACGCGGTCTTCCGACAGGAACCGTCGCAGCGCCTTCTTGGAGAACACGTAGACGCCCATCGAGGCGAGGTCGCTCTTGGGCTGCTTGGGCTTCTCCTGCCATTCGACGACCCGATCGGCGTCATCGAGCGCCAGGATCCCCATCCTCGAGGCTTCGGCCAGCGGCACGCGCCGGACCGCGATCGTCACGTCCGCACGTCGGCGCCGGTGCGCTGCGACGAACGGCTGGTAGTCCATCTTGTAGATGTGGTCGCCCGCGAGCAGGACGATCGCGTCCGAGTCGGAGTGCTCGATCACGTTCATGTTCCGCAGGACCGCATCGGCGGTCCCGCGATACCACTCTGCGACACGACCGCGCGCGATGTACGGCTGGAGCATCTTCACGCCGCCGTGGTTGCGGTCCAGGTCCCAGGGGCGGCCAAGACCGATGTGGTCGTTCAGCGAGCGCGGGTTGTACTGGGTGAGGACGACCACGTCATCGATGTCGGAGTTCACGCAGTTCGACAGCGTGAAGTCGATGATCCGGTACTTGCCACCGAACGGGACCGCGGGCTTGGCGCGTTCCTGCGAGAGGATCGAGAGCCGCTCGCCCTCGCCACCTGCCAGGATGACCGCCATCGTGCGTTTCACGGTCCGGATCCGCCTCCGACGTCCATGGGTTCCGTGCACCGATGCTAGCACGGGCCACGGCCGCGAACGTGTCCGCGGGGTTATGCGACGGTGAACGTCCCGACGGCTAGAGGAAGAGGCGCGGGTTCACGAAGTTGCCGTTCTTCTCCACCATCCAGTGGAGATGGGCACCGCTCGAGTTGCCGGTGTTGCCTTCGTACCCGATGACCTGACCCTTCGAGACCGACTCTCCGACCGAGACCGGCCGTTTGGGCTGCATGTGGGCATACCACGTGCGAATCGAGCTCGAGTGGGCGATGACGACGATCCACGCTGGATCGGCCCCGTCGGCCCAGTTCCAACCGACGTAGACCACCGTTCCGGCGCCCGCGGCGCGCACCTTGGTCCCGTATGGGGCGACCAGGTCGATGCCGTTGTGGTAGTGCGCGCAGCCGTTGCCCGGCGCGTACCACGTGAATGAGCTGCAGCCGTATTCGCCGCTGATGTTGAACTTGTCCATCGGCCAGCGGAACGTGCCGTTGTACTGCGACGGGATCTTGCCCTTGTCGACCTGCTCCTCGATGAGCTTGTCGATCTGGCGGGCGAGCTCCTTCTGCTTGGCGGCCGCCTGCTTGATGACCTTCGCGGCGTTGGCCTTGTTCCGAGCGATGGCCGCGTATTGGGCGCGCTGCTCGCGCAGCGCCTTCGCGACGGCCTTCTCGAGCTTCTTGAGCGCGGCGCGCGTCTCCTTGAGCTCGGCGAGGCTTCGATCGAGCTCGCGCTTCTGCGCGGCCGTTTCCTGGCGGAGGACATGCGTTCGATCGCGGGTGGCAGTGACCGTCTCGCGCATGACCGCGAGGGCTTCCTTGTCCTTCGTGATCTGCTCGGCGAGCGCCTTGTCCTGCTCGGCGACATCGATGTAGAAGCTCATCTCGGCCAGCAGGTCCGTGAAGGTCCCGCTCGAGAGCAGCGTTTCGAGCGGTGAGGTGCGGTCGGTGTCGTACGCGTTGCGGACGCGGTCGGCGAGCTGGGCCCGGCGCTCGCCGAGCTCCACGCGCTTGGCGGCTTCCTTGGCGACCACGTGGCGCAGCTCGGCGTCCATCTCCGAGACCTGGACGATCAGCCCGGCGTAGACCTTCTGGACCTCGAGGATCCTGGTCTCCATCTTGGTGATCTTCTTGCGGACCGCCGAGAGGTCGACGCCGATCGCGTTGAGCTGCCGACGGGTCTCGCGGATCTCGGCCGCAAGGGAGCCCTGAAGCTCGTTGAGCTGCTTGACCTTGGCCTTCTGCTCGGCGACTTCCTTCTTGAGCTGGGCCTGCTTCGCCTTGGCGTCCGCAAGCTCGTCGCCCTGGACCACGGCCGTATTGCCGGGGGCGCCGAGCAGCCCGAAGACCAGCGGGATGAGCAGGAGCAGGGCGGGCAGGTGACGTCGGGCTCGGCCAGCCGATCGGCGCGCGGGGCGGCTCGACCAGCCGGTCGCCATCGGGGCGTCGGTTCGGTCGTTCTGGCGGCGCATCACCTGGGCGACGTCATCGTGCGAGCAATCTCCGTTGGTCGGCGCCGTGTCTCGGTTGGCGCAGGTCGACGGTCAGCCCGCCGGTGGATCGCCGTCCCTCGACGGGCACTGCCGTTGGACGACACCTGGATCTCCGGCTCCCGGGCATGATACCCCCACCCGTCCAGCGGGCCGGCCGGTGCGTCCACGGGAGAGTCTACCGACCGCCTCCTGCGCGCCGACTGGGCCGATGGTCCGGTGCGCTCGTGGGACCGATGCGTGCAGCCACGGCGGCCGGGCCCGACCGCAGCCCAGGAGCGTGCGCCGGACAACGGACGTGCCGGTCGTGTGCGCGGTCTGTTGCCCACGCCGCGCGCCAGCACCCGACGTCCCGCCTAGTCTCCCCGCGAATCCAGTGTGCGATCCGCGTCGCTCCAACGTCCGTGCTAGTCACTCTGAGATTGGGTGGGACGTTTCGGGGCTCTCGAAGACCCTGCGGGCTCCACGAGATTCACCACGGAACTAGGTGGGACGCTGCCGCAGGACTCGGAGGCCGTGGGCCGGTCGTCTGGCGGGTGGGCCGGCCCTGGCCGGGCGTCGGCCGCGCGTTCTCACGTCCCTCACACCCGGATCAGCACCGCCCACAACGCCCCGAAGATCAGGAACGGCCCGAACGGCACGTACGATCGGCGCCCGATCCGCCGGGTGACAAGCAGCAGGAGCAGCACGGCCCCAGCGACGAGCAGCCCTACGAACACGGCGCCCACGGCCCGTTCGCCCCCGACCATCAGGCCCATGCCGGCCAGGAACTTCACGTCACCCATCCCGAACGCCCCCGCCCCGAACGGGATCGATGGCAGGTACAGCACGGCCGGGATCACGAGCGCCGCGACCACGGCAAGCACCCAGTCCCCACCCACCAGTGGGTTGAGTCCGCTGATCGCGTACACGAGCGCGATCGGGATCACCGGGAGCGTGACCTCGTCGGGCAGCAAGCGCTGATCCAGATCCGTGGCCAGCCCGAAGATCATCGCCACGAACCAGGCCCCGAACAGCACGAGGGCAAGCGGGTCGCCCCCGAGCCGCAGCGGCAGCAGCGCGAACGCCAGCGCGCCCACGATCGCGCACGTGGCGGTCCGCCAATCGATGGCGCGTCCGGCCGGGTGCTCCTCGTCGTGCTCCGGCCAGCGGGTCGCGAACCGATCCGCCGCGCCCCCGAGCGCACCACCGATCGCCCCGCCCAGAGCCGCGATGGCGATGCTCAGCGGCTCCATCGATCAACCCAGGGTGCTGCGGTCGGGATTCTCAACGTGGCCGCGAGCGGTCAGTCCGCGCGCGCCCCCGCAAGTGCCAGCTCCACGAGCGTGGCGTGCGATGCCCCCGTTGCGCCGCGCGGCGCGTACGACATCGCCTTGCGGTAGTACGCCGTGCCGGCGATGTCGAGGTGGACCCACGGGACCGTCGCGAACTCGCGCAGGAACAGGCCCGACTTCACGAGCGACCCCTCGGCCGAGCTCGAGTTCTGGAAGTCCGCGTACCACGAGTCCATGTCCGATACGTACTCGTCGATCAGCGGCAGCTGCCAGTAGCGCTCGCCGGCGCGCGCACCCGCGGCCACGACCTCGTCGTACCACGACTGCGGCGTCCCGAACGCCCCGGTCACGAGGTGCCCCAGCGCCCGCGAGACCGCGCCGGTCAGCGTGGCGACGTCCACGAGATGGGTCGCGCCCTGCCGTTCCGCCCAGGTCATGGCGTCGCCCAGGATCAGCCGGCCCTCGGCGTCGGTGTTGGTGATGTCGACCGTCTTGCCGTTGAGGGCCGTGACCACGTCCCCGGGGCGCGCGGAATGCGGCCCGGGCATGTTCTCGACCGCGGGGGCCACCGCGAGCAACGGGGTGCCGGGCGCCAGCCGGGCCACGGTCTCGATCGCGGCGATGACCGTGCACGCCCCGGTCTTGTCCATCTTCATCTCTTCCATCCGGTCGGATGGCTTGATGCTGATCCCGCCCGAGTCGAAGCAGACGCCCTTGCCGACGATCGCGACGTGCCGTCCGAGTGCGTCGAGCTCGCCCTCGCCGCCCGAGCGCATGACGATCATCTGCGGCGGGTTGTCACTCCCGCGCCCGATGGCCATGAACATGCCCATCCCGAGCTCGGTCGCCCGTTCGGGCCCGATGACATCGATGGACAGGCCGTTGCGCTCGGCGATGGCCCGCGCCTCGTCCGCGAGGACTGCCGGGGACACGTCGTTCGCCGCCCGGTTCGACAGCGTCCGGGCAGTGTTGGCGCCCTCGCCCATGATCACGCCGCGCTCCGCTGCCGCGAGAACGGCTGCTGCGTCGCCACCGGGGACGACCAGGATCAGCTCATCGAGCGTCGGCGGGGAGGCGATATCGGCCCAATCGCCGCGCAGCGGCGCACCGTTGCCGCGGACGTCGGGCGGGGTGTCCGTCCGGTAGATGGACTTGGGGTCATACGACCCTTCGATGACACCACGCGCCACCAGGTTGCCCGCCAGATCGGCGTCGCCATCGAGGCCATCGGCGCCCGCCAGCGGTGTCAGCCAGATCGCGACCGAACGCACGTTGCGTCCACCGAGCCGGCGCTCGGCCGACGCCGCGACCCGAACGACGGCCTCGCGATCGAGCGTGGCCGGATCCCCGATCCCGACGGTCAGCAGTCGGCCAGCCGGCAGTTCGCCGGCACTCGCGAGCGACGTGCTGAATTGCTTGCCGGAGAGCTCCTTGAACGCTGCCAGGGCGCGCAGCTCGCCGCCGGCACGCCGGTCGAGCTCATCGAGCGGGCCCTCGAACGCTGGGTCAGCGGCGACGGGGATGACGAGGACGTCGGCCTTGACGTCCCACGGCTGATCGGTGACGACACGAAGCTGCACGGCTGTTGTGGTCCTCCCGGGATGCGGCGGCAGCGATACCCGTGCACCCGGACGAGGCGCGACGAGGCGGCCGGTGGCGAGACATTGCGGGGAGTGTAGCGCCCGGCCGGCCGGCCGGAGCGGGAGTCAGGAGGGCGGCGTCGGATCCGCGGGCGAGGCCGATGGGACCGCATCAGGTGCGGCGGTCTCCGCGGCGTCGGCGAGGGCGCGGGTCAGCGTCCCGCGGGTCTCCTCGATCGCGATCACGGCACTGTTCATCCCGCCCCGCCCGATCTCGGCCATGATCAGGACCATGGCCCGCCCATCGGGTGGGAGTCGCTCCATCGCGATCCGTTCCGCGGCCCGTGCCTCGCGGACCTCGTCGGTCACCCGGCCGCCGAGATCGTCCAGGGCGAGATACAGCCGGCGCAGCGCGGCATCGTAGTCAGCGTTGCGGTCCAGCCAGGCATCGAGCGTGGTGACGTCGACCGTTGCGGCGAGTCGATCGCGCAGGGCGCGCGCATCGGTGACGGCCGTGTCCGCCTCGTCAAGCGCCGCGACCGCCTCCTTGTAGTCCCCGCGCCGCCCCAGGGCCGCCGCCGCGAGGACCGCCTCGTCATGCTCCGCGAGCCGGTCCGACAACCGGCTTGCCGCGAGGGAACCAGTGGTGAGTCGGACCCATGCCGCGTCGAGCCCCGAGGTCAGCGTCGCAGCCTCCACCAACCGCGCGTGCCGTTCGCGGACCGCTGCCGAGACGGTGAACTCCGCCTCGGGCGTCCCGATCAGCGGTGTCGCGTCGAGGGCTTCCCCCACGTCGCGCACCCGGTTGCGGATCGCCGCCACCAGTTCGTCTCCGCGCGCCACGGATGCTTCGACGGTCGCGAGGTCGCTGCCGTTGAGGGCTGCCAGCGCCGCGCGGGCCTCGGCCGCGAGCGCGGTCACATCGTCGGCCAGCCCACGCAACTCGCCCTCCGCTGCATCGAGCGCCGGGGTCACGACGGCATCGCCGCGCATCGTCAACTCGGGTCGCTCCGAGACCGTGGCGGGTGCTCCCATGCCGGTCACGATCCCGGCGGCCCCGAACGCGATGACGATCACCGCGGCGACCCAGGCGATGGCGGCGAGGACTCGGCCCGCGGCGGTCATCGGCCTCCGGGCGCCTGATCGCGGCGTTTGGCGCGCAGGTAGCCCAGCGCGCCCTCCATGGGGCGGGGTTCGAACCCGAACCTCGCCGGGATCACGCCGAGCGCGCCGATGTTATCGAGCCGGAGTTGGCGCAACTGGTCCGTCGCTACCGGGAACGGCAGGCGAACGAACTCGGACGCGCCCGCGACGAGGCGGATCAGCGGGACCGGCATGGGCAGGATGGCGCGCTTCTTGCCGAGGGCGGTGAGCACCTCCTGGGTGATCTCGCGGTACGTCCAGTAGCGCGGACCGCCCAGCTCCAGGCTCTGTCCGACGGTCCCGGCATCGGCGAGCGACGCCCCCACCACCCGCGCCACGTCACCGACGTGGATGGGCTGGAACCGGCTGTCACCCCGACCCGGGACCGGGACGATGCCGGGTGACATCCGGACGAGGTCCGCGATGATGTTGAAGAACCCGTCCCCCTCCCCGAACTGGAGCGACGGCTTCAGGATCGTCCAATCGAGATCGGACGCCTGTACGAGGGCCTCCGCCTTCGCCTTCGAACTCGCGTAGTGGAGGTCCGGGTCGTCCTCGACGCCCATCGCGCCCATGTGGACGAGGCGCCGGACGCCGGCCGCCTCCATCGCCACCACCAGCGCGCGGGTGCCCTCGGTGTTGACCAGGCGTAGGTCCGCGCCGCCGCGATAGTCGCGCGGGATGGCGACGAGGTGGACGACGGCGTCCACGCCCACGAGGGCCCCGGGCAGCGACTCAGGACGGGTGACGTCGCCGATACGGACCTCGACATCGGCGCGCTGGGTCGCCGGGACCCGCCCGACGATCGCTTCGCCGGCGGTGGGGGTGCGCGCGAGCGCGATGACTCGATGCCCGGTGTCGAGGAGCTCCGGCACGACACGGCTCCCGACGAAGCCGCTGGCGCCGGTAACGAGGATGGTCGACATGGGTGGGAGTCCTTGCATGCTCGGGGCCGCGATCAAGGGGCGGCCGTCCACCAACCCGTTCGGCGGGAGCGGCCGTGCGGATGCGTCGAGCCCCGAGTCGGCCGGAATCGTAGCATCGGTGGATGACGACGCCCGCCGCCGATCCCGACACCCAGGCCCGACGCCGCCTCCTCGAGGCGATGCCCAAGGCCGAACTGCACCTCCACCTCGATGGATCGCTGCGCGTGGACACCGCGCTCGACCTCGCCCGAACGCGGGGCGTCGATGCGCCGCGCGACTGGACCGGGATGTCTCGCGCCCTGATCGCCCCGATGCCGTGCGCCTCGCAGGCGGATCTCCTCAAGGCGTTCGACCTCCCGATCGCGCTCATGCAGGACGCCGATTCCCTGTACCGCATCACGGCCGAACTCGTGGAGACCAAGGCCGCCGATCACGTGCGCTACGTCGAGATCCGCTGGGGGCCGCTGCTCCACGTGCTCGGTGGGTTGCCACTCGCCGAGGGGATCGCCGCGGTCTGCGCCGGCGCCCGCGACGCTGCGACGAGGACGGGGAGCGAGGTCCGCCTCATCTGCACGGCCCTGCGGTCCCACGACCCGGCACGGAACGTGGAACTGGCAGAGACCGCGGTGCGGTTCCGCGACCAGGGGCTGACCGGATGGGACCTGGCCGGTCCCGAGGAAGCGTTCCCGGACCCGCTCGACCACGTCAGGGCGTATGCGGCGGCGCGGGCCGGCGGTCTGCGCATCACGATCCACGCCGGGGAATGGGGCGGCGCGAACCAGGTCCGTCGCTCGCTGGTCGTGGAGCCCGAACGGGTCGCCCACGGATCACGCACGGTGGACGACCCATCGCTGGGCGCCGAACTGGCGGCACGCGGCATCGCCCTGGACCTGTGCCCCACCTCGAATTGGCAAGCCGGGACGCACCCGACACTCGCCGATCATCCGATCGCCCGCCTCCACCGAGCCGGCGTCCCGGTCACGCTCAACACGGATGACACGACTGTCTCCGATATCTCGCTGTCCGAGGAATACGTCAACGCGGTGGACGTCATCGGGCTGACCGTGCCCGAACTCTGGGCGATCGACCGGTACGCGCTGGACGTGGCCTTCGCCGACGAGAGCACCCTGGCGCCGATCCGAGCGGCCTTCGACGCGTGGGCGGCGGGGATCCCCGAACTGACCGCCTGAATGGCTCACGCGCCCGGCGGGGCCTCCCCGCGCCGGGGGGACCTCGCGCCGCGATGACAATCGGCCGCATATCGGGCGCTCTGTCCTCGCCCAGCGCCCGACGCCCCCGCCAAGGTCCCTCCTAGTTCTGTGGCGAATCATCTGCACGTTCGTGGCCGCCCACGTGCCCGGATCGGCCTCGTTCGGGGCCCCGAACGTCCCGCCCAGTCTCGATGTGGCTACCGCGGACGTTGGGGCCCGCGCCGACCTCCAGAAGATTCGCGTGGAGATTAGGCGGGACGTTGCCGGGCAGGCCGACCGGCCACGGGCCGCGGGCCAGCGCCGCGGACCGCGCCGCGGACCGCGCCGCGGACCGCCGCCGCGGACCGGCGCCACTGAACGCCGCTACGGCGCCTGCGGTACTTCGGGCACCCGGGTCATGTACCCGAGGCCCTGGTTCCCGGTCCCGGCGATCGTCATGTGTTCGCCATCGACCTCGACGCGGAAGCCGTCACCCAGGACCGACACCACGTGGTCGTCCTGGCTCACCAGCTCGGGCGAGCACGTGACCTGGTCCATCGTGAACTCGGTGAACAGGATCTCGGCGTTCGATTCCGTGTAGCGCCCGGTGAACGAGCGGCATCCGGTCGAACCGGTGAACGACCCGTTGGGGTCCAGCACCAGCAGGGCCGGCTCACCCATCACGGATGACACGGCATCGGCGGTCCTCAGCGACTCGAGCACCCAGACGGTGCCGACGATGTCGGCGGTGGGGGGCGGGGCGAGTCGTTCGTAGATGAGCTCCACGCCCTCGCCAGACAGCGTCAGCGTGTCGCCGTCGCGGGTCGCCGCGCGGACCCCCGTCAGGGCCGCGTGGTAGGCCGCCTCGGACGCCATCACGGGCTCCTCGCAGGCCATCTCGGTCATGAACAGCGGTCCGAACTGGACCTGCCCGTTCGCGACGATGATCTCGCCGCCGTACTGGTTGCAGGCCGATCGGCCGGAGATCTGGCTGCCGTCCACGGTCATGGTGATGTCGGAGCCCGGAACGATCGGGATGGGGGCGCCGGCGTTCGTGCCGCTGACGAGTCGCCAGTCGCCGGTCCCATCGATCGTGCCCGAACCCCCGCCCGCGGATGGACTGGGGTCGGGGTCGGTCGCCGAGCTGGGTGCCGGACTGCCGGATGTGGCGGCAGCGCCACAGGCGGCCAAGAGGAACGTGAGGCCAAGGAGGAGGATCGCGAGGTGGGAGCGTTGGGTCGTCTTCATCGGTGCCGAGACGGCGGTGAGGGGCCCGCGGTTGCCTGAGCGGTCCATCGCCATCAGCCCATGGCATCCAGCGCCGCCGCGAGTTCCGAGGCATCCACGGCGATCGCGGTCGGCCGCTCGTCAGGTGGCAGCGCCTCGACCTGGTCCCGGGTGGTCACCCCGGTCAGCATGAAGATGCACCTCGCCCCGACGGCGCGGGCGGCCGCGAGGTCCGTCCCGATCCCGTCACCGATCATCACGGCCTCGCCCGCGGACCGGCCGACCGCCTCGGCGGCGAGCTCCAGCAGGTGCGGCGCCGGCTTCCCGATGGACAGCGGCGTCACCCCGGTCGTGTACTGCACGGCGGCGGCGACCGTGCCGGCACCCGGCAGGAGGCCACGCTCCGTCGGGTAGATGGGGTCGAGGTTGGTGGCGATGAAGCGCGCCCCGGCGCGAATGCAGTCGGCGGCGGCGGTGAGCCGCAGGTATGTCAGGTTGGGATCGAGCCCAGTCACGACGGCGTCCGGCGCGCCCGCCGCCGCCCAGCCATCGATGCCTTCCTGATGCATCCGCGTCGCGGCGTGGCCCGCGGTCACGATGTCAAGGCCCACGTCGCGCAGTTCGCGTTCCAGGCCGCTGGCCCCCAGCACGAGCACGCGGCGGATCCCCGGTTCGTGGTGGGCGATATGGAGCGCGGTCGCCCGGGCCGACGAGACCACGGTCTCGGGCGTGATCGGCGCCCCCATCGCCGAGAGGCGGGTCACGTAATCCGCCCGGTAGTGCATCGAGTTGTTCGTCACGTAGACGACGTCATCCCCGCGGGCCGCGCGATCGGTCAGAACGGCGGCCACCCCGGGTACGGGTTCAGTGCCTCGATAGACCACGCCATCGAGGTCCACGAGGAGGAGCAGGCTCACGTCCCGATCGTAGCGGTCGGTCCCGTCACGCGTACGATGGGGCGGTGACCTCCCTCCCCCGCGACCCGCTGACCGGCACCGACCGCCTCCTCGTGGACGGGATGAACCTGCTCCACGCGATGTCGACGACGCCCGAACCGATGCCGCAGGCCGCGCTCATCGGCAAGCTCCGCGCGTTCGTCCCGGCGGCGATCGGGATCGAGCTCATCCTCGATGGCGTGCCGGACCGCGGGATGCGCGGCGAGCGAGTCGCGTCGGGGCTGATCGTCCGGCACGCAGGCCGGCGGAGCGCGGACGAGTTGCTGCTCTCGCTGGTCGACGAGACCCGGGCGATGGTCGGGGCGGAGGGCACAGCCGGCCTCCTCGTCGTGACCGACGACTTCGCCCTGCGCAACGCGCTGCGGGACCGTGGGGCACGGACGGCCGGGACCGCCTGGCTCATCGGTCGGCTCCAGAAGCCGAAGCTGTCGTCGCCGTCGGTGGGCAACCGACGGCCACCGCGCGGTGCAGGGGCGTCGGGGGCGTCAGGCACCGGCCACGGCGGCGGGATCGAGGAGGACGAGCGCGCGGGCTGGTCACCGGGCCGTGGCGCCACGACCAAGAAGGGCAATCCGCGCCGAGGCCGACCGCCGTCGGGTAGGATGCCCGGGTGAGCATGACCGACGCCCTCAACGAGGTCTGGAACACGATCCTGGAGATCACGGCGATGTTCGTGCTCCCCGACTGGGGAGCGTTGATCGCGCTGCTTCCCGTGTTCATCCTCCTGGGCGTCGTCGGCCCGCTGATCACGTTCACGATGCTGGGCAGCCTGATCTACCTGATCCGAAAGCCGCGGGCGTCCGTGGCGATCGTGGAGGGGCCGCGCCTCGCCGAGATCGCGGCCGACGGCCAGCCGGTCTTCCAGCCGGGGTTGCCGCACTGCCGGCGTGATGCCCTCATCTTCGGATCCGGCACCCAGCGTTGCGACCGATGCGGCGACGACCTCGCGGTCATCTGCCCGATGTGCGGGCTGGGCCGCTCGGCGCTCATCGATACCTGCACCGATTGCGGCCTCGTGCTCAAGGTCAAGCCGCGAGCGGTGGTGGTCCACTCCACCCCCGGGCCCAAGCCCGGTGGCGCGGCTGTCGCCTGACGGCCCGACGCAACCGAACCCGCAGCTCGAGCGTCCGCTGAGGCGATGACGATGGCCGAACTCTCCTCGCTCCTCTTCTCCATCGGGGTGATCCTCGTGGCGCTCGGGTTCGCCGCCCACGTTGGGCACGCCGTGATGCTGGCCAACGGTCGTCGCGCCCTTCCTGCCGTGAACGTGGCGGCCGGTCTCGGGCGCCAGCCCGCCTACGCCGGCGTCGTGACGGGCTCATTCGTCACCGCCCAGGAGCGCGCCACGTCCGGTGGACCGGTCCTGGCGGCATCGCCAAGCCCACTGTCGCGCGCCGCCGCATGGCTGACCGACGCAGCCATCGTGGCGCTCGGTGCCTCGTTGCTGCTCCGCGGCATCGTGGTGGGGCGTGGACCGTGGGGGAACATGTATGAGTTCACGGTCGCGTTCTCGTTCTCCATGCTGGCGGGATACGCGTATCTCGCCCGCCGCTACGCCATCCGGGCCATCGGGTTCATCCCGACGGGCGTGGCACTGATGCTCCTCCTGTACGCGTCCAGCCTCCCCTCCGAGATCTCCCCGTTGGTCCCCGCGCTCCAGAACGCGCCGCTGCTCACGATCCACGTGGGGATGGCGGTCATCTCGTATGGCATCTTCGCGACTTCGTTCGCCGCGGGGGTCGCCTATCTCGTCCAGGGACAGCAGGACCGGTTCGCCTGGCTGCCGTCGCACAAGGTCCTCGACGAGGTCGCCTACCGCGCTGTGATCATCGGGTTCCCGATCTTCGCCACGATGATCATCCTGGGGTCCTGGTGGGCATCGATCGCGTGGTCGCGCTACTGGGGCTGGGACCCGAAGGAGACCGCGGCGCTCGTCACGTGGCTCATCTACGCGGTCTACCTCCACGCGCGCAACCAGCGTTCCTGGGCCGGCCGTCCCGCCGCGCTCCTGCTGGTCGTCGGGTTCGGGATGGTCCTCGTGACCTACTCCGGATCGCTCTGGTTCAGCGGCCTCCACGCGTACAGCGGGCTCTGACACAACCTTCGACGCTCCGCCACGCCTAGGGCATCCGGTCGATGCGCCCTCCCCCACCTTAGTCCGAGCGTGCCTTCCAGTCGGCGCCTGCCGACACGACGGAGGCACCAAGCGATGGCACCGATGGATGACGAGGTCCTGACCCGACTGCACCAGGAACACCGGGTCCGCCTGGAACGGATCGTCACGAACCGCCTGCGCGATCCCGAGGCGGCGGCCGATGTCGTCTCCGAGGCATTCATCCGGTTGCAGGGCAAGCTCGCCGATGGCTGGGTCCCGGACGACGCGGCCGCGTGGCTGACCCGAGTCGCCTTGAACCTCGCCGCGAGCGAAGGGCGGCATCGCCAGGTCGTGAGCCGGACCGCGCCGCGACTCGTACCGCCGCGCCTGGCGGGTCCCCTCGAGGACGAAGTGATCGGGCGCGACGCGCTTGCCCAGGTCGCCAGGGCACTCGCGCGACTCTCGCGACAGGACCAGTCGCTCGTCATGGCGGCGGCCGGTGGAGCCACGGGCGCCATGCTGGGTGTCAGCCATGGATGCTCGGCCGGCGATGCACGTGTCCGGCTGCACCGGGCACGCCGGCGACTACGCGAGGCCGTGGCTGCCGCCGTCTGATGACCGCGGTCCAGTGGGTCGGTGGTTCGAGCTTGCAAAGGGGGCTCGGCGCCCCACGACGGGCGACTATCATCCCCGGGATGCGAGTCGCGGACCCCGCCTTGATCGGACGCGACGAGCCGCTGGCGCGCCTCCGCGCAGCGGCGGAGGACGCTGCCCGGGGCCAGCCGCGGGCGGTGCTCGTGACCGGCGAGGCGGGGATCGGCAAGACCCGGCTCGTCGATGCATTCGTCGGCGAACTCCGCGATGCCGGCTGGCAGGCCGGGACCGGTCACGCGGTCCGCCTCGAGGGCGGCTCGCCGCCGTACTTGCCGTTCGTCCAGGTGTTGCAGGACCTCGTGGACGGCATGGAGCCCGCGCGCCTGCGGGTCATGCTCGGGCCGGCGCGCGACGAGCTCGCGGCACTGCTGCCCGGGCTGGTTCCGGCGCCGGCGTCCAGGGCGGGTTCGTCGGTGGTGGGTGACGCCACCACCGGGCGACCGGATCCACTGCGCCAGGCTCGGCTCTTCGAGGCGCTGCTCGACATCGGCGAACGGATCGCGGCCGACGGGCCGGTCGTCCTCACGTTGGAGGACCTCCAATGGGCCGATCCCGCGAGCGCCGACCTGTTGCGCTTCCTTGTGGATCGCGCCCGCATCGGGCGGATCCTGCTCCTCGTCACGGCCCGGACCGATGAGGCAGATGCGCATGGCCGGCTGCGACGGCTGCTGACCGACCTCGACCGTCGCGCCGGCACGACCTGGCTGGACCTGGGACCGCTCGATCGGTCGGGCATCGCGGCGGTGCTGCGGGCTCGGACGGGTTCGGCCCCGGCCGGCAGCCTGGTGGACGACATCGCCCGGCGCAGCGGCGGGAACCCGTTGCTCGCGGAGGGCCTGGCGGCGGCCCATCTCGAGGGGACGGACCTGCCCACGGGCCTGCGCGAGGCGATGCGCGTTCGACTCGATAGCCTCTCGGACACGACCACGGCCGTCGTCCGAGCGGCGTCGCTGATGACCGTGGAGCTCGACGAGGCGCGGCTCGCGGCAGCGCTGGGGATCGCCCCTGCGGCCGTGTCCGCGGCCGTCCGCGAGGCGATCGACGCCCGGATCCTCGCCCTGCGCGAGGCGGGTCGCGGCACGGAGATCGCCTTCCGGAACGAGGTGCTGCGTCAGGTCGTGCAGGACACGCTGCTGCCCCTCGAGCGCCGGGGCCTGCACCGTGCGATCGCCCAGGCTGGGTCCGACGATCCGGGCATCGCCGTCCTCACCCCGGCCGAGGCCGCGCATCACTGGGTCGCGGCGGGCGATCGCACGATGGGGTTCGCGGCCGCGCGCGAGGCCCACGCGGTCGCGGCTCGCGTCGCCGCCTTCGACGAGGCCGGGCACTGGGGTCGGGTCGCGCTGGACCTGTGGCCGGCCGACGCCGACCCGCTCGATCACGTGGGCCTCCTTCGCTCGGCGGCCGAGGCGGCCACGCTGACCGGCGACCCGACGTCGGCCGTCGCGTGGCTGCGCGAGGCGATCTCGATCTCGGCCGCCGAGACCGAGGCCGCGCTCTCGTACGAGCTGCGCGGCCGACTGCGCCTCGCGTTGTTCGCGGCCGGCAACCTGGACGCCGCGACCGACGACGCGCAGGCGGCGATCGATGCCTTGCCGACGACGCCAGCGACTGTCGCCCGCGCGGAAGCGCTCGCGCACCTGGCCGCGCTGTCACTCGCGCGACGCGACTGGGAACGCGCCCGGGCGTTGGGCGAGGAGGCGGCCGCGGCCGCCGAAGCCGTCGAATCAAGCGCCCACGTCGCTCTGGCGATCGGTGTGGTGGGTCTCGCGTTGGTGGAGCTCGGGGACGAGGAACGCGGGCTCGCGAGCGTTCGGCGGGCCTGGGAAGCAGCCGCGCGCGAAGGTGCCCACGCCCACGATCTCGCCGACCGTCGGTTCATCGGGCTGCTCGCGCGACTCGGGCGCTTTGGGGATGTGGTGGAGGTGGTGCGGCGCGAGCGGACCGTCGCGGCATCCCATGGCCTGGCGCGCACCCTGGGTCGGACGCTGGACGCGGACGAAGCGGAGGCACTGGTCCAGCTGGGCCGATGGACGGAGGCGGCATCGATCCTCGACGCGGCCCTCGCCGAGGACCCCGATGGCGACGACGCCGCTCGATCGCGGGTCACGGACGCGCGCCTGCGACTCCGACGCGACGGACCGGCGGCGGCCGAGGCGGCGATCGTGGCATCACTCGGCGCGGGTGCCGTGGCAGCCGCGGGGACTGCCGCGGCCGAGTTGGGTGGTTCGATGCGATCGCGGATGGCCGTCCGCCGGAGCTGGCTGGGTGCGACCGAGGTCGCGGCGGAATCGGCCATCCTGGCCGGCGACCCCGGTGGCGCGCTCGAGATCCTCGCCGGCGCGCTCGCCGCCGCGGCGGCCGACGCGATGACCCCTGAGCAGCCCGGCCCCGATGGGCCGAGCGTAGAACCAGGACTCGCCCTCGAACCGGCCGGTGTCCTCGCGCTCTGGGCCGTCGCCGACCGGGGATCCGCCGGCCCAGGAGCGACGACCAGCGAGGTGCTGGAACGCCTCGACGCCCTCATCCCGCACCCGGTCGGGCCGTTCGCGCGCTATCTGGCCGCGGAACGTGTGCGAGCCACCGGGTCGGCGGCGAACGCGCTCGGAGCGTGGGAGGTTGCGGCCGAGGCGATGGCCGCGAACGGCCTGGGCTGGTGGAGTGGCTGGGCCTGGATCCGTGCTGCGGAGGCCGCAGCCGTTGCCGGGCGGCGGGATGTCGTGGCGTCATCGGTGGAGGCGGCCGCGGCGATCGCAGCGGCTCTTGGCTCGGTGCCGTTGCGGACTTCGGTCGACCGCTTGGCGCGACGGCTCGGGGCCGCGCTGCCGGCGGTCAAGGCGGCGAGCCCGGTGGCGCTGGCTGCGTCCGCCTCACGGTCAGCCCTGACGCCCCGCGAGCAGGACGTCCTGCGTCTCGTCGTCGCGGGCTTCTCGAACCGCGAGATCGCCGACCGGCTCGGGATCAGCCACAAGACCGCGAGTGTCCACGTGTCGAACATCCTGGGCAAGCTCGAAGTCGAGAACCGCACCGAGGCGGCGGCCGTCGCGGTGCGGCTCGGTCTCGTGGACCAGCGCGCCGGTGAGGCCTGAGGCGCCGCCCGTCCGGTCGGAGCCCGTGCCGTACCGAACGAGTGCGTTCGTTCGACATTCTCGACTGGACGACAGGTCGCATACTGGACTCCTCGTAGCAAACGGGGTGCTGCGAGCAGCGAGATCGTCCGATCTATGTGGCGGTCCGACCTCGCCCCATCAGTTCCAGGAGGAAGCACATGCGGAAGCGCGCACTCGCGATCTCGGCAGCCGTGATGACGATGGTCCTCGGGACCGGCGTCGTCCTGGCCGCCCACTCGTTCCCGGACGTGCCCGACAGTCACACCTTCCACGGCGACATCGCGTGGGCGGCCGACAACGACATCGCCCGCGGCTACCAGGACGGCACCTTCGGCCCCGAGGACCCGGTCACCCGCGGCCAGATGACCGCGTTCCTGCATCGCTACAACCAGGTCTTCGGCGGCTCCGGCGGCCCCGCCGGTCCTGCGGGCCCTGCCGGTCCTGCCGGCGCGGTCGGTCCTGCGGGCCCTGCCGGCCCTGCGGGTCCTGCCGGTCCTGCCGGTCCTGCCGGTGCTGATGGCGCCACGGGTCCTGCCGGCGCTGCCGGTGCTGATGGGGCGACCGGTCCTGCCGGTCCTGCCGGTCCTGCAGGTCCTGCCGGCGCTGATGGCGCCGATGGTGCTGATGGCGCCGATGGCGCGACTGGCCCTGCCGGTCCGACCGGTCCTGCTGGCGCTACTGGTGCCGAGCGGGCTCGGCCTGGATACGCAGTCGTCACGACTTCCAGCTCGCGTCCGACCCCGACACTGGAGCCGACGACAGCGTCGACCGCACCGTGCGGCCGCGCACGCGGCGCCTGTGGCGGACGGCGGCTTCTACGATCATCGTCAACCAGTGGATCGCAACTGAGTTTCCGTCGTCCTATCGCCTCAGTCGTAACGAGCGGCGATGCGACGGTTGACGGCTGGCGCCCTCGAGGACGACCGGCGACGGCGGTAACGCCGACTTGGTCGCATCACGGCTTACGTCGATCTGCGTCAACGATCCGACTCCGTAGTCCCTCCGGGACTCCGAACCTGAACTAGCGAGAACCCCGGCGGTCACACCGCCGGGGTTCTTCCTTGCCTGAGACGGAAACACACGACCAGTACCTTCGTCTCACAGTCTCGCGACTTGGCCGTAGCCACACTGGGGTCTCGCAACCACCACTGTGCGAGCCAAGCGAGATCGCCCACCACGGTGTCGATCCGCCACCGCACCAAAACAGGAGAAGCACATGCGGAAGCGCGCGCTCGCGACCTCGGCAGCCGTGATGACGATGGTCCTCGGGACCGGCGTCGTCCTGGCCGCCCACTCGTTCCCGGACGTACCGGACAGTCACACCTTCCACGGCGACATCGCATGGGCGGCCGACAACGACATCGCCCGCGGCTACCAGGACGGAACCTTCGGCCCGAACGACCCAGTGACCCGCGGACAGATGACAGCGTTCCTGCATCGTTACGACCAGGTCTTCGGCGGCGACGGTGGTCCTGCGGGTCCTGCCGGTCCTGCCGGCGCAGTCGGTCCGGCCGGTCCTGCCGGTCCTGCCGGTCCTGCCGGTCCTGCCGGTCCTGCCGGTCCTGCCGGGGCTGATGGCGCCACGGGTCCTGCCGGTGCTGCCGGTGCTGATGGCGCCACGGGTCCTGCCGGTCCTGCCGGTCCTGCCGGTGCTGACGGCGCGGATGGCGCTGACGGCGCTGACGGCGCGGATGGGGCTGATGGCGTCAGCGGTTGGGAGCGGATCGTCGGCAACCTCACGTCAGACACCGAAGCCGCCGCGACATCCACGGCGACCTGCACGGGCACCAAGAAGGTCGTCGGTGGCGGCTACGTCGTGAGTGGCGTCACTGGCTTGATCGGTTTCACGGCTGACCAGCCCAACGCCGGCGGTACGGCGTGGGTCGTTACCAAGCAGGACATGACGAGCTTCATCGGCGACCACAGCTTCGCCGTCCAGGCCTTCGCGCTGTGCGTGACCGCCCCATAACTCCGTCGTTGCCTTTGGCACACACGACGGAAGTCAGCGAGAACCCCGGCGGTCACACCGCCGGGGTTCTTCCTTGTCCGGCGGGCGGTCAGTCGGCCGGGGCGTGGAAGTCGTCGGGCGGGACCGGGCCGGTCGGCGTGTAGATGGACCCGGCCGGCTCGCTCGGCCGATCCCAGCCCCACGAGGCGGCGGCCGTCCCGGTCTCCTCGGCCGGCCAGCTCGTCGCGCCGGCACCGGGGCCTTCCTCGTCGAACAACCGCGGCAACGTGAAGACCTGCCGCTCGAACGGCGTCGCCGCCTCGGGGTTCGCGGCGTCCGCGTTCTCGAACACGTCCTCGAGCTCGGTTCCGATCAGCTCTCCGTGCTCGATGAGTGCCGCCGCGACGGCGTGGACCGCGTACTCCTTCTCGTGGATGAGCCGCTTGGTCTCCGCCATCAGCGTCTGGAGCAACGAATCGGCCATGCGCGCGACCGGCATCGGGTAGGACAGCGCGTTCTGCATCGGCGGCATGACCAGCAGACCCGAGCCCATGCCCAGGATGCCGCAGTACGAGAGTGCGAGCGACGAGGCCGCCATCAGGTCCGATGACGCGCCGGTCATCTTGGTCTTGAGGATCTCCTCCTCGACAGCGCGCGACCCGAGGAACGTCATGATGTGGGTCTCGATCTGGCGGGCGTGGCGCGTGTAGCGCTCCTCGCGCGGCCGCGGCTGGACGACACCCAGGGCACCGCCGCGCCGGATGATCGTCGCCTTGAGGATCCGATTCTCGGGCTGCAGGTAGTACGCCGCGACCGCGTGACCGGCCTCGTGATAGGCGATCGCGCGCTTGTCGTCGTCGTGCATCCGCCGGATCGGCTGGCGCAGACCCAGGGTCCGGGCATCGGCGGCGGCGAGCCAGTCCTTGTACGTCAATCGATCGCGACCGTCCTCGTAGGCGAGCACGAGCGCTTCGTTGAGGATCGTCTTGATCATGATCGGCGTCCAATCGATGGAGTCGCTGACCATGAACTCGATATCGATGTCGGGGTCGTGCGCCTTCTGCGAGAGGTAGTGGGTGATGATGTCGTGGCGGCCCTCGCCGTCCGGCGCGTAGACCTCGAGCATGCGGTCCAGTCGACCGGGGCGGGTCAGCGCCGGATCGAGCACCTCGGGCCGGTTCGTGGCACCGATAACGAAGACGAGCGGCTTCTGTGGCACGGGGCCCCGGATGAGCCCGAACCAGCGCAGGATCTTGCGCGACCAGCGGTCCTCGACGTGGTCGCCCAGCGAGTCCATCTGGTTGAGCAGCGTGTTGAGGCCGAACGAGCCGCCACCCATCATCCCGCCGATGCCGATCCCGATGCCGTTCTGCCCGCTGCGCGCGAGGCCGATCGAATCGAGTTCGTCGAGGAACAGGATGCAGGCGCCGCGGTGGTCGTCCTTCGCGTACTTGCGCGCGAGGCCGCGGGCGTCGCGGAACAGCTTCATGATCATCAGGCTGTCCATGCCCCAGAACATGCCGCGCAGCGAGCTCGCGTCCACGTACATGAACGGCAGGCCGGCCTCGCCCGCGATGCAGCCGGCGAGGAACGTCTTGCCGGTACCGGGCCGGCCGGAGAGGAGCATGCCCTTGGGCATCTCGCCGCCCGCGGCCGCGAACGCGGTCTCGCCCGACAGGATGCGGACCGTGCTCTTGGCATGCTCGAGCAGGTCGGGCTGGCCGCGGTACTTGTCGAACGTGAGGTCGATCTGGGCGTCGTCCGGCGTCGTGACGTACTTCCGCGGCCGGGACAGGAACCAGAACATGAACCCGAAGTACGCGACGATGTACGTCATCGCGAAGACGATGTTGAAGAGCAGGGCTGGCGCGCTCGCGATGAGCCCGATCATCGATTCGACGACGCTGCGCGCGCCGTTCAGGGCGACGAGCAACGTGATGATGCCCAGGACGATGAACAGGCGGCCTCGGTTCTTCTCCCAGATGTAGCCCAGGTGCGAGAAGAAGCCGCGGATGGGGTTCATCGGAAGCTCGCGATCTGGCCCGCGTCGGTGTGGATGACGAGGTTGATGCTGACCGGGGTGCTCTGCCGTTGAGCGTGCCGTTGACGATGAGCTGCGTGGCAGTGCGCGGGCCGTCGACGTACGTCGAGAGGGTCTCGACGGACCCGACCGACTGGACATCCCAGCGGCTCATCTCAGCGATGAGGAGCTGGTAGGGGTCCGCTGGGACCGCGGAGCGAAGGGCGGCCGCGTCGTCGGAGGCGAGGGCCGCGACGAACTCGGTGACGACGGCCGGGGCGACGGTGCCGTCGACGGCCGGGTCAAGGGCGACGATGGGCGGCGGCTGGTTCGCGACGTAGAGGCTGTAGCCGATCGCGACGCCGCCGACGAACAGGGCGATCGCGAAGGAGCGGGCGACGAGCCAGCGCAAGCCGGCAAGCAGGTGGAGGCGGCGGGACCTGTAAGGGGAGATCGCCGTGGGGGTCGCGACGGGGGTCGCGGCGGGGGCGGGTCTCGGACGAGGCCGTGTCGGGCTCGACGAGGTCGGGCTCTCGCACGGGGTCGGTCACGGCTTCTGCCCCGGGGTGGGCGGATCGACGATGAACACCTGGCCGCCGGCCGTCGCGACGCGCCAGCTCAGGAGGTCCTCGGTATCGTCCGGCCGGATGACGTGGGCCGCGTAGGCGTGGAGGCTGAACCCGCCACCGATGTACGACCCGAGGTGGACCGGCTCGTCCACGCGCGCGAACTCGGCACGAAACCGGGCGGACTGGAGCTTGACTTCGGCACCCACGTTGAGCGCATCGAGCGTCGCCTTGTCGTCCTGGAGGTAGGCGTTGATGAACTGACGGGCCACGGGCGATTCCGCGACGCGGGCACGGAGATCGGGCTCGGGCGTGTAGTCGTTGAGGAACGTGGGGACGAGGAAACCCAGCATCGCGCCGATCGCCAGCGTGGCGACCACCTTGGTGAGCCGCCGGATCCAGACCTTGGACCCTCGTTTCCAGTTTCGACGTCGCGCCATGCTGCTCCCCGTGCTCGGGCGTCGGGTTGGTGGCGGCCCTGGGATCCGTCCGCGGCGATCCCGCTGCGTGGACCTTCTCCGTTCGCGGGTACCGATGTCAACGGTCGATTCGTCGGTGACGGCGAGTCGGACGCACGACGTCGCGTGCTGCGGGTCGGTTCCGGGGGGCCGCCGTCCCTGTCCGCCGCCTAGGGCCCCCGCCTCGGGCCGTCGCCTCGGGCCGTCGCCTCGGGCCGTCGCCTCGGGCCGTCGCCCAGCCACGCCCCGGTCCGTCGCCCAGCCACGCCCCGGCCGCGCCAAATGCCCGCCACCGGAGCCTTAGGCGCCCCGGATGACCGCCGGGGCACCGAAATCGGGCTTGGAGCGGCCCCGAGCGGCCCGATTCGCGTCGAATGCCCGCCCGGCGAGCGTATGACGGGATCTTCGCGACTTCGAGCCGGTCCGGCCCGCCCAATGCCCCGTGGGCGGGCATTTGTCGCATCGGCGCCGGGGCCAACGGACGCCAGGCTCAGGGGACCGTGCCGCGTACGACCCGCGCGGGACCGTGCCACGCTCGGGAGGCCGGGCCGCGGCGTCCGACCCGCGCGGGACCGTGCCACGTCACGACATCGGCACCTGCGGCGCCGAGCTCGGCAACGGCTCGCAGATCAACCACGCATCCCCGATCTTCATGACCTGCACGGCCTCCATCTCGCGCCCGACGTCGAGCTCGAACGAACCGGCGGCGATGGCATCCAGCGTGCGCCGGAGTTCGGCCTCGTCCACGGCCTCGTTCTGCGTGGCGGCCGCGGCACGCACCGCCGCCTCGGCTTCGGCGGGGTCGAGCCGCAGTCGTAGGATCCCGCTCACCGGCACCTGCACCGTGCCCTCTGTTGCGGCTACCTCCTCGACGCGGACATCGGTCGCATCGATGTCGATGAGCGCGAGTGTCTCGGCGAACGACCCGGTCGGCACCGCTCCGAGCGGCGACAGGATGCCGCCGACCGTCATCGGTGGCCGCGACGGATCCCTCTGCGCGGGGCATACCAGCGCGGAACCACCGAGGAGGTCGTGCGCGACGATCCGGTCGAAGGCGCGACGAACCGTGGCCGATGGACTGCTCGCAAACGGGTCGGGCACGCCACCACACGCCGCGACGGCGAGACTGATGGCGACGATCGCCATCGCGACCCGACGGATCGAACGCTGGTTCACGCCAGCGATGGTACGCGGCGACCTCGGCCGCCAGCCACTGAGCGCCGGAACCGGTGCGAACTAGCCGGATGCTGCGCGTCGCACGCGATAGGTCGGTGCCATCGATCCGCTCCGCGGCGATCGCCACATCGACAGTCCGCGGACGACGCCCTCGGGGTCGGCGAGCCAGGCCATGACCCGGCGTTCGTCGTCCGGGAATGCCGATCGCAGGACGGTGCCGTGCTCCGCGATCCGGCGCTCGTTGGTGCGCGATCTGGCGACGATCACCCAGCTCGAAACCGCCAGCGGCTCCCATCCGCGGTCGGCAACGATGTCGCCGGCGAGGCGGCGTCGACGGTCCATCGTCGCGAGCAGGTCGCCTGTGTCGACGAGCTCAGTCTTGAGTTCGATGATCAGGAGGACGCGGCGGCCCGGGTGCCACATGAGGAGGTCGATCACGCCGCGTTCGCCGTAGATGTTGAATGACACCTCGTGGGCGAGCTCCCAGTCGGCGAATGCTGTCGCCAACGCCCTTGCCACCGACTCGTGCAGGGCGCTGTGGCGCGCATCGACGAGTCTTTCGAGGTCGGTGCCGCGGCCGCGCGGTCGGAGCTCGACCCTGATCTCGAGCGGTTCGCAGATCCGTCGGAGCGTGGCGATCGTGAGCTCATCGAGCCGACCGCGTTCGACCCGCCAGATCGTGGCTCGCGACACGCCGGCGCGTCGGGCGAGGTCCTGCTGGCGCCATCGACGCTTGACCCGGACCGCCCGGATCGTCCGACCGAAGAGCAGGTCATCCATCGGGTCATGGTGGCGGTGACCGCTTATCCGGGGCGTATCGGGGCCTCACGGGCGGCCGCGCCGGCGGGCCGACGGGCCGCGGGGCCGCGTCATACGCCCGCCTGTGGAGCTTTTAGGCGGACCCGACGGCGCCTACGCGCCCCGCGACGGCCCTCCGCGGCCCGGAATCGCCCGGTTCCGCGTCAGATGCCCGCCTGGTGTGCGTATGACGCGATCGCCGGTCGCGCGGGCCTGGGCCGCTCGCCGAATGCTCCGTGGGCGGGCATTTGTCGCGGGCCGGGGCCGAGTCGGCTCTGGCGGCCGAGCCGGGGGCGGGCACGAGCCGCGGGCCGGGGCCGCCGAGGGCTCCGACCACGGCCAGGATCGCGGGCCTGGGACGCTCGAAACCGAACGCCCGTTCTGTGGACACACCCCGGGATAACCCCACCGGCCCGGTGGACAACCCCGGATCCGCCCGTGGAAAACCCGCGACCCACCGTGGACGACCGCTCCCCGAGCGTGGAAACGGCCAGAATTGCCCAAACACAACATGTAGTGGTTGCTCGAACAAACGCAACCCTAGATGTGGTGGTTTGGGGTTGACTCACGTCCCTCGGAAGCGTATCGTTCTTGGGGTCGCCCGACCACCGAAGAAGCCCAACCAGCCTCGTAAGCGGCCCCATCCGCCGATCCCGAGGCAGCCCCCAGGACCAACATCGGACGAGACGACGACAGCACAAGCGGCAGCTACCGCAGAACCGCCCGAACGACGGGCAGAGGGATCGCCCGAACCACGGGCATGGCAACGACCGCCCGGACCCACGGGCGCAGGGGATCGCCCACGACAAGGGCGTCGGAGGAGTGGAACAGATGGCTCGAGCCAACGGAAGCACGGTCCCGGTCATGGACAGCACCGCCGCCACACGCGCCGGCAAGACCAAGACCTCGACCCGGACCGGCGCCGCCCCGCAGAAGCCTCGCCGCCAGGCAGGCCCCTACGGCGCCAGCTTCGATGGCACCCTCGCCGACGGCAAGACCCTGGCCAAGGGCCTGACCTTCGAGCGCCGCTGGACCACGCCCGGCATCCATCCCTATGACGAGATCACCTGGGAGTACCGCACGGCCGGCATCAGCTCCGAGACCGGCAAGAGCGTCTTCGAGCAGAAGGACGTCGAGGTCCCCGACTTCTGGAGTCAGCTCGCCACCAACGTCGTGGTCAGCAAGTACTTCCGCGGCCACCTCAACACGCCGGAGCGCGAGACCAGCGTCAAGCAGCTCATCGATCGCGTCGTCAACACGATCGCGGCCTGGGCCGAGACCCAGCGCTACTTCGCGACGGACGCCGACCTCGCGACGTTCAAGGCGGAGCTGACCCACCTGCTCGTCCACCAGAAGATGGCCTTCAACAGCCCGGTCTGGTTCAACGTCGGCATCGAAGAGAAGCCGCAGTGCAGCGCCTGCTTCATCAACTCCGTCCAGGACACGATGAGCAGCATCATGGATCTCGCCAAGACCGAGGCCATGCTCTTCAAGTTCGGCTCGGGCGCGGGCAGCAACCTCAGCACCATCCGCAGCTCCCGCGAGAAGATGACCGGCGGCGGCACGGCCTCCGGCCCCGTCAGCTTCATGAAGGGCTACGACGCGTTCGCCGGCGTCGTGAAGTCGGGCGGCAAGACCCGTCGCGCGGCCAAGATGGTGATCCTGGACGCCGATCATCCGGACGTCCTCGACTTCATCGATTCCAAGCTGAACGAAGAGAAGAAGGCCTGGGCGCTCATCGAGGCCGGGTACGACCCCAGCTTCACCGGTGAGGCCTACGGCTCGGTCTTCTTCCAGAACGCCAACCACTCCGTCCGCGTCACGGACACCTTCATGCAGGCGGTCGAGAAGGACCAGGAGTGGACGACCCACGCCGTGGTTGGTGGCGAGCCGATGGAGACGCATCGAGCCCGCGACATCTTCCGCAAGATGGCCGAGGCCGCGCACGTCTGCGGCGACCCGGGCATCCAGTACGACACGACCATCAACGACTGGCACACGTCCTCGAACACGGATCGCATCCACGCGAGCAACCCGTGCTCCGAGTACATGTTCCTCAACGACACCGCGTGCAACCTCGCCAGCCTCAACCTGATGAAGTTCGTCGATGCCGACGGCGAGTTCGATCCCGAGGCCTACCGCTTCGCCGCCAAGGTCACGCTGACGGCGCAGGAGATCCTGGTCGATAACGCCAGCTATCCGACGCCGATGATCGAGGAGAACTCGCACAAGTTCCGCCCGCTGGGTCTCGGCTACGCGAACCTGGGCGCGCTGCTCATGAGCCGCGGCCTCGCCTACGACTCCGAGGAGGGTCGCAACTTCGCCGCCGCGCTGACCGCGATCATGCACGGCGAGGCGTACAAGCAGTCCGCCACGATCGCCCGCGACCACGGCGGCCCGTTCGTCGAGTACAAGGTCAACGAGAACCCGTTCCTGCGGGTCATCGGCAAGCACCGCGACGCCGCGTACCGCATCCCCACGCAGGGCGTGCCCGCGGACCTCATCCGCCACGCGCACCAGGTCTATGACGAGGCGCTCGCGCTCGGCAAGCAGTACGGCTACCGCAACGCGCAGGTCACCGTCCTCGCGCCCACGGGCACCATCGCCTTCATGATGGATTGCGATACGACCGGCGTGGAGCCGGACATCGCGCTCATCAAGTACAAGAAGCTGGTCGGCGAGGGCTTCCTCAAGATCGTCAACCAGACCGTGCCGGCCGCGCTCAAGAAGCTCGGCTACACCGCGGACCAGACGGGCGAGATCCTCGACTACCTGACCGAGCGCGAGACCATCGAGGGCGCGCCGCACATCAAGGCCGAGCACCTCTCGGTCTTCGATTGCGCCTTCAAGCCCGCCAACGGCACGCGGTCCATCCACTACATGGGCCACGTCCGGATGATGGGTGCCATCCAGCCGTTCATCTCGGGCGCGATCAGCAAGACCGTGAACATGCCCGAAGCCGCCACGGCCGAGGAGATCGAGTCGGTCTACCTCGAGGGCTGGAAGCTGGGCCTCAAGGCGATCGCCGTCTATCGCGACAACAGCAAGCGCTCACAGCCGCTCTCCACGTCCAAGAAGAAGGACGGCGACGTCATCGATACCGCCGCGGTGACCGAGCTCAAGAAGCAGCTGGCAGCGGCCCAGGTCGAGGCGGGCAAGCCGCATCGCCGACGCCTGCCGTCCGAGCGCAACGCCGTCACCCACAAGTTCGAGATCTCGGGACACGAGGGCTACATCACCGTCGGGCTCTACCCGGACGGCCAGCCCGGCGAGATCTTCATGAAGATGGCCAAGGAAGGCTCCACGGTCTCCGGGCTGATGGACACCCTGGCGACCACCGTGAGCGTCGCGCTCCAGTACGGCGTGCCGCTGCGCGACCTCGTCAACAAGTTCGCCCACGTCCGGTTCGAGCCCAGCGGCTTCACCGGCAACCAGGAGATCCCGATCGCCAAGAGCATCGTGGACTACATCTTCCGCTGGCTCGGCTCGCGGTTCCTGTCCGACGATGACAAGGCGATGCTGGGGCTCATCGATCGCTCCGCGCTCGTCGACGACGCGCCCGGCGGCACGGGTCCGTCAGCGGCGGCTGCCTCGGCAAATCCATTCGCGGCCGGGATCGCCGCGCTGACCTCCTCCAGCGCGGCGCCCGAGCCGGCCCCTGAGCCGACTCCGGCCGTCGAGGAGCCACCCACGGCCACGGCCGTCGCTGAGGCGGTGGCGCCGGTTGCCGAGCCGGCCGAACCGGCCAAGGAGGAGCTCGCGGTCATCGCGACCAACGGCCATGCCAACGGTCACGCGGCCAACGGCAACGGCGCGGCGAAGGCCAGCGGAAATGGCAACGGTGGAGGTGGTGGCGGCTCCGCGGCCCCGATCACCCTGACCCTGGGCGCCACCAAGGTGAGCTTCCAGACCCAGGCCGACGCCCCCAGCTGCGCCGACTGCGGCTCGATCATGGTCCGCAACGGCAGCTGCTACAAGTGCCTCAACTGCGGGAGCACGTCCGGCTGCAGCTGAACCCTTCCGCCTCGCTCTGCTGAAGCCCGGTCTTGGGGGACCGGGCTTCGTGCATTCCCGAGACCGCGTGGCGACCCCGGGCTGCGTGGGTCGCGCCAGGAACCAGCCGGGGCAGTCCGGCCAGCGGTCGAACGTCGGGCTCGTGCTCGCCACGATCGTCACGCTCTGGTGGTGAGGCACGGGCCCGGGAACCCAAACCCGAGTCGCTGCGCCTTTAGCATCTGAGCGGGACCGAATGGCCCGCCGGAGCCGGAGCGACCGTGGACCAGCGAGACCTCGTCAGGCGAGCGCAGCAGGGTGACCAAGACGCCTTCGCTGTACTCGTCGACGCGGCCGTCGCGCGGCTGGACGCGGCTGCACGGCTGATCCTCCGGGACAGCGAGCTCGCGCGCGACGCCGTCCAGGATTCCATGGTGCGGGCATGGCGGGATCTGCCGGGGTTGCGCGACCCCGACCGCTTCCTGCCATGGCTGCATCGACTCACCGTGAACGCCTGTCTCGACGTGGCGAGACGTCGCCAGCGTCGATCCATCGAAGTCGAGCTCACACCGATCTTGGTGCCCTCCGTGGGCGACGAGACGGCCGGTGTGGCCGATCGGGAGCTCATCGATGACGCCATGCGCCATCTCGATCCCGAGTTCCGTGCCGTCATCGTGCTCCACTACTTCTTCGGGATGCCGCTGCAGGACGTCGCCGTCTCGATGCGGATCCCGCTCGGAACGGTCAAGTCCCGGCTGAATCGATCGCTCCGGACGATGCGTATCGCGTTGTCCGAGCCAGAGGTCGAGGAGTCGACGGCCGTTCCGGGAGGGCAGGTCGCATGAGTGCCTTCCGGCCCCTCGAAACCCGACTTCCGGACGTCCTCGAGGAGCTTTCGGCTCCGCGGACCCCTGCCTACGTCGACGACATCCTCGGTCAGGTCGCCCGCACGCGGCAGCGGCCTGGCTGGACCTTCATCGAAAGGTGGCTTCCCATGACTACGGTCACTGATCGCCTTGCGACGGTGCCGCGCGCGCCGATCCGCCTGGCGGTCGCCGTCGCGCTGCTCATCGCGCTGCTCGTTGCCGGCGTCGCGGTCTATGTCGGCAGCCAGCGGCCCTCCCTTCCCGCCCCGTTCGGTGTCGCGGGCAACGGCGAGGTCGCATTCACCGACGGAGACGGCGCGATCCATCTCGGCAACCCCGCCGACGGCACGTCGATGCGTGGTGCCGGGCGGGTCCGGCCACCAACGGCCGGTCGTTCTCTCCTGATGGCTTGCGGCTGGCATCCCTCCAGATCACGAACGTCGAGCACACTCCGGACCTCGTCGTCTCCGATGCCAGCGGCCAGGATCCGATCGTCGTGACGACCGAAGGGATGTCCGAGATCAGCTACCTGGCTGGACACCGGACTCTCGCCGTCTCGTCGTGATCACGAACGGCGGCAGACTGCTCGCGTACGACGCCCAGAGCGGTGCCCAGCCGACGACCCTGCTGGAGGGCATCGATGTCGGAGATGGGTACAACATCGACCTGGCGGACATCTTCCGGCCGCCCGCTGGCGACGAGATCATCGCGACGTTTGCCGGACCGGACGGCTACGGCCTCTATCGTCGCCCGCTCGATGGAGGGGCGCCGATCGCCGTGCTCACCTCAGCGATGACGACGGTACCGTGCACACCCACGAACCCACCGCCCTGCGCCTTTGGCCGATTGGAGAACCCGTCCTGGTCGCCGGACGGGAGTCAGATCGTGTTCGGCCTTGTCCCCAAGGGCGAGGAGCTGGGTCGCGCGTGGATCGTCAACGCGGACGGGACCGGCCTGCGCCGGTTGACGAACCTCGAGCTGTCAGACCCGATCACGATCTCGGAGGCGCACATGGCGTGGTCCCCGGACGGGACGCGTATCGCCATCCAGCGCTGGATCGCGGACTACGAGGCCGGCGATGGCGGCCCACGCCCGATCACGATCGCGGACGTCGCCACGGGCGAGGACCACGAGGTCGGGCCCACCAACGTCAACGGCTACGTCAGCTGGGGCTGGTCGCCGGACGGCACCAGCATCCTCGAGGTGCCGAACCCGCCGAGCGATGACGCCGACACGGTGATCATCGTCGACGCCGACACCGGCGAGGTGACACGACCCGGGTGGGACGCCGGATCGGCCGCCACCTGGCGGCGGACGCTGCCGGCGCCGTAATCGCGCGACCAGCCTCCGGGGCGTCCCGTGACCACGGGTCGCCCCGGCAGCTCTCAGCCTGGATTCTGATGCGCCGGTAACACGGCCGACCCCGGCAGCGCTACGTCGGGCGTGCCAGGAACCAGCCGGGGCGGTCCAGCCAGCGATCGAACGTGAGGCCGGCGTCGGCGAGGATCGTCGCGCAACGCGGCCTCGTCGAGCAGGACGGACGTGAACTGCTGCGTCCACTCCTGGCCATCGACGCCGTAGCGGACGGTCGACTCGAGTCGGTCACCGACGCGCTCGGCGCGAACCAGTTCGACGTGCGCGCTGCCGATCGTGCGGACCTTGCCGACGCCAGCGGTCGGGTCGAAGCCCGGCGGGTAGGTCTGGCCGATGACGACCCCATCGGGCCGGACGTGGGCCACCGCGGTCGCAGCGAACGCGCCGCCGTCGCCCGGCAGGTTCACGAGGTGGCTCGCGAGCAGGACGGCATCGAACCGGCGCCCGAGCCGGATCGATCGCCCGTCCCCGACGACACCCTCCACGCCCGCCGGGAGCGCGGCGATCATCCCGGGCCCGTCGTCCACGCCCGTGACGGGATGCCCGAGCGCCGCCAGCGGTCCGGCGATCCGCCCGGTCCCGCAGCCGATGTCCAGGATGGAAGCGCCTGCCGGGAGCAGTGAGTGGATCAGCTCCGGTTCGCCTTCCGCAGGGAGTCGGCGGTAGAACGCGACGGGGCTGCCGTCCGGGGCGACGTCCGCCGGCGCGCCGCTCTCAGCGCCGCCCAGTCGCGCTCCAAGGCAGCCGCAAATCGATCCAGGTCGGGGAATCGGTCGGGGTCGGCGCGGACGCCGATGGAGAGCCGGCCCGCGTACGTGGACGCGACGACCGTGAGGCCCACGTTGCGCCCGAGTGGCTGGATCGGGAGGAAATCGAGGAGCGGCGTCCCCATGAGGGCGATCGGCCGCGGCGGGCCCGGCAGGAAGGTCTCCATGACGTGGATGTAGCGCTGGCGCGCCAGCATCGCGCGCGTCACGACGGAAGCGAGCCGCCAGGACGCGCACGGCGGTCGTGCCGGTGACGCGCTGCGTGCGTCGGGCGCGCGCGTACGCGGCCGCGATGTCGCGGATCCGGCCGGGCGGGATCGGGCTCGAGGATCGGTAGGGGGATCGCGTAACTTCCGAACTGGTTGGCGCCGTCCCCGCGCCGTTCCGACGGCGGCAGTGTGACGGCGATCCCGGCGCGGACGGTCAGGCGGTCGATCGGTTCGCCGCGGGCGGCGAGCAGGTCGCGGACGCCGCCGGCCACCAGCGCGAGCACGACGTCGTTGATGGCGGCGTCGTGCGCCTGGGCGACCCGCCGGACCTCGCGCTGGTCGAGCCGGACGAGGGAGAGCCGCCGACCTGGCCCGACCGGGTCGTTGAGCGACGTCGGGGGCTCGTCGCGGGTCGCGGCCCAGCCGGCGAAGAAGGCCCGCAGGACGACGGCGGACGGCCCGTCGCGCAGGACGGCTCCAGCGCGTGCCGCGCCCCGTCGACGAGGCCCCGTGCGTGGTCGACGACGAGGTCCCGCCAGCGCGGGATCGGGCTCGGGCGCCGACGCGGCGATCTCCCGCCTTCGAGCCCTCGTCCAGGAGTGCCCGCGCGAGCCGCACGGCACCCAGGCCATCGGCCATGCGCGTGGTGGCACGCGAACAGGAGCCCGAGCCGCCCGTCCGGCAGGCCGGTGATGAACCACAGCCGCCAGAGCGGGCGCGCCCGGTCGAGCATCGGCGCCATCAGCGTCTCCACGAACCGCAGGAGTGCCGCCTCGTCCGCCGGTCCTGGCGGCAGTCGCGCTTCCACGACGTGGTGCTCGATCCGGAAGTCGGGATCCTCGACCCACAGCGGCGCCCCGGCGAGCGGCCCCGTGGGATGGACGACCCGCCGGAGCTCCGGGATGCCCAGGCACCCGCGCCGAGAGTCGCGCCCGCAGCGCCGCCAGCGGCAACCGCCCCGTCGTCATCGAGCACCCCGCCGCCGTCGAGCACGACGAGCGCGCCGAAATGCATCGGCGTCGATGGCGATTCGAGCGCCAGGTACATCTGCGCGATCCCGTCGAGCCGACGGAACCGCGGTGGTCGATCGCGGGATCGGTGACCGGCCGCGACCGACGCGACCGCCATCAGATCACGCCGGCCCAGAGCGCGCGCCGGTCCACGTACGGATCGGTGACGACCATGGACGGCGTGTCGAACCGCTGCTGCGCCCGGCCCTCGGACTCGTAGCGCGGCCAGCCCGGATCGCCGGTCGTGGCGAACGGACCCACGCGCCGTGCATCTCGGTCGCCAGCGCCTGCGGCGGCTCCGGCCGAGCAACCCACCGAGCATCTGCGCGGGCCCCAGGTCGAGCGTGTCGAACACGAACGGGATCTCGAGCGCATGACAGGCGCCCATCGGCCCACCGAATGCGGCGACGGCCAGCCGAACTCGTACACCCAGGTGCCGGCGCCACCGTGCCGCCCGCGGCCGCGTGGGCCTCGGCGAGGCGGAGGGCCGGGATCCGGCACCACCAGTCGGTCTGGATCGCGGCGAGGAGCTCGCCGGGACTCGCGTCCGGGGTCCAGGGCGCGGTAGGCGGCGAGCGCGGTCTCGACGGGCAGGCCGTAGGCCGCGACGCGCGAGGAAGCCCGTGCTCGGCGACCGGGGCGCGCAGGACGTCGTCGGTGACCCGGTCGATGTCACCGTTCGCAGCACGCGGAACAGGCGCCAGTCGTCGGTGTTGCTGCCGACGATGACGTCGATCGTCGCGGGCGGCGCCGGCCGCGATGTCGGTCGATCGGCCGATCGGGGACGACGTCGCCATCGACCACGGGCTGCCACGGCAGCATGCTCGCGACGACATCGAGGCCCCACCGCTCCGGGTCCGGGTGGGCCACGAGGTCGCCCTTGAGCTCCATCGACGCGCCGAGGAGCCGCTCCCAGGGCACGGCGGCGATGGCGTCGCGCGGTGCGTCGGTGCCGACGCCGAGCCGACGCGGCCGCGAGGTCGCGGCCGATCCGCTCGCGCCGTCGCGGCGTCGATGACCCGGTCGCGCGGCGCCGCTCTGCATGATCGCGCGCCGGAACAGCCCGTCGGCGCGCGGCATCGAGAGCAGCGTGCCGATGCTCATCGCCCCGGCCGACTCGCCCGCGATCGTGACGTTCGCCGGGTCGCCACCGAAGGCGGCGATGTTGTCGCGGACCCACTCGAGCGCGGCGACCTGGTCGAGCAGGCCGCAGGTTGGCGTCGCCGTCGGCGAGGAACAGGAAGCCCTCGACGCCGACGCGGTAGTTGATCGTCACGCACACGACGCCGTCGCGCGCGAACCGGCTGCCGTCGTACGAGGCGCCCGATCCCGACCTCGAACATGCCGCCGGGGATCCAGACGAAGACCGGCAGGCCGGCCGGCGCCCGGGTCCGGCGTCCAGACGTTGAGGTTCAGGCAGTCCTCGCCCGGCGTCGCCGGGTCGCAGACGAGGGCCGCGGCGCCGTGGTCGCCGGCGGGCATCGCGGCTGCGGCGGCTCGGCGCCCGAACGTCGAGCGCGTCGCGGACGCCCGTCCACGCCTCGACCGGCTGGGGCGGGCGCAGGCGGTTCGGCCCCGAACGGTGGCGCCGCGTACGGGATGCCCTTGAAGACGTGGATGCCGTCGGCGACGGCGCCGCGGACGTGACCCTTCCCGGTCCGGACACGGTGGTGCGGGTGCATCGATGGCGGATGGAGCTCCGCCGTCGGTGGTCGTCGACGTCGAACCTCGTCGCGGTCAGGCGTGGATCGCGTCGAGGGTGATCCGCCGGGCATGGATGCGGCCGATGACGCGCGTCTCGTGGGCCTGCTGCGTCGTTCGGGTAGACGAAGCCGTAGAACCGCGGATGGCGCGTGTAGCGGCGGGTCAGCGCGTCGAGGTGCTCGATGCGCGCCGTCCGTGACGAGCTCGGCGTCGCCGCGGATCTGGATGAAGCGGCCCGTGTTCTCGGGATCCACGACGAGCAGGCTGACATCGCGGGTTCGCGAGGAGGTCGCGGCCCTTCTGGCGCTCGAGCGTCGTGTTGACTCGGGCGCACTCGCCGTCGTGGTCGACCCAGACCAGGCTCGACTCGCGGCCGTCCGTCGGGACCCATCGTCGTCAGGACGCCGCAGACGGGCGCGGTCGAAGAGGTCCAGGTGGGAGTCGGGGATCGTGGAGCGGTGCTTCGACGGCGGCGGGCGTCGTCATCGGGCGGGCTCCGGCGCCGAGGCGTCGACGCGCGACGACGCGGTCCGGCCGGATCCGGCACAGGACGGGGATCTCGGTCTCGGCGAACGCGGATCGGGATGACGTCGCCGAAGTAGCGGACCGGCCGCCCAGGTACTTGCGACGCGAGGGCGTCGAGGTGCTGCCGCCGCGCCGTCCTCGGTCATCTCGACGACCGTGCCGCGGATCTCCAGGTAGCGAAGCGGCTGGCGCGGGTCGTAGCAGAGCAGCGTGACCCGCGGGTCGCGGCGCATGTTCCGCTCCTTGGCGAAGCCCGCATCGTGTTGACGCGGACGTAGTCGCCCTCGAAGTCGCACCACACCACGGAGGTCTGCGGGTAGCCGTCGCGGCGTGATCGTGGAGAGCGCCGCGACCGGCGGGCACTCGACGAGGTCGCGCATCGACGACGGGATCTCGTCGTGGGCATGACCGGTCAGCAGGCCGCTCGTCGGCATCGAAATCACGAGCCCGAGCATCGGCGCCCGAGGGCCCGGGGGCTAGGGGCGTTCGGCCCGGAACGGAGGGGTCATGCGGCGGGTTGTCATTCGTCCGGAACGGCGTTCTCCGCGAGGCGTTCCAGGATCCTGGCCTTGGTCGCCTCGTAGTCGGCCGGCGTGATGAGGCCTTCGTCGCGCAGTCGGGCGAGCCCGCGCAACTCGTCCGTCGCGTCGTCCGTGCGATCGATCGCGACGAAGTAGCTGACGAGCACGGCCGTCATCGCGCCGAACAGGGCGACGCCGACGACCAGCATGAACGCCGTGATCCACTGGCCGGCGTTGGTCGTCGCGACGATGTCGGTCGGGCCGTTGGTCAGGGTCATGAGTCCCCACCAGACAGCATCGCCCGCCTCGCTCACGTCGGGATTGGATTCACCTTCGGCGATGAGGAACGCCCACGACGCGAGGAACATGACGCCGAACCACGCGATGACGAGCGTGCCAAGGCCGTGGTGATCGGCGAGGCGATCCACGTCCAGGAACGCGCGGTGCGCCCCCGAGAACGTCCGGACGAGCCGCAGCAGCCGAAGCACCCGGAACGCACGGGCCACGGGGATGAGCGCGATCAGGTCGATGAAGTGCTCGCGCAGGTAGCGACGCCGGTCTCGGCTGGCCGCGATGCGGATCGCGAACTCTGCGACGAAGATGACCGTGATCACCGCCTCGATCGTGACGAGCTCCGACGGCGCCCCTGATCGTCGACCTGGAACCCGACGATCACGTACACGATCGCCAGGACCGCCATGGTCAATTCCCAGGCGATCTCGTGGCGTTCGACGAAGGCATTGAACCGGTCACGCATCCCCGCGCATCGTACGCGGGCGACCCGCAGCACTTCCCGCTGGCCACGTACCATCCCGCCATGACGACCACCGCCATCATCGATTGCGATCCCGGGCATGACGACGTCATGGCCATCCTGCTGGCAGCACGGACCCTGGACCTGCGCGGCATCACGACCGTGCACGGCAACACCTCACTCGCGAACACCACGCAGAACGCGCGCAAGACGGTCGAGTTCGCCGAGCTGACCCACATCCCGATCGCGGCCGGGATGCCGCGACCCCTGGTCCGCGAGGCGCACTACGCGCCCGAGGTCCACGGCGAGTCCGGGCTCGATGGGCCCGCGACTCCCCTCGCCCACCGTGTCGGTGCTCGACCAGCACGCGATCGACTTCATCATCGATCGCTCGCACGACGTGCCGGACCTGCACCTCATGCCGGTGGGGCCACTGACGAACATCGCGTCGGCGCTCATCAAGGACCCGACGCTCCCCGCACGGATCCGGCAGATCAGCCTGATGGGCGGCTCACTCACGTTCGGCAACGTCACGCCAGCCGCCGAGTTCAACATCTGGTGCGACCCGGACGCGGCGCATGTCGTCTTCACGAGCGGGATCCCGATCAAGATGATCGGCCTCAACGTGACGCGCCAGGTGCTGGCGACCCGCGATCGGCGGGACCAGATCCGCTCGATGGGCAAGGCGACGACGACGCACGTCGCCGACATGCTCGACTTCTACGCGCACGGCGAGGGGCAGTATTCCGGCCTGGACGGTGGGGCGATGCACGACCCGCTGGCCGTGGCCGCCCTCGTCGCGCCGGAGATCCTCACGTTCGAGCCGATGTACGTGGCCGTGGAGTTGACCGGCACGCACACGGCCGGGATGACGCTGTGCGACGGCCGCCGGACCGATCCGGTCACGTTCCGGAGCTACCCGACCCTGCACGCCCCCGGTCGAAGGCGACGAGATCAACGCCACGGCCGCCGGCCCGAACGCCGAGGTCGCGGTGGCGGTGGACGCGGATCGCTTCTGGGAGCTGTTCCTGGACGTACTGGCGACGTACCCGTAGGCCGCGGCCCGAACGCGATGGGGCGGGCGCCGACGACTACAGGTGCACCCAGGCACCGATAGGGCTTGCCGGAACTGGAAGTCCTGCGCGAGACTGGGACCTACGTACCGTGCGGCGTCGCGCACGGATCGGGGGGTCCCACTTGATCCACGCATCACGCCTCGGGCGCGGTCGCCTGCTCGCGCTCGGCCTTGTCGCCGTCATCGCGGGTCCGGCCGCCCCGGCGGCTGCGGCCGACCCCCCGCCGACCGTGCTCTTCGCGATCGACCACGACCAACGGCTGTGGCACGGATCGTCGTCGGTATACGAGACCGGCCCGACGACCTCGATGATCTTCGATGGCGTCAGCGGCAACGAGATCCGCGTGACCGCCTACACCCCGACCGAGATGTGGCGCCTCCGCATCGACCCTCCGGCGGGGGAGATCCTCGAGGTGGGCCACTACCTGGCGCCGGGCAATTCCGCGGCCACGGCGAAGATCCGCCTCACGCGGAATTCGTCGTCCTGCACGACGGGTCCCGGGAGCCAGTTCCGGATCCATGACCTGGAGCGAGACAGCCTTGGACGCGCCGTCGCCCTCGCCCTGAGCTTCCAGGTCCAATGCACGGATCTCACAGCGCCAATCATCGGTCGGCTCCGGCTGCAGTCGGCCGCGCCGATCTCCACGCTGTCCGTGCCCGACACCGACCGGACGTTCCTCGGTACCGCGACCGGTGCGACCGACACGCGCACGTTCCCGGTCCAGGCTGACGGCGACGGGCCGGTCGAGATCGGCGACGTCTCGCTGAGCGGACCCCAGGCAGCAGCCTTCCACCTCGGCCCGACCTGCATCGGTGCGGACCTGGACCCGGGGGAGGCCTGCGGGATCGGGGTGACGTTCGCACCGACCACGATCGGTTCACACATCGCCACCGTCACGATCCACCACGACGGCGCCGTCGGCCCGATGACCTTCCTCCTCCGTGGTCACGCGCTCATCCCGACCAGCACCAGCCTCTCCGTAGAGCCGGCGACCACCTCGGACCCTGGGGTCGTCTTCCGGGGCCAGGTGTCGCCGAATCCGGCGCAAGGCAGCGCACAGCTCTGGATCGACGACGAGCTGGTGGTCGAAGGCGGCGTGACCGCGCTGGGGCGTTTCACCCCGGATCTGCCCCGCGTCCCGGGCACGTATCGGGCCCGGATCCTCTACCTCGGCTCGAGCGATCATGAGGAGTCGTGGAGTCCTGAGGTCGTGTTCACGATCGACGACGAGATGACGGTGAGCCTGACGCCGGGTACGTCGACGGTGCCGGCGGGGTCGGTCATCACGTTCACGGCGACGGCGGACGCGACCAGCGGCCTGCTCTATCCGGGCGGGACGCTCACGATCCGGGATCTGACGACGGGGACGGATCTGGCGTCCAAGGCCGTCACCGCCGCCGACCGTTCTGTCAGCGTGCTGGTGACCCTGGCGAACGGTGTGCATGACATCCGGGCGCGATTCTCGGGCGTGTCCGGGTTGCACGAGCAGGCCACCGTCATCCATCGGATCACGGTTGGAACCCCGACGCCGACCCCGACCCCGACGCCGACGCCGACCCCTGCTCCGACCGCGACACCAGCGCCCACCGCGACACCAGCGCCCACCGCGACGCCGGCGCCCACGGCCACCCCGGCACCGACCGCCACGCCCAGCCTCGACACGACGCCGCCCAGCGTGACCGCCCCACGCCGCGGGTTCGTGGCACCGCAGTCGCTCGCGAGCGGCCGGATCGCGATGCGCATCCCGTGGTCGGGCGGCGATGTCGGGAGCGGCATCGCCCGCTACGAGCTCCAGCAGCAGACCGACGGCGGGGCGTGGGTCGCCGCGTGGTCGGGCAACTACACGGCCGTGAACCGCACACTCGCCACCGAGCACACGTTCCGCTTCCGGACCCGTGCCATCGACAAGGCCGGGCATGTCTCGGCGTGGGCCACCGGCGAGACCTTCCGGGTCTCGCGGTTCAACGAGCACAACGCGGCGCTGACCTACGCCGGCACCTGGGCGAACGTCACCGAAGTCGGAGATCTCGGCGGCGCACGCCGGTCATCGGTGACCGCCGGATCGACGGCGTCGCTCACGTTCACCGGTCGCTCCATCGCGTGGCTCGCGCCGATCGGCCCGGATCGCGGCCGAGCGGAGGTCTTCGTCAACGGCAGCCGGGTCGCGACGGTGGACCTGGCGAGCCCGACCGCCGGCGCCCAGCGCGTGGTGTGGGTCGGCAGCTGGACGACCGCGGCCAGCCGGAAGGTCACGATCAGGGTCATCGGCACGGCCGGCCGGCAGCGCGTCGACCTCGACGCCTTCATCACGGCGAACTGAGGGTCTGCCCAAAGAACAGGGCGTCAGGGCGTGATCGAGTCGATGATCGCCTGGAGTTCCGCGCGGTCGGCGGCTGAGGTACCCGAGAACGTGGTGGCATCGACCACGACGATGGTGCCCTCGACATCCACGACCCACAGGCGATGCAGTTCGCCCGGTCCGAGGCCGAGCCGGACGGCGCCATCGGCTGTCTCCCAGAAGACCAGGTCGACGATCGCATCGCTCAAGTCGAGGCGGTTCAGTCGGTGGTTCGGATCGACGGCGATGGCCTCCTCGGCCAGCTCGAGGGACTTCCGAACCTCATCGCTCGAAAGCGCCGCCTTTCGCCGCTGATATGCCAGAGCCCATTCGCGTCTGATCCCGGCCTCCGTCGTACTCCGCGAGGGCGTCGCGGATCTCACGGTCGAATCCGATGGATCGGACATAGGACTCGACCTGGGCGGGAGTCATGCGAGCGAAATGGTCCGGCCGAGGCCATCGACGCCGCAGGCGCACCTGGCGGACGAGGTCGGACATGACCCGCCGGTATCGTCGCGGGACCGCGAGCCCGATTGCGCGAATCTGGGTCATGCTGCCCTTCCCCGGCGGATCTCCAACGATACTCCACCACTGCTTCACCGACGCTTATCCGGCGGCGGCGATCTCGCCGAGCCAGCGTCGGTAGTCGATCGAGGCGCGGTCCACGCCCTTGATGTGGAGCTCCTCGGAGAGGTCGATCGGCAGCTCCTCGGGGCGCTGCGACTCCACGACGACCCGATCCTGCTCGAGGATGACCTGCTGGAAGTCCACGAAGCTCTGGTCTCGCGCGGGATCGAGGTCGTAGTTGCGCGCGTTCCAGGTGAAGTTGCGCGTCTCCTTGGCAGACAGCGGGCAGGAAGCCACGAACAGGACGAAGTGGCGGCCGTCCTCGAGGGGCTGGTCGAGGCGGACGGTGAACGGCATCGAGATCGTGTAGTGGCTGGGTTCGCGCTGGATCTTCGCGTCGGTGGTCGCGGCCGCGGTGTCGCCTTTGACGTCGGTCGCGGGCTCCTCGATGCCGAGGCGGAACCAGAGCGTGGTCTCGGTCCGGATGACATCGTGATCGGGGATCTCGGGCTTCGAGCGGTCGCCGAGGATGCCCTCGTGGACCCAGGCGAAGTGGCTGAAATCGACGAAGTTCTCCACCCGTCGCGCTGCGCTGCAGTGCCAGTCGTACTGCGGGATCTTGATCTTGCGATAGGTGTCGTCGGGCCACTCGGGGAACTCGGGAAGCGGCAGGGCGGGCTCGCCCAGGCACACCCAGATCAGGCCGGCGTGTTCCGCAGCGGCGTACGGCGTGATCCGCGCTTTGCGCGGGATGTTCGTGCCGTGACTCGAGGGAATCCGGGTGCAGACACCGCCCGGGTCGTACGTCCAGCCGTGATACGGACAGACGAGGCAGCCGTCCTCCACCCACCCGAGCGAGAGGGCCGTGCCGCGATGGACGCACAGGTCCTTGAATGCGCGCACCTCGCCGTCGAGGCGGACGAGCACGATCGGTTCATCGAGCAGGCGCGCGGCGAGTGGTTTGTCGGTGAGTTCGTCGGCCCAGGCGACCGGGTGCCAGAACGTGCGCAGGGCGCGGTAGAGCGAGGCCTCGCCGGCCTGGTCCAGGACGTTCTCAGGCATCAGGGTTCGACGACTCTCCTAGCGCGGACGCTCGCGGCCCACTCACCGGGCCTCCCGCCCGGCATCCCGGCCGAGATACCCGGGCCGGAACGTCCCGCCTAATCATGGGGCGAATCCTGTGGACGCGAAACGGGTGCGTGGAACCCCGAGATCGGGCTTGGGCTTCCGTCTAGGTCGTGTGGTGACTGGCGCGGAAGTTCCGGGGCGATTCAACGTGCAGGAGATTCGCCAGACGACTAGGTAGGACGTTTGTGGAGCGGCGACCCGCTGGCAGGCGAGCCCGAGCCTCAGATCGTGACCTCGAGGCCGTAGCGCGCCGCCAGGTCGTCCACCCAGTCCATCGACACCGTCGTGCCGTACTCCTCCGCGAGTGACCCCATCAACGCATCGGTCAGGTCGCCGCGGTGTGCGAGATCGGTCATGCGGCGGAAGAATTCCTCGAATCGGCCTGGCGTCATGAGCTCGATGATCCGCGCGGGCTCCGGTCCGGCGTTCCAGAACGTATGCATCACGCCGCGCGGCTTGAGGATCCAGGAGCCCGGTCCGGCCGTGGCTTCGTCATCGCCGATGCGCGCGCCGACCTGGCCCTCGAGCACGTACGACCATTCGTCGGTGTCGCGGTGCGTATGCGGCGGGACCATGAACCCGGGGGCGATCGGCATCTCGAGGACCGACAGCCCGCCACTGGTCATCGCGGTCGGGATCTTGACGATGGTCCCGATAGGCCCGTTCCAGATCTCCTCGCCGTCACCTGGCGCCACCACGAACCGACTGCTTGCGACCATCGTCATCGCGCTGACCCTCCATATTCCGCTACACATGATTGTGCACTGATTACACCGGGAGGATAGCCAGCGGTACGCCGATGGTCAATACTTTCGATGCACATGTCTGAGCATCGGAACGTCAGGGGATCCGAGCGGCCGAAACGGTCGTATCGGTTGCAGCGGCGTCAGGACAGCGTCGAGCGCACGCGCGACCGCATCGTGTCGGCTGCCTTCGAGCTACACGCCACGATCGGTCCATCACGGACGACCGTCAGCAGTGTCGCCGTACGGGCCGGCGTCCAGCGGCACACCGTATATGCCCACTTCCCGACCATCGATGCGCTCTACGAGGCATGCACGGCCCATGGGATGCGCACGACGCGGATGCCGGATCCGGCGGAGTGGGAAGCGGTCGCCCACGCCGCCGAGCGGCTTCGCCACGGGCTCCGCCAGCTGCACGCCTGGTATCGGGCGAACGAACGGATGCTGGCCAATGTCCTGGCCGACACGGATCCGCGGCGCCCCCACCTGAGAATCCGGACCCGTTCGACCGCAGGATGGGCGAGATCTGTCGGGTCCTGCTCGAGCCATGGGACATCGAGGAAGACCGGCGCACGTTGCTGAACGCCGTCATCCGGCACGTGCTCGCATTCACGACCTGGCGATCGCTTGCCGCGGGCGGGCTCGATGACGAAGGGATCGGGGCGATCCTCGTCGGGCTCGTCGAGGGCGTCGCCAGCGGCACACTGGGAGCGATCGACACGTCCGACTGACCCGGGCCGCTCATGCCCGACCCGCCAGCGGCGATGTCCGGCGGGCGACGCGAGCGCCCACGCTGATGCGCCATCATGCGCAGGTCCGACCCCTTCGACGAGAAGTCATGGCCGACCCGACCATCTACCGCTCCGAGGCCGCGCGTCATGAGATCGAGGCCCTCTACGATCTCGCCCGCGAGCGCCTGGCGTTCGAGACCTCGGAATGCACGGTCTCCACGCGTTTCGGGGATGCCCACGTCCTCCAGGCAGGACCCGAGGACGCACCGCCTGTCGTGGTCTTCCAAGGCGGGAATGTGGTCAACCCGCTCACCCTCGCGTGGTTCGCGCCACTCGTGGACCGGTTTCGGATCCACGCTCCGGACACGATCGGCCAGCCCGGCAAGAGTGCCGGCGCCCGAGTCTCTGCGAACGACGCGAGTCTCGGCGAGTGGGCGGTCGACGTCCTCGATGGCCTCGGTCTCGCGGCGCCGGCCGTGGTCGGGATCTCGTACGGTGGCGGGGTCGTGCTTCGATTGGCGGCGCTTGCTCCGGAGCGGATCGGACGTGCCGTCCTTGTCGTGCCCGCCGGGATCGCGGACGTTCCCCTGGGCGCCATGCTGTCGCTGGCCGCCGGCTATCTCGGCTATCGGGCGATCGCGCGTCACTCGTTCGTCGAATCGACCGTGCGTCGACTCTCGGCGGGCGACCCCGACCCCCTGTTCGTCGAGTCCACCGCCCTCGCCTTCCGCGGAACGGCGCTCGATACGGAGATGCCGCGCAACGCGACGCCGGACGAACTTCGTGGTCTGAGCGCGCCCGTGATGGTCATCGCCGGCGAGCACGATCCGCTCTTCCGTCCGGAGCGGATCCTTCCGCGCTCGCAGGCCCTGTTCACCAACCTGGTCGCGACGGAGACCCTCGCGGGTTGTGGCCACATCCTGGGACCTGCCTGCGCCGATGCCCTGGCCGCGCGGATCGGGCCGTTCCTCGAGGATGCCCCGGCGACTTAGTCTCGCCGCCGGTCCTGCACCGTCTTCGGCAACACGAACTGCGCGAACCCCGCTGGCCAGGCTAGGGGTCTCGTGCTACCGCGCCCGAAGTTCCGTCCTAGTCTCCGGGCGAATCGCGTGGAACGGAAACGGCCTCGAAACGGCGGGGTCGGGCCAGCTGGCGTCCGCCTGAGTCACCCGTGACTGAGACGGACGACCGGGAGGGGCCGAACGTCCGGGAGATTCGTACAGAGCGTAAGCGGGACGTTGGCGCACCGCGGGAGCCCTGCCGCCGCTGTGCGGGACGTTGGCGACACGGGAGCCCCGGACGTCGGCGCGGGGCTGCGCGGCCCTGCGCGGCCGCCCGCACCGCCCGATGTCGTACCCGGCGGGGTACGCTGGCGCCTCGCATCGTCAGGAACGGACAGGGAGGCCCCATGGACTTCAACAGCATCCTCATCGGATCCGCGGACCCGGACCGCCTGGTCGAGTACTACACGCGATTGTTCGGCGCGCCGACGATGTCCGAGGGCGGCTACACCGGCTGGCAGATCGGCTCGGGGTTCATGACCGTTGGGCCGCATTCCGAGGTGGTCGGCAAGAACGCGCATCCGGGCCGGTTCATCTGGAACATCGAGACCAGCGACGTGCAGGGCGACTTCGACCGCATGAAGGCCGCCGGCGGCATCGTCATCGCCGAGCCGTACGGCTTCGAGGGCATGCCGTCGGAAGTGTCGATCGCGACGTTCGCCGACCCCGACGACAACTACTTCCAGCTCATGAGCCCGATGGCCCCATAGGGCAAACGAACTCGCTCAGCTCCGGGCGAGCGCGGCGATCTCGGCTGCGGTCGCACGAGCCGATGCAGCGGCGGCCGCAAGGGAACCCTCCGCGTCGCCCGCAACGGCAGCACCATAGACGACGGCCTCGGCACGCCCCCAGGCGGCGAGGATGAGGCGGATCAATCGATCCACCTCGGTGGGCTCGTGAGCGAGCATGACCAGTGTCTTTTCGACCTGGATCGTGTGCTCGCGGATGTGCGATGACCAGCGACCCAGCCGGAATCCGATATCGATCGGGAAGCCGGACCAGCGTCCGCCCAGCGCGAGTCGCTCCTCCTGGAGGCCGGCGAGTCGCTCCGTCGCGAGATCCAGCACGGCGCCAAGTCGATCCATGACCTCCTCGGGGGTCCCGGCGCCCTCCTCCTCGTCGCTCGGGAGCCGCTCCCACAGCTCGTCGGGGATCCCGGACGGCCGAGTCAGATCATCCGCCGCGTATGCCTGCTCCAGCCACCAACCGGTCCCGACGCCGTAGGCTCGCTGGCCGCTGATGATGTGGCCCAGGGTCAGGCGGATGGTCCACTCGCCGCCACCAGGATCAGCATCCCAGGCGGCATCTGGCAGGGTCGTCAGCAGGCCCTGGAGATCCCAGCGCGCGGCCGTTGCCGGCGCGATCAGGTCGGCCGCTCGGCCGCGATCGAGCGCCGCCGATCGCCGCGCCACCTCGGCATCGAGCATGGCGAGCTCGAACGCCTCGCCGATCCGGTAGAAGCCGTATCGAAGCTCCACCTCACTGCCGCCGGTCCAGGCCCAGGCCCGCTCCATGCTCGCGTCGTTGACGGTTCGCAGGTCGCGCACGGCAGCCACGAGGTCGCGACGCGCGTCGGCGAGAGCCAGCGCCAGTGGGCGCGCGACGATGTCCTGCGTGGATCGGACGAGGAGCTCGTCCATGGTCGGAGATGTCATCGCGCAAGCCTAGCCTGCGTCGCGGGCGCTACGCTGCCTGGATGATCGAGCTCGGCTTGAACCTGCCGTACACAGAAGGCGCGATGGACGGGCGCACCCCTCGGTGGGCGGATGTCCTCGAGATGGCCCAGGCCGCGGAAACCCTCGGATTCGATGCTGTCTGGGTCTCCGATCACGTCGGGTTCGGGGATCCGGACGGCGATTGGAGTGGCGCGTGGGAGTCGTGGACGCTGCTCTCCGCGCTTGCGGCGGCGACCCATGCGGTGGAGCTGGGCACCTACGTGCTCGCCGCCCCGTTCCGCAATCCCGCGTTGCTCGCCAAGATGGCGGAGACACTCGACGAGGTGAGCGGCGGTCGGCTCATCCTGGGGCTGGGTGCGGGATGGAACGAAGTCGAGTTCACGAGCTACGGCGTCCCGTTCGACGATCGATTCGTCCGCTTCGAGGACGGCCTCCGCGTCATCACGGCGATGCTCCGAACCGGACGGTCCACGTACGAAGGTCGGACGGTCCGGACCCGGTCCGCCCGCCTTACGCCTCGGGGGCCCCGCCCGGCCGGGCTGCCGGTGATGGTCGGGGCGACCGGGCCACGGATGCTCCGTCTGACGGCGGAACTGGCAGACCACTGGAACGGCGGGATGCGGTCCATCGCTGAGGTACCGGCACTACTCGACGCCCTTGAACGCGCATGTGGCGAAGTGGGTCGCGATCCCGCCACGATCACTCGATCGGTCGAGGTCCTCGTTCGAACCAGTGCTGCCCATCCGGACGTGCCAGCGGAGGCACGCGAGATCGGGGGGACGCCGATGGAGATCGCCGCGACCCTCCGGCGATTTGGCGATCTGGGCATCGACCACCTCCAGGTCCAGCTGCGTCCCAACTCTGCCGAGGGCGTCGAGGCATTCGCCCCCGTCGTCGGATCACTCCGCACCATGTCGTGAGGTGGGGCAGGATGGTCGTGCGGCGCATCGACTCAGAACGAGGTGACGGATGAAGATCGGGGCGATCGTCCCGCAGGGCTGGACGGGCGAGTACGACGGCTGGGAACCGCTCGATGCGTGGCGGCGCACGACGGAGGTCGCGCAGCAGGCCGAGCGGCTCGGGTTCGAGTCGATCTGGCTGTTCGACCACTTCCACACGGTGCCGCGGCCCGACCGACGAGATCACGTTCGAATCGTTCACGTCGCTCGCCGCCCTGGCCGCGCTGACCGAACGCGTCCGCCTGGGCCACGTCGTGATCTGCACCGCATTCCGGAACCCGGCACTCACCGCGAAGATGATCTCGACGATGGACTCGATCAGCGGCGGCCGAATGGAGCTCGGGATCGGCGCCGGCTGGAAGAAGGACGAGTGGCTCGCCTACGGCTACGGGTTCCCCGAGACGCGCGAGCGATTGGACCGACTGGAGGACGACCTCGGCGTCATCGCGGCGATGCTCGCGGGCGACAAGCGCGAGCACGCGACGCACGAAGGGACGCATAGCCGTGTGCGCAACGCGCGCAACGTGCCCAAGCCGATCCAGCGACCGCGCGTGCCGATCATGGTGGGCGGCAACGGGCCGAACGTGACGTGGCGCCTGGCGGCGCGCTTCGCGGACGAGCTCAATCTCGACGGCCTCTCCCCCGCCGAGGTTGACGAGGCACTGCCCGTGATCCGGGGCCGGTGCGAGGAGATCGGGCGCGACCCCGAGACCCTCCCGGTCTCCGTCCACCTGTGGTGGGGCGACATCGATGTCCCGGGTGCGAAGCGAGTCGATCTCCTGGCCGCGCACCGCGAGCAGGGCGTCAGCCGGGTCATGGGTCTGGTCCAGGCATCGGCCGCGACCGACGAAGCGCTGGAGGCGCTCGCCGAGGACGCGCGGGCCGCCGGGGTCGAGATCGGGTAGCGCCGCCCCACCGCGCCTCGTCGGCGCGCGCCATACTCCGCCCTATGCGATTCCGGACCACGCTCCAGCTCGAGGGGAAGACCGCGACCGGCTTCCAGGTACCCGCCGACGTCGTCGAGGCGATGGGCAAGGGCAAGCGCCCGCCCGTGACGGTGACGATCAACGGCTACACGTACCGCAGCACGGTCGCCGCGTTCGGCGAGGTCTTCATGCTCCCGCTCGCGGCCGAGCACCGCGTCGCCGCCGGCGTGGCCGCCGGCGACGATATCGAGGTGGACCTGGAGCGCGATGACGCGCCGCGCGACGTCGCCGTCCCCGCCGATTTCGGCGCGGCGCTCGACGCCGAGCCAGCGGCCCGCGCCACGTTCGATGGGCTCTCCAACAGCAACAAGAAGTGGCACGTCCTCAACGTCGACGGCGCCAAGACCGAGGAGACGCGCCAGCGCCGGATCGAGAAGTCCGTCGCGACGCTGCGCGAGGGCAAGCCTCGCTGATCCGCGGCGACCCGCCGCGATGGACCGAGGCGGCGCCGCTCAGTCGGGCGGCGCGGTGAACGTGGACGTGGCGGCCATCAGCGTGACGACGGTCGAGTTCGCGACGTAGGCGGCGTCATCCGCGACCCCGGTCGTCCGGATCGTCACGGTCCCGGCCGACCCGAGATCGATCAGGTAGGCGTAGCTGGACGTGCCCACCGCCAGGCCCGCGTCCTCGCTCAACGAGACCGCCTCCACGAAGATCGCCCGCAGGCCGCTGATGGTCACGTCCGCCTGGCGCGTCACGTCCCAGCTCGCCGCCTCGGTCGCGGCGGCGACGGCATCGTCGAAGGCGATGGCCTCGTCGCTGACCGTGATCGCCGCGACCAGCGTCGTCGGATCCGCGGGGACCGTGATGGGCTCCGGATCGAAGTATCGACAGGCCAGCTCCGCAGGCTCCGTGACCGTGGACCACGACTCGGGGTACGAGATCACGCCCAGGGTCAGGCCGTCAGGAGAAACGAGGTCGCACGTCGCGGCCGGCGGAAGGGACGGCGGCGGCGGGAGCGTCGGGGCGGGTGTCGGTGACGCGGTCGGCTCCGGTGTCGGCTCCGGGGTCGGCGTGGGCGTCGGCTCCGCGGTGGGAGTAGGGGTCGCGGTCGGCTCCGTGGTGGCACCGGCAGTCGGTGTCGGGCTCGCGTCCGGCTCGACGGCCGGCCTGGAGAGCGACACCAGGGTGGCGCCGTCGCGGTCGGTCAAGGTCAGGGTGGGCCCGCGTCGATCGACCAGATTGGCGCCTTCCATCGCCGCGAGGAATGCGGTCTCCTGGGCCATGACGTCGTCCTCGCAGGCGATCCGGGTGGTGGCGAGACGACCGATGCGGAGCAGGTTGCCGTTGGTCCCGTAGGTGCCGGTGTACGTATTGCAGCCCGAAGAACCGCCCACCGTGGCGATCCCGAAGACGGCCGTCAGGGCGGTGCCGTCGAGCGGCTCCGTCAGGGTGCCGTCGTCAGCCACGAACCCGTCCACGATCCAGTTGCCCAGGACCGGGTTCCGCGGCGCCGCATCGAACACGAGGATCGTGGCGCCGTCGGCGTCGAAGACGGTCAGCGTGCCCAGACGCTCGCTGTAGAACCGGCTTGCCTCGAGGGCGGCGAGATACGCGGCCTCGAACGCGTTCGCCTCGTCGGAGCAGGCCATGAACGTGACCGCCGGTGTCGAGATGATCAGCGTACGGCCGCCCGCCCGGTACAACGCGTCGTAGGTGTTGCAGCCGGAGAAGCCGGACACCCGGTGCCCGCTGAACGCCGCGTCCGCGTACTGGTCCTCCGGGACGACGGCCAGGGCGCCGTCCTGCTGAAAGGAGCGCAGGACCCAGTCGGTCCCCTCGAGGCGGCCACCCGTCCCGGGCCCAGACGAACACGCCGCGACGAGGACGCCGAGCGCCAGGATCGCCGCGATCCGCTGGATCTTCATGTCGCTCCCCGACCCACGTGTCGCTACCTAGCTGGACTTGCTCGCCACGTACAGCGCGAACAGGCGCAGGCCATACCCGAACCCGGCGACGATCATCGCCGCGAAGATCGGGAGTCCGATCGCCGACGCGGAGATCGCCAGCGCCTCGAACCAGTTGAACGCCACGCGCTGGGCGAGGTCGATCCACCACACGATGCCCGCGACGAACGCGTAGATGATCGCGGCCCATCCGATCCAGATGAAGAACGTGCCGATCGTCGCGAGTCGACGAGCGTCGCTGGTGAGGTCCATCAAGAGCTCCTTCCGCACTGATCGTGGATGGCACTGTGCCGGGTGACCCGACCTGGGGCATCACCTTGACCGGATGAAAGCGGCGCTCGCGCTCAGGCCGGGGGCACGTTCTGGTTTCGCCGGAAGACGTTGGTCGGGTCATATCGGCGCTTGATCGCGGACAGGCGATCCCACGTCGGGTCGGGGTAGGCGCGCCGGACACCGGCCTCGCCCTCGTCGCCCAGGAAGTTCACGTAGGCCGTGGGTCGTCCCTGGTCGACGGCCGCAGCGAAGCCGTCCAGCCACGCCTGCTTGGCCGCACGGTCCTCTTCACCCCCGTAGAACGCGGCGAGGTTGACCATGATCCGCTCGTGCCGGTGGGCGAACGCGGTGGCGTCGACCGCCACGCGAGCCATCGCCCCACCGAGGACGCGCAGTTGCGCCACGCACATGGCCGCATCCGATGCCGCGAGGTGCTCGATGATGATCCGCGCCTCGGCCTCGCCGACGTGATCCATGAACATCGTGTGGGCGACCGCGGTCGGACGATAGTCGGGGTCGTCGGGTGGGTAGATCTCGGGATAGGCCATCGGATGCACCAGGTCGGCGATGGGCGTCGCGACGGCCCGGAACGGGGCCATCGCCCGCTCGCCCGAGGCGTCGTCACCGGCATTCACGAGCATCGCGAGGACGACGAGGGAGCCGTGGTGCTCCTCGGGGACGAACGGCATCGGCGGGCATGGCATCACGTTGGCGATGGACGACATCGAATCCGGCGCAGCTTCGGCGGCCGCGATGAACCCGGCGATCGTCTCGGGCGTGGCCGGCAGGACCAGGATCCCGCCGACCACTGATGGCAGGGAAACGAGCCGGAACCGGAACCGGGTCGCGACGCCGACGTTGCCGCCGCCACCCCGGATCGCCCAGAACAAGTCGGGCTCGCTCGTCGCATCCACCAGCCGGATCCGACCGTCCGCCGTGACGAGTTCTGCGGCGATGAGGGAGTCGATGGTGAGCCCGTGGGCGCGCACGAGATACCCGACCCCGCCACCGAGCGTGATCCCGCCCAGACCGACCGAGGCCGTATCCCCGAACCCGACCGCAAGGCCGTGTTCCGCGGCTGCCGTCGTGAAGGCACCCGCGGTCAGCCCGGCACCGGCCCATGCCGTTCGCCCGTCCACGTCGATCTCGATCGATGTCAGGTCCCGCAGGTCCAGGACGAGACCGCCCTCTACCGTGCTGTGTCCCGCCCCACTGTGTCCGCCACTGCGCACGGCCATGGCGAATCCACCCTCACGGGCGAGGTCGACCACATGCGCGACGCCGTTCGCATCGGCCGGGCGGACGATGATCGCGGGACGGGCGTCCACGGAGCCGAGGCCGACGACGCGGATGGTGTCGTAGTCGGTGTCATCGGGCGTCACGACCCGGCCGCGCAATGCGGCCCGGAGCTGGGCGACGTCGGGGAGGATGGTGGGCTCGGGCGCGGTCGGCATACGGGCGACTCCTGCTTCGTGTCGCCCGATTCAAGCACCTTGGGGCGGTCGTGTCGCGCGGGTCCAGCCAGATCGATGCGGCATCAGTACGGCCCTAGGTATGGGCCGAGTAGGCCTCTGGCGCCCTTCGACGCCGGGCGCGTACCTTGGTGCGGTCGGTCAACGCCCGCCCCGGGCCGCGACCGGCCGACAATGGCAAACCCGTCGCGAGGCGGGGACGCAAAGCCACGGGCCTCACGCAGGTAGCCGGGCTGCCGAAACAGGAGGTGGACCGTGGAGGTCCAGATCTCCCCGCGTGTGCGGATCGCTGCACGCGCGGCCCTGAACTTCGGCCTGGTGGTCGCCGTGCTGCTTGCAGCCGCGGCGAACGTCCAGGGCTGAGGCGAACGGCCGCCGGACGCGTCTGCACGGGCGCGCCTGGCGGCCGTGCTCCTTCAGGCGGCGAGCATGCCCTCGATGGCTTCGGCGGTCGGTGGGCTGAGCAGCGCCGGCGCGAGGTCGACCGCCTCGAGGTGGTCGAGGAAGATCGCCGACCAGAGCATGCTTTCCTCGCCGATCATGATCCAGCGCGGGCTCACCCAGTTCTGGCCCCGACCGTCCATGACCTCCCAGAAGGTGCCGTCGCGCTCGATCCAGGCCACGTAGCGCGCGGTCTCCTCGGCTGCCAGCGTGGGATCCACGGTGCGCAGGACCTGAAGGTACATCGCCCCGAGACTCGTCCAGACGGTGCTGCCCTGGTAATCCGGCAGCACGTGCCGGGTCAGCCAGACCTCGCGTTCGGGTCGCCGGCTCGTCTCGTAGCGCAACGGGTACGGGTCGCAGAACCCGTTCTCGTCAAGATGGGCGAGGGCCGTCCGGATGACGGCCGGGTCCGCGATCACGCCGGCATAGAACGGCCAGACGTTGGCCTCGCCGGACACGGTCGGGTCACCCAGGGCGTCCCGGAAATGGTCGTCCACCCAGAAGTGCTCCATCAGCAGCCGGCCGTAGTCGCCCTCGAAGTGGGTCTCGAACGGCGAGTCGAACCAACCCGTTTCTGCGATGGTCTTGGCCAGGAGCGCGACCATCGTGTTGCCGTAGACGTTCGATCGGTTGACGACGGTGTCGCGGTGGGCGGAGAACTTGCGATCTGAGCGAACGAGCCCGGTCGCCGGGTCCACGACGCGCTCATGGAAGTGCGCGATCTGGCGCTCCAGCCACGGTCGATGGAGCTCGACGAGGTCGGTCGCATCGGCGCTCCGGAGGGCGGCGAGGAACAGCGGGAGCGAGTCCACGCCGTATTCGTAGACGTCGCCCGGGCGATCGAAATAGTGGATGGTCGTCGTGATGTGGCTGTCGCGGCGGGTCCAGATCGCGAGGGCATGCGCCAGCGACGCATGGACCCGCGGCCCGTGACCCAGGCGCAGGAGCGCCGGCACCGAGAACGAGAGGTCTCGCGTCCAGAACATGTCGAAGTGACCGGGACTTGCGGTGAAGGTGCGCCCGTTCCAGCAGGCTTCGATGCACGCGCGCACGATCGACGCCGCATCTCCCTCATGGCGCGTGTGGCCGCGGAACTGGCGCCGGAGCCGGACTCCTGCGTTGTGGATGTATTCGGCAACGACGGCAGGAGCGATCCAGGGGGCGATGGCCAAGTCGGTGACTCCGGTGACGGGCGGGCGAGTCTACCCGTCACGGCCGCAGGGACCGCGGATGGGGCACCGATCGTCACCGGACGTTGCGCATGGCACAACGACCCAGTGGTACCGGCCGTAGCGCTGGTTGCGCAGAGTCGGGCTAGACCGGTCGGAGGGTGCCGGACCAGACCTGCCAGGCCAGCAGGGACTTGGCGACCAGGCTCAGGACCATATACGTCTTCTCGCCGTACAGGTAGTCGCTCCAGCGCCCGACCTTGCGGTACTGGAGGACCATCGTGATCGCGAAGATGTTGAACGCGATGAACAGGCTGGCGATGATCACGTAGACGAACGCCGGGATACCAGCATCGGCGGGCAGGCCATCCTGGGCCGAGTAGGCCCACAGGATCGAGAAGATCGCGATCCAGGGCGCGATGCCCGCGATGCAGCCGAAGATGAAGTGCTTCCAGTCCACGCGCTCGCCCCGGGGCAGACGACCCTCGTTGGCGGCCTCCATCCCCCAGCCGAACAGGTTCATCGCGACGTTGCTGCCGGCGATCGCGATCAACGCCGGAAAGTCCGTGATGTAGCTGATGTAGGCGATCGCGACGATCATGACCGTGGAGGAAAAGGCGTACTCGACCCATCGCAGGGGGTTCATGCCACGAGCCAGCCAGCCTTCGTAGCGGTCCCGCAGGAACCAGCCTGCGGTCGCGTGCGCGATAGCGCTCATCAGGAAGAAGGACGCGATCAGGTAGGCGAGCGGGATGGACAGCAAGACCACGCTACTCGGCTCGATGCCGCTGAACTGGCCGTTCTCGATGATCGGCCGCACCGTCGGCACGACCGGCTCGAACAGCACGGCGGTGCTGGAGACGGCGAGCATCAGCAGGAACTGCGCTCCGTGGGCGAACGTGAGGAAGCGGTTCCAGCGCCGGAGGGAGCGGCTCCGCTCGGCGGGGATCGGGGCGGTCGTGGCGGTCGTGGCGGTCGCGCTGCGCGCGTCGCCAACCTCGCCCACTGTGGCAGTCATGAGGTCGGGTCTCCTGAACGATCGGTGGTTCCGATGTCCATTCGGTGCCGCGCGTCCAGCGGATGGGTAACCGAGCAGCACCTGGTCGACCCCAGCGCGACGATCAGCGACCCTGCGACGCCACCGCGTCCCAGGGACGCCCCCGATCGATCCGAACAGGATCGGGGGTGGCGCGCTCGGCGAAAGCCGTGTACCATCCGCGAGCGTTGCGGGACCGCCCGCGACGATAACGAAAACGTGACTCGACGCAAAGACTCGGACTCCTCTCACGACTGACGCGAGAACCCGACAGGCTCGCGCCGGTCATCGAGAAGGAGCCTTTTCTTTGTATAACGACAAAAATCTGACTTGCGCGGACTGTGGGCAGACATTCGTCTTCACCTCGTCCGAGCAGGACTTCTATTCGCAGCGTGGCTTCACCGAGCCGCGACGCTGCCCGTCCTGCCGAGCGAGCCGCAAGTCGGCCCGCAACGCCGAGGGTGGTGGCAGCTCGTACGGTGGCGGCTACTCCAGCGGCGCCGGCAGCTACGGCGGCGGCGGCGGTGGTGGGAGCTACGACCGTGGACCTCGCGAGATGTTCGCGGCGACGTGCTCGTCCTGCGGCAAGGAAGCCCAGGTCCCGTTCCGCCCGACCAGCGGCAAGCCCGTCTACTGCAGCGACTGCTTCCGAAGCCAGCGCGGCTGACCCCAGCCGCCTGACGCGGACCGCACTGCGGTCCAGCGAACCAGCGTGATCTCGACCCGGATCGTCAGTCGATCCGGGTCGTAGCTTGTCCAGGACGAATGGCACCTTGATCCGTTCTTCATCGTCCCGCGCCTACGGTGACTGGCACCCGCCGACCCGGCGAATCCACTCCCCGGGTCCCGAGGTCATCCGGGAGGCAGACTTGCGTCACCCATCCGACGAACCGCACCGTCAACCCCGCCGCCCAGATCGTGCCCGCATCGCGCTGATCGCCGGCGTCGTCGGCCTCAGCCTCGCCCTGCTGGCACCGGCTGCGGCATCGGCCGCCCCAACGACCGCTGAGACGAGTTGCGCGGGCCACTGGCCGGCATCCCTCCAGGGCGTGCCCTCGATGTACGAGGCGGGCGCTCGGGCCGGTGACTATCTCTGGCACGACAGCCGCGGCTGGCACCTGCGCGTCACCAAGGTCACGTCGTCCAGGGCGGTGTTCACGGGCAGGATCCGCTCGGACAAGCCGATGACGGTCACCGGGGTCAAGCTCGAATCGGGCGACACGTTCACCCTGAGCGCCGACAAGCTGACCCTGACGTACCGCTTTGCGAACTACGGCCACATCGACGGACTCGACGTCCGAACGGCGTGCGCCAGCCGCCTCGGCATCTCAGGGTCGATGGACGGCACACTCCTCCCGACCGGTCGGATCTGGATCGGCGCACGGGGCCATCACCCGCTCCAGAACCCGTTCGCGATCAGCCGCGTTCGCTGACCAACGCCGCCTGGATCGCTCGCTGTGTGACCCGTTGGGCATCGAGGCGATCCGCGCCAAGGAAGGCCCGGAAGCGGGTCATCCCGCGGGCGAATGCGGCCGCGAACGCCTCGTCGACCCCGAGGGCCTCGTCCTCCAGCCACAGGCCCAGGAGGACGAGGCTCCCGCTCGTCCGCTCGAACCGGGCATCGAACCGGGCGACCAGGCGATCGCCCCACAGCACGGGCAGCACGTAGTATCCGAAGCGGCGTTTCGGAGCGGGCGTGTAGACCTCCCACTTGTAGTCGAAGTCGAAGAGGGTCGCGGCCCGACCGCGGGCGCTCACCGGATCGAGGGGTGAGAGGAACACCGCTTCCTCCCACGTCGCGGTCTCGAGCGGTCGCCACCGTCGCGGGACCCGGCCGCGTTCGAGCGTCGCCAGGACACCCGCGTCCGAGCCGAGTGCCCATCGTGGTCCCCTCCAACCTTCGACCTCGATCTCGATCAGGTCGCCGTCGGCGAGGAGCCGATCCCGCCAGGCCACGAGTTCCGCGTTGGGGACGGTCCGCTGGAGCAGCGCGTTCACACCGCCGAATCGCGTCAGGCCCTCGGCCGCGACCCGCTTGCGCAGCAGGGCGTCATCCGCGACGTCGTCGGGCAATTCGGCGATGAAGCGGTGCGGCGCCACACGATCGGTGCGCGCATAGACGCGCTCGAAGCGTTCGCGACGGGTGACCATCGCCTCCCCCACCCGCCACAGGTAGTGGAGCGCGACGGCACTGTCCTTGCGTCCGCGGTAATCGTCCACCCGACGTCGCTCGTGCATCGCGAAATCGCGGTTCGCGACCTCGCGGCCGGTGGCCAGCACTTCGCGCATCTCGGCGATGGCCTCGGCATGCTCTGCGGCGAAGGCCCGCCAGTCCGGGTCGTCGCGCTCCCGGCGCATGAGGGTGCGCCAGTGCGGGAGCTCATCCATCGGGCGGACGGCGAGCCAGCCACCCCACTCGAAGAACCGCCGCTTCCCGTACGTCAGCCTGGCCCAGTCATCGATGGCGTAGTCGATCACGCGGCTCGCGAGCATGAGGTCGTGGGCCCGCGCGATGATCCCCAGCGGGTCGAGCTGGAGGTCCTCCATCGCGCGCATCGCCGTGTCGGTGCCGCGCAGACCCTGCCAGCGTCGACCGGGCCAGAGGCCCTGTCGACCCAGGATGTACCGACGGGCCGTCTGCCGGGAGATGCGCATCGGGCCATTGTGGCGTGCCCGGTCGTGACCGATGGCCCTGCCCGCGCCCATGCGACGCTCGCATCATCGATCCCAGACCGCACGGACCGGCCGGGCGGGCTGCTCAGGATCGGAGGTGCGCGATGGTCGCGAACATCGGCGACCGGATCGTCGTCGAATCGGAGAAGGTGGACGTGCCGGCGCGCACCGGGGAGATCCTGGAGGTCATCGAGCACGAGATCCACACCGAATTCCGGGTGCGCTGGGAGGACGGTCACGAGAGTGGCATCCGGCCCTCCGCCGGCAGCTATCGGATCGTGCCGGTCACGAAGACGGTCACTGCCTGATCAGCCATCCGCGTGGCCCGGGCGACGCACATCGATCCCTTCCGTGAGCGTCGCCACGGCCGCGCGCTACCGTCACCCGGTCGGGCGCGGTGGCGCCTTGCGCGCCTCGAACCCGAGCGCCCGGGCCTGGCGGACGGTGAGCGGCTCCGTGCGCCTCCAGGTGAATGCGGTCGCGATCGCGTCCCAGACCGCCGGGATCTCCCAGTAGGCGCTGTGCGACGTCGGGAAGTCCTTGCCGGATCGGACCCGGAGGTCCACCACGCTCGCCAGTCCGTCGCGCCGGCGGAACAGCGGCTCGGCGACGAACGAGAGGAAGTCGCGACTGTCGTAGATGTTCAGCCACGGAACGGGGAGCCGCGGCGGGTCGATCTCGTCATACGGCAGCGCGGGGATGGCATCGAAGGCATACAGCAGCGGCGCCTGCGACCCGACCGTCACGCATGCCTCGACCGGTGCATCGGGCCAGGCAGCCAGCAGGTCCACGAGGGCGATCCCGCCGAGACTCAGCGCGACCGGCAGGACCGGCCCCGAGTCGCGATCGCGGGCAACGTCCGCGGCCCGCGAGAGCTCATCGCGGATCGCCCCATGGATCGAGTCGCGATGCCGGTGATAGCCGATGACATCCGCGAGCATCTGCGTGCCGACGGTCTCGAGCAGGGCCTCGCGCCGGTACTCGAAGTACGAGGTGACCATCTTCATCACGGCGTCCTTGCGGATCCCGGCTCCCAGGCTGGGGATCGGCAGCGACGGCGGCCGTCCGCCGCGGAAGACCGCGCCCTTCCAGTTCCCAAGGCGCAGGTCCGACCGACGCCGCCACTCGGGCGCCACGACCGTCACGTCCCAGCCCCGCCGGCTGACCTGGTCCTGGATGCGGGCCACGTGGCGCGCAAGACCCGTCGAGGTCTCGTTGGCGCCGTGGATGAAGAACAGGGTGCCACGTGGGGCGGGCGGGACCGGCAGCGGGCGCCGCGCCGCGGGCGAGGTCACCGTCGCACCCGCCGGAGCAGGTTGTGGGGGAACGTGGGACCCGGCGGGGCCTTGATCGACGCCGCGAGCAGCGGGTCGCCGGCCGTCTGTCGTCGTGCCAGCTCCAGGCGCAGGCTCTCCTCCCCACGGCGCATCGCCCAGTGGTGGTTCGCCGAGAAGACCGGCTTCATCACGCTCGAGAACCGCTTGAGCACGCCCTTCTCGGCGATGACGGTCCAGTCGTAGCTGACGGTCGTCAGGACACCGCGGGCGTCGCCTGCGGCACGCACCGGGGTCAGCGTCCAGATGCCGATGCCCACGAAGTCGCCGCGCGCCTCGAGCCGGAACCCGTGCGGTGGATCGGAGCGGGTGACCTCGAACTTCCAGCGCAGGGTGTAGGGCAGGAACCCCTTCGTCCAGAGCTCCACGATCTTGCCGAGTCCCTGCCCGTCGCCAGGCGTCACTTCCCGGACCTGCAGGTAGACCGATGGCCACCAGCGCGCCAAGCCCACCGCGTCACCGAGGATCGCGGTGATCTCCTCGCGCGTCGCCGGGACCTGCCAGGTCGTCGTGAAGTGGTACTCGTTCGACGCCATCGCGTCCAGTATCGGGAAACCGGGGGCCGGCTGCCCGACGTAGTCGAGGGTGATACCCAGCCAGCCCTTGGAGATGTCCCTGATGCGAACCCGGCCGCGATCGGCCGGTCCTGGCGCCTTCCCCCTGATCCGGCCGCTCGACTTGGGGGCGGGCGGCCGGATCTCTCGCGTACGCTACGTCCGTCCACACTGGCACGAAACGGGAGACACGCGATGGGCCACGGCGATGGCACGCACCAGCACCTCGTCGATATCACCGACGTTCCGGCGCTCGATGTCTGGGGCGACACGGTGCAGGCTCGCGTGATCGCCGGTGAGCGGGCCAGCCTCTCGCTGGTCGAACTCCAGCCCCGCGCCATCGTCCCGGAGCATCGCCACGAGCACGAACAACTCGGGCTGTGCATCGAGGGCTCGATCACCTTCACCGTCGATGACGAGACGCGGACCCTCGGGCCCGGCGGCACGTGGCGCATCCCGTCGGACCGGCCACACCACGCGGTCGCCGGACCGGATGGCGCTGTGGTCGTCGACATCTTCTCGCCGGTCAGGGCAGATTGGTTCGAGTTGCCGACATCGGCGCCGCGGGCACCGCGCTGGCCGCGCGGGAACGACGGTCTCTAGGAGCGGGCTGCGGAACCCTTCCGACTCCGGTCCTTGAGGATCTGACCCGCCGCGAGCTTGCCCGGCGCGCCCATGACGCAGCCGCCCGGGTGCGTGCCGGACCCGCACTGGTAGTAGCCGTCGATCGGCGTACGGTACTGGCTCCATCCCGGCGCCGGGCGGAAGAAGAACATCTGTGGAGCGAAGAACTCACCCGCGAAGATGTTCCCCTCGGAGAGGCCGACGGTCCGCTCGATATGGAGCGGCGTGACGACTTCACGCTGCAGCACCAGGTCGCCAAACCCCGGGAAGAACGACTCGAGCGTCCGCTGGACGGTGTCGCCCAGGTTCTCCTTCTCGGTGTCCCAGTCGCTCTCGCGCAGGTGGTAGGGCGTGTAATGGATGAAGCAGCTCATCACGTGCTTGCCGGGAGGCGCCATGTCCGGATCGATCGTCGACTGGATCGCGCCATCGATGTACGGGCGTGAGCTGTACCAGCCGTACTTGCCTTCGTCGAACGCGCGCTCGAGATAGTCGATCGACGGTCCGATATTGGTGAACCCCCGGAAGATGTCGCTGCGGCCGGGCAGCGACGGATACGCCGGCAGGCCGTCGAGGGCGAAGTTGACCTTGGACGAGGTGCCCTGGAATCGGAACCGTTGGATGCTCTCGACGAGGTCATCCGGCAGTTCGCGCGGGTTGACCATCTCGAGGAACGTCCGCCGCGGATCCAGGGCGCTCACGACGGTGTCGGCGTAGAACTCCGTTCCGTCGGTCAGGGCGACGCCCGTGGCGCGGCCGCCCTTGGTGATCACGGAGTCCACCGCTGATTCCAGGCGGATCTCCGCACCAAGGGCCGTCGCGGCGCGAGCGAGGACCTGGGTGAAGCCGCCGTTGCCCCCCTTGTGGAACGACCACGCACCGAACTCGCCGTCGTGCTCCCCCATCGAGTGGTACAGGAGCACGAGACCCGAACCCTGTGATCGCGGCCCGACCTTGGTCCCGATGATGCTCGAGCTCGCGAGGTAGCCCTTGACGATGTCGGACTCGAAGTAGTCGTCGAGGAAGTCCGCCGCGCTGCCGGTGAGGAGGCGGACCGTGTTGTGGAGGACCCGCTTGTCCATCTTGCGGAATCGCTGGCCGAGCTGGGCGAGGGCGAGCAGCTCTTCGGGGTCGTCGCTGAAGATGTCCGGCGGGACCATGTCGAAGAGCGGCTTGAGCGCCTGGCACACCATGTTCATGTCATGGCTGTACTGCTCGTAGGCGTCGGCATCACGCTTGCTGTGACGCGCGATCTCCTTGAGGTTCTGCCCGTGATCCTGGGTCAGCCACAGGTAATCGCCGTTCTCCATCGGCGCGAACGTGGACGACATCAGCAGCGGCATGAAGCCGTACTTGGTCAACTCCAGGTCCTGGACGATCTGCGGGCGGATCAGTGACAGGGCGTACGAGAACGTCGTGAACCAGAACCCGGGGCGAAGTTCCTCAGTGATCGCCGCCCCACCCACGAGGTGCCGGCGCTCGAGGATCAGCGTTCGCAGGCCCGACTTGGCGAGGTACGCCCCGTTGACGAGCCCGTTGTGACCGCCACCGATGACGATCGCGTCGAACGTCCGGTCATCGCGCGAGGTCGACTTCGTCGACTTGGTGCTCGTCGCCTTCGCGGTCGGTGCCTTCGGGCTGGCGGCCTTCGCGGCCGTGGTCGGTGTCTTGGTCGTCATCGTCAGGCCGTCTTTCGCTCTGGGTTGTAGAGCGGCAGCCGGGCCACGTGGGCGGCGACCTGCTCGTAGTGGTGATCCACCGTGAACTCCAGCTTCACCCGTGTGCCGAGCTTCGAATAGTCGGGCCGGACTCGCGCGATCGCGATGTGGCGCTGGAGCATCGGGGAGTACATGAAGCTCGTCGCATACCCGACCTGCTCCTGGTAGTCGTCGTCGTAGACGATCCAGTCCTCCACGACCGGCGTGTGGTCCTTGGGCGGCATCAGGCCGGCGGCGTTGTAGACGCGGTCGTAGTCCTCCCAGTCCACGACGAGACCGCGCATATGCCAGCGCGATGTCTTGTCCGCGATCTCGCGCTCCAACGCCCGTCGCCCGATGAACGCGCGGTCGTCGGTCGCGAGGTCCTTGAACATCCAGGTCCATCCGAGCTCGATCGGCGTGGAACGGTGGGCGTCGTTCCAGGCGAACCGACTCGAGTCGAAATCCGCCTCGAGCAGGAGGAGCCCGGCCTCGATCCGGAGCATGTACAGCGCGGCGAGCCCGAACGGCTGCACGCCATATCCGGCCATGCTGTCCCAGAGCGTGTCCCATACGTGGAGTGCGTCGGGGGAATCGATCCAGATCTCGTAGCCGAGATCGCCGGAGTAGCCGGTGCGGCTGACGGTCACCGGCGCGCCGCCGATCTCGCCCTTGGCGACCCCGAAGTACGGGATGTGCTCCATCTGTGGGACCAGCTTCGCGAGCAAAGCGCGCGACCGCGGACCCTGGAGGGCGAGCGTCCCGATCTCGTCGCTGACCTCCTCGATCCCGACATCGAAGCGACCGATCCGGTCGGCGAAGTAGGCGAAGTTGGGCTCCGCGCTCGTGAGCAGGTACTCGTTCGAGCTCGGATGCAGGATGACCCCGTCCTCGATCACGAAACCGCGATCGTCGAGCCAGCAGGTGTACTGGGCGTTGCCGGGGGTGCAGGCGCGGATGTCCCGGGCGAGGACGCCGGAAAGGAACGTCTCCGCGTCGCGTCCGGTGATGCGGTACTTGTAGAGCGGGCTGGAGTCGAACAGGCCGGCCGCGTTGCGCACGGCGAAGTACTCCGCCTTGTCGCTCAGCTGGTAGCGGTCCGCTGCCAGGGTGTTGGACCAGTGACTCCAGAGCTGGGTCTGGTTCAGAGCATTCGTGCGCTCGTGGAACGGGGTCGTCCGGATCATGCCGTGGTGGCCCTTTCGCGTGTCCGTTCGGGTCCGGGCTGGGTGCCGTGGGTCCGGGCACGATATCGGTAATTGGACGCATGCGCAATATCGTCCTACCCTGCGGGCGACATGTCCCGCCTCGTCGCCACCGGCACCCGACGGCTCCCGCCCGCCCAGCGTCGCGAAGCGATCGTGGCGGCGGCACTCGAGGTCGCCGTCGAGAAGGGGCTGGCGTCGACGACCGTCCGGGACGTGGCCGCGGCGATGGGAACGTCGTCGGGCCTGATCCATCACTACTTCGCTTCGATGGACGAGGTCCTTGCGGCCGCGTTCGAGCGCGTCGCCACGCAGGATCTGGCCGCGTCGGCCGGCCTCATGGCCGATGCCCCGACGCCCGTGGTGGCGCTTCGAGCGTTCTTCCAGACCTACACGCCGGCCGACAAGGATTGGGCGTTCCAGCTGTGGCTCGACGCCTGGGCCGAGGCGGCGCGGCGACCGGCCGTGCAGGCGACGTCCAGGCGCCTCAACCTGGCGTGGCAGGGGTTGCTTGAGGGGACGATCCGCGACGGCGTCGCGTCCGGCGATCTCACGTGCGCCGATCCGCGCGGCGCGGCCTGGCGCATCCTGTCCCTGCTCGATGGGTTGGCGCTCCAGGTCGTCGCCCACGGGACCACGATCACGCGCGCCGACGTCATCGACTGGGCGACCAGCGCCGCGGAGATCGAGCTCGGATTGGCCGCGGGAGCGCTCAGCGGCCCCGGGGTGTTTGGCGGCTCCGGCGCACGTGGCGGCGCGGCTGGCGGCTCCCCCGGCGGCGCGTCTGGCGGCGCCGGCGCGGCTGGCGGCGCGGATGTCAGCGCTCGCGAACGCGCGTAGCGCAGTCTCCACGCGACTGGGACGGAAGTTCTGATCGAGGGGACCTCGGTCGCGCGTGATCACGGCGGCCGGGCCTGAGCTCCCCAGGCCGGTCGCGCCAGCCGGCTGCGGCCTGGCCCGTAGCGCCAGCCCGGCCGCCGCCGGCCCGATCTCACAAGACGTGCCCGATGGCACTAGGCAGCGGTGCGCGGACGCGCCAACGTCTGGGGGTTCCGGGGAGCGCCCCGGCAGTCGGTCCCGCAGGCTCGAGACCGCACCGGGCGCGTGAACGCCGGTCGTGGATCGACCGGCTGGAGGCGTCGTGATCGAGGATTTATCCGATCGCTCAGGCGAGGGTCGTCAACCCGTCGCCTGGCGTGCCGACGATGAACGCAGCCCTCCGGACCAACGTAGCTGACGGCGGCATGTCCGCCTCGTGCCGTGCGATCGCGTGGAGGGCACACGGCATCCACCCGAGGACATCGCGGTCCGGCTGCCCGCGGGCCGCACCTCGAAGGAGCGTTCCTCATGAGACTGGCGCGCAAGTTCGCGCTTGGTTTGGTGACAACGTGCCTCATCGCACTCGTAGCCCCCGTCGGGGCGAGTGCCATCGAGACCCCGGCCATCAGCATCGACAAGTTGCTGCAGACCGGCCAGCCCGGCTACTACACGCCGGGTGACACGATCACCTATCGATACGAAGTGACCGGCAACGATCGCTTCATCAATGTCAAGGTCACCGATGACAAGTGCGCGACGGTGACGCCCGTCCTCGGCACCGGTGGCGTCTACAACGTCGGCGACACGATGGAGCCGTTCGGCGCCCTGAATGGACTGGCCGGCGAGAAGTGGATCTTCACCTGTGCGACGACCGCACCCGCGGTCGCCGACCCCGGTGCGACGTTCACGAACAAGGCCGAGGTCACGGCGATCGTCCCGACCCCGGGCTGGGACCAGTTCCAGGGCATCACCTTCCGCGATGACGACACCTTCATCATGAAGGCCGCCGTCCTCCGCAAGCAGGTCGTCCTGTACTGGGACTACGTGCACGCCGTTCCGTACGCTCCGGCTGCCGACGTCCCGTTCGCGGTCGACGTCATCAACGGGACGACGACGATCGGGACGGAGACGGTCAAGGCCGCCGATCCCCTCGAACTGTGGTTCGCCCCAGGCACCTGGAAGCTCCAGGAGCAGACTCCGACGTCGCCCTACACGCTCTTGCGTGGAACGTGGAACGACGTCCTGTCCGGCTCCTGGCGTGACAACACGTTCTTCAACCTGATCGACTTCGACCTCTCGATCGACAAGCACGGCCCGTCCATCGCCACGGGCGGCGGTCCGGTGACATACACCTACAAGGTCAAGAACCATGGGCCAGCCACCGTGACGCCCGTCGTGACCGATGACACATGTTCGCCGGTCAAGTACGTCAGCGGCGACCAGGACCACGACGGGAAGATCCAGCCCACCGAACGATGGACCTTCACGTGCACCTACAAGCCCAGCTGGTCGGCCGTCTTCAATGCCGGCGGCGGGCGGTATCTCCTGAACACGGCACGTGTCGCCGCCGATGAGTACCCCGAAGCGTGGGCACCCGTCTTCGGCGGAGACGATGACCCCGACAATGACACGGACACGTACAAGCTCTATGCCTTCGTCCTCCGCAAGGACGTCGGCCTGTACGCGGACGGCGTCTATCCGAACTTCGCTGCGTTCAAGGACACCCAGAAGTTCACCGTGAAGGCGTATCGCAGCGGCTCGCTGAAGAAGACCTTCACGATCGCCGAGAACGCACCCAAGTACCTGTGGCTGTCCCACGGCTCGTGGAAGTTCAAGGAAGTGGGTCTGCCGAAGGGCTATATGGCGTTCTACCCGGACGCGACCATCCGGTACGCAACAGGTTCGGGCTATCCCGACTGGACGCACCTGAATGTGACCTGGTCCGCATGCAGCCGCAGCTACTGGAAGCACCAGACCACGTGGCCGGCGACCTATCTGCCGACCGATCGCGTGGATAAGTACTTCACCGGCAGCGGCTATGGCGCGTCCACCCTGGCGCAGGCCCTCGCCTTCAGCAGTGGTCCGGGCGTCCCCGGCGCCGAGCGGATCCTGCTCCGCCAGGCGGTTGCCTCGTTGCTGAACGAGGCCCGATACGGCACGGCTTCCGGCCCGTATCCAAGCGTCAGCGTGCTCAAGACAGCCGTCAATGTCGCGCTCGCGGGTGACGACCGCGGCACGATGATCAACCTCTCGAAGACCCTCGAGCACTGGAACCAGGGCGTCTGCCGCTGACCTCGTCAGCGCGCCGCCACGTCGGAGGGGCCCGCAGGGCCCCTCCTTCACGTATCGCTTGTTCGCGGCCAGCCGAGGGCGGGCGCGCGCTCCTCTGATGACAATCGGCCGCATATGCGGCCGATTGTCATAGCAGCTGGCGGCGGGCGGACGCCGGGCTGCGGCGGCGCCCGACGTCGCAGCGGCGGCATCCGAGGCACGCAACGTCCCACCTAGTCTCGTGGCGAATCTTGTGCACGCCAGCACCCCGGTCCTGAGCCCGGAACTGACCGCGGAACGTCCCACGTAGCCCAGTGGCGACTCGCGCGGAAGGTCGCGCAGGCGATAGCGCATCGCGTAGTCGCCGGGCGACTAGGAGGGAAGTTCCGATCGACGATGCCGCGGGAAGTCGCGGCCTGCCGACGACCGGCGCCCCAGTGCTGAGGACGATCGACGGAATATGCGGCTGATTGTCATCACCAGAGGCGGCCAAGGCCGTCGCCGGCAGACACGGGCGCGGCGCCAAGGCCGTCGCCGGCAGACACGGGCGCGGCGCCGCCCGAACCTAGGCGCGGACCTCCTGGCGCATGAACATCACGTATGCCAGCGCGAAGCACGCCACGGTGAGCGCGACCAGCCCGACGACCTGCGGCCAGACCAGGATGAAGCTCTGGTCGAGCGACAACAGGGACGGGATGCGCTGCTGCGCCTGCTCGTATCCCCCGATCGTCGCCGGCGTGGACACGGTCGTGACCTGCGGGTTGAGCAGCGACAGCGACGCCTCGCGGTAGAGCGTATCGGGGAGGAAGCGCCGGAGGGTCTCCTGGATGCCGATGCTCCGCAGCTGTTCCTCGGCCGTCCCGGCGACCGGCGCGACGACGCCGCTCACGAGCGACACGATCAGGCCGCCGAAGAACGTGAGCAGCAACCACGCACCGAACCCGATCAGTGCCGACGTCGCGGCCCGTCGCACGACCACGGACAGCAGCATCCCGAAGGCGAGCCAGAGCGACACGTAGATGAATGTGACGGCGACCCACAGCACGATCCGCAGGACTTCGGCCGCGGCCGGCACGATCCCCAGCCGGATGAGGCCGAACGCCGCGATGGCTCCCACGACCGACACGACGACCAGGCCGATCACGGCCAGGCCGGCGATGAACTTGCCATTGATGACATCGTCGCGGTGGATCGGCTGCGACAGCAGTCGGGGCAGCGTGCCTTCGGCTCGCTCACCGTTGATGGCATCGAAGGCGAACGCCAGCCCGAGCAAGGGCGCCACGTACGCAAGGAACCCCGATACCGACGGCAACGTGAACTGATCGCCGACATCTGGCGCGAGCCAGAACAGGGCGATGAACACGGCCTGCGAGTCCGTGACGGACGAGGCGACATCGCGGATCGCGCCCGCCGCGAAGTACAGCGGGATGGCGGCGGCAAGGCCAAGCACGAGCACGAGCACGACGAAGCGGGCGGACAGCAGGTGGTCGCCGAACTCCTTGGCCCCGATGATCATCCACCCGGCGCCGGGCACGGATCGTTCGGAGCGAGCCCGCGCCGGAGCTTCGCCCGGGGCGGCGACGGGAGGTACGGGGACGGACGAAGCGGTCACGAAGCATCTCCCTCCGGAGCAGGCCCGTGGCCGGCGACCGCGGCACTGGCATGCGCCCCGGCCGACGGTCGCGAGACCGCCTTGCGATAGATGTCTTCCAGCGATGGCACGACCGCACGGATCGATGCCAGCGGCAATCCGTGCTGGGCGACCGCCGCAAGGATGGCGGTCCGCGCCACGACGGGGTCGACGCCGGGGGCGACCACCACGTTCCACGGATCGCCGGCCCGCGGCCCGGCCGTCACGCTCGCGACGCCCTCGACGGCGGCCAGCACGTCTCGTGCTCGCTCGGTGTCGCTGTCGCCCTCCAGATCGAAGCCGATCTCGAGGTGCGATGCTCCATCCCCGAAGCGCGCCGCGAGCTGATCCATGCTCCCCTGCCCGATCAGCTTGCCCGCCGCGAAGATCCCGATCCGGTCGCAGACCGACTGGACCTGATTGAGCAGGTGGCTCGACAGCAGGATGGCCATGCCGCGTTCGTTCACGAGTCGCCGGAGGAGGTCGAGGACCTCGACCACACCCAGCGGGTCGATGGCCGTGGTCGGTTCATCGAGGATGAGGACGTCCGGATCCTTCACCAGGGCATCGGCGATGCCCAGGCGCTGAAGCATGCCGCGCGAATACGTCTCGACCGGGTCGTCGGCGCGCGACGTGAGTCCCGACCTGGTCGAGCACCTCGTCGATCGTGGCATCCGCTTCCTTGCGTTCGATGCGATTGAGCTTCGCCGTGTAGCGGAGGTTCTGACGGCCGGTCATGTCCCCGTAGAACCCGACGCTGTCGGGCATGTAGCCGACGCGGCGCTTGACCTCGAGCGGGCCGCGCGACGGGTCCAGGCCCATGACCCGGGCCTCGCCGGATGTCGGCTCGGTCAGGCCCAGGAGCATGAGGATCGTGGTGGTCTTGCCCGCGCCGTTCTGACCCAGCAATCCGAAGATCTCGCCGGCATGCACCTCGAGATCGAGGTGGTCCACCGCGACCAGGTCCTCGTAGTGCTTGGTCAGACCCCGGGTCCGGATGCGGATGGTGTCAGACGGCGCATCGATCCCGCCGCCCGCACCGGGTGCTCCCGCCGCAGCAAGGCGGCGGCCCGGGCGGCGCTTGGGAGCGACGCGCTCGCGCGGACCAGCGCTCATCGGCGTCCGTACGTCCGGAAGACGTAGAACAGGCCGCCCAGGATGAGCACGATGATGCCGATGCCCACCAGCGCCCACAGTGGCGACGTCTCGACCGTGAACCGGATCGCGGCCGACGCATCGGCGGCCGCTTCCGCCGCCTCCACCCGGAAGGTCACCACGTAGTCACCCGCGACCGCTTCGCCCGATGGCGCGATGGACGCCGTGACCGTCGCCTCCGCGTTCGGGGCGATCGTCGGGATGCTCTCCGGGTCCAGCGTGACCTCCCAGCCGGTCGGCGGGGTAGCGGTCAGCTTGACGTCGGTCAACGGGGCGGTGCCGGTGTTGGTGATCGTGAAGGTCTGCGTCGTGATGGCACCCGCGGAGCCACTCGCCGACAGCAGATCACCGGGCGTGGAGAGGTCCACGGCGTACGAGCCGGTGATCTCGATGCCAAGATCGGTCGTGACGGTGCGCTCCCCGGCTGTTGCCGTGACCGAAAGCGGGTATTGACCGGCCGCAGTGTCCGGCGGGGCGGTCACCGCGACGGTGACGTTCTGGGTCGCGCCGGCCTCGACGACGGTGGATGCGGCCTGCGTCTCGCCGGTCAGCGTCGCGTCCACCAGCCAGCCGGCGGGCCCCGTGCCCGCGACCGACAGCGTCACGTCCTGGGGCGTGTCGTTGCTGAACTGCAGATCGAACGAGAAGGACGCGTCGGACGCGCCGGTCAGGATCGGGGTGGACGTCGTGAGCGACACGTCGCCCGCGGCCTCGGCGTCCACGCGGACCGTGACGGGCAGCACGTCGGCCGCGCCACCACCGTTCGCCGTGATGCGAATGGTCTTGGTCCCCGCAGGCTCCGTGGCCGGGACCTCGATATCGAGACGGACTTCGCCCGGCTCGTCGGCCGTGACCGACACCGCGGCAACGACATTGCCGCCACCGCGCAGGCTGGCAGTCCAGCCCTGCGGGACACCGGCGACGTCGAGGTCGACGACGGCCGTCCGCACGGACGTGACCGTCAGATCGAAGGCGACGCTGGAACCCGGCGCGACGACGACCGTGGGGAACGGGGTCGTGACTTCCAGGCCGTTATCGGCCGACGCCGCTGGCACGGTCGCCAGCAGGATCGAGAACGCGAACATGAGCGCGGCCGTGGCTCGGACGTGCCGCGCGACCCTCCTCCGCAAGGTGACCCTCCTGTTTCGATGGGCACGAACCGCCGGGTTCGTGCGTGCAGGCTCGAATGCGTCGCGTAATCTGCCAAATCCGGCCGCCTTCGGCAACCGAGGTTTGATTGGCAGTCGATTCAGAAATCTGAATCCGCGATGGCAGGCGCAGGGTACATCGCTCGCGGCATCCCGGTCGCGAGGCGACCGGCGATGGGCAACGATGGACCGCCGCGTATCCTTGCGCCGTGAGCCTGTATGCCCTCAGTGGGCCCGGCAGTCCTGGTGACCCGGGCGACCTGATCGCCCCGACGATGGTGGGCGCCTTCGACGGCTGGGTCGACGCGGGCAATGCCGCGACGGCCGCCCTCGCGGAGCTCGTCGGCTGACGCCCCGGTCGTGGCGACCTTCGATGCCGACGCGCTCTTCGACTACCGCGCCCGGCGACCGACGCTCCAGATCGTGGACGGGCGCCTGGCCGAACTGACCTGGCCCGAACTCGTGGTGCGGCGCGTCACGGTCGGCGAGCGCGACCTGCTGATCCTCGCGGGCGCCGAACCCGACGACCGGTGGCAGGCGTTCAGCGCGGCCGTCGTCGAGATGGCGCATCAGCTGGGCGTTGCCGAGTGGATCAGCCTCGGGTCCATCCCGGCCGCCGTGCCACATACCCGGTCCGTCCCGATCATCGGCACCACGTCCGAGCCGGGCCGACTCAAAGGCGATGTCCGGGCCGGGCCGGCCGGGCTCCTGCGGGTGCCCGCGGCAGCGATCTCCGTCCTGGAGATGGCGATGGCGGCCGGCGGGATCCCGGCCGTGGGGTACTTCGCGCAGGTCCCGCACTACGTGTCGGGTCCCTATCCAGGTGCATCCGTGGAGCTGCTGAGTGCGCTCGGGCGCCACCTCGGGGTCATCCTGCCGTCGGGCGATCTCGTTGACGAGGCACGACAACTGCGCACCCGGCTCGACACGGCGACCGCGCTCGAGGAGACCACGCGGGCCTACGTCGAACGCCTCGAGGCGATGGTGGACGAGGAGCGCCTGCCGTCGGGCGATGACCTGATCGGCGAGATCGAGCGCTTCCTGCGCGAGGGCGGTACGGAAAGCGGGCCGCGGAACTGACCACGGCAAGGTTGCCGCGACGGTCGATACATGACAGATATCGGCAACTATCGGAGTAGCATGCCGGTGTGCGTGCCAGCCGTCTGGTCAACCTGCTGCTCCTGCTCCAGGCCCGCGGCGGGCTGACGGCCGCGGAGCTCTCGCGCGAGCTCGAGGTCTCCGTCCGGACGATCCACCGCGACGTCGAGGAACTGTCCGCGGCCGGCGTCCCGATCTTCGCCGAGCGCGGACCGCACGGCGGGATCCGCCTCGTGGACGGCTATCGAACACGCCTCACCGGGATGACCGCCGACGAGGCCGAAGCCCTGTTCCTGGCCGGACTGCCGGGACCGGCCGCCCAGCTCGGCCTCGGGACGGTCGTGGCGGCTGCACAGCTCAAGGTGATGGCGGCGCTCCCGCCAGAACTGCGCTCGCGAGCGTCACGGATCGTGGAGCGGTTCCACCTGGACGCGGCCGGCTGGTTCCAGGCCGACGAGCCGGTGCCGCACCTCGCGACGCTCTCGGCCGCCGTCTGGGACGGTTCGCAGGTCGTCATCAGCTATGACCGCGGACACGGCGGGGTGGAGCGGACCGTGGCGCCGCTCGGGCTCGTGCTCAAGGGTGGCGTCTGGTACGTCGTCGCGCTCGTTGACGGTCAGATCCGGACCTACCGAGGGTCGAGGATCATGGACGCGGTGCCGCTCGCCGAGCCCGTGGCGCGCCCCCCGGACTTCGACCTGGCCGCCTATTGGGCCGAGACGAGCGCCGCATACGAGCGCGAGGCCCCGACGGTCGACGTCGTCGTCCGAGTCCGCGATACCCACCTCGAGCGACTGCGGACCGTGGTCGGCGAACAGGTCGTCGCGGGCTCCGAGCGACTCGACGAACCCGACCCTGGATGGCTCCGATTCCGCCTCCGACTGCCGTGGCCGGACGAAGTACCGGGTCAGTTGCTCGGCGTGGGTTCCGGTCTGGAGGTCGTTGGGCCCGCGGACATCCGGGAGCGACTGATCGCGACCGCCGAGCGAGTGGTCGCAAGCTATCGCGAGGCCGGTCTCGTAACGACGGGTCGCGTCGGCATCGAAGCCGAGGCCGGCTCGGTCGGCGGGACCGACGCCGGTGCCGACGTCTCGGAGACCACGGGGCCCTCCAGCAAGCGCCGACGGCGGCCTGATTCCTCGATCTGACGCTCTCGGTCTGCCTGGACGACGCGGGCGAACTCGAAGTTGAACATGTCGCCAAGTGTGGCGGTCGTACATGACAGGACCCGTCATGATTTGCCCGTCGTGGTGCGAAGAACGCCGAAACGGCCGTCCACTCCCCTGGCGGACGGCCGTTCTGGCTATGCGATTGTTCTTCAGTTGTTCTTCAGTTGTGTCCGAAGCTGGACCGCCGTCCGATCAGGATGCCGGCTCCGCCGTCGCCCGGCATCCCGCCGGAGGATCGACGCGCCGCCGGGCGAAGGTCTCGTTGTCCGGCGGTCCGTGTTCGTGTTGGTCATACCGTAGGCCGCGGGCACGGCCACGCCACCCGGCGGAGGTACGTGAAATGGCATGGACATCCGTCCATGCGTCCGGCGTGCCGGGGCTGTGACGCCGATATCCGTAGACTTGACGGCTCCATGACGTCCCTGACTCCGCCTGCGCCGCTTACACGCAGGGCATCCGACTGATGTCGCGTCCGGTCCAGGGCGAGGTCGTGGGTGCCAGCCGGGCCGAGCGGTTCCGGGCTGTCGAGGCGAGGATCTCGCGCGTGACGCATGTGCTCGACGAGCTCGTTCCGGTCCCCGGCACCAATCAGCGCGTGGGCCTGGACCCGCTCATCGGGCTCATCCCGGTCGCCGGCGACGTCGTCGCGGCGCTGGTGGGTTCGTGGGTCATCGCAGAAGCGGCGCGGTTCGGCGTCCCGCGGATCGCCCTCGCGCGGATGGTCGTCAACCTGCTGGTGGACCTGGCCGTCGGCCTGATCCCGTTCCTGGGTGACCTGATCGACTTCGTTTCGCGCTCGAACTCCGCCAACCTCGAGCTGTTCCGCCGCCATGCCCTCGATCCGGACGCGACGACGAGCGGCCACTGGGCGTTCTTCGCGGGCCTTGTCCTCATGATGGTCGGGGCGATCTGGCTCGTCGCCACCCTGACCGCCCGGTTGCTCGACGCGTTCCTCGGCCTCGTCCGGTAGGGCCTACCCGGCGGAGGCGATCCGCTTGGCGTCCGAGGTCGCGACACGCGCCTCGAACCGCTGCGCCGCGAGCTCCAGCTTGTCGAGGTGCTCGACCAGCCGACGCCGGGCCTCCTCGGCCGCCGCGTCCAGGCCCTCGAGCTCGAAGATACCGCCAGTGCTGGAGGATCGGCATCAGGACCTCGTCGCGATGGACGCGCAGGTCGTAGATCCCGGCCTTGGCGATCTGCGCCGCCTTGCGGACGAAGCCCGGGATGCCGGCACCCGGCATCTCGAAGGCGAGGACCTCGTCCACGATCGCCCGGACGGCGGCCGACGGCTGGATCTTGAGCGCGGCCCCGAGGATGTCGCGGTAGAACACCATGTGGAGGTTCTCGTCGGCCGCGATCCGGACCATGATCCGGTCGGCCACCGGGTCGTCCGAGTAGCGCCCGGTGTTGCGATGCGCGATCCGGGTCGCGAGCTCCTGGAACGCCACGTAGGCGAGCCCGCGCAGGGTCGAGGGCGATTCGTGGTCGTAGCCCTGCTGGAGCTGGGTCATCCGTCCGCGCTCCAGCAGCACCGGGTCGATGTTGCGCGTGACCGTGAGGTAGTCGCGGAGCACGATGGCGTGGCGGCCTTCCTCGGCGGTCCAGCGGCCCGACCCAGTTGATCCACGCGCCGTCGCCCTTGCCGAACATCCCGTGGATCAGGCGGTGGTAGGAGGGCAGGTTGTCCTCGGTCAGGAGGCCGATCTCGAACGCGGTCTGGGCCACGCCCGTGAGGCGCGGCTGGTCCGGGGTCCACGGGTCCTTGTCGAAGTCGCGGCCGAGCCGGTACGGGATGAACTCGTGGGGGAACCACTCCTGGGCGACCCGGGCGTGACGGTCGTACAGGCGCCCAGCCTCGGGCTCGAGTTCATGGAGCAGGATCTGGTCCTGACGGAGCGCCTCGTCGGGCGTGAGCTGGGCGTCGGGGTCGAGGCGGCGTTCGAACTCGGTCATCGGTCTCCTACGGTCGGGCGAGGCCAAGCGTAGTCGGCATCCGCACGATCTGCGCGTGGGAACCGTGCGCCCCTGCACGCGAATGCGGAACGGAGGGTCGGGTAGGCTCTCGCCATGCCATCACTCGTGAGGCCGACGCTCGTCACCGCGACGCGATACGTCACGCCGCTGCGCGAGGGCGGGTCGCTGCCCGGCCTGGTCGAGGCCGATGACGACGGGCTCTACGTCGTGAAGTTCCATGGCGCCGGCCAGGGCCCGCGAGCCCTCGTCGCCGAGTGGCTGGCCGGCGAACTCGCCCGCGCGATCGGTCTGCCGGTGCCGGATCTCGCGTTCGTGGAGGTGGACCCGTCGCTCGGCGATGCCGAACCCGACGAGGAGATCCATGACCTGGTACGTGCCAGCGGTGGGCGCAATCTCGGCCTCGACTTCCTGCCCGGGGCGCTCTCGTTCAACCCGGCGGCGCACCCACAGGTGGACCCCGCATTCGCGGCGGACGTCGTCTGGCTCGATGGCCTCGTCACGAACCCGGATCGAACGGTCGCCAACCCCAACCTGCTCCTCTGGCATGGGCGGATCTGGCTGATCGACCACGGGGCGGCGTTGTACATCCATCACACGTGGCGTGATCCCGACGCGCACGCACGTCGGCCGTTCGAACGGCTGCGCGACCACGTCCTCCTGCCGTTCGCGGGGTCCATCGAGGAGGCCGACGCTCGCCTGACGGGGCGGATCGATGGCGACCTGATCGCGGGCCTCGTGGCGGCGATCCCTGATGCGTGGCTCCCGGACGATGCGACCGCCGGCGATGCCGACGCGCAGCGCGCCGCCTACCGCCGCTACCTGGACCGGCGTCTGACCGGCCCGCGCCCGTTCGTCGACGAGGTGGAACGTGCCCGACGCGCCGCGTAGTCCGTACCTCTACGCGATCATCCGGGTCGTCCCGCGCGTGGAGCGTGGCGAATCGATCAACGCCGGCGTGGTCCTGCTGTGCCGGCCGTTGCGCTTCCTCGGAGCGTCGATGGCCCTGGACGAGACCCGGCTCGCGGCACTCGCGCCGGAGTGCGACGCCAAGGATCGTCGGCGAACACCTTGCGGCGATCGAGTCGGTCGCTCGCGGAGACGCAACGGCCGGCCCGATGGCGCGGCTGACGATCGCGGAGCGGTTCCACTGGCTGGTCGCGCCGTCCAGCACGATCATCCAGCCATCAGCGGTCCATACCGGCTTCACCGACGACCCTGCCGCGGAACTCGCCCACCTGGTGGCCACGCTCGTCGCCTGATCACGGAGCTGGCCTGATCACGGAACCTGCCGGCTGTCGGCCTAGCTGTTGATCCGGGCCGATGCCACCTTCAACGCGTCGGCGAGTGTCCCGCCGCCGGCTGGGCTCGCGGCCGCGGCCCGGACGGTGGTCTCGGGCGGCATCGTGGCCGCGGTCGGGAGTGCCTCCCGACAGGCTCGCGCCACCCGCTCGGCCAGGGCGGTCGCCTCGGGTTCGTCCGTCTCGGGCAACAGCACGTGGAAGCGCATCGGCCCGACGCGGGCGACGCGGTCGGTCTCGCGGGCCTGCGCCCGGATCGCCGAGCCAACGCGGGCGATATGCCGCTCCTCGGCGCCGTTGGACGGGAGTGTGACCTCCACGACGAGGACGCTGGCGGGGCGCCCGTAGCGCGCGACCCGTGCATCCTCCTGGCGCATCGCCCGCTCCCAGTCCGTGCGCGTGTCGAGCGCCAGGACGGACCGAGGTCGGAGCAAGCCTTCGGGTCGAAGATGTCGGCGGCGCGTCCGGCGGGCCCGTGTGGGGCCATCCAGGAAGGCCTCGATGTGCTCGTCGGTCCGGTCGCTCACCGCGTCATCGGGGTGGTCGGGCGGGAGGGCGAACCGCGGGCGACGTCCGCCTTTCGAGGCGGATCGGGGCGGCGTCGGTTGGCTGTGGTCGTCGGGCACGGGCGGCCAGTCTAGCCCGGCCGGGCGGTTCAGGCTGCCAGCCCCTCCACCTCGACCTCGACCAGCGGGCTGAACCGGGTCATCGTCGCCGGATCGTTCTGCCGCCACGCATGCTCGAACCACCCAGTCGAACACCGCGCGTCGCTCGGTCTCGTCGGTGATCTCCCGCGCGGTGGCCGGCAGGTCCGCCTTCACGGCACCCTTCAGGTGGATCACCAGGCGCGGATCCGCGCGAAGGTTGTGGAGCCAGGCACGCGTCTCGCGGCGGGGCATCCCGGTGATGAGGATCCGGCCATCGATGTTGTGGAACACGATCTCGATCCGGCGCGGAGCGCCGCTGCGGCGACCGGTGGTGGTGATGTCGATGGTGTGGCCGTGGGCCAGGGCCGCCTGGATCCGCTCGTCGAGCGGGAGCGATCCGGCGGTGGGTGCGAGGTCGTTGTGCATGCAACTACCCTAGCAGACCCGTCAAGCGGCGGTGTCCCCGGTCGTCTACGCCTTGGCTGCCTTGGCCTCGGCCTTCGCGGCGCGCTTGCCGGCCTGGTAGGCGGCCAGCGCCTCGGGCGAATCGACGTCACCGAGCGTGGGCCGCTTCGGCAGGACGTCATCCAGCCCCGGCAGCGTCACGCCCAGCCGCCGCGACAGGATCGCCAGGATCGAAGCGGTCTTCATCTCCCCGATGCCGGGCAAGCCCAGGAGCCGACGCTGCAGGTCGGGACCGTCCGTCGCCTGTGTCCAGATGCGGCTCGTGTCATTGCCGTAGTCCGTCGCGATCGCGCTGCACAACGCCTGGACCTTGCCCGCCATGGCGCCGGGGAATCGATGGAGGGCTGGTCGGTCGCGGAAGACGGCGTCGAGGTCAGCCGGGTCCATCGCGGCGATGCGGGCGGCATCGAGGTGGCCGATCCGACGTTTGAGCTCGGCCGGGCCGCTGAAGGCCTTCTGGACGGTGACCTGCTGGTCGAGTGCGAACCCGATGAGGAGCGCCAGGGGCTCGCTCACCAGCAGGCGGTCGGCATCGTCGTCGCCGGTGAACGGCAGTCGGTCGATCGTGGCAGTCATGGCGGCATGGTACGCGCGAATCCCGCCGCCGCGGACACTGCCTGCTACCCTCCCTCGGTGGTCGATCGACGGTTGCTCCACGCCTCCCACCTGCTCGATCTGCGCTCGGGAGCGTGGGTGGACGATCGACGCATCCTGGTCGACGCCGACGGCCGGATCGAGGCGATCGTGGGGCCGGATGATCCGGTGCCGGACGACGCCCGGCCGGTAACGCTGCCGGCCGGATGGGTCATCCCCGGCCTCATCGATTGCCACAGTCACCTCGTGGGCGACCTCGAGGACGCGATCGTCCCCGGCATCACCACGACCGCCGCCTATGACGCGATGACCGGCGTGCGGAATGCCCGGGCGACCCTCCGGGCCGGCTTCACGACCGTCCGCGACGTCGGGACGTTTCGGGCGTTCATCGACGTCGCCCTGCGCGAGGCGATCGACGCCGGCTGGACCCCCGGTCCGCGCATGCAGTGCGCCGGGGCCTACATCACGGCTCCGGGCGGCGGGGGCGAGGTCACCGGACTGGCCGAGGAGACCCCGATCGACCCCGAGCTGCGCTTCGGCGTGGTCCGGTCGGTCGACGACGTGCGAGACCGCGTCGCGCGGCTCGTGGACGGCGGCGCGACCGTCATCAAGCTCATCGTCACGGGGGCCGTCCTGACGCGCGGCACGGTCCCTGGGGCCATCGAACTGGATGCCCCGCTCGTCGCCGCGGCAGTCGACGCGGCGGAGCGGCGTGGCGTCCATGTCGCGGCCCATGCCCATGGCGCCGAGGGGATCAAGCTCGCGATCCGTGCTGGCGTGCGATCCGTCGAGCATGGCTCGCTCATCGATGACGAAGGGATCGACCTGCTCGTCCGCCACGGGACATGGCTCGTCGCCGACGTGTACGACGGGGACTGGATCGCCGAAGAGGGCGCCCGGGCCGGCTGGCCGGCCGAGACGATGGCCAAGAACGAGCTCACGACCCAGGCGCAACGCGACGGGTTCGCCAAGGCCGTGCGGGCCGGCGTCCGCATCGCGTTCGGGACCGATAGCGGGGTCTACCCGCACGGCAGGAACGCCATCCAGTTCGGCTACCAGGTCCGCCTTGGGCAGCCGCCCATCGACGCGATCCGGTCGGCCACCACGGAGGCGGCGGCGCTCATGGGCTGGGAGGGTGCGGTCGGGACGCTCGAGCCAGGTCGAGCCGCCGACCTCGTCGTCCTCGCCACCGATCCCCTGGTCGACATCGAGACGCTGCGAACGCCGCTGGCCGTGGTCAAGGGCGGGTCATCGGTCGCGGGCGTGGGCGAGGCAGACGCCGCAGCCGACTGATCAGCGAGCGAGCGAGCGGCCCGGTGCACGTTCGTCGACCGCCAGCGCCGATCCGATGGCGATGAGCCGTCGGCCCAGCGCCCGGCGAGCACCGTCGAGCGGAAGGCGCCGCGCGGCCCGCGGCGCGAGGTCGCGGTGGTGCGCCGCGTGGGGCGCGTCGGGATCGAGCATGAAGCGCTCGACATCCGGGAACAGGTCGAACATCGTGGTCTCCTTCGTCATTCGATGATGATCCGGACGCCTTCGCCCGACCCTTCGTTCACGTCGAGGATCGGGCCGATGATCCCGGCGTCGATCGCGTCGCGGATCCGCTGGCTCGTCGCTTCGGTGATGCCCGGGACGCGACCCATCGCGGCCTGACCCAGGGCCAGGGGAACCCGGAGGTTGACGACCTTGCGGCCGCCGTCGATGACCTCGAGGCGGATGGCCCGACCGGGCCCGCCACCGGGAGATGTGGCGGGCGCGCCGGACGGGCGGGGATCGGCGTGATCGGCCGTGGGACGCTCGGCAAGGGCATCGAGGATGGGGCCGGCCTCGTCCGCGCTGAGACGCCCCTCGGCGACCAGGCGCAGGACGGATTCGAGGGCGTCGTCAGTCATGGTCGAGGGCCTCCAGGCGTCGCCCTGCTTCGTCGATGTCGATCTCGCCCCGCTCGAGGGCTCGGAGCACGTCGAGCTGTCGGTCGTCATCGATGGCGGGGGCAGCCGGTGCGGGCATCGGTGTCGGTAGCGTGGGCGCGGACGCGAGCATCGCGGACGCGGGTACCCGTGCGGCCACGATCCGGACGTCGCCCGACGTGGAGCGGACGTCGACGGTGGGACCACCGCTGCCGACGACCACGGATCGGCGACCGGGACCGTCCCCGGTCTTCGCGGGAATGTCGCTGCTGATGTCGCCGGTGACCGTGCGCAGGTCCACCGTGACCGGGCCCGTGGGTGCGATCGCGATGTCGCCGCTCACGGTCTCGATGGCATAGGGGCCGTCACCGTCGAACCTGCCGTCCACCCGCACGTCACCCGACGTCGTCGTCACGCGGAGGGCCGTGATCGAACCGGCCTGGACGGCCAGGTCGCCCGAGACGATGCGGACGTCCAGCTGGATCGGCCCGACCGCCGCGAGGTCGAGGTCCCCCGACATCACCTCGGCGGAGACAGCACCGCGGACGTCGTGGAGGCGGAGGTCCCCCGAGCCGGTCCGGAACCGCTGTACGCCGGTGAGCCGCTCCACGTCCACGTCCACGCTGTCGCCTTCGATGACGACCTCCGCGCTCGCGGGCACGTCGATGACGAGGTCGCCGCTGCGCGGGTGGCCCCCGCTTCGCCTGGGACCGCGGCTCGCGTCGAGGACGAGCCGGCGTTCGTCGCGCTCGACCACGAGGTGACCGAGATCGAGGTCGTGGGTTGACCGGACGTGGACGGTGTCGCCATCGATCCCGCGGATCCGGACGTCACCGTCGGGCGAGGAGAGGACGAACCGGCCATCGCGGCCGATGACCTGATGGATGCCCCGGGCGGTCGTCGTATCGGACGTCATCGCGTGGTCCTTCCGAGGGCACGGATGGCGACAGCAGCATCCTCCGCGCTGATCTCGTGCCGAGCCAGCCGCTCCAGGATCGCGTCGCGCGTCGGTGTCGCGATGGCCTGGGTGGGGGCGTCATCCTCGTCCACGGCCTCGTCCGCGCGAGGTCCGAACCCGAGGGCCCGGACCAACGCTTCCACCCGGCCGCGCACCGTGGGGTAGCTGATGCCGAGCTCGCGCTCCATCTCGCGCAGGTTCCCGCGCGATCGCAGGAAGCTCTCGAGAAGGGCGAGCTGGTCGCGGTTGAGCCGACCGAAGCGACCGACGCTGAAGTCGCCTTCCAGGGTCGTCCCACAACTCCGGCAATGCAGCCGCGTGACGGCGAGTTCGCTGGTGCAGACGGGACAGGTGGCGATCACATCGTGTGGCATGACTCAGGTTATAGCAAGTCAATCTTCACTTTGTCAAGTCCGGCTTTCACTTTGTGACCTGCCGGCCATCGAGGTGCGCCGCTGGGTCGTCATGCGTCCAGCCGGGTCACGATCGTTCGTCCGCCCTCGAACGCCACGCACGTCGGCTGGTCTGCGGGCCTGATCGAACGAACATGACCTCAGCGACGACCACCGTGGCCGTCGCCCCGGACCCGGAAGGAGGCACGAAGATGGCCGAGACCCAGATGATCCGGGTGGACGCCTACGGGCTCCTCCCGTCGTTCTTCATCGTTCTGATGCTGATCCTCGCGATGCTGGGCATCGTCGCACACGCGGCCGCGCTCTAGTCCTCGTCAGGCCGACGATCGGGCGGTACGTCTACCGCCCGAATCCAGCACACCTCATGGCCCCGACCGGGCGACCGTCCGGCATCGGGGCCTCCGCGTGTCCAGGGCCGGATAGCTCGAGACCCGGCCGTCGGGCCGGGTCTCGAGGGGGCGGCGTGGTCGTCGGTCGCGGGGGCTCGGCCAGTCTGACCTCCGTCGCCTGGGGGGTTCAGTCAGCGGTGACGCGTGCGGCGTCAGCCGGTGCCAGGTCGCTGGGCGGCAGTGGCGTGGCGGGCACGCGTGCGGCATCGGCCGCTGCGAGATCGCTCGGGGGCAGCGCTGCCGCGGTGGCCGACGCGGCGCCGGTGCGCCACGACGATGCCCGCATGGACAGGTTCCCGACAACGGACCGCCAGTACTTGCCCGCCTTGGGCGGATCCATGTGCGCCTTGTATCCGGGCGTGCGCTTGGACGCGAACCAGAAGTCTCGCGCTGAGCTGGCGCCAGAGTGGGCCATGAAGATGCTGTCCATCGTCCGATTCGTGGTGAACAGCGCCCGGATCGTCGGGCCAGCACTCTCGATCGCGTGGGCGAAGACGGCCTTCGCGCCGGCTCGCAGGAAGCCTGCCCCATAGTTGTCGACGCGCTTGATCGCGGTCGACTTCAATGGATTGGCCCTTCCCCACTCGGAGTTCCCGGAGGCATAGCAGAGTCGATTGAGGATCACCACGGCGTTCGGCGCGAGCTGGATGTCGCGGTCGATGTAGTACTCGCCCCAATACTTGGTGTTGCTGTTGCCCGCTCCGGCGACCCGGTTGAGCCCGAAGCCGTCCTTCGTGTAGCGCTGGAAGGAACCGTAGGGGCTGGGGTGACCGTTGCCGTGGCCGAGGTAGATGAGGAGGTTCGCGCCCTGGGCTGCGGACTTCACCTTGGACCACGTGGCGTTGGGGCTGTAGATCTCGACGACCTTCGCGCCGTAGCCGCGCGCCTGGCTCGCGTACTTCTTGGCATTCGAGATGTAGTTGCTGGTGCTGGAGCCGACCGGACCGACGATGATCACGACCTTGATCGATGCCGCCTCGGCCGGGGCAGGGTTCGCCACGGCGCCCAGCGCGACGACGAGGGCGGCGACCATCGAGAGCGCGATGACCCGGAACGATCGCCGGGAGGACGCCCGCTGGGCGCCGGTGTGGTGCACGGGCAAGATCCTTGCCTCCTCTCTGCCGGAACACCGCGCATGGGGATGCGGTGACGGTGGTGTGGGCCGCCGGCGGCAGGGTGTGCGTGGGACGCAAGGGACGGTGTTCGACCGTGCGATGGACCGCTGTGAGCGCGGTCGAGACGGGCGAGCGTCGGTCCGGGTGAGCCGGGCCGTGACCGTCGAGTGAAGACACCCGACGAACGTGACAGGGATCTGCCGTGGGGGCGGCGTTCTTCTGTTGGTGCCTGTCTGTCGGGGCTATGCCTGTGGGGGCGGCGCCAGTATGCCAGTGATCACCCCCATCTGTCGCCCTACGATGCGCGCTCCGCGACGTCGGCTCGGGCGATCGCCGCGACGCTCGCTTCGGTCATCCGGATCAGGTCGGCGGGAGCAACCTCCACCTGGAGCCCCCGGCGTCCGGCGCTGACCAGCATCGTGGGCAGGGCGAGAGCCGTGTCGTCGATCACGACGCGGAGGCGTCGGCGCGGCGCGAGCGGGCTGATCCCGCCGACCACCGAACCGCTCGCCCGTTCGGCGGCGGCCGGGTCGGCGAGGGTCGCGCGGCGGGCCCCGACGGCGGTGGCGAGGGCCTTGAGGTCGAGCTGGCGGTCCACCGGCACGACCGCGGCGACGAGCCCGGGATCGACCTCGGCGATGAGCGTCTTGAAGACCTGTCCGGGCGCCACGCCCAGGGCCGCCGCGGCCTCCAGGCCGTAGTCGGGCCGCTCCTCGCGGGCGCGACCGTGACGCTCAGGCAGACGGTATTCGTGCAGCACGTGGACGACACCTGCGCGACGGAGCAGGTCCACGGCCGGCGTGACGCTGGTGGGCACCCGCCGATCGTATCGATTTCGGCTATGCTCCGAACGGCCCACGAGCGGCCGCGCTGACGCGCGCCGACCAGCGGCGCCGCCGTCGCGCTCCGGGCTTCCCCCGCCCGCGCCGGCCAGGGACCCATCCAGGAGCCACGCTTGACCTTCGACTCACTCGGCCTGTCGGCCGACCTGCTGCAGACCGTCATCGAAGAGGGTTACACGACGCCGACGCCGGTCCAGGCAGCCGCCATCCCCCTCGTCCTCGCGGGCCGCGACGTCCTCGCTGCCGCCCAGACCGGGACCGGCAAGACGGCGGCCTTCACGCTGCCGATCCTCGACCGTCTCCGGCAACATGCGAACACCTCGTTCTCGCCCGCCCGGCATCCGGTGCGGTCGCTCATCCTCGTCCCGACGCGCGAGTTGGCGGTGCAGGTGGACGAGAGCGTCCGGACGTATGGCCGGACCGTGCCGCTGCGCTCGACGGTCGTCTACGGCGGCATGCCCATGGATCCGCAGATCAAGGCGCTGCGCGGCGGGATCGAGATCCTCGTCGCCACGCCGGGCCGGCTGCTGGACCTCGTCGGCCAGAAGGTCGCCAACCTCGGGCAGGTGGAGATCCTCGTCCTCGACGAGGCCGACCGGATGCTGGACATGGGCTTCCTGCCGGACATCCAGCGGATCATCGAGCTGCTGCCGAAGCAGCGCCAGAACCTGATGTTCTCGGCGACCTTCTCCGAGGACATCCGCCGGCTGTCGAAGACGATCCTGCGCGATCCCGAGACCGTCGAGGTCGCGCCGCGCAACACCGCCGCCGAGATGGTCAAGCAGCTCGTCTACCCGGTGGACCGCGACGCCAAGGAAGCCCTGCTGGCGCACCTCATCCGCAAGGACGACCTGCGCCAGGTGCTGGTCTTCACCCGGACCAAGCTGGCCGCCTCCCGGCTCGCGTCCACGGCTGGACCGCGAAGGCCTCGACGCCGTCGCCATCCATTCGGACCGCTCGCAGCCGGAGCGGACCCGCGCCCTCGAGGGCTTCAAGTCGGGCGAGATCCGGGTCCTCGTGGCGACCGACGTGGCCGCCCGTGGCCTCGACATCGAAGACCTGCCGGTCGTCGTCAACTTCGAGCTCCCGTGGAACCCGCAGGACTACATCCACCGCATCGGGCGCACGGGCCGGGCGGGTGCGTCGGGCGAGGCCATCAGTCTCGTCTGCATCGACGAGACCGATCTGCTGCGCGGCATCCAGCGGATGCTCAAGATGGCGATCCCCTGGACGGTCGAGGAGGGCTTCGTGCCGGACCGGAACGTGGAACCGCGGCCGCTGGGGATGCGCTCCGGTCACGCCCGGACCGGGGGCGAGCATCACGCGCACCGCAAGCCCGTGCGGCGCCGCGCCGGCGCCGGGGGACGCGCCTAGGCCGTCGCGGCCTCCACGCCGTCCATCGCGGCGCCCGGGAAGAAGAACCCGAGCATCAGGTCGGCGGCGACGCGCTCCACGCCGTAGCGATTGACCAGCGCGTGCTGGCCGACGACGTTGCCGGGTGCCTCGGCGTCCCGCTGCGCGAGGCGGACGTCGCGCAGCATCACGAACTCGCCGCTCGGCCGGGTCAGGGCGCGACCAGGGTCGAACCCGGGCAGCGTCGGCAGCTCGCCATCCACCCGGTACGGGCCGACGTCAAGGCGGATGGCGTGCCAGGAGGCGTGGACCGGGATCGACCGGGTCGGCATCCGCGACGGCGACGAGGACGTCGTCGACCGGGATGCTCACGTCGCCGATCTGGCGCGGGGCCATGTCGCCGATCGCGCGGAACTCGGCTCGAGCCAGGATGAGCGGCCGACCATCTTCGAGCACGTCGCGCAGGTGCCCGGCCTCCACGAAGACCCCGCTGACCATCCCTTCGGTGATGTAGGCGTCGACTCGGATCGGCATCGCGACCCCCTGGAACGGACCGTCACGCTCCCGCACGCGCGTGCGCCTGTCCAGACCCATCGGTACCGGACGGGCCGAACGCTCGTACCGGCCCCGCAAACGGCGGTGCCGAGACGCACCGTCTTCTCAGCGCAGCGGCCTCGTCAGCGCAGCGGGGCGCAGGCACATGGCCCGGTCGGGGCCAGGGCGATCTTGAGGAGGGCCCGGGCGATGATCCCCGGGTCCGTCCGGCTCTGGTTGGTCAGCACCGCGATGGCGACGCCGTCCTGCGGCAGCCACCGGACGACCGAGCGGAACCCCAGCAGCCGTCCCGAATGGCCGAGCGTGGGCCGGCCCCCGACCTCGATGGCCTGGACGCCCAGGCCGTAGGGCAGACCGGGTCGATACTCCGCGGTACGGGCGATGTCCTCCACCATCGCATCGACCGAGGCCGGGGCCAGGACCCCACCGGCATACAGCGCCCGTGCCCATCGAGCGATGTCGCTCGCGCTGGCGGCCAGCCCGCCGGCCGCGGCGGCGGCCGTGACGACCGAGGTGAACGGGACGACCTCGGTACCGTCCGAGAGATTGACGGCGGGCTCGTCCACCTGGGTGGACGCGAACCGGTATCCGCGCGCCACTGGGCCTCGCGGCGCTTCGGTCGGCTGGTAGTAGGTGCGCGTGAGGCCGAGCGGATCGAGGAACCGCGTGCGGAGCTGATCCGCGAGGGACGCGTGACCGACCGCCTCGGCCAGCATCCCGAGGACCAGGTAGTTCGTGTTCGAGTAGTGCCACCCTCGGCCCGGCTTGAAGTACGGCTTGCCGACATAGTCGAGCGCGTCGGTCGCGTCCCAACGTCGCCCGGGTCCTTGAGCAGGGCCTTGTCGATGGCCGGATCGAGGAAGTAGTCGCGCAGCCCACTCGTATGGTCGAGCAGCTGCCGGACGGTGATCGAGGCGTCGACGTCGAGCGCCGGCAGGTAGCGCGTGACAGGTGCATCCAGCGCGAGCTCGCCGTCCTGCGCCAGCGCCATGATCAGGGCGCCCGTGAAGGTCTTGGTGATACTCGCAACGGCGAACGCCGTGTCCGGCGTGATGGGCACCTCGTTCTCGAGATCGGCAGCGCCGCCGGTCCCTACCCACACGGTGTCGTCGGGGAAGATCATCGCCACCGAGATGCCCGGGATCGCGTACTTCTTGACGATCCCGGCGAGCCGCGCGTCCAGGGCATCGATGCGCTCCTGGGTCAAGGTCGGGCGAGGGACCGTGACGGGCAGCCCGGCGGCTCGGGTCGGGGCAGCCGCGATCCACGCCGTCGCGATCAGGACCACGACGACGAGAAGGCGGGGGATCGTCCGTCGGACCCGGCGCCGAGGGACCTGCTGGTCGGCCATGATGGCCGCACGATACCGCCTGCGCCATCGCGGGTACCATCCGCGGATGCCTGACACCCCGACTGCCGCCGCGCTGTTCCGTTCGGTCGGTCTCCTCGCCGACGGACCGGCCGTATGGGGACGACCGGTGCCCGCGCCCGGGCCGGGCGTGTTCGTGCTGGAGCTGCCCGCCCCGCTCGCCACCGCTCCGATCGAGCTGACCAGGGTCGGCAAGTGGATCGAGCGGGTCGAGACGCTGCAGCTCGACGGCGCGCGCCCGTCGTCCCGGGCGCTCGCCGCCCGGCTTGCGGCCTTCTGGCTCCCCTCCCAGACCGTGGTCTACATCGGGGCGACGGACGTCTCGGTGGGACGGCGGGTCGCGTCGATCGGCGCGACCGGCCTGGGCGACCGGCGGCCGAGTTCCAGCGGCCATTGGCTCAAGACCCTCCGCTCGCTCGATGGCATTCGCGTGTGGTGGTCGCTGACGGCCGCCACCGAGGAGTACGAGGACGCGCTCCTGACCGCGTTTGCCGAGGGCGTGTCAGCGGCCGAGCGTGCCGCGCTCCCGGATCCCGACGTGGTCCTGCCGTTCGGCAACCTGCGGCGACCCACCGGCGAGCGGCGTGCCTCGGGCATCACCGGATCGCTGCTCCCTGAGCCGACGCCTGCCGCACCGGACCCGGCGGTGACCCGGATCGTCGATCTGCCTGACGGTGAGGCCGATGGCGCCCGCGACGAGGCGAAACGCGCACGACGCCCGGCACCGGGTCGCGGCGATCGGACGCGTGGCGTCCGCTGCGGCATATGCCGCCCAGGGCTCACCCCGCCGGGCCGCCGCGGAACCGACCCAGCTCTCTCCGGAGGGCCTCCAGCGCCTGCAGGCTGAGTTGGACGGGACTTCGAGCCCGCCGACCCGAGGTCGTGGGACGGATCGTCACCGCTCGTGAACACGGTGACCTCAAGGAGAACGCCGAGTACCACGCGGCGCGCGAAGAGCAAGGGTTCCTCGAGGGCCGGATCCAGTCGCTCGAGGCGACGCTCCGCAAGGCGGTCGTGGTCGAGCCGACGGAGCGCGGCGCACGGGTCGAGCTCGGCTCGCGCGTCCGCGTCGAGGTCGATGGCGACGAGGTGGTGCTGCAGGTCGTGGGTGCCGCGGAGGCGGACAGCCGCGATGGACGGATCTCGAGCTCGTCTCCGGTCGGCGCGGCCCTCATGGGTCGCCGGGTGGACGACATCGTGACGATCGTCACGCCCGGCGGCCACGTCCCGTATCGGATCCTGGCCATCGAGTGAGGGGCGCGGGCCCCTCCCCTCCGGGCGGGTCTCAGCTCTTCGGGGCGTCCACGAGCTTGTGCTCGACGGCGTACAGGGCCGCCTGCGTCCGCGACGCAAGGCCCAGCTTGCCGAGGATGTTCGAGACGTACGTCCGGGCGGTCCGCTCGGTGATGAACAACGTGGCGCCGATCTCCTTGTTGCTCATCCCCTGACCGAGCAGGCGCAGGACGTCCTTCTCGCGCTCGGTCAACGGCTCGGCCAGCTCGTCCTGGGGCGACTTGCGGTTGCGCATCCGCTGGGCGAGCAGGCGGGCCACGGCCGGGTCGAGGTGGACTTCGCCGGCATAAGCCGCGCGCACGGCGGCGGCGACCTCCTCGGCCTCGGCGTCCTTGAGCACGTAGCCGGAAGCCCCGGCCTCGAGGGCCGAAGTGACCTTCTCCTCCTCGATGAATGACGTCATCGTCACGATCTCGGTCTCGGGACGCTCGGCCTTGATCCGGCCGATCGCGGTGACGCCGTCCATGTTCGGCATCAGGAGGTCCATCAGGACCACGTCCGGCTCCAGGCGGCGGGCCATGGCCACGCCTTCGGACCCATCGGCGGCCTCGCCGACGACCTCGATGTCATCCTGGAGGTCGAAGAACATCCGCAGGCCCATCCGGACGACCGAATGATCGTCGACGATCAGCACGCGGATCTTGGCGGTGTCGTTCACATCGGCTCCTGGCGCCTGAGCGCCGCTCGTGTGGTCGAATGCGGGAACCGGCAGCGTCGTCGAGTCTAGCAAAGCACCATCCTCCGGGACGTTCAGGCGGCGGGACGACGGCCGGCCGCGACGATCGCCGCGACCAGCTCGGTGGGTCGAAAGGTCTTGCGGACGAAGCCGTCCGCCCCGCCGGTCAGGGCGGCGTGCTCCAGGGAGTCCGACCAGCTCATCGCCACGATGCGTACATCGGGCGCGATCGAGCGGAGATCGCCGGATGAAGGCGATCCCGCCGGACACCTCGGGAAGACGGGGATCGACGATCGACGACGTCGGGCGACTCGCTCGATCACGAGGGCGAGCGCGGTCGCGGCCCCCCCGGCCGTCCCGACGACCTGGACGCGGTCACCGATCGCCAGCAGACCCGCAGAGGCTCTCGCGGACGCGGTCGTCGGCATCGACGACGAGCACGCGCAACAGGCCCCCTGGAGGCTGGTCGGGATCGAGCATGTCGCGATGGTGGCGCGGGCCGGGAGTCCGCGGGAACGGACCATCGACGCTGCCGGGCCTCGGCCGAACGTCGAAGACGCCTACGTCATCCGTCGCGGATGGACGCGGACCCGGCCGGGGACGGGAGCCGCTCGGGTGGCGAACTCGCGCCCATCTCGTCGATGGCGACGCGCGGGACCGTCACCGCGACCGTGGCCCCGTTGCCCGGGGTGCTGATGCACGTGAAGGTGGCGCCGATCCGATCGGCGCGGGCCCGCATGCCGGCGAGGCCGAGGTGGCCATCCGGGACGCTCGCGGGATCGAACCCCTTCCCGTCGTCGGTGATGCTCATCAGGACGTCCGCCCCGTCGCGACGGATGTCGAGACGGACCTGCTTGGCCGCGGCGTGCTTGACGATGTTGTGGAGTGCCTCCTGGGCGATGCGATACAGCGTCTCCTCGATGGGGAGCGGCAAGCCGGTCGGCCAGGGCCGAGTCCACCACGATCGGCAGGCCGAGTCGGCCCTGTAGCGCCCCGCTGTGCGGTCTTGAGCGCGCGGACCAGGCCGTCCTGCTCGATGTTCCCGGGGCGGAGCTCGAAGATCAGAGCGCGCATCTCGGCGAGTGCCTCCCGCTGGAGGTCGCGCAACTGGCCGAGCTGGGTCCGCGCGGCCGCCGGGTCCCTGTCGAGCAGCATCTCGACGGAGCGCGACACGAGCGCTCATCGAGAAGAGCGCCTGCGTCACCGAGTCGTGGAGCTCGCGGGCCAGGTGGGCGCGCTCCTCACCGGATGCCAATTCGCCCGCCTGGCGACGGAGCTCGCCCTGGAGGCGGACCTGCTCGCTCACGTCGCGGGTGGCGCCCTGGATGCCGGCAAACCGGCCGTCCACGACGATCCCGAACGAGCGCACGTCCACGGGGGTGAGACGGCCGTCCCGACTCCGGAGGACGAGGGCCGCCTGCGTGACCTGGGTCGGATCCGTCGACCAGGCTGGCCCATCGCTCCGCGGCCACCGGCATCGTAGATTCGTCCACCACCAGCGAGAAGTGCTGCCCGATCAGTTCGTCCGCGGTGTAGCCGGTCATCCCTTCGATGGCCGCGGACAGGAAGGTGAACCGTCCTTCGGTGTCCGTCGCGAAGATGATGTCCGGCGAGTTCTCCACGAGGAACCGGTAGCGTTCCTCGGACCGCTCGAGCTCGTGCTGCAGTCGCTCCCGCTCGGAGATGTCGCGAGCGACGCCGTGGATGGCGAGGAGGCCGTCGTCACCCGTGACGCCGACGACGTTGATCTCGAGCGGGACCGGGCGTCCGGCGCCGTCGATGAAGTCGAGGCGGGTCGAGTGGACGTGGCGCGGATCGGCCACGATCGTCTCGTAGCTCTCCATGGCGGTCGCCTCCCAGCCGGGTGCGATGAACGCCATGAAGTGCTGGCCGACGGATTCCTCGATGTCCCAGCCCAGGGTCGTCGCGGCCCGGTCGGAGAGGAACGTGTAGTGGCCCGCGGCATCGGTCGCGAACACGAGGTCCGGGGACGACGAGGCGAGCGTGCGATAGCGCTCCTCGGATGCTCGCAGGTCGCGTTCCAGGCGCTGGCGGTCCCCGATGTCGCGGGCCGCACCATGGATACCGGCGAATTCGCCGTCGATCCGGACGCCGACGGCACTCACCTCGAACGGCACCGGATGGCCGTCCGCATGCATGAGGCTCACCTGGGTCGTGACCTCGAGGCCCGGGTCCTCGCGCATCGCGTCGAAGAGCCGGCCGCGACCCTCGCCGTCCGGATACTCGGTGACTGACAGGAACGGGACCCCGATCAGGTCGCCGGGCTCCCGGCCCGAGCGCCCGACGGATGGACTCGGACACGTAGGAGAACCGGCCGTCGGCGTCGATCGCAAAGATGATGTCCGGCGAGTTGTCGACGAGGAATCGATAGCGCTCCTCGGAGCGCCGGAGTTCGTGCTCCAGGCGGTCGCGCTCGCGCATGTCGCGGACGGAGCCGTTGGCGCCCCGGAACTTCCCGTCGCCGTCGAGTGACGCGACCGCGATGAACTCCGCGGGGACCGCCGAGCCATCGCGGTGCTGGAGGTTGACCCTCCCGCGCACTTCCTGTGACGGGGCGTCCAGCGCGGTCGTCCAGTCGATCTCGGCGACCTCGCGCGACGATTCATGGACGATCGCCCCGAAGTGTTGGCCCAGGAGCTCGTCGGGCCGGAAGCCCGTGAGACGTTCACACGCGTCCGACAGGAACGTGAGTCGCGCCTCGGCATCGATCGACCAGACGAGGTCCGGGGCGTTCTGCACGAGGTAGCGGTAGCGCTCTTCCGATTGGCGGAGTTCGCGTTCGAGGCGTTCGCGCTCGCTGACGTCGCGCACCGTTCCCTGGGCCCCCACCCAGCGTCCGTCCTCGAACACACCGGTCGTGGTCACCTCGGCGGCGAAGCGGGTGCCATCGCGATGGACGAGGATCAGCGGAACCCGCTCCACGAGCTCGGGCGTCCGTCCGACGGCCGTAAATCGATCGATGGCGATCGGCATCGACGCCGGTTCGGTGAGGAACGCGAAGTGCTTGCCGATGATCTCCTCGATCGGCCATCCGAACAGGGCCTCGCCTGCATCGGCCATGAACGTGAAATAGCCATCGGCGTCCGCGCGCCAGATGACGTCGGGTGTGGTCTGGACCAACCCGCGAAATCTGGCTTCCTCCCGTGTCACCCGGGTGAGCAGGTTCGAGTTCGTGAGGGCGATCGCGGCCTGGTCGGCGAGACCCTGCAGCAGGTCCAGCTCGTCTGCCACGAACGTCCGGGGCTCGGCCGACGAGACCGCCAGCGTCCCGATGACTTCCCCACCCGGGGCGCGGAGTGGCGCGGCGGCCATGCCGCGCAGGCCGAGGCGCTCGGCGACGGCATTGTCGTCAGGCTCGTGGGGGATCCGCGGGTCGGCCACGTAGTCGAAGGTCCAGATCGGGATCCCCTGTTCCGCCGCCAGGCCGTTGATCCCGTCGCCGAGCGGGAACTCCATGCTCATCAGCCAGTCGCGGGTCCGGGCATCGCCGCCGCCCTCCACGACGACCGGGACGAGGTAGGTCCCCGTTGGCCCCATCCGCGTCAGGTGCGCGCCATCCGTCCCGAGGAGGCGCCGGGCGTCATCCACGACATGCGCGAGCACTTCGTCGGGATCGTGGAGCGCTGCGATCCTGGCGGTGATGTCGCGCAGCGACCGTTCGGTCTCGGCACGACGGGCGAGGGCGACCTGGGACCGTTCGAGTTCGTCGATCAGGCGGGCGTTGGTGATGGCGATGGCGGCCTGCTCGGCGAGCCCGCCGAGGACGGCCGCGTCCAGTTCGTCGAAGGCGTTCGGCTGGCGGCTGAAGACCTCGATGGCGCCCAGCGGTCCGGCCTCGCCGATGATCGGGGCCACGATGAGATCGCGGATCCCGGCGCCGCGGGCCAGCGAATCGGCGAGGTCGTCGTGGTGGAATCGGCCTTCGAGGTAGTCGCCGACCGTCACGACGCGGCCCTCGGCGACCGCGGTCCCGGACACGCCCTCGCCGAGGCGCAGGTTGCTCAGCTTGACCGCCTCGCGCTGCTCCTCGGGGATGCCGGAGTCGTAGGCCCACTGGAGGGTGCCGCTGTCGGGGTCGTACTGGTCGATCATCGCCCCGTCCGCCCGCAAGAGCCGGAGCGACTCGTCGACGACGTGCTGGAGGACGTCATCCGGCTCGCGCAGCACGGTGATCCGGGCGGCGATGACCCGCAGCGCTCGCTCCGCCTCCGCCCGACGCTCGATGTCGGCGCGCGACCGACCGAGCTCGGCCATGAGATGCGCGTTGGTCATCGCGATCGAGGCATGCGCGGCGAGCGCGGTCAGGACATCCATGTCCGACTCGTCGTAGGCGCCGGGCTTGCGTGCCACGACCGAGAGCACGCCGACCGGACCCTGCTCCCCGGTGAGTGGGGTCGAGATCACCGCGCGGATCCCCGCCCGGCGGACGAACGCCTCGATCTCGGGGGTCGTCTCGAAGCGATCGTCGGTCAGGTAGTCGGGGGTCATCACCGTCGCCCGTTCGGCAAACGCCAGCCCCGCTACGGCCTGGCGCGGCCGCAGGCCTCCGCTGCGACCCCAGTCGGGGATCTCGCGCATCGCGTCGCCCGCCGAGTACGCCCAGCGCAGCGCGCCCAGCTCCGGATCCCAGAGATCGATCCGCGCCCCGTCCGATTCAAGCAACCGCGCGGCCTCGGTCACGATCCGCTCCAGGACGTCAGCCGGATCGAGGATGGCCGACACGCGCGCCGCGATCTCGCGGAGGGTCCGCTCCGTGTCGGCGCGGCGGGCGTTCTCCTCGCGCGACTGTTCCAATTCGCGGATCAGCCGCGCGTTGGTGATGGCGATCGCCGCCTGGCCGGCCAGGGCCCGGATGAGGTCCGCATCGGATTGGTCGAAGGCGTCCGGGCGGACGGAGTAGACCTCGACGACCCCGAGCGGACCGTCCTCCCCGGTGATGGGGGCCGCGATCATCGACTGGAACCCGGTGCGCTCGTAGAAATCCGTGGACTCCGCGGACGGTGGGAACAGCTCCGCGAGCTCGCCGCCGGCGATGACCACGCGGTCCTCCGCGACAGCCACACCGGTGGCCCCGATGCCGACCGAGATCCAGAGCTTCGCCCGCTCGTCCGGGGTGAACTTCTGACCGAGGCCGTCATCGAACGCCCAGTGGAGGTTGCCCGTCGTCGGATCGAGCAGATCCAGGATCGCGCCCTGGCCGCCGACCAGACGGCTGGCGAGCTCGATGACCTCCTGGAGGATCTCGGACGGGTCGCGCAGCGCGGTGATCCGGGCGGCGATCTCGCGCAGGGCCTGCTCAGCCTCGGCGCGGCGGGCGAGGGCGCCCCGCGAGCGATCGAGTTCGTCGATGAGTCGTGCGCGGGTGATCGCGATGGCGGCCTGGGCGGCGATGGCATCGAGCAGGGCAGCGTCCGGGTCCGACCACGCGTCGAGGCGCGAGGTGAAGACGGTCAGCGCGCCGAACGGCCCCGCCTCCCCGACGAGGGGCGCTGCCATGACCGACCGGATGCCGGAGGACTCGATATAGGTGTCCGCGCCGAACCCGTGCGGGAACCGGGCGTCGCGAACGTAATCCCCGGTCCAGAACGGCTTCCCGGTCACGACCGACTGGCCGGACACTCCCTGCTCCAGCGTCTCGTTCGGGTCGTCCGGCCATTCCGAATCGTTCGGCTGCTGGGCCCCGGACGCGTACGCCCAACGCAACAGTCCTGATCGCGCATCGATCAGGTCGATCCGCGCACCATCCGCCTCGAGGAGCCTCGCCGCTTCATCGACGCCGCGCTGCAGGACGGCGGACAGGTCCGACGCCGCCGAGATCCGGGCGTTGATCTCGCGGAGCGTCCGTTCGGCCTCGGCGCGTCGCTCCTGGGTCGCCCGCGACTGATCCAGTTCCTCGATCAGCCGGGCGTTCGCCATGGCGGCAGCCGCGTGGTCGGCGAGCGACCGCACGAGGACGATCCCCGCAGCATCGAAGGCGTTCGCTCGCGTGGAGAACGTGCCGATCGCGCCGAAGACCTCCGCGCCGGCCACGAGCGGGGCGACGACCATGGAGCGGATCCCGATGTCCCCCACGACCTGGTCCGGGCCATCCGCATGCCGGAAGGACGGGTCCGATGGGTAGTCGTCCGTGACGACGACCGCCCGTTCGGCGACCGCGCGACCGAACATCCCGGTCCCGGGGTCGAGCTCCATGCCGCGGATGAACGTTCGCGCCCGGCGATTGCGGATCCCGGCATCGTGCGCGAATCGCAGGCGCCCGGTGGCCGGGTCCACGAGGTAGACGATCGCGCCGTCGGCGTCCAGCAGGCGGGCGGCCTCCTCGACGGCGGCGGTCAGGAGGTCGTGCGTCGAGCCAGAGCCACCGTCCGGGTCCGGGGCAGCGGCTGGCTTCGCGGGTTTCGCGGGTCGACGCGACGTGGTTGCCACGGCCGGAGGATACGACGCGTCCGCATCGGGCGGGCATCGCCGTTCGCCGAGGGTCTCTACGTCATCCGGCCGAGATGGACGTGGACGGGTGCCGTCACCGAGCCCCGGCGAGCGTCCGGGTCCGATTTCCGGGTCCCTTGTCGGGCGCGGTTCGCGGTGGTCCGGGGCGACAGTCTGGTGGCCACGCCGGTCTCCCCGGCATCCGTCGAACCACAGAGGTCCCAACCGAGATGTTCGCCTCCCGAACGCCGCTCCGCGCCTCCGACATCGCGCTTCGCGCCGCGATCGTGGTCCTTGCCCTGTCTACGGCCTACATCCACTCCACGCTGGGTGGACTGCTGTTCACGCTCAACGCGCTTGGCTACGTGGCCGCTGCGGTCGCGATGGTCGTCCCGCTGGCGCTCGCCGTCCGGTTCCGCTGGATCGTCCGCCTTGGCCTGATGGGCTACGCGGTCACGACGATCCTCGGCTGGGCGATCCAGGGCCCGTACTACCAGACTGCCTACATCGCCAAGGGCATCGAGGTCGCGCTGATCGTCCTCGTCGCCATCGACTTCGCCCGCATGGACGGCAACCCGATCACGGTCGTCAAGCGCGAGCTCGCCGCCTTCACGGCGCTCGTCACGCGCCGCGGCAGCGTCGCCGGCGCTGGCGCCTAAGCACCTCCTCCCGATCCACCTCACCATCGACTTCGAGGGAGCCTGAACCGATGAAGCGCCTCTTCCTGGGCCTGGGCCTGGTCGCCCTCGCCGTCGTCACCGCCGCCTGCTCCGGCGCGACCGCCGCGCCCGCCACCGATGCACCGGCACCGTCCGCACCCGCCGGCGACGCGATCGTGATCGTCGCCAAGGACCTGGTGTTCACGACGACCGACGTGACCGTCCCCGCCGACGAGCCCGTCGCGATCGTCCTGGACAACCAGGAGGGCGCGCCGCACAACATCGCCATCAAGGACGCCACTGGTTCCATGGTGTTCAAGGGCGAGATCGTCTCGAGCGCGAAGGTGACGAACGCGGTCCCGCCGCTTGCCGCGGGCACGTACACCTTCCTGTGCGAGGTCCATCCCGACATGCAGGGCACCATCACCGCCCAGTAACCTCGTGGCCGGTCACGCCGGTCCGACGCCGCCTGATCCTCGAACCCCGGTCCGTATCGACGGCCCGGGGTTCCTGCCGTAGTCGGCGTTCGCCGCTGGGGCCGACGCTCCCCGAGGCGCCTCGACTCGGACTAGGCCAGACTAGGGACATGCTCGAGATCATCGACCTCGTCAAGCGATATGGGCCGGTCACGGCCCTCGATGGCGCGTCGTTCACCGCCGCGCCCGGCCGGATCGTCGGCTTCCTTGGGCCCAACGGTGCGGGCAAGACCACGACCATGCGCTGCGTCTTCGGCCTCGCCCGCCCGGACGAGGGCACGGTCCACTGGAAGGGGAAGGCCGTCGATCGCGAGGCCAGGCTGCGGTTCGGCTACATGCCGGAGCAGCGCGGACTGTATCCGCGGATGCGGGTCGGCGAGCAGCTCTCGTACTTCGCCCAGCAGCACGGCATGAACGGCAAGGCCGCCGATGCCGCCGCGGGACGCTGGCTCGAGCGGATGGGTCTCGGCGATCGAGCGAAATCCAAGCTCGAGGAGCTCTCGCACGGCAACCAGCAGCGCGTCCAGCTGGCCACGGCCCTCGCCCACGACCCCGAGCTGCTCGTGCTGGACGAACCGTTCAGCGGCCTGGACCCGATCGGCATCGCGACCATGACGGACGTCATCCATGAGCGGGCGGCGGCCGGCGTCGGCGTCGTGTTCTCGAGCCACCAGCTCGATCTCGTCGAGGACGTCTGCGAGGACGTCGTGATCATCGCTCGGGGCCGGATCGTCGCCGCGGGCGCCATCGATGAACTGAAGGCCCGCTCCGGTCGCCGGCACCTCGAGATCGAGGTCGTCGGATCCGACGGCGCATGGTTCGATGGCGTGGGCGAGACCACGGTCCTGGAGCGCGACGGTGACCGGATCAAGCTGCTGGTCGACGAGACGGTGGACCTGGACGGCCTGCTGAACCAGGCGCGTGCTGCCGGGGAGATCCGGCGGTTCGCCTACCAGCCCCCGAAGCTCTCCGAACTCTTCATGGAAGCGGTGGCGAGCCCGACCGAGGAGGCGGCACCATGAGCCGATGGCGCAGCGTCTGGCTCGTCGCCCGGCGGGAGATCCTGGAGCGCGGTCGAAGCCGCGGGTTCATCCTCAGCGTCTTCTTCACGACCGCGCTGGTCATCGGTTCGTTCATCGTCCCGGCGATCCTGTTCCGCGACGACGAGATCACGCAACCTGGGCGTCGTGGCGCCGGCACCGCCCGGCCTGGATGTCGCGATCACGGCGACCGCGGCGCAGTTCGAACGCGACGTCGACATCGTCTCCTACCCGGACGACGCCGCGGCGGATGCCGCCCTCGAAGCCGGTGACGTGGAGGCCGTTATCGATGTCCCGGCGGATCTGTCGTCCGCAGGTGAGGTCCGCTTCGACGAGGAGACCGACCAGGGGATCGCGCAACTGGCGTCGGCGTCGATCATCGCGCTGCGGATGCAGGCGGTCATCGAGGCGTCGGACGTAGACCAGGCCGCGCTGGCGGCGGCGCAGGTGCCGCCGACCATCGAGGCGATCGACCCGCGGACCGAGGCCGACGAAGCGAGCTTCCTCGTCGCCAATATCGGCGCGGTCCTGATCCTCATCGGGATCTTCAGCTTCGGGTTCACGGTCCTGACCGGGGTCGTGGAGGAGAAGCAGAGCCGCGTCGTCGAGGTGGTCCTGTCCACGGTCCGGCCGCGCGACCTGCTGATGGGCAAGGTCCTCGGGATCGGCATCCTGGGGCTCATCCAGCTCGCGGTCTTCGTGGTCGCCGGCCTCGGCGCAGCGGCCCTGACCCAGACCATCGCCCTGCCGAACACCACCCCTGGGACCGTCCTGCTCCTGACGGTCTGGTTCATCCTCGGGTACGCGTTGTATTCGACCGCGCTCGGGTTCCTGGGCGCACTGGCCTCGCGGATGGAGGAGGCGTCGAACGCCTCCACGCCGGTGACGATGATCGCGATGATCAGCTACTTCGTGGCGATCTTCGCCGTGATCGACGACCCGTCCGGGATCGTCGCGCAGGTGGCGACGTACTTCCCGCCGTCCGCACCGTTCGTGGTCCCGTTGCGGGCCGCGTTCGATGCGATCTCGCCGATCGAGATCCTGCTCTCCATCCTCGTGACGATCGCCGGGATCTGGCTGTTGTTCAGGGTCGGCGGGCGGGTCTACGCGGGAGCGGTGCTGCAGACGGCGGCCCGGATGAAGCTGCGGGACGCGTGGAGGTCCGCGGGAGAGTAGCGGCGGCGCCGCGCGGAACGCAGCCGTCAAAGACGTCTTACGTCGCTGGCTCGTGGATCGCGTCCTGGCGGGCCTTGCCACAGCCTTTCATCGCGCAGCGAGCAACCCGAAGGCTCGCAGCCGTGACGGCAAGTTGCGAAGTCTGATGGAGCCCGTCCTGCACGCTGGCTCCGGCGAGGCCCGATCGCGGATCGTTCGGGGCAACGAACGGGTGCTTAACGCTTGGTCCGAGCGATCGTTCCTTCGTTCGTCCGAACATCCGCGATCCTCCGCACTCCGCTTGCACCGCCAGCATCTGCCGTGCGCTGCGCATGTCGAGGATACGCGCGCACGCGGCCGCCTTCGGACATTCATGCACAAGTCTCAGTCGAGCGGTTCGAACAGCCCCGGCGTGCCGCCCGCGTGCCAGAAGACCACGGTCCGCCCGTCGAATGCGCCCGCCCGAACGGCCGCGACCAGCCAGGCCAGCGCCTTGGCGGTGTAGATCGGGTCCACGAAGACGCCCTCGGTCCGAGCAAGCAGTCGGGTCGCTTCGTCCGCGGCGGCTGTGCGTCGGCCGTAGCCCTCTCCGAGTTGCGTGTCGTCCAGCCGGATCTCGACGCCTCCCGCGTCCACGCCCGTCCACGCCCCCAGCTGCGTGACCATCGCCTCGATGGCCGGCCGCAGCTCGTCCGCCGGGCGCGCGACCACGACGCCCGTGACCTTGGTGAGCGGCGACCGCGACGCAGCCCCGACCGCCAGCCCGGCCTGCGTCCCCCCGGTCGCCGAAGGCAGCACGATCGCGTCCACGACGAGCCCGTCCTCGATCGCGGCGGCCTGGTCGAACAGCTCCCCAGCCGCCAGGACGTGTCCGTACGCCCCCACGGCTCCGGACCCACCCACCCCGATGACCGCCGGCCGTCGACCCGCGGCCCGCAGCGCCACCTCAAGCGCCGCGACCGCGTCCTCGCGTTCGGCCCGATCCGCCGTCGCGAGCTGATGGACGGTCGCGCCGAGCAGCTCGTCCAGCACCACGCCCGGTCCGGGCGTCGCCGACGGCGGCCCCGACAGCACGAGGTGGACGTCAAGACCGGCCCGTGCCCCGGAGGCCGCCGTCAACCGACAATGGTTGGACCAACGCCGCCCGCTGGTCACGAGCGTATCGGCGCCATCGGCGAGCGCCGCGCCTATCAGGAACTCGAGGTTGCGCAGCTTGTTGCCACCGAACGCGACCGGCAACAGGTCCTCGCGCTTCAGCCAGATGTCCGCGCGGTCGCCTAGCGCCGCGGCGCAGCGAGGCGCGCGCACAAGCGGCGAGGGCGCATCGAACAACCGGAACCGCGGGAGATCGACCATCAGCACCGATGGTACGGCCCGTATCATCGACTCGATGACCGAGTCCGCCGCGCCACGCGACCTGCGCCACCTGCCGCTCGCGGAGTTCGCGTTCCCGGGACCGCTGCGCGACGAACTCGTGGCGCTCATCCTGGCCGGCACGAAGGTCGCCACGGCCGGGCTCCTCGCCGAGTACATCGTCGACGGCGTCATGCCCCCACGAGCCGGTGATCTTGCCGTCGTCATCGACTCGGAGCGGCGCCCGGTGGCCATCATCGAGACCACGAGGTGCGACATCTCGACGATCAGCCGGGTCACCGACGAGTTCGCCCGCGACGAGGGCGAGGGCTTCGCCGATGCCACAGACTGGCGGGTCGCGCACGAGCGCTTCTGGGGCGGCTACATCGACGACATCCGGCGGGACCTGGGCGACCCGGAGTTCCGATTGCAGGATTCCACCCCGGTCGTCTGCGAGTGGTTCCGGCTCGTCGAGCGGTTCGACCCCGAGGCCGAGCCGCCACTGATCGCCGCGTCCTAGACGAGGAGCCACGGACCCATGGCCACCCGGATCACCCCGGCCGATCGCCACACCACCATCGGGCAGCACCCCGGCATGGAGCGCTCGATCGCCATCTCCCGGCCGACCGTCGGGTCGGAGCGGCTGTACTCATCGATCGTCTCGACCGCGCCCGGCGACAAGACCCGCATCCACCACCACGGGGATTGCGAGACATCGATCTACATCCTGCGGGGTTCGGCCCGCTACACGTGGGGCCCGACCGGCCTCGAGCAGGAGATGACGGCCGAGGCCGGCGACTTCATGTACATCCCGGCGGGCGAGATCCACGTCGAGGAGAACGCGTCGGCGACCGACCCGCTCGTCGTCCTCCTGACACGGAACTGCCCGGACTCCCACGTCGTGTACCTCGACGGCGGGCCCGACGGCGCGGAGGATGTCCCGGCTCCGTGCTGACGCACTGGGACGAACGCGACCTCGCGGACCTGCTGTCCGAGCACGGTCTGGACGGGATCCCGGAGGCGCCGTTCCCCAACGACGGCTGGTCCGGCGCCACGCTGACCCAGGTTCGTCGGGGCGATGACGTCTTCGTCATCAAGCGCACCTCCTGGGCCCAGGACTGGATCGCCCGCGCGACGCGCGATCACGCCCTGCGCGAGGGGTTCGTGGCCAGCGGTCAGCTCCCCTTGCCGCAACCTTTCCGTTCGCCGTACCTCGGCGCGGCCCGCGATGACACCGCAGTGGCGATGCTCATGCCCGATCTCTCGCGGCGCCTCATCACGTGGGAGCGCGACGACGGAGCACCCACGGTCACGCCGGAGACGCTAGATCGGGTGCTCGCTGCGACGGCCCGCCTGCACGCCGTGCCCGAGGCGGACCTGCCGGTCGCGGCCGGCGATCGGCCCTGGCCGTGGTGTCCACTCCGTGAGCGCCTAACGCTGCTGGCGCGACCATCGGCGGAGCAGTTCGTGATCGATGGCGTGGGGGCCGGCGCACGATTCCTCGCCGGCTGGGAGGCCTTCGACCGCCACGCTCCCGCCGCCGCGCGCGATCTCGTGGACCGTCTGGCCGACGATCCGGCGCCCCTGCTGGCGGCCCTAGGCCACCTCCCCGACGCGCTCCTTCACGGCGACCTCAAACTCGCCAACGTGGCCCTGCTCCCCGACGACGAACTCGCCCTCATCGACTGGCAGATGGTCATGCGCGCGCCGGTCGCGGTGGAGCTCGGCTGGCTGCTCGTGTCCAACAGCGGGGCCTTGCCCAAACCGCCGGACGTGGTCCTGGAGCGGTATCTCGCGGCAGCCGTGGACGCGGGGGCGCCGATCGGTGACCGTAACGCGCAGGCAGATCTCACGTGGATCATCGGGCTGTTGCTGCGCGGCTGGCGCAAAGGCCTCGATGCCGATGCCGGTCGGCGACTCGCATCTGGCGTGTCGGCCGCTGACGATCTCGCGTGGTGGTGCGAGCACGCGGTGGCGGCAGCCCAGCGTCGCCTCTGATCAGCTGGGAGCGGCGAGATCCCGGCGCGGGAAGACGACCAGCGCGTAGACCACGGCACCAGCGATGACCGCGGCCAGCACGACGAAGTTCGCAGGATCCGGGAGCCCGGCCAGCGCCGCGCGCGCATCGAGATAGTGGAAGAGCGAATACGGCTGGAGGAAGGCCGCGTCGGGCCACAGCTCCCCGATGACATCGAGGAAGTACGACACGAGGACGAACGCGAGCGAGAAGCCGATGGCCGGCGTGAGGCGGTCGAACGACACCGACGCCGCCAGCGAGATCGCGGCGAAGGCGACGAACAGGAGGCTCGCATTGAGCCACAGGATCGGCAGGTTGCCCGGTCCCAGTTCCGCGACGCGCGCCACCAGGGCAGCGCCCGCGAGCGCCCCGAGGCTCAGCGCGCCGCGACGGTGACCGCGACGAACAGCGCGCTGGCGACGAGGGCGGTCAGGTAGACCCGCCGGCGAGACACCGGTCTGGCCGAAAAGGACCTCGAGCGTCCCGCGCTGCCGCTCCCCCGCGATCGCGGCCCCGGCGAAGCCGACCGCGAACACGAGCCTGAGGCCGACCGCGATGGGATGGATGAACCCGAGCGAAACCGACCCGGCCAGGCTGAAGATGTCGCCACCCCCGAACTGGGCGAACTGGCTCGGGATGACGCCGCTCTCCATCAGGTCCTCGAACTGCGCGCCGAAGGCGTCGAAGACGATCGGCAGGATGGCGCCCCAGATCGCCAGCGCCAGCGCGACGATCGCCAGGCGCCAGCGGTTCGCCCGCCACAGGTGGCCGAAGTACGCGCCGCTCACGACACCGCCTCTCGAGCGTCGTCTTCGTAGAACTCGAGGAAGGCCTCCTCGAGCCGCGCGGGTTCGATGGTCAGGTCGCGGACGTCGAAGCCGTGCAGCGCGGCGAGGAACGGACCGACGTCGCCATCGAGGCGGCAGGCGATCCGCTCGCCGTCCACCGTCAGGTCGCTCACGCCCTCGACGCCCTCCAGCGTCGGGAGCGGGCCGACCACCCGCAGCTCCGCGTTCCGCTTGCGCCGCGCGATGAGGGCGGCGACGTCCTCCAGCGCGACCAGACGCCCGTGCCGGACGATGGCCACGCGGTCGCAGACCCGCTCCACCTCCGAGAGGACATGGGACGAGAAGAAGACCGTCCGACCGGCGTCACGCAGGTCGTCGAGGATCGCGTAGAACGATCGCTGCATGAGCGGATCGAGTCCCTCGGACGGCTCGTCGAGGATCGCGAGCTCCGGGTCGTGCTGGAGTGCCTGGATGATCCCCACCTTCTGGCGCATACCTCGTGAGTAGTCCCGGACGGGTCGCCGGAGGGTCGCTGGACTGAGCTCCAGCCGGTCCAGGAGCTCCGCGCGCCGCGTCGCGCGGGCGACCGGAGAGGGCCGCCAGCTCGTCCAGCAGCCGTTCGCCGCTCAGGCCGTCCCAGAAGGCGATGCCGCCCGGCAGATAGCCGACCCGCCGCCGGATCTCGACCGATCCCCGGCCGATGTCATGCCCCAGGACGGTGCCGCTCCCCGAGGACGGGTGGAGGTAGCCCAGGAGGAGCCGGATGAGCGTGGACTTGCCGGCGCCGTTGGGCCCGAGGAACCCGAAGATCTCGCCCTCGCTGACGTCGAGGTCGAGGTCGGCGAGGGCCGGGTCCCCGGGTTCGCGCCCGTAGCGCTTGGTCAGGCCGCGAGTCTGGATGGCGATCGGCACGAGGCACAGCGTAGGGCCGAGCCCCGGCCCCTGCATGCGGCACACTCATCCGACAAGGAGGTGACCGCATGCCCAAGTCCGTCCCGCAGATCCCCGGGGTCACGCCCGGTCGGTACCCGTTCTCGCAGATCGTCGAAGCGAACGGCTTCGTCTTCCTCGCCGGCCAGGTCGGCGACGAGCCCGGAACGCCGGGCGCCGTCCCCGGCGGCATCGAGGCCGAGACGCGCGCGATGCTCGACAACGTCGGGCGTCTCCTGCACGCGGCCGGTCTCGACTACGGGGACGTGGTCAAGTGCACGGTCTACCTGCGCGACTTCACCGATTTCGCAGCGATGAACACGGTCTACCGCGAGTACTTTCCCACCGAGCCGCCGACGCGAGCGACCGTCGGCGTGACGGCGCTCGCCGAGGACTTCCGGGTCGAGATCGAGGTCCTGGCCGCCCGCTGAGGGGGCGGCCAGGCGACCCCGGCTCGCGCCAGCCCGTCAGGGCGTGACGACGAACTCGTCGATGGCGACCATCGGATGGCCGCCGGTCCCGACGACCTCGATCCGAACGGTGTGCTTGCCGCTCGTAGCCCATGTCATCCGGAAGGCGGCGAGCCGCGCCTTGAACGTGCCCGATAGAAGTCGACGGTCCGGGCGTACTTCCCGTCGACGAAGACCTTGGCCTTGCCGCGCGTCGGACCGCCGGGCCGTACCAGGTCACCGCCTTGCCGGTGAACGTGAAGGTCGCCGTGGCCGACTTCGACGTCGAGTAGCGAACCTTGTCGCCCGCGTAGCCGCTGTGGCCCGCGGTCTTCCACGTGCCCGTGTAGGCGATCGCGCTCGTGGCGCTCGCCGTAGTGCTTCTTCGGCGGGGCGTCGGGTTGCGGGCGGCGTGCTCGGGCGCGCCCTTGTACAGGCGCATGACCTTGTTGACGTAGCGCGTCGCATAGCGCGGACCAGCCGGACGTGCGCTTGGAACCGGTCAGCCACCAGTAGGCGACGCGACGCCAGCTCCCGAGCGATCGATACAGCGACGTGAACTTGCCCTTGGCGACCTTCTCCTGGTTCGCCGGCGTCTGCTTCGCCTTGCTGTTGCCGAGGTAGGTCTTGGCCCAGGCCGGCCAGTTCGGCGGCATGATCTGGTACTTGCCGTACGCGCCCGAGCTGGGATTGCGCGCGGTATAGCTCCCGCCGGACTCCACCTTGCCGATCGCCCACATGAACCTCGCCAGGCCGGGCGGTGGCTTCGCCGCCTGACCGCGGGCCCGGCCAGCGACAGCACCAGCGTCGCCGAGAGGATCGCCACGATGACCGCGCTGCGGCGGCCGATCCGGACTCGCAATGGAGCTCCTTCCTACCGGGACGACGCGGGTGAGCGCGTCGAACGTCGGCTGGGTCGGGGTCGGGTCGGAGCGCTGGCGAACGGGTTGGGGGCCGCGGCCTTGGGCACTCCGACGGCGACAGGATTGAGGTCTGGTCCGCGCGACCATCGGTCGCCCGGTCTGGGGACGGCACAGGATACGAGGCGATCCCCGGTCCGACAACCCCCTCCGGTGTCAGCCCGCCACACCTGTCGAGGAAGGCGGCGGTCCGGTCCAGGGCGTCCTCGAGCACCGGTTTGAGGCCGTGGCCGAGCCGCGGATACGTGACCAGTTCGGCCGGTCCGCCGAGCCGCGGGACGGCGGCGCGCAACAGGTCGATCCGGGCGAACGGATCCGATTCGCCCGGACAGCAGCAGGACCGGGACAGCGGATCGACGGCCAGTGCGCGGATCCGCGCCTCCGCCTTGTCCGGTGGCGCCCGGCGGGTGCAGCGGGTAGCAGAACAGCACGAGCGCGGCGTATGGAGCGTCCGGCTCCGCCGCCGCGAGGCTGGCGACGCGCCCGCCGTAGGACTGGCCGCCGACGACCACGTCCCCAGCCCCCGGGACGACGAGATGGAAGGCCGGGACGGCGTCCTCGGCCCGCCGGCGCGGCAGGTCGATCGCGGTCGCCGTCGACGCCGCGGGCTCGCAAGCCCTCGACATACGGTGTCATGCTTGCGGCCGTGCCACTCGCCCCGTGGCCCAGGAAACAGCGGAGATCCATATCGACAGCGTAGCCGCCCGGTAGGTCGTTCGGGTACCCGCGTCCGTGGTCCCTCCGGGGCATGGGCGTGGACCGGATGCACCGGGCATGCTTCGGCACCACACGCCGAGGGACCATGCCGACGACCACGCGACGACCGTTCCGCCTGCTCGCGACCCTGACCGTCGCCTGGCTCGTCCTCGCGCTCGTCGTGCTCCTGGCGGCGCCGGCCGGGACGGTCCGCGCCGCGGATCCCACACGCCGACGCCGACTGCCACCCCGCCCCGGCCGGGGACGCCGGTCGCGACGCTCGCCCCGCGCCCAACGCCGACGCCGACGCCCGCCGGTCCGACGCAGCTCGGGACCAGCGTCACGTTCCATGGTCGCGGCTGGGGGCACGGAGTCGGGCTGAGCCAGTACGGCGCGCGCGGGCGTGCCCTGGCCGGCCAGACAGCCGAGACCATCCTGGCGCACTACTACCAGGGCGCGACGCCTCGGTTCGATGCCGCTCGACACGCACGATCCGCGTCCGCGTGCTCAAGGCGTTCACGGCGAGCCCCACGCCCCTCGAACTCCGTGCTCTGGGCGGTACCTGGACCATCGACGGCGTCGCGACGACCTTCCCGGCCGGCGGCAAGGTCTTCGTCACCCCGACGACATCGGGCGGGCGTGACGACGTGGCGGTACGAGGTCGTGAACTCGGCCGGCGCCACCCTGCGCGACGCGGTGACCACGGGATTCCGGATGCGTCCCGCGGCGACCGCCACCCTCCTCCAGGTCTGGTCACGGCCGTCGAGCTACGACCAGTATCGCGGGGTCATCCGGGTGCGCCTGGACACGACCGCCCCGACGCTCAACGTCATCAACGAACTCCCGCTGGAGACGTACCTGCGCGGCGTCGTGCCGGCGGAGATGCCCGCCGTCCTGGCCCACCGAGGCCCTGCGAGGCGCAGACGATCGCGGCCCGCTCCTACGCGGCGCGTCGGCTCCGCCCGGGCGAGTCGTACTACGACGTCAGCGACGACACCAGCTCACAGGTGTACCTCGGCAAGGAAGGCGAGAAGGCGGCGACCGACGCCGCGATCCCCGCGACCGCCGGGGTCGTCCTGCGGAGCGGGTCGTCGATCGCGAACACGCTCTTCCATTCGACGGGCGGCGGCGCGACCGAGCACAACGAGAACGTCTTCGTGTCCTCGACCGGGGCGAAGGTGGCCGGTCCCGTCTCGCTACCTGCGCGGCCGTTCCGATCGGGCGCCCGACGGGACGCCGTACGACGCAGGATCCCCGTACGAGACGTGGAAGACGAAGACGTACACGCGGGCCCAGCTCTCGGGCTGGTTCGCGAACGGACGCGCGGACGAACGTCGGGACGCTGACGGCACTGGACCTGCGCGACCGCGGCGTGTCCGGCCGGCTCATCAGCGTGACGCTGATCGGATCCGCCGGCACGAAGACCGTCTCGGGCGACGTCTTCCGCGCCGTCTTCAACGCCAACCGACCGTCGGGCGACCCATCGATGCGCAGCAGCCTGGTGGACACCAAACCCGTGCCGTAGCCTTCGGGCATGACCGACGAACCGCGCCGATGCTGGTGGTCCGGGCGCCGAGACCGCCGACTCCCGACCCCCTGATGGTCGCCTACCACGACACCGAGTGGGGCGTCCCCTGCCACGACGACGACGAGCTGTTCGAACGTCTCGCCCTCGAGTCGTTCCAGGCCGGCCTGTCGTGGTCCACGATCCTGCGCAAGCGCGAGGGATTCCGGGCGGCGTTCCGTCGGCTTCGATCCGCGCGTCGTGGCCGCGCTTCACGCGACGACGACCGGGCGCGGCTGATGGCCGACGCCGCGATCGTGCGCAACCGCGCCAAGATCGATGCGACCATCGGGAATGCCGCGGCGTTCCTTGACCTCGCGGTGGCGTTCGGGTCGTTCGATGCGTACCTCGCGTCGATGGTGCCGGGTCCACCGACCGCGCCTGCCGGCCGACGCGCACAGGCAGGCGATATCCCGGCGACGACGGCCGCGTCCGATGCGCTGTCGCGCGACCTCAAGGCGCGTGGCTTCCGGTTCGTCGGCTCGACCATCGTCTACGCGTTCATGCAGAGCGTGGGTCTGGTGGACGACCACCTGCCGACGTGCTTTCGCTACCGGCCGTACGAGTCGTGACAGGGTAGGTGTCACAGGGCGGGGTGAGACTCCGGGCATCGGAAGCCCCTGGAGTCACCGGACGAGATGATCACCATCGACTGCCCCATCTGCGCGGACACCGCGACCGTCGACGAGACGCTCGACGCCGTCGCGTGCGACGCGTGCGACACGATCACCGCGATCGCGCCGGATCCGACCGCACCCGCGCTCGATCTGGCCGCCTGACCGTCACACCACGTCGCCCAGAGCGACGCGGCGCCGGAGCGCTGCCGTAGCATGCGTCGCGATGCACATCGACGACGCGACGGCGACGCCTCATCGCGGCCGGACGGCGACTCGGCGCGCGTGGCCTGATCTCCGCCGGCGAAGGCAACCTCTCCGTCCGCCTGGACGCGGAGCGGCTGCTGATCACGCCGACCGGCCGACGCAAGGACGAACTCGGACCGGACGACCTGGTCGTGATCAGCGCGGGACACGCCGGCGCGGAGGGTGACGCGCGGTCGCGATCCGGTCTCGCCCCGTCGTCGGACCTGCGCATCCACCTGGCGGTCCATGCCGCCCGCCCCGAGCTGGGGGCGGTGGCCCACGCCCACCTCCCGGCATCGATGGCGCTGACGTTGGCGGGTGAGACGCCGGACCCGACCGCGCTCCCCGAGACGGCCCTGCTCCTGCCCGCGGCTCCCGGTCCTCCCCTACGGCGCGATGGGCAGCCAGGATCTGGCCGATCGGGTCGCCGCGACGCATCGTCGGCGACGCGAGCCGGGCGCCGTCGAGGCCGTCATCCTGGAGCGCCACGGCGCCGTCGCGGTCGGTCCCGACCCAGGCGTCGCGGTGGACCGGCTCGAGCTCATCGAGGTCCTGTGCCGGACGTGGCTGGACGCCCTGCTGCGTCCGGGCGGCGCGCGCGCGCTGGACGGGGCGGCTATCGTGGACGTGCCCGACAACCGTTCCGCAACACGCACCGTGGAGGGATGATGGATACCCGCAAGGTCCTCGCCGAGCTCGTCGGCACGTTCCTGTTCATGTCGATCGGCTATCTGTCGGTGGCGGCCTCTGGCGTGGCCGGCACACCGAACCTGCTCGTCGTCCCGTTCTCGTTCGGCCTCGGCCTGCTCGCCGCGATCTTCGCGGTGGGCCACATCTCCGGCGGCCACTTCAACCCGGCCGTGACGGTCGCGATGATCCTCGACGAGCGCACGACACCGGTCGAGGGCGCCGGCTACATCGTCGCCCAGATCATCGGCGCGATCGGCGCAGCCGCCATCGTGCTCGTCGCCGTGAACCAGGCGGCCGTCACCGCCGGCGTCACCGCGCCGGGCGAGGGCATCACCGACGTCGGCGCGCCCTGATCATCGAGATCGCTGATGACGGCCGGCTTCCTCGCCGTCATCCTCGCGGCCACGAAGCGAGCGCCGGCCCTCGCCGCCGCTCGCCATCCCGCTGACGCTCGTCGCGATCCACTTCGCGAGCGCGACCCTCAGCGGCGCCTCGGTGAACCCGGCTCGCTCGATCGGCTCGGCGCTGGTCGGCGGCGACGTGAGCGCCCTGTGGATCTACCTGGTCGGCCCGACCATCGGTGGCATCGTGGGCTGGGCGATCTGGAAGGCCGTGGACGGAGGCGGCGAGACCGCGGCCGACGCGTAGCGCGTCAGGCCTGTCGACGGCGCCGGTCGGCCCTCGGCGGGACGGCCGGCGCCGTCGACGTCGCCGGACGACCGGCAGCCCGCGTCCACCGTCGCTCCAGCGACGGTTCCGCGAGCCAGCAGGCGGCGGACTGACCGCCGCCGACGTCGAACAGCGGCGGCTCCTCGACCCGGCACCGGTCGAACGCCACCGGGCACCGGGGGTGGAACCGACAACCGCTCGGGATGTGGGCGGCGTCGGGCGTCTCGCCCTCGAGGATCGTGCGCTCGGCGCGACTCCCCGGCGTCGGTGGATCCGGAGACGGCGACACCGAGACGAGGGCCTCCGTGTAGGGTTTCGCGGGGAGCGGATGACCGCCTCGGCCGGTCCGATCTCCATGATCTTGCCGAGGTACATCACCGCGATCCGGTCCGCGATCACCCACGCCAGCGACAGGTCGTGGGTGATGAACAGGTACGTCAGGCCGCGCTCCTGGCGCAGGTCCAGCATCAATCGCAGCAACTCCGTCCGGATGGAGACGTCGAGCATCGATACCGGCTCGTCGGCGACGATGACCGTCGGGTCCATGACGAGCGCGCCCGCGATCACGACACGCTGGCGCTGGCCACCCGACAGCTCGTGCGGGATATCGAGCGGCGTAGTCGGCGCCGGGACGGAGGCCCGCGGCTTCGAGCGCCTCGATGACCTTGCGCTCCCGCTCGTCGGCCGTGCCGATCCCATTGACCAGCAGCGGTTCGACGACGAAGTCGTAGATCGACTGCTTGGGGTTCAGCGTTTCGTAGGGATCCTGGAAGATCAGCTGGACCCGGCGTCGGTAGTCGCCGAGCTTTCCCTGCGACCACAGGTCGGCTCACGTCCTCGCCGTCGAACTCGACCGTGCCGCTCGTCTGTCGAGTCAGCTTGACGACCACGCGCCCGGTCGTCGTCTTGCCGCTTCCCGACTCCCCGACGAGCGCCGAGGACCTCCCCGCGGCGAAGCGTGAGGTCGATGCCGTCCACGGCGCGGACGACGCCCTGCGAGCGTCGCCGCAGGGTATCCATGAGCCCGCCGCGGATCGGGAAGTGCACTTCCACTCCGGTCAGCCGGAAGAGCTCGTCGCTGCGCTCGGCCACGGATCAGGCCACCTCGGTGGTGGTCACGCCGATGGCGTCCGGCGGTGGCTCGGTCACGGGGACGCCGTCGCTCCCCTCCGGGTAGAGGTGACACGCGACGCGCACGCCGTCGAAGGTCGTCTCGGGTGGCACGACCTCGGTACACACGGACATCGCGAAGGCACAGCGGGGCGCGAATCGACAGCCGGGTGGCGGATCGCGGAGATCAGGCGGCGAACCCGGGATGACGTCGAGGGTCCGCCGGTCCGCGTGGATGTTCGGGAACGCCGAGAGCAACTTCTGCGTGTACGGGTGCCGCGGCCGTCGGAAGACCTCCTCGACGGCGCCCTCCTCAGCGACGCGACCGGCGTACATGATCATCACCTTGTCGCACGTCTCGGCGATCACGGACAGGTCGTGCGTGATGAGGATCAGCGAGAGGCCGAGCTGCCGACGAAGGGTCTCGAGCAGTTCCAGGATCTGCGCCTGGACCATCACGTCGAGAGCGGTGGTCGGCTCGTCGCCGATCACGATGGCCGGGTCGCAGGCAAGGGACATCGCGATCATGGCTCGCTGGCGCATCCCGCCCGACAGCTCGTGGGGATAGGCGTCGCCGCGCTTGCGCGGGATGCCGACGAGTTCGAGGAGGTCACCGGCGCGCTTGCGTGCCGCCTTGGGCGACAGGTCGAGCCGCTGCTCGATCGGCTCGGCGATCTGGTCGCGCACTCGTCGGACCGGATTGAGCGCGTTCATCGCACCCTGGAACACGATGCTGATCTCGCGCCAGCGGTACCGCCGCATCGCGGCCTCGGTCTTGCCGGCGAGCTCGATGCCCATCAGCTTGATGCTGCCGTCCACGATCTTCGCGTTCTCGGGCAGGATCCGGACCAGCGAGAGGGCGGTCGTGGTCTTGCCGCAACCCGACTCGCCCGCGATGCCCAGGGCCTCGCCGTAGTCCAGCCGGAAGGACACGCCATCGACCGCCTTGACCGAGCCCGACTGCATCGTGAAATGGGTCTTGAGGCCGTCCACCACCAGGAGCGGGGCGTTCGGGTCGGCCTGCTTGGGCAGCGGCCACTGTCGTCGTCCGAGGCGCGGATCGACGCCGGCCAGCGCCTTCTCGGGATCCACGTCCGCGCCGGGTTCGGCGAGGACCGTGGGATCGGGCGTCGTCTCCTCCGGCTTGATGTCCGGAGGTGTCGGCAGGCCTCCCGGGGCTGTCGGCGAGACGTTCGGCCTCATCGTCGAACCCGTCGTCGAGGATTGAGGATGTCGTCGAGAGCGCTCCCGACCAGCGTGAAGGCGAAGACGACAAGGACGATGCAGACACCGGGTGGGACGAAGTACCACCACGCGCCGAGGCTCGGCGCCCCGACCTGGCGTGCCGCGTCGAGGATCTGGCCCCAGGACGGCTGGAACGGGTCGCCGAGGCCGACGAACGAGAGTGTGGTCTCGGTCAGCACCGCTCCGGCGAACACGAGGACCGCGTTCGCCACGACCAGGTTCACGACGTTCGGCAGGATATGCGTGCCCATGATGTGACGATTGCTCGCGCCGATGACCCGGGCGCGATCGACGAAGGCGCGTTCCTTGAGCGAGAGCGTCTGCGACCGGATGATCCGCGCGGTCGACGACCAGCTCGTGATCCCGATGACGATGACGATGGCGATCAGGCCGACCCGGATCCCGGCGATCTCGGTCGACCCGCCACCCATCGCGTCACGGATCAGCGACGTCAGGATGATCGCGAGCACGAACGTCGGGATGACCAGGAAGAAGTCGGCGATGCGCATCAGGAACGAGTCGGTCCGGCCGCCGACGAACCCCGACACGATGCCGAGGAGGGCGCCGACGAGGACCGTCACGGCCGTCGCCAGCAAGCCGATGACCATCGAGATGCGGGTCGCGTGGACGGTCAGGTTGAGCATGCTGCGGCCAAGCTCGTCGGTCCCGAACGGGTACTCGAGGCTGGGCGGTGCGAGGCGAGGTCCCGTCGCGGTGACCGCCGTCTCCAGCGGGCCGACGAGGATGGTCGGGATGAGCGCCAGGACCGTGAAGAAGACCATCAGGGACACGCCCACGAGGCCGTCCCGGCGAGCCAGCAGCCGCCGCGTACCCGAGATGGCGCCGCTGAACCGGCGCGGCCGAGTGCGCACCGAGGGGCCGGCGATGGTCGGCGTGGCGCTCACGTGCGCACCCGCGGGTCCAGGAACCCGTAGACGAAGTCGGCGGCCAGGTTGAAGAACACCACCGAAACGGACAGGAGGATGAAGATCCCCTGCAGGACGGGATAGTCACGCGCCGACAGGGCCTCCACCGTCAGCGTGCCAAGGCCTGGCCAGTTGAAGACGACCTCGACCGTGATCGCGCCGGCGACGACATAGCCGAGGTTGATCGCGATGAGCGTGACGGTCGGCAGCAGGGCATTCGGCAGGGCGTGTGCCCGCAGAACGCGGGTGTCCTTCAGCCCCTGGGCGCGAGCGGTCGTGATGTAGTCCTCGGACATCGTCTCGACCACGGACGAGCGCATCACGATCGAGTACTGGCCGATCAGCCCCAGCGCGACGGTCGCGACCGGCAGGACGAGGTGCGAGCGCCAGATCGCCCAGCATCGCGAACGGCGAGTCGTACGTCTCGCCACTGGTCAGCATCCCGAAGGTCGGGAACCAGCCGAGCCAGCTGGCGAACACCAGCAACAGCCCCATGCCTAACAGGAAGTACGGCGTCGAGTACAGGAGGAGCGACGAGGCGTTGCCCAGGTAGTCGATCGGACCGCCGCGTTTCCAGCCCGGAGTAGGCCCCCAGCGCGAGGCCGAGGACGATCGCGATCAGCTCGCCCAGACCGAAGAGCAGGAGCGTGGGCCAGAGGTGTTGGCTGAGGACCTCGACCACGGACTGGCCACGGGCGACGAACGAGAACCCAAGGTCACCCTGGAGCGTCGACGACAGGTAGGCGACGAACTGATCCGGGAACAGCGGCTTGTCGAGCCCCCACTGCTCTCGCTTGGCAGCGAGGAGTTCGGGGGTGACGCCCGGGTTGCGACTGAGGATCCGCTCCGGGGATCCGGGCATCATCCGGAACAGGACGAAGTTGACGACGATGATCAGGAAGATCGTGATCGCCGCGGTCGCCAGATCGCCGCGCGATGAAGCTGCCCCTCACCGCGCGAGGCCTCCAGGAGCGCTCGACCGGCGACGCCCGTGAGCGCGTCGCCGGTCAGACACGGTCCATCGTCGGTGCATCGTCGAGCTGGGCGCCTACTCGTCCTCGTCCGCCGCCGCCGATCGTCGACGCACGAGGACCAGGCCGACCACGACGGCTGCGACGACCAACGCGCCGCCGACGAGCAGCGGCGTGTTGTCCGACGCTGGACGCGGGCGCCTCGCCGCCGTCGCCACTGGCGGACGGTGCCGGGCGACTCGGTGCCGCCGGACGCCGTCGGGGCTTCCGTGCTGGGCTCGGGCGACGCTTCGCCGGCCAGCGTCAGTTTCGTGTACCCGATCGGCCCATATCCGAACAACGGAGTGCCGTTCTCCGGAGGCTGGTTGATCCAGCCAGCGAAGGTGTCGGTGCGGTAGGCGTGCAGCTCGTTGTCGTAGTACAGGACGTGATACGGAGCCTGTTCGTAGAAGATCTCCTGCATCTCCGTGATGTAGCCCTTGCGCTCGGTCTGGTCGACGGCGCGCTGCTGAAGCTCGAAGAGCTCGTCGTAGCGCTCATTCGAGAAGAAGCTGTCGTTGAGCCCGCCGAGCTGGCCCGACGTGAAGAACGAGAGCAGGGACATCGGGTCCGGATCGCCCACCCAACCCCACATGTAGAAGTCCCAGTCCGCATCTCCGTCGGGTGGACCGAGGAGGTCGTCCAGTAGCTTGCCCTCCTCGGTGACGGCGGCCTCGACCGTGATCCCCAGCTCCGTCAACCAGCCGGCGATGAACTGTGCGTCCGTCGCACTCTCTTCCTCTGAATCCGGCCACGTCAAGCGGAGCGTGATCGGATTGCCATCCTTGTCGAGGCGGCGTGGTCCCATCGAGCACGTACCCGGCCGCGACGAGGCGTCGACCTGGCCTCGGCGAGGTCGAACGTGCGCGGGTACGGCCGGCGGCACATGCCAGTCGGTGTGGTACGGCGGCACCTGCGTCGTGCCCGGGACGCCGTGGCCCACCAGCGTCCTGTCGACGAGCACGTCGAGGTCCAGCGCATAGCCGCAGCGCCTCGCGGAACAGCGGGTCGGCCAGGGCCGACGTCGAGCCTCCGTAGCCTTCGGCGTTACCCCTCGTGTTGAAGGAGAGATAGGTATACCCGTTGGAGAAGCCCTCGACGGCGACGATATCCGGCTCGTCTGGCCAGCGCATCGAACTGATTGGCGCCGACCCCGCGGATGTAGTCCACTTCACCGGACTTGAGCGCCGCGACCATGGTCTCGCGCGCTCTCGAAGTTCTGGATGATGATCTCGTCTGCGGCGCCCTGGTCGCCCCAGTAGGACTCGTTCCGGGCGAACTTGATGAACTCGCCCGGCTCCCACTGGACTGCCTGGTACGGACCGGTCCCCACCACCGTCGGCTCGTTCTTGAAGAACCCGGCGGCCTCGACGTTGCCGATCTGGTCGAGCGTGTAGCCCTCCCAGATGTGCTTGGGGAGGATCGGGACGTACGCCTGCGTGAGCAGGGTGGTCGGGAATTCGGTGGTGACGACGAGCGTGAGCGGGTCGGGCGCGGTGACCGCCGAGATCCCGGCATTCGTCAGGTACGGCTCCAGGTAGCCGGAACCGATGTAGCCGGTCTCCGACGCCACCGCATCGAGGACGAGCTGATAGGTGTAGCGCGCATCCTCGGAGGTCGCCGGGGTGCCGTCGGACCAGGTCATGTCCGGCCGGATCTTGAACGTGTGGGTCATGCCGTCCGGCGGACGACGACCAGGACTCGGCGAAGCCCGGCACGGGTTCGAGGTTCTGACCGAAACCCACGAGCAGGTCGTAGTTGAGGGTGAAGACCTCGTAGTCCACGACCAGCACGGAGTGCCACGGGTTCAGGACCTGGAGATCCTGATCGGTCCCGACGCGAAGGGTGTTCACGGTCTGGGCCGTCGCCGGAGCGACACCGGGCAGCAGCAGGGCGGCGATGAGTCCGGTCGCCGCCAGGAAGCGGCCCATCCGGGCACGCCGGGGTGATCGCATCGAAGTGCCTCCTCCTGCACGACCCGCCAGCTCGCCGAGGTCGCGCGAGATCACGAGTGAATCACTCGCCCCTCCCGGCGAGTGGCGGTACGGTGGCACAGACCGACGGCCCGTGCAAGGAATGGCGCGCAGTACGCGCCGGATCGTCCCGATCAGACCATCCAGGACGTGGCCGGAGCCTCCTCGAGCAGGATCGGCCGATCGATCCGGAACGCGCCCAGCTCGCCGTCCGAGGGCGACGAGCCGTCCAGGGCGAGCTCGACGAGGACGCGTCCCAGTACCGAGGCGTACTTGAACCCATGTCCCGCGCCAAGGCCGACGATGACGCCTGGCGCCTCGGGCACCCGGTCCACCACGAAGTCGCGGTCCGGGGTGAGCGTGTACAGGCAGGTCTTCGTGTAGATCGGCGGACCCAGCGCGCCCGGGAGTCGCTGCGCCAGGAAGTCCGTGACCCGCGTGAAGGCCGCCTCGTCGCGATCGAACGTCCGGGTCGCCGGCGTCGTGACCTCGCCGCCGCAGTCCTGCGCCGCCTTGGGTCCGGCCTCGCCGTACGTCGGGAAGCCGTAGAACGACGGCTCGTCCATCCAGATCCAGACCGGGAACCGATCCGGCGCGAACGCGCCCGGGTCCGGGGCAGGCGAAGTAGGTGACCTGCTCCTTGGTCACGGTCAGCGGCAGCCGCCGATCGAATGACGCGAGGAGCTCGTTGGTCCAGGCATCGGCGGTCACGACCACCCGGGCGGCCCCGTGCGTCCGCCCGCCGGCGTCCACCTCGTAGCCACCGCCGACGGCCCTGATGGCGGTGACCGGGAGTCCGGTCGGCTAGCGTGGCGCCATGCTCCGCGGCGAGTCGGCGGTGCGCCGCGTTGCCGCGATTCGGGTCCGCCAGGCCGCCCCGCTCCTGCCACAACGCGGTGACGTCGTCGCCGAGGCGCCACTGGGGCCAGCGGCGCATGACCTCCGCGGCGTCCAGTCGGTCGAACGGCACGCCCTCCGCGGTCAGGCTATCCACGTAGTCGGTGGCGGGGATCGCCGGGTCCGCCGGCCACAGGTCCAGCCCCCCGGTGACGGTGACGACCTGCGTGCCCGACTCGGCCTCGACCTCCGCCCAGCAGTCGTACGCTCGCCGGGCGAGCCGGACGTAGTCGGGTCGGTGGTAGGAGAGGCGGATGATCCGGCTGTGGTCAGCCGAGGCGCCGTTGGCGTGCCCGAGTTCGAACTGCTCCAGGCCCAGGACGCGCGTGCCGGGACGCCGTGCCGCCCAATAGGCGGCCGCGCTGCCGAGCGCGCCCAGCCCGATCACGATGACGTCCCAGTCGCGGCGGTCGGTGGTCATGGCCGCGATGGTAACGGTGCGCCCGGCGTGCGCACGAGCGTGTGCTATCGTGTGCGCATGAACGTGCGCACGAATCTCCTGCTGCCGGCCGAGCTCGTCACGGCGGTCGACGAGCTCGCCGGCCCTCGCGGGCGGAGCCGCTACGTCGCCGAAGCGCTCGAGGCGAGGGTCCGTCGCGACCGACTCCGCGCGGCCATCGAGGAGACCGCCGGAGCCTGGAAGGACCACCCCCTCTTTCCCACGAGCGAGGCGGTCGTCGAGTGGGTCCGGGAAGGTCGACGGAGATCGTCACGACCCGTGGGAGGAGCCGGAGCGATGACCCGCTACGTCCTCGATTCGTCCTTCCTCATCGACCACCTTCGCGGTGAGTCGAGTGCCACGGCGCGGTTCGTCGAGATGAACGAGACCGGCGACGAGCTCAGATCGTGACCGACGTCGTCGCGCCGCCGAGGTCTGGTCCGGCCGCCCATCAGAGCATCCGCGATCGAGGCGCTGCTCCGATACCTCGAGTTCGTGCAGCCCGGACCGCGAGACGTCGATGCTCGCCGGGCGATGGCGCGCCGAAGCTCGGAGCGAGGGCGGACGCTTGGCCTGTCCGACGCCCTCATCGCCGCGACGGCGCTCACCTGGACGCGACCGTCCTGACCCGAAACGTCCGGGATTTCGCCCTGACGCCGGTGCGAGTCGAGACCTACTGATCGGCGTCCAAAGCCTCGCCGTCGTGAGACTGGTCCTGTGCCGCGGCCGCGACGGCGGCCAGGCGAGCCAGGGCGACGCGCTGGATCGCGGCCACACTCATGACATCGGTGATCCGCCCGTCGATGGTCATCGCGAGGGCTTCGTCGAACGGCAACCAGCGCACCTCGAGCGCCTCGGTCGGCTCGGGTTCGGCATCCCCGTGGGTCAGGTCCGTCGCAAGGAACAGGACCGCTCGCTCGTCGGAGATCGAGTTCGAGAGATCCACGCGAGCGAGCTCGCGCCACGACCCCGGCTTCCACGCCGGTCTCCTCGCGCAGCTCGCGGCGGGCGCCCTCCTGGGGGGACTCGCCGGCCGGGACGCCGCCTTCCGGGATCTCCCACGAGTAGGCGTCCAAGGTGTATCGATGCTGTCCGACGAGGACGATCCGATCGTCCGCGTCCAAGGCGACGACGCCGACCGCGAGGTTCTCGAAGTGCACGACGCCGTAGATCCCGGGGCTGCCGTCGGGTCGATCGACCTCGTCGTGCCAGACGGTGATCCACGGGTTCTCGTAGGCGGTGCGGCGCATCTTGCGCACGAATTGACCGTCCATCGGCGCATCGTCGCACGGCCCGGGCCCGGTCGTCGGGTGCGGATACAACGGTCGTAGAATCGGTGGGTGAGCGACGATCGACCGGCGAGTGAGCCCCGTTTCGGGGTACAGGCGGACTGGGACGTCCGCATCACCGCGCGTGACGGCGTGGAGCTGTCGGCGAACATCTGGCGGCCGGTCCCGGGACCGGAGCCCGGCGGCGAGGCCCGATTCCCGGCCATCCTCGAGATGATCCCGTACGGCAAGGACAACTGGCGTCGCGCATCCGACACGACCCGCGGCGAGTGGTTCGCGGCCCGCGGCTACGCCCTGTGTCGGGTGGACGTACGCGGCACCGGTTCCTCGTACGGTGTCGCCCTGGACGAGTACACCGCCGAGGAGACGCTCGATGGGTACGACGCCGTGGAGTGGCTGGCTGAGCAACCGTGGTGCACCGGCGCGGTGGGCATGTGGGGGATCTCGTACGGCGGGTTCACCGCGATCCAGGTCGCGGCCCTGCGCCCACCCCATCTCAAGGCCATCGTCCCGGTCATGGCGACGGACGATCGCTATCTCGACGACATCCACTACCGCGGCGGGTGCGTGACGGTCAGTGAGCTCTCGCAGTACGCGGTCAGCCAGGTGGCGATGAACGCCATGCCGCCCGAAGCCGTGTTCCGCGGCGATGCGTGGCGGGACGACTGGCTGGCGCGGCTGGAGGCGACGCCGCCGTGGCTCTTCGCGTGGCTCCGTCACCAGGCGGACGGACCGTATTGGCGGCAAGGATCGCTCGCCCCCGACTACGACGCCATCACCGCGGCGATCTTCACCATCGGCGGGTGGCACGACTCGTACGTTGATCCGGCGTTCCGCATGCAGGCGCGCTGCCCGGCGCCGTCGCACACGCTGATCGGGAACTGGGTGCATTCGTGGCCGCACGACGCCGAACCTGGCCCGAACCTTGATGACCTCCATGAGATCGACCGGTTCTTCGATCGCCACTTGCGTGGGGCCGACAACGGCTGGGACGAGGAGCCCCCGGTGGTCTGGTTCGAACACGAGTTCACGCCGCCCGAACCCTTCCCGGTGTCGCTCCCGGGGCGGTGGCGGGCGGCCACGGTGTACCCGCACCCATCGACCGACGTCCGGACATGGCACCTGGGAGCGCGGCTCCTGCATCCCGACCCGGTCATCGACGCCGACGCCGGCGTGGACACGTTCCGTCACCAGGCGACGACCGGGACGCGCGGCGCACTCTCCTGGGGCGCCGGCGGCGCGCCCAACGGCCTGGCCCGCGACCTGCGCCGTGACGAGGACGCCGGCCCGACCTATACGTCCGAACCACTCCTCGAACCGCTCGAGATCCTGGGCGTGCCCGAGGTCGTGCTGCAGATCGCGGTGGACGTGCCCGTCGCCACCGTCAGCGTTCGCCTGTCCGACGTCGCCCCTGACGGCACCACGGCCCTGGTCAGCGCCGGCGTCCTGAACCTGACCCACCGACGCTCCCACGCAGACCCGGAGCCGTTGCGACCTGGCGTCGTCGAGGACGTGCGGGTGCCGCTGCGGACCGCCGGCTACCGGTGGCTCCCGGGGCATCGACTGCACCTGGCGATCTCCTCCTCGCTGTGGCCCGTGCTGTGGCCGTCGCCGTTCCCAGCGACGTTCCATCTCCACCGCGGGCCGACGGCCCCGTCACGGATCGAGCTGCCCGTCGTCCCGCCCGCGGGCGGGCCGGGCGACGCGCCGGTCCCGGCCTTCCGGACCCAGCCGCCGGATCTGCGCTGGCCGGTTGCTGACGCCCTCGACGGCCGCGGTCCCGCGGTCGCCGACCCGCCCGTCTGGCGCATCGAAGAGGACGTCATGGCTGGCACGGTCGCGGTCCATGTCCACGACGGTGGTGAGGCCATCGTCCCCGATGGGCGGCGGCTGTACGCGGCCGAGACCCTCCGGATGACCGCCTCGGATGCCGACCCGGCGCACGCCGGGCTGGACGCGCACGTCGTGTATCGCTGGCAGGAACGGGAGGCCGGTCGGGACGGGGAACTGACCCGGATCGAGATCCGCGCGGACTCGCGCCAGACGAGTACGGCGACCGACTTCGATCTCAGCGTCCGCCTGGAGGTCGACGTGGACGGGGAGCGCTTCTTCGACCGCGACTGGCACGAGGTCATCCCGCGCCACCTGGTCTAGCGCGGAAAGGGATCCGGCCCGCGTGGTCGGCCGGCGCGGTCGGCCCACGCGACCGGACCGCTAGACTTCCCGGCCATGACGCCCCGCCGACGGATCTCCGCCAAGGCCGATCGATTCACCGAATCGGTCATCCGCGAGATGAACCGGCTCGCGGTCGCGGCCGGTGCCGTCAGCCTGGCCCAGGGGTTCCCGGACTTCGCCTGCCCGCCGGAGCTCAAGCGCGCGGTGGCCGAGGCCGTCGATGCCGACATCAACCAGTACGCGATCACCTGGGGCTCCAAGCCGCTGCGCGACGCGATCGCCACCATGACCCCGCGGCATTTCCCGGGCTGGGACGCCATCGATCCGGAGACCCAGGTCACCGTGACCTGCGGCGCCACCGAGGCCATGATCGCCGCGATGCTCGGCCTGCTGGACCCGGGTGACGAGGTCATCGTCTTCGAGCCGTTCTACGAGAACTACGGGCCGGACGCGATCCTGTCGGACGCGGTCCCGCGCTACGTGACCCTCCACGAGCCCGATTGGTCCATCGACCCTGTGGAGCTTCGCGCCGCCTTCAACGAACGGACCCGGGGCATCGTCATCAACTCGCCGCATAACCCGACGGGCAAGGTGTTCATGCGGGCGGAACTGGAACTGATCGCCGACCTGTGCCAGGAGTTCGATGTCATCGCCTTCACCGACGACATCTACGAACACATCGTGTACGAGGGGGAGCACATCCCCCTTGCGACGCTGCCGGGGATGGCCGAGCGGACCGTGTCGATCCATTCGATGTCGAAGACCTATTCGGTCACCGGCTGGCGCATCGGCTGGACGATCGCTTCGCCGGACCTCTCGCTCGGCATCCGGCGGGTCCACGACTTCCTGACGGTGGGCGCGGCGGCACCCCTCCAGGCCGCGGCCGTCACCGCGCTCCACTTCCCGGATGCCTACTACCGCGACCTCGCCGATGGCTATCGCGAGCGCCGCGACATCATCCTGCCCGCGCTTCGGGCGGCAGGGTTCCGGATCCACGAGCCAGCTGGCGCCTACTACGTCATGACCGATATCCGCGATCTCGCTCGACCCGGCGAGGATGACGTGGCGTTCGCCCACCGGCTCATCGCCGACCCGGGTGTCGCGGCGGTCCCCGGATCGTCCTTCTTCTCGCGCCATGACCTGGGCCGATCGAAGCTGCGGTTCGCCTTCCCGAAGCGTCGCGAGACCCTCGAAGCCGCCGCCGAACGCCTGACGCAGCTCGCCTGAGGTCAGCCGGCGCGGATCCCCGGAGCGACCGTTCCGATGACGTCGGCGATCGCGCGACGCGCGTCGGGGCCGTCATAACGAAGAAGCGGGTCCGGCTCCAGGGCTCGCTCACTCACCACACCGTTGACCCGCGTGTACATGACCGGGTAGATGGCACCCGTCCCGTCCGCCTCGAGCGTGAGTGCGAGCGAATCCGGGCCGCCCGCGTCCAGCACGTGGCTCAAGGGCTGGACGCCATCGTCAACGAGGCCCACCGTCGGATCCATCGTGATGATGCGAGCGAGATAGCCGCGCTGGTGCCACAACTCCGGGGCCTCGCCCAGCTCGCGCACGACGAGGTCCACGAGGTCACCCGGTGCGACGGTCGGTCGGGGCGGCGCGATCCCGAACCGCGTGGAGGCCACGCGCGCTGCCACCAGGCGGGCGTTGTAGCGCGCTCCGTGGACCGCCCCGGAGTTGCTCGGCATCCCGTGGCGCTGGAGGCCCTTGCTCCCCTGCCCGATCGTCCCGGCGAAGAAGATCCCGGGCACCGTCGTGCTCTCCCACCACGCGGTCTGCGCCGGTAGCCGGCTCGCGCCGAAGGTGGCGACCCCGAGTTCCGGCAGGTCCACGAGCGGGCAGACGAAGCCGGTGGCCGAGATGACCTCGTCGACCTCCAGGTCCAGATCTCCGCCACCATCGGTCCGCCGCAGGTGCACATCGAGCGCACCGTCGCTTCCCGCGACCGGCTCCACGCGTTCGATGGCGGCATCGAGGATCGCGACGCCACCGCCCAGCACGTGGTCCTCGTACGGCTGGACGTACCGCGCCCGGACGCCGACGAGCGACCGCGTGTCCACCGACAGCTTCGCGTGGGACGGGGACACCAGCACGAGCTGGCGCGCCCACGGCAGCAGGCCGTTCGCGAGCTCGAACCCGGAGTTCTGCTTACCGATGATGCAGACGCGCTTGCCAGCGTAGCTCTCGGCGGGCTGGACGTCGGCGTAGTGGCGGCTGAACTCCATCCCAGGCCCCGGCGGGGTGAACGGCTCGGCGACGCCGACCGCCACGATCAGGACCTCGGCGCGGTAGGTGCCGTCCGTGGTCTCGACGCGATACCGCCGACCGGCCGCAGTCTCCTCGATCGCGGTAGCAGTCCATCGACAGTCGTATCGGATCCGGATCGCGGCGCGCTCGGCGAAGGCGACGAGATTCGCCTCCATCTCGGGGCGAGACGGGAAGTACGACGACCCATCCATGCGGTCCGCCTGGAGCGCTCGGGTCTCCGCTGTGTCACCGAGCAGGCTGTTCCAGTCGTACCGCTCGTAGGCCCGCGTGCCGCGTTCCACCGGGGCGTGGGGCTTGGTCCACGACAGCAGGCGCTGGAAGAACGGCCAGCGGCGGAACATGCCGCCTGGCGACGGATCTGCCGATACGACCGCGTGAGCCACGCCGAGCCGGCCCAGTGAGTAGGACACCTGGAGCGCGCCCGGGCCGGAACCGATGACCACGATCGGGTAGTCGCCGGGCGGGAACGGTCGATCGGACCCGGGCCGGTCGGTCAACTCCGCCATCGGTTCGCGGCGCGCAGTCGACGTGCCTGCGCCTGGAGCATCCGATACATGACGCGCGGGTGGGCGACGAGAAACCCCTCCACGGACGGCGCGGCGAGGACCAGGCAGCTCATGGGTCGCGTCGCGACCACATCGGCGATCGGCATCTCGCCGAGCAGGATCGACACCTCGCCGAAGAAGTCGCCCCGGCCCAGCCGCGCCCGCTCGGTGCCGTCCACGACGACCGCAGCTTCGCCATCGAGGATCACGAAGAACCCGGCGCCGCTCAGGCCCTGCCGCAGGATCCGCTCGCCCTCCGCGAAGGCGGTTTCCTCGAACGTGTGGACGATCCCCGCGAGCTGCGGGGCCGAGAGATCGGCGAACAATCCGAACCCGGCGATGACGTCGACGAGCTCCTCGCGCGTTGCCATGTGCGCATCGTGCCACGATGGAGAGGCGCGTGAGCGGCGAACCCACGCGAAACCTTGACGCTCCCAGCCGCGCGGCGCAGCATCATGGACCTGCGCGATGGACACGGAGGACGCATGACCCTGCCCCAGGATCGACGGACGGAGCTGCTGGCATCCACCCCGCTGTTCGCTGGTGTCGATGCGGAGGGACTGACGCGGATCGGCGAACGGACCGTCGAGGTCGAGTTCCCCGCCAGCCACGTGATCGCTCGCCAAGGCGAAGTCGGGACCGGGTTCTTCGTGATCGCCAGTGGTCAGGTGCGGGTCGTGCGTGACGGTCGCACGATCGCGACCCTCGGCCCGGGCGAGTTCTTCGGCGAGCTCTCGGTCCTCGACGGCCAACCGCGGAACGCCCAGGTCGTCTCCGACGGTCCCACGACGTGCCTCGCCCTGGCCACCTGGGACTTCGAGGCGGTCATCAATGACCAGCCAGGGGTCGCCCTCGCCGTGCTCCGGGGCCTGGCCGGTCGGCTGCGGGCGCTGACCGACACCGATCGTCACTGATCGGCGGACCGAGGGTCCCGTGACCGCTTCGCTCCCGCCCAGTGGCACCGTCACCTGCCTGTTCACCGACATCGAGGGCTCGACGCGTCTCGAGATCGAGCTTGGGACGGGGCCGTACCGCGACATCCGCGAGCGGCACCGCACGATCCTGCGTGCGGCGTTCGGGGCGCATCGCGGCTACGAGCAGGGGACGGAGGGCGACTCGTTCTTCGTGATCTTCGCGTCGGCCGGCGACGCGGTGGACGCCGTGGTGGACGCGCAGCGGGGGCTGGCCGCCGAGGCCTGGCCGGACGGGGCGGTGGTCCGTGTGCGGATGGGCCTGCACACCGGCGAGGTGGAGGCGGTCGGGACCGATGTCATCGGGCTGGCCATCAACCGCGCGGCACGGATCGCCGGCCGTGGCCCACGGCGGCCAGGTGCTGCTCAGCGATGCGACCCGCGCCCTCGTCGCCGATACGCTCCCGGCCGACGTCAGCCGTCCGCGACCTCGGGGAGCACCGGCTCAAGGACCTGCGCGCCCCGGAGCGACTGGGCCAGCTCGTCATCGACGGCCTGGCGGCGGATTTCCCGCCCCTGCGGTCCATCGACGCGCGGCCGAACAACCTGCCGACCCAGCTGACGACCTTCGTCGGGCGCGAGCGGGAGCTCGCGGATGCGGGTGCGCTCCTCGCGAACACGCGGCTCCTGACCTTCACCGGGCCGGGCGGGACCGGGAAGACGCGCCTCTCGCTCCAGGTCGCAGCCGCCGCATCCGACGCGTATCCGGACGGGGTGTGGTTCATCCCCCTTGAAGCGGTGCGCGACCCGGAGCTCGTGGCGCCCACCATCGCCAGGACGCTGGGTATCACCGGCAATGAGGCGCGGCCGCCGTTGGACACCCTCGTGGACGCCATCGGCGACCGCCGCATCCTGTTCGTCCTCGACAACTTCGAGCAGGTCGTCGTGGCCGGACCCGTTGTGGCGGACCTGCTCCGCCGGTGCCCGAACATCACCTGCCTCGTGACGACCCGGATCGCCCTCCACGTCTCGGGCGAACAGGAATACCCCGTCCCGGGGCTCCCGGCGCCGCCCGACACGAGCCGGCTATCGGAAGTCGAGCGACGAAATCTGCCGCGCGCGCTCCGGGAATTCGACGTCGAGGCCCTCGGGCAATTCGAATCCGTGCGCCTGTTCATCGCGCGCGCGATGGCGGTCCGGCCGAGCTTCACGGTCACCAACGCCAACGCCCCGGCGGTGGCCGGGATCTGCGCCCGACTCCACGGGATGCCGCTCGCGATCGAACTCGCGGCCGCGCGGATCAAGCTCCTGACGCCCGATCAGATCCTGGCCCGCCTGGACCACCATCTCGCCGTCCTCACCGCCGGCTCGCGGGACCTGCCGGAGCGCCAACAGACCCTGCGCGGCGCCATCGCCTGGAGCTATGACCTCCTTGACGATGGAGCCCGCCGCCTCCTCGATCGGCTATCGGTCTTCCGCGGCGGCTTCGACCTGGAGATGGCGGAGTCCGTTGGAGGGCCGGCCGAAACGGTCGGCGGCGATGTCGTGGATCGCCTCGGGGAGTTGGTCGACCAGAGCCTCGTGCGACTGGATGAGGAGCACGATGCGCCACGATTCGCGATGCTCGAGACCATCCGCGAGTACGCAGCGGAGATGCTCGACGCGGGCGCCGAGGCGGACGCGACGGCCCGACGCCACGCCGAGGCGTTCCTCGCATTCGCCCAAGAAGCGGCCCCACGCCTTTCCGGTGTCGATCAGCGTGCGTGGCTGGATCGACTGGAGCGGGAGCATGACAACTTCCGTGCCGCCATGGACTGGGCGACCCTCCACGACCCGGTGCTCGCGACCCGGATGGCCTACGCCCTATGGAGATTCTGGCAACAGCGCGGCTACCTCAACGAGGCTCGTGCCCGACTCGATGCGATGGCGGCCCTGGAGTGGGACCTCGAGCCCGCCGACAAGGCGCGATTTGCGGAGGCGCTCGGGGGGATCGCCTACTGGCAATCCGATCGCGAAGGCGCCAAGCGCCAGTACGACGAAGCACTGGCCATCTGGCGTGCCGACGGGGACCGCGCCGAGATCGCCAACGCGCTCTTCAACCGTGCGTATGCCGACATGATCGCCGTCATGCGCGGCGAAGGCGAGCAGGATGCGCTCGCGCCGAGCCGCCTGATGATGGAGGAGTCGTTGGCCATCTATCGCGAACTCGGGGATCGCGGCGGGCAAGGGAATCTCATCTGGGGTCTCGGCAGCTACTACTACTTCACCGCGAACGCGACCGAGGCGGAGGCCTGGTATCGACAGTCGCTCGAACTGCATCGCAGCGCGGGCGATCGGACGATGGAGGCATGGTCGCTGCACATGCTCGCCCTCGCGATCGCGGGCCAGCGCCGGTGGGACGACGCGCTCGTGACGGCTCGACATGCGCTCCGCCACTTCTTCGAGGCGGGTGACATCTCCGGAGTGACGCTCGTGATGGACGACCTCTCGATCATCGCTGTGGGTACGGGCGAAGCGGAACGAGCCGGCCGACTGTGGGGCGCCGCCCGGCACCTGCAGTCGACGACCGGCACGGCGCTCGCCGACTATGTCGAGCAGACGAGCAACCTGTTCGGCATCGAGACACCGCGGGACAGCCTCGCGCCCGAGGTGCTCGACGGCTTCGCCGCGGATGGAGCCGCCATGGGCCTCGACGAGGTCGTCGCATACGCGCTCGGGATCGACGACGGGACCGTGCTCGATCCCCACGTGGAGGCGGGTGGATGACGGACGACCGCCTGTCCTGCTCCGTTTACTATTGAGTTCCCCATGGACGACCACCCACCCGTCGACGAACCTCCCAGTCCCATCGACCTGACGGTCGAGACGACGGCAGCGCCGGCGCGCGTGTGGGCGGCGCTGACCGATCCGCGTCGGGTGGCTGATTGGCTGACGGACGCCTCGGACGTGCGGCGGGTCGGGGATCCCTACCGACTCGATTTCGGGGATGGCAGCGTGATCGATGGGGTGATCACCGAGCTGGAGCCCGGCCGACGTTTCGCCTACACCTGGTCCTGGTCGGGATCCGAGCCCCACGAAGAGACCCTGGTCGCCTGGACGGTCGCGCCACGCGACGAAGGCGGGACCGAGGTTCGGCTCATCCACGACGGCTGGGGTGAGGCCGGGCTCGACCACACGGTCCGAGACGACCACGAGGGCTACTGGATGGGGTACCTCGAGGACCTCGCAGCTGTCCTCACCGAGGCCGGCTGACCCGTCCGTCGAGGCTCCGCTAGACTGCGATGCCATGACCGCCGAGCCCCTCCAACCCGATCCCCCGGCGGCGTCTCGCGCCAAGACCGCCATCCCGAAGAACCCAGGGCGCCGTGATCTCGGGATGAGCGCGACCCTCATCTTCCCGGACCGTGAGATCGTCGAGCGCTTCTACGTCCCGGTGATCTACACGGCCTGCCGGACCTGCTACTCGGAGGAAGCCCCCGAGTCCATCTTCAAGCGGGCGGTGGACGGCGATTTCGACCCCGCCAAGATGCAGAAGCTGATCTCGTCGGTGATCGAATCCGGGCACGGCTCCACGATCGAGCACGTCGTGTTCACGTTCGCGATCACGGGCGTCAGCCGGACGCTGTCGCACCAGCTCGTGCGCCACCGGGCCGGGGTCGCGTTCGATCAGCAGAGCCAGCGCTACGTGAAGTTCAAGGGCGCGGCGACCATGCTCCCCCACTCCATCGCCGAGGGCGACCCGGAGCTCCGCGAACGGTATGAATCGCAGGTGGACGGCGCGCTGGAGCTCTACGGCGAGATGGTCGGCGCCGGGCTTCCGGGCGAGGACGCACGCTTCGTCTTCCCGAACGCGACCCGCACGAACCTCGTGATGACCACGAACCTGCGAGCGCTGATCCACATGTCGGGTCTCCGCTTGTGCACGATGGCCCAGTGGGAGATCCGTCGGCTGTTCCAGCTGATCCGCCACGAGATCTTCAGCGTTTCGCCGTTCCTGGGGTCGTTCCTCGCGCCCAAGTGCGTGCCCCTGGGCTACTGCGACGAGTTCGCGAACCGTGACGAGCATTGCCCCATCCGGCCTCACAAGGACCGCGTGCTCGGGGCATGGGCCGAAAAGGCCGCTGCGGCCAAGGCCGCCGGTCGGGAGCTGCCGCAGGCCTGACGCTGTCAGGCCACGACGACCACGAGATCTCGCGACCCAGCGTCCGCCGCGACGAACGCGAACAGGCGCGACGCCTCCTCCTCGACCGACGATCGCGTCGCACCGACGACCCGCGCGGTCACCTCCAGAGTCATCGTCGCCACGCTGTGCTCGCGACGCACGCGCCAGGACCCCTCGATGAAACCATCGACCAGGACCACGCCCTTCCAGCCGAAATCGATGCCCCACGCGAGGCCGCCGTTGATGCGCGAGCGGTCGTCATGGGACAGGAACAGGTTGTCGTACTGGGGCAGGAACCGAACGGGTGCTGGGAGGTCGGGATCGGCGATCGCGCCGTCGTCGACGTCGAAGAGCTCCCTCCCCGCCTCGTCACGATAGGTCCGCAACCGAGGGCGCAGTCGCGCGAAGATGTCGCGCAGGCCGGTCATCCGGGACCACGTCCGCATGTCGGCCGTGGTTGCCGGCCCGAACGCCCGCAGATAGCGCAGGACCATCTCCTCCGGGCTCGACGGCGGACCCAACGGGCCTCCCAGCCAGGCCTCTGCGGTCGTGTTCGTCGTGCGCCCCGTCCGACCCCACAGCCCGCGCGGCGGGACCTGGACGAGCGGCAGCAGGAACCCAGCGGTGTTCGCCATCGCCTGTGCATCGAGATCCGGCCACCGCGCGGCGAGACGCCGGCCCAGCTCGGCAGGCGGCAGCGGCTCGGCTTCCAATTGGGCGCGCGCGGCGGCGACGATGGCGTCCGTGTCGGCGCCGGCAAGCTTCCTGGCGAACGGTGAACTGCGATAGATGCGCGCGAACATGTCGTGCAGGACCGGGTACAAGCGTCGCGCGTCCTCGGCGGTGACCAGGTGCAGTGTCCCGCGCAGCAAGCCCATCCGGACGGCACGACGCTCCTCGATCGCCGTGGCCAGCTCCCCCGGATCGAACCCATCGATCCGGCTCCACAGGGCGACATAGGGATCCGGCGGCTCCTGCGCCTGGAGCCCCACGAGGTGCCGTACGACGTCCAGCACGGGCCGGTCCACCCTCCCCAGCAGGAGCTGGCGCTCGAGCAGCGTCCGGTTGAGGGTCCGTCGGTCCAGCGTGGGTGCTGCGGCGCCTGCGCTCATCGATCCGTCAGCGGTCGGTCATCGTTCGAGGCGTCGGTACCACGCCCCGTCGCCGACGCCGGCGATCGACTCGTACTGCGTTGCCAGCCACGTCGATACTGCGGGTGCCCGGTCGGAGACGAGTTCCCGATAGTCGTCGTCCAGGAACACGTAGGCGGGCGCTGCGGCAGCCAGGTCATCGGGCAGCGCCGCCCACTGCGATGCGAGGAGCATCTCCCACGACCAGCCGTGCGTCGGGATGGCCTGATCGCGATCCGAGAGCTGCAGGTAGAGGGGGTCGCCGAAGACATAGATCGGGCCTGGGAGTGCGTCGGGTCCCACGAGGAAGCGAGTGTCCTGCCAGATCTCCTCGTAGGTGTCGCTCCTCGCACGGTGCGATGCCAGGAGCACCGCGGGGTCGCCCAGCGAGCCCAGCACGGCCAGTGGTTCGAAGTCAGCGCGCCAGGTGCGGACCCCGGCGACCGCGACGGGTGTCACGAACAGGAGCCCGGCAGCGAGGACGGCGACGACCCGTCGCCGCGATGGCTGGGCGGCCTCGATCAGTCCATCGGCGCCACGGACGGCGAGCAGGCCGACCGGCACGATGAAGAGGGTGAAGTGGTACTCCCACCACGAGAACCGTTGAACGAGGATGACCGCAGCGCCCACGACGACCCATGCGGCGAGCTGGACGGTCATCCAGTCCGCACGGCGCCCTCGCCAGCGCACACCGGCGGCCGCGGCCAGGAGCAACCATGGAGCGGCCGCGAGGGCGTACCACCCGGCCGACCGAGCCAGTCGCGACAGCGGAGCGCCCGCGATCTCGGCGGAGGCCAGGACCGGATAGGCAAGGGTCACCGACAGGAACCCGGTCGTGGCCCCGTTGATGCCGAACCACCCGGCGATCACCCCGACGACGATCGCGAGTCCGAGGACCGCCGGCAGGATGCGGTCGAGGATGGCGGAGCGTGGATGGACCGGATCCGCGCTCGTCCAGAGCGAGAGCAGCCAGCCGACCAGGATGATCGGAGCGAAGACGAGCTTGAACGCGATGACGATGCCAGCGCAGACGCCCGCGAACAGCAGGGCCAGGCGACGCCAACGAACGTCCTCCCACGGAGCGGCCGCGAGCCACAGCGCGAGGTAGATCGGGAATGCCACCAGGAACTCGCTCTGGGTCAGGTGCCACGTGCCGGTCGTCGCGTAGTACGCGCCGATGGAGGCGATCGGTGCCAGGGTGGCGAGCCACCACGTGCGCAGCCACGACCGCAACGTGACGATCAAGACGAGCGCGAAGACGAGGTGGTACGCGAGCTCGAAGAGGCGGATGCCGGCCTCGGTGAAGCCGGCGATGCTCCCGGCGACCAGGTAGAACCCGAAGATGCCCGGCTGCTTGTTGTCCCAGATGTCGGCGTAGAGGACCGCGCCTCGACGCATCGCCTCTGCGTACTGCAGGAACAACGATTGATCGCCATGGAAGGGATCGGCGAGCCGGACCGCGCCGAGCGCCGCGACGACGCCAAGGGCGACGACGGCAACGAGCACCTGGACCCATGTCCCGGGCCTGGCGTCACGGACTCCCCGATCGCGACCGTGCGATCCGCGGCCTCTGCGCTCATGCAGGGCCGGATCCGACCTGTCACGTCCGGCATGTCAGCCGTCGCGGAGGTCCGTCACGAACCGTCGGATCACCCTCGCGAGTCGCGGACCGGCGATGGCGCCGGACTCCAGGACCTCCTCGTGCGTCAGGGGCTCCCCCGTGTAGCCGGCGCCCGCATTCGTCACGAGCGAGACGCCGCAGACCTCCAGGCCGACCCACCGGGCGGCGATGCATTCGAGGACCGTGGACATCCCGACGGCGTGACCACCCAGGCCCGCGAGCATCCGGACCTCGGCGGGCGTCTCGTAGGTCGGACCGATGAGGCCGACATAGATGCCCTCGGCGAGGTCGACGCCCTCCGTGGCGGCGGCGGCCTGGAGTCGAGTCCGGAGCCTCGGACTCCACGCATCGGTCATGTCGGGGAACCGCGGACCGAGTCGCATCGGCATTGGGGCCCAGCAGCGGTGTCCGGCCGGTCAGATTGATGTGATCGCTCATGACCATCAGCGTCCCGGGGCCGAAGCTCGGATCCAGTCCGCCTGCCGCGTTGGTCAGGATCACGACACGGGCACCGAGCGCGTGGAAGAGCAGGACCGGCTGGACGATGAGACCCGGATCATTGCCCTCATAGAGGTGGAACCGACCCTGCAGCATGACGACCGGCCGACCGTCGAGATGGCCAAGGAGCAGCCGCCCGACGTGCCCGGGGGCCGTCGCGGCCGGCCAGCCGGGAAGGGCGTCGAACGGGATCGCGACCGCGTCTTCGAGATCGTCCGCCAGGCCACCGAGGCCGGAACCGAGCACGATGCCGACCTCCGGAACGAGGGGGGTCCGAGCGCGGACGGCGGCCAGGAGGGCGGCGATCCGGACGGGTTGCTCAGCCGGCGTGATCGGACGGGTCGGGTCCACGGACGTCACGTGATCGGGCATGCGGGCCTCCAGGGATGTCCAGGGGGAAGACGGCCGGGGTGGCCCGCAGACTTCGTTCGCCCGACGGAAGTATCGACACCGGGATGCCGATCACGTCCCGTCGGGCGGAGGCCACGCAAGCGGGCCGCGGTGAGACAGCCGCGCACATGCGGGCAACGAAGCGCCCGAAGCGACCGGCGGCGGATCGAGAGGCCCTTGATGTGATCTCGGTTCCCAGCGGTCCTGTCGGCCCCTTCGGGCAAGACCCACGATATGGGCCGGGGGTGCGGCGGGTCAACGCGCTTATCCACGATTCTCGGGGCGAACAGCGCGGCGACTGTCCACGCGTCGTCCGCGATTGTGGATAACCCTGTGGATGAGTCGCTCGTTCATCCGCCCATGGCGAACATCTCGACCTTGGGCAGGTCCGGCCGGCCCTCGCGCGTGGACAGCGTGCGCAGCTCCGAATACCGGTCGTCGCGCGCGCGCCAGGTGTCTGCAAGGAAGGCGAGCGAGCGCCTCGTCGTCGGTCCCGTCGCGCAGGACCGCCCGGACGTCGCGTCCCTCGACCGCGAAGAGGCACGTGTAAAGCTTCCCGTCCGCCGACAGCCTCGCACGGGTGCAATCACGACAGAACGGCATCGTGACCGACGAGATGATCCCGAACTCGCCGGACCCGTCGAGGTAGCGCCAGCGCCCGGCCACCTCACCGCGGTACTGCGCTTGTGCCGGCTCCGCGGGCCATTGCGCGGTGACCATCTCGACGAGCTCGGAGGCCGCGACGACGTCGTCGAGCCGCCACCCGTTCGAGTGGCCGACATCCATGTACTCGATGAACCGCAGCGTCACCCCCGTCTCGCGCGCCCAGCGCGCCATCGAGACGATCGACCCCTCGTTGATCCCGCGTCGGACGACCATGTTGACCTTGAGCGGCGTGAGGCCCGCCTCGAGCGCCGCATCGATCCCATCGAGCACGCGCGCGACCGGGAAATCGATCCCGTTCATGGCCCCGAACACGGCGTCGTCGAGCGAATCGAGGCTCACGGTCACGCGTCGAAGGCCCGCCTCAGCCAGCGGCTGCGCGAGCGCCCGCAGGGCCGCGCCATTGGTGGTGAGGGTGAGGTCGAGCGGCGCGTCGTCCGGAGTCCGCAGCGCAGCCAGCATCGCGACCAGGTCGGGCAGGTCTCGCCGGACGAGTGGCTCGCCCCCGGTGATGCGCAACTTCGCGACACCCAGGCGAACGAACGCGCGCGCCGCCCGCTCGATCTCCTCGAATGAGAGGACCTGGTCCCGCGGCAGGAATGCGTAGTCCCGCCCGAAGACCTCCTTGGGCATGCAATACGTGCAACGGAAGTTGCAGCGATCCGTGACCGAGATCCGGAGGTCGTGCAGTGGTCGACCCAGGCGATCGAGGGGTTCCATGGGACGGGTATCGTACCCGCGAACCTGGTGGTGCGGGCGAACACCGCATGACCTTCGGGGCGGACCGACGGTACGACCGGCGTTGCGCGCTGGTACCACTAGCGGACTCCACCACACCGGACCTCGCTGGCACAGTGCGTCCACGTCCCGATGCGCGAAAGCGCCAGCCCGTCTACGAGGATCCACCGCATGGCCACGACCGACGCGAAGCCTGGTTTTCGACTCCCGTGGAGTTCGGAGCGCGGCGAGCCCGCAAACCCGGCCGACGCTGCCCCGGAAGCGGCCACCAACGGATCTTCCCATCCTCCCCAGGAGAACGAGACGCCCGAGATGATCGACGCCGTGCCCGCCACCGACTCCGAGGCCGCCGTCGAGACGTCGGCCTCACCGGAACCCACGCACGACACGCCCGAGCCCGTCGCGCCCGTCGCTTCGGCATCGGCGCCAGCGGCCACCCGCAAGCCGAACAAGTTCATGGCCGACCTGACCAAGGCCATGCAGGCCGCCGCCGAGACCGCCCGTGAGGACACGCTGGCGCGGTTCAACGCGGAGGCGAAGACGCATATCGAGAACATCCACGCCACGTCGGCGACGGAGGCGACCGATCTGCGCAAGCAGGCCGATGACGATGTCGCGGCCATCCGTGACTGGTCCAAGGCAGAGATCGCCCGGATCCGCGAGGAGACGGACGAGCGCATCACGCACCGCAAGACGACGCTCGAGGGTGAGATCGAAGAGCACGCGGCCTACATCGAGCGGCGCATCGAGCGCGTCCAGGCACGCGTCAGCGCCTTCGAGACCGAGATGTCGGCGTTCTTCGACCGGCTGCTCGCCGAAGATGACCCGACCCGCTTCGCGGCCATGGCCGAGAGCCTGCCGGAGCCGCCGCCGTTCGATGGTGAGGCGCCCGAGCCGCGAGCCGCGGACCGCGACCGCCGTGGTCGAGGCGGTCACGGAGCCCGTGGCCGACGTCCAGCCGGAACCGGCCGAGGCATCGATCGACGTCGGAGCCGACGAGGCCGAGGCGCCCGCGGTCGAAGCCGTCGCCGAGACGGTGGCCGAGGTCGCGCCGGAAAGCACCGACGCACCTCGGGACGCCGGCGACCTGTTCGGCATGAGCACCGACGCGCCCGCCGACGATCCCCGCCTGTCGGCCCTCGGCATGACGCCGGACTTCGCCGCCGCCGAGGCCGAAGCTGCCACCTTCTCCGCGCCGAACGACGGCGACGACGACGATGTCCCGGTCATCGCCGATGACGCCCTCGCCGCTCGCCTTGCCGACCTCGTCCCGGACGGCGAGGGGGTGCCCACCACGACCACCACGCGCCTGACGGTCACCGGCCTGATCAGCGTCGCCAGCATCGCCGGGTTCAAGCGCCACCTGTCACGGGTCCCCGGCGTCCAGTCCGTCGGCGTCTCATCCGGTCCGGATGGCGAGTTCGTCTTCGCCGTGACGCATGGCCCCGAGATCGTCCTTCGCGACGTGGTCCCGACGCTCCCGAGCTACAGCGCCCGAGTGACCGCCGAGTCCGAAGGTGAGCTGACGGTAGCCGCACGCGACCCTGAAGCCGAGGGCTAGCGTGGCCCGACCCGCGGTCGTCATCGCACTTCCCCCGGACGAAGCGACCCCGGTCGCGACGGAACTCCGCGACGCGGGCTTCCCGTCGATCACGGTCACCCAGCCGGACCAGCTCGAGGCGCTCCTGGCCAGCCGTCGCGACATCGCCGTGGCGATCCTGGACGGCGAGACCGATTTCGATCGATCGCTCGAGTACTACGGGCTGCTCCGCGAAGGCGGGCGGAATCATCCCGGCCCTCATGGTCGTTTCGCCGCGCACCCTCGAACAGCTGGTGTCGCATCCGACCGCCAGCAGCGTCGAGGACGAGTACTTCACGCGTCCGTACTCCGCCGAGTCGCTGCGTTGGCGCGTGGAGGCGATGTGCATCCGCAGCCAGACCGTCGATGACGGATCGGGGCCCGTCCTCCAGGGCGGCGATCCCAACGCCGGGGGCTGGTCCGACCGGGCCATGGTGGTCGCGGTCTTCAATCCCGAAGGGCGGCGTCGGCAAGACCACGGTCGCGACGAACCTCGCGTCGGCGCTGCAGATCCGCAAGGGCCAGAACGTGCTGCTCGTGGACGCCGACACCGTGACCGGCCACGTCACCACGTCGCTCGGCATCGACGAAGTGCGCACGGTCGCCGACAGCTGGCGCGACGAGCTCGAGGGCGGGCCGGTCGAGACGCTGACCGACCTGGCATCGGCCCATCCGTCCGGCATGCGCGTCGTCTCGCTGACGTCCTCGCCGCTCAACACCGAGATCCTGGAGCCGACCCGGGTCGCTGACGCCATCTCGGCGGCGCGCCGCGGCTTCGACTTCGTCGTCGTGGACCTGCACCCGTCGTACAGCCCGCTCAACCAGGCCGATCTTCGAGATGGCCGACCGGATCCTCGTGCCGGTGACGCCGGACGTGCCCGCGATCCGGGCCGCCGTGCAGCTGGCGCGAGTTCGCGACGGAGCTGGGCCTGCGCGACCGCCTCGCCCTCGTCGTCAACCGCGCCAACAGCGGCGTGTCCGTCGCGGACCAGGAGCGCACCGTCGGCATGCCGGCCCTGGCGCTCATCCGCTCCGGCGGCATGCTCTTCGTCCGCGCGGCCAACGAGGGTCGGACCGTCATCGAGATGTTCCCCAAGGAGAAGATCACCGAGGACTTCGATGCCCTCGCGGATCGGCTCCTCGGAACGCCCGTGACGTCGCCCAGCCGCGAAGGCCGCCTTCAGCCTGTTCGGTCGCCAGAAGGCCGCCGTCCGCGCCTAGCAACGGCGACCGCCGGGAGCGAGCTCAGGACGCCGAAGGTGGTACCGGGCAGCTTCTGGTGCTGCTGGCCCGGTCCGCCGGTCGATCTGCTCGATCCCGCGCAGGTAGAAGCGATTGACGAGGATGGCGTCGAGCTCGTCCGCCAGCGGTTCGCCGTTGAGCGATCGCGACCGCATCCACGACCGGCACGAACATCTCGGTCGCGCGATCCATCAGCCGATCGGGCTCCGAACCCGGGAAGAGGTAGACGGTCCCGATCACCCGGAACGGCGGGAGCTCCAGCGCGACGTCATAGGCGACCTTGTGGATCTTGTGCGCGACGCGCTCGGCCTCGGACAGCGGCGGGAGCGTGGACTCGCCCGCGAGCACCATGATCAGGTCGTACGGGTCGACCGCCTTGAGCCCGGGCGCCTCGGCCATCGGCTCGGAGCCGTCGATCGGTGCCCACTGGACGTTCGAGATGGTGATGGCCTCGCGCTTGTTGAGCGCGTCCGACAGGCGACCGTCGACGTGCATCTCGCCGACGATCCGCCACTCATCGGTGAGGCCGTCGAACGGGATGCCGCGGCCACCCTCGCCGGCGGCGGATCGGGCAGCGCGGTCGCCGGGTTCCAGGGCCGTCGCCGCCGGCTCGTCCTTGCGCTTCTTGAGGAAGTCGAACGGCACGCCTACTCCTCCGAGGAGCCGGACTTGGCCCGGATGGTGTCGACGACCCCGCCGTCGGCGAGCGTCGTCGTGTCGCCGAGCGGCCGCCCCTCCCCGATGTCGCGCAGCAGGCGGCGCATGATCTTGCCCGAGCGTGTCTTGGGCAGGTCCGGGGTGAACATGAGGAACTTCGGCTTGGCGATCGGTCCGATGACCTTGGCGACATGCTCGCGGAGTTCGACGGCGAGGGCGTCGTCGGCCACGATGCCGACCTTGGGGATCACGAACGCGAAGATCGCCTGACCCGTGAGCGGGTCGTTCTTGCCGACGACCGCGGCCTCGGCGACCGCCTTGTGGTCCACGAGCGCCGATTCGACCTCGATCGTGCTGATGCGGTGGCCCGACACGTTCATCACGTCGTCCACGCGACCCAGCAGCCAGAGATAGCCGTCCTCGTCGCGCTTGGCGCCGTCTCCCGCGAAGTACATCCCGGGGAACCGGCTCCAGTAGGTCTGCCGGTACCGCTCCGGGTCGCCGTAGATGCCACGCAGCATGGACGGCCACGGCCGCTTGAGGACGAGGTAGCCACCACCGCCGAACGGGACGGAGTTGCCCTCGCCATCGATGACGTCCGCGGCGACGCCCGGGAACGGGAAGGTGGCGCTGCCGGGTTTCGTGGTCGTCACCCCGGGGAGTGGCGTGATCATGATCATGCCGGTCTCGGTCTGCCACCAGGTGTCCACGATGGGCGCGCGGCCGCCGCCGATGTGCTCGTGATACCAGAGCCAGGCCTCGGGGTTGATCGGCTCGCCGACCGAGCCGAGGACGCGCAGGCTCGAGAGATCCCGGGCCTGGGCGTACTGCGGGCCCTGCTTCATGTGCGCCCGGATGGCGGTCGGGTGCGCAGTACAGGATCGTGACCTTGTAGTCCTCGATGATCTGCCACCAACGGCCCCAGTCCGGGGTATCCGGCGTGCCCTTCGTACAGCACGCCGGTCGTCGCATTGGCGAGGGGCCCGTAGACGATGTAGCTGTGGCCCGTGACCCAGCCGACGTCCGCCGCGCACCAGTACACGTCGTCGGGCTTGGTGTCGAAGACCATCTCGTGGGTGAAGCTCGCCCCCAGGAGGTAGCCCGCCGTCGTATGCATGATGCCCTTGGGCTTGGCGGTGGTGCCCGAGGTGTAGAGCAGGTACAGCATGTGTTCGCTGTCCACCGGGACCGGGTCGTGCCGATCGCTCTGGCGGTCCACGATGTCGTGCCACCACACGTCACGGTCGTCCACCATCGCGGTGCCGCCCTCGAGCGCGTCCCCGACCCGCCGGACCACGAGCGTGTGCTTGACGCGTCGGGGTCAGGGCGAGGGCGTCGTCCACGGCCGGCTTGAGCGCCGCGGGCTTGCCACGACGCCAGCCACCGTCGGCCGTGATGACGAGCGACGGCCTCCGCGTCGTTGATGCGGTCGCTGAGCGCCTCGGCGGAGAAGCCGCCGAAGACGACCGTATGCGGCGCCCCGATCCGGGCGCAGGCGAGCATCGCGATCGGCAGCTCCGGGATCATCGGCATGTAGATCGCGACGCGGTCGCCCGTCGTGACCCCGAGTTCGAGCAGGGCGTTGGCCGTCCGGCTCACCTCGCGCTGGAGGTCGGCGAAGGTGATGGTGCGCGTGTCGCCGGGTTCACCGATCCAGTGATAGGCGACCTTGTCGCCGAGGCCGCGCTCGACGTGGCGATCCACGCAGTTGTAGGCGATGTTGAGCTTGCCGCCAACGAACCACTTGGCGAAGGGCAGGTCCCATTCGAGGGTCGTATGGAAGTCCTCGACCCAATCGATCCGCTCGCGCGCCAGCGCGGCCCAGAACCCTTCGTGGTCCGCCTCGGCGCGAGCGTAGAGGTCGGCGGTCGCGTTGGCCTGGGCGACGAACGCAGGGTCGGGCGGGAAGGTCCGGTCCTCGGCGAGCAGATTCTCGATCTCGGACGGCGGCGGCGCGGACGGGTCGAGACTCACGTGGGCACCCTCTCGGAATCGGAATGGCTCGCGGTGGCTGGCGCCGGGTCATCCTACCGCGGGCGCCCGCGCGATGCGGTGCCGGCCGGTCATGCCCGTCGGGGTACGGGCGCGGCCAATCACCCCAACGGGTGAGGACGCGACGCGGGTCCCGCCCGCATCATCGGACCTGATCGCCGCGCCGCCGGACAAGCGCCCGCGGCATCGCATGCCGATGGTGCGGCTCGACCGCCCAGGAGGATCCGATGGGTACCGATCTCGCGAAGCACCTGTTCGTGCTCGGCTTCCCCGACCGCTCGAACGCCGAAGACGCCGTCGCCGAGCTCAAGAGCCTCCAGTCGACCGAGTTCCTCGAGATCACCGACCACGCGATCGTCAGCAAGGACACCGGCGGCAAGCTGACCGTGACCGAGAGCACCGACGCCGACCCCGGCGCGAAGCAGGGGGCGATGGCCGGCGCCGCCGGGGCCGCGTTCATCGCACTCGTGTCTACGCCGATCGGCGCGGGGGCCGTCCTCGCAGGAGCCGGGATCGGGGCCGTCACGGGCGCACTGCGCGATTCGGGCTTCAAGACGAAGGACCTCGAAGAGACGGGTCGCCTGATGGAGGACGGCCGCACGATCCTGATCGTCGCCGTGAAGCCGGAGCACACTGACCGCCTGCGCGGCGCCATCGATGACATCCCGGCCTTGGCGGTCGCCGACCGCCGGTTGGAAGTGGAAGTGCCCGCTTCCTCGAAGAACGTCCTCCGCGAAGCGATCGCCCGGTACAAGGCGAACGAGGAGCACGAGACCCGGATCGAGGAAGGGCGCTAGTCCGTTCCCTCCGCGAGGTCGTCCTGGTCGGGGCCGCCGCCCGCTCGGCCGTCGGGGATCGCGGCGCCGCCGATCCCGCCCTGGTCGCGGGAGAGCACCACGCGTTGCGGTCGGGGGATCTCGATGCCGTTCGCCTGGAGCGCCGCCAGCAGGCGCTTGCGGAACTCGCCGCCGGCCGCCCATTGCTCGGTCGCGCGGACGGAACCCAGGATCTTGAGCGTCACCCCGTACTCCCCGAGCGCCTCGACCCGCTCGACGCGCGGGGCCTCGAGGACGCGTCGCTTCCAGACGGGATCGGCGAGCATCTCGCGACCGACGGCGTCCACCACCTCGATCGCGCGATCGATGTCGGTGTCGTAGGCGACGAGGACGTCCTCGTTGATGCGCGCCCAGACCCGGGTGAGGTTCGACGCGACCTTGATCTCGCCGTTGGGCACGGTGTGGACGACGCCATCGATGTCGCGGACCGTGGTCCGCCGAAGGTTGAAGTCCTCGACCGTGCCCGCGACCCCGGCGAGTCGGACGACATCGCCCTTCGAGAACTGGTTCTCGATGAGGATGAGCATGCCGTTGAGGTAGTCGCGGACCAGGGTCTGCGCCCCGAAGCCGACGGCGATGCCGACGACGCCGAGCCCGGCCACGGCCGGACCGATATCGAACCCGAGCTTGCCCAGCACCATCAGCGTGGCCACGACGACGATGAAGAAGCGGATGACGTTCGTGGCGAGCGCATCGATCGTGTCCATGCGCTTCTTGAGTTCGACCGCGCTCAGCTCCTGGGCCGTCCCCTCCGTCGCCTCGCGGTCCAGCAGGGTCTTGACGATGCCGTGGACGAAGATCCCGGCGACCCACATCGCGACGAGCGCGACGAGCGCGACCAGGAGGATCGGCAAGACCCACTCCTGGAAGGCGGCGACGAGGTCACTGAGCGGCGGTTCGTCGAGATCCATCGGTGACAGGGTACCCAAACGCTTGGGTCTCCCCGAGGCGATGCCGGGCGGGCTCGGGCGCCGCTTGGCGCTGCCGGGTCAGGCCGTGGCGTGGACCGGGGCGGCGTCACGCTCCGGTGCGGTGCCACCCAGGCGGACCGAGATGGCCGCGGCGGCCTCTCGAGCCTGGGCCGCGAGCTCGGGGACGCGCCGCGGTGTCAGGCGGAACGCAGGACCCCAGATGTCGACGGCGGCGATGACGTTGCCGCGTGCGTCGTGGACCGGGGCGGACACCGCATTGAGGCCCAACTCGTATTCGCCGATCGCCGTCGCGTACCCGCGCCGGCGGATCCGCGCGAGCTCCTCGAGCAGGGGCTCCAGCTCCACGATGGTGCGCTCCGTGTACGACGCGAGCCCGCGACGGACGATCCGCAGCACCTCGCGCTCGGCCAGGGCCGACATCAGCACCTTGCCCGACGCCACGCAATGGAGCGGCGTCGCACGCCCGGTCCAGTCGCCGACGGCGATCAGGTTGGGGCCGTCCACCTGGGCGACGGTCAGGAGCGTGTCGCCATCGAGGATGCCGAGTCCGGTCGTCTCGTGGGTCAAGCGCGCGAGCCGCTCCAGCTCCGGCGTCGCGATACCGCGCAGGTCGAGCGTTCGTTCGGCCTTCTCGGCCAGCCGGATGACCACGAGCCCGAGCCGATACTTGCCGGTCTCCTCGTCCTGTTCCACGAGCCCCGCTTCTGCAGGGTGGCCAGCAGCCGGGACGCCGTGGACTTGTGCAGCCCGAGTCGCCGGGCGAGCTCGGTCACGCCGGCCTCGCCCTGGGCGTCGCCCAGGGCCAGCAGCAGCGCAGCGGCCCGGTCGACCGAGCGGACCGCGTTCCCGTCAAGCACCATCGGCTCTGCCCTCAGCCCGCGCCCGGCGACGCCATGCCGCCGTGGGGCGTGACGTGGACGCCGCCATGGGCACGCTCCTCGAGCGCGGCGTCGAGCGAGTCGGAGAAGGCCGTCAGCACCCGGTCGATGATGTCGGCATCGGCATGGGCCTCGCACATGAACCACGGCTCGCGGGAGTCCGGTTCCGGCATCGCGCCGCGGGCATGCATCCCGATCGCGATCGCGTCGTACAGCTCGTGGTCGGTCGTGGCCCAGTCGCGATACTCGCTCGCCTCCTCCTCGCGGAACATGATCCCGAACATCGACGGGTGACCCGTGAAGTGGTACGGGATCCCGACCGGGTCGAGGATCTCCTTGAGCCCGCTCTGGATCGTGCGCCCCGTCGCGTGGATCGTGTCGAGCGCGTTGGTGTCCCGCAGGATCTGCAGGGTCGCGACGGCGGCGGCCGCCGCGACGCGATTGCCGGCGTACGTCCCACCGTGGCTGACGTGATCGGGCAGCATGGCCATGACCTCGGCGCGCCCGCCGAAGGCTGCCGCCGGATAGCCGTTGCCCATCGCCTTGGCGAACGTCGCGAGGTCCGGCGTGATGCCGAAGAACTCGGCGGCGCCGCCCTTGGCGAAGCGGAACCCGGTCTTGACCTCATCGAAGATCAACAGGATGCCGAACTCCTCGGTGAGGGCGCGCATCTCCTTGTGGAACCCGGGCCTGGGCATGATGCCCTGGGCGTTGCCCAGGACCGGCTCCACGATGATCGCGGCGATCTCGTCCCCGCGCTGCTCGAACAGCGTGCGCAGGCGGTCGATCCGGTTGTACCGGGCCGGGATGATCGTGTCCGCGACGGCGGCCGGGATGCCCCGGCCCCAGGCCAGGGCGACGGGCGCGTCCTCGTCGCCGAGCTCGGACATGTCGTCCGGTCCCGACGCTGATCAGGGCGTAGTCGTGGACCCCGTGGTACTGGCCCTCGAACTTCACGATCTTCTCGCGACCCGTGTACGCCCGCGCGACGCGCATCGCGTGCATCGTGGCCTCGGTGCCCGAGACCGTCATGCGGGCCTTGTCCACCCAGCCGGTCAGCTCCTTGAGCAGCTCCATCGCCCGGACCTCGTCCTCGGAGGTCAGGCTGAAGCTCACGCCCCGGCGCATCCGCTCGTTGACGTAGTCGTCCACCCGCGCATCGCCGTGGCCGAGGATGACCGGGCCGTAGCCCATCCGCAGGTCGACGAACTCGTTCCCGTCGATGTCCCAGACCATCCCGCCCTTGCCGCGATCGACGTAGATCGTGGACTCGCCCCAGGCCCGGAAGTTGGAATTGGCGCCACCGGGCAACGTCTCGAGCGCACGGCCGTACATGGCGTGCTGCTTCTCGCGATGGAGAACGGGCGTCGTCTTGGCGGCGGGCTCGGTGGCCATGAAGGACCTCGTGCGGCGGCGTTGGACCACGATCGTGGCGCGGTGCATGGGACACGCGTTGCACGATACGGGACGGGTGGGCCGTCATCGTGCCACAGCCTCGATCTGCCCCGTCAACGCGAGAATCGTGGCCATGCGCGCTCGTAGCGTGCGAATCCCGTGGGGCCGGGCGACGCATGGGCCGGGATACGCGCGATGCCGACCAACCCCACCTGACCCGTGGCACCATGGCCCGGTGCGCGCCTCGTCCGACCCTGCCGCCGCGATCAGCTACTGGCTGCGCGACCCCGCCCCGCCCGGCACCGCCGACCCGCCCCTGGCGACCGGCGAGCATCTCGACGTGGATGTCGCGATCGTCGGTGGCGGGTTCACCGGCCTGTGGACCGCGATCGCCCTGACCGACACGGACCCGGCCATCCGGGTCGCCGTCCTCGAGATGGAGACGGTGGCGTTCGGTGCCTCGGGGCGCAATGGCGGGTTCTGCGAAGCCAGCCTGACCCACGGGCTCGCCAACGGGATCCGGCACTTCCCGGACGAGCTCGAGCGCCTGGAGCGCGAGGGGATCGACAACCTCCATGGGCTGATCGACTTCACGCGCGCCCACGGCATCGATTGCGACCTCGAGGAGACCGGGACCCTGGCCCTGGCCGACCAGCCACACCAGGTCGACGAGTTCCGCGCCTGGGTCGACGAAGCCGCCGAGTACGGCGAGCACCTCGAGTTCCTCGACGGCGAGGCGGCGCGTGCCGAGGTGCATTCGCCGCTGTGGCACGCCGCCCTCTACCGGCCGCCTGGCCGCGACATCCTCGTGGACCCGGCGCGCCTGTGTCGCGGCATCGCGCGGGTCGCCCGCGAACGCGGCGTGCGGATCCACGAGCAGACACGGGTGACGAACCTGGAGCGGCGCGCCGGCGGCGTCCTCCTCACGACGGCGGACGGGGCGACCGTCCGCGCCGGTCACGTCGTCGTCGCGACCTCGGCCTACTCGGGCTGGCTGCGCCGCCTCTCGCCGGTCTTCGTGCCGGTCTACGACTACGTCCTCGTCTCGGATCCGCTGACGCCGGACCAGCGGGCGTCGATCGGCTGGGCGCGGCGCCAGGGACTGTCCGATGCCAACAACCAGTTCCACTACTTCCGACTCACGGCCGACGACCGCATCCTGTGGGGCGGGTACGACGCCATCCACCACTACGGGAGCCGGGTCGCTCCCGAGCTGGACCGGCGACCCGCGCACCTTCGAGAAGCTCGAGGCCCAGTTCTTCCGGGCGTTCCCGCAGCTCGATGGCCTGGCCTTCCCCTATCGCTGGGGCGGCGCGATCGACACGACGTCGCGTTTCACGGTGACCTTCGGTCAGACGATGGGCGGTCGGGTGACGTATGCCCTGGGCTACACCGGCCTGGGCGTCGGCGCGAGCCGCTGGGCGGGTGGCGTGGTCCGCGACTTCATCCTCCGACCCGACGAGGATCGCCTGCGGCTTCGCCTCGTGAGCAGTCCGCCGGTCCCGTTCCCGCCCGAGCCCCTGCGCTCCGCGGTCGTGGAGACGGTCCGGCGCGAACTCGACCGCGCCGACCGCAGCGAGGGGCGGCGCGGAGCTCATCCTCCAGACCCTCGACGCCCTCGGGATCGGCTTCGACTCCTAGGGCACCCGGATCCGGCCGGCCCCACCGCTGTACCGCTCGCTCGCCGTACGGTCATGGCCGATCGCGAGCGCGAGCGGCGCCCGACAGCGACCGAACGACCCGAAGACCGTCGGCACCGACCTGCCCGCGGACCGTCGCTCCGGTCGCCCCGACGATGGCACCGTCGTCCCGCACCGCCCGAGTTGACGGACCGCCGTAATGGCGTCGGCGTTGACGAGCTCCGAGGCGACGACCGCGAGCGCGTCGGCCGGGAGGTCGTCGCCGGCCGGCGCGTCCGGCACGACGAACGCGTCGATCCCGTCGCGGCGGCCGAGGGCACCGATTCGCGACCGAGTCGGCGGCCACGACCAGGTCGCTGCACGACCCCGACGACGAGGCGGACGATGACGAGGCGGACGATGACACCGGTGAGGCCGACGACGAGCACGACGAATCCTCGGACGACCCCGACGGCGACTGACCGGACAGGACCATCGGGTCGCGCCATCACACCGTGGGTACTGGGCCGGAACTGCAACGCGCCGAACGACGACCCCCTCGTATCGGGCACACGCACCGATGACGGATGCGGGAACGCGAAGGGATGGCATCGAAGGATGAACGGTGGTCGGCTCTACAAGGTCACGCGAGGGCTGTCGGTCCTCGCAAGCAGCTCGGTGCTCGTGCTCGCGGCCGTCGGGTCCGCGGCGGCGCATTCCATGGTGGTCGACGACGACCAGGATGTCTCTCTCAGCGAGTCCGTGGCCGCCATCGTCTGCTCGTACAGCGCCTGCGAGGACATCGACGAGCTGACTGCCCGGGTCGATCAGATGCTTGCCGCCTGGTTCGGCGTCAGCAACGACGATTCGAGCGAAGCGGACGCTGATGCGACGGATGCCGATGAGGGCGACGACGTCGACGAGGCAGATGAGGCCGACGAGGACTCGCACGTCGATGAAGACACCGATGACGGCACCGACGAGGGCGACGAGGATTTCGCACGCCGACGAGGACGAGGACGAGGACTCCGACGAGGACGAAGCCGAGGACTCGGATGACGACGAGGGCGACTCCGACGAGGACGAGGACGAGTCGGACGACGAGGACGAGGACGACTCCGACGAGGACGAGTCGGACGACGAGGACGAGGACGACTCCGACGAGGACGAGTCGGACGACGAGGACTGACCGTCAGCCCCGCTGAACCACAAAGGAGGCTCCGCCCGCTCGACGGAGCCTCCTTCTTCGTTGCGAGCGCAGGATCAGGCCGGCGCGGCCACCCAGGTCGGCAGTTCGCGCGCGAGCGTCGCGAGCGGCAGCGACCCGTGGCCCAGGACCTGGTCGTGGAACTCGCGCAGGTCGAAGCGCGAGCCGTCCCGTGCCGAGATCTCCCGCCGGAGGGCCTCGATCTGGCGCTGGCCCAGCTTGTAGGTGAGGGCCTGGCCGGGCCAGCAGATGTAGCGGTCCGTCTCGATGACGGCGTCGGTCTCGGACAGTCCGGCGTCGTCGCGGAGGAAATCGATGGAGCGCTGGCGCTCCCAGCGCAGGGCGTGGAGCCCGGTGTCCACCACGAGCCGTGCCGCCCGCCATGCCTGGCCGTCCAGCATCCCGAACCGCTCGCCCTCGGAGCGGTACAGACCCATCTCGTCGGCGAGCCGCTCGCTGTACAGGCCCCAGCCCTCCACGTAGGCGCCACCCACCATGCGCGCCCCGAGCCGACGGAACGTGTTGAGCGACGGATGCTCCATCTCCAGCGTGATCTGGAAGTGGTGCCCCGGCGCGGCCTCGTGGTAGGTCGTCGATGCGAGCTTCGTGTACTTGCGCGACGGCAGGTCGTACCCGTTCGCGTAGTAGATCCCGTCGCGCGTCCCGGTCGCGGACGGCGGGTAGTAGTAGGCGAACGGGGCGTCCTTCTCCTTGTACTCCTCCACGGCGCGGACCTCGCAGCCGGCGACCGGGAGGCGGCCGAAGAACCGCGGCGCGACCGCCATCGCCCGCTCGATGTCCTCGCGCGCACGGGCCACGAGTTCGTCCTTGGACCCGGGGGTGTTCTCCGGATCCTCGTCGAGCGATCGGCGATACGCGGCCGTGTCGTCGCCGAACCCGGCGGCCCGGGCGATCTCCCGTCGCTCCGCCTCGATCGACTCGAGCTCGGCGAGACCGATCTCGTGGATCTCGCGCGGGTCCATCTCCAGCGTCGTCCAGCTGCGGATCGCGGTCCGGTAGATCTGGTCACCGTTGGGCGCCGACCAGATGCCGGGCTCCTCCCGGCTGGCATGTCGATACTCGCCGCGCAGGACGTCGAGGAAGGCGGCGTCCGCGGGGTAGACGACATCGCGGACGATGTCGCGGATCCGCTCGCGGTCCGCATCGGAGGCGCCCTGGACGCTGGACGGGATGATCGCCGCCTCGATCGGGATGGCGAGCAGCCGCTCGATCTGGGCGATGGTCCGCTCGGTGACGATGGACGGGGCGGTCAGGCCGGTCCCGAGCGCCTCACGCAGGATGTCGGCGTTGGCGGCCATGAACGCCGGATACGCGTGCAGGCGCGCGATGAACGCCTCGAGATGCTCCGGCGTGTCCACCGGCTGGAAGGCCGTCAGCTGCGGCAGCAGCTGCTGCGGGCCACCCATCTGGTCCACGACCCGGAGCTGGTGGAGGCCCTGGTCGTCCTCCTCCATCGCCAGCTCGCCGATCACCTGGAGCATGTCGCGGGTGATGCGGTCCTCGGTGGACAGGCCGTCCACCGGGATCGCCGCAGCCTCGTCGGCCGTCCGTGCCATGAGCGCGCGGGTGGCCGCCCGCCCGTCCGGGGACGGATCCTCCAACCGGTCCGCGTAGCGGCTGTCGCCGTAGAACGTGGCCGTCGTCGGGTTCAGCTCCAGGATCGACTCCCAGAAGCGATCGGCGAGGTCGTTGACGGGTGAGATCGGCTCGGTCATGCGGGCGGAGGCCTCCCCTGGCATCGTCGGGCGGCGGCGCGCTGACGCCGATCGGTGTCGTGGCCGTAGCGTACCGCGTGGCCCGGGTCAGCCGCCGAACAGCGGCATCTGCTCGCCGCCGCGCTCCACGACCGGATCAAGACCCAGCAACGGTTCGAGCCCGTCGAGGTCGGGCGGGTCGCCCGCGAGGAACGTGCGGACGTGGTCCCACTTGATGATGTGCCAGCCACCGTCCGTCGAGCGCGGCTCGCAGGAGCGGCGAGCGCTCCAGCTTGTGTCGGATGAGATCCGTCCGCTCCGGGGCGATGACGAGGAACCGGATGAGCTTGTCGTCGTCGCCGATCCGGGCATGCCGGCGCAGGAGCGTGTCGCCGAGGATGGCCGTCCACTCCACCTCGAACAGGAACGCGACCTTGCCGCGCACGTACCAGATGGCATCGACCTCCGCGATCGCCTCGGACGAGCGGCTGATGCTCCCGAGGTAGGCGCGCCGCTCTCGATCGTCCAGCACGTCGGCGAGTGTCCCTCGACCGAAGCGCCGTCCCTGCTCGCGAGCGGACAGCCATACCCGCATCCCCAGGCGATGGCCGCCGTCGGCGAGCGCCGCCAGCATCTCGCTGTGCTCCTGGCTGCGGGTCAGCAGGTCGTCGCGGGTCACCAGTCGGTCGGGAGTGCTATCGGCACTCCGATAGCTCTCGAGGCAGGCACGCACCAGCGTCTCGTCCGGGAGGTCGTGCCCGGTGAACATCGTCGCGATCCGTTCGTAGAACGCCGCCTCGGACATCGGGCCGGCCGTCGAGAGCAGGCTGAAGACCGCCCACTCGACGCGATCGGCCAGCGCCGGCGCGGCCGCATCGCGATCGGCGGGTTCACCCAGCCACCAGCGCCCGGGCTCGATCTCCACGACGCGGTGCTGGGTGGGTCGGGCCAGCTCGTCGCGGATGAGCGCCATCAGGCGATCGACCGGGTCGGCCGCTGCGTCCCGGTCGAGGCCTGCCCGGCGCGTCGCGACCGGCGGTCCGGCCCGGCCCTCCTCGATCGACGCGGGACCCGCGACGGGCGAGCCGTCGACGGTCGCCGCCGGGTCGGTGGTCGCGAATGGGATGTCGGGGATCGTGGTCGGTTCATCGGCGGCATCGAGCGGGCCGGACCCGGCGGCGAGGCGTCGCAGTTGCCCTGACCGGTCCAGCCCGACGAGGATCTCGCCGAACAATCGCTCGAAGCGCGCGGGCTCACCGCGAGCGCGCAGCGTCTCAACGGCAGCTTCCGTCACGACACGCGACGCCTCCGGCGCGGAGAATGGCCGCTGGTCGAATCGCTCCGGCGGTGCGAACAGCCCTGGGCCGGGAACGAGGTCCGGGTCACCCGCCCCGCCGGGCATCGGCGGGAGGCCCACGTTCGCGCGGGTCCGTGGACCGGGTGGGAGGATCGCCCCGGGCGGCACGAGTTCGATGACCGAGGCCGCATCCTCATCGGGATCGGCGAGGCGAGCGAGCGTCAGCCGATACCCGGCCGATGCCCCGCCGATCGCCACCGCAGCCACCGCCTCCGGACCGCCGTCGATGATCTGGACGACGCGGCCGTCGCGCGCCATGGACGGCTCCACCGCCGCCAGCGATCGCGCGATGGAGACCGCTTGCCACGACCATGGCGCGCGCAGGCTCGTGCCGGCGAGCGCGTCGATGGGCAGGAGTGCGGCCGCCTCGCGACCGAGCGCCCAGGCCGGTCAGGTGGTAGGCGGCGGCGAGCCGTTCCAGGCTGGGGCGAACGGGCGGCTGGCCGAGGACCAGGCGGATCCTCGGGTCCCTGGGCGACGGCACGGTCGGCGGGCAGCGTCGGATCACGGAGCGCCCGGACGGCCGATGGGCTCGCGACCGCGAGGACCGTCGTCGCACCGCCCTCGTCGAGGGCGCGCAGGTCCTCGCCGAGCCGTGCCTGCAGCGGCCCGACGGCGCCGCCTTCGAGTCGTTGCACGAATCCGCGGACGAGTCGAAACCCCTCCTCGAAGGCGAGCCACGGATTCCGCTCGTGCCACGGACCACCCGGCGGTCCGGGCAGCTTCACGTGACCGCCGGCGATCCGCAGGGCTCCCGCGCGGCCGCCCCCGGTCCCGAGCCGGCTCGCCGGCAGGAGCGCATGGACCACGGCAAGCCGGAGCGCGGCGAGGACGGGCGCCGCCCGCAGGTCGCCCTCGATCCGCTCCATGATCGCGACGAGTCCCACCAGCTGCCGCGGCCGGTGCAGGTCGATCAGCTCGTCGACGAGATCCGGGGCGCCGTCCACCACCGGGAAGCGATCACGGATCCAGGCACGGGCCGCCTCGACGTCGGCTTCGGTCGTGGCCCGCCGGACGTCGTCAGGGTCCAGCGGGGCTCGTCGGGATCTCGGTGCCACCGCGCTGGTCGCGGCACACCGTGCAGCGGTAGAGGCGTTCGGTCGGATGCAGGTCGCCGTGGTCGTCGGTCGTCCAGACGATCTCGTCGGCGACGAGCATCCGCCCGCAGGTCGCGCAGCGCGTCGCGTACAGGTCGCCGATGGAGACCTTCAGGCTGGACTCGCGCCGCGGCGATGCCGAGATGCCCTGGAACGCGGCGTCGAGGTGCCGGACGTCCGGCGGCCGCAGCACGACCTCGGCGAGCAACCGGGTCAGGGGCATCGATTCGATCGAGATCGCGCGCCGCTGGCGGTCGAGCGCGGCGCGAGCGACCCAGCCACCGCGACCGATCAGGTCGGCCACGACGTCGCCAGGTCCCGTGTGCGCGTCGATGCGCGCCGTCAGGAGGCCCATCGACGGGACGGGTGCGATCCGCTCGAGGGCGGGCAGCGATAGTCCCGGATCGGACCGCGAGGACCCTGCTCGAGTGGTCATGGTCGCCAGATGCTAGCCCACGGTGGCTACCCTGACCCTGTGACGGTCCACCCCACTGCACCGCTCGACGATGGATCACGCGCTGTCGACGGCACGTCGAGGGCCTTCGTCGCGGGAGCGAGCCTGGTCGCGGTGGGGCTCGCGGTCAGCGCGATCGCACGACTGCCCCTGGCCTGGGACGGGGCCTGGTTCTTCGTGCGCGCGATGGACACGGGGACCCCGACCTTCCTGTACCGGCGCGCCATCCATGCGCTGCTGCAGGCCCCGGCCCTCGCCGCCCGGACGGTCGTCGACGACCCGGACGTCCTCTCGCTGGTCTTCTCGGCCGCCTATGCGCTGGTCCCGTTGATCGCCCTGCTCGCTGCCTGGCGTGTCGTCCAGGCAGACCGGCCCGGGCTCATCGTGTGGCCGATCCTCGGGATCGCGCTCGTATCGTTGCCGGTGCAGACGTTCTTCATCAGCGAAAGCACGATGGTCGCGCAGCTCGCCTGGCCCCTCCTCTTCGCGGCGCTGCTCGGGCGCCTCCATCGGCACCGGGTGATGACCGTGGTGCTCGTCGCGGCCCTGGCGATCAGCCACCCGTACGGCGGCGCGGCCCTCGCCGCCATCGGGGTCATCGCCTGGGTGACCACACCGACCAGATCATCGCGACGATCGGTCCCGCGTCGCTGCGACCCTGCTCGTCGGGACGGGTGCCGTGCTGATCCTCGCGAGTCTGGCCCTGCGAGCCCCCTACGAGTCGGAGGCAGGTTCCGTCGGGCGCCTCCTCGAACAGCTCCGGGGCGGGGTCCTGGGGCTCGATCGCGATCGCGCCGCTCGCCGCCTGGCTGTTGGGTCTTGGTGCCTTCCTCCGTCTGGCCCCTCGGGCCCGGATCGCAGGGATCGCCGTGCTCCTGTCCGTCACCACGGCGGTCCTTCTGGCGTGGGCGCTGGATCCCGAGGGGTGGGCGACTGCGCTTCGCTATCGAGCCTGGCTCGTGTTCCTCGCGCTGCCGCTCTTCGCGATGGCCATCGTCGACGCGCGCCGACCGTCGCCGTGGGTGGATCGCCGCCTGGTGATCACGGCCGCACCGGCGGTCATGGCGGTGGTCCTCGCCGCGCAGGCCGCGACCTGGATCGGGCTGCAGTCGAGGTTGGCCGCCTCAGTGGCGGCCGCCCCGCCCGGTTGCATCACGCGCGGCCAGGTGGACTGGATCACGGCCACGCCGCTGGACCACTGGGGCACGACCAGCCTCGGGCTGATCGTCGAAGGGCGCTCACCCCGCCATCTCGTCCTGGTGGATCGCGACTGCGCGGGTGCGGTCAACCCCGAGCGGGTGACCGTGAAGGTGACGCCGTTCGAGCGGGACGAGCGTCCGGTCCCGGGCTGGTGGGGGTTCGACGACCTCGTGGCGGCCTGGCCGCAGGATCGCTGAGCTACGCCTCGTCGAGCTCGTCGGGCTCGTCCTCGAACGCCTCGTCCGTCGTCGCCTCGGGCGGCAGGACGCGATCGAGATCCTCGATCTCCTCGTCCTCCTCGTCGTCCTCGAGGTCCTCCTCGAGCTCGGCGTCCTCGCGCACCAGCGTGCCCTTGGTGTAGGGCCGCAGGTCAGTCAGCTTGGCGGCTGTCGGGAAGCTCACCTTCCCGTAGTTGGAGGGGTCCTGGAAGATCTCGCGGATGATCAGGCGGACGTCCTTGTCGCCGAGGCTCGTGACGCCCGCGGCGTACTTGTTGCCGTCGGCGATGAGCTTGAGCAGCCGGGCTGCGACGCGTGGCTCCACGATCGCCGATGCGCATCCCGTTGCTGAACGCGATCAGTCGGTTGCCCTTGGGCGTCAGCTCGACGTAGTCACCCGGGTTGACCTGGGCCAACTCCTTGGGTGTCGCGAGGTCCGTGAGGAAGGCGAACCCCGTCTTGCCGGTCTCCTCGACGAAGATGCTGACCGGCGCCTTGCTTCCCTCCTGCGCGGGGACCGTCTTCTCCCCGGCGGCATGGAGGAGGACCTTGAGCCGGTCGATGTTGCGCTCGGCGATGCGGTTCGTGGGATCCAGGGCGAGCGCCGTCTGGTAGTGCTCGCGCGCCTCACCCAGGAGGCCCTGCTCCCACAGCGCCTTGGCCAGCCGGTTCTCGGCTTCGACGTCCGGACCGAGCTCGAGCAGCTTGCGGTTCGTCACCGCGGCATCGACCCACTGTGCGGAGGCGGCCTGCGCGATGGCCTGCTCGGCCAGTTGTCGCTTGGTTCGGGTCAGGTTGACCGGGCTCTGGGCCTGGGTATCGACGTCGGGGAAGGTCACGGGCGGGTCGTCCTTTCGGGGCGCGCGGCGGTGCGGGCGAAACTGGGGTCTTCGAGTCGTCCGCGGGTCGGGCGGCGGCGAGCCCGGTCGCAGTGCGAGCATCGCTTTCTAGCACCGCACGGCCGTGCCGTCAAACGACGCAGTCGGCGAGGCGATCCCTACCCTCGCAGCAGGAGGTTCCAGGCGACCACCACGATGCCGAGGCCGGCGAGGAGCGCGGTCTGCCAGATCCACCGAGCGTCGCGCCGTCGGGCGGGAGTCGCCGCGTGGAACGCGTCCCAGAGATAGAAGGCCAGCGTCAGCAACGCGGGGCCCATCAGACGGGGGATCTCCATGGCGCGCAGGGCCGCCGCGCCGATCGCGATCGCGGCCGCGTAGGTGGCAGCGGACCACAGCGCATCGCGAAGGCTCGACACGCGGAGCGCAGCAGCCCGGTACCCGAGGAGGAACGCGATCACCGCATCCCCGGCCGCAAGGGCGAGCAGGTCGCGCTCGGGTAGCGGCCCGCCGCCGGCACCGCTGGAACCCGGCTGGACGAGCCCGCCCGGGACGGTCGCCGCGACTCCCACGAACCCGAGGAACGCCACGACCAGCGTGGTGACGAGGACCGCCGTCCTGCCGTCCTCGCCCAGGTCGTCATGGGCCGCCAGGATCCGAGCTTCGAGGGCGAGGGTCCGGCCGACGATGAGGCCGGTCACGATGAGTGCCGGGACCAGCCCCAACCCGAAGGGCACGAGGCGGATGGCCCCCACGCAGGCGACGGCAGCCACGGCCGGCAGGATGAGCGATTCGATGGGGACCCCGAGCCCACCGCCCTCGGCCCGGGCGGTCTCGTCGCCCAGCACCTGGAGCGACCCGAGCAGCATCGCACCCAGCAGGAAGATCGCGACGAACCAGACCCCGGGTGGCTCGATGAGGCGCGACAGGCCGACGATGGTGACCGCCGCGAGCGTGAGGTCGCGCCGCCCGAGGCGATCGCCCACGGCCGGGAGGGACCGGAGCCCGCTCACAGCCGTCCCGCCTTCGTGCCGACCCAGGCCAGGAGGTCCGCACGCGACCGCGTGTTCAGCACGACCGAGGGCTCGACCCACGCTCGGCGCGCCTGGCTGATCCCCCAGCGCAGGTAGTCCAGTTCGGTGGTCTTGTGGGCATCGGAATCGATCGAGAGGACGCATCCGACCGCGACCGCTCGGCGAGCGCGCTCCACGGCGAGGTCGAGACGATGGGGAGAGCCGTTCATCTCGAGCGCGGTGCCCGTGCGGGCGGCCTCCTCGTACACGACGTCCCAGTCGAGGTCGAGGTCGTCCCGACCGCCGATCATCCGCCCGGCGGGATGGGCGATGACGTCAACGTGCGGCGATCGGATCGCGTTGAGCGTTCGCTGGGTCAGCTCGGCCCGCGTCTGCCGGCGCGAGACGTGGACCGATGCGACCACGAGGTCGAACCGGGCGAGCAGGTCGTCGTCGTAGTCGAGCGTGCCGTCGGCACGGATCTCCAGCTCGCATCCGTGGAGGAGGCGGAACCCTTCGGCCGGCGTCTCCGGCGGGGCCGTACCGGCAGCCTCCTCGGCGGCGTAGCGGGTGTTGAGCTCGGCGATGATGACCCGCTGTTCCTCCACGCGCTCGGGCGTCAGGCCGCGGGCGATGGCGAGCGAACGCGAGTGGTCGGTCAGCACCTGGTACGCGTGGCCGCGTCGCCGCGCAGCGTCCGCCATGACCTCGATCGGGTGGACGCCATCGGACCAGTCAGAGTGGCTGTGCAGGTCGCCCTGCAGGTCGCTCGAGCGTCGATGAGCGACGGCAGGGTGCCGGCCAGTGCCGCCTCGATCTCGCCGGCGTCCTCGCGCAGCTCGGGTTCGATGAATGGAAGGCCGAGGAAGCCGTACGCCTCGGCCTCGGTGGGGAACGTCCGCAGCTCCGCGGCGGCGCCGGTGAGCGGCTCGCCGTCGTCCCCGATCCGGACGAACCCCTTCTCGGAGAGGCTCCACCCCTGGTCGCGGGCGCGGGCGCGCAGCCGGACGTTGTGCTCCTTGGACCCCGTGAAGTGGATGCGGTACGTGCCGGCCTCGCCCGGCGGCATGACCATCAGGTCCACCTGGGGTCCGCGGAGCATGCCGACGGCCGCCTTGTACGCCCCACGGTTCACGACGTGGTCCACGAGGCCGAGCGTCGTGAACCGCTCGATGAGCCCCGGACCGTCGTCGGTCTCGGCGAGGATGTCCAGGTCGCCGATCGACTCCCGGCGGCGCCGAAACGATCCGGCGGGCTCGAGGCTGCGGACCCCGGGCGTCGCGGCGATGGCCTCCATGACGCCGGTCACGACCGCTTCGGCCCGGTGAAGGTGCATCCGCTGCGGCGTGGACTCGAGGCGCTCGATGCCCTCGATGATGAGCTGCTCGGTACGGGCCGAGAGCCCGCGCAGGCCGCGCAGGGTGCCGGCTTCGGCGGCCGCGCCGCAGGTCCTCCATCGTCTCGATCCCGAGCTCGCCATAGATCTGGCGGACGGTCTTGGGGCCAAGACCGGGGAGCCGCAGCAGCTCGATGAGGCCGGGCGGCACCTCCGCCGCGAGCCGATCGTAGAACGCCAGGTGCCCGGTCGTCGCGAGCTCGGCGATCTTGTCGCTGATCGCGGGGCCGACGCCCGGGATGCGTGGCGGGGTCCCCGCTCGGTACGCGGAGACGAGGTCGACGGGACTCCGTCCGATCGCGTCGGCCGCCCGGTGGTACGCGACGGTCTTGAAGACGAGCTCGCCCTTGATCTCCAGCATGTCGCCGATGTCATGGAAGATCCGCGCGAGATCGCCGTTCGTCAGGTCGCGGGGCGCCGCGGTTTCGTCGTCGTCCTGGCCGATCGCGGGAGTCGTCATCGCCTGTGATGGTAGGGCAGGTACGCTTCTGGGCGTGACTCCGCACGCTGACGCCACGCGGCCACCGCTGGACGCCCGCGCGCGGTTTGCAGCCTTCGCCGTGGCGGGGTTGCTCATCGTCGCCGTGGTCCTCCGCCTTCCCACGCTGGATCTGCCGCTGGTCGAGCGCCACGAGTTCCGGCAGAGCCAGACGGCCTTCACCGCGCGGATATTCCACCGTGAGGGAATCGACCTCCTGCACCCCGAGGTCCCGGTCCTGGGACCCCCTTGGGTTCTCCCGTTCGAGTTCCCGCTGTTCCAGGCGGGCGCCGCTCTCGTCATGGACGCCGGCGTCAACGAGACGGTGGCCCTGCGAGGTTTCAGCCTCGTCTGGTTCATGGTCTCCGCGACGCTGCTCTATGCCCTCCTTCGACCGAGGATCGGGTCGATCGGCGCCGTCGCCGCGCTCGTCGTGTTCCTCTACTCCCCGTTCCTGGTGGTCTGGAGCCGGACGGCCACGATGGAATCGATGGCGACGGCCGCGACCCTCGGCTTCGCCGTCTCGGCACTCAAGTGGCGGGCGGACCAGTCGCGCAGCTGGTGGATCCTCGCCATCGTTCTCGGCTCTATCGCGACGCTGGTGAAGCTCCCGACTGCCATCTTCTGGATCCTCCCGTTCGCCGTTCTCGGCTTCGGTCGAGACGCTGAAGCGCGCGGCGCATGGCGATCCATCCCCGCCTGGGCGCTGGTCTGTATCCCGATCGCCATCGGGGTCGCCTGGACCCGGTATGCCGATTCGGTGAAGGCCGCCTCCGCGGCGACGTCATCCCTGACGACGGCGGCGATCTCGCCGTTCACCTTGGGCTCCGTCTCGGATCGACTCGATATCGGCGCGTGGATCACGGCGCTGGCTCCGTCGGTCGTCCTGACCACGATGTTCTTGCTGCCCGTGATGGCGGTCATCGCCTATCGCGTCGCCTGGGGCAATGGACATGTCCGATTCGTAACGTGGCTGGTCGTGGCCTATGCCGCCCCGATCGTCGTCTTGCTGAACCTGTACGAGCGCCACGACTACTATTCGGTCGCGGTCGCGCCCGCCGCCGCTGGCATCGTAGGGGCCGGGGTGGCGGGCCTCGCTGGATCACGGCGACTCCTGGCACGATCCGCCCTGCTCGCGGCCGTCATCGTATTCGCGGCAGGCGTGGTGCTGCATGCTGGCTACGCGTCGCCGATCTACGGTCATCCGCCGATCTGGCTGGGACTCCTTCGCCTGTCGGACCAGATCGCCCGCGAGACCCGGCCGGATCAACCCGTCGCGATCATCGGTCGCGACTGGAACCCTGCTCTCCTGTATCACGCGGATCGCCGCGGGCACATGGTCCGCGATCCGGTGTGGCCGCCCGGCGCGGTGGCGCGGTACCTCGCCGAAGGGTGGGCCGTCTATCGGTGCCCGCTGCGCGGCTCCGAGGCTGGTCGATGCATCCGGGTCACGTCGCCACCGGGCTGAGACCTACGGTCCGGACTCCGACCCGATGACCTCAACCAGCTCGGCGCCGAGGCAGACCGGCCCGACCACTCGGAACCTCGTCGGGTCCGATCGTGCGGCCTGGATCGCTGGCCCGTCGCTGTAAAGGACGAGCCATCCGACATTCCGCTCCGCCACTTGCGCGCGCAGGATGTCCGGGTCCGTGGTCCGCGAAACCTGCGGCGCGAGGATGCGATCGATCTCGTGGCCCACGATGAGGTGCTGGAACACGAAGTCGTCGGTCGCCACGCGGGCGCCTGACGGGATCGTCCGGAAGCCGGCGCAGTCCCCCCAGTAGCCTAGGCGTCGGTGCTCACCGCCAGGTTGGGTGATGAGGCCGATCAGGCCCTGCGTCGCCGGACGTCGATCCCCGCTGGGTCGCATATTGAAGTTCGCCCGGGCACTCGCGACGACGAGCGACCATGCGACCAGTATCACCAGCGCGAACCCGAACATCGCAGCCAGCCTGGGTCGCGAACGGGTCATCGTGATCGCCGTCAACGCCAGGACGATCGGCGCGAGATAGAACGTGTAGCGCGGCCACCAAGCGGCCGGCATCGCGAGGGTGAGCACGACAGGAACGACGATCACGACGATTGGGGCGAGATATCTGTCGCGGATGAGCAGGCCCAACCCGCCGCCGGCCGCGATGAGGAGCGGAACCCAGGCGGTCCCGAAGCCACCGAACCGGACGTCGTACTTGTAGTCGACCAGCCACATGTCGGCGGTCCACGACCGGACGATCGCCTCGAGCTGGCCGTAGCCCTCGAGCTCGATCGGGATGTAAGACCCGATCGGCGCGAGAGGCCAGATGCCATCGAACGGACCCACCTGGAATGGCCACAGGGGATTGCCGAAAACCACCATGTTCTTGACGTACCACAGGCCCCCAAGCAGGAGGACGGGGATCGCCATGATCGCGAGGTCGATCCCTGCCTGGACGGGTCGCCGCGCGATCAACGCGCGGCGAACAGCGTCGATCGCCAGGGCGATCCCGAGGACGGCGCCCAGCCCCAGGAATGGCACCTTGATCCCGATCGCGAGCCCGACGGCGCAGGCCATGAGAAAGATCAGCGTTCGATATCGGCGTCGGTCCCGCTCACGTAGCGCCGCGAGGCCGAGATACCATGCGGCGGCGATCTCGCCGGACGCCAACAGGTCCACATACGTCGTGCCGAGGCTCACGATGATGGCGGGGACACCGGCAAGGAGGAGGCCGACGAACGCTGCCATGCGTCGATCCGCGCCGAGCCGGCGCGCGAGACCCGTGGTCGCGACCGTCGCCAATGCCAGGCCGAAGAACCCGGTGAGGGTGGCCAGGCGGTCAGTGTGCGTGAACACCATGGACCAGAGGGTCAGCAGCTCGCCGCTGGCGGGATAGCCGTCCGAATAGACCTGCTGTGGGACCCGGCCGATCATGCCTCCCTGGATCCACACGTCGACGGTCGTCACGTGGTAATTGAGGCCGTCCCAGTCGAGGATCGGCAGGCGGACGGCCAGGACCAGTCGCCAGGCCAGCGCCAGCGCGACGACGACGGCGAGCGCGACGACGGGGCCGAACCGGACCACCGGTCGGCCGAACGTGGAGATGTCCCGACTCGTCTGCCTGGCGGCCGTCCGCACCCGGGCTCGCCCGTCCCGACCCAGGACCAGGACCATCGCGACCGCCACGGCGCTCGCGCTCGCGGCGATGAGTCCAGGGTCGAGCGTGCGGAGCCCCATCCCGAGGATCAGCAGGATCGAGCTGGCGATAACCTGGCCCAGCAGCAGGATGGTTAGCAGGCGTTCGATCGAACCGCGCATCGGCAGCCACAGTGCCGCGAGCGTGGACGCGAACAGGACGGCCGCTGAGGCCAGGACCAACAGTGGCATCGCGATGGCATTGTAGGGGCGGCTCCCGTCCCCGACGCCCGCCGATCCGGGATACCGACATGGGGTAGCCTCCGGGCATGGCGCGAATCACCGCGTTCCAGCGACCCGATCGGGTGACCGTCGCCTGGATGGTCGTGGTCGCCATCGTGTATGTCGGGGCGACGATCGCGGTGGTGGCCGACGAGCGGCTCTACCTGGATCGGGGGATGCAGCTCGCCCTGCAATTCGCCGAAGGGCGGCTTGACGTGGGGGAGGTCCCGCGCCTGTACGACGTGGTCGTCGTGGATGGCCGCAACTACCTCGCCTTCAGCCTCTTGCCGATCCTCCCGTACCTCGCGTTCGTGCCGTTCCCATCCCTCTGGGCATCAGCCCACGTGGTCATCCCGGCGGGCCTCGGGATGATCGCAGCCTGGCTCGCGCTGCCCCTGGCCCGCGCCTACGGTCCGGCTGGCCGGCCGGCGATCTGGCTCGCCGTCCTTGCCGCGTTCGGGACCATCCTGCTCACGCAGTCGGTCGCGGCGAACATGTACTACCTGGCGCACGTCGAGGCCGTCCTCGTCACGTTCGTCGCGCTCATCGAATGGCGCGGTCGGCGTCGCCCTGTCGTGCTGGGTACCTGCTTCGCGCTCGCGTTCCTCGCGCGGCCGACGGTCGCTGCGGCCGCCCTGCCGTTCCTCGTGCTCCTGCTCTGGTCCATACCGCCCGCGCGCCGCGTCTCCACCCTCGCGATGTACTGCGTCCCGCTCGCGGTCGCCGTGGGCTTGACTGGGCTGTACAACGTGGCGCGCTTCGGTTCACCTCTGGAATCGGGATACGGCCTGACCAACGTCAGCGCCGAGCTCGCGGCGCTCCGCGACGCCGGACTGTTCTCAGTCGCGCACGTCGTCCCGAACCTGGGGTTGCTCTTGACCGGAGGGTTCTCCATCGGTCCTACGTTCCCGTTCGTGTTCGCGGATCCGCATGGCCACGCGCTCCTGCTGTCGTCGCCGGCGCTGCTCGCCGCGGTCGGGGCGAACCTGCGCGACCGGACCGTGCAGGCGCTATGGGTCGCGACGCTCATCGTGGCGATCCCAGTCCTCCTCTACTACGGCGGCGGCGGCTGGATCACGTTCGGGCACCGCTACGCGCTTGACTTCGTTCCGTTCCTGATCGCGTTGACTGCGAGCGCGGCCCACATCCGGTTCGGCCGCCTGGAGCGTGCGTTGATCGTCCTGAGCGTCATCTCGTGCGGCTACGGCGTCGTGTGGTACCTCGCCGGCGCGCCGTGGGACATCACGGGCTGACGCCAGGCGGCCGTCACGCGGCGACCACCCGGTCGCGGCCCGCGCGCTTGGCCCGATAGAGCGCCCGATCGGCCGTCGCGATGAGATCCTCGATGGACTCGTCGGGCTCCGTCGCGACCGCGACGCCCACCGACACGCTGACGCCACGGACACCAAGGCGATGCAGGTCCAGGGCGCGGACGGCCGATCCGGATCCGCTCCCCCACCTCCACCGCCACGCCCGGGTCCGGGTTGCGCAGCAGGACGACGAACTCCTCGCCACCGAACCGCGCCGGGACGTCATCCTCGCGGACCGCTGACACGATGGCGCCGGCAACGGCCCGCAGGACGTCATCGCCGGTCGCGTGCCCGTGCGTGTCGTTGAGCGCCTTGAACTTGTCGATGTCCACCATCAGGATCCCGACCGCGTCGCCAGCCCGCCGACGCCGCGCCAGCAGCGAGACGAACTCGTCGAAGTAGCGGCGGTTCGGCAGTCCGGTCAGGGCGTCCGTCGCGGCCCGAGCCTCGGCGTCCCGATGCGAGTACGCGCGAGCCAGGGACGCCGATGCCTCCTGCGCGGCGCCGCCAAGGATGCGCCGGGTCGCCTCCGGCCACGGTCGCTCCGACCGCCGCGAGAGGACGATCGCGCCCACCACGGCGTCGCCAACGGTCAGGGGCGCGGCGAGGGCGTTCGTGAGGCCGTAGACCGTTCGCACGCGGCGGGCGATGCGGTCGGCCAGCCCGCGTCGCCGCCGTCCGGGCGTTGGCATGCCCCGCGGGAAGTGGATCCTCGAGGTCCGCGATCGGCAGCAGCGTCACCGAATCCGGGATGCCCACCCGCGAGCTGACGAGCCGTGCCTCCAGCACACGCGTGTCGGGCCGCCGCCGCACGACGACGATGTGATCGGCGCCGGTGGCATGACCGAGCTCCTCGACGATCGCATCGACGATGGCGTCCGCCGAGACCGAGCGCGACAAGCCGGACAGGATCCGGGCGAACGATTCCACCTCGACCCGTTGCCGCGCATCCATGCCGGCGACGGCGACGGCGTGCGTCACGGCCGCGCCACCGGCCACGGCGATGAGCACCAGCAGGAGCCAATCGAGCGCCGTGGCGCCCGATGTCAGGACGCGCGCGAGCGCCACGACGATGAGCAGGATGAAGGAGCCGGCGAAGACGAGCCAGGACCGGCGGATCCGGCGATCCGACGGGTCCACGGGGCGCGATCGGCGCTTGGGTGGTTCGCTCACGTCGGGAATACAGGATGCGGGTCCGGAGGCGTCCCGTCCACACCCGGGACCCGTACGGATGGCGGATCGCAGGTAGTACTTCCGTACCGACCGCCTGCCGGTGGCGATCGTCAGGCCGGCGTCGCCGTCCCGGGCCGTGGCCGTTCCGTGCCCCCCGGCGCGCTTGACCGCGTACAGCGCCGCATCCGCGGCGGCGATCAGGTCCGTGGCGGTCCGCCCGTCCGCCGGGAAGGTCGCGACGCCGATGGATGCTGCCAGCGGCACCGGCCCGCGCTGCTCGCCCACGAACGGGTTGTCCCGGAACGCCTCGAGGATGCGGTCGGCCGTATGCCGAGCGTCGTCGGCATCGGTCTCGGGCAGGATCACCGCGAACTCGTCTCCGCCATAGCGCGCCCCGACGTCGGAGACCCGCAGGGTCGAACGGATGAGCTCGGCGGTGAACGTGAGGACCCGGTCGCCGAACAGGTGCCCGAACGTATCGTTCACGAGCTTGAAGTCGTCGAGGTCCAGCATCAGCACGCTCAACGGGCGTCGAGCGCGCTGCGCGCGAACGACCTCCTCGCCGAGTCGCTCGTGCAGGAATCGGTGGTTGTAGAACCCGGTCAGCGGGTCGCGGTCGGCGAGCTTGCGAGCGTCCTCGTAGAGACGGGCATTCTCGAGTGCCATCGCTGCTTCGTTGGCCATCGTGCGCGCAAGCTCGAGCCGCTCGTCGGGCCAGGTGACCAGGCTACGCGAGAACAACTCGACGAGGCCGATGGACTGACCCTTGGCGACCAGCGGGAGCATCACGAGCATCCGGTTGCCGTCGCGCGTCAGCAGCGCGACCTCGGCGGGATCCGCAGCCGGGTCTTCGGTATCGATGATCACGGTCTCCTGCCGCTCGAGCGTTCGCAACGTCTCGGGGAAGCCGGATACGAGGAAGTACGGCTCCATCTCCTCGAGGCGAAGCGGCGGCCAGTACCCAAGCGATTCGACCCGTCCGGATGCGCGGTCCCAGTAGCTGATCGCGCATTCGTCGACCGTCATCGCATTGGCCAGGTGTCGCGCCATCAGGTTCGCGACCTGGCGCGGGTCCAGGCTCTCCGACAGCTCGCCGCTCATGTCGAGCAGCCGACGGAGCTCCCGGGCGAGGTCCTGGCTGCGGGCAAGGAGCCGGGCAGACTCGACCGCCGTGGCCGCCTGGTCCGCGAGGATGGTCAGGACGCGCAGGTCGACGTCGTCAAAGCCGTCCAGGCCGAGCTTGGACAGCGTGATGACCCCGACGGTCGTCTCGTCGTATCGCATCGGGACGACGAGCATCGATTCGTCCACGTCGTCGGTGCCGGCGATCGTCTGGCCGCGCGCGTCGCGATTCGCGTCGTTGATCGAGCAGCGGCTCTCCGTGCAGGGCGACCCAGCCGGTGAACCCCTCTCCGAGGCGGCAGCGGAGGAGGTCCATGTCCACCTGGTCGTAGGCGCCGACGCGACCCTCGAAGGCGATCGGGACGACCTGGTCCGGCGGCTCGATGAGGTACACACGGGCGTTGTGGTAGTCGATGATCCGGCGCGTCTCCTCGACGACCGTCCGACCGACCGCCTCGAGCGATGAGGCGCGGCTCAGCCGGCTCGAGGCCGCCTGCAACGCCGCCAGCTGGCCGGCGCGCGCCTCCGTCTGGGCAAACAGTTCGGCATTGGTGAGCGCGATCCCGGCGTGGGTCGCGAGCGTCGTCAGGAAGACGACGTCACCATCGGTCCAGGCCCGCGGTTCCGTCGAGACCGCCGTCAGGGCGCCGATCACCCGGTCATGGTGGACAAGCGGCGCCACGAGGTCGCTCCCGACGGCCGTCGCCCGACCCGTCCGCAGCAGTTCACCGACCCAGCCTTCGCTCACATCGAGCACCGGCAGGGCCCGCGCCGCCTGACCGGGAAGACCCGCCCAGGCCGCGACGACCAACTGGTCATCCTTGAGGACCCGGATCGTCACGTAGTCCACGCGGAGCGCGCGGCGCGTCTCTTCCACGATCGTGCGGAAGAGGTCCTCGCGGTCATGCGACGCGGCGAGGCGCTCGGCGATCCCGAGGACCGCGTCGAGCCGCTGGGCGAGTTGGGTCTGTAGTGCGTCCGGATGCCCAGCCATGGAGTCGGGCGCGGCAGCGAGCGGGCGCGTGCGTTCGCCCACCGACAGCAGTCGCCGGACCACCGACGGTCTGGGCGCAGGGGTATGCGGATCCGGCTCCTCGACGGAGCCCGGATCGCGGAGTTCGGCGCGCGCGCTCATCAGGCGACCATGGTCCCATCGCGCTCCGATCGGGGCGCCACGTCAACCGTACGGGCTTGCCGGAACGGACGTACCAGCAGGCGTCAACCTCAGGGGAGCTCGAGGATCGCTCCGCGTGCACGAAGCGTCGGAGCGATGCTTCGATACGGGATGTCCCAAACGGCGACCCCGGACGTCGCGTGCTCGACCGCCACCAACCCTGCAGCCTCGCCGAGCATCATGAAGGTGGGCTCCATCCGCAGCGACGTCCACGCGACATGGCTGGCCGACACTGCCACGCTCACGACCAGGTTGTCGACCGTCCCGCTCGGCGGGATCAAGACCCGCATCGGGATCTGGTATGGCCGGACCGGGGCCGTCATCGCACCCTCGCCGAGTACGATGCCGTTCGCGTCGAGCACGCGCTGCACGTCGTGATTGTCGATCCGGTAGGAACCAATCGCCACGGGCTCGCCCTGGAGGCTGCCGGTCGTGACATCCTGCTGGGTCAGCACGACCTCCCCGACCATCCTGCGGGCCTCTCGAACGTAGAGCTGCGTGGGCCATCCACTGGTCGTCGTGAACTCGTCGGCGCACAGCCCCCATGCTCCGATCCCGGCACGCAGTTCGGGCGGGATCGACTCGTCCGTTCGCAGGAAGTAGAGGTACCCGGCGACCCATCGCCGGTGCGCCTCCCAGATCTCGGCGCGCTCGACGTCGGTGGCTTCGGCCCACTCGCTCGAACCACCTATGAGATCGGTGGAGTACAGCCCGGCGTTGTTGAGGTCACCCTTGTCATTGGGAAGGCGCGCGATCGTGACCATCGCCTCGACCGGAGGCGGCGCGCCGGAACGGCGGGTCCAAGTGTCGACCGCCCGCTCGATCAGGACGAATTGGCTCCGGCGATAGCCGGCTGGCCTCGCGAACGTGATGCGATTGGACGGGACATCAGTCACACACAGCCGGAACGTGAAGGCCTGGGTCAGGGCGTCCGCGGATCCGAGAGGCCCGGGTGGCTCGTCCGAGATGCCGGGAAGCGGCGCGCCGTCCCCGTACCGGCGGCCATAGACCTGACGCCGGAATGCGGGGGTGCTGACGGGTCGGACACCGGCCATCGACTCACCGTACGTGGTCGTCCCCTCACGCCCGACTGTGTAGGGCACCTTCGCTGCGGCCATGAGGTCGCCCTCATAGGTGGCATCGACGAACGCCGAGGAGGAGATGCGCGCGCCCGCGGATGTGACGAAGCTCTCGATTCGCGACCCGGCCATCGTCGGGCCGACCGTACGATCCATCGGCGCCGCCGGAATCACCCGCACGCCCGCCTCGTCGAGCATCGCCTCGAACGCGTGGCGTGCGACCGACGGCTCATGGTCCCAGGCGATGGCGTGACCGTATCGCCCCAGCTCGTAGATCTCGCCTATCCGCTCGTAGAACTCCTTGGTCTGACCGCCGACCGTCGACTTGTCGCCGATATCGGTGTGACCGAGCCCGTTCGTCACCATGCCGCCCACGTCGAGTGTCGCGGCTACGAGCACCGTATCGGCACCGGCTCGGGCAGCACTGACGGCGGCCTGCACACCGCTCGCGGTGGCCCCGTACACGGCGACCGTCGCTTCCACCGTCGCCCGCTGTGCCAGGCGGATCGAGAACGTGGCGGCGTCGCGCGTGGACACCGACACGAAGCCGGCTGGCACCGGTCCCGGCGATGGGTCGATCCCGACCGCCCACAGGCGGAATGCGCCCCGTGGGTCGGCGATCGCGGCGTGGGACGGATCGATGAGCTGGGGCATCCGGTCGGCCACGCCCCGGGCTCGAACGTAATGGTCGATCACCGACATCGGCCCTGGGCCCGGGTCCAGGAGGACGTCCCAACGGGTCCCCTCGGTCGAGAGGACGCCCGCTACGGCGCGCCAGTCGGTCTTCGTCGCGACACGGAACGGGCTGCTCGGGGCAATGGCGGCGAGCAGCAGCCCGGCGCTCACGAAGATGGTCAGCGCGGCCGGCCAGCCGTTCCGCCACGACCCGCGCTCGACGGTGCATGCGATGGCCAGCGCGACGCCGGGCAGTGCGACGGCCACCGAATCGCCACCACCGACCCCGGTCACGACGGCCCATACGATCCCGGCGACGAGTGGGATCGCGGCCCAGGCGAATGCGAGTACGGCGGTCGACGATACGGGACCCGGACCGTCGACCGGCAACCCCCTGGATCGACGCAGGCCCGTCACCGCCAAGGAGAGCCCGGCGACCGCGAGCCATATCGCGCCTGCTCTTCCCGGGCCGACGATGGCCAGTCCACGGTCCACGCTGGTCGGATCCTTCAGGAGGGCGGGCTGGGTCAGGAGGATCGCACCCGCGAGGCCGATCCCGACGCCGGCCAGCAGCGCACCGCGGGCCAGGATCGTGACGCCGACTTCGTGCCGGCCTGATGGGCTGTCGGCGACCAGCCATGCCACTTGCGCCGGCACGACGAGCAACACGGCCGGTTCGACCCCGACGCTGACCGCCGTGACGATGACCGCCACCAGCAGCCACCACCGCGGGCCGGTCCGTGCCCACGCCAGGACCGCCATCGCAAGGGTGGACAGAGCCATCGACAGCGCCATCGACTGCGCGTCGCCCGCGATCGCGATGAACGGCCACGCGGTCGCCATGACCGCCATCGCAACGAGAGCGACCATGGGCGAACGACGGAACCCGATCCACCCGAGCGGGAGCAGCGCCGCGATCGCAAGGGCCGTCGATAGCGCCCGGACAATTCCGTCGGTCGCCCCGAGCCAGCTGATCCACGCTGCGAGCGCCGCGGTGTACCCGCTACCGACGGCCGGTCCACCGGCGCGCAGCGAGGTCTCGATCGCCCGGACCTCGGCCGCGGACAGGCTCTCGATCCCGCGCGACCGGATCGCCACGACCACACCGGCGACGATCAGGACCAGGAGCGCGAGCCCTGTCGTCCCGATCACCCATGCGAACGACCGATCGTCATCGAGGGCGAGGCCGGGTCGTGGAATGTGCGGGTCGTCCACGCCCGTATCATGGCGTGCAACGACGATCGGCGGACGGTGTCCGACTCGCGGGCGGCTGCGTTGTGTCGGTGCACCGGACCAAGGTACCGAGCCGTCGGGAGGTTCGTGTACCGGACCGATCCGCCAACCTCCGGTAAGGTTCCGCCATGACGCATCGCGCCTCCCGACGCTCCGTCGCGCCGGTCCTGCTGGCCGGCGCACTCCTCGCCGCGGCGATCCCGTCCGCGGTCGGCGCTGCATCCAACGCGTACTTTGTCGACGGCAAGACGGGCTCGGACTCGAATGGCGGACGGTCCGCCGGCGATGCCTTCAAGACCATCGCCAAGGCCGCGGACGCCCTCCCCGCGGGATCCGGTGCTGCTGGCTGGACCGTCAACGTCAAGGGCTACACCGACTACGTCTATCGCGAGCGACCGATCCCGCCCGGCTGGGATCGCCGAGGGACGAGCACGAGCGCGCGGGTCACCTTCCAGGCCACCGGATACAGCACCGGCAGCAGCGCCAACTACGTCAAGCCGATCGTCTCCGGGGCGGACGTCATCCCCGCCGATCGATGGACGTCGGTGAGTGGACGACCCGGCGTGTATCGAGCGTCGTGGGGGGTCACGCCGTTCGACTACGGGCGACACAAGGGCAGCATCAAGACCGCGCTCTTCCAGAACTCGACGACGTGGCTATGGGAGCAGTCCTCGCTCGACGCGCTCGAGACGCGTGCGGCATCGGGCAAGGGTGGGTATTGGTACGACGCCGGCAACGACCTGATCTACGCATCGGCGGTCGGGTCGTCCAAGGATCCGGGCAACTACAAGATCGAGGTCATCAACCGGCCCGCCTTCTACTTCATGGGCACGGAGGGCGTGGATTACGTCGCAGTGCGCGGCTTCGAGGTCCGGCATTCCGCCAACGGCATCGCCCTCGCCAAGGGCGTGGACGGCAGCACGGTCGCCGATAACGTCGTCCTGGGCAACCTGATGATGGGGATCCAGACGTCCGGCGCCGCCCCATCGGACAGTGCCTCGGGCAACACGATCGCGCGCAACCGCGGCTCGTACAACACCTTCCAGATGATCAAGGTGGACGAGGGCAGCGTGAACTCCACCTACTGCGACAACGTGGGCTGGAACAACGGGATGCAGGGCATCAAGGTGTCCGGACCACCGGGTGGCACCGGCTACACCGGAAGCACATCCGGCATCTCGGTCTGCCGGAACGTGATGTACGGCCACGACTACAACCCGACCGGGACCGCGTACCTCAATTCGCCCGGCATCCTCATCACCAATGGCGCGAAGAACGTCACCGTCGATAGCAACCGGGTCTACGGCAATGCGGTCGGCATCCACATCAGCCAGGAATCGGCGGGTCGGGCCGTCATGGACGGGATCAACCTCAAGCGCAACCAGATCTACGACAACGACCGCTTCGGGATCAACTTCTACGACGGCGCCTACGGGACGTCGACGGGCAAGGGCAAGATGCGCTCGGATTACGACGTGATCTGGGGCAACGGGACCGGGATCATGGTCTCCGGCGGCACGTCCAACAAGACCATCGCCCACGCCACCATCCACGACAACGACGCCGACGGGATCCGCGTCGGGGAGTCGGGCAAGGCCAAGGCGACCGTCACGATCTCGACGTCCATCGTGACGAGCAATGGCGGGTACGGACTCTGGCTCGTCACGGGCAACAGCGCGTCGGTGTCGTACTCGGGATTCCACGGGAACGGGACCGGCTCCATCAAGGGCTCGCCATCCAAGACGGCCGTCAACACGCAATCGCCGAGCTACTTGTCCACCGTCCCATCGAACAGCTCGTACCTCAAGATCCGGACGTCGTCGTACCAGTACACGGCCGGCCCCGACGACACGGCCATCGGCGCGCGCTACTGACCTGAAGCGACGCCCGGCCGGCGCGCCGGGTACGATGCCGAACGTGCCTGAACCCCGGTCCGGACGCCGTCGCGGTGTGGTGATCGCCTGGATGCCCGTCAGCCAGCGGAGCGCGACGATCGCGGAGCGCCTCGGCTACGACCTCGTCCTCGTGGGGCGCAGCGGGTTCCGTCGAGCCTGGACGGCGCCCCTCGCGTACCCCCTCTCCGCGGCGCGCACGATCGTCAGCCTCGTCCGACTGCGCCCGCGCGCCGCGATCGTGGCGGTCCCACCATTCGTCGCGCCGCTGATCGCGTTGCCCTTCCTGGCCGTGCTCCGGGCGCCGTTCGCGATCGACGTCCACAGCGGCGCCGTCCTCGACCGTCGCTGGCGGTGGTCACTCGGCATCCTCGCGCGAATCGGTCGCGGGGCCGTCGCGGCGATCGTCACGCTGCCCACGCTCGAGCCACCATTCCAGGATCGCGGCGTCCCGACCATGGTGATCCCCGATCCACTCCCCCGCCTGGACGGTCTCGGCCGCCATGATCCAGCCCTGCGGGCGACGGCCGATCGCGAACCCTTGATCGCCGCGGTCTGCGGCTGGGGCCTCGACGAACCGATCGAAGCCCTCGTCGCGGCGGCGAACGGTCGCCCGTGGCGGCTCGTCCTGACCGGTCGGCCGCGCCACGCTGTCGAGCACCCGGTCAATGTCGAGCTCGCCGGTTTCCTCGACCAGGACGCGTACGTCGCGCTGCTGGCCGAGGCGGCGGTCGTCGTCGTGCTGACGGACCGGGACGACACGCTCCTCTCGGGCGCGTGGGAGGCGATCGCCCTGGGTCGTCCGCTCGTCGGTCTCGGCGACCCGCGCGCTGCAGGCGACGTTCGGCGACGGTGTCCGCTACGTCGAGTCCACGGCGCCGTCGATCGCCGAGGGGATCGATGCGGCCCTGGCGGACCCCGATGCCCAGGCCCGCGTCGAGGGTCTTCGCGAGCGGTTCGCTCGGGAGAATGACGCTGCACTGGCGGAACTCGCAGCTCGGCTCGAGGGTCGCGACCGGTAACAGGCGACGTCGCCGACGACGCTACGCCCAGTCGCCGAGCGCGGCCTTGAGCGCCGCATCAGCCCGAGAACGCAGCGCGTCGATGGCTTCGGCTCGGGCCATCGCCGTCGTTGGGTCGGACGACGCTGCGGCGACGCTCGAGCGCAACCGCCCGGCGAGGTCCGGGTCGTCCACGGCGACGACGGGCAGCCCGAGCTCGGTCGCGAGGGACGAGACCTTGGGCTCGTAGGCGAGCGCGATCGTCGCCCGGCCGTGCTGCGCCGCGGCGGCGACCGCGTGATAGCGCATCGCCACGACCAGGTCGGCCGTCCCGACATGCTGGGCCAGACCCGCCCAGTCGAGCTCGCCCTCCGGCGCGGTCGCTCCCGCCAGCCGCGGATCGGCGGCGAGGGCCAGCGCCTCCTCGTGGTCGCGCGGCCAGTACAGGCTGAGCAGCTCGAGGTCCCAGCCGGCCTCGACGAGGGGCGCCAGGGCCGCGGCGACCGCCTCTCGAAGCGCTCCCTGCCGCGCCGCGCGATCGGGCTCGCGCAGGAACCAGGGTCGGAGGCTGACGACCACCCTGGGTCGTCGCTCGCCGGCGGGCGCCGGACCCGTGGCGACCGCCGGACCCGTGGCGGTTACCGGACCCGTGGCGGTTACCGGACCCGTATCGGCCGATGGCCGAGGCTCCGCGACCAGGCTGAAGGTCGGATCGGCGCCGAGTCGGACACCGCCGACGCCGAGTGCCGTGAGGGCCTGAGCCGAGGCCGCATCCCGGACGGTCCGGACGGACGTCAGCCGGGCTGTCGCCATGGCCAGCCACCGACCCGGCCGCGAATAGAACGGACCGACCCCGACGGCCAGGAGGGCCACCTCCCGGCGGAGGGTCCGCGAGACGAGCGCTGTCGTGAACAGCTCGAGCGGGATCCGCAGCCCCTCATCCTTCAGGATGCCGCCACCGCCCAGCACCACGCGATCGGCGCGCAGGATGGCCCGGAGATAGCGGACGAGCCCGAGGCCGCTCATCGGGACCGCGCGGGGATCGGGGTCGTGCCGATCGCGCGAGGCGACGGCGACGACCTCGGCACCGTGGCCAGGAGCGGCCGCGACGATGGCCGCACGGATCGCCTCGTCGCCGAGGTTGTGGACGCCGTAGAACCCGACAAGGAACAATCGCCTGGGGGAACGCGGCGCCATCAGCGCGATGCTCCGGCGACGCTGGGGGGGTTGCCGGACCGCAGGATCCGCCACGACGCGAGGGACGCGAGCAGAAGCGCGGTCGTTGCCCCGATCCCCATCGCGACCCCGGCGCCGACCGCCCCGTACTCCGACGTGAGCAGGGTGTGGCCGATGATCGTGACGGTCGCGCCGGTGGCGAGGCACAGCGCGGCCGTCCAGGGACGACCGATCCCCAGCAACCAGCCGCTCAGGATCGAGTACACCCCGATCACTGCGACCGACGGGACCAGGACGCTGAGCGGCTCGACCGCGGCGGCGTAGGACGGGGGCAGGATGCGTTCAACGAGGGTCGGTCCGATCAGGAAGTAGGCGAGCCAACCCGCGACGGCGGCCGCCACCGCGATCGCCGAGAGCACGTCGGAGAAGGCGGCCCACCGCCGGTCCGGTCGCGGCGGCCACCTGCGGCAGAAGAACGACGGAGAGCGCGAACGGGACGAGGAGCATCGGCACCGCGAGGCTCCGTGCCGCCGCGTAGTCCGCGAGTTCCTGGGGGGCGAAGATGCGGACGAAGAAGACGTCGAAGCCCAGGATCGCCCCGTAGGCGGTGCCGGAGATGAGGGCCGGGATCGCGAACCGCGTCAGGGCGACGAGTCGCCGGGTGTCGAGGTGCGGATGCGAACCAGGGGTGGTGGTCCGGCGGAGCGCCGCGCGCCCGGGGCCATCCACGAGCTCGATGATCGCGATCGGGAGCAGGTAGATGAGGCTGTACACGGCGACGACGATGCCGAGCGAGAGCTCCGCCCCGCCGCCGACGGCCAGCAGCAGGATGATCACGAGCTGGGCAAGGTTCGCCGCGACGCGATAGATGGCCAGCCATCCGAACCGGCGCAGGCCGCGCAGCAACCCGAAGTAGTAGGCGTCGATCGTGAGCCCGACGATCACGAGCGCCAGCAGGCTGACCGGAGCATCGCCGCGGATCGCCAGCACGGACGCCGAGTGCGACACTGAGGGCCAGCAGCGGTAGGCCCCCGACGGCGCGGCGAGGATCCACGCCCGCCTGGCCCCGATGTCGGTCTCAGCGGCGAGGGAACGGGTCATCGCCGTCGGGAAGCCCGTCAGGATGAGTTCGCCCGCGAAGAAGCCGGTGTTGATCAGGAAGATCGCCGTCGCGAACTCGGGCCGGCCAAGGACGTTGGCGAGGACGACCGGGAAGAGGAACCCGAGCCCGCGCGCGACCAGGTTCCCGAGGAAGACCACCAGGGCCGGCGGCAGGCTGCGTCCGGGTGCGGCGCATGCCGGCGGTCGGGGTCAGCGGGTCGGCGGCCGGCGGCCGCTCCGTCGTCGCGTCCAGGTCGTCAGGCTGGATCGGACCGGTCATCCTGCCGCCGGACCGAGGAGCCCCAGGTGAGGCACGGGAAGGCGATCAGCAGGGCGCACGATGTACGGGCCGTACAGCGAGCCCGCGAACGCCTGGGTCATCGAAAGGATCAGCAGTCCGATCCAGGCGGGAACGAACCAGCGCGCCGATCCGCCCGCCCCGCCGAAGGCGACGATGAGCGTGGTCAGGACGAGCGCCGCGAAGGCGATGATGCCGGGGACTCCCGGTCTTGAGGCCGACCGTGAGGTAGGCGTTGTCGACACCGGGCGACCAGCCGATCGTGTTCGCTCGGGCATCGCTATACGCATAGTCGACTTCGGAAAGCGACCCCATGCCGGGGCCCGGATGGGGTTGGCGAGGATCTCCGCGACGCGGCGGCCCGATAGGACGGGAACCGACCTTCCTCGAGGGACCCGAGATCCGAGCGTTCCTCCTGGAAGAAGATCCGGTCCAGCGGCTGCTCGCCGCCGGATCCGCCGCTCGTGGCGATCTCGCCGGGCGGTGGCGTGCCGACGATGTCGACGCCGACCCCGATCGCCAGGGCCAGGACGCCGGCAAGGGCGAGCCGGAGCGCACCCTGGACGTGGCGTGCGACGGTCGCCCGCGATCCGTGCCGGGTCAGCAGACCCGCGAGGAAGACGAGGCCCGATGACGAACGCCGCCGTGGCCATGGACGTCCGGGTGAGCGAGAGGACCACGGCGACGATGAGCAGGAACAGCCATCCGGTGTCGATGAGCCGCCCACGTCGCAGCACCGCGTCCGCCACGTAGGCGATGGCCGGCAGCAGGAAGGCGCTGTTGCCGAACTGCATCCGCAGGGTGCCGCGGTCGTACAGCAGTTCCTGCTCCTTGAGGCCCCCCGGGAAGACCGGCAGCAGCGCGGCGATGATCACGACCCCGGCGAACAGGGTCATCCCGACGAGGAGGCCCCGAGCGAGACGTGCCCGTGTCGTCGCACCGAACAGGGCGAGGATGGCGGCGAAGTAGAAGGTCCACCAACGGACGTCGCGGAAGATGTCCCGGAACGGAGTGGCATCGGCCAGCATGCCCACGCCGACGGCGATGACCCCGAGACCCATCAGGATGGCCAGGAGCCAGAGCGTCGGTCCGGGTCGAGGCCGCCGACGGACGAGGACCGGCGCCGCGGCCAGCATGCCGATGCCGATGACCGCATCGTGCGGGCGGATCGGCAGCCCGCCGACCTCCCAGGTCAGCGTGTCCGCCCCGCGACCCCACGGGATGGTGAGGGCGACCAGGAGGGCAGCCGGTAGCGGTCCCAGGCGCCGATCCGCGGCGAAGGCGATCGTCGCGACGGCCGCGGTGGCAACGCCGAGCGGACCCGGCGGCAGGAGCACGATCTGTGCCACGGTCAGCGCGAGCGCGGTGCCGCCGATCAGGAGCGGCAGGTCCTTCTGGGCGATGGGGAGGCGGAGGGCATGCCCGGCCAGGTTCGGCGCGGCCCAGTCAGCGATGGCGGCGTCCTCCTGTCGCGTCGCGCGATCAGCCGGTCCACGGCAGGTCCCGACGATACCACGAGACCGCCCCGGAACGGCTTCCACGAGCCGTCCGGCCACGGTGTCGGGTCGCGACTGCTACCCTTTCGACCGATGCACGTCACACCTGCCCAGCGGATCCTGGTGATCGGTGCCGGGTACGTTGGACTGGTCACGGCCGTGGGCCTCGCCTCGCTCGGCCATGACGTCGACGTGGTCGAGACCCGACCGGACCGTCTGGACGCGCTCGCGGGCCGGGCGGGTTCCCATCTTCGAGGCCGGGCTCCAGGACGCCTTCGATGCCGCGGTCGCGGCAGGTCGACTGCGCGTCGCCGGCGAGCCGGTCGGGGCACCCGACATGGTCATGGTCTGCGTCGGGACGCCGATCGGGCTCGGACGGCCGCAGCGACCTCTCGCAGCTGCGGACGGCGCTGCACGGCCTCCACGACGTCCTCGCCTCGGACGCGCCACTCGTCGTGCGGAGCACGCTCCCGCCCGGCGCCACCCGTCTGGCGGTCGAGTGGGCGGACATCCCGACGGCACGCGTCCTGACCAACCCGGAGTTCCTGCGCCAGGGGACGGCGCTCGAAGACTTCCTGAACCCGACCCGGATCGTCGTGGGCCATTTCCCCGATGCGACTCCGGCGACGATCGAGCGGCTCGTGTCCGTCTACGACGACCTGGATGCCCCCGTCCTGGTCATGGACGTCGCCGCGGCCGAGATCGCGAAGAACGGCGCCAATGCCTTCCTCGCCCTCAAGCTCTCGTTCGCCAACGAGATCGCGTCGGTGGCCGAGGAGTTCGGGACGGATGTCGACGCGGTCCTCGAGGGGATCGCCCTCGATCCCGCGGATCGGCGGGCTGTACATGCGTCCGGGCCTCGGGTTCGGTGGCAGCTGTCTGCCCAAGGAGCTCCGGGCGCTGGCGGTGTCCGGCATGAGTCGCGGGCTGCCGATGCTCGTGACCAACGCCGCGTCGGAGGCGAACGCCGCCCAGCAGGCCCGGTTCGCCGGTCGCATCGAGGGGCTCGTGGGGGGCCTTGCCGGGCAAGACCGTCGGCATCCTCGGGCGTGGCCTTCAAGGCCCACACCGACGATGTCCGCGACTCACCGCCGCTGGCCGTCGCCCGCGGGCTCCTGGAGCGCGGTGCGCCGTGGTCGCCCACGACCCGCAGGCGCGGCGCGAATGCCCGACGCGACGTCCCGGAGCTGCGCTTCGTGGACGACCCGGCACTGGCCCTGGACGGCGCGGACATCGGCGTCATCGGGACGGAGTGGCCGATCTACCGCGATCTCGACTGGGCGGCCATCCGCACGACGATGCGCTCGCCGACGATCATCGATGGCCGGCGCCTGCTCGACGGCGACGCACCTGCGGCGGCTCGGGTTTCGCTACGAGGTGGTCGGTTCGGCTTCGCGGCGTGACGGACGTCGCGCCCGCCCCGCGTCGTCATCCTCGTCGAGAACCTGCCGGTCCCGATGGATCGTCGGACCTGGCAGGAGGCGCGGACGCTCGCGGCCGCCGGCTGGGACGTGACCGTGATCGGACCGCGCGGGACGGGCGACATGCGCCGCTGGCGCGACCGGATCGACGGGGTCGAGGTCCTGCGCTACCCGCAGCGCGCGGCGTCGGGTCTGGCCGGCTACCTTGCCGAATACGCTGCCGTCGATGCTGTTCACGGCGGCCTGGCTCGCCTGGACGCGACGGCGCGGACGGATCGCGGTGATCCACGGCTGCAATCCCCCGGACCTCTTCTGGATCTTCGGCGGCGCTGGCGCGGCTGGGTGGTGGATCGCCTACGTCTTCGACCAGCACGACGCCAACCCCGAGCTCAGCCGGACGAAGTTCGGCGAGCGCAGCCTCAAGGGACGCGCTGCTCCACCGATTCACGCTGGCGATGGAGCGATGCGTCCTATCGCGCCGCCGCGCTCGTGCTCGCGCCCAACGACTCGTACGCGGACCTGGCGCGCGGGTCGCGGCCGCGTCCCCGAGGACCGCGTCGTCGTGGTCCGGAACGCGCCCGACGTCGACGCCTATCGGGCCTTCGCGCGCCGGCATCGAGCCGGCCGGGCTGCGGGTCGGGTACGTCGGGGTGATGGGCTCGCAGGACGCGATCGAGACCCTGGTCGACGGCGTGGCGGATCGTCGTGGACGAGCCGGACCTGGCCGGCGGCCATCCTGGAGCTCGTCGGCGACGGCGAAGCCCGCGCGAGCCTCGAGGCGCAGGTCGACGCGGCTGGGCCTCCGCGAACAGGTCCGCTTCCACGGCTACCTCGGCCCCGCGCGCCTTCGTCCCGATCCTGGCCGCCTGCCGGTTCACGGTGAGCCCCGATCCGCCGACGCCGTTCAACGACGTCTCGACGATGGTCAAGGTGCTCGACTCCCTGGTCATCGGCCGACCGGTCGTCGGCTTCGACCTCGCCGAGACGCGCGCGACTCGTCGGCGAGGGCGGGGTCGATCGTCGCGCGAGGTGACGGCCGCAGGCGCTCGCGACGGCGCCTCATCGACCTGCTGCGGGCGGCCCGACGAGTCGTCGCGGGGCTCGCCGCCGAGTCGGCCGCCGCGACCGGAGGCGCTGCAGCATGGGCTGGGGCCACTCGGCGGCCGACCTCGTGCATGCCTATGCCGCCTCCGGCCTGACCGACGGCTCGCGGCCATGCTCGAGCCGCGGGACGGCGCGCGTATGATGGGTGGCGCCTCGCTGGCGTACCTCGGACCGAGGTGGGCCTCGATGATCCGCCGACATCTCACCGCCCTGCGACTTGGTCTGCTCGCAGTTGACGCGCTCAGCGCGATCGTGCTGTTCGTCGCGCTCTCGCTGCTCCGTTTCGGCGAGCGACTGGCATCGCGATCTGGCGAAGCGTCGGCGTGGACCCGGTCGTCCTCGCCGCCATCTGGGCGATCGTCTGGGTCTCCGCGCTGTGGTTGATGGACCTGTACCGGCTTCGGGCGCGGTGGTCCATCCGCAGCGAGGCCCGGGCCGTCCTCCAGGCGGCGATGCTCATCGCGGTCGCCTCGTTCAGCGCCCTCTTCCTGTTCAAGCTCCCCGATGTCAGCCGGCTGTTCCTCGCTCGCTGCTGTTCGTCTCCCAGACCCTCGTCACGTTCGGGATGCGCCTGGCGATCCGCTGGTCGCTCCGTCGACTCCGCGACCGCGGCTACAACACGCGCTACCTGCTCGTCATCGGGACCGGGACCGTCGGCCCGTCGGTTCGCCGACCGCGTGGAACGCCATCGCGAGCTGGGCCTGCGGGTGATCGGCCACCTGTCCGTGGGCGACGTCGCGACCGGGTCGGTCGGGCGCCGGCCGATCCTCGGCACGCGTCGACGACCTCGAGGACATCTTCCACAGCCGCGTCGTGGACGAGGTCGCGATCTGCCTCCCGACCGAGCACGTGGCGCTCATCGAGCCGATCGCCCGGCTGTGCGAGGAGGAAGGCAAGATCGTCCGGATCCCGGTCGACGAGCTGGGGCTCAGCCTGTCGGGCGCGCACCTCGAGGAGTTCGACGGGATCCCCGTCCTGTCGCTCGTCTACGGACCCGACCGGGCGATCTCGCTGGTCGTGAAGCGGCTCATCGACATCGGCGTCGGCGTGGTCGGCCTGGTGCTCCTCGCGCCGTTCTTCCTGATCATCGCGGCGTGGGTCATCGCGCTCGACGGCCGCCCCGTGCTCTTCCGCCAGGAGCGCGTCGGGCCTGCACGGGCGTCCATTCCGCGTCGTCAAGTTCCGGACGATGGTCCCCGATGCCGAGGACCGGCTGGCGGACCTCGCGGAGCTGCAACGAGATCAAGGGCCACGCCTTCAAGGTCACCGACGACCCTCGCCTCTCGAGGACGGGCCGGATCCTGCGGGCGACCAGCATCGACGAGCTGCCGCAGCTGTGGAACGTCGTCCGCGGCGAGATGAGCCTGGTCGGACCGCGGCCGCCGCTGCCCAGCGAGGTGGAGGGCTACGACCTGTGGCACCGGCGCCGGCTGTCGATGAAGCCCGGGATCACCGGCCTCTGGCAGGTGGAGGCCCGTCGCGAGGAGGACTTCGATCGCTGGGTGGAGCTGGACCTCGCCTACATCGACCGCTGGTCGGTCTGGCTCGACCTCAAGATCATGGTCCGGACGATCCCGGCGATGCTGCAGGGCCGCTGACCGGCCGCCGCCGCCGTGCGCGGTCAGGGCGCGCTGGGGATGCCGCGGCGCTGGACGATGGCGTACTCGACTCGAGGGCCATGACCTCGTCGTAGTAGGCGCTCCCCTTGCCGAAGATCTCGACAGACAGCTCCTTGAGCCGCTCCATCCGCAGGCGGATCTTGTAGATCCCGTTCGTCTCGCTGTTGGGCGGATCGATAGGCATAGGGACGCGTCAGGACGACCTGGCGAACCGTCGTCGTTGTCGACGTGGGTCGCGATCGTCGACCATCTCGCCGATTCGGTCCGACGGGAAGTTCGTCGTGATGGTGTCGCCGGCGATCTCGACGAGCTCCGGGATCTTGGGGAGCATCTCGATGCTCGTGAGCTTGGAGCGCAGGGCCAGCAGGACCTGCTGCTGGCGCCTCGCCCGGTTGAAGTCGTTGTCACCGGGCGTGTAGCGCGACCGGACGTAGGCGAGCGCCTCCTCGCCATCGAGCTTGTGCTTGCCCGTGCGCAGGCGGAACCCACGTCGCCCGTCCATCCAGTCGTAGCGCGGGTCGTTGATGGCCCGCTTCACGTTGACGGTGACACCGCCCGACCGCATCGATCATCTTGCGGAAGCCGGCGAGGTCCAGGGCCGCGTAGTAGTGGATCGGCACGCCGAGCAGGAAGCCGAGCTCCTTGATGAGCGAGGGCATCGGCCCGTCCGGGAACTCCTCCGGGTGACGCTGCGCCCAGCTCATGAAGCCGTTGATCTTGCCCGTGAACGTCCGTCCGTCCGACAGCTTGAAGTTGGAGATGTCGCGCGGGAAGCTGATCAGCGCGACATCGAACGTGACGGGGTCCACGCTCGCGACCAGCAGCGAGTCCGTCAACTCGGTCCGGCGCGTCTCCTCGGTGTCGATGCCGGTCAGGAGGATGTTGATCCGCTCGTTGACCGTCTCGGGTGTCGCCTGCGGGGTGGCCAGATAGTCGGTGTCCGGCGTCGCGCCCGGGGCGACGGACGCCGGCACATGGGTCGCGTCGGGACCGTTGTCGGCCACGAAGGCCTTGTTGCCGGCGTTGTAGAACGCCCACGCCACGTATCCGGCCCACGCGTGGGTCAGCACGACGATGAGGCCGAGCCCGAGCACGATCGCGCTGGTCGTCCGGGTCCGCTTCACCCGTGATCCCATCGACGAATCGACGATGGCGATGACGCGCCAGAGCCCCAGCAGCAGGACGAGGATCAGGATCGTGAGCGCCGATGACGGGGTGAGCAGCAGCGCGGCGAGCTGCTCGACCCCGCCGAGCGCCTCCGTCGCGAGCGCCCCGAGCGCCAGCAACGCCGGGACGGCGAACAGGATCGCCGCCCGTGGGCGCCTCCCGTACCAGTGGCCGAGACCGGGCCACAGGAACGACAGGAAGGCGGCAATGGATGAGGATCGCGGCCGCGTCGACGACACGGTCCGCTCGTTGGCTCTCAAAGCGGCCGAAGTCTAGCACGCAACCCGGGCAGGACCCATCGGATAGCGGCGCCGGTTCGGGCCGCGCGCGCCCGTCGGACCGGCCTAGTCCTTGACGGTGATCTTGGTCCCGGGCGGGACGACCTGGAAGAAGGTGCGGCCGCGGACGAGCTGCGATCTCCTCCCCGTCGGCGTCGTAGAGCCGGGTCGGACCCGTGTCCGAGCGCTTGCGCCAGGTGCCCTTGACGAGCTGGCCTTCGTTGAAGATCCAGGCCTTGCCCGCTGCCGAGCGTCGTGATGTCCGGTCGTGAGTGACCCGGCTCGATCTTCGTGTCGATCCGGAACTTCTGGAACAGCACGACCACGTTCGTCGTCGTGACCCGCTTGTCGTCGGCCGGATCGATGTGCGGCTCGCCGTCGACCGAACGGAGATAGCGGTTGTCGTCGCGGTCATAGCGGTAGGTGATGACGTTGGTCCGATACGGGATCCGGATGGACTGCGACGCGGCCCGCTCGAACGACTCGCGACGCGTCGCGGAACGGTCGGCGGAACAGGTCGTCGTCCATCGTCTTGGGTCCGCCCAGCTTGAGCGCGACCCGGCGGAGCTCCTTGGTGGAGGTGTACGCGTTGTGCGGCGCCTTGCGGCTCTTGATCCGGTGGTACGCCGGGTTGCCGCGCCCCATGCCGTCCACGTCCGTGAACTGGCTGGGGTGGTACCGGATATACGTCCGCGTCCGGCGGTCGCCGCCGTAGTGGGCGAGCGCCGCCTCGACCTCCTGGGCCCACTGCACGAGGTAGAACCGGGCGCTGCGGACCGGGCCGATGTCGCCGGTGTCCCCCTCGCCGAAGACGAGCATGTAGCGGGTCTCGTACCCGTCGGCCGGGGCCTGGTAGACGATCGACGCGCGCGTTGAACCCCGATTGCGGCCGCGCGACGCGGTTGTCGTCGAGCATCACCGCCAGCGGGAGTCGATTCGCCAGCTCCGGAGCCACGAGGACGCCCGTCAGCGCGGCAGGGACAAGCGACCCGTCCGGGGCTGGCGACGGGGTCGGGATCCCGACCGGGACCGCCGGGGCGAGGGTCGGCGAGGGGACCGGCGTGGATGTCGGCGAGGGCGCGGGCACGGCCGCGACGCTGGGTGGGGCCGAGGCGATGGCGGGTGATCCGCAGGACGCGGCGATCAGGCCGGCCAGGGTGAGAGCGACCAGCGGGAGGCTCCGTGGACGACCGGCGGCGGCCGGCCGGGTGGCGGGACGCGTGGTTCGGGTCATGCTGCCTCGGTGCGGATCGGGCCGGTGGCGGTGGTCATGGTGGCCGTCCTCGACCCCACCAGACACCACCCGAAGGTACCGGTCCGGACCAGGCCCGGAACACCGACCGCCGTCATCGGCCGCGATCGCCCGTTCCGAGCCCGGATCGCACGGCGTCCGTCCCGGTGCTGCCGAACGCCCCACTGATCGCCGACATGTCGGTGTAGATGTAGACCTCTCCGCCGCCCTCGAGGACTGCCGTCGCGTCGATCGTGACGTTGGTCCCGGTCGCCGCGGGGAAACTGAGCGTGGCGTTACCCGACTCGAATCCGACACCATCCAGCGTGACGACCGTCCCTTCCGAGGTCAGCCCGGTGTTCGTCGTGATGTACACGAAGGCCTGACACGGACACCCGGTCGCATCGACGACCTCCGCCGTGAACGACACATCGGCCTTGACGAACTGGGTACCCCCGGCGGACCCGCCGATCCGCAGGACGATCGAGTTCTGCGTCGCCTCGGTTCCGGTCACGAGGCTCCCGACCAGGTCCTGTGCGCCGGCGATCCGCGGCAGGGCCCGCTGCAGGAAGATGGCCATCTGCTCGCGCGTCACGGGCGCGGTCGGACAGTAGGTGGTCGGGGTACAGCCCACCGTGATCCGGGCGTCGGCGACGGCCTCGATCGCCGCGTGCCCGCTCATCGATGTCGGAACGTCGGTGAAGATGTGGTTCGCGAGCGCCGTCGCGGGCAGGACCAGGGACAGGGCGAGCACCGCTCCGGCCGCGACCTTCGATCGCCGACGATGCGGCATCCGCGGGCGCGTGAACTCGACCGTGACCTTCATGGATCCTGACCTCCCGTGTGCCCTTCTGTGATCCAAGCGATGGCCGTCAGGGTATCGCCTCGTCGCTGACCGGGCGTTGCAGTCGTCCCGTCGTCACATCATGACGAGGCCGCCGTCGACGGCCAGGACCTGACCCGTGATGTAGGCGGCGTCGTCGGACACGAGGAAGGCGACCGCATTCGCGATCTCCTCCGGCGTACCGAACCGGCCCAGGGGCGTGCGGGTCGTGATCTCCTGCTGGAGTGGCTCGGGAAGGTCTTTGGTGAGCTCCGTCAGCACGAATCCGGGCGCCACGGCATTGACCGTGATGCTGCGTGACGCGAGCTCGCGGGCCGTCGCCTTGGTCAGGCCGATGAGACCGGCCTTGGCCGAGCTGTAGTTGGCCTGGCCGGTCTGCCCGGCCTGACCCGAGACGGACGTGATGTTGACGATGCGACCCGACCGCGCCTTGAGCATCGGCCGGGTGACCGCCTTGGTCATCCAGAAGGCCCCGAACAGGTTGGTTTCGAGGACGTCGCGCCACGCCTCCGCCGTCATCCGCATGATGAGGTCGTCGCGCGTGATTCCCGCGTTATTGACGAGGATGTCGATGCGGCCGAGGCCTTCGAGCACGGCTTTCACGACGGTATCGGCTGCGTCGGGATCGGTCGCGTCCGCCTGGATGGCGACGGCGCGGCGCCCGAGCGCCTCGACCTCGGTGACGGTGGCCCCAGCCGCCGCGGTGTTGCCCTTGTAGGTGAACGCGACATCGGCGCCCTGGGTCGCAAGCCGCAGGACGATCGCGTGGCCGATGCCCCGCGACCCGCCGGTCACGAGGGCGACCTTGCCCGTGAGATCGATCATGGATTCATCCCTCCGGTAGGTCCCAGCCATCGAGCACGATGAATGACTTGGTGAAGACGAGGACTCGCTCGTTCTCGAATCGCGCGCCGGGGAACAGGCGCCGCATCTCCGAGCCGGTCAGCAGCCGGATCGAGCGCACGTCCTCGAGGGCCTTCGCCCGGTCCGGGACGCGCTTGTGCCAGCCCAGGTCGAAATGCTGGAGGAGGAAGGCCCGGACCCGGATCGGCAGGATCCCGAAGAACGGGAACAGGAAATGAGGCTCCAGCGGGAAGTAGCGGCTGGGCGTCTGGAGATACACGCGCTTGCCGACACGCCGGACCTCCGCTGCCATCCGTGCCTGCAGGGCCGGTGTAGGCAGATGCTCCAGGACGGAATTCGAGACGACGATGTCGAACGCGTCGTCGTCGAACGCGGACAGGTCCGCCGCGTCGCCCACGGTGGAGGTGATGTTGGCGTAGGCCGACGACTGCTCCATCAGATTGAGCAGCACGACCTCGAAGTCGGGATCGCCGGCGTAGCCCAGTCGCTCCCAGAACACGGTCGTGCCGCCCACATCGAGGATCCTGACCGGTCGCGCCAGGGTGTCGACGAGTTGTCGGAACCTGGCGAACCGGCGCTGACGGAACCGGTCGGCGGCAGAGCCCGGGCGACGTCCGTCGGCCAGGCCACGCAGCCGGGCCGTCATCGGCGACCCCCGTCGAGCGCGCCGCCCGCCACGGTCTGGTCGCGCTCCGGCTCACCGGGCACCACATCGTCGAGCGGGACGTTGATCGGTCCGGGCTGCGCCATGAGCGTGGCCAGCGCCGGAGGGATCGGATCCACCGAGTCCCAGTCCACGGGCAGGCGGACGTGGACATCGTCGGGGCGGACGGCGGCGTCCCCTGCGACGCCACGCGCCGGATCGGCGGTCCACTCGATGGTCACGGCCCCACTCGTGAAGCCGGCGCCGAACGCGACGATGACGACGTGGTCACCGACCTGGACCCGGCCTTCGTTGACCGCCTCCGCCAGGGCGATCGGGACGGACGCTGCCGAGGTGTTGCCGTACCGGTCCAGGTTCACGTACATCCGCTCCATCGGCAGGTCGAGGCCCTTGGCCACGGCCTCGATGATCCGGATGTTGGCCTGGTGCGGGATGAACAGGTCGATATCGGCGGGCGTGAGGCCGGCCTTCTCGATCGATGCGAGGGCCGTCGTCGCCAGCGTCCGCGTCGCGAATCGGTAGGTCTCCTTGCCCTCCATCCGGATGTAGTGCTCGCCACGGGCGATGGTCGCCGCACTCGGCGGGCTCTTCGCGCCACCCGCGGGCAGCCAGATCATGTACGCGCCCTGTGGCTCGGTCGTCATCTCGATACCGAGTCCACCACCCGGCGTATCCGCAGCCGAGAGCACCACCGCCCCGGCACCGTCTCCGAACAGGATGCAGGTGCTCCGGTCCGTATAGTCGAGGAACCGGGTCAGCAGTTCGGCCCCGATGACCAGCACGTGGTTCGCGAGCCCGCTCGTGATGTAGGCCTGGGCGGTCGCGTACGCATAGACGAACCCGGAGCAGGCCGCGGCCACGTCCATGGCCGCCGCCTTCGTGTTGCCGATGGCCTCCTTGACGAGCGCCGCGGTCGACGGCATCCAGTAGTCGGGCGTGAGCGTCGCGAGCAGGATCAGGTCGATGTCGTCGGGCTCGATCCCGGCGGTCCGGATCGCCCGGAGCGACGCGACCGCCGCCATCGACGCGGTCGTCTCGTGAGCCGCCGCGACGCGCCGTTCGCGGATCCCGGTCCGCTGGACGATCCACTCGTCATTGGTCTCGACCATCCGCTCCAGGTCGTGGTTCGTGAGGACCTGGGCCGGGGCGTACCGACCCCACCCCGTGATGTGCGCGTGGCGCGCGGGGCCTCCGGGTGTGCTCACAGCGGCTCGACCTCGATGAGCGGTTGCTTGGCCTTGACCAGCGTGCCGCTGTCGGGGACCACCCGCACCACCCGGCCCGCCAGGTCCGACTTGATCTCGTTGAACAACTTCATCGCCTCGATCAGACCGATGACCTGCCCGACCGCGACCTCGCCCCCGGCCGTGACGTACGGCGCCGATCCGGGCGCCGGCGAGGCGTAGAAGATCCCGGTGAGCGGCGCCTTGACGGACGGGCGTGCCACGCTCGCCGGATCGCGGCCGGCGGTATGCGGCTCACCAGCGGCCACCTGGGGTGGCGCGGCGGGGGACACGGCCGCGGAGGCTGCGGGCATCGCCGACGGCTTGCGCAGGACCAGGCCGGTGCCTCCGACCTCCACTTCGAGCTCGGAGAGGTCCGAGCGATCCAGCAGCGCCGAGAGCCGGTCGATGAGCGCCAGCAGCTCGACGTCACCGCGATCCCGCGGGGCGGGCGGTTCCGCTGCGACGGCTGGCGGGTCGGGCAGGGCCGCAGCCTCCGGCGCGGGTTCCGGCGACGCCACGGGCTCGAGGGCGTCACTCATCGCGACCACCGCGTGAAGACGAGGGCGGTGTTCTGTCCTCCGAACCCGAAGGAGTTGCTGATCGCTGCGCGGATGTCGCGTCGAGCGGCGACGCCGGGGGTGAGGTCCAGGCCGTCACCGGCCGGGTCCGGCGTCTGCGAGGTTGATGGTGGGCGGCACGATCCCCTCGCGGATGGCAAGGATCGTGGCGATCGCCTCGATGGCTCCGGCGGCCCCCAGCGTATGGCCCAGCATGCACTTGTTGGCGGTCACCGCGATCCGACCGGCATCGTCGCCGAAGATCGTCCGGATCGCCTGGAGCTCCGCCTTGTCACCCTCGGGTGTCGACGTGGCGTGGGCATTGACATGGTCGATGTCGGCCGTGGTCAGGCCGGCCTTCTCGAGCGCGCGTCGGGCCGCCCGGACGGCGCCGATGCCGCCGGGCGCCGGCAGCGTGATGTGCGACGCATCCGCGGTCGCACCATACCCGACGAGTTCGGCCAGGGGCTCCGCACCACGCGCGTCGGCATGCTCGAGGGCTTCGAGGACGAGGACACCGGAGCCCTCGCCGCACACGAACCCGTCGCGATCCGCGTCGAACGGTCGCGAGGCGGCGGCCGGATCATCGTTCCGGGTGGAGAGGGCACGCATCGCGGCGAAGCCGCCGACGAGCGGCTCGTGGATCCCCGCTTCCGAGCCACCGGCGACCATGATGTCCGCGTCGCCGCGGCGGATGATCTCGGAGGCCTCGCCGAGCGCGTGCCCGCCGCTCGCACAGGCCGAGACGGTCGCGAAGTTGGGTCCGGTCATCCCGAAGTTGATGGCGATCTGCCCGGCGCCCACGTTGGGGATGCCCATCGGCACGAGGAACGGGCTGATCCGGTCGGGGCCACGCAGGGCGTTGGTGGACATCCCCTCGTAGAGCGTCCCCACGCCGCCCAGACCCGTGCCCAGGATCACCCCGGTCGACTCCGCGAGCCGGCCCTCCAGCCGCTCGGGCAACCCGGCCTGGTCCATCGCCTCGCGCGCCGCGACGAGGCCGAGCTGGATGTAGCGGTCCGTTCGCCGCTGGTCCTTGCGGTCCAGCACGCCGCTGGCGTCGAATCCCTGCACCTCGGCGGCGATCCGGACGCCCAGCCGCGATGGGTCGAACGCGGTGATGGTCCGCACCCCGGATCGACCGCTCACGAGGCCGTCCCAGGTGGAGGCGACGTCGTTGCCGAGCGCCGTGACCGCGCCCATCCCCGTGACCACGACCCGCCGCGTCACCGGACGAGCCGTCCCGTGCGCACCGTCGCGGCTCGATAGACGTCGCCCGCGAGGCCGCGGGCCGAGATCGCATTCGCCACCGACAGCGCGTCGAATGTCGTCCGGCGGATCTCCGCGTGGACGGCATCGTCCTCGATGTCGATCAGGGCCCACGACGCCGTCGGGATCGCCGTCGAAGACGTAGCCCGCCGAGCCAGCGTTCACGATGAGCTTCCATCCGAGGTCACGGACCTCGGGCACGTGCGTGTGCCCGCACACGATGACCCGGGCATCGGTCCGGGCGATCCGCTCGATGATGACGTTGGGGTCCAGGCCCTGGTCGAACCCGGCGGTCTGCGAACCCGGCGAGGCATGACAGACCAGGACCAGCGTGTCGTCGTCGATCCGCCACCGGCGCTCCGCCGGGAGTCGGCGCAGCCAGTCGATCCGCTGCGGTCCGAGCGCGTCGTGCGCCCACTCCGCGGCATCCACGATCGCGTCCGGGACGCCATCGATCATCCCCGGGAAGGCTGCGCTGTAGTCGGAATCCGCGACGGCGATATCGGTATTGCCCTGGACGACGAGCGCACCGTCATCTGCGAGGGACCGGAGCACGTCCACGACGAGCCCGGGCTCCGGTCCGTTGAGGACGAGGTCGCCGGCGACCAGCAGGACATCGGGCTTCTCGCGGGCAACGTCCTTGAGGACCGCCTCCATCGCCGTGGCGTTGCCGTGGACGTCCGAGAGGGCCGCCAGGCGAGTCATCGCAGGACCCCGGCCGGAGGGATCACGAACGAGAGCACGCCTTCGCAGGCGACCTCGCCGTCCACGGACGCGACAGCGCGACCCTTGCCGAACCGCGACCCGAGCTTCTCCATGACGACCTCGAGTCGGAGCGTGTCGCCCGGGACCACGACCCGCTTGAACCGGACCTCGTCGATCCCGGCGAACAGCCCGATCCGATCGCCGAACCCGGGCTGTCGGGCGACGTAGACCGCCATCGTCTGGGCCAATGCCTCCACCTGGAGGACTCCCGGCATCACCGGCAGACCCGGGAAGTGGCCCTGGAAGAACCACTCCGTCGCGGTCACCGCCTTCAGGCCGACGATCCGTTTCGCATCGGGCTCGTACTCCACGATGCGGTCGACGAGCAGGAACGGCCAGCGGTGCGGGATGAGCCGTTCGATCTCGGCGACGCTGAGACTGGTCGCGGCTTCCGGGGCGGCGTCCGGGCCGCGGCGTCCGGCATGGTGTCGGTCATGGGCATCTCCAGATCGGATGGTGGTCAGTGTCGCCGCTCATGCCCGCCGCTGTCGGGCTTTTTGTGCAGGTCTGCATCACGGACGGGACGCTCGGCCGGGCACGGAGGGTCACGATGCGCGGGCGGCGGCCGCGAGGAAGGCCGCACTCCCGACGCGGTCCAGCAGGTTCGTCGTCATCTTTCCGTCCAGGAATGTCTCGGACGCCAGCATCGCCTGGTGGATGCTCGTGTTGGTCACGATCCCATCGATCACCAGCTCCTCGAGGGCGACGCGTCCGCGGGCGATGGCGCTCGCCCGGTCCGGCCCCCACACGATGAGCTTGCCCAGGAGCGAGTCGTAGAAGGGTGGGACTTCGTAGCCGCTGTACAGGTGGGAGTCCATCCGCACGCCGGGGCCGCCCGGGAGCGTGGTACTCGCTCGACGATCCCGGCGCCGGGGCGGAAGTCGTGCTCGGGATCCTCCGCGTTGATCCGGAACTCGATGGCGTGGCCGGTGAACGACACGTCGGCCTGGCTGAAGCCCAGCGGCTCCCCGGCGGCGATGCGCAGCTGGGTCGCCACCATGTCCACTCCGGTGAGCATCTCGGTCACCGGATGCTCCACCTGGATGCGGCAATTGATCTCGATGAAGTAGTAGTTCCCCGTCCGGTCCACAAGGAACTCGAGCGTGCCGATGTTCTCGTAGCCAGCCGCCACGACGGCCCGGACCGCCTTTTCGGCAAGCTCGGCCCGATCCGCGTCGGACAAGGCCGGCGTGGGCGCCTCCTCGAGGATCTTCTGGTGGCGCCGCTGGACCGAGCAGTCGCGATCGCCCAGGTGGACGCCATGGCCGTAGCGGTCTACCGCGACCTGGACCTCGACGTGGCGGTTCTCATCGAGCCACTTCTCGAGATAGAGCGAGTCGTCGCCGAAGGCGGCCTTGGCTTCCGACCGACAGACCCGCAGCACCGATTCCAGCTCGCGCGCGGTCCGGACCATGCGCATGCCCTTGCCGCCGCCGCCCGCCGATGGCTTGATGAGCACGGGGTAGCCGATCCGCTCGGCCTCGCTCAGCGCGTGGAGGTCGTCGCGCAGCATCCCGTCGGAACCCGGGATGGTCGGCAGCCCATGGGCGCCCAGCAGCTGGCGCGTGCCCGCCTTGCTGGCGAACCGCTCCAGCACGTTCGCCGGCGGTCCGATGAACACGAGGTCATGGGCGGCGACGACTTCGGCGAACCCCTCGTCCTCGGAGAGGAACCCGTAGCCAGGATGGATGGCGTCACAGCCGGTCACGAGCGCGGCGGAGATCACGGCCGGCGCCGACAGGTACGAGCGGGTCGCCTCCGCGGGACCGACGCAGATGGCCTCATCCGCGAGCTGGACGGCGAGCGACTCGCGATCGGCCTCGCTGTAGGCCACGACCGCCTCGACGCCGAGGGCGCGGCAGCCACGCAGGATGCGCAGCGCGATCTCGCCCCGGTTCGCGATGAGGACCTTACGGAACATCGATCACCCGCCCAAGCCGTTCGTGGACGTGGAGGTCGTCTGCGACGGCACGACGATCTCGATCACGAGCAGTTCCTGGCCGTACTCGACCGCGTCGCCCGATTCGGCGAGTGCCGAGCCGATGATGCCGTCGACCGGCGAGAGGACCTCCTGGGCGACACCGAGCATGTCGACCGCCCCGAGCCGGTCCCCGGATCGCACGCGATCCCCCGCGCTGAGGTCCGTGCGCGGCCGATAGATCCCGACCGCGGGCGACGTCGCGACACCACGCGAACCGCCGCGGCCGGTCCCCCCGTCGGGCGCGTGGTGCGCGCCGCGGGCCGAGCGATCGGCATGGCGATCCGCGCGCTCGCCGCCACCACGCTCGCCACCACGCTCGGTCGGACGACGTTCGCGACCGGCCGCCGGCGTGCTGGAGACGGACCCGTCGGCGGGACGCCGCAACCGAACCCGCCAGGCGCCCTCGCGGACCTCGAGTTCCCCAAGGCGCGTGGCCCCGAGCTTGGCGATGAGGGATGGGAGCAACTCGACGCTGAGCCGGTCGATCGCGGCATGGTCCGCGGAGCGTTCGTCGGCAGTGCGGGACGGCCGGTGCGCGTCGGGTGACGGCGATTCGGGCACTCGCTAGACCTCCTCGCGGGCCGGTGGTTCGTCGCGCGACCAGCCCTCCACCCCGGGGCTCGGCGGGCGGCGGCCGGGATCAAGCAGGTCGCGGAGCCGATCGGCGAGGCTCCGGTCGACCCGTTCGGGTGCCCCGGTCGGTGCGACCTCAGTGTAGGCGCCCAGCGACCGGTAGCGTCGGTAGCGCGATTCCACGAGGGCATCCGTGGACAGATCGTCGAGCGCGGCCAGCCGGTCCACGATGATGTCGCGCAACCGACGAGCGGTCTCGCCGGGGTCGTCATGTGCCCCTTCGCCCGGCTCGGGTACGACGATGTCCACGACCCCGAGCGCGTGCTGGTCCGCCGCGGACATCCGCATCGCCGCGGCAGCCGTCGCGGCTTCGTCCGGGCTCCGCCACAGGATCGATGCGCAACCCTCCGGACTGATGACCGAGTACACGGCGTTCTCGAGGGCGATCACGACGTCGCCGACCGCGATCGCGAGCGCCCCGCCGGAGCCGCCCTCACCGGTGATGACCGTGATGATCGGGGTCCGCAGGCGGCTCATCAGTCCGATCGACCGGGCGATCGCCTCGGCGATCCCTCGTTCTTCCGATTCGGGTCCGGGATGCGCGCCCGGGACATCCACGAAGGTCACGATCGGCAGGCCGAACCGTTCGGCGAGCTCCATGACCCGCATCGCCTTGCGATACCCCTCGGGATGGGGCATCCCGAAGTTGCGCCGGATGTTCTCCTCGGTGTCCGCGCCCTTCTGCTGGCCGACCACCACGATCGATCGACCATCGAGGCGAGCGAGGCCGGTCACGACGGCGGCGTCATCACCGAAAAGCCGGTCGCCGTGCAACTCGACGAAGTCCTCGGTCATGGCGGAAACGAACTCGAGCGTGCGCGGGCGCCGCAGTGAGCGAGCCACCTGCACGCGTGCCCAGACCTCGTCCTTCGCCGTCGCCGTCGCTGGTCCGAGAGTGGTGCCGTTGGTCCGGATCTCGCCGTTCGTGTCGGCCGCGGATCCGGACGCGGTCGCGTCTTCGGTGGCCGTGTCCGTCCCGGTGAGATCGCCGGCGATGTCACCCACCTTGTCGGCGATCGTGGACAGGAAGGAGAGCGGTCGGAAGGCCGGCACGTCGTCCTCGTCCGACGGCACGGGTGGTGACGCGGCCCCACGGACCGGCAGCAGGTGCAGCAGGCGGACCAACGCATCGCGTAGCTCCGCCCGTGCGACCACCCGGTCGACGAACCCGTGGCTGAACAGGAATTCCGCGCGCTGGAAGCCCGGGGGCAGCTCGGAGGCGATGGTCCCGGCGGCGACCCGGGCGCCCGCGAACCCGATGAGGGCATCCGGCTCGGCGATGTTGACGTCACCGACGGCCGCGAAGGACGCGAACACGCCGCCCGTCGTGGGATCGGACAGGACGGAGATGAATGGCACGCCGGCCTCGCGCAGGCGCTCCAGGGCAGCCAGGGTCTTGGCCAGCTGCATGAGGGCGAGCGTTCCCTCCTGCATCCGGGCGCCACCGGACGCGCTCACGATGAGCAGGGGCGTTCGCGACTCGAGCGCGAACTCCGCGGCCCGGGTGACCTTCTCCCCCACGACCGCGCCCATCGAGCCGCCCATGAACCCGAAGTCCATCACGCACGCCGCGACCGTCGTCCCGCCGATGTCGCCGGTCCCCCAGACGGCCGCGTCGCGCATGCCCGTCGCGAGCTGGGCGGCAGCGAGCCGGTCCGGGTACGCCTTCTGGTCCACGAAGCCCAGGGCGTCCACGGACTGCAACCCGGCATCGCGTTCGGCCCACGTCCCATCGTCGATGAGCTGCTCGATCCGGGCCGAGGCCGAGAGGCGGAAGTGGTGCCCGCAGGTCGTGCAGACCCGCTGATGCTTCTCGAGCTGCTTGTTGAACAGCATCGTGGAGCAGGTGGGGCACTTGGTCCACAGGTCCGGCGGGTAGACGTCCCGGCGTGCGCGGAACGACGGCAGCTTGAGCGGCATCAGACGAGCCTCGCCCGGGCGACAGCCCGGGCGGCGCGGGTCATCGGATCGGCGGGCGACCGGCTCAGCCGCCAGGCCACGAATGCGGCACCGGCGATCGATAGCGCTGCGGACGTCAGCACGCCACCGATGACGACCGGTCGGCCGACCGACGGCCGTCCCGCGGGTCCGGACACGTCGTCGGGAACGGGGAACGCCACGGTCTCGCCGCGCTCGAGGCGCCGGGCGACCGCAGCGAGCGTGGCTGCCAGGTCCTCCTCGAAGCGGAATGAGGGGTGGTATCGCGGCAGACCGCCAGCGAGGCGTCGCGCCGTGGCTGCCAGCTCGCCCGGCACACCGTCCGGGTCCAGGGGCTCGCGTGCCAGGAGCGATTCGAGATAGCGGTCGACGACGAATGCCTCGATGTCGCCGTCACGCCCGAGCGAACCCGCCGTCACCGGCGATCCCGTCCCAGGTCACCGGCCACCGAACGGAGCGCGCGATGGAGCAGCACGCGGACCGCCCCCTCGGACCGATCGAGGACTCCGGCGATCTCGGCCGTGGACATCTCGTGGACGAACCGCAGGACGACGGCCCGCCGGCGGTCGCCGGACAGGCGGTCCACGGCACGCCATGCGGCGGCGGCCTCCTCACGCACGATCGCTGATCCCTCGATGTCCATCGGGTCGGCGGCGGCGACGGCGGCGTCCAGCGGCGCTTCAGGGCGTCGCCGCTGGGCTCGACGTCGCTCCGCGATGACGTTGCGGGCGATCCGGAACAGCCAGATCCGGAACGTCGAGGCGTCCGGTCCCTCGTCGGGCGATGCGCGCTCCTCGAACCGCGCCAGGTTCGCCAATGCCGCGAGGAACGTGCGCTCCGTGGCGTCCTCCGCCTCGTGGTGATCGCGGAGTTCGTAGATGGCGAAGTTGTACACCTGGGCGACGTACTTCCGGTACAGGGCCTCGAAGCGGGCCGGGTCCGCACGCGCCGCCTCCACCAGGGACCGGTCCCGGTCCAGGCGAGCGAGGCGCGACGGGGACGTTCCCTCCGGACGTCCTGCTCTCCTCAATGCCGGTCCGCTCATCGCGTTACACCCGCGGGCGTGACCGGGTCCGCGGCCGCGAGACGAACGTGCCGGATCTCCCCGACGAGGATGTGCCGTTCATCGGCGTCGTTGCCGCTCCGGCCGGCCACCACGAGCGCGCCACTCGACACATCCACCCCGAGCGCCCGGGCCGTCTCCACGGTGCCATCAGGGGCCACGACGTCCACGTCGCGGCCGGTCGTCAGCTGGCGAGCGGTCCAGTCGGCGACATCGAACCGGCCGCCGCGCAGCGCGGCCACGCGGACCTCGACGCGGCCGAGGAAGGCGTCGAGCAGCGCGGCGTGGTCGATGGGCCGGCCCGACGACACCTCGCGCAGCGAGGTCATGGAGGTCGCGAGCTCGGCCGGGAAATCAGCGGCCACCCAGTCCGTGTTCAAGCCGATGCCGACGACCGCCCACGGGTCGTCGCTCCCGAGGCCACCGGTCTCGCCCAGGACCCCGGCCACCTTGCGGACCTCGGTCGGACGCTGCGGGGCGAACGGGATCGCGACGCCCACGGTCTCGACCACGAGGTCGTTGGGCCACTTGCAGCGGATCGCCCCATCGGGCAGCCCGGCGACCTCTTCGGCCGCGTCGGCCATCGCGAGCGAAACCGTGGCGGCGAGCCGCCAGACGCGGTCCGGCTCGAGCCAGTCCGGGCGAAAGCCCAGCGAGAGCAGCAGCGCGGCACCGGGCGGGGCGACCCAGGTCCGCCCGTCGCGGCCACGCCCCGCCGTCTGCTCATCGGCGATGGCGAGGCAGATCTCGGGGGTCCCGCCCGCGAGCCATCCGCGGACCACGTCGTTCGTGGATCCGACAGCGCGGAATCGCTCCTGACGGGCGAAGAAGTCGGTCATGACACTCGGGAAGGGCGGCTCAACCGGCCGCCGCGACCTCGAGCGGCTCCGGTCGCTCCAGTTCGAACGCGGCGTGGAGGGCACGCAGCGCCGTCTCCAGCTCCTCCTCCGCGATCATGCACGTGATCCGGACCTCCGACGTCGAGATCATCTCGATGTTGACGCCCGCATCGGCGAGCGTGCCGAACATCCGCGCGGCGTAGCCAGGGGCGTTGTGCAACCCGGCGCCCACGATGCTGACCTTGGCCACGCTTGCGTCCGTGGTCAGCTCACGGGCACCGAGCTCGCGGACGACGGGCTCCAGGGTCTTCTTGGCCTTGCCGAGCTCCACCTGCGGCACGGTGAACGAAAGGTCCGTCTCGCCGCCATGGCCCACGTTCTGGACGATCAGGTCGATGTTGACGCCGGCCTCGGCCAGCGGGTCGAAGATCGCGCGGGCGATCCCGGGCCGATCCGGGACCGCGACGACCGTGACCTTCGCCACGTTGCGGTCGTGGGCGAGCCCGCGGACCTTGTTGCGCTGCTCCACGAGCGGATCCTCCTTGATGAGCGTGCCCGGCGCGTCCTCGAACGAGCTCAGGACCTCGATGACGACGTCGTTGACCCAGCCGAGCTCGACAGCCCGGACCTGCATGACCTGGGCACCCTGATGCGCGAGCTCCAGCATCTCCTCGTAGCCGATGACTGGCAGTTGGCGCGCATCCGTGACGAGCCGTGGGTCGGCGGTGAAGATGCCGCGCACGTCGGTGAAGACCTGGCAGCGGTCCGCCCGCAGTGCGGCGGCAAGGGCCACGGCCGTCGTGTCACTGCCGCCCCGGCCGAGCGTCGTGATCTCCTGGTCGCCCATCGAGGCGGCACTCTGTCCCTGGAAGCCCGCGACGATGACGACCTTGCCCTCCTCGATCTCGGTGCTCACCCGGCGAGGGTCGATCCCGGCGATGCGGGCGCGCCCGTAGGTCCCATCCGTGGTGATCCCCGCCTGCGGACCGGTCAGGCTGATGGCGGGCACGCCGATCGCGTGGAGCGCCATCGAGACGAGGGTCGCGCTCTGGTGCTCGCCGGTCGCGAGCAGGACGTCAAGCTCGCGGGGATCCGGCTCGTCGGTGATGGCCGCGGCCAGGCCAAGGAGTTCGTCCGTCGTGTCGCCCATCGCCGATACCACCACGACGAGGTCGTGGCCGGCGGCGCGCTCCCGGGCGATCCGTCGCGCGACCCGCTTGATGCGGTCCGCACCGGCCACCGACGAACCGCCGAACTTCTGGACGACGAGGGGGTTGGGCATGACGCCGCATTCTACCGTGGCACGATGGTGTACCCGTACGCACGGTCCCTGGCCCCTGGAGGTTCGCCCGATGTGCTTCGACCACGACAGCCGGCCACCGATCGCGCCGATCGCTGGCGGCGCTCTGGACGGGAACCTCGTCACGCTCACCGGCGGAGGACGGGGCGTCCTTCGCCGGGTTTCGCGCCCTCCCGGCGGCGCCAGGCGGGGCCGGGGTCCTGATCCTCCCCGATGTCCGCGGCCTCCACCCGTACTACGAGGAACTCGCCCTGCGCCTTGCGGAACATGGGACGGACGCCCTGGCCATCGATTGGTTCGGCCGCACGGCCGGTATCGGACGTCGGGATGCGGACTTCGAGTACATGCCGCACGTTTCGGCGACGACCTGGGACGGCATCGCGGCAGACATCTTCGCCGGGGTGGCGGCCCTGCAGGCAGATGGCGTGTCGCGGGTCTTCGTCATGGGCTTCTGCATGGGCGGCCGGATGGCGTTCCTGGCCGGGAGCCTCGGCCTGGAACTCGCCGGGGTGGTCGGGTTCTACGGCACGCTCGTCGGGCCGTGGCGGAACGACGCCCCCGAACCGGTCACGCGGGCCGGTCAGATGGGGGCCCCGGTGCTGGGCCTGTTCGGTGGCGCGGATGCGGCCATCCCACCGGAACATGTCGCTGCCTTCGAGCGCGCCCTCACGGCCGCCGGCGTCGAGCATCGACTCGTCACGTACGAGGGTGCGCCGCACAGCTTCTTCGACCGCAAGGCCGCCGACTTCGCCGACGCCAGCGCGGCGGCCTGGAGCGAGGTGTTGGGGTTCATCGCGGCGCACTGAAGCGCGCTGGGCGGGATCGTCGCCGCGGGATCCTCGCTGCCTACCGCTTGGCGAGCGTCCAGGCGCCGGCCACGAGCAGGATGAAGATCAGGACCCAGAACAGGCCGCTTGGCAATGCCTGGTTTCCCGCGTTCACCATGCCGCGAAGGACGGCGCCGATCGTCTCGAACGCACCTTCGATGAGACCCGCGATCCCCTGACCGATCGACCGCGCGAATCCATCCATGGCGCGAGTGTGAGACGGGTTGCGGCGTCCGTCGAGATGTCTCTCGACGTTCGGTTCGGTCAGTCGTGGTCCGGTGTGGAAGAGGGTGGTCGATCGAGCGGTGCGTCGGCGCGCCGCTCGGTCGCGCGGCGACCCTGCGCGCGTCGCTGCTGGATCTCGGCGATCGCGCGCCGACGCGACAGGCGGCGACCCAGCCAGAGACTGCCCACGCCGGCGATCACGAGACCGATCAGGTTGATGACGAGCTGGGCCAAAGCGCCGATCGCCTCGTCGACGTTCCCGAGCGCGAGCGCCACCCCGACGTTCGCCGCGGCCGGGATGGTCGTCACCGATACGAGGACGCCTACCACGGCTCCCGACTTCGCCTGGCCGAGGGCGACCATCCCCGCGACGCCGGCGGCCAGGGCCACCACGAACGACGCCCAGTTCGGCTCGGCGATGAGCTCGGTCACGGGGCGGTCGCCGGCGAGGTAGGCGTCGGGCACGAGGCCGGCGATCGACGCGGCGCCCGCCACGATCGCCGCGGACCCGGCGGCGACCGTGAACCCGACCGCGAGCGCCGTGGCGGTCGACCTCGCCCGATCGCGCAGCCCCGCGATCACGGCCACGCAGAACCCAGCGAGCGGACCGTAGTCCGGCGACACGATCATCGCACCGACGATGAGTAGCTCGTTGTTGGTCAGGATCCCGCCCGCCGCGATCACGCCCGCGATCGTCATGAGCAGCAGGTACGCCGGCGTGACGACGGTGTCGTCGCGGGTCCGTGCGGCGACCTCGTCCCAGGCGATGAGTTCGCTGCCGACGGACTGGGTCGCGAGACGGGCCGTGTCGGCGGCCTCCGAGCGCGCATCGATCACGTCCGCGAACGAGAACGATCCGCGCTCGTTCACGCCGAGGTCCTCGAGTCGTGAGATCAGCGCCGCCAGCGATGCGTGTTCGACATCCGCCTCGACGAGGTCGGCGAGCGGATCCAGTCCGGCGCCCGGCACCACCGAGAGGTGCACGGCACCAGGCTCGCCGCGCAACAGGGACGTGACCGAGGGCGTCAGGTCGGCCGGGACGAGGATCCGCAGGTGGAGCATCGGGGACTCCGGTGGGCCGCTACGGCCCGCTGATGACCCGGGCGCCGGCGTTGCGCGGTTCGATGACGCGGATCTGGCCGGGGAGGTCCGTGTCGGCGGCGACCGCCGCCAGGGCCGCCTCGATCCGGGTGATGTCCGCCATCGAATCGGCGAACGCGATGACCGTGGACCCGGCGCCCGACAGGCACGCCCCGAGCGCTCCGGCAGCACGCGCCGCGTCGACGAGGCGCGGGAGCTGCGGGTACGCCCTGGCCCGATACGGCTCGTGCAGTCGATCGACCGTCAACCAGCGCAGCAGGTCGGTCCGGCCGGTCGCGAGCCCGGCCACGCCGACCGCGACCGCGCCGAGGTTCGCGACGGCATCCTCCAGCGGCACGTCCGCCGGCAACGCCTGGCGCATCTCGTCGGTCGAGAGCCGCAGCTCGGGGACGAACAGCACGGCCCGCAGGTCACGCGGCACGTCGAACCGCACGGCCTCCACGCCATCGGGGGTCATGGCGCTCACGACGAAGCCACCGAGCAGGACCGCCGCCGCGTTGTCGGGATGGCCCTCGACGCTCGTCGCCGCGCGGAGCTGGGCCGCCGTGTCCAGTACGCCCACCGAGCAGGGCGTTCGCCGCGACGACGCCGGCGACGGTCGCCGCAGCCGACGAGCCGAGGCCACGGGCCAGCGGGATCTGGTTGCGCATCCCGATCCGCCACCCGACGCCGTCGGGGAGCGGGCCGCGGGCCACTTCCAGGGCGGCCTCGAGACCGCGGACGAACCGGTTGTCGTGGTCCTCGGAGAGTTCGTTGCGCCCCTCGCCCTCCACGCTCAGCTCGATCTCGCCACGGCTCCAGCCGCGGACCTCGAGCTCGACGCGGTTCGTGAGCGCCAGGGCGACGCCCAGGCAGTCGTAGCCGGCGCCGAGGTTCGCCGACGAGGCGGGCGCCTCCACGATGACCCGCCGACCGTCCAGTTCCGCCAGCCAGTGCGCGACCACGTTCCCTCCTACGTCCAGCCGAGTGCGACGGCGACCGCCCCGAGGGTCGGGTGCCGATTCGATGACGCCGGGCACCTGGCGCTCGGCAGTGTGCGGATCCTTGAGGCCGTGCCCGGTCAGGACCGCGACGACGGTCGCGTCGGGGTCGAGCTTCCCGGCGGCGGCCATCTTGCGGATGCCGGCCACGCTCGCGGCCGATGCCGGCTCGCAGAACGACCCCGGCCAGCCGCGGCAGGTCGCGGTATGCCGCGAGGATCTCGTCATCGGTCACCGACTCGATCCGACCGCCCGACTCCTCGCGCGCGGCGATCGCCTTGTCCCACGACGCGGGGTCGCCGATGCGGATGGCGGTCGCCACGGTCTCCGGGCGCTCCACGCGTCGGCCATGGACGAGCGGCGCGGCGCCGGCGGCCTGGAACCCCCACATCGAGCGGCGTGGACCGAGTGACCCCGGCGGCCGCGTACGCCTTGAAGCCAGCCCAGTACGCGCTGATGTTGCCGGCATTTCCGACCGGGATCGCCAGCACGTCCGGTGCCCGGCCAAGGTCGTCGCAGACCTCGAACGCGGCCGTCTGCTGGCCATCGAGCCGGAACGGGTTCACCGAGTTGACCAGGGTGACCGGATGCTCGTCCTGCTCGGCGAGCCCGCGAACGATGTGGAGGGCCTGGTCGAAGTTTCCATCGATCGCGACGACCCGCGCCCCGGCGACCAGCGCCTGCAACAGCTTGCCGAGCGCGATCTGGCCCTTGGGCAGGATGACGATGACCTCGAGGCCGGCCGCGGCACCGTACGCCGCCGCCGACGCCGAGGTGTTCCCGGTGGACGCACAGACGATGGCCTTCGCCCCCGACTCGACCGCCTTGGCCACGGCCATCACCATCCCGCGGTCCTTGAACGACCCGGTCGGGTTCTGGCCCTCGCACCTTGAGGTACAGGTTCGGGCGCCCCGATGGCCGCGCCGAGACGCGGCGCCTGCACGAGCGGCGTCGCGCCCTCGCCCAGCGTGAGCTGCGGCGTGGCGTCTGTCACCGGCAGGAACCGACGGTATCGCTCCAGCAGGCGCGGGCCGCGTCCGTCCGTCGCCGCGGCCCGGGCGTCAGTCATCGACCGGGTAGAGCGTCACGTCCGCTGCCGTCGGGCAGGATCGGAATCGAACGCCGCCTTGGCTTCGGCCAGCGTGACGACCTCGCTGCGGATGGCCGTCCCATCCTCGAACATGACGGACGCCGCCTCATCGAGCGCTGTCGGCAGGGTCACGTCCGCGCGCACCGCGGGGAGGAACGCGTACCAGTGCCGCGGTCCGTCGAGCGGGTCGGCGGCGGCCACCGCGGGACCCGTGGCGGGCGCCAGACCCGCCCACGTGGAACCCACACCGCGGGCGATCGCCACGAGGTCGCCCAGGATCGCGCTGCTCGTGGCCGGCCCACCGGCACCCGGCCCGGACAGCCCGACCGTCCCGAGCGGCTCGGCGTCGATCTCGACTCGGTTGAGCACCCCGTCCGTCCAGCCGAACGGACTGTGCGACGGGATCGCGGTCGGGACGACCGCAGCCTCGATCTCGTCGTCGCGGCAGCGTGGCGGTCGCGAGCAGCTTGATGGTCAGTCCCAGCGCGGCCGCGCCTTCGAGCTCCTGGTCCGTGACGCCCGTGATCCCGGGCGCCCCGTCGCCGCGGGCGGTCGGCGGCCGTCGTCCGATCGTGGCCGGGTCCAGCCACCGTCCGAACGCGAGCCGCGCGAGGACCACCAGCTTGTTGACGGCATCGTCCCCCTCCACGTCGCCGCTCGGATCGGCCTCGGCGTAGCCCAGTTCCTGGGCGTCCACCAGGACGTCCTCGTACGGCCGGCCCTCTTGCGCCATGGCGGTCAGGATGTAGTTCGTCGTCCCGTTGATGATGCCGCGGACCCGGCGGATGTCGTTGCCGGCGAGGTCCGTTGCCAGCGGCGACAGGACGGGGATGCCACCCGCGACCGCCGCCTCGAACCGGAATGCCGCACCGGTCCGACGGGCCGCCGCCTCCAGTTCCGGGCCGTGATGGGCGATCACGTGCTTGTTCGCGGTGACCACCGCCTTGCCCGCGCCGAGTGCGGCGGCGATGAGCGTTCGCGCGGGCTCGTCCCCGCCCATGACCTCGACGATGACGTCGGTCTCGGGGTCGGCAACGAGGTGGGCGGGGGCGTCGGTGAGGAGTGCCGGTCGGGGAGCCCGTCGGCGCGTGCCCGGTCCAAGGTCGCGGACCGCGATGCCGCCTGAGCTGGATCGTGGCGCCGTCCGAGCTGGCGAGTGCGTTCGGGGTGGAGCGGTCAGGCCCTCGATCACCGCGTGACCGACCGTGCCCGCTCCGAGCATGCCGACGCGCAGCGGCGGGCGGCTCACGGACGCGGGGCGTGACGGTGGGCGCGCATCGCCCGGAATGGTAGCCGACGGGCTGGTGATCGGCGGGCACGGCGCGTCGGCTACACTCGGGCCTCGATGACGACCGAGATCGCGCCGGCCCCCTCCCCCGTCGCCGCGCCGGCCCCGCGACCACGGATCTTCTCCGGGATCCAGCCGTCCGGCGCGCCGCACATCGGCAACGACCTTGGCGCGATCCGGAACTACGTCCGGCTCCAGTGGGAGTACGAGGCGATCTACTGCATCGTCGACTACCACGCCCTCACGAGCCTGCACGACGCGGAGCGCCTGCGCCGCCAGACCCGCGAGATGGCCGCGGCCCTCCTCGCGCTCGGCCTGGACCCGGAGCGCTGCACGCTCTTCGTCCAGAGCCACCGGCCCGAGCACACCGAGCTCGCCTGGCTGCTCATGACGGTCACGCCCGTCTCGCTGGCTGGAGCGGACGCCGACCTACAAGGAGAAGAAGGCGAACCAGCCCGACGACGTGAACCACGGCCTGCTCGACCTACCCCGTCCTGCAGGCCGCGGACATCGTCATCTACAAGGCGAGCCTCGTGCCGGTCGGCAAGGACCAGGCGGCCCACCTGGAGCTGTCACGCGAGATCGTGCGCAGCTTCAACGCCCGCTACGGCGAGACGTTCCCGGAGCCGATGGCCGTCCACACGGAGGCGCCCATCGTGCTGGGCACCGATGGCGTCCGGAAGATGAGCAAGTCGATCGGCAACACCATCGACATCTTCGCGCCGGAGGCCGAGGTCCGGAAGCAGATCATGTCGATGGTCACCGACACCAAGCGCGATCCTGCGCACGGACCCGGGCCGCCCCGAGGTCTGCAACGTCTGCCAGCTCCACCGCTCGTTCGGCGACGACTACGACGAGATCTGGGAGGGCGAGCGCACCGCCCGGACGGGCTGCGTGGACACCAAGAAGCTGCTGGTGGAGCGGGTCCTCGCAGCACTACGCCGAGCCGCGCGAACGCTACCTCGAGCTGATGGCCGACCCGGCCCGGATCGATCGGATCCTCGACGACGGCGCCGAACGCGTCCGCCCGATCGCCCAGGCCACGATGGCCGAGGTGCGCGAGAAGATGGGGCTCCGCTGACCGCGCCGATGATGGACGACGTCCGTCCGACGAGCCGCGAGCGCCGGTTGCTCGGCGCGATCCTCGTGCTCGGGACCGTGGTCCTGTTCTTCATCGCGATCAACCTGATCGGCGCGGTCGCTGGCCTCGTTCAGCGACATCCTGCTGGCGTTCTTCCTGGCCTGGCTCCTCGCGTTCATCATCAGCCCGATCGTGACCCGGATCGCGGCGGTCATCCCGGGCCTGCCGCGGGTCGTGGCGACCGTCCTCATCTACACGGTCATCGTCATCGCCCTGGTCGTCATCGGTCTCGTCGTGGCGCAGGCCCTGGCGAACTCGATCACCCAGTTCGTCGCGTCGATCCCGCAGATCCGCGAGGACATCGACACCATCGTCGCCCCGCTGCAGGGCTGGCTCGATTCGATCGGCCTCGGCCAGGTGGACGTGGCGGCCCAGGCCCTCGCCCTGCTCGACAACCTCGACGACATCGCCGGCGTCGCTGATCGAGCCGCTCCAGTCGATCGCCGTGGCCAGCGTCGGCGCCATCGGGCTGACGCTGATCATCTTCTTCCTGTCGATCTACATGGTCATCGACCGCGACCCGATCATGGCGTTCCTGCTACCGGCTCGTCCCGCCGTCGTACGCCGAAGAGGCGCGCCTGCTCCAGTCGTCCGTGGCCCGCTCGTTCGGCGGCTTCCTCCGCGGCCAGGCGCTCATGGGCATCGTGTACTTCGCGATCGCCCTGGTCGCGAACCTCCTGCTCGGCCTGCCGCTGCCGGCGCTGACCTCGGTGCTCGGCCGGCATCCTCATGGCGATCCCGTTCTTCGGGCCGTTCGTCGCCTGGGCACCCCCGGTGATCGTGGCCCTCCTCTTCGCAGCCCGACGCCCTGCTGCCGGTGGTGATCATCATGGTCGTCGGCTGGTTCGTGGTCATGAACATCCTCCAGCCGCGGATCATGCAGGGCGCGGTCGGGATCCACCCGATCGTGGTCCTGGCCTCGGTGCTCATCGGGTCGCGCATCGCCGGCATCCCCGGCGCCATCTTCGGGATCCCGGTCGCCGCCGTCGCTCGGCGTTCTTCCTCCACTACCTGCGGCTCGACCTCGGCCGACCGGACCGTCGCCGACCGGGCCGCTCGCCGACTGAGCGAGCGGGAGGGTCGCCCGGTCCGCGTGCCGCGCGAACCGGCGCCCGGCCAGGCGGAGGACGTGGAGTCCGCCGAGCCGTGAGTGAGGGTCAGGATCGACCCGGACCGTCCCGACGGTCCCGAGCCGTCGACGCGGCGGGACACGCCCGACATGACCCGGGAGCGCGCCCGCTCCGAACGGCGCGACGTGGACAAGGAGCGCGGTGAGCCCCTGGCCGGTGGCGCGCTGCGGGGCGGCCCGCGGGCGCTTCGAACGCCGGCGCGACCGAGGCCCGAATGGACCACGCAGGCCGCGGATCCTCGATCACCAACGACGACGGCGTGGAATCGCGCGGCCTGCTCGCCCTCAAGCAGGCGCTCGAGATCGATGGGCGACGTCACGGTCGTGGCGCCCGGACACGAACCAGAGTGCGGTCGGGCCACCAGAAGACGCTGATGCGCCCACTGCGCGTCCGCGAGCGCACCCTGGCCGACGGGTCGCTCGCCTACTCGGTCGACGGCTCCCCCACCGACGCCGTGAGCATCGCCTTCCTGGGCTACTTCGGCCACGGCTTCGACCTCGTCGCGTCCGGGCATCAACTACGGCGCGAACCTCGGCGACGACATCACCTACTCCGGCACGGTCAGCGCGGCGATGGAGGCGGTCATCAACAGCTGCCCGGCGTTCGCGATCTCGCAGGAGTACTACGAGCACCCCGACTTCGCCCTGGCGGGCATCGCGGCGACGATCGTGGCCCGCAACATCCTCGCGCGAGGGCCTGTCGCGGGGCGAGCTCGTCAACGTGAACGTCCCGGCGGTCCACGCCTCGAGGAGTGCGAGGGCATCGAGGTCACGCGGCTGGGACGTCGGGTGTACTCCGACCAGCTGCGTGGAGCGACTCGATCCGCGTGGCATCCCCTACTTCTGGATCGGCGGTCCGCCGCCGTCGGGCCTGGCCGTCCCCGGGACCGACTTCCACGCCGTCGTCAACCGGCGGATCGCCATCACCCCGATCCACCTGGACCTGACCGGCCGAAGTCTGCTCAAGCGCCTGCACACCTGGGAGTGGGCGCTGCCCGGACCGCCGCGGCGACGCGCCATCCGGCAGCCGACGGACGGCGGACGACACCTGAACACGGAGGAGACGACGATGGACGACCTGAGCGGCCTCATGAAGGGACTCGGCGGTGACGCAGCGGTGGCGGCGCGGATCCGGCGGCCGCGGTATCGGGCCTCGCCGGCGCGATCGGCGCGGACGGTGGCCTCGATGGCCTGGTCGACAAGCTTCGCGACGCCGGGCTCGGCGACGCGGTCGACTCCTGGGTCGGCAGCGGACCCGAACCAGCCGGTCGACCCGCAGCAGCTCGGTGCCGCGCTGGGCGACGACGAGGTCCAGCGCCTGTCGGCCGGTCCGGGCCTCGACATCGCCGCGCTGCTGCCGATGCTCGCGGCGTTCCTGCCGCAGATCATCGACATGCTCACCCCGAACGGTGCCGTGCCCGACGGTGGTCTCGACGGGGCGATCGGCAGCGGCGGCATGCCGGACCTCGGCGGCCTGCTCGGCGGCCTGATGGGCGGCGCCGGCGCCGGCGCGGCGGGGCCGGCGGCGTCGGCCGGCGGGCTCGACGACCTGCTCGGCGGCCTCGGCGGCCTGATGGGCGGCGGCCAGGACCGCTGATCCCGGGTCGTCACATGTCCATGCCGGGTCGGGACGGTCGTCGGCGGTCGCTGTCGCGGCCGGTCCGGCACGCTCCCGGCATGGACCCGACGACCGACCTCGCCACCGCGCGCCTGATCCGATTCCTGGAACGGGAACCGGTGATCTGGCTGTCCACGGTGGGCGCGGACGGGTCCCCGCACCTCGTCCCGACCTGGTTCGTGTGGGACGGTGCGCAGCATCACCATCCTGTCCAAGCCGGGGGCACGGAAGGCCCGCGATATCGCCGCCGAGCCGCGCGTGATGCTCGCGCATGGGCGACGCCGACGACGACTTCGACGTCGGCCTGCTCCGGGCGCGCGGGGTGATCGATCCCGACCCGACGCCGCTCGCGCTGCCGGCGGGGTTCCTCGAGAAGTACGGCTCGCGGATCGCGGACCTCGGGCTCACCCCCGCGCAGTTCGCGCGGACCTACGCGCTCGTGATCCGCCTGACGCCGGTCAAGGCCCTGGGCTGGCACGGTCGCACCACGCCGGCGTCGGTCCTGGCCGCGGCCGTGGCCGTGGCGCCCGACGGGCCGACGACCCTCGCGGAACCGATCCGAGTCGCCATCCGTGGCCTCCTCGGTGAGCCGATGGCGCGTCCGGTCGGCGCGGCGGCCGCTGGCTGAGCGGCGGCGCGGGTCCGCAGGCAGATGGCGGCCGGCGCGGCCGCCAGGGCCGGCGGGGCCGGGGCCGGGGCCGGGTCGCGGGTCCGCGGGCGGATGGCGGCCGGGCGGCCTGGCCTGGGTCGCCGCGGCCGGCGCCACCGGGGCCGGTGCCCAGCCGCGTCCATCGGCCTGGCCTGGGTCCTCGTCGAGGCCCACAGCGTCCGCCCTAGTCTCCCCGCGAATCTCCTGGACGTGTTCCGGCCGAAATCCACGGCTTCAACGTCCGCCTCAGCCGCCAGGGGCTAGGCGGGACGCTGCGGAGCCGATCGACGTTCAAGGGATTCGCCACAGCACTAGGTGGGACGTTGGCCCCGAGCGTTCCAGGCGACGGGCCGGCGGTCAGCCGCCAGAGAGCGCCGATATGCGGCCGATTGTCATCACGGGCCGGCGGTCAGCCGCCGAGGCGCCGATATGCGGCCGATTGTCATCACGGGCCGGCGGTCCCGGCGGCCGGCTGACCGCCGCAGGCCCCGAAGCCCCGTCCACGATCCGGCCGTCGCGCAGCTCGACGACCCGATCCGCGAGATCGATGAGCATCGGGTCGTGCGTGGCGATCAACGCGGTCACGCCCTCGCTCCGGACGACCGCCCGCAGCAGGCTCATGATCGCCCGACCCGTGTGCGAGTCGAGCTGACCGGTGGGCTCGTCCGCGAGGAGCACATCGGGACGATTCGCGAGCGCCCGGGCGATCGCGACGCGCTGCTGCTCGCCGCCGGACAGCTCGTGCGGGCGATGCGCGGCCCGGTCGCCCAACCCGACGAGTTCGAGCAGGACCCGCACCCGGTCCTCGCGCGCACTCCGCTCGGCGCCCACGAGCCGCAGGGGCACCTCGACGTTCTCGGCCGCGGACAGGATCGACAGCAGGCCGAACGCCTGGAAGATGAACCCGATCCGCCGGCGACGCAGCTCGACCAGGGCATCGGCGCTCATGTCGCCGACCGATTCGCCGTCCACGAACGCCTGACCGGCGGTCGGGCGGTCAAGGCCGCCGATCAGGGACAGCAGCGTCGTCTTGCCCGACCCGGACCGGCCGCGGACGGCCACGAGCTCGCCCCGCTCCACCCGCAGGTCGGCGTCCTGGAGGGCGTGCACCACGACCGACCCGAGCCGGAACTCCCGGCTCAGGCCGCGGGTCTCGACCATCGGCGTCGTCACGACCCACGCTCCGAATCCGGGCATCGCCCGATCCCGGCCGATCCGGCCAGACCGCGATGTGATCCTCCTCGAGGTCCAGGCGGACCCGGCGCTCCAGCCCCAGCGCCTCCACGTGCGCCCTGCGGCAACTGGAGCCGTCCCACCCGGTCCAGCACCGCGTACTCGGTGGATTCCACGTGGTGGTCGCCCGCCGCGGAGATCGTCCGCTGGCGGAGCACCTCGCTGCTCACGCGTCCATCGCGGATCGCGACGGTCCGGCTCACCTGCGTGCTGACGAGCGGATCGTGGGTCGCCACGACGATGGTGACGCCCGACTCGCGATTGATCCGCCGCAGGAGCTCGAAGATCTCGCCGGCCGTGACCGTATCGAGCTCGCCGGTCGGCTCGTCGGCGAGGAGGACCTCCGGCTCGTTCGCCAGGGCGACGGCGATCGCGACCCGCTGCTGCTCGCCGCCCGAGAGCCGGTCCGGTCGATGATCGGCACGATCGGCGAGCCCGACCTGCGCGAGCAGGTCGCGTGCCCGCGCCTCGCGGACCGCTGGCGGGACGCCGTCGAACACCATCGGCAACGTCACGTTCTCGAGTGCGGTCAGGTACGAGAGGATGTTGCGCCCCGTCTGCTGCCACACGAACCCGATCACCCGGCGGAGGTACAGGGTCTGCTCGCGCGCGGACAGCTCGGTCAACTGGTGGCCGGCGACGACCGCTCGGCCCGCCGACGGGACATCGAGGCCGCCGAGCACGCTCAGGAGGGTGCTCTTGCCCGAGCCCGACGCGCCGACCAGCGCCACGAACTCCCCCTTCTCGATGAGCAGGTCCAGGCCCTGGAGGGCGACCACCTCGAGGTCGGCGACCTTGTAGATCTTCACGAGGTTGTCGCAGACGATCATCGTCCGCTCGCCGTAGCGCGGACGTGGCTTGCGAGCCTGCTGCTCGGCGCTCGGCAGGTCGATGATCTCGGGCAGGGGCTCGGTCATGTCCGCGCCATCATCGCTCGCTCACCCGTCGCCCATCCGGAGGGCCTCGGCCGGGTTCAACCGATGGGCCGCCCAGGAGCTCGCTCCCACGGCCGCGGCGACCACCACGACCACGGCGACCACCACCGCCCCGATCGATGGCCAGTCCACCGACAGGACCACGGGCGCGGCCGGGTCGATGAAGATCGCCAGTTCAAGGCCGGGCTCCAGCAACCATGCGACACCGAGCCCCAGCGCCACGCCGATCCCGAGGGCGAGGACGACCGGCGGAGCGTGCTCCACGACGGTCAGGCCGACCAGCTGCCGGTCCGTCAGGCCGAGCGTCCGCAGGAAGCCCAGCTCCCGAGCGCGTCGCTGGGCATCCAGCGCGACGATCGCCACCACGGCGAGCGCCGCGTACGCCGCCGCGACCGCGAGCGCCACGAGGAACCCGGAACCGACGGCGAGGACGAGCGGCGCATCGTGGAGCGCGGCGAACGACTCGTGACGTGACGTGCGCGTCTCGAGCGAGGCCGTGTCCGGCAAGCAGCGCCTCGATCTCGGGACCCACCTCCGCCGGACCTCGAGCGAACAGCACGGTCGGCCGGATGCGCCCATCGTCATACGCGGCCGCGACCGCGTCGAACGACGCGACGACGAAGGTCGCCCCACGGCGGATCCCGGGAAACGTGTCGCTGATGCCCGCGATCGACGAACGCCACGGGCCGGCCCTGGACCTGGAGCTCGAAGGTGTCGCCGACCCCGCGCGCCGCCCATCCATTGGGCAGGCGGCTCGAGACCAGCGGCAGGGATCGGGGCGTCCGGCGTCCCGATCGCGGGATCCGTCGGTTCGACGTGCATCGCGGGCGGCAGCACCACCGCCACCGGGGCTGTCGGCCACGACCGCCTCGTACGCCGCCGGCTCGATGGCATGGAGGAGCGTCGGCGTGGCGCTGCCGGCGGTCCCGACGCTGGGCGGGACGGCGATGCTCATGCCCACCGCGACCTCGGTCACGCCGTCGATCCCCGCGACATCGAGGCCGTCCGGGAGCGAGCTCCCGGGCGGCGCCTCGATCCGGTGGTCCGCCCCGACCTCCTGCCACGACGCCGCGAGCTGTCCGCGCTCGATCGTCATCGCGACCACCGATGAGAAGACCCCGATGGCGACGGTGAGCGTCAGGACGAGCAGCGGCAGGTAGGCCGCGCTCGGGTGACGACCGATGCTCCGAAGCCCAAGGACCGGGACGAGGTCCCGGCGTCGAGCCGAGACGGCGGCAAGGGCCCGCACCGGGAAGGGGTACAGACGGATGGCCAGCAGACCCGACCGCGATGCCGATGAGCACCGGCGTCGCGGCCAGGAACGGGTCGAACCCGGCGACGTCGCCCTCGGGCACCTCACCGGTGACGCTCCGCTCGCGCAGGAGCCACGCGGCGGCCAGCGCGACGCCGATGATCGTCGCCTCGAGCACGAGGCGACGCGGGCTGACGCCACGACCGGGCGCATCCTCGCGCTCGAGGTCGCGTCGGGCGCGCCGCGCGAACGGCCAGGTGGCGGCCAGCAGGAGCGCGGTCGCGGCGAGGGCGACGAGGATCGCGCCGATCGCCGACATCGGATTCGATCGAGCGGTCACCGCGACGGACGCGAGCAGCAACCCGAGCAGGGCGGCCGGGACCGTGATCAGGAGCCCTTCCCAGAGCTGGGCGGCGAGCAGCTGGCCTGATGAGGCACCCCGGCCACGCGCCAGGATCAGCGCAGTGCGCCGGCGCCGCACGATGATGATCGAGACCAGACCGACCGCGCCGGCGGCGACCGCCAGCGGGCCCAGGGCGGCGATCGAGAGGGTCGCTTCGGTCGTGGCACGGCGAGCGAGGTAGCGATCCGCGATCTCCAGCAGGCCGGTCCGATAGACGACGTCACCGGGCGCCCCGGTCGTGGACCCGAACGCCGATTCCAATCGTCGCAGGTCCGGAACGAGGGCATCCAGCCGCCCGGCGTCCACACGCTCGGTGTCCACGTGGAACCGCCACCGATATCGCGGCCGGCACGCCGAGGTCGCGGACGTCCTGATAGGCGTCTGGGGCGACGAGCGCCATCGCGAACGCGATCGGGTCGTCCTCCGATCCACCGATCGCCGCCTGCGCCATCCGGCCATCGTCGAACCAGTAGGCGGCCGTCGGGTCCACGACGCGGAAGAGCCCGACGACGTCGATCTCGATGGGCGTCGTCGGGCGCGGGAAGACCCGACGGAGCATGGGATCGCTCGGGTCGATGCCCGCCGCGAGCGTGTCGCCCACCGCCACGTGGATCGTCTCCGCGGTCGCCGTTGACATCGCGACCTCGAAGCGCGGCGGCGCGTCGCCCTCGACCTGCGCCGCCCGGCCCGGCAGCCGCCCTTCCACGATCTCGATCTGGTCCTCGATCCCGTCCTGGTAGCCGAATGTCACCTTCGTCGTGAAGTTCGGCGGGTCGGCGAGGGAGAAACGCGTCGAATCCACGGCGAATCCGCGCGCTCCGATGACGTCCTGGGCGGTCGCCGGAAGCCGGCCCCACAGCGCCTCGCCGCGGGCCCGGACGCGAGCGAACGGATCGCCCTCCTGGGCCGGGATCTGCGCGACCGCACTGAATTGGAGATTTCGCTGGACGGCCGTCGCACCGGCGAGTTCGTAGCGGAGTCCCTCGTCGGCGACGCGATCGAAGACCCGCGGACTGGCCGCGACCACGAAGCTCGTGACGGCCACGAGGAGGAAGAGGAGAGCCACGGCGCCCTTCTCGCTCCGAAGCCGTCGCAGGAGGGCGGCGACCGCCCCGACGATGCGCATCGGTCAGTCCTCGCCCGTGCGCAGGACGGCCGCGAGACCGATCCGGCGGAGCAGCCACGCCAGCACGAGGATCGTCGCCGCGAGCGCCAGGATGCCGGCGAGCACGAGTCCGCCGATCGTGACCCATGGGACATCCAGGTTGACCGGCGGGAACGGGGTCCGCGCCTCCTGGGTCACCGTCACGAAGGGCAGCACCACCCACGCGATCACGAGACCGAGCGCACACCCGGCGACGAGGCTCACCGCGGCAAGCACGGCGTTCTCCAGGGACAGCCAGCTCGAGAGCTGGCCCGAGGAGAGGCCGAGGGCGCGCAGGAGGGCGAACTCCGACACGCGCTCGCGCGCCGAGACGGCCGCGCTCACGACGAACCCGACGACCGCGAACAGGGTCGCCGCCACGAACCCGATGCTGAGCGCGCCGATGATCCCGAGCGCCACGGGATCGGTCGCGAGCGCCCGCGCCCGGGCGGTCTGGCTCAAGACGGAGCGGCTATCGATCGGTCGATCCTCGAGCGCGGCGACCGTCGCGTCGAGCGCGTCGTCATCGACCGCGAACCACCATTCGTCGGGCGGATCCACGCTGTCGCTGCCCTCGAAGCGCAGCAGCGTCATCGTGGGCAGGTCCACCACGAGGACCGGCTGGTCCTCCTCGACGGTCGGGAAGGCCTGCACCGCGCCGACGATCTCCACGGTCCGCCGCACGCCGGCGATCTCCAACGGGATCGATTCGCCGACGGCCAGCGCACTCGCCTCCAGGAAGGCCGTGCTGGCGACGGCCGGGATGGCGGCGTCGGCGAGCGCGGTGAGTTCGGAGGGCGCGAAGACGAAGTCGGTGCCGCGACCGTACTGGTCCTCGCCGAGGAACGCCGGCATGCCGCCGGCCGCTCCGGCCTCGGCCGCCAGTCCGTCCGCACGCAGCGACGGCTCGAGCGTCTCGTGCGGGAGGCCGTAGATCGACGACGTCAGCCGCCAGCCGCGACCCAGGTCCATCGGGACCGGCTGCCAGTCACCGCCGAGCGGCGCCGCGTCCACCCCGCGGACCGCGATCGTCGCGTCCGGCGACTGGAGATCGCCGGGCAGGTTGAGGTGGAGCTCGACCGCGACGATGTCGAGCGGGTAGGCGAACGACGCCGCGGTCGCCCCGCCGGATCGCCGAGCGGCACCGTGACCCACTGCGCGCCGCCGCCGAGGGTCGCGGTCTCGCCATCGAAGCGATGCAGGCCGCCGGTCGCGTCGCGGACGACCACCGACGACCCGATCCCGGCCCGGCCGGCGATGCTGGCCGGATCGACCGGTTCGGCGACGAGCTGGCCGAGGTCGTCGTCGAACACGAGCCGCTCGACGACCCGGAACTCCGGGACCACCTCGAGCCGGATCGTGCGCGGCTCCCCCGCGAGGCGGACCGCCGCCAGGCCGGGCCGTCGAGCAGCAAGCGGCGCCAGCAGTTCGGGCAAGCGGGGCATCGGCGAGGTCTGGCCGCATCGTCACGATCTCCCCCGCCGCGTCGGCATCGAGCGCGACGAGCGTGCCCCCTTCGGATCGCGACGCCTGCACCGAGTCCCGCTCCACCGCGCTGCGGGCCGTCACCCCCGGACAACGACGCGTACGCCTGGTCCGCACCCCAGCGCGGCACGCTCCCGGCACGCGTCCCGGGCTCGACGCGGACGTCGGCCCCCACCTGGAAGCCCGCCTGGTCCACCTGCGACGCGGTCCACGTGTGGGTGTACGAGACCGCGAACACCCCCATCGACATCGCGAGCATCAACAGGAGCGCCGCGCGGGTGTAGCGCAGCGGCCGGCGCGCGAGCTGGCGGGCACCCAGCGACGAGACGAGCCCGCGGCCCCGGGACGTCGCGCGCTCGATGAGCGCAGCCAGGAGCGGCAGCAACCGGAGCGCGACCACGGCACCGGCGAGGAGGCCGATCGCGGGCGCCGCCACGAGCAGCGGATCGATCCCGACCGCGCCCTGGACGCTCTGGGTCAACGGCGCCCCGTAGTGGCGGAGCTGCCAGAGCCCGATGGCCGCGACGGCGATCAGCGCGACGTCGAGCCCCAGCCGCTGGCCGGTGGGGACCGTCGCGGCCCTCGACACGCCGCTGGTCGCGGCGGCAAACGACCGTCGCGTCGGCAGGGCAGGCAGGATCAGCGCGACGAGACATGCCGTCGCGCCCGCGATCGAGGCGAGGAACGCGTCGATCGAGACGACCGGATCGATCTGCAATCCGATCGCCGCCAGCGGCCCGACGACATCGAGCAGTCCCAGCGCGGCGACAGCGATCAGGGGGCCCAGCACGGCGGCCGGAACGGTCAGGAGCAGGCCCTCGACGAGCGCCAGCGCGCCGATCCGGGCGGGCCCCGCTCCTCGCGACCGCAGCATCGCGGTGTCCACGCGGCGATGCTCGACGAGGAGCGCGGCGCTCAGCAGGACCGCGTAGGCGGCGAGCACCGCGAGCTGGACGATGAGCACCAGCACGCCGGTCCGGCTCACGAGCAGCGAACGTTCGGCGTCCTCCAGGATCTCGGGCAGGCCGGTCGTCACGGTGGTGGGGATGCCGCCAGTCGCCGCTTCGATCCGCGCGTCCAGACCCGCCACGCGCGTTCGAAGGCCCGCCATCGAATCGATCGTGAGCGCGCTCACCTGGGGGAATGCCCGCCAGGTGAGTTCGGTGCTGCGCGTGGTCGCGCGCTCGAACAGGTGCTCGCGGGTCGTGAAGAACGGTCCATGGGTCGCGAAGTCGTCGCTGGTCACGAGGCCGTCGAGGACCTGTCGTTCATCCCACCAGGCGGGCGCCGATGGGTCGTCGATGCGGAAGATGCCCACGATGCGCGCGGGCAGGATCGTGTCCGGGTCCAGCCGGCTGGTGAGCGCGAGTTCCTGACCGACGGCGAGTCCCAGCGGGAGGGCGACGACGTCGGCGACCGCGACCGGCACCGGATCCCCGGTCGTGGCCGACGCGGATTCCGGCCACGTCCCGCCCACGAGGGTCGCACGGTCCGCCAACCCCTCCATCCAGGCGAGGTTGACCAGGTCCGGGACGGCTCCCGGGACCGCCAGCGGCAGGTCGAAGGTGCCCGAACGCGCAGAGCGCACGATGACGCCGCCGACGTCGGCGAACGACGCCTCGATGGCCCCGGTCACCGCGACGTCCGCTGCGGCCACCTCGGCCGGGATCACACGGAGGCTGGCCTGCACGTTGGCCTGTTCCACCGGGGCATCCGCGAGGACTCGATGGAGGCCGGCGACCGACACGGCATTGGCATAGATGGGTCCCGCTGCCAGCAGCGTCGTCGCGAGGACGCAGGTCAGGCCCGCGGCCGCGACGATCGGCCAGGCGGCCCGTGTGCGGCGCAGGCTCACGAGCAGCGTGGCGGCGATCGACGGGTTCAACGCAAGGTCGAGGCGGCGTGCGCCTCCAGGCGGTCCAGCGCTTCGGGCAGATCCGTCCGGCCGAAGCCGAGCCGGAAGTGGTTGCCACCGAACCCGAAGTGCGAGCCCGGCAACAGCAGGACACCCTCGGTCTCGACGAGGTCGGTGGCCCAGTCGTCGATGGCGACGCCCTGGCACGGTGAGGCGGGCGAACCCGACCGACCCGGCCCGCGGCCGGACCCACGTGAAACGGTCCGCCCAGGCCTCGAAGAACGCGTCGAGCAGCTCGAGGTTGGTCGTGACGATGGCGCGCGATCGGGCCAGCACGACGTCCGCGGCACGGAGTCCGATGAGCGCGAGGATCTCCGACGGCGCCGACGAGCAGATGGTCGTGTAGTCCTTGAAGGCCGCGCAGCGCGCGAGGAGATCCCGATCGCGGGTCGCGAGCCACCCGATCCGAAGGCCGGCCATCGCGAAGCGACTTGGACATCACGCCCAGGGACACGCCCCGCTCGAGCGCTTCGGCGCCGGCCGGCAATCGATCGGCGGAGTCGAACTCGAGGTCGCGATAGACCTCGTCCACGAGCAGGTGCGCGCCGGCGTCGGCGGCGATCGCGGCCAGGCCCTCGAACGTCGCGCGGTCGGGCAGCATGCCGGTCGGGTTATGCGGGGCGTTGACCACGATGAGCCGGGTCGTCGGCGTCACCTGGGTCCGGAGGAGATCCAGGTCGAGCGCCCATCCGGCGTCTTCACGCAGCTCGTGGAGGGTGACGTCGGCGCCGGTCGCGCGACCGACTTCGTAGAGGCTCTGGTAGCCCGGCCAGGTGACGATCGCGTGGTCGCCGGGACCCAGCAGGACGTTGGCGAGACAGAAGATGGCTTCCTCGGCGCCCGCGAACACGAGGACGTCGTCCGCCTCGAGGCCGTCGTACCGCGCCGCGATCTCGCGCCGGAGCAGCGGATGACCGGTCGATTCCGTGTAGCCGAGGGTCAGCCCGTCCCACAACGCGCGCGTCTCGTCGTCGGCCAGCGCAAGGACCTCGGCCATGGGCATGCCCTGGACGTCCGAGGCGCACAGGAGGTAGCGGACGGCGAACTCCCAGCGCGCGAAGAACCGCTCCAGGGCGAACTCGGCGATGCGCATGACGCCATCATGCCGGAAACCCGCCCCGAGCCTTGTTCCCGCGAGGAGGGAGCGCGTCCCGCGGCCAGCGGCGATCGCCATCCGGGACGCGGATCGACCACGGATCGCCAGCGGAACCCATCGCGCCACGCCCACGGGGCGGGCGCTGCAAGCGTGATCAAGGTTTACGTCAGACATAACCCGCTCATCGCTGCGTGCCAGCGCCCACGGGGTGGGAATCGCGCGAAGGGCGCCGGGACGAGCGCGGCGGTCAGGCGATGAGGCGCGGCACGTATCATCCGACCCGTGAACCCTGTCAGCACCATCGTCACGGTCGGGTCGCCGACGGCCCTCGGCGGTCATTTCGGGGGCATGGAGCGATCCCCGCAGGCCCTCCGCGCGGCCGGTCTCTTGACGCGGTTCGCCGAGCGCCTCGGGCCAGGAGCGGCGGCGCTCGTGGATCATGGCGACGCCCGCAACGATCCGGGCTGGGCGCCGGACCCTGATCCGCGGGCGAAGAACCGGGCGCGCGATCTGCGACTACCTGCCGCGCCTCGCCGGCCATGTCGCCGACGGCCTGACGGCGGCGGGCCCGGGCGCGCGCCTCCTGATCCTCGGCGGCGACTGCACGTCCCACGCCGGGGCGATGGCCGGCCTGCGGCGCGCCGTCCCCGGCCGCCGTCTGGGTCTGGCCTGGTTCGATGCGCATGGCGACTTCAACACCCCCGACACGACGCCGTCGGGGAACGTGTGGGGCATGCCGTTCGCGATGGCCTGCGGCCGCGGCGATGCCGATCTCGTCGCGGCGGCCGATGGTCCGTCCGTCGCCGAGGCGGATGCCGCGCTGCTCGGCGGCCAGGTGCTGGACGAGACGGAGTCGCGGATGCTCGCGGCGAGCGGCGTGGCGCAGTTCGGGCCGGGCATGCTGGCGAGTGATGCCGGGATGGCCGCCCTGACCGGCTGGGCCGCCGTCGTCGGGTCGCGCATCGATGGCTGGTACATCGCGTTCGACCTCGACGCGCTCGATGCATCGGGCGGCTGGTCGCTCGCGATGCCGGAGCCCGATGGCCTCGCCCTCGAGACCGCGGTCGCCGCCGTGAGGGCGATCGCCGGAAGTGGCCCGGTCCTGGGGTTCGGGGCGACCGCCGCGATGGTCCGCCCGGACCTCGATCTCGACCCGACGGTCGACGCGATCGCGACGCTCGCCGCCGCCGCGCTGGGCTGAACTCGGCCGGGTCAGCCCCCGACGACGACCAGGTCGGCGGCGATCGCGCGCACGTCGGCCTCGGACAGGCCGGACGCGGTCATGACCCAGGACGGGGAGCCGTCGGCGTCCACGAGCACCTCGAAACCGCCGTCCCCGATGTCCCACAGGCGCCCACTCAGGTCGCCGTAGGCGGTATCCCCGAGTTCGTCGCCGGAGGGGGCGCAGGCGCCGCCGCCGCAGACGACGCCCTGGCGCAACGTGATCGATGCGCCGGCCGGCCCGCGATACGAGATCTCCATCTGACCGCCGTCGGCCAGGCTGTACTGACCGGCCGTCACGAACCAGCCTTCGGGCAGGACCGGGCAGTAGACCGGCCACGACACCGCGTCGGCGATGGCCGCGTAGAAGTCCCGGTTGTCGTCGGTGCCCGCGCACGCGGCGGCAGGACCGCTGCCGGCCGTCGACGACGGCTCGTCCGACTCGGGGGCGTCCGAGGGCGCGTCACTCGGCGGCAGTTCGGTGGGGCCGGGATCGCCCGGATCGGTCGCGGCCGCCGTCGGGGTCGCGCTGACGGGCGGCGCGCTGCTCGCACCCGGATCGGCAGAGCCGGTGGCATCGGGCGCGTCGCCGCAACCCACGAGGACGAGGGCGACGAGCGTCAGGAGCATCAGGAGGGACCGACGACGGTCGGGACGGTGGCGTCCCGGCGCGCTCGATCGACGTCGAGTCACGACGGGAGCGTAGCACGGGTCAGGTTGCGAGTCGGACGAGCGCCGGGTCCACGCCGAAGGTCTCGCGGATGCGATCGGGCGCCAGGACCTCGTGGGGCGGCCCGTCGGCGATGACCTGCCCGTGGTCCAGCAGGACCAGCCGCGGGAAGAAGTGGGCGGCGAGCGTGAGGTCGTGGAGGACGGCGACCACCGTCGTCCCGTCGCGCTCGTTGAGGTCCACGAGCAGGTCCATCGCGCCCACCTGGTGGCGCAGGTCCAGGTGCACGGTGGGTTCGTCGAGGATAAGGATCGGCGCAGCCTGGGCCACGGCCATCGCGATGAGGACGAGTTGCCGCTCGCCCAGCGAGAGCTCCCGGGCATCCCGACCCAGGAGGTGCCCGACCCCCACCCGCTCGATGGCCGCCGCGATGGCCGCCTTGTCCGCGGCGCGCGGGCCGCGGAACGGATCTTCGTGCGGGATCCGACCCAGCCCGACGACCTCCTCGACACGCGTCGAGAAGGGCAGGGTCGCGGCCTGGGGTACGACGGCGATCCGTCGGGCCACCGCCATCCGGTCGAGTCCGCCAACGGGCTGTCCGAGCAGCTCCACCCGGCCGGCCGAGGGTGCGAGCGTCCCGACGGCGACGCGCAGGAGCGTGGACTTGCCGGCGCCGTTGCCTCCGATCAAGGCGACGCGCTCGCCGACCCCGATCTCGAGATCGACGGCGTGCAGCGCCATCCGTTCGCGGTAGCGGACGTCCACCCCGGCCAGCCGGATCGCACTCGTGCTCACAGCTCGTACCCGGCACGCACCTGCCGCAGGAGCAGCAGGAAGAACGGGGCGCCGATGACCGCGGTCACCACGCCGACGGGGATCTCGCCGAGCATGCGCGCCGCGAGGTCGGCGAAGCACAGCAGGACCGCCCCACCGATCGCGGAGAGCGGCAGCACGAGGCGCGCGGACGGCCCGACCATCAGGCGGACGACGTGCGGGACCACAAGCCCCACGAAGCCGATGAGCCCGCTCACCGCGACCGCAGCCGCCGTCACGAGCGATGCGAGGGCGAGCAGGATCGCACGCTCACGGCGGACATCGATCCCGAGGTGGGCGGCGGTCTCCTCGCCGAGCAGCATGCCGTTGATGGCGCGCGATCGAAGGACGATCGCGATGGTCCCGATGATGATGATCGGAGCGGCGCCGGCGAACCGGATCCACGAGGCACCGTCGAACCCGCCCAGCAGGTACGAGAAGATCTGGTTCAGCGCGGCGCCCGACAGATACATGGCCATCGCCAGACCGGCCGCCAGCAGCGACCCGACCGCGTATCCGGTCAGGAGCAGGCTCGTGAGCGGGGCGAGACCACCGGTCTGCGACAGGCGGTAGACGGTGTAGACGGCGGCGAGGGCGCCGATGAACGCGAGCCCGTGCAGCAGCCCGAACTCGAGGACGACGATCCGGACGGGGATGAGGACGGCGATCGCCGCTCCGAGAGCCGCGCCCGAGGCCGTACCGAGGACGTAGGGATCCGCCAACGGATTCCGCAGGAGGCCCTGGAACGTCGCACCCGCGACCGCGAGGCCCGTGCCCACGATCATCGCCGTGAGGACGCGCGGCAGCCGCAGATCCATGACGATGGTCTCACTTGCCTCCGACCACGTGACCCCTAGGTCGATCCCGAGCACGCGCGACGCCAGGATGGCGATGGTGTCCCCCGGCGCGACCGCGACGGACCCCATGGCGACACCGAGGACGAGCGCGACGGCCAGGGCACCGAGCAGGAGCCCCGTCAGCAGCACCGGGCGCGCACGCATGCCGGTCGCCCGCCCGATGATCGGACGGGCTTCCGAGACGGCGCGCTGGCGGGTCGCCATCTGGATCAGCGCCTCAGGGCGCCACGGGCTCCGCCGTCGGGACCGCGGCGTCCGGGTGGATGGCGAGCGCGAGCTCGCGCAGGCCGTCCACGAGCCGCGGCCCCGGTCGCGTGATGATCAGGTCGTTGGCCGGCCTGATCGCCCCGTCCTTGACCGCGGTCATCACGTCCCAGCCGGGACGGGCGGCCACGGCCTCGGCGGTCACGCCATAGGCGGCGTCTCCCAGCACGATCACCTCGGGATCCGCCTCGATGAGCTTCTCGAGCGAGATCGCGAAATCGGTGGGGCTGCCCGTGGTGATGGCGTCTCCACCCGCGAGCCCGATCATCTCGGCGATGAACGAGTCGTCGGCAGCGGTATAGAGGTCCGTGGTCGCGTCCAGCTCGTAGAAGACGCGGGGTCGCGGGAGGGAGGCCACGGCCGCCTCGATCTGGTCGAAGCCTGCCCGCATGGATGCGGTCAGGTCACCCGCCGGTCCGTCGAGACCGACGGCGGTGCCGATGAGCTCGATGTCCTTGAGCACGCCCTCGACGGTCGGGGCGTACGTCACCACCACCGGGATGCCGAGTTCGCGCAGCTGCGCGATCGCTGCCGGGTCGTTGAAGAAGTTCCCGCCCGCGATGACGAGGTCCGTCTCCAGGCCCACGATCTTCTCGACGTCCACGGCCTGGAAGCTCGCGACGTCCGGCAGGGCGACCGCCTCGGGCGGGTAGTCGTCGAAGTCGGTGGTGGCGATGACCCGCGGACCGGCACCGATGCGCGAAGAGGATCTCGGTCGTCGCCGGGGTCAGCGAGACGATCCGCTGCGGCTCGGTCGGGATCTCGACGACCGTGCCCTCGTCATCGGTCACGGTGGCGAAGATGGACGGGGTGGGGCTGGCGGTCGGCGCGGGGCTGGGCGTGGTGACGGCGGCGCCGGGACTGCCCGATGGTGGCGCGACGGGTGGAGACGCCCCTGCGCTGGAGCAGGCGGCGATGGCCAGGGCTGCAAGGACAAGGATGGCGGGAGCGATGCCGACGCGCCGTCGGCGGGATGGGGCGGACAACTCGGGACCTCCGGAAGGGATCGCACCGGAGGGGTCGCGACAGGAATTGCGAACCCCTCGCTTCGATTGGGTCGAAGGAGGGGTGTCAGGGGGAGGCGTGCACGGTCCTGCCTACCTTTCTCTCGAAGGTTCGAGCATGCACCGTGGGGTCGGCGACCGGACTTCTGCCCCTGTCTGCGGGGCAGTCACCGTAGCGGGACTGTGCCGGATTCACACCGGCTTCGCGACCACGCGGCGTTCGACGGATGTCGGGCGCGAGCGTAGCAGATAAGCCCGGGTGAAGCCGGCTTCCGTACAGTGCCGTCCTCGCCCTCCTCCCGCCATCGATGTTCCGCCGGAGGAGGTCCTCGGACCATGGTGGAGTCGAGATGGGTGCGTCGGGTCGGACCGGGGCTCGTGGCGGTGCTGGCGGTGGCTGCGGTCGCGACGACGACCCTCGGGGCGCGCGGTGCGCCGTGGGAACCGCCGCCGTGTCCGGGGGCGGCGAACCGGGCGTCCTCGCGTGCCCGGGACCTGGTGGCGGATGGACCCGCGCCTCGTGGACGGACGGCTCGTCGGACAGCGGCTGGCCGTGGGCGGCCCGGGTGTCGCGCGGCCGCGGAGCCCTGGATCTCCCGGCCGAATCGTTCGCGGCCGGCCCCGTTCGCGGCCAGGTCCTCGTCGGATCGGACGATGGCGTCCGCTCCACGCTGCGGCTGATCGATGTCGGGCGCGGCTGCGCGACGGCCGTCGGTACGTCGACGGACGTGATCCGTCGCGCGATCATCGCCCCGGATCTCGCGCTCGATCGTGGAGTTCCGCGTGGGGCGCGGCACCCGCGCAGACCTCGGCGTCTTCGAGCGGCCGGTTGCCGGTCGCGGGCCCGCCCGGCGGATCCTCGGCGCCGATCGAGGCGGACGCGCGCTTCGGTCCGACGTGGACCACGGAGCTCGCCTGGAGCACCGACGGACGGCGCCTCGCCGTGCAGTCGTGCGGCGCCATCGCCTGCCGGACGCGGATCCTCGACCGGACGGACGGGACGGTGCACCTGATCGCCGACCCGGACCTTGGTGACATGGTGGGACTCGCCGGCACCCGGCTCGTCGTCCACGGCGCGTGCGGCGGGTTGCCGTGCGCGCTGATCTCGATCGACATCGTCGACGGGTCGCGGATGACGCTGCACGACGCCGCCGGCCTGGCGACGCTCGCGAACGGACCCGGTGGGCGGCCCGTGGTCGTGCACGAGGTGGGCGCCGATGGGCGAGCGCTGCGCTCGGTCGGTCTCGATGGACGCGATGCCCGGGACCTGCCCGGTCGATCGACTGGGCCGTCGCGTGGTGGACGGTCCGGCCCGCGCGGGCGGCGGCGCAGAACCCGGGCCCGGACTCGTCGTCCTCGGCGCCGGACGGGCGGATCCCGCTCGACGGTCCCGCGGTCGCGGTCCTCCGCCGGCTGGCAGATGGCGCATCGCTCCGGTTCGATGAGGTGACCCGATGAACTCCGTCCGACGCGCGGTCGCGTCGTCGCCCTCGCTCTGGTCCTTGGCCTGGCTGCGGCCGCGCCCCGGCGCTGGGCGCACAGCCCCGACCCCGTCCTCAGCGACAAGCTGTTCGCCCAGGACCAGAAGCTCGAGTTCCGCTGGCGCTCCGGGTCGGAGCCGCCCGCCGACATCAAGGCCGCCATCCGTGGAGCCGCCGACGGCATCAACGACAGCCGCGCGTCGCGGGCCGCGACGTTCGTCTACGCGGCCGACGGGGCGAACCCGATCGGCTACGGTCCGGCGGCGACCTGTGGCGTCAACGGCATCGCGTGCTTCACGCGGTCGGCGCCCAACGGGTTCACGATGTGGCTGCGCGAGCATGGACGCGTCTTCGACTGGGGCACGCTCAAGTGGTGCCAGATGTACGACAACCCGCCGAACGGCTGCTACGACGCGGAGACGATCGCGCTCGACGAGTTCGGGCACATCGAGGTCCTCGCCCATCACGTCAACCACGCCGACGATCGCGACTACCTCGACGCCGTCGTCCAGACCTACTCGAGGACCAAGCCGAAGGACGGCTGGGACGAGCACGTCCTGGGTCGCTGCGACGTCGCGACGCTCCAGCGCGAGTACGACGTCCCGTCAGCCACGACGCAAGATCTCGACCTGCCTGGACCTCGACACGACCGTCGACGCTCGCCGCCAGCACGCCGGCCGCGATCTACTGGCGGCGACGATCAAGTTCACCGCCACCCTCAAGGTCGCGAGCGACAGCGCCTACGACCGGCTATCCGGCAACAGCCTGTCGGGCCGGGTCGTGAAGCTCCAGCGACGCGCGCCCGGACACCACGACCTGGACGACCGTCGCGACGATGGCGGCCGGGTCGAGCGGCCGGCACCTACAGCGCGAGCGTCGTCCTGACGGCCACGGCGGAGTTCCGGTCGCTCTTCTCGGCCCCGACGAGCGAGGGGCTCGCCGGCGACGGCAGTCCGGTCGTGACCGTCAGCCGCATCGTCGTCTGCGGGGGCGCGCCGTGCCTGCGACCGGGCCAGCCGTGATGCGCGTGTGCCGGATCGCGATGGTGGTCGTGGCGGCCCTCCTCGTCGGCGCGGGTGTGCCGGCGACGGGACGGCGAGCCGGCGCCGTCAGCGCCGCGGCGTCGGCAACCGGCTCAGCCCGTCGGCGCCGACCGCGACGGCCGTCCCGGCGACCCCGGCGGCCGCGACGCCGCCCGACGGCCGTGCCGGGGACGGACGCGCCGCCGGACGCATCGCTGGCGGCCGAGGGCGGTGACCCCGTCCTCGGCCAGCTCGGGTCGTACGTCGTGGCTCGAGACCGGCTCCGACGCGCCCTGGCTTCCCGGGTCGCCCATCGCCGTCGGGGCCGGCGAGCCGCTCTCCGTCCGCTTCGAACCGGACGGCGAGATCGTCGGGTGGCGGGCGGCGCTACGTCCCCGCCGGCCGGACGGACCCGCAAGGCGCGCGTAACCCTGGGCGAGGGCGCGGGCGCTCCCGCGTTCCCGGCGCCGGCGGCCGGCTCGTGGACCGCCGAAGTGACCGTGGACTTCGGCCCGAACGTCGGGTCAGCCAGCTACTTCTGGCGCCTCGATGTCCGGTGACGCGAGGAGGGTCAGGCGGTCGGGACCGGCTGACCCGCCGAGAAGATCGAGACCTGGGCGTCCTCGGGCAGCATGACGCCCATGACCTTCTGGAGTGTCAGGAGGTGGACGCACGACCCCCAACTCTCGAAGTAGTGGCAGGTGCATCGCCACTGGCCGGCGTCGAGGCGACATGGTGCGTGTCGTTGTCGCCGCGGAAGGTCAGCGAGAGACGGTCGATGGTGATCCGATCGAGCTCTCGCGCGTAGCGATTCGCCTTCTCGACCTTGCCGATCAGTGAGCTGTGCATCGCCGGTCTACCTCCGTCGCCCGATGGGCGTTCACGGGGCCGCCGTCCGGTCATGCACCTCGACCGGTGAGGGCGGTCGCGTGTCGCAAGCGTACACCCGCCGCCGGCTGTCCGGTCACCCCCGAATTCGTCCCTCATGGTCAGGGCGCGTTCGTCCCCTCGCGGCCGAAGTCGTCCTCGAGCCGGACGACGTCGTCGAGCTCCGGCGTGGAGACCTCGATGAGCTCGCAGCGCTCGATCGCCTCGTAGCGGTGGATCCGCCCGGTCGCGACGTGGCGGGCGGCGCCCGGGCCCGAGCTCCTCGGTCCGGATCTCGCCGTCGTCGTCCTCCAGGGACAGCCGGAGTCGGCCGGTCACGACGAGGATCGACTCGTCCTTGACCTCGTGGCGCTGGAGCGACAGCCGCTTGCCGGTCTCGATGACGAGGATCTTGCCGACGTAGTGGTCGGTGTGGGCCCAGATCAGCTCGTGGCCCCACGGCTTGTCGACCCGACGGGCGGTCACGTCCGCGTCGTCGCGTCATGTGCCGCGGACCAGGCGCTCGCCGGCGGTCGAGCAGCGCGTCGCGCAGCTCGGCCGAGGTCGCCTCCGTGTAGACCCGGACGAGCGGCTCCGTGCCGGACGTCCGGATCAGCAGCCACGACCCGTCGTCGAGGAAGAACTTGAAGCCGTCGCCCGTGTCGAGCGTCACGGTCCGGGCGACCGGCGCGCCCGGCCAGCGACGGCGGGTGCGGCCGCGGCCAGGTCGACCAGCAGGCGTCGCTTCGTCTCCGGCGTAGATCGGCGCGGTCCACGTGGACGTCGATGCGCCGGTAGAACGACGGCCCGGCGATCTCGTGGAAGTGCGCGATGGCCGTCGACACCGGCCAGCGCCCGGCCGCCTTCTCGCGCAGGAACAGGTCCAGCAGCAGCAGGTCGGCGTAGATGCCGTCGCGCTCCGGGCAGGTGCATCCCGAACCCGAACCCGCCCGACTCCTCGGCGCCCATCATCGCGTCGGTCTCGATCATCTTCGGCCCGATGAACTTGAAGCCGACCGGGGTCTCGTGGCGTCTCGATCCCGTAGCGCTCGCCGAGCCGCGCCGCCATCGACGTGTTGTTGATGCGGACGACGACCGGGTCGCGCCAGCCGCGATGCTCGGCGAGGTAGTACATCAGCAGCCCGGTCACCTGGAGCTGGTGGACGAACGTGCCGCGCTCGTCCGCGGCGCCGGCCCGGTCCGCGTCGCCGTCGAGCAGGAGGCCCAGGTCGTAGCCGCCGCCGGCGATCATCCCGAGCGCCTCGTCGACGTTGGGCCGGATCGGCTCGGGGTTGACGCCGCCGAAGTACGGGTTGCGCTCCTGGTGGATCTCGTTGACCCGGATCCGGCCGCCAGCCAGCAGCCGGCTGATCCAGCCCGCGCCGGAGCCCCACAGCGGGTCCACCAGCACGCTGACGTCGGCGGCCCGGAGGGCATCGAGATCGACCGTCCGCCGGACGAACCGCTCGTAGCCCGTCGAACGGATCGAACCGCTCGACGAGCCCGGCCGCCTCGGCGTCCTCGAACGGCCGCCGGTCGAGCGCGATGTCGCCGTTCGCGTCCAGCCGCGCCTCGATGCCCGACAGCATGTCGTGACCGGCCGCGGCGCCGGTCGGGGCCTTGACCTTGAACCCGTTGTCCACCCACGGGTTGTGGCTGGCGGTGATGACGATGCCGGCGGCCGCCCCGCGCTGGACGACCTCGTACGAGCTCATCTGGGTCGGGCACCGCGTGGACGCGAAGGCGACCGGGATGTCGTGGGCCAGGAGGACCTCGGCGGCGGCGGCCGCGAAGTGCTCGGAGGCGAACCGCCGGTCGTAGGCGACGACGACGCCCTTGGCCGTCTCGCCGCGCTCCACGACGTCACGTGCGCGACACCGTCGGCGCAGCGGCGGACGTTCTCGAACGTGAAGTCGTCGGCGATCCGGGCGCGCCAGCCGTCCGTCCCGAAGACGATGGTCGTGGGCGACCCGGGCGCCGCTGGTCGTGCTCACGTGGATCCCTCCGGTCCGCACAGCGATCGATGAGCGCCTCGACCAGGTCGCGGTCGGGGGCGGCGCCGCGCAGCACGGCGATCGGCTGGGCCGCGGTCATGCTACCGCGCTCCGGTGGCGCGATGACGCCCGAGCCGGCCGTCCGCGCGCCGGACGACGAGGTCGTCGTCCTCGACCGTCGACCGTCTCGCCGGGCTGCACGACCGACGCCCTCGCCGCGCGCCCCGATCGCGGCCAGCAGCGCGCGTCCACGACCCGAGATCGGACCAGCCGACGTCCATCGAGCCCATGACGACCTGGCGGTCCGCGCCGCGCCCTCCATGACCGCGTAGTCGATCGACACCGCGCGCTGGATCGACTCGTAGGCGCGCTCGCAGCATCGCCGGCGAGTCGGCCATCGGCCCGATCGTCTGGAGGAGGCCCGGTGTAGCGCGCCGAGCGCCGCCCGGATCGCCCGGCGCTGCCAGAGGAAGATGCCGGCATTCCAGGCGACGCCCGGCTCCTCGCTGGAGCTCCTCGGCCCGCTCGGCCGTCGGCTTCTCCTCGAAGCGCAGGAGCCGATAGGCGTCGAGGCCGTCGATCGTCTCGCGCGTCGCGACCTCGGGGATGAGGTAGCCGTACTTCGTCGCGGGGCGCTCGACCTGCGACGCCGAGCGTGACGAGCGGGGCCTCGATCTCGAACGAGCCGGTCGCCAGGTGCTCGGCGGCCGTGCGCAGGACGTCGCGCGTACAGGCCGTCACGGGCCGGGTCGATGTGGGCGTCCGCCGGCACGACGAGCATCACCTCGTCGTCGGGCCGGTCGATGGCGGCGGTCGCGAGGGCGATCGCGGCGGCCGTGTTGCGACCCATCGGCTCGAGCGAGCACGTCGCGCGTCGGGCAGCTGGTCGCGGACGAACCGCTCGTAGCGTCGGTCCGTCACGACGGTGATGTCGTCGGTCGGGAGACGCGCGGCCGTCGCCTGCAGCAGGGAGGTGGCGCCGAGCAGCGGGAGGAACGGCTTCGGGCGCTCGGGGCGGCTCAGGGGGTGGAGTCGGGTCCCGCCGCCGCCGGCCATGATGACGGCGTACATGCGCGGCCCATCGTAGCGCCCGGCGCTACTGGCTGAGTGATGACCCACGTACGTGCCTTCCCAGATGACCTCGCGCTGCCACTCGTGATACCGCGTGTAGACCTTGCTGAACGTCGAGTTGGTCATGTACTTGTACGGCCACGGGTCGCTGGGCGACCCGAGCGGTCCGCTCACGTAGAACCCGAGGATCGTCCGCTTGGTCGGGTCGTCCGGGTCGAGGCGCGCCTTGTAGCCGAGCACGACCCAGGCGTGCGTCCCCTCGTGGACCGTGACCCCGACCGGCGTCCCGGTCCGATCGATGGACTCGACGATCGCGCTCGAGCGAGGCCGGTCTTGTTCGTGAACGAGCGGGCCCGGTAGTCGGTCACGCCGCCGCTGTAGTAGCGCAGCGCCCAGGCCCAGCCCTCCGGGTCGTTGCCCTTCGTCGCGTAGGTGTAGCGGTTGTTCTGGCGCGTGCCCGCGTAGTAGCGCTCCTGCGTCGCACGGGTCCGGTCGCTCGTCCCGAGGATCAGGTTCAGCATCGACTGGGTGGTCGCCGGCACGCACCAGTAGTTGGTGTACTGCTGGACCATCGCGCTCGCCGGTGGATGAGGACGCCGGGTCGGCAGGGGCGGGACGGGTGCGAGGGTCGCGGTCGGACCCGCTGCGGCGGGTGGCGTCGGCAAGGTCGATCGGCGGCGGGGAGGGCGTCGGCGCGGGGGCGAGGGTCGCGCCGGGTCGGCGTGGTCGCGGCGGATCGGCGGCGGCGACCGGGCCGGCGGACACGACGATCGCCGAGCCCGATGACGCCCAGCGCCAGGGCCAGGCGACGCCCGGGATGGGTCGCGCGCCGGCTGGCGCGGATCCGTGAGCTGGATCATGGACCTAGGGTACGGGGCGGCACCACCCGTCGCCCGGGGGTCGATGGTCCGTAGCCGCCGACCCGCCGATGGTCCCGGCGAGTGGTGCGCGGACGCACGCCGGCGCGGATCGTCCCGGGTCGCGGCGCGGCTGCGGAGTTCGTGCGTCGAGGGGGTGCCACCGTGCGAGATTCGCACCGCTCGCGCGTTGACGACGCCGACGTTCGCCCGTACGATGCAGCGACCCTGTGGCGTGCCGCAGGACCTGCCGCTCAGCGACCGGAACCACTGCGCGAGGACCGCCGTTGACCGCCTCCCCCGTCGCGGACGCCCATCAGGCGGGCGCCGTCTCGTCCGTCGGCGCCACTCCGAGCCCTGGGGGACAGACCGCACCGGACGTCGAGATCGTCGACGTCACCAAGCGGTTCGGTGACGTCACGGCCGTCGACCGCGATGGACCTGCGCATCGCGCGCGGGACGTTCTACTCCCTCCTCGGCCCGTCCGGCTGCGGCAAGACGACGACGCTGCGCATGATCGCCGGCTTCGAGCAGCCGACCGAGGGCGAGATCCTCCTCGCCGGCCAGCCGATCGCCGGCGTCCCGCCGTACCGGCGCAACGTCAACACCGTCTTCCAGCACTACGCGCTGTTCCCGCACATGGACGTCGCCCAGAACGTCGGGCTACGGCCTGCGCCAGCGCAAGGTCGGCAAGCGCAAGGAGGAGGCGCGCCGGGTCAGCGAGGCGCTCGCGCTCGTCCGGCTCGCCGGCTACGAGCGACGGCGGACCTGGGAGATGTCCGGCGGCCAGCAGCAGCGCGTCGCGCTCGCCCGGGCCCTCGTCAACCAGCCCACCGTCCTGCTCCTCGACGAGCCGCTCGGCGCCCTCGACCTCAAGCTGCGCAAGGAGATGCAGCTCGAGCTCAAGGCCCTCCAGCGCGAGGTCGGCATCACGTTCGTGTACGTGACCCACGACCAGGAAGAGGCGCTGACGATGAGCGACGTCATCGTCGTCATGAAGGACGGCCGGATCCAGCAGCAGGGCGGACCCGACGGAGCTCTACGAGCGGCCGGTCAACCGGTTCGTCGCCGACTTCATCGGCACGTCCAACTTCATCGCCGGCGACGGTCGTGGAGCCGACGCCGACAGCGCGGACGGGCGACCGTCGAAGAGCGAGCGACGGCCTGATCCTCCGCGGCCGCGTGACGGACCGCGACGCCACCCTCTCGGCCGGGCGACCGCGTCACCGTCGCCATCCGCCCGGAGCGCCTGGAGGTCGACCCGGCCGACGACGCGGCGGCGATCGCGCCCCGGGCATGACCGCCGTCGAGGGGCGGATCGACCAGGGCACCTACCTGGGCGACCAGACCGAGTACCGGGTCACCACCGAACAGGCGGGCGAGCTGATCGTCCGCCATCAGAACGCGAGCGGCGCTGGGGGCGCCGTCGGGGCAGGTCCGGGCGATCGCGGTGGTCGTCCGGTGGCACGAGGAGGCCAACCTCGTCCTCGCTGGATGAGCTCGGGCACAGACGGCGGCGGGCTGGGTCCGCGCCGGCGCAGGAGGAGTCGACGTGGCGAACGAGATCTCGAGCGAGTACCTGGCGAGGATGTCCGCCAACAAGGTGAATCGCCGGAGCTTCCTGGCAGGCCAGCGGGCTGATCGGCGGCAGCGCGGTCCTGGCCGCCTGCACCCGGGAGCGAGCGCGTCGGAAGCTCCGTCGAGCGCGCCCAGCGCCGCCCCGAGCGCGGCCGCGAGTGCGGCTGCGAGTGCGGCTGCGAGTGCGGCCCCGGCGTCGCGGCCGTCGTCCACGAGAACGTCGAGAAGGAGTTCTTCCTGTACAACTGGTCCGACTACGTCTCGCCCGACAACATCGACGGCGTTCAAGGACCGAGTTCGGCGTCGAGCACTTCCAGTACGACACCTTCGCCAACAACGAGGAGCTCCTCGCCGAGCTCCAGGGCGGGGCGTCCGGGTACGACGTCGCCGCGCCCGACGGCCGAGTACCTGCCGGGCATGGTCGAGGAGGGCTTCGTCCAGAAGCTCGACACGTCGCCGGATCCCGAACAGCCAGTACATCAACCCGACGTTCAAGAAGCCTGTGGTGGGATCCCGACGGACGAGTACCAGGTCCCGAAGGACTACGGCACGACCGGCATCCTCTACCGAAAGTCCATGCTGTCGGCGGTCCCGCAGTCGTGGCGGAGTTCTACGAGCCGTCAAGGGCGAGGCATCGGGCAAGACCGTCTTCGTCGACTCCCTGGGCGACGTCTTCACCTTCCCGCTCAAGATGCTCGGGCTACTCGCTCAACTCGGTCGATCAGGCCGAGCTCGAGGAGGCGCGCAAGATCCTGCTGGACGTCGCGCCGCACATCCTCGCGCTCGACTCCGACACCTACGGCGACAAGATGGCGAACGGCGAGGCGGCCCTGACGCTTGGCTGGACCGGACCGCTCGGCAGGAACTGGCCGATCTGGTCGCCGAAGGCGGACGCCGGCTACGTCGTCCCGAGCGAGGGGACCCTCTTCTGGATGGACACCTGGGTCATGCTGGCGGACGCCCCGCATCCCGAACGCCGCCTACGCCTGGCTCGACTTCATCCACGAGCCCGAGATCCAGGCCGAGGAGACGAACTTCAACCTGTACGCGACGCCGAACGACGCCGCCAACGAAGTTCATCGATCCAGCCGATCCTCGCGAACGCCGGCGATCTTCCCGCCGGAGGACGTGATCGCGAGCCTCGAAGGCGCCCAGGACACGTCCGGGCAACCAGCAGCGCTCGACATCTGGAGGAGTTCAAGTCAGGCCATCGGCGGCTGACGAGCCGTCGATCCGACGTCCCGGTCGAGCGATGACCGCCAGCGAAGGCGCGGCGCCGCCCCGCGAGCCGACCGCCGAGTCGGTCCGGGGGCCGGCTGCTGACGCGGTCCTGCTGCTGCCGGCGGGCCTCTGGTACCTGATCCTGCTCGTCCTGCCGCTGGCGATCGTGGTCGTCTTCTCGTTCGGCGTCCGGGCGAAGAACGGTGGCTACGAGCCCGGCTTCGTCCTGGACAACTACCTGCGGGCGGTCGAGAAGAACGAGCCCGTTCATCACGAGCCTGCAGATGGCGGTCATCGGCACGATCGCCTGCCTCCTCGTCGGGCTGCCGCTCGCGTACTTCATGGCGACGCGGGCCGGCGCCAGCAAGGGCCTCCTCATCCTGCTGCTCGTGATCCCGTTCTGGACGAGCTTCCTCATCCGGACCTACTCCTGGCTGATCGTCCTCGGGCCGGACAACGGTGCGGCGGGTTGGATCGAGCGCGCTCACCGGCGACCGACTTCCGGATCCTGGGGACGCCGTTCGCGGTCCTCATCGGCCTCGTCTACGGCTACCTGCCGCTGATGGTCTTCCCGCTGTACGTGACCCTCGAGCGGATGGACCGGACGCTCGTCGAGGCGTCCAAGGACCTCGGCGCCGGCGCGCTGGGCGACGTTCCGCCAGATCACCCTGCCGATCGCCCTGCCGGGCCTGGTCACCGGCAGCATCCTCGTGTTCATCCCGATGATGGGCGAGTACGTCATCCCGCAGATCCTCGGCTACGGGCGGACGTTCCTGATGGGCAACGCCCTCGTCACGCGACTTCCTCGAGGCGCGCAACTGGCCGTTCGGGGCGGCCCGGGCGGTCGTCCTCATCGCGATCATGTTCATCACGATCACGGTCTACCTGTGGTTCGTCAACCGCGGTCGGCAGGACGCGCGAGGTCAGCGTCCTGTGAGCGCGCCGCGACCGCCGCAGCACGGCAGCCGCGCAGCTGCCGGGCGGCGCGAGCCGCGCGCCGTCGACCGCTGGGCCGGGCTCGTGGAAGGCTGGCTCCGGCGCCACACGATCCTCGTCTACGCCTTCCTGTACCTGCCGATCGTCGTCGTCGTCCTGTTCGCCTTCAACGACACGGACCGGCGGCGTCACGACTGGGGCGGGCTTCTCGATCGAAGTGGTTCGAGATCGCGCTCGACGACACGGTCGTGCATCGAGGCGCTGCGCAACAGCTTCATCGTCGCGGTCCCGAACGCCATCCTGGCGACGCTGTTCGGGACGATGGCGGCCCTCGGCCTCCAGCGCGTCGGCCGGAAGACGCCGCCTCGCCTTCGACGCGCTGACCTACATCAGCATCATCGTCCCGGAGATCGTCATCGCCCTCGCGACCCTCGTGCTGTTCGCCACCGGCTTCGACGTCATCGAGGCCATCGTTCGGCGTCAAGCTCAACTTCGGGCACCCGACGATCATCGCGGCCCACGTGCTGTTCAACACGAGCCTCGTGCTGCTCCTGGTCCGGGCGCGGCTGTCGGGCATGGACCGGACGCTGGTCGAGGCGAGCTCGGACCTGTTCGCGACGCCGTGGCGGACGTTCCGCCAGATCACCTTCCCGCAGCTGCTGCCGGCGATCGTCGCGGGCTTCCTGCTCGCGTTCACGTTCAGCTTCGACGACTACGTCATCACGACGTTCGTGACCGGGCCCGGGCTCGTCCACGCTGCCGCTGTTCATCTTCGGCCAGGTCAAGCGCGGCGTGACGCCGGAGACCAACGCCGTCGCGACGATGATCCTGCTGTTCACGATCGGCACGCTGCTCATCGGCCAGCTGCTGCTGCGCTGGCAGAGCCGCCAGACGGTCGCGGCGAGCAGGCGACGCGGACATGGCCGCGACGATCGCGGAGCGCGCTGAGCCGTGGCCGAGCACGCACGGTCGAGCCTGGACGCGCGAGCACGAGCCAGCGCCGAGCGCGAGCTACGCCGACTGCCTCCGGCTCGGGCAGGCCGGCCTCGGAGGCGAGCAGCGCGGCCTTGTCGGTGCGCTCCCAGGGCAGGTCCAGGTCCGGCCGGCCGAAGTGCCCGTACGCGGCGGTCTGGCGGTAGATCGGCCGGCGCAGGTCGAGCGCGGCGATGATCGACGCCGGTCGCAGGTCGAAGTGGCGCTCGATGAGCGCCTGGATCCGGTCGTCGGGGAGCGTGCCCGTCCCGAACGAGTCGACCGACAGGCTGATCGGCCGGGCGATCCCGATGCCGTAGGCCACCTCGACCTCGAAGCGGTCCGCGAGGCCGGCGGCGACCACGTTCTTGGCGACCCAGCGGGCCGCGTACGCCGCCGAGCGGTCCACCTTGGTCGGATCCTTGCCGCTGAAGGCGCCGCCGCCGTGACGGGCCATGCCGCCGTACGATGTCGACGATGATCTTGCGCCCGGTCAGGCCGGCGTCGCCCATCGGGCCGCCGGTCACGAACCGTCCGGTCGGGTTGACGTGCATGACCGGGTCCGTGTCGCGCAGCTCGTGCGGGATCGTCGGCAGGATGACGGTCTCGACGATCTCGGAGCGCAGCCGCTCCGCGCGGACGTCGGGGTCGTGCTGGGCGGAGAGCGACGACCGTCCGCACCCGGACCGGGACGCCCCGCTCGTACTCCACGGTGACCTGGGTCTTGCCGTCGGGCCGCAGGTACGGGCAGCTGGCCGGACTTGCGCACCTCGGCGAGCCGCCGGGCCATGCGGTGGGCCAGCGCGATCGGGCAGCGGCATCAGCTCGGGGGTCTCGCGGCAGGCGAACCCGAACATCATCCCCTGGTCGCCGGCACCCAGCTCGAACGCCGGGCGCGGCGTCATCGCGGACCTCGAGGGCCGCATCCACGCCCTGGGCGATGTCGGCCGACTGCTCCTTGACCGAGACCAGCGTGCCGCACGTCAGGTAGTCGAACCCGTAGTCGGCGTGGGTGTAGCCGATGTCGCGGACCGTGTCGCGCACGATCGACTGGAAGTCGACGTAGGTCGAGGTCGAGATCTCGCCGAGGACCATCACGAGGCCGGTCGTGGTCGCCGTCTCGCAGGCGACGCGGGCGTCGGGATCGTCGCGGAGGATCGCGTCCAGGATGGCGTCGGACATCTGGTCGCACATCTTGTCCGGGTGGCCTTCGGTGACCGACTCGGACGTGAACAGGTAATGCTCGGTGTCGACGATGCTCACGGGACCCTCGCAGCAGTTGGACGCACGGAGGGTACCACCGACCCGCCGTCAGACCCCGGCCCGGACCGCCTCGAGGTCCAGGTCGCGCTCGATCCGACGCAGCGTCTCGTCGTTGATGACCCCGTCGTCGCGCAGCCGGATGACCGCCTCGCGCTCGGCGAGGATGACCGCGCTGCGGATGGCGCGGTGGTCGATCTGTTCGCGCGCCGACTCGTCGGGCTCGTCGCCGTCGTGCGGCCAGACGTGGCTCGCCTCGTGGTCGTACTCGGCCCGCAGCTGATCGATGAGCTCGAGGTGCTCGGGGTAGTCGAGGGCGAGCGCGTCCAGCCGGCGCAGGGCCGCCTCGACGGCCGCGAGCCGTGCGTGCGCCTCCTCCGTCTCGAGGCCGCTCGTCGCGATCACGCCGAGCCGGCGGATGAGCCACGGCAGCGTCAGCCCCTGGCCGACGAGGGTCGCGAGGATCACGCAGAACGTGAGGAACAGGATCATCCCGCGCTGCGGGAAGTCGCTCGCGAGGGCGAGGGCGGCGGCGAGCGAGACGACGCCGCGCATGCCCGCCCAGGACACGATGAAGACGGCCCGGCGTGACGGCGCCGGCTCGCGCTCACGGATCGTCCGGCTCAGCCGGCGCGGCAGGTAGACGCCGGGGAAGACCCAGACGATCCGGGTCAGGATCACCGTCAGGCTGACGGCCAGCCCGAGGCCCAGGAGCTCCACCGGCGCGTACGCGGTCGAGGTCGTCGAGGATCGCCGGAAGCTGCAGCCCGATCAGCAGGAAGACGAAGGCGTTGATCGGCCCAGATGACGGTCTGCCAGACGCCCAGGCCCATCAGGCGGGCCTTCGGCGGACAGGACCCGCGCCGCCCGTCGTCCCATGATCAGCCCGGCGGTGACGACGGCGAGCACGCCGGACACGCCGATCGAGTTCGGCCGGGAGGTAGGCGGCCATCGGGGCGATGAGCGTGACGATGATCTCGAGGATCGGGTCGCCGGTCCGGTCGACAGCCCGGGTCACGATGACCCCGCACGATGACCCCGACCACGATCCCGCCGAGGCCGACGACGAGGAAGGCCAGCGACGAATCGGCCAGCGAGAACGTGGTCAGCCCCAGGGCCACGGACGCCGCCGCTCGGTAGGCGATGAGCGACGACGCATCGTTGATGAGGCTCTCGCCCTCCAGGATCGTGACCACCTTGCGCGGCACGCCGAGCCGCTTGAAGATCGACGTGGCCGCGACCGCGTCGGGCGGCGCGACGATGGCGCCGAGGGTGAGCGCCGCGGCCAGACTGCAGCCCCGGGACGAGGGCGTGCGCGACGAGCCCCACGACCACCGTGGTGAACAGGACGAGCCCGATCGCGAGCAGCAGGATCGACCGGGCGTTCGCCCGGAAGTCGCGGATCGGCGTGAAGTAGGCGGCCGAGAAGAGGATCGGCGGCAGGAAGAGCAGGAACACGAGGTCGGGCTCGAGCTCGATCTCGGGCAGTCCCGGGCACGAGGCCCAAGCGCGATGCCGCCGACGAGCAGGACGATGGGTTCCGGCGATGCCGGTCCAGCGGGCGACGTACGACGAGCGCCAGCCCGACGACGAGGAGGATGAAGACGAGCTCGATGGCTCCGAGGTCGTGCGTCAGAGCGACGGATCAGCGGGTCGGTGGCGGTCGGTCGGCGACGCCGCCTGCCACGCCGTCGAGCCCGGGGAGCTCCAGCGGCGGCAGGTCGTCGGCGGCCGTGAACCCGAAGACCGCGCCGAGGAACGCGAGCTCGGCCTCGGTGCTGCGCCGGACTGCGTCCGCCCCGCGGAAGCCGTGGCCCTCGCCCTCGAAGGCGAGGTACGCGTGCGGGATGCCGTTCGCGGCGAGCGCGGCCACGATCGCCTCGGCCTGGGTGGGCGGCACGACCTTGTCGTCGAGGCCCTGGAGGACCAGCACCGGGCACGAGATCCGATCGAGATGGTGGATCGGCGAGCGCTCGCGGTAGCCGCTCGGCGGTCTCCGGGTACGGCCCGACCAGGCCGTCGAGGTAGCGCGACTCGAACTTGTGGGTGTCGCGCGCGAGCATCTCGAGGTCGCCGACGCCGAAGAGGCTGATCCCGGCCGAGAACACGTCGGTCGGAAGGCGAGCGCCACGAGCGTCGTGTAGCCGCCGGCGCTGCCGCCCTCGATGGCGAGGCGCTCCGGGTCGACGTCGCCGCGCTCGACGAGGAAGCGCGCGGCCGCCACGCAGTCGTCGACGTCCACGATGCCCCACTGCCCGTCGAGCTCGTTGCGGTACGCGCGGCCGTAGCCGGTGCTCCCGCCGTAGTCGACGTCGACGACCGCGATGCCGCGACTCGTGAGGAGCTGGATGTCCAGGTCGAGACCGCTCGAGGCGTTCGCCGTCGGGCCGCCGTGGGAGCGGACCACGAGCGGCGGTCGCTCGCCGTCGGGCCCGACCGTCGTCGGCGTTCGTCGGCGGGTAGTAGAGCGCGTGGGCGATCGCGCCGCCGCTCGTCGGGAACGCGATCGACTCCGGGACCGGAGATGCACGGCGGCGATCGAGCGCTCGTCGCGCTGGACCGGCGCAGGACGCCCGTCGGCGCGAGGGTCGCCGGGTCCATCGCGCACGACGGCCGCGGCCTCGCTCGGCGCACCCGCGATCGCACGACCACGCGTCGACGCCGACGCCGGCAGGCCGTCGAACTCCGTGAACGGGCGTCTCGACCTCGCCGATCTGCTCGCCCGGTCGGATGTGGAACAGGCGGTCGCGCCCGTCGGACGCGCCGACGGCCACGATCGAGCCGTCCGGGAGGAAGCCGTACGACGAGCGGTCGAAGACCCAGGCGGGATCGGCGAACTCGGCCTCCATCGGGGCGAGCGGCTCCAGCCGCGGACCCTCCACGAGCCGGTAGAGGTTCCACCAGCCGCTCCGGTCGCTGACGAGGTGGAGCGTCCCGTCGGGCGACCACTCGGGCTGGACGATCGATTCGCTCGGGCCGCCGGCGGCGAGATCCGAGCGATCGAGCGTGCCGTCCTCGAGGATCGCGGCGACGCGCAGGCGGGTCGCGTCCCAGGGCATGTCCGGGTGGTCCCACTCGAGCCAGGCGAGCCAGCGCGCCGTCGGGCGAGGGGCGCGGGGCCGCGAGGAAGTCCGGGCCCTCCACGAGGACCCGCGGGGCGCCGGTCGCCGTCGAGCGGCGACGTCCACGATCGCCGCCCGGCACGTCCTCGGGATCCGTCGTGCGACTCGCGGACGGCGAGGAACCGCCGGCGCGCTGGGTCGAACCGCAGGTCGGCGTAGCGGAACGGCCCCTCGGGCGTGATCGGGACCGGGCGTCGTGACGCCCGGGGTCCAGGCGGTAGAGCCGCCCGTCGAGCCGGTCGGAGAACACGACCGTCCCGCCGGCGACCGTGTACGAGCCGCCGCCGTACTCGTGGACGCGCGTCCGGACGTCGAACGGCGGCGGCGTCAGGTCGCGTGGTCGCCCCGTCGAGGCCGTGGCGCACGAGCACGGACCGGCCCGCCTCGGACGGGCGGCCCTCGATCCAGTACACGTCGTCGCCGTCGACCCACGGCTCGCGAGAGCCGGACCGTGTCGACGATGAGGTCGTCGATCCGGATCGAGGACGGCCAGCTCCGTACGGGGCGATCGACGGCCCGGGCTCCTCGCCCGGGGTCGGTTCCAGTGTCCGGTTCCACCATGCCCGAACCCTACCGCGTCAGGCCGCGGATGGGCGTCAGGTCCCGTGCTGCCACGACGCGACGTACTCGGCCTGCTCCGCGGTCATCGGCTCGAGCTCGATCCCGAGCGCCGCGAGCTTGAGTCGCGCGACCTCGGCATCGATGGCCTCGGGCACGACGTAGACCCGCGCCTCGAGCTCGGCGTGGTGGCGCGCGACGTACTCGGCGCGACAGCGCCTGGTTGGCGAAGCTCATGTCCATGACCGCCGCCGGGTGGCCCTCGGCCGCGCCCAGGTTCACGAGCCGACCCTCGGCGATGAGGTTGAGCTTCTTGCCGCCCAGGTCGAACTCCTGGACGTTCTCGCGGACCTCGCGGACGTGGCCCTCGGCCAGCTCGCGCAGCGCGGCGAGATCCAGCTCGGCGTCGAAGTGCCCGGAGTTGGCCATGATCGCGCCGTCGTGCATGGCCTCGAAGTGCTCGCGGCGGAAGACGTTGAGGTTGCCGGTGGCGGTCACGAACAGGTCGCCCCAGCGCGCGGCGTCGGCGTGGGTCATGACCGCGAACCCGTCCATGAGCGCCTCGAGCGCGCGGACCGGGTCCACCTCGACCACCGCGACGTGGGCGCCGTGGCCGTCCATCCGCGACGCGATCCCCTTGCCGACCCAGCCGTAGCCGGCGATGACGACCTTGCGCCCGGCGATGAGGATGTTCGTCGCCCGCAGGATGCCGTCGACCGTGCTCTGGCCGGTGCCGTAGCGGTTGTCGAAGAGGTGCTTGGTCTGGGCCTCGTTGACGGCGACGACCGGGAAGCCCAGCGCGTCGTCGGCGGCCATCGCCTTGAGCCGGATGACGCCGGTCGTCGTCTCCTCGGTCCCGGCGAGGACCTCCTTGACCTGGTCCGGGCGCTCGCTGTGGAGCAGCGACACGAGGTCGCAGCCGTCGTCCATCGTGATCTGCGGATGCGTGTCCGCGACGCTGTTGAGGTGCGCGTAGTAGGTGTCGCGGTCCTCGCCGCGCCGGGCGAACACGCCGATCCCGTACTCGGCGACGAGCGCCGCGGCGACGTCGTCCTTGGTGGACAGCGGGTTGGACGCGGCCAGGACGACCTCCGCGCCACCGGCCTTGAGCGTGCGCATCAGGTTCGCGGTCTCGGTCGTGACGTGCAGGCACGCCCCGATGCGCAGGCCCGTCGAGCGGCCGGTCGCGCTCGAAGCGCTCGCGGATGAGGCGCAGGACGGGCATCTCGCGCTCCGCCCATTCGATGCGGCGGACGCCCTCGGCGGCGAGGCCGAGGTCGGTCACGTCGTGGGCGGGCAGGGTGGTGGCAGGGGTCATCGGGGATCGGTCTCCTTGCGGGTGAACAGGCGGCGCAGCGACGCCGTGAGGTCGGGCCAGGGCGAGCCGAGCCGGTGGATGAGACGCTCCTCGAACCGGGTGTGCTCGATGTAGCCGAGGCGTCGGTAGGCGTTGATGGCCGGCGGATTATCCGCCCGGACGTTGAGGACGACCTGGTCGCAGGTCCGCAGCAGCTCCGCGGTCACCGCACCGGTCACGGCCGTGGCGAACCCGCGGCCGCGGAAGTCGACATGGGTGAGCACGTTGCCGACGACCGCGAGACGGGACGTGGGGCTGACGACGTGGGTGCCGGCGGCCGCGACGAGCCGGCCGTTGACGCGCATGCCCGTAGTAGACGCCGTCGGCGATCGCGCTCGATGGCAGCCACGACGCGAACCCGAGCTGGTAGAGCCGGTTGAGCTCGCCGATCTCGACGGGCAGCAGCCGCTGCGACCGTGGCCGGGTACGGCCGGAAGCGCGCCCGATCCACCCACATCCGGACCATCTGCGGGCCCGGGTCCACGCGGTAGTGCGCCTCGACCGCGGGGAGCGTGGCTCGCCTGCGTCGCGATGTAGGCGGCCCGCGGTCGGATGACGTCGCGCAGGATGGCGCTGATCCCGTCCTGGCGACCCATGACGAAGAGCGGCTGCGGCGTCGGCCCGGTGTACTCGAGGCCGACCGCGACCAGCTCGTCGCCGTCGTAGGCGACGCCCCAGCGGGTCCGCCCGAACTCGCGCTCCTCCAGGTCGCAGATCGCATAGGCCGCGTACAGGCGGTCCTGCTCGAGGAACGCGCGCAGCAGCTCGCGGTCGGTGGTCTGGCGGGCGACAGTCGCGGAACGTCGGCCGAGGACGACCGTCGCCATCAGACCGCGGCCTCGGCGCGGGGGCTCGGCGGCGGCGGCCCGCGGCGCTCGCCGCCCACTGGCCGAACGACGGCGTCGCCGGCGCGGCGCGACTTCGCGGCTCGCCACCGCGGCCGCCAGCCCGTCCACGTACGGCGCGGCGATCACGCCCTCGTCGGTGACGATCCCGGTGATGAGCTCGGCCGGCGTGACGTCGAACGACGGGTTGCGCACCTCCGTGTCCGGCGGGGCGATCCGGACGCCGCGGACGAGCAGGACCTCGTCCGCCTTGCGCTCCTCGATCGGGATGGCCGCGCCGTCCGGCGTCGCGAGGTCCACCGTGCTGATCGGCGCGGCGACGTAGAACGGGATGCCGTGCCGGGCCGCCAGCACGGCCAGGGTGTACGTCCCGACCTTGTTCGCCGTGTCGCCGTTGGCCGCGATCCGGTCCGCCCCGACGATGATCGCGTCCACCTCGCCGCGGGCCATGAGGTGCCCGGCGGCGACATCGGGGAGCAGCGTGTGCGGCACGCCGGCCTGGGCCAGTTCCCACGCGGTCAGCCGTGCGCCCTGGAGATACGGCCGCGTCTCGTCGACCCAGACGTGGATCGGTCGCTCCGCCTGGTGCGCCGCCTGGATGACCCCGAGCGCCGTCCCGAACTGGCCGCACGCCAGCGGTCCGGTGTTGCAGTGGGTGAGGATGTTCATCGGGCGATCGGCCGGGAAGTCGAGCGCCGCGAGGCCGAACGTCGCCAGCCGGCCGTGGTCCTCGGTCGCCTCGAAGACGATGGCATCGGCCTCGGCGCGCATCGCGTCGGCGATCGCGTCGCCGTCCTCGGACAGGTCGCCGATCGCGTCGTAGCGGTCCATCAGCCGTTCCACCGCCCAGCGCAGGTTCACGGCCGTGGGTCGGGCGACTGATGCAGGGCGTTGGCGGCGCCACGGAGCGTGGCCCGGCGGGCGTACGGCTTCATGCGTCCGGGCCTTGGACGCGGTCAGCGCGAGCCCGATCGCCGCGACCTGGCCGATCGCCGGGGCGCCGCGGACGTCATCTCGCGGATGGCGAACGACACCTCCGCCGGCGGACTTGCAGTCGACTTCGACGAGGGCGTCGGGGAGCTTGCGCTGGTCGATGAGGTAGAGGACGCCGGGGCTCTCGCGGAACGGCGTCCGGAAGCCGGTCGGGGCACTGGCCGACGGCCGCGCCGGCCACGCCGCGTCGGAGCCGGCGCCGTGCCCGGCGGCCCCGTCCGGATCCAGGATCGCGCTGGCGGCCTCGGCCGATGCCCGCTGGAGCACCTGGGCCGCCCCGACCACCGTCGCCGCCGACTGGAAGAGCTCGCCCGCGAACTGGCGGAAGAACCGGCGGCGGCCGGCGTCGGCCACCGTGTCCGGGTCAGCCTCGACCGGCGCGCACGGTCTCCGGGTCGTCGGTGTCGAGGGGGTCGGCCAATGGCTGGGCCTTCGTACGGATCCCGGCTCAGTACTTGATGACGCTCGTGACCCGACGGCCGTCGAGCCGGTCGCGACCCTTCAGGAAGTCGAGCTCGACGAGGAACCCGAGGCCGACGACCTCGCCCTTGAGGCGCTCGACGAGCTCGATCGTGCCCTTGACCGTGCCGCCGGTCGCGAGCAGGTCGTCGACGATGAGGACCTTCTGGCCCGGGCTGATCGCGTCGCGATGGATCTCGAGCGTGTTGGAGCCGTACTCCAGCGCGTACTCCACGGTGATCGTCTCGGCCGGCAGCTTGCCCAGCTTGCGCACCGGCACGAGACCGGCGTCGAGCTGATAGGCCATCGGCGCGCTGAAGATGAAGCCGCGCGACTCCATCCCCACCACGATGTCGATCTGCTCGTCGCGATACGGCTCGAGCATCAGGTCGATGGATTCCTTGTACGCGACCGGGTCCTTGAGCAGCGTCGTGATGTCGTAGAAGAGGATCCCGGGCTTCGGGAAGTCGGGGATCTCACGGATCCGCTCGCGCAGCTCCTCGGCGGACATCGATGGGACCTCCAGGGTCATGGGGACGGGCAGGCACTCGGTCGCGGTCGAGACCGCCCCGAAGTCTACCGCAGGCGAGTCACCCCGCCGCCAGCCCAACGCCCCCGCCCAACGCGGCCGCCAACACGACGCCAGCCGCGGCCGGCCCGACGACGCGCGGGCCGCGATGCAATCGCGCCGTTCCCACGCCATGGGCGGCGCCACGCTCAGCGTGATCGGTTATGTCTGACGCGACGCGTCGGGCCGCACGGTGACGCCCGCCCGGTGGGCGCTGCGCGATGGTTCGGGCTGCATGCCCGTCATGCGCCCTGGATCTCCGGCCGCTCGCAACACGTTGCGCCGCTCAGCGGTGATAACGAGCCGACGCGAGCGCCTGGCCTACGATCCGGTCACGGCGACGGCGCCGGCGCAGCCCGGTCCGCCGGGCCCGGGCCGTCCGGAGCTGGCCGCTCAGGGCGAGCCCGATCAGCCCGACGCCGATCGCCACCGCGAACCCGATCGCGAGGCCGATCCCCGGCTCGCCCGTCTGGCGCACCGACGCCGCCACGATCGCGCCGGTGACCCCGGTCCCGAGCGCCGTCCCGAGCGCGTCCGTGAGCGACAGCGCCGACGACGCCGACCCCTGCTCCTGCGGCGCCGCCTCGCGCAGGACGATCAAGGTGAGCGGCGCGTAGGCGAGTCCCATGCCGAGACCCGCGATCGCGAAGATCGGGATGGACAGCCACGGGTTCACCTGGGGCGCCAGGACGACCAGGAACGCGGCCAGCCCGATGAGCACGACGATGAGCCCGGCCCGGACGAATCGGTCCGGCGGCCAGCGATGCGCGTAGTGGGCCTGGATCCACGAGCCGCGCGGTCCAGGTGAGCGTCGCCGCCGTGAGGCTGATCCCCGCCTGGATCGCCGTCTGGCCACGCCACTCGACGAGGGCCAGCGCGACGTACGCGTCCACGCCGAAGAACGTGAACGTCAGGATCCCGCGCATGAGGACCGCCGCCGGCAGGCCACGGGCCGCGCGCAAGGTGCCCGGGCGGCGTGAGCCGCCGGAGGGCCGGCGAGCCCAAGGGCCAGCCCCGATGGTCCCCAGCAGCAGGAGCGGCGACGAGTTCGCCGCTCGTCAGCCCGGCCAGGAAGAGCCCGGTGCCGGCGGCCACGACCAGGGCGAGGGGCACGCGCCGTCGCATGGAGGCGGCGGCGGCGGCTTCATCGTCGGCCGCCTCCGCGGGCGGGCCGACGCGGTTGACGGACGAGAAGGAGATCGCGGCCGGCCAACCCGATCAGCGGCAGCAGACCCAAGGAAGACCCAGCGCCAGCCGATGGTCTCGCCCACGACCCCGGCGATCGCGGGCCCGATGACCCCCGGCAGCACCCAGGCGGTGGACAGCGTCGCGAACATCTGCGGTCGCAACCGTTCCGGCAGGCTCCGTCCGATGGCCACGTAGGCGATCGGCGGGATCGCCCCGGCACCCAGCCCCTGGACGAACCGGGCGAGGACGAGGACCTGCATGTTCGGCGCGAGGCCGCCGACGACCAGCCCGATCGGTGAACAGCCCGATCCCGGCGAGGAACGGGATGCCGAGGCCGCGCCGATCGATGAGCCCGCCGATCACGACGATCCCGATCAGCGAGCCGAGCATGAACGCGGTGAAGACCCAGCCGTAGAGCTCGATGTCGCCGAGCTCGCGCGCCACGATCGGCATGACCGTCGAGACCGCGAGCGCCTCGAAGGCGACGAGGGTGATGGTCAGGATGAGCCCGACCGTGAGCTTGCGGCGCTGCGGCGACCAGAGGCCGCCCGCGTCCTCCGCTTGGCTGAGTGTCATGGTCCAAGTCTGCGATACGGCCGTCCAGACCCGCCTCGGCCGAGCGTCGGCACCCGGGCACGACGAACGACGTACGTCGCGTGCCCGAGGCCCAGCACCGGTCAATCCGGTCCCGGCGGCACCGGATGTCCCGGGACGGCCTTCGTCGCCGGGTAGGCTATCCCCCAATCGCCGGACCCCCACCGGAGACGAGCCACAGACCGATGCGCCGACCCACCACGCGGCCTAGCGGCTGCCCTCATCGCGCTCCTCGTCGCGACCCTCGCGGGTGTCGCCCCGGTCGGCGCGTGGTCCAACGGGCCCGTCCTCGGGCGGTGTCGAGGGCAACGGCTACGGCACCCATGACTGGATCATCGACCAGGCCGCTCAAGGTCTTCGACGGCGATGTCCCGTCGTGGTTCGAGGCCGACACGGCCCGACCGGCGAGTGACGACCCCGACACGCTCTTCTGGCGGACGAACGAGCACGTCTTCATGGCGCCGACATCCGCCGTGGAGTGGCCGTACGGCCGCGGTGCCGTCTACCTGATCACCGAGTACTACGACAAGGCGATCTACCACGTGAAGGCCGGCAACGGCCACCAGGCGAGCATCTACATCGGATGGCTGGCGCACTACTGGGCCGACATCCTCCAGCCGTACCACACGGCCTACGCCGCCACCAGCAAGGCGAGTGCGCACGCCAAGTACGAGCAGCTCGTCGACGACCGGCAGCGCAGCGCCGGTCAGCGCGCCGGAATGGCAGACCGCGGACCGCAACCCCGACCCGGTCACGAACATCCGGACGCGAGCCATCGACGGCGGCCGCGTACTCGCGGGCCTACTTCGCCGAGCTGGACAAGGAGGTGGCGAAGAGCTCCGTCGCTCACGTCGCGGGCGAGCGTCATCACCGGGTATCTCATGAAGAAGGCGTCACGGGAACTGGCCGACATGATCTACTCGATCGACCGCGACCGCGGCAACGCCCCGGGCGTGAAGACCGTCACGGTGACCCGCAAGTACGCCCAGCCGAGCTCGATCGAGTACCAGGCCATCTACGTCAAGGTCCTCGACCCGCCGGCAAGCCGATCCAGGGTGCCCGGGTCGACGTCACGTGGCCCGCCTCCGCGGACGTACCCAACGGCGCCGAGCCCGTCGCTCACCTGTCCCGGACCTACACGATGTCGGACGGAAGGGCGAGGTCGACCGCCTACATCGACCTCTCGGACCAAGCGACCAAGACGGTCACGATCAAGGTGACGATGCGCGGGCGAACGTTCACGGCGACGACGACCTACAAGGCGAAGTAGTCGGGCGTCAGGGTCCGTCAGCCGGCGGTCGGTCGCCGCGGAGAGTCGCGCCACGATCGACTGCGTCAGTTGCCACGCGCGTGACGCCGCGCGCCGGCGCCGCGGACCCGGACCTGGTTGCTGGCGAACGTCACGTCGGACGGCTTGACGCCCGGCAGGCCGCCGTCGCCGAGCAGGCGCATCGCCATCGAGCGCGTGAGCGACGCCCCGAAGCGCACGACGAGCCAGCCCTCCTCGCGCGAGATCGACAGCACGCCAGCCGCCTCGGCGGTCAGCCGCAGCTCGGCGACCTCGATGAGCCGCTGCGACCGGCTCCGGCATCGGTCCGAACCGGTCCGTGACCTCCTGGCGGAACGCGGCGATGTCGCCGGCCGATCGCGTCCGCGCCAGCCGTCGGTAGAGCTCCAGCTTCTGGGCCTCGTCGGGGACGTAGTCGTCGGGCAGGTGCGCGTCCATCGGCAGGTCCACGACCGCCTGCGGGATCTCGACGATCGGCGCGCGGCCCTCGCGCTTCGCCTTCTGCTCCTCGACGGCCTCGGCCAGCATCCGGCTGTAGAGATCGAACCCGACGGCGGCCATGTGCCCGGACTGCTCGCCGCCCAGGATGTTGCCGGCGCCGCGGATCTCGAGGTCGGACAGGGCGATCTGGAAGCCGGCGCCCAGTTCCGAGGCGTTGAAGATGGCCTGCAGCCGCTTGCGGGCTTCGTCGCTGAGCCGCTCGCGCCGTCGATACAGCAGGTAGGCGTAGGCCCGTCGCGCCGATCGACCCACCCGCCCGCGAAGCTGGTAGAGCTGCGCCAGCCCGAGCGTGTCCGCGCGATCGATGATGATCGTGTTGGCGTTGGGGATATCGAGCCCGGATTCGATGATGGTCGTGCAGATGAGCACGTCGGCCGCGCCGTCGGCGAAGGCGATCATCACCTTCTCGAGCGCGCCCTTCGGCCATCTGGCCGTGCCCGACGACGAACGTGGCGTCCGGCAGGAGCCGGCGGAGCTGCTCGGCCTGCGCCTCGATGGTCTCGACCCGGTTGTGGACGTAGAAGACCTGCCCGCCGCGGTCGAGCTCGCGCAGGATCGCGTCGCGGACGAGTCCGGCGGACGCCTCGGCGACCCGGGTCTGGATCGGCAGTCGGTCCTCCGGCGGCGTCTCGATGACGGACAGGTCGCGGATCCCGGCCATCGCCAGGTTGAGCGTGCGCGGGATCGGGGTGGCGGAGAGCGTCAGGACGTCCACCTCGCGACGGAGCTGCTTGAGCCGCTCCTTGGCCGCCACGCCGAAGCGCTGCTCCTCGTCGACGACGACCAGGCCCGAGGTCCTTGAACCGCACGTCCTTGCTCAGCAGCCGATGCGTCCCGATGACGAGGTCCACGGTGCCGTCGGTGAGGCCGGCGAGCGTGGCCGCCTGCTCCTTCGCGCTGACGAACCGCGACAGGAGTCGGACCTCCAGCGGGAACGCCGCGAACCGCTGGCTGAACGTCGCGTGGTGCTGGGCGGCGAGGACGGTGGTGGGCACGAGGACCGCGACCTGCTTGCCGTCCTGCGTCGCCTTGAACGCGGCGCGCAGCGCGACCTCGGTCTTGCCGTAGCCCACGTCGCCGACGACCAGGCGGTCCATGGGTCGCTGCTGCTCCATGTCCGCCTTGACCTCGGCCGCGGCGCGCAGCTGGTCGATGGTCTCCTCGTACGGGAACGAGGCCTCCATCTCCGCCTGCCAGGGCGTGTCGTCGGCGAAGGCGTGGCCGTCGGTGTTGGCACGGGCGGCGTACAGCGCGAGCAGCTCGTCGGCGAGGTCGGCGACGGCGCTGCGGACCCGTTGCTTGGCCCGAAGCCATTCCGTGCCGCCCAGCTTGGAGAGCTGCGGCCGCTCGCCGCCGGCGTACCGCGTCACCCGGGCGATCTGCTCCACCGGGACGAAGATCCGGTCGCCGGCCGCGAACGCGAGCTCCAGGTAGTCGCGCTCGTCGCCCGCTGCCACCGCGGCGGAGCATCTGCTCGTAGCGGGCGACGCCGTGATCGATGTGGACGACGAGGTCGCCCGGCGTCAGGCGCTCGAGGATGTCGCGCGGCACGACCCGTCGGAGGGCCTTGGGGCGGCGGACCCGGACGGTCCCGAACAGCTCGCGGTCCGTGACGAAGGTGAGGCCGTCCGGGCCGCCGGTGAACCCGCCGTTGAGGCTGCGCGCGATGAGGGCGATGGCGCCGGGCGGGGGCGCTGTCCGCGATCGCGTCGCTGACCGCGACGGGGTGGTCCGCCTCGGCGAGGATCTCGGCGAGGCGCGGGGCCTGGTCGCTGGCGAGGACGATCCGGGCGCCGTCCTCCTGCCAGGTCGTGACGGCGTCGGCGAGCCGGCCGGCGCGTCCGAGGCGGCAGGACGGGTTCGCGCCAGCCGAACGGGTCGCCCGAGCTGCGCGCGCCCGACGCCATCGCCACGTCCGCCGGCGGCTCCGATTCCCAGGTCAGCTCCAGGGTCCGCGACGCCACGAGCCGGCCCTTCCAGTCGCGCGGCGGCAGGTACGTGGACGGCCACGACTTCGGCAGCTCGCCGGCATCGATGAGCTCGCCGCGGCGCTCGTCGGCCTGGCGCCACAGGAACTGCGGCGGCCTCGGCGATGTCGCCGGGTTCGTCGAGCAGGAGCAGCGTCCCGGGGTCGATGTGGTCGAAGCCGGTGGCGGGTGCCAGCTGGGCGGCCCAGACCTCGGCGGCGTCCCCGACGTTGAGGGCGCGGGACGTGGGCGGCGCGGCGGCGCCGGATGTCGCGGCGGCCGGCCGCAGCGGATCCTCGGCGGCGCCCTCGAACCTCGCGAGGTCCGCGGCCAGCCGCTCGCCGAGCTTCGCGGCATCGCGACCCAGCCGCTCGCGGAGCGCGGCCACGCCCGTCGGTCGGGAGCAGGAACTCCGACGCGGGGAGGAGGACGGCGCGCTCGACCTTGCCGGTCGTCCGCTGGTCGGTCGGGTCGAACGCGCGCAGCGAATCGATCTCGTCGCCGAAGAACTCGATGCGGATCGGCAGGTCCATCGATGGCGGGAAGACGTCCACGATGCCGCCGCGCCGGGCGAACTCGCCGCGACCGGCGACCTCGGTCACGGGCGAGTAGCCGAGATCGAGCAGGTCGTGGAGCAGCGCGTCCTGGTGGAGGCGTGCCCCCACCCGGAGCTCGCGCGGCTCTGCCGGGAGGTCGTCCGGGGCGATCGTGTGCTGGAGCAGCGCCTGGACGCTCGCGACGAGGACGCGCGCCCGACCGCTGCGCCACGCCGAGAGTGCCGCGACCCGGGCGGCCGTCTCGTCGGCGACGAGCTCGCTGCGCTCGTAGGCGAGGGCCGTCCGCGGCTCCAGCGAGACGACGGCCGCCGGATCGCCCAGCCACGCGCCCAGTTCCTCGGTCACCCGGTCGCCGATCTCCGCGTCCCGGGCGATCCAGACGAGCGGCTCGTGCAGGGCGATCGTCGCGGCGAGGAAGGACTTCGCGCCGTGCGGGACCGCGACGAGACCGGCGTGCCGGCCGACGCGACCGAGATCGGCCGGGGTACCGAGGCGCTCCAGGAGGGCGGTGAACGTCCCGGTCGCGGCGAGGAGCGGGGGAAGTGCCGAGAGGTCCGGGAGGCGGTGGCCGGCACCGGTCCGTCGGTCGCCGGGCGGGGCGCGGTCTTCGGCGGGCGGGCGGGTCGCGAGGCGGGGGCCGCGGCCGCCTCCCGGTCCTCGGCGCGCCGGGCGTCGGCGACCTCGGCGTCGACGGCCGCGACGTCGAAATCGATGGCGTCCTCGTCCTTCGCCGGGGCGTGCCGCGCCGCGAACTCGGCGGCGACCTGCTCGGCGATGCGGCGGTCGCGTCCGCGTCGACCGCGGATCGGGCGGCCGGGCGGGTGACGGCTTGTCAGGCATCGAACCCGTCGTCCTTCTTGCCGGGGAGCATCCGGCGCCAGCCGGTCTTCGTGCGGCGGACGCCGGTGGCATCGGGTGGGCCGTCGACCTCGCCGGGGGCGGCGAGGCGGTCGGTGTCGGCGGGTCGGAGCTCGAAGGTGTTGAAGCGATTGGCGGCCTTGCTCGTGCCGTCGCGGGCCCACGCCTCCACCGCGTCCGCGGCGGCGTCGAGGAGCTCGTCGAGGCGCTGGGTCTCGTCGGGCTCGAACGTGCTCAGGACGTGGTCGCGGCCGTGGCGCACCGGATCGCCGATGCCCGACGCGAAGACGGCTGAACTTCTCGGTGCCGAGCTCATCGATGATCGAGCGCAGGCCGTTGTGGCCGCCGTGGCCGCCGCCCTCGCGGAACCGCAGCTTGCCGAACGGGCAGCGCGAAGTCGTCCGCGACGATGAGGATGTCGTGGAGCGGGGCGTGCTCGCGGGCCATGACCTTGCGGACCGACAGGCCCGAGTCGTTCATGTAGGTCAGCGGCTTGACGAGGGTCAGGTCCAGGCCGCGGTATCGGCCCATGGCGACGCTGGCCGCGTCCCGCTGGCGACCCTTGCCCGACCAGCCGGCACGATCCGCCAACCGGTCCATGACCAGCCAGCCGATGTTGTGCCGGGTCTTCGCGTACTGCGATCCGGGGTTCCCGAGCCCGACGACGACCTTCAACCATCCCTCCGGACGATGCGATGGACAACACGATGTGGCCCGAATCCCGTCCGGCCGCGACAACGTGTCGTCGCGGTGGCCCGGCGGGAGGGCCGCACGGGGCATGGTACCCGGGGCGCGGTCCAGGCGGGGTCCATGCGGGCCTGGCGGGCTCTGCCGCGTCGCCCTTCCCGGGATCGTCGATCGGGCGGCCCCCGATTCCTGTCAAATGCTCACGTCCCGGGCGTTGGTCAACAAGTCCGTGACAAATGGCCTCGCTCAGGCCCACGTGTCACGGACAGGGAGTGAATTCGGCCCGTTCCACGCTCAGCCTTCGCGCGCCGGCTCGTCCTGCACCTGACGAGTGCCCGCGTGGTGAGCATCTGTCAGGAACAGGGCTGCGGCCTGCCAGGCCACTCGCCAAATGCAGCACTGGTCTGCACGTGCCGAGCGTCTCCTGCCGCCTGCAGACCAGGTCTGCACGTGGCATGGCTCCGCCCGCCCGCCACGCTCAGGAAATCGATCCGATCCTCGAAGCTGGACCCGGAAGCGCGTGCCGTCGTTCGCTGGTGCCGACCAGTTCTGCATGTGGCAGGAGCCGCGGTCCGGGGGCGCGGTCCGGGGTCAGCGGGCCGCTGAGCGATCAACCGGGAGCACGGTCCGGCAGGCAGCGGGCCGTGGCGCCGCTCAATCCGGTGGCGCCGCAGGATCGGCCGGCGGGAACAGTCCAGCGTCGCGCAACACCCGATCCCCCAGCGGCTCGCGCAGCTCGACCACGACGCGACTCGGCGGGTTGCTCGGGCACGTGGCCATGCCGAGGTCCAGCGGTCGTGCGGCGAACACCACGAGCACGGAATCCTCGCCATACGTGATCGATGGCGGCAGCAATCGAGCGCCCATCGCCTGACCGCCGGTGCATTCGGTCTCGGTGACGAGCGCGGTGAACGTGGTCGCCTCGGGACCGGGCAGACCGGCCGCCGGATCCAGCACCCAGGTCGCCTGGCTGAGCCCGTCCAGGACGATCCGCGGCCGGCAATCGCCCCAGCCCGAGATCGTCCAGCCGCGCTCGTCGAACTGGAACTCGACGGACACGAGCGGCGGGTCGCCCACCCGGCGTGCCACGTACTGCGCCAACCGATCATCGCGGTGGACGAGCCAATACCCCGACAGCGGCAGCATGTCGATGTCCATGCCGACCTCCTGGATCGAGGCTCGCAGCGCCGCCGCCGTCGGGTGGTTCTCGAGCTCGGCCGCCGGCGGCTCGTCGAGGAGACCAGGCAGGAACCCCGGCGGACCGCCACATGAATAGCGGATCTCCCCAAGCGCAGGCCCGCCCGGTGCGGCCGCCGATGCCCCCGGCTCCTGGCTCCCCGACCCTGCCCCGCCGCAACTCACGAGCCCGACCGCGATCGTAGTGACCGCTACCAAGCCGAGGAACCGCGAGGCCGTCATGACCGCGCCAGCAGCCGCTGCTCCAGCGCCCGCATCGCCGCTTCCTCCGCCCGGCTCCGCGTGATCCCAGCCGCAGATGTGCAGCGTCCCGTGCGTCACGAGGAGCCGCAGCTCATCCCCAGCGGACCAGCGCACGTCCCCGGTCTGGCCGCCGCGCCCCGCCTCGGCCTGCTCGCGCGCCCGCTCCACGGACACCACGATGTCGCCGAGGTGCAGCCGCGATCCCGGCGGCCGCGGCTCGCTCGGGGACCGCCGCCCCGGCGGCGAACGCCTCGGGCGGCAACAGCGGGAACGACAGCACATCCGTCGGGCCCGACTTGCCCATGTGCGTGGCATTCAACCCGGCGAGCTCGGCGTCATCGGCGAGGATCAACCCGATCGATGCCGGCGCCGGCGCCCCCACCGCCGAGAGCGCCGCCGCGACCGCCCGCGACGAGCGAGGCGATCGACGTCGGCAGGAGCACCGCATCGCGCACCGCGACATCGATCCGCCAGGGTGGCCGGTAGATACTGCGCATCACGAGCGAACGGTACCGCGACACGGGGAGGGCCAGCGTGGACGCAGATGTCATCGTGATCGGCGCCGGGCTGGCGGGCCTGACCGCGGCGCGCGACCTGGCCGACGCCGGCCGCCGGGTGACCGTCCTCGAGGCGCGCGACCGGATCGGTGGTCGCACGTGGACGGGGACGCTCCCCGGGACGGACGTCATGGTCGAGTGGGGCGGCACCTGGGTCCATCCCGACACGCAGCCCGCGGTCGCGCGGGCCATCGAACGCTACGGCATCCGCACGGCACCACACGCGGCGCCGACCAACTTCGCCTGGCACACGAACGGCCGCTTGCGCACGGACACCGCCGTCGAGGCCGACCTGCGTCGCGCGTTCGAGGAGTTCGACGACGCCTTCGCCGCGATCCGGACGCGCCTGACGGCCGCCGGCGACGTCGACCTGGCCGCCCTCGCCGACATCGATGTCGCCGTGACCGACTGGCTCGACCGACACGGCCAGTCGGAGGTCGCGAGCGAGGCCCTCCTCGCCTTCGCCGCCTCGATGGGCGGCGGCGACCCTGCCCGGCTGTCGGTGCTGGCGATGCTCCTCGATGTCGTCGAGACCGGCTACCGGATCGACCACGCGTGGACGGATCTGGGCAGCACCTTCACCGACGGCACGAGGTCCCTGGCTACGGCCATCGCCGACGGCCTCGACATTCGTCTCGGGCACGTGGTCCGCCGGATCCGCAGCGACGAGAGCGGTGCGGAGGTCACGCTCGAGGGCGGCGCCACGCTCCGTGCCCCGGTCGTCATCGTGGCCACGCCGATCAACACCTGGCGCGATGTCGCGTTCGAGCCAGGCCTCACGGGCGCGCGGGCGCGGGCCGCCACCGACGGTCAGCCCGGGCTCGCGTCCAAGGTCATCGCGGTCGCTCGCAACGTGCCTGCGGCCTTCGCTGCCTTCGGCTGGGCGACCCCCGTCCAGGCGATGGTCAGCATGCGGTCGGTCGGCGATGACGCGCAGCTCGTCGTCGGCTTCGACGGGCTGGGTGCCGTGGATCCCTCCGATCGCATCGCGGCGGAAGATGCCGTGCGAGCGTTCGTCCCCGGCGCGGAGATCCTGGCATGGGGCGGGCACGACTGGATCGCCGACCCGTTCAGTCGCGGCACGTGGCTTGCGATGCCGCCCGCGTGGCTGACGGACGGGACGTTCGACGCCCTCGAGGGTCCGGACGGCCGGCTCGTGTTCGCCGGTAGCGACGTGTCACCCGAGGGCGCCGGCTGGATCGAGGGGGCGCTCGCCAGCGGTCACGTCGCCGCCGCGGGCGCCGCCGAGTTGCTCGCGGTGACGGCCTAGCACCGTCGCAGGGCCACGCCCCCGATCTAGAGGTCGACGGTCCCCTCGATGACCGTGACGCTCCGGCCCCCGGTCCAGACCGTGCCGTCGGCATCCTGGGTGATCCGGACGCGCCCCGCGCGACCAAGGACCGCACCTTGGCTGGCCGTGTACGGCGCGGTCAACCGGCCGGTGGAGAGCAGCCAACCCGCGGCGGACGCGTTGAGCGAGCCCGTGACCGGGTCCTCCACGACATAACCATGCTGCGGATACAGCGCCCGCACCTCGAGGGCGATCTCGCCGCCCGGCGGGTAGAGGCCGACGATCCCGAGGTCCAGCGACACGTCGCCGGGCTTGACCGCCAGGACCGCCTCCGACAGGTTGGTCCAGCTGGCGAATCGCTGCATCGCCTGCGTGTCCAGGCCGGTGCCGTCGAGGACGACCGCGAGCGGGTTCCCCAGCCCCGGCTCGGTCGTGAAGACATCGACCTGGGCGAACGGACGTCGCACGGTCAGGAGACCTGGTCGCCCCCGCCCGAGGCCACCCGCCGCGACTCCAGCTCCACCACCGTGTTCTGCGGGTACGCGATCCGCGTGTGGTACATGCCCAGGAGCTGCTCCACGAACGCCGTCCTGATGCGCTGCAGATCGCGCAGCGTCAGGTCGCACTCGTCGAACTGCCCGTCGGCGATCCGCTCATCGATGATCCGCGTGACCATCGCCCGGATCGCCGGCTCGTCGCGCGACGACAACGACCGAACGGAAGCCTCGACCCCGTCCGCCAGCATGATCAGGGCCGCCTCGCGGGTCTGCGGCTTCGGACCGGCGTGTCGGAACTTGCGCTCATCCACGGCCGCGGCGGCCTTGGCGCCCTCGGCCGTCGCGAGCCCGCCGATACGGCTCGGCCGCGCGCTCCTTCGCCCGGGCGTAGAAGAAGCTCATGATCGCCGTCCCGTGATGCTGCGGGATGTAGGCGATGAGCGCCTTGGGCAGCTTCGCCGCGTAGGCGACGTCGATGCCGTCGGCGACGTGCTGCTTGAGGACCTGCGCGCTGACCTCAGGCTCGAGCTGGTCGTGGATGTTCTCGCCACCGGCCTGGTTCTCGATGAACCCGAGCGGGTTATCGAGCTTGCCCACATCGTGGTAATACGCTGCTACGCGGGTGATCAGCGGGTCGGCCCCGATCGCTTCGGCGGCGCGTTCGGCCAGGTTTCCGACCATCAGCGAGTGGTGGTACGTCCCCGGCGTCTCCACGAGGAGCCGCCGAAGCAACGGCTGCGACGGGTTCGCGAGCTCCAGGAGCTGGAACACCGTCAGGATCCCGAACACGGACCCAAGGACCGCGAAGGTCCCGACCGCCGCGATCGACGACCCGACCGCCGAGGCCGCCGACGCGAACCACAGCTCCAGCACGCCCTGGATGTCGCGCGCCCCGAGCAGCGAGAAGACGGTCACGACCATGGCATTCACGACGGCGACCGCGATGGCCGCCTGGACGAAGACCTGCAGCCGATCGCCCTTGCGCACCGCGACGATGCCGGCCATGCCGCCCAGGAAGGTGTACGCGGCGAACTCGAGCGACCCGCCGTTCACCGCCCCGCCGATGATCGCGATCACCGCGATGACGATGGTCGCCACCGAGGCATCGAGCAGGATCGCGAGCAGCATCCCGATCGCCATCGTCGGGACGAAGAACTGCAGGATGGATCGACCGGCCGTGACCTTGAGGGCGAACGTCGCACCCACGAGCAGCAAGCCGATGAGCACCAGGACGTTGTCGCGATGCCAGAGCGTGGGGCGGAACCGCCAGATCCATGCCAGCAGCATCCCGACGATCGAACACGGACAGCAGGAACCACCCCGCGAAGCTCGCGACATCGATCTCGTTCTCGCCAAGACCCAGGGCCTCGATCTTCTCGATATCGGCCGCGGTCAGGCGCACGCCATTTCCCACGACGATCTCGTTCTGCACGATCTCCACGAGGACAGGGGCGACGTCCGCCTCGGCGACATCGCGAGCGGTCTCGGTGCCCTCGACGCTGAACGACGAGTTCGGCACGACGAGCGGGCGGATGATCTCGGCCGCCAGCATCCGCTCGGCCTCGGTGAGATCGCCGGCCATGCGACCCGCGAGCCGCGTGCGGGTCTCGGCGACATCGGTGTCGCGAAGCTCGATCCGGAGCGTCGCGTCCAGGACGCGAGCGGCTTCGTCGCGGATCGCCGTCCATCGCCCGGGCAGGAGCCCTTCGAGCGTCGCCTGCGACGCCTCGTTGAGGTCGGGGATCGCGCTCTCGAGGAGCAACTGACGACTGGTCGGCGGGCAGTCCGGTCGCGAAGGCCGCATCGACGCGGACCACCCGACGCTCGAACGCCTGCTGCTTGCTCGGCGGCGATCGCGATCGCCTTGTCCGAGGTGAAGTCGTACTGTGGCTCGACCGCCGCGCGCGCGGCGGCGCGTGCCTCTGCGGTCTGGACCTCGCTCTCGAACTCGACCGCGCGCGGGGCGAGGATGTCGCGCGGGGCGAGGTCGCCGGCCTGGACCTGGAGGGTCTCCTGCGGGAGGAGGTCCGCGGCCAGGATCGCCGTCATCGCGAGGATGAGGATCCCGGACGCGATCCCCAGACGCGTGGCATCACTCCGGGTGAACCGGGAGATCGCGGCGGCGCGGTGGGTCAGCATCGTGGTTCCCCGACGGGCGAGCCCGTCAGTGCGGTTCCCCGTCATGCGTTACGAGGTCCGCGCGAGCGAGCGCCTGCGCGACGAGCCCGCTCACGACCTTGCCGTCGGCGCGGCCGCGGGTCCGCGGCGAGAGCCAGCCCATGACCTTGCCCAGGTCACGCGCGGACGTGGCGCCGGTGGCGGCGATCCCCTCGTCCACGAGCGCGGCGATCTCTGCCTCGGTGAGTGCCTGGGGCAGGTACTCGGCCAGGATGTCGATCTCCGCCTGCTCCTTCTCGACGAGGTCCTGGCGGCCGGCCTTGGCGTACGCCTCCACCGATTCGCGCCGCGTCTTGACCTCGCGGGTCAGGACGGCGAGGAACTCGTCATCGGTCAGCGGATGCTGGTTGCGCTTCTCGACGTTGTAGGCGGCACTCGTCGCCATCCGGAGCGTGTCGCGGCGCAGCGAATCACCGCCGCGCATGGCGACGGCGATGTCGGTCTGGAGTCGATCGCGAAGGGACACCGTGCTTGGCTACCTCGGGCGGTACTCGAACGCCCGCGGGGTCGCAGGGGTCAACGGCGGGGCAAGAAGCCCCGGCTCGCTCAGCCGGCCTGCGTTCGGGCGTTCTTCTTGCGCTTTGCTTCCTTGCGCTTGCGCTTCACGGAGGGCTTCTCGTAGTGCTCGCGTCGGCGAGCCTCGGCGAGGATGCCACTCTGCTGGATCTTCTTGTTGAAGCGACGCAGGGCGCTTTCGAACGTCTCGTTCTCACCCACTCGGACTTCAGCCAATCGGTGTTCACCTCCCCAGGCCTGGAGTCGTGCGCTCGCGTCGGGCTCGCGGCCAGCCGGCCTCGACGCGTGCTCAGCGGACGGGCCGCGAAAGCCGACGGAGTCTACCCGAGCCCCGAAAGGCGGTCAAACGTCGCATTCGGACGCGTAACGCCATCGACCGACCGGCGTCCGCTAGCATGGGACGGTCCCATCGACTGAGGTGCACGCTCATGGCGGCCACGCTGCTCGACCTCCTCGATCACGCGGTCCTGCGCTACGGGGATCGGCACGCCCTCGGGATCCGCCTCGACGACGGCGGCACGACGCACTGGACGTACCGCGACCTGGACCGGCGCGCGCGGATCGCCGCCTGGCGCCTGCGGGCGCTCGATCTGGAGCCCGGCGACCGGATCCTGACCTGGTCGCCATCGATGCCGGAGCTCGCCGCGACCTACTACGGCGCGATGTACGCGCGGCTCGTGTTCGTCCCGCTCGACCTGCGGATGTCGGCCGACGCCGTGGAGGTCATCGCGAAGGCCAGCGGCGCGCGGCATCTCATCCTGGGCAGCGGGCCGCGATGCCCCCGACCCGCGCGAGGCCCGCCTGGAGCACTTCCCCACGACGACCGTGGACGCGCTCTGCGCGGAACCCGACAGCCGATGACCCGCTGTTCCCGCCCGACTGGGAGGCGCGCCAGGCGTCCTGGGAGCGACCCGACCGCGACCGACGTCTTCCAGCTCGTGTTCACGAGCGGCACCACCGGGCACGCCCAAGGGCGTGATGCTCACGCACGACAACGTGGTCGCGTCGGTGGAGTCGTTCCATCGGATCGTGCACCCGATGGAGCATCGGATCGTCTCGCTGCTCCCGCTGTCGCACCTGCTCGAGCAGGCGGTCGGGCTGTACTACGCGCTCGATGTCGGGGCGGACGTGCTCTACGTCCGCAGCCGGAACCCGCGCGTCATCTTCGATTCGCTGCGCGACCATCGCGTCACGAGCATGGTGGTGGTCCCCCAGGTCCTCGACCTGTTCTGGAGCGCCATCACGCGCGAAGTCGAGAAGCGCGGCCGGACGGCCGCCTTCGATCGATTGCGTTCGATCGCCCGACGGCTGCCGATGCGCTTCCGACCGATCCTGTTCCGCAGCATCCACCAGCAACTGGGCGGCGGCTTCCGCCTGTTCCTCTCGTCGGGGGCGTTCCTGCCGCCGGCCCTCCAGCAGGGCTGGGAGGACCTCGGGCGTGACCGTGCTCCAGGGCTACGGCGCCACCGAGACCGGGACCGGCTCGTGCACCACGTTCGACGACCACGGCCTGGGGACCGTGGGGCGCATCCCGGAGGGGATCCAGATGCGGATCGCGGAGAACGGCGAGATCCAGTTCCGCGGCCGGACCGTGTTCGGCGGCTACTGGAACGCGCCGGACCTGACGGCCGCGGCCTTCACCGAGGACGGCTGGTACAAGACCGGGGACCTCGGTCACCTCGACGACGCCGGCCGGCTCATCCTGAGCGGCCGGATCAAGGACATGATCGTGCTGCCCAACGGGTTCAACGTGTATCCCGAGGACATCGAGAACGCGCTGCGGATCGAAGGGGTGCGCGAGGCGGTCGTGGTCGAGACGGCACCGGGACGGATCGAGGCCATCGTCGTGGAGGATCCGACCGCCGAGCCGGCCGCGTTCCGGGCGCGGATCGATGCGGCGGTCAAGGCGTCGAACGCGCGGCTCGGCCCGAACCAGCGCGTCGCCGGGCTGGCGCGTATGGCCCGCCGAGGACTTCCCGCGGACGCACACGCTCAAGGTCAAGCGCGACCCGATCCGCCACTGGGCCGCGGCCGATACGCCGATCCAGGTCCGCGACGGCTGATGGCCGGGGGCGGGGCGGCTACGGGCCCCGCCGCGTCAGGACGGGATCGGGATCCCGAGGCCGAGTGTCTCGAGCGCCGCCTGGATCTCCGGCTCGCGCGGGTCCTGCGACTCCTCCGGGTTCCACGAATACAGGACGACCGTGGACCCGACGACGCGAATGACATCGACCGTCTGGAGCGCCGACTGCACGCGACCCGGTCCGCTGGCGAGATACGTCGCCTGCTCGCGCGCGGCGTCGGTGGCGGTGGGCGGGTCGAGCAGTTCGTAGACGACGATGAAGCCACCGTCAGGATCCTCGGGCAGGATGACCTGGTAGACAGCGCGGGGCGCGTCGGTCAGGGTCACGGCCTCGGCGGGCCGGAACGGGACCTGCGCATCCACGAGGTTCAGGCTCCGTTCGCCGAGGACCCGGACGAGGTCGCTGCGGGTCAGGGCCACGGCCGGGCTGACGGTCTGCTCCGGCCCGACGGAGGCGGGCGGAACCGTCGTGATGGGCGCCTCGCTCGCGGCGCAGGCGCCGACGAGGGCGGCCGCGGCCAGCGCGAGCACAAGGACGCGCGGCGTCGCGCGCGTGGTTGAACGCGTCATCCGGGCGGCCAATCGAACGCCCGACCGCCCATCAGGTGGACGTGCAGGTGATCGACCGACTGCCCGCCCCACCGACCGACGTTCGAGACGAGTCGGTAGCCGGCATCGGCGATGCCCTCGGAGCGGGCGATGTCGGCGGCCGCCGCGAACAACCGACCGACGAGCGGTGCGTCGGCATCGGTGAGGTCGAGCGCCGACGCGATGTGGCGACGGGGCAGCAGCAGGATGTGGGTCGGGGAGCGTGGCGCGATGTCGCGGATCGCGATCACGGTGTCGTCCTCGTGGACGCGCGTGGACGGGATCTCGCCGGCGACGATCCGGCAGAACAGGCAGTCGGGGGCGGGTTCGGCAGCGGTGGGCTCGGTCATCGGGCGCCTCCTCGTCTCACCAGATCGATGGCTTCGTGCTCATCAGGAACCCGATCGTCCCGACGAGCCCGGCCATCAGGTACGAGACGTAGCGCTGCCGCTTCGCCCGTTCCTTCCAGGTCTTGTCGTCCGCGGCCGCCTTGATGCCGATGAGGCGCCGGAGGTTCGGGCGCTGGATGAAGAATGCGATACCCAGGTTCACGAAGTAGATCGTGAGCGCGACGATGAGCCACGGCTGCTGGAGCATCGCCGGACCGAGGTAGGCGACGAGGCCCAGGCCGGTGATCGCCAGGCCCGCCCCGATGACCACGGTCCCGTGCGACTGGGCGAACAGGAGCCCGCGGATGACCCGGCTGTCCGATTCGACCGTCGCGCGGCGGGTCCGCAGGGCGAACGGGAGCAGGATCGACGGCAGGAACAGGCTGATCGCGAGCGTGATGTGCACGGCGAGCAGGATCGGGAACAGGTTCGCGGGCATCGCGCTCGATTGTAGGGGCAGTGGCCGTTCGGGCCGGATCACGGCCGCGCCGCCCGCTCTCGGGCCCGGTCGCGCGGCCCGCCTGCAGTGCCCCCGGCCGATCCCCCGCGAGCTGAACGTGCCCGCTCTCCGAGGCCGCGAATCCCCTGCAACGTTCCGTCGCTAGTCGACCCGGACTAGGACGGACGTCTCCTGGCCATACGACCGCCTCCAGGTTCGGGCCGAACTCGGCGCGGACGTTGTCCGCGGGACAGTCCGGCCGGACTGGGACGTGACGCTGCAGGAGTTGCGCGGCGGGACGCTGCCGCGGGACGTTGCTGGCGGGACGTTGCCGGCGGGAGCTTGTTGCCGCGGCGAGCGCCAGCCGGCGCGGCGGCCGCCGCCACTCAACCCGGCCGCCGCGCCTCCAGGGCGACCCATTCCCCCTCCGCGGTCCGCGCCCCGACGCGCAGACCGGCCGCCTCGAACGCGGCGACGACCTCGGCCTCGCGATCGATGAAGATGCCGCTCGCCACGAGCACGCCACCCGGCCGAAGCTCGGCAGCAAGACCCGGCGCGAGCGGCACGAGGACGCCCGCGATCAGGTTCGCGAGGACGACGTCGAACGCGGGCTCGCCGCTCGGCAGGCTGCCGACACGCGCGCGGACCCGCCGCGCGACACCGTTCCGTCGGGCGTTCGCCGCCGGTCGATTCGATGGCGATCGGATCCGTATCGACGCCGACGGCGGTCGCGGCCCCGAGCGCGAGCGCCGCGATCGCGAGGATCCCCGAGCCGCACCCGACGTCGAGGACCCGGGCACCCGCGAGCTCGCCGCGATCCGCCAGCGGCTCGAGCGCCGCGAGGCACAGGCGCGTCGTGGGATGGAGCCCCGTCCCGAACGCCATTCCCGGGTCCATCGCGATGACGACGTCGTCGGGGGCGCGCCGATGGCGGCGCCACGTGGGCCGGATGACGATCCGCCGGCCGATGCGCATGACCGGGAAGTAGGCCTTCCAGGCATCGGCCCAGTCCTCCTCGTGGACGATCCGGGTCCGCAGCTCGCCGATGGACCGCAGGCCGAACGCCTGGAGATGGCCGAGCGCCTCGGCGACATCCGCCGCGGCGGCCTCGGCCGCGGACGCGTCCCGCGCGGGCACGTACCCGCGAACGACGGCCGGTCGCGTCGGATCCACGCGCGCGCCGAGGCCCTCGTCGACCAGGTCGAAGGCGGGCTCCACGGTCGTGCCGCCGGTCGCGTATCGACCCAGGATCTCGCTCACGACCTCGACGGCCTCGAGGTCCGCCTCGACCGCGAGTTCGAGCCAGGCCCCGGCGCCGGCGCCCGCCCCGGATGTCCCGGCCACGCCCGCGCCCGTCGATCCGCCCGACTCGGGCGCCACTACAGCCCGAGCTTCTCGCGAAGCCCGCCGTGCCCGACCGACTCGCCGGCCTCCGCTCGCGTACGCCTCCAGCAGCTCGCGCTGCTTCTTGCTGAGCTTGGTCGGGACGACGACATCGACGAGCACGTGCAGGTCGCCGCGCGACCCCGTCCGGCGCAGGTGCGGCACACCCTTGCCGCGGAGACGGATCTCGGTGTCGGGCTGGGTGCCCGGCTTGATCTCGACCTCCTCGTCACCATCGACCGTCGGGACCGTGATCCGCGTGCCGAGCGCGGCCTGGGCGATCGAGACCTTGGCCTCGTAGAAGAGCTCGGTGCCGTCGCGCTTGAGCGTCGGGTGCGGCGCGACATGGACGGCGACGTACAGGCTCCCGGGCGGACCGCCGCGCGGCCCGACCTCGCCTTCGTTGGTCAGTCGGATCTGGTGGCCTTCATCGATGCCGGCGGGGATCGTCACGCGGAGCGCGCGCTTGCCCTCGGTCCGGCCGTCGCCCTTGCAGGTGTCGCACGGTCGACTCGATGATCTTGCCCTCGCCGCGGCAGCGCGGGCAGGCGCTGACGTTGACCATCTGGCCGAGCATCGTCTGGCGGACGCTGCGGACCTCGCCGCGGCCCTCGCACTGCGGGCAGGTGATGGGCTGCGAGCCCTCCTTCGCTCCGGTGCCGGAGCAGGTCGCGCAGCGATCGAGGACGCGGAAATCGATCTCCTTCTCGGTGCCCTTGACCGCTTCCTCGAACGTGATCCGCAGGTCGTAGCGGAGGTCCGCGCCGGGTTGCGGCCGACCGCGGCGGGCCGAGCCACCGCCCGCGGCGCCGCCGAAGAACGCATCGAAGATGTCGCTGAAGCCACCGAAGCCCTCGAACCCGGCACCGCCCTGACCGCCGGCCCCACCGTCCACCCCGGCTCGCCCGAACATGTCGTATCGCTGGCGACGCTCCGGGTCCGAGAGGATCTGGTAGGCGTCGTTGATCTCCTTGAACCGCTCCTGGGCGCCGGGCTCCGTGTTGACGTCGGGGTGCCACTGCTGGGCGAGCTTGCGGAAGGCGCGCTTGATCTCGGCATCGCTCGCGCCGCGCTCGACCCCGAGGACGTGGTACAGGTCCTGTTCCGTGGTGGCCATCGAGACGGAAGTCTACGAGAGGCGGCGCGCGGCCGGGTCGCTGGCCCGCTCGATCCGGGCCGGAGCGTCTCGGCGATGTCCGGCGATCCCGACTTGACAATGCGCAGATATCTGCGCATTCTTTCGCGATGCGACGCAAGGCAGGCTCCCTCATCCCGTTGGAAGTGGCGATCCTCGATGTCCTGATCGAGCTGCGCCGCGACGGAACCGAGCGAGGCTCATGGCTTCCTCATCGCGTCCGAGCTCCAGGCACGCGGCGACGATCGTCGCCTGACGGCGTACGGCACGCTCTACCGCGCGCTCGACCGACTCGCCGATGGCGGCGCGATCGATCGGCGCTGGGAGGACCCGGAGGTCGCCGCCCAGGACGGACGGCCGCGCCGACGCTACTACCGGATCACGCTCGCCGGCGAACAGGCGCGGGCCGACGCCGCGGCCATCCGCCCTCCTCAGCCGCTCGCCGATCGCGGCGCGGCATCGTCATGACCTCGAGTCGAGTGACTGACCCGGTCGCGAGACTCGGCGACGGTGCCGCGACGATCCTTGCGTGGGTGGGGCTGTACACGCGAGGCCTGCCGGTCGACGTCGCAGCGGATCGCCGGGCCGAGATCGAGTCGGACCTGTGGGACGAAGCCGCCGTGGCCGACTGGCTCGGCGATGCCTCGACCCTGGGTCGTCAGCGAGCGAGTCGATTGATCCGAGGCATGCCAGCCGATGTGGCGTGGCGCATGGAGCAGCGAGGGCGCCGTACTCGCGCCCCGTGGAGGACGACGATGCACATCTCGAAACTCGAACTCGCGGCGATCCTGGCCGCAACCATCGTGACCTGCGTGGCGGTCGTGGGTCTCCTGTTCGGGTCCTCGGACTTCCGGGAGTGGGAGGGCATGGTCCCTGCCGTCGCCGGCCTCGTCCTCGCGGCCGTCGGTCTCCTGCTCGCCATCCCGAAGCCCAAGGCTGGGCTCTGGGTCGGCCTGATCGGCATCGGGCTCGCCTTCCTGGTGATGCCGTGGATGTTCCCGTTCTACCTGCCCGTGCCGATCGCCCTTGCTCTTCGGTTCTCGCGCGGGCAGAACAGCGTCGCGGCGACGACGGGCGCCTAGCCCGCCAGCTCCCGGGCCCGCCCGACGACCGCGTCGAACATCGGCGGCGTCAGCCGGCCCGTGAAGGTGTTCTGCTGCGACGGGTGATACGAGCCCAGCAGCACGTACGGCCCGACGGCGGCCTCCGCGCCATGCCCGAACTGCGGCCTCGGCCGCGCCGCGTGCCCCAGCTCCCCCAACGCCCGGAGCCCCGCGTCCCACCCGAACGCGCCAAGCGCCAGGATCACGCGGACCCCGCGTCAGCAGCGCCAGCTCGCGACGCGAGGAACGGCGCGCAGGCGTCGCGCTCATCGATCGATCGGCTTGTTCGCCGGCGGCGCGCACCGGACGGCCGCGGCGATGTAGGCATCGGTCAGGGTCAGGCCATCGTCGGCGCGGCGCGAGCCGGCCGATCCGCCAGCCCGGCCCGATGCAGCGCCGCCCACAGGAAGTCGCCCGACGCGTCGCCCGTGAAGACCCGCCCCGTCCGGTTCCCGCCGTGGGCCGCGGGCGCCAGCCCAAGGATCAGGATCCGCGCCTCCGGGTCCCCGAACCCCGGCAGCGGCCGGCCCCAGTACGTCGTCCTCGCGGAAGCGGGCCACCTTCTCGCGGGCGACCTGCTCGCGCCACGCGACCAGCCGCGGGCACCGACGGCACTCGACGATCTCGGCGGTCAGCGCCGCGAGCGCCGCGCGGTCGACCGGGGTCGCATCGCTCACGTCCACGCCGCCACCCGGCCCTACTTGAGCAGCAGCTGGTCGAGCCGCCGCGACACGACGGCCAGCCCGACGAGGCCCATGATCGAGCAGATACGCCACGTGCACCAGCAGGATCGGGCTGATCGCCCCGACCGTCAGCGACCGGATCAGGTCCACGCCCTGGTAGAGCGGCGTGAGCTTGACGACGACCTGGAGGGCCGGCGGGTAGGTCTCGATCGGGTAGAACGTGGCGGAGAACAGGAACAGCGGCAGGATCACGAGCTGGATGAGGTCGAAGTCCTGCCACGTCCGCATGAACGACGTCGCCGCCATCCCGACCGCCCCGAACGCGAACCCGACGAGCAGCGCGGCCGGGAACGCGAGGATCACCCACGGCGACACGACCAGGCCGAGGACGACCATCACGACGACGAACCCGATCGCGTACAGGCCGCCGCGGATCAGCGCCCAGAGCAGCTCGCCGACGGCGATGTCGCCCGGCGAGAGCGGCGTCGAGAGGATCGCCGTGAACGTCTTGTTGTAGTTGAGCTTGAAGAAGAAGTTGAACGTGCTCTCGTTGATGGCGCCGTTCATCGACGCGCTCGCGAGCAGCGCCGGCGCCACGAACAGCTGGTACGGGATCGGCTCGCCGCCGGGTCCCGGGACGGTCCCGATGAGCGCGCCCAGCCCGAAGCCGATCGAGAGCAGGTAGAACAGCGGCTCGAAGAACCCCGACAGGATCACCAGCCAGGTGTGCGAGTAGACGTACAGGTTGCGCTCGACCAGGCGCAGCGATCGACGGCTGCCCGGGATGAGCATCGGCGTGATGCGCAGGGCGGTCATCCGCGCACCAGCCGCGCCGAGATCGTGCGGATCGCGAACCACGTCCCGACGAGGAAGAACCCGATGAGGATCGACGAGGTGGACCAGCGCGAGGACCGGCTCCTCGCCGATCGTCCCGAGCGACAGCCCGCGCGCGAGCTCCACGCCGTGGTAGAGCGGCGTGAGCCAGGCGAGCGCCTGGAGCGCCGTCGGCAGCTGGTCGACCGGGTAGAACGTGCCCGAGAACAGGAACAGCGGCGTGATCCCGAATCGGAAGATCGCGTTGAACTTCTCGACCGTGCGCTGCGTGGCCGAGAAGGCGGCGATCGGGCGAGGCGAAGGCGAGGCCCGGTCAGCACCGCGACCGGGATCGCGAACACGACGAGCGGCGACTCGAAGGCGCCGAACAGCACGATGACGATCGTGAAGACCGTCGTGATCAGCAGCAGCCGGGCCGCGATCCAGAGCAGGTTGCCCGAGCGCGATGTCCCGACCCGAGATCGGCGTCGCGTACATCGCGTGGAACGTCCGGTTCCAGACGAGCCCGCCCATGATCGGGAACGTCGACTCGAACGCGGCCGACTGCATCGCCGTGGACGCCAGCAGCCCGGGCGCGAGGAACGCGAGGTAGGGCACGCCGCCGAGCGACCGCCGATCCGCCGTCGTCCACGTACGTGCCGAGGCCCAGGCCCATCGCGGTCAGGAACAGGACCGGCAACAGGAACGAGCTGAAGATGCTCGCCCGGAAGGTCCGTCGATACTGGCAGGAATCGATGCTCGAAGACGCGCCCGGCCGTCGTCCGCGGATGCGCGAGCGCGGCCATCAGTCGACCAGCGAGCGGCCGGTCAGGCGCAGGAACACGTCCTCGAGCGACGACCGGCGAACCAGCACGGCCTCCGGCCGGAGGCCGCGATCGTGGACGGCGACGGCGGCGGCCTCGCCGTCGTCGGCGTACAGGAGGATGCGATCGGGCAGGTGCTCGATCCGCTGCGCGATGCCGTCGAGCTGGCCGTCGAGCGTCTCGGCGACCCCGGGCGCGAACCGGAGCTCCGTGACCTCCTTGGTCGAGTACTGCTCGATGAGCGCGCGCGGCGATGCCCTCGGCGACGATCCGCGCCTTGTCCATGACCACGAGCCGGTCGCACAGCTGCTCCGCCTCGTCCATGTAGTGGGTCGTCAGGACGAGCGTCACGCCGCGCTGCTTGAGTCGGTAGAGGCGATCCCAGAGCAGGTGGCGCGCCTGCGGGTCGAGGCCGGTCGTCGGCTCGTCGAGGAGCAGCAGCTCGGGCTCGTTGATGAGCGAGCGGGCGATCGTCAGGCGGCGCTTCATCCCGCCCGACATGTGCTCGACCTGGTCGCCCGACCGCTCCGTGAGCTGGGCGAAGTCGAGCAGCTCGTCGGCGCGGCGGGCGCATTCCGCGCGGCTGAGGCCGAAGTACCGGCCGTAGATCACGAGGTTCTCGCGGACCGTGAGCTCGTTGTCGAGCGTGTCCTGCTGGGGCACGACGCCGAGGCGCGCCCGGATCTGCGGACCGTGCCGTTCGGGGTCCAGGCCCAGGACGGTCAGCGTGCCGTCGCTGACCGGCGAGACGCTCGCGATCATCCGCATCGTGGAGGTCTTGCCGGCGCCGTTGGGGCCCAGGAAGCCGAACGATTCGCCGGGCGCGACGTCGAAGTCGATGGCGTCCACGGCGGTGAACTCGCCGAACCGCTTGGTCAGTCCGCGGGCATGGATGAGCGAGGAGGTCGACGTGGCGCTGGGGGCGGGCACCGCCGCCGACACGGTCGTGTCGGGCATGGGCGGGCATGGTACCGCGGCCGGGTCCGGGTCGTCGGGACGCCGCAGTGCAGCCGCGATGAGCCGTGATGCGCGACCGGTAAGCCGCCGGTGAAGCGCGGCACGTCAGCGCACTGCCTCGGCCATGGATGTCGTCCGGTTCGGCCTCGGCGATGACGTCGCGCTCCGCCGTCGACGCGGGTGGACGCAGGCGTCGCCTCGGCGCGTCGAAGCCGGGCTCTCGCGTGGCGTCGTGTCGGACGGATCGAACGCGGACGGGCAGACCGCGTGCCGACTGTACGTGCTCGTCGAGGATGGTGGCCGCCCTCGGCGGCTAGCTGACCACCAGGCTGCTGTTCGCATGGCGAGGGACTGGATCGCCTGCTCGATGCGCACGCATGCCAGCGTCACCGAGGTCGTCGATCGACCTGCTTCGCCGCTCGGTTGGGACGTCGTCGACCGAGGTGTCGTTCAACATCCGTGGCGAACGCGGCTCGATCGACATCCTTGCGTTCCACGCCGCGACGGGCGCGCTCCTCGTCATCGAGATCAAGTCCGTCGTACCCGATCTCGCGGCGATGCTCGGGACGCTCGACCGAAAGGTCCGGCTCGGCATCCGAGATCGCCCGGCAACGTGGCTGGCAGGTGCGGACAGTGCTCCCGATTGCTCGTCATGCCCGACGATCGACACGGCCCGTCGCAGGGTCGATCACCACCAGAGCGACCTTCGCGGTCGTGTTGCCCGCTCCGGACGGTCGTGCGGCGCGTGCGCTGGCTCCGCGACCCGGTCGGCGTCGTCGCCGGCATCCTGTTCCTGTCAGATGTCCAGCACACGGGCGCTCGTCGCCGCGTCGGGTCGCCGCGTCCGGCTAGCCGTGTCGTGCCACGCACAGATCCCGACCGAAACCGCGAGCACATCCTGACATCTGGTCCGCCGGTCTGGCATCTGTCAGGAACCGTGCTGACCAACGCTCCCCTGGTGGACATCTGTCAGGAATCGCGGGTCTGCCGGGGCCGGGCCATGGGTCCCGCGGCGTGGCGAGCGATCGGCGGCCCGCGCGGACGGACGCGCCCGGAGAACGGTGAACCGCCCGGGCCATCGGCCTGGGCGGTTCGTGAATCGTGCCTTCGGCCGCGATCGCCCAGAGGCCTAGACCTCCTTGAACTCGCCCTCGACCGCCTCTTCGCCCTCGGGCGCCCCGGCCTCGCCACCAGCCCCGGCCTCGGAGCCGTCGCCAGCCCCGTCGCCCGCGTCGCCATCGCCCGACCCGTTGCCGGCATCACCGGCCCCCGCGGCCGCGGCCTGGTACGCGGCCGTGGACACCCGCTGCAACGGATCTCGGCCAATGACGTCATCCCGGTCCGGACCGGCTCGATCTCGGCGCCCTTGAGCGCTTCCCGCAGCGACGCCACGGAATTCTCGACCTCGAGCTTGTCCTCGGACGAGACCTTGTCGCCGAGGTCGGTGACGGCCCGCTCGGCCTGGAACGTCAGCGCCTCGGCCTGGTTCCGCGTCTCCACGTCCTCGCGCCGCTGCTTGTCCTCCTCGGCATGCTCCTGGGCGTCGCGGACCATCTGGTCCACGGCGCTCTTGTCGAGCATCGACGAGGCCGTGATCCGGACCTGCTGCTCCTTGCCGGTCGCCCGGTCCTTGGCCTTGACGTCGAGGATGCCGTTGGCATCGATGTCGAACGTGACCTCGATCTGCGGCACGCCCCGCGGCGCCGGCGGGATCCCGTCGAGGATGAACCGGCCCAGCGTCTTGTTGTCGGCCGCGAAGTCGCGCTCGCCCTGGAGGACGTGGATCTCGACCTGCGACTGCGAATCGGACGCCGTCGAGAAGACCTGCGACTTGGACGTCGGGATCGTCGTGTTGCGCTCGATGAGCTTGGTCATGACGCCACCCAGGGTCTCGATGCCCAGCGACAGCGGCGTCACGTCCAGCAGCAGGACGTCCTTGACGTCGCCGGCCAGCACGCCGGCCTGGATCGCGGCACCGATCGCCACGACCTCGTCGGGGTTGACGCCCTTGTGCGGCTCCTTGCCGCCGAACATCGCCTTGACCGCGTCCACGACGGCCGGCATCCGCGTCATGCCACCGACGAGGATGACCTCGTCGATCTCGCCGGGCTTGAGGCCGGCATCCTTCATCGCGGCCTTGACCGGGCCCTCGGTCTTCTTGACGAGGTCCGCGACGAGGTCTTCCAGCTTCGCCCGCGTCAGCGACACGACGAGGTGCTTGGGCCCGGTCGCATCGGCCGTGATGTACGGCAGGTTGATCTCGGTCGTCGCCGTGGACGACAGCTCGATCTTCGCCTTCTCGGCGGCCTCCTTGAGGCGCTGCAGCGCCTGCTGGTCCTTGGCCAGGTCGATGCCCTGGTCCTTCTTGAACTCGGCCAGCAGCCAGTCGATGACCCGCTGGTCGAAGTCGTCGCCGCCCAGGTGCGTGTCGCCGTTGGTCGCCTTGACCTCGAACACGCCCTCGCCCAGCTCCAGGATGGAGATGTCGAACGTGCCGCCGCCCAGGTCGTAGACGGCGATCTTCTCGTCGCCCTTCTTGTCCAGGCCGTAGGCCAGCGCGGACGCGGTGGGCTCGTTGATGATCCGCTTGACCTCGAGACCGGCGATCCGCCCGGCGTCCTTGGTCGCCTGGCGCTGCGTGTCGTCGAAGTAGGCGGGGACCGTGATGACCGCCTCGGTGATCTTCTCGCCGAGGTACGCCTCCGCGTCCGTCTTGAGCTTCTGGAGGATCATCGCGCTGATCTCGGGCGGCGTGTACGCCTTGCCGTCCGCGAGCTTGACCGCGATGCCGTCGGACTTCGCGTCCTTCTCGACGGTGTACGGGACGAGGTCCTTGGAGCGCTTGACCTCGGGGTCGTCGTAGCGGCGACCCATGAAGCGCTTGATGGAGAAGACGGTGTTGCCGGGGTTCGTGACCGCCTGGCGCTTGGCCAGCTGGCCGACGAGGCGCTCCCCGGTCTTGGTGAAGGCGACGACGGACGGCACGGTGCGCCCGCCCTCCGCGGATGCGATGACGGTCGGCTCGCCGCCCTCCATCACGGCCACGACGGAGTTCGTGGTGCCGAGGTCGATGCCGATGATCTTGCCCATGGTGTGCGTGTGCTCCTCGTTCGTCGTGGTCAGTTCGGAAGGGATTCGGTGGTGGTGTCGGCGGTCGTCGCCGTCGCCCGCGGCCACGGCGACCAGCGCCGGGCGCAGGACGCGCTCGCGCAATCGATAGCCCCGGCGGACCTGCTCGACGATCTCGCCTTCGGGTCGGCCGGTCCCGGGCACGTTGGCGATCGCCTCGTGCTCGCGGGGATCGAACGGCGTGCCCGGCTCCGCGTCGATCTGCGACACGCCCTCGGTCTCGAGGAGATTGCGGAGCTTGCGATCGATGGCGCTGACGCCCTCGAACCAGGGGTCGCCCGCGATCGATTCCGGACGCGCCTCGATGGCGCGGTCGAAGTCGTCGGCCAGCGTCAGCACCTTGCGGATGAGGTCCTCGGCGGCGAGACCGAAGTCGCGCTGCCGCTCCTCCGCGGTCCGACGCTTGAAGTTCTGGAACTCGGCGCGCTCGCGCTGGAGCGCCAGCAGGTACTCGTCCGACTGCGTCGCGGCGGCGGCCAGTTCGGCCTGCAGGGCCTCGATGTCGGCGAGCAGCTTGGTCGGCGAGACGTCGATCTCGTCGGCGCGCTGCTGCGCTCGGGTGCGCGATCCGGGCACGCGATGGCTAGGCATAGAGATGGTCCACCAGTTCGTTCATCAGGCCCGACACGAAGCGCACCGTGCCGATGGCCTGGGGATAGCTCATGCGCGTCGGCCCCAGCACGCCGACCACGCCGATGGCGCGGCCCGGCCGGCCGTACGGCGCGAGGACGAGCGAGACGTCGTGCATCTCGAGGGGCGTGTTCTCCGCCCCGATGAAGACGTGGATCCGGCCCGAACCCGCCACGTCCCCGACGAGCTGTCCCAGGTACGCGCGGTTCTCGAGCGCCGAGAACACCTGGCGGAGCTTGTCGCTCTGGGCGAACTCCGGGGCTTCCATCACGTTGAGGAGGCCGTCGCTGAAGACCTCCTCGACCGCGGCGGCGTCGTAGTCGCGGACGACCCGCACGATCCGCTCGCCGACCCGGCGGGCGACCCGCTCCAGCTGCCCCTCGTCGCCCGAGCCGGGCGAGGATCGCCGTCCGCCTGGGTCGCGGTCGCGTCGGTCAATCGATCGTTCAGGATCTCGGCGACGCGGTTGAGGGTCGCCTGGTCCACGGCGTCGGCCTCGTCGAGCGGCACGACGGCCTGCTTGATGGCGCCCTCACGGAGGACGAGGATGAGGCTCGCCAGCCGCTCATTGACGGCGACGAGGTCCACGCGCCGGATGTGCGCGGCCTGGGGCTTGGCCGGCGTGGCGAGACCGGCCGAACGCGTCAGCCCGGCCAGCGTCGTCGCGGCGAGGCGGAACCAGTGCTCGCTCGCGAACTCCACCTGCCCGAACTGGTGGCGGATCATCAGCTGCTCGACGGCCGGGAGCGGCACGGTCTCCGCGATGGACTCGACGTAGAAGCGGTAGCCCGCGTCCGTCGGCATCCGGCCGGCGCTCGTGTGGGGATGGCTCAGCAGACCGGCCATCTCCAGCTCGGCGAGGATGTTGCGGACGGTCGCGCTGGACACGCCGAGGCCGTAGCGCTCCACGAGCGCCTGGCTGCCGACCGGCGAGGCGGTCGTGACGTATTCCTCGATGACGGCCCGAAGGATCGCCTGCGAACGGAGGTCCAGGGGGCCGAGCGTGCGACGGACTCGACGCGCCAACTCAGGTCTCCCACGATGGTTAGCACTCTATGGGTGAGAGTGCTAACGAATGTGCTGGCATCGTAGCAGTCGCCGTCCGAGAGTGTCAACGAACCGGACCGTCCCGGAGGAGCATCAGACCGCCCCACTGGTCCCCCAGACGTGCCCGTCGCCGGCCGTCGCGTCAGAGGAGCCGGTGGAACAGCTCGTTCGAGAGCAACCGGCCGCGCGTCGTCAGGACCACCCGCTCGTCGTCGGTCACCGTGAGCAGCTCCGCGGCGAGCGCCCATCCGAACTGGTCCGCGAGCGGCGGCTCGTGCGCCGCGGCCAGCGGCACGCCCGTGTCCAGTCGCAGCGCCAGGATGACCGCCTCCATCGCCTCGGTCTCGGGATCGGTGGCGACGGCGCCGCCCGGAGGCAGCGACCCGGCCGTCAGCGCCGCGAGGTAGCCGTCCAGCCGCGCTGCGTTCCAGCGACGCGTGACCCCATCGAACGCGTGCGCCCCCGGCCCGACGCCCTCGTGCGGCAGGCGGGTCCAGTACGCCAGGTTGTGCCGGCTCTCGTGCCCCGGCCGCGCCCAGTTCGAGATCTCGTACCCGCGGAACCCGGCATCGCCGAGCGTGATCACCGCGTGGTGGTACTGGGCGGCGGCACGGTCCTCGTCCTGCCCGGGCCGGGCCGTGTTGCGCCACCGTCGCGCCCCGCGCGTCACCGGCAGGTGGTCGCCGAACGGACCCGTCAGCCCCTCGGCATCGGGGTCGTCGAGCGAGAGAGCGTACAGCGAGAGGTGGTCCGGCCCCATCTCGAGCGCCCCGTCCAGGGTCGCCATCCAGACCGGCAGCTCGGTCTCGGGGATGTCGTAGAGCAGGTCGATGTTGATCGACGGGATGCCCGCTGCCCGGGCGCCCGCCACCGCGTCGCCCACGTCCCGTGCCCGATGTCGCCGGCCCAGGCGACGCAGCTCCTTGTCGTCGAGCGATTGCGCCCCGAACGAGATCCGCGTGATCCCGGCCTGGCGCTGGGCGGCCGGGTCGCCGCGCTCGTCCGGCCCCGGGTTCGCCTCCAGCGTGATCTCGGCGTCCGGCGCCGACACCGAATCGCTCCCGGACGCGCCCCAGGATCCGCTCGATCTCCTCGACCGGCACGATGGACGGCGTGCCACCACCGAAGTACACGGTCTCCAGCTTCGGTCGTCGCTTCGTCCCGGGTGGACCGAACGCCGCGTCCAGCGCGTCCGCCCGGAGCTCGATCTCGACTGCCAGGGCGTCCAGGAACGTACCGACCTTGCTCGTCGGACCCCGCGTCGCAGACCCGGCGATGACCACGAAGTCGCAGTACGGGCAGAGCGAGACGCAGAACGGGACGTGGACGTAGAGCGCGGTCGGGGGACGCGGGGTCGCGTCCCGTCACTCACCGGTCGCGGGACGCGGCCTCGCGCGAACCGATCACCCGCCATCCATCGGGCGGGCGTCGTCGCTTCTCGATCTCCTCGACCTCCCGGCCGCGGGGCTTGGTCTGGCCGACGTGACCGGTGCACAGGAAGACGGCGAACCGGGTGATGGCATGGCCGAGGAACGCCGCGGCGATCCCGCCGGTGGCCGAGGTCAGCCAGCCGCCGATGAACCCGATCCCGAGCGCCAGGACCAGCAGGTAGCGATCCCGTCCCGGGGCGCCGAGCCGCGTGGTCAGCGCGTAGAGCAGCGTCTGGATGACGTTCGCGATCGTGGCCTCGAGGCCCATCGAGAGCAGGATCCCGAAGATGGCGCCACGGAACGCGACCTCATCGATGAAGGCGGTCGCGGTGGAATTGAGCAGGGCTCCCGGGTAGGACGACACGTCGGGGAACCGGATGCGGTGGTAACGGACCGTGGCGAACGCGACGGCCTGCCCCACCCCGATCGCACCGTAGAGCAGCCCGCCGAAGACGGCCCCGAACCGGTCGCCCGACCCCAGGAAGAACTCGGTCTGGGGCGCCGGATGGATGACCAGGATCGCGACGGCGATCCCGACGCCCATCCCGTACCAGCCCAGCCGACGGCGGATCCGTGGCCGCTCACCGTCGCGCGTCGCCTCGTAGTACTCGGCGGTCCCGAAGCGCTCCGCGTCGAGGCGGAGCATGGCGAGCAGCATCGCCAACCCGATGGCGATGAGGACGCGTGCGAGGTCGACGAATTCGTCCACGGGCGTGCCGTCAGCCCTCGTCCATCCGGAGCATCGCGAGGAACGCCTCCTGCGGGATCTCGACCGATCCGACCCGCTTCATGCGCTGCTTGCCCTCTTTCTGCTTCTCGAGCAGCTTGCGCTTGCGAGTGATGTCGCCACCGTAACACTTGGCGAGCACGTTCTTGCGCATGGCGCGGACCGATTCGCGCGCGATCACGTTGCTCCCGATGGCCGCCTGGATGGGGATCTCGAACATCTGGCGCGGGATCAGTTGCTTGAGGCGCTCGGCGAGGGCCCGGCCGGTCGACTGCGCGCGATCGCGATGGACGATGAGGCTCAGGGCGTCCACGGGCTCGCCGTTGACGAGGATGTCCACCTTGACGAGGTTCGCCTGTCGGTAGCCCAGCTCCTCGTAGTCCATCGAGGCGTAACCCTGGCTCCGGCTCTTGAGCTGGTCGAAGTAGTCGACGATCAGCTCGGCAAGCGGCATCTCGAAATGGAGCACGACCCGGGTCGGGTCCAGGTACTCCATGTTGACGAACGTGCCGCGCCGGTTGGTCGAGAGCTCCATGAGCGGACCGATGTACGACGACGGCGTGACGACGCTCAGCTTGACCCACGGCTCCTCGATCGACTCGATGTCCGACGGGTTGGGCAGGAGCGCCGGGTTGTCAACGACGACCTGACCGCGACCGTGCTCGAGGTTGACGTGGTACTCCACCGACGGCGCCGAGGCGATGAGGTCCAGGCTGAACTCGCGCTCGAGGCGCTCCTGGACGATCTCCATGTGGAGCAGGCCGAGGAACCCGCAGCGGAAGCCGAAGCCCAACGCTACGGAACTCTCGGGCTCGAACGTGAAGCTCGCGTCGTTGAGATGCAGCTTGTCGAGCGCCTCGCGCAGGAGCGGGTAGTCCTCGCCGCTGAGCGGGTAGATGCCGGCGAAGACGAGGCTCTTGGCGGGCAGGTAGCCGGGGAGTGGCTCGCTCGCCGGACGCGCCTGGGTCGTGAGCGTGTCGCCGACCTGCGCCTCGCGGACGTTCTTGAGCCCGGTCGCGACGTAGCCGACCTCGCCGGCTACGAGCTGCTTGACGGGCACGAGCTGCGGGCGGAACACGCCGAGTTCCAGCGGCTCGGCCTCGGCGCCGCTGCCCATCAGGAGGACGGGCTCGCCGCTCTTGAGCGTTCCCTGCGCCAGTCGGACGTAGACGATCACGCCCTTGTAGGCGTCGTAGTGGCTGTCGAAGATGAGGCCCTGGACCGGTTTGGTCGGGTCGCCCTTGGGGGCCGGGATGCGCGCGACGATGGCTTCGAGGATCTCGGGGACGCCGGTCCCGTCCTTGGCCGACGCGAGGATGACCTCCTCGCGCGGGATGGCGAGCACGTTCTCGAGCTCGTCCATGATCGTCTCGGGATCGGCGGACGGGAGATCGATCTTGTTGAGGACCGGGATGAGCGTGAGGTTCTCGCGCATCGCGAGATGGACATTGGCGAGCGTCTGGGCCTCGATGCCTTGCGTGGCGTCCACCACCAGGATCGCGCCCTCGCAGGCCTGCAGGCTGTGGCTGACCTCGTAGGCAAAGTCGACGTGACCGGGCGTGTCGATGAGGTTGAGCCCGTAGGTCTTGCCGTCCTTCGCGGTGTACTCGAGGCGGGCAGAGCGGGCCTTGATCGTGATGCCCTTCTCGCGTTCGAGGTCCATCGAATCGAGGACCTGGCTCGTCATCTGCCGCGCGTCGATGGTGTGCGTCAGCTCCAGCAATCGATCGGCCAGCGTGGATTTGCCGTGATCGATGTGCGCGATGATCGAAAAATTGCGCAGGCGGTCCTGGGGGATGGTCACGACGCGGGAGTGTAGCCGGTCAGACGCTCGTTGCCGCGAGGGCGCTCACGCCCGCGACGATCAGGATGACGCCGAGCACCTGGGTCCGTGACAGTCGCTCCCCGAAGAGCAGGAACGCCATGACGGCCGCGATCGCGGCGAACTGCGAGCCGAGGACCGCGGTGATGGCGATGTTGACCGAGGCGCCCCACGCCGAGAGCGTGGAGCCGATGATCTCGCCGATCCCGGCGATGACGACGAGTGGCAGCGCGGCCCGGGTCAGCAACAGCTTGCGCTGGAGGATCAGCGGCAACACGACGATCACCAGGCCGATCAGTCGCACCGAGATCGCGACCCAGATCGGTGGCACGTCCACGGCGGCCTTGCCGGTCGCGACGAGGCCGACCCCGAAGATCACGGCCGCCGCGACCGCGAAGACCACCGCCCGGCGCGTGTCCTCGACATGCGACCCGAGCGAGGTCTGGCGCGTCCGCGGCGATCTCCAGGTCGCCGGCGATGACGTCGGGGCGGGCGGGTTCGATCGACGACAGGACGACGCCGGCGACGATGATCGCCAGCAGCAGCGCCGCGCTCGCACCGATGGTGTCGCCAAGCGCGACCGCGATGAGCGCCGCGACCGCGCCTTCGGTCGCGACGATCGGGGCGACGATGGAGACCTTGCCGAAGGTGAGGGCCGTGTAGGCGCTGTAGAGCCCGCCCGAGTAGCAGAGGCCGGCGACCAGGAGGAGGGCCAGCGAGTCAGGAGCCACGTCCGTGGGGACGCCCGCGGCAAGGCCGATCGGGAGGCCGACGATCGTGCCCACGATCATCACCCAAGCCAGCACGACCCGGGAGCCGATCATCCGGCTCGATCGTGAGGATGCCAGGGTGGCGGCCGCCCACAGCACGGCGGCGCCGAGGCCACCAAGGATCGCAGTCACTGGCTGTAGTCTGGCGGACGCGACGGGCGTGTGCCGGTCGGGGCGCTCCCGGCGTGCTGTGGTACCATCCGTCGTCGCGCCCGACGCTCACCCCGCGCCGCGGTGCCGACGACCAAGATCCCACTCCAACTGAGGTCCGCCCCTTTGGCCAAGACGCCCCGCACCTGGACAGGCGCGCGCACACCGTCAGGTCTCAAGCGCGTTCGCCAGGCTGCGCGACGCCACGAGGTCCTGGGCCCGCGCCGCAGCGCCGCGAAGACCTATGTCGCCAAGGCCCTGACCCTGGCCGCCAACCCCGTCGAGGGCCAGGATCCGACCACCGCCCTGATCGAGGCGCTCAGCGCGCTCGACCGCGCGGCGAAGGCCGGTGCCATCCACCCGAACGCGGCCGCGCGCCGCAAGTCGCGCCTGACCCGCAAGGTCAATGCGGCCCTGGGCGGCGCGTCGGTGCAGACATCCGCCCGCGTCACCAAGCAGACCGGCAAGGCCGCCGCGGCGAAGGCCGCCAAGGCCCGCATCGCGGCCGGCAAGTCCACCAAGGCCAAGGGCGCCCAGACCGCCGCCGGCAAGGCCCGCGCCGCGCTGAGCAAGACCGCTCGAGCCGAGGCCGCCGCAGCCGCTGCTGCCGCCGCCGCTGCGAGCAGCGCCGCGGCACCCGAGGCTCCGGCCAAGACGACCAAGGCCGCTGCGAAGCCGGCCGCCAAGGCGGCACCGAAGGCGACCAAGGCCGCGGCCAAGCCGGCCGCCAAGGCCACCACGACCAAGCCGACCGCGACCGCCAAGGCCGCTCCCAAGAAGAAGGCCGCTCCCAAGGAGTAGCCGGGCGCGACCGCCCGCGCCGATCCGCCGCTTCGACCGCCCCGGGCACATCCCGGGGCGTCGTCACGTCCGGGTCACGCGGCGCCGAGCGCGCGACCGCAGCCGCGTTCCCAGATGCAGCACTGGTCTGCAGCGGCTGGTCGCCAGGCGCCACCGTGCAGCACTGGTCTGCAGATGGCGGTGTCGCACCTTGGCGCGAGCGTGCCGACCGGCCACGACCACGCGAATCCTTGCTCGAGCGTCGGCGCGTGCAGACCGTTACTGCATCTGGCAGGAGTAGGGGCCACGTGGCGGCGGCGTCGTGATCCGCGACTGGCAGCGCCCACGGCCGCGGAGCCCGAAGGCCCCGCCCGCGGCGTCCGCCCGGCGCCCTCAGCCCGAGACGGACACCGCCTCGTCCGACGGCCGCGCCGTCTTCGGGCGCGTGATGCCGTAGATCGCCGCGCCGCCCAGGCCACCGATCGTCGTGACGACGAAGATCAGCCCCGCGGTCGCGAACTGCGACGACCAGTAGAACGACGTGAACGTGTCCACGTCCACGACCCCGGCCGCCTCCAGATCGGGCACCCGCGCGCCGTCCTCCACGAGCAGGTACCGCTGGTACACACAGTCGGGCCCGGATGCGCAGGTGATCGGCCCGCCGGCACTCTCGTCGCGATACCCGTTGTCGGCGTAGAAGAACAGCGCCTTCACCGCGAGCAGCAGCACGGCCATCGTCAGCCCCGTCACGAGTGCCGCGAACACCCCGTTGAGGAGGATCCGCGACCACGGCCCGGCCCGCCGGTCCGATCGCTGGTTCGCGTAATACCCGATCAGCAGCCCCGACGGCAGCGCGAGCAGCCAGACGATCGGCTCGATCGGGATGATCAGCAGGAAGCTGACCGCGACCGTGACCGCCATGCCGATCCCGACATAGGCGGCCGTGATGGCCCCCCGGTCCACGAATCGATTCACGAAGCGGCGCCCGCCCCCGCGGTCTCGGGCGCGAACCGCGCCGATGCCGGAACGCCGGCGAGGGCCGAGCGCCCCGGATACCGCGCGCCGTCGCCCAGCTCGCCCTCGATCCGGAGCAGCCGGTTGTACTTGGCGACGCGCTCGGAGCGCGACGGGAGCACCGGTCTTGATCTGGCCGGTCCCCATCGCGACGACGAGATCGGCGATCGTCGTGTCCTCGGTCTCGCCGGATCGATGCGACACGACCGCCGACCAGGCCGCGCCGCGCGCGAGCTCGATCGCCTCGATCGTCTCGGTCAGCGTCCCGATCTGGTTGAGCTTGATCAGCACGGAGTTCGCGGCCGACAGCTCGATCGCCCGCGCGATGCGGGTCGTGTTCGTCACGAGCAGGTCGTCACCCACGATCTGGAGCGTGCCGCCCAGCCGCTGGGTCAGCAGCTGCCAGCCGGACCAGTCGTCCTCGGCCAAGACCGTCCTCCAGCGAGACGATCGGGTAGCGAGCCGCCCAATCGGCCCAGAGGTCCACGAGCTCGCCGGACTCCAGCGTGCGGCCCTCCCGCGCGAGGACGTAGCGCGTCGGTGCGCCGTCGACCCCGGTCCCCTCCTCCACCAGTTCGGTGGTCGCCGGGTCCAGCGCGATCGCCACGTCCACGCCGGGTCGATAACCCGCGCGCTCGATGGCACGGAGGATCACCTCGACGGCGGCCTGGTTCGACGGCAGCGACGGCGCGAAGCCACCCTCGTCGCCCTGCCCGGTGGCATGGCCCTCGTCGTGGAGGATGCCGCGGAGGGCACCGAAGATCTCCGCCCCGGCGCGCAGCGCGTCCGAGAACGTCTCGGACCCGACGGGCATCACCATGAACTCCTGGAAGTCCGTGGAGTCCTGGGCGTGCTTGCCGCCGTTGAGGATGTTGAACATCGGGACCGGCAGGGTCCGAGCGCCGACTCCGCCGAGGTATCGATAGAGCGGCAGGTCGTACGAGGCCGCGGCCGCATGTGCGCACGCGAGCGACACGCCGAGGATCGCGTTCGCCCCCAGTTCGCCCTTGTTCGGCGTGCCGTCCAGGTCGTTGAGGAGCGCGTCCACGCCGGCCTGGTCGCTGGCGTCGAGGCCGAGCAATTCCGGTGCGATCCGATCCGTCACGTTGGTCACGGCGGTCAGGACACCCTTGCCACCGAAACGGCTCTTGTCCCCGTCGCGGAGTTCGACCGCCTCGTGGGCGCCCGTCGAGGCACCCGACGGCACCGCCGCGCGACCGACGGAGCCGTCCGCGAGGACGACGTCGACCTCGATGGTGGGATTGCCGCGGGAATCGAGGATCTCGCGGGCGTCGATGAAGTCGATGGTGGTCACGCCTTGGTCTCCGTCGTGGCGGGGGTCCGATCGAGCAGCACGGTCACGCCGGGGAGCTCTCGTCCCTCCAGGAATTCGAGGGAGGCGCCGCCACCCGTCGAGATGTGGGTCATCTTGTCGGCCAGGCCCTGCTGGGTGATGGCCGCGACCGAGTCGCCACCGCCGACGACGACTGTCGCGCCGTGCTCCGCAGCCTCGGCCAACATCCGCGCGACGGCATTCGTCCCGTGGGCGAACGACGGGATCTCGAAGACCCCGAGCGGCCCGTTCCAGAACACGGTCTTCGCCTCGCCAAGAGCGTCGAGGATCAGGTCCTGGCTGGCCTTGCCGAGATCCACGATGTGCCAGCTGGCCGGGATCTTCTCGGCGGGGAGCGTCTTGTACTCCGTCCCGCGGGTGACCTCCTTGGCCACGATCACGTCCACGGGCAGGACGATCCGGACGCCGTTCTTCTCCGCGGTCGCGAGGATCCGCCGGGCGTCCTCGACCCGGTCGGGCTCGGCGAGGCTCTTGCCGATCGCCTTGCCCTGCGCGAGCAGGAAGGTGTTGGCCATGCCGCCACCCAGGACGAGCATGTCCACCTTGGTCAGCAGGTGATCGATGACCTTGATCTTGTCGCTGACCTTGGCGCCGCCGAGGATCGCGGCGAACGGCCGCTTCGGTGCCTCCAGGAGGCCCGACAGCGCCTCGAGTTCGCGCTCCATGAGCAACCCGGCGTAGGCCGGCAGGATCTTCGCGATCCCGACCGTGGAGGCGTGGGCCCGATGCGCCGTCCCGAACGCGTCGTTGACGTACACGTCGGCGTAGGTCGCGAGCTTGGCCGCGAACTCGGGGTCGTTCTTCTCTTCCTCGACGTGGAACCGCAGGTTCTCGAGCAGCAGCACCTCGCCGGGTCGGAGCCGCTTGACCGCGTCCTCCGTGCCCAGACCAAGCGCGTCGCCCGTCACCGGCACGTTCCGGCGCAGGATCTCGCCCAGGCGGATCCCGACCGGGCGGAGCCGCAGGCTGTCGGAGACCTTGCCGTCCGGTCGGCCGAGGTGGCTCGCCAGGACGACGCGCGCGCCGGCCTGGAGGAGCGTGTTGATCGTCGGGATCGCGGCACGGATGCGCGAATCGTCAGTGACCTTGCCATCAGCAAGGGGAACGTTGAAGTCGACGCGCACGAACACGCGCTTGCCCGCGACGTCCGCGTCGCGGATGGTGAGCTTGTCCATGTTGCTCCTTGGCGGGGTCCGGCGGTCGTGAGACCGCCGGGTCCGCGGGTCAGGCGGCCGCGACCGGTAGTCGCGCGGCCACGTGGGCGACCAGATCGGCGATCCGGCAGCTGTAGCCCCATTCGTTGTCGTACCAGGCGATGACCTTGACCATGTTCCCACCCAGGACCATGGTCGAGGCGCCGTCGATGATCGACGAGCGCGGGTCGCCCTTGAAGTCCATCGACACGAGCGGCTCGTCCGACACGCCGAGGATGCCCTTCATGGGACCCGCGGCTGCGGCTCGGAACGCATCGTTCAGTTCCTCGACGCTGGTGTCGCGGCCCACGGTCGCGGTGAAGTCGACCACGCTGACCGTGGGGGTCGGGACGCGCAGGCTGAAGCCGTCGAACTTGCCCTTGAGCTCGGGGATGACCAGGGCGAGCGCCTTGGCCGCGCCGGTCGTCGTCGGGATGATGTTCTGGCCGGCGCTGCGGGCACGGCGCGGATCCTTGTGGGCCACGTCCAGGATGCGCTGGTCGTTGGTGTAGCTGTGGATCGTGTTCATCAGCCCCTTCTCGATCGTCACGAGGTCGTGGACGACCTTGGCGGCCGGGGCGAGGCAGTTCGTCGTGCAGCTCGCGTTGCTGATGATGTGGTGGCTCGCCGGGTCGTACTTGTCGTCGTTGACGCCGAGCACGATCGTGATGTCCTCGCCCTTGGCCGGGGCGCTGATGATCACCTTCTGGGCACCGGCCGCGATATGCGCGCCGGCCTTCTCGGCAGTCGTGAAGATCCCGGTCGACTCCAGGACGATGTCCACGCCGAGATCCTTCCACGGCAGGTTCGCCGGGTCCTTCTCGGCGAGGATCTTGATCTCACGGCCATCGATGATGATCGACCGGTCGCCGGCCTTGACCTCGCCGTCGTACCGCCCGTACGTCGAGTCGTACTTGAACAGCAGGGCGTTCATCTCCGCGTCGACCAGGTCGTTCACGGCCACGACTTCGACGTCGGGGGCACGCTCGATCATGGCCTTGAGGGACTGGCGGCCGATGCGGCCGAACCCATTGATGCCGACTCGGGTCGTCATGGGACCTACTCCTCGCGATCCGGGAACGACTCCGGTGGCCGGCCCGAGATCGAATGCAGTGACTCGTTCGAGCGGGACCGTGGCGCACGCGTCATGGGCGTCGCGGACCCGCGGGCCCTCATCGTACGACGTCGGGTCGCGAGGCGAAGGATGCGAACGGGTTGCGAGGTCGGGGCCGGGCGAGGGTCGGGAACGTGCCGGACGGCCCTTGACCCGCCCCGGACATGCAAGAGCCCCCGCCGTCACCGGCGGGGGCTCGATGCGAACGGGTGTGGGTCGGCCGTCAGCCGCCGATCTTGAAGACCTTGCCGCCGCACTCCGGGCAGGTGCCCTGCAGCGCCGGCTTGCCGTTCTTCATGGTGATCTTCTGCGGGTTCAGGACCTCGACCTTCTTCTTGTCCTTCACGCAGTAGGCCTCAGCCATCTGGGCTCCTCCTAGGGTGCTCTCGAGCGTCACGGGAACCTTTGTCCCGCATCCACTCAGGGATGACGCGATGTGTCCTCGCTCGACCACAGCGACGGCCGCCAGCGGTCCGCCGATGCAGCGCGCTTCTGGGCATCCATCCGAGCCAGCACCAGCAGGCTCTCGAGGCCCGTTGCGACGCACGCCGCCTCCGCGGCGTCCTTGTCCGCTCCACCGATGAACTGACCGGTCGTCCGATTGGCGTAGACCGCACAGACGACACCGGCCCGACAGCGGGCGAGCGATGCCAGCACCAGCAGCGCCGATGCCTCCATCTCGAAGTTCATGACGCGCTGGCGCGCCATGTCCTCCGCCAGGTCAGGGTAGCGGATGGGCAGCTGCGGGATGGGACGCCCTTGCGCCCCGAAGAACCCCGGCGCTGTCGCCGTCAGCCCGACGTGGTAGCGATGACCGAGCCCCTCCGCGGCCTCGATGAGCGCCAAGGTGGCCTCGTGGTGCGAGACCGCCGGGAACCCATCGTGGACGAAGTAGCTCGTGGTCGACTCGAGACGCACCGCCCCGGTGGTGATGGCCAGGTCGCCCAGATCCATCTCCGGTTGCAGCGCGCCGCACGAGCCCACCCGGATGAACGTGGGCCGTTCCGTGATCGCGAGCACCTCGGCCATGACGATCTCGACGTTGTCGGTGCCGATGCCCGTCGAGAGCGCCGAGACGCGGAGCCCGCGATACGTGCCCGTGGCCGAAGCGAACTCGCGATGCCGATGCTCCATCTCGATAGAGTCGAAGCGCTCGGCGATGCGCGAGATCCGATCCTGGTCACCGGGGAGGAGGATGTATTCGGCCAGGTCACCTGGACCTAGTCCGATGTGGTACTGCCGGTCCCCTTCGGGGATCGCGATCCGTCGATCGCGGGGACTTTCGACGCGGGTATCCGCGTTCGGCAAGACCTCTCCCTCGCTCACGTTCGTGCTTCGCTGGCGCGAAACTCGGCCGAGGATAGTCCCGGCCTCTCACGAGCGTCAAGCCGAGTGGAGCGTGCGTCATCGTGCGTGACCCACGCTCACGTCACGCTCAGCCGGTGCCGCGGCCGGCGGGGCCGGGGTCGGTGGTGGCGCGGAGGCCCCGACGAACCCGGCGAGCCGGACGGCCACGCGGGCCGCCAGGAGCCGCTGAGCGTGGCGTCGCCGCAGGGCGGTGATGGCCAGGGAAGCGAGACAGATGGCCAACAGCGAGGCCAGACCGGCGCCGGCTCCCGGTACACCGGCGAGGTCGTCGAAGAGTCCGGCGGAGAGTGCACCCAAGCCGGCGCCGCGGGCATCGGCGTGCGTTCCGGCTGCTTCGGACGGGCTCGCAGCCGAGGCCGTTTCGCCTGCGCCGGCGGCCGCGCCCGCGTTGGCCAGCGGATCACTACCGAGACTGATCGCGGCCGGGTCGTCAACGACGACAGCGAACGACCCGTCCTCGTGCCGTGTCACCCGGCCGATGACGTTGACCGCGTCGCCGGGCTCGATGAGCGGCAGCTGCTCGACGGCGGCGCCGGTGAGCGTGACGCGACCGATCGCCGTGCTGTCATCGAGCAGGAACCCGTCGGTGGCGAGTTCGGTGACCAGTCCGCCGACACGGACGACGGTGTCCACGGCGCCCGCGAGATCCGCAAAGTCGCGATCGGGGACCTCGGGTCCCGTGCCGGACGCGAAGGTCGATCCGCCTGACGCTGTGGCGCCGTCACGCGCCGTGGTAGCCGCGCCAGTCCCGGTCCCGACCGTGCTGCCGCCGTTCCCGGTGCCCGCCGTGGCTCCCGGCCCACCCATGTCCACGTCGGCCGGCGACCGGGGCAGCAGCGACGGCCGTCGGTCCGAAGCGCTCGGGAAGGCGAGCCGGACGATGCCGACGACTCGGATCGTCCGACCTTCGATCACCGAACTCACCGGGATGCCCGCGCCGGGCTGGCCGACGACGAGGATCTTCGTCGTGCCCACGACGACCTCGGCCCGCCATCGGTCGCCGAGCTTGCGGACGTCGTCGATGCGCCCGCTGACGACCGCGAGCTTCCAGACATGCGCTCCCGAGATCGCGCCATGGATGACGAGCGGACCGGGCACGGACGACGTCCCGATCCGGTCGATCTCGTCGGCGCGCAAGCGTGGGGCGCCGTACGCGGAACCGATCCGACCCACGACGCGGACCCGAGCGCCGATCAGCGGCGGCGCCACGGACTTCGGCAGCAGCACCTCGACCGCCGCCGTGGCGTCCTGGACGACGATCCGTCGGCCGGTCGCATCGAGCAGCGTGGGGCTCGTCGTGACGATGGCATCGATCGCCACGTCCCGGTTCTTGATCTTCATCGCGGCGGCGATCGTCGAGATGGCGACCGGGGTCGCGCTGGGACGGGTGCTCGCGCCCGCGGTCGGCTTCGGGGTCGAGCCGGGCGAGCCCGTCGGCGTCGCGCTCGGGGACGGGGCGGCCACCAGGACCACGTCGACCGTGTCGCGGAGCCAGACCCGATACCCATCAAGGGCGTCCTTGCGCGAGGCGCGCTGCCCCACGACGCCGGTGAGTCGGACCGTGCTCCGGACGACGAAGTCCGCGACGGTGACACCGCTCGAGACGTCCGCAGCGACGCGGATCCGCGTCCCGCTCGAGAGCTCCAGATCCAGTCCGATGTCGCCCGTCGCGGAACGGGACGGCTTGGCGGCCACGCGGCCGGTGACGCTGACCAGGTGGCCCTCATCAGCCTCTCCGAGGCCAGCGGCGCCAACGCCGCTCGGGGCGGGACTCGGCCCGATGCCGAGCGCGCGGACCCCACCCGTCGCCGGCCGAACCTCCGTCTGACCGTAGGGGGCAGCGATGGGTCCGTGGGCTTCCACGAGCGAGCCGCGAGCCGGCGGCTGGACGCCGGCAGGGAGTCGCACCGCGATCCCGCCGGAGACGTCGCCGATGACGACGAGCGATGGGGTACCGATGCGGCCGGCATCGGCGATGACGACGCCGCGCACCGTGACGCTCGTGCCGACAGGGAGTGCTCGCGCAGCCGCGATCGTGATGGCGGACGCGGTCGGGCTCGGCGATGCGGTCGCTTCGGGCGTGGATGACGGACCGGCCGTCGGGGTCGCGGTGGGCACCGGCGATGGCGACGCCGCCGGCGTAGGCGTCGGCGTCGGCTCGGGATCCGGGGTCGGCGACGGGGTCGGCGTCGGCGCCACCGGTGGCGTGACCTCGAGGTCGGACGCCATCGTCACGTACAGTCGATAGCCCGTCGTGCCGGTCCCGGAGCTGTCGCGCTGTCCGAGGGATCCGGTGGCCCGGATCGCGGACCCAGCCACGAGACTGCGTCCGCCGAGGGCGTCCGGGACGACCACCATCCGCACCGGGCCGGACCCGTCATCGATCGAGACGGCGGTCCCATCCGCGAGCGCATCGGCGCCGCCGACGACGATGCCGTTGACCTCGACGCGACGACCTTCGAACGACTCCGTCGCGTGCCCGGTGTCGATCGTGGGGGCGACCGGCAGGTCCGCCTGACCGACCACCTCGAGATCAGCCTCGGCCAGCCGCAGCGTCCGCTGGTCGTATCGCGTGTCGAGCGCCCCGGTGGCGCGGACGCGGGTCCCGGGCCCAAGGGGCTGGGCGGCGACGGCGTCCAGATACAGGGCGATCCCGCCCGTCACGTCCTCCACGAAGGCGGCACGACCGCTCTCGAGGGCGCCCGACGCCGTGGTCAGGACGCCCTCGACCGTCACGGCGGCGCCGTCGGCGAGTGACCGAGCGTCCGCGATGGACGTGATCGGAGCAGGTGTAGGCGTCGGTTCCGCGGTCGGTGCCGGGGTGGGCGTCGGCGCGTCCGTCGGCGCAGGGGTCGGGGTCGGGGCAGGCGTCGGGTCGGGCGTCGGGGATGGCGTCGGGTCGGGCGTAGGCGCGGCGGTGGGCTCCGGGGTCGGCGCGGGCGTCGGGACCGGCCCGCCGTCCGGCACTGGTGGCGCGGACATCCCCTGCGGGTTCGGTACGGTCGCAAACCAGTCGGTGCCGTTGTCGTTCGAATCCGACCCGTTCCCGGCCAGTCCACCAGGACGTCGCTCGATGCTGGAACCCGCCGCCGGTGCGAGCGCAGCGACGCCTTCCACGAACCCGCTGTTCGCGTCGCCCCACCCGACGGAGTCGATCACGGATCCGCCGACCACCCGCAGCGCGATCGCGCCGCCGGTCGCCGCGAACCCGCCCGTGTACGTCACATCGCCGATCGCGGCGTGCGACCCGACCCCATTGACGAGCAGGATCCGCTGGCCCGGCGACAGGATCGTCGAGGCGGTCCACGCACCCTTGCGGGTCACGGTGCTCCCGGACGAGGTCGCGTACACGACCTCGAGCCCGTTCAGATCCACCGGCGCAGGGCTCTGGTTCGCCACCTCCACGAACTCGTCCGACGCCGATGCGCCCCCGGTCTGGACCTCCGAGACGACGAGCTCGGACGTCGGCCACGCGATCGCGGCGGCGAGGGCCGCCGAACCGGGCCATGGGGTTTGAATCGACGGTTGGCCGATCCAGGCGAGGGCGATGACCAGAGCGAGCGCGGTGCTCCCCGCGCGCCGGACGCGAACCATGCGTGACCTCCCGGCGGGGTCGGGCGGGGTTGCGGCGCCGCGTAGTCATACCAGTCGGCACTTATCCGGCACTTATCGACTACGATTTCCGCCACTCCGCACCGAACCGGCAACCCAGGAGAGACCGTGGCCCGCGCCAAGAGGACCGCCCGCGCCGACGCCCGGCGTCGATACCGCGCCGAGCACAACCTGCCCGAGGAGTCGATGGATCTCGACGGCGCGATCGACGACGAGGCGGCCCCGCGGGCCAAGTCGACCGCGGCCGCTCAGGACCCGGGTTCGGGACGCATCGGCCTGGGGCAGGCGTTCCGCCTCTCGTTCCGCCCGCTGGACATCCGTGGCGACCTCGCCGCGCTGCCCGGCATCGCGATCCGGACGAAGGCCCTCTGGGTGCCGGTGCTGCTCGTCATCGGGAGCACGATCGCGTTCGCGATCACCGGTGGCGAGGACATCGTCACGCAGTTCATGTTCGCCTACTTCATCCAGACCCCCGCGATCGGCGGGGTATTCCTGGCCGGGTTCCTGGCGCCGCGGGCGAGCTGGCTCCTCGGGATCATCGTTGGCCTCGTCGCGGCGACCTGTTACACGATCCTCATCACGACGGTGTTCGCGGCGGTCGTCGCGGCCTCGCCGGTCCCGGGTGCGGCGCAGGACGCCATCTTCTCGGCGTTCGTCCTCTCGCCGATCATGGGTGCGTTCTTCGCGGCGGCCGCAGCCTGGTATCGCCGATTCCTGCAGCTGTCCAGCCCGAACCGACAGCGCCAGACCAAGGGCAAGCCCAAGCGCGGCGCCGACGGCCGCACCCGCACCGATCCAGCCAAGGCCCCCGCCCGCCGCTGATCCATCGCGGGGTCCGCCGCGCGCAAGCGGCCATGGACCCATCCGCCGCGGGCGCACGGACGAACACGTATCGGATGCCTCGAACTGGGTGCCCGGATCCGATCGCCTGAAGCGGAAGCTCGGGCCGCCAGGGGGATCGGGACCAGGTTCCGCGACGAGAGCGCTCCGCGAACGCCGGTGTAGGCCCTCGGGTTTACCCCGGCGTTCGATGTTTCGCCGAGGCGGACGCTCAACCGAGCCGGCGCATCCCGGCATGACCCATCTGTCGGACGCCGTGCGGCTGGACCGGGCCGCCGGCCGCGGCGGCGACCTCGGGGAGCACCTGGACGTCGTCAGCGATCACGTTCACCACCGACCCCTCCCGCTGCAACTGTCCGTCCACGAGCAGCAGGGCGTGTCGGCGGACCACCCCGCGGAGCCGCTCCCAGGTGGACGGCCACATCGTCACGTTGACCATGCCGGTCTCGTCCTCGAGCGCCAGGAAGACCGTGCCTTTCGCGGTCATCGGGTGCTGGCGCGTGACGACGAGACCACCGATCCGCACCCGCCCGGCTCGGTGATCGGCAAGGGCCGCATTCGTCACCGCCCCTAGTCGATCCAGCGCCGGGCGGAACAGGGTCACCACCTGGCGCTCGGCATCCACGCCCAGCACCGCATAGGCATCACCGATCCGCTCCGATTCGGTGATCGGCGGCAGGGCCGGCGCGTCCGTCGGCGGGAGCCGCAGGTCCATCGGCCGCCCCGCCGCCGCACCCCGCTTGCCGGCCGCCCGGCCCAGGGCACGGGTCGTCCGCCCGTCCATCCGCCCGCGCGATGCCCCGGCCACCTCGCGCAGTTGCCAGAGCAATTCCCGTCGCGGCCGGCCCAGCGAATCCATCGCGCCGCTCCGGATGAGGCGCTCCAGCACCTCCTCGGGCAGGTCCGTCCGCTCCACGACATCCGCAAGCGACGCGTACGGTCCGCGATCGCGCTCGGTATCCAGCAGCGCTTCGTGCTGCTCCCCGATCCCCTTGACGAGCTGGAGGCCCAGCCGTACACCCCAGCCTCGCGTCACCGCTGGCGTCAGGCGGTCGCGCGCCTCGGTCGAGGGCAGCACGCAGGCGGACGAGATGACGGGGTCGGGCTGGGCGTCCGGGCCTACCCATTCGGTCGTGGTCTTGTACGACGAGGCGTTGATGTCCACCGGCAGGACGGCGACCCCGTGACGTTTCGTGTCGTTGACCAGCACCTCCACCGGGTAGAAGCCCATCGGCTGGGCATTGATGAGCCCGACGAGGAACTGGGCCGGGTAGAACAGCTTGAGGAACGACGATTCATACGCGGTCCGCGCGAAGGCGGCCGCATGCGACTTGGCGAACCCGAAGCTCGCGAACGCGGCGACCTGGCGGAACAGTTCCTCGGCGGTGTCATCTGCCATCCCGGGTTGCCGCAGCGCGCCCTCCACGAACCGACGGTGGAGCTTCTCCATCTCGCGGCTGGAGCGCCACGTTCCCATCGCCCGCCGGAAGCCGTCGCTCTCCGCCGGGGTGAACCCGGCGACCTCGATGGCGATGCGCATGACCTGCTCCTGGTAGAGGATCACGCCCATCGAATTGTTGAGGACCGGCTCCAGGCTCGGGTGCAGGTAGGTCACGGGCTCCAGGCCCTGCCGGCGGCGCAGGAACGGGTGGACGGCATTGCCCTGGATCGGCCCCGGCCGGATGATCGCCACCTCCACGACGAGGTCGTCGAGCGTCCGCGGCTTCGACTTGGGGAGCGTCTGCATCTGCGCCCGACTCTCCACCTGGAAGACCCCGACCGTGTCCGCGGCCTGGAGCATGGCGAAGACCTCCGGCACGTCCTCGGGGAGGCGATCCAGGTCCAGGCAGACCCCGCAGTCGTGCTCGATGAGCTGCATGGTCTCGTCCATCGCCGCGAGCATCCCCAGACCCAGCAGGTCCAGCTTGATGAGCTTGAGCGTCTCGACATCGCGCTTGTCGAACTGGACGACGACCCGATCGACCATCGTCGCGCGCTCGATCGGCGCGATATCGATGAGCGGCGCCGCGGTCACGAGCATCCCACCGCTGTGGATGGAGAGGTGGCGCGGGAAGCCATCGATGCGGGCGCAGAACTCGAGCCAGCGCTCCCAGTGGCTGAGCCCGACCGTGGAGCCGCCGCGGGCCTGTGGTGGCGCCTCGGGTTCCACGCGGGCGACCGAGCTCGAGTTCGCCGGCGTTGGAGGTGGGTCCCACATGCTCGGCCGGCCCAGGCGGTCCGTCCGGCGCGGGGGCGGGAGCGGCTGGCCGTGTTCCGGGTCCACGGCGACGGCGTCGGGCACGGCCGGTACGAGGCGGTCCTGGTCCGCGGCGTAGCCCGTGCCCCGACCGGCCCGCAGCCAGGCGACGCTGGCCGGGGTGTCGCCCGGGTCCGCCCTCGTCGTCCGAGGTCCCACCGCCCCGGATCGCCGTCCGCGGTGCCAGCGGATCGGGGTCGTGGGCCGCTGCTGCCGTGTCGCTGTGGGCCGCTGCTGCCTCCGCGCCGCCGTTCCCCGCACCGAGTGCGCTCCCACCGTACGAATTGGGGGTACGAGGCCCGGAAGGCCCTCCACCCGCGCCGGGATCGCCCCGATCCGGCCCGGCCTGAGCGTGGCCCGTGCCCGGATGCGTCCCGTCCGACGGCTCGATCCCTCCTTGTGGCGCGCGTACCCCAGGAAATACCGGTGGGAGCGGAATCGCGGGGCGTACCGGCGCCGCGGACCCGTCCGTCGCCGCGGACCCGTCCCCGCCGTCGCCGTCCCCGCCCTCCCCCAGCCAGGCGAACGGCCGCGGTGCATCTAGGTGCTCGGGCTTGGGTGGCTGCCGCCAGGGCGGCACCTTCCCGACGAGCGGGACCCGTTGCTGCAACTGGCCCATCCCGTCGACGAGCCCGCGAGCCTCGGCCTCCTTGGCTGCGAGCGCCTCGGCCGGCGTCCCGTCGCCACTCCGTCGGAAGAACTCGGCGAACCCACCGTCCGCCTCCAGGTCCCGCCGGACCATCACGGAGTCGTACGTCTCGAGCGCTTTCGCCACCCGGTCCACCAGCGGCCGCGGGAACCCCAGTGCGTAGCCCACCTCGCGCACCGCCGACCGTGCCCGATACGTGACGAGATTGCAGACCATCCCCGTGTGCTCGGGGCCGTAGCGCGCATAGACGTACTGGATGACCTCCTCCCGGCGCTCGGACGAGAAGTCGATGTCCACGTCCGGATAGGTCGTGCGGCCCGGATTGATGAACCGCTCGAACAGCAGGTTGTGGGCGATCGGCTCCACCCGGCTGATCCCGAGGGTGTACGACACGATCGAGCTGGTCGCGCTGCCCCGGCCCTGGGCAGGGATCCCCCGTTCCTTCGCGAAGCGCATGAGATCCCAACAGATGAGGAAGAACTCGGCGAGGCCGGCTCGCTCGATGACGTCCAGCTCGTGGGCGAGCCGCTTGACGACCGCCGACGTCATCGGGTGGTAGCGGCGACGGGCGCCCGCCCAGCACAGCTCCGTGAGGAAGCTGAACGGCGTCTCCCCGTCCGGGACCGGGAACCCCGGGAAGCGGTACTGCTCGAACGCGAGGTCCACCGAGCACGACGCCGCGAGCTCCACGGACCGCTCGATCCCCTGGCGCCACGCCCGAGCCGCCGCACTGTCCAGCGAGGCCCCCAGCGCCGCCAGCTCAGCGCCGGATTTCAGGTACGCCTCGCCGTGCGGCCGACGCAGGTCGGCGAGCGAATTGAGCGTGCGGCCGTGCCGGATCGCCGTCAGGACGTCGTGGAACTCGCGATCTTCCGGACGGGCGTAGTGGACCGCGTTGGTGACCACGACCGGCAACCGCAGGTCCGTCGCCAGGGCCGCGGCCTCGGCCACGAGCCAGTCGTCGTCGGGGAGCAGGTGGTGTGACAGCTCGATGACGAGGCCGCCATCGCCGACCATCGCGCCGAGGCGTTCCGCGGCGGCTCGTGCCCCGGCCCGGTCCCCCACGAGCAGGCGCCGGCCGATCTCGCCGCTCCGACCGGCGGACAGCACCACGACGTCCTCGTGATGCTCGGCGAGCAGGGCGTGGCGGACGTGCGGGACGCCCTTCGTACCGGCGAGGTTGGCCGCCGACAGGAGACGGCACAGGCTCCGCCACCCGACCTGGCTGCGGGCCAGGAGCACGAGCCTGGGACCACGCGCCCGCGGCCCGATGCCTCGCAGGTCCTCCTTGACCGGATCGCGATAGCCGGGCAGTCGAGCCCGTTCCGGACGGGGGCGGGCCGGGCGACCCTCGTCGATCGGCCGCCCCTCGACGGGCCCTTCGCGGCGCGTCGGACGACGCCGTGGCCGGCGGGGCGGGACCACGACACCGGCCGGGTCGGCGACGACCGGATCGAGCAGTTCGACCTCGACGCCGATGACCGGATGGAGCCCCGCCTCCTCGGCCGCGGCGGAGAACCGGACCGCGCCATAGAGGCCGTCGCGATCCGTGGCGGCGAGGCCCGTCAGACCCAGCTCCCCCGCCCGCGCGACCAGGTCGTCCGGTGCTGACGCGCCGTCGAGGAACGAGAAGTTCGTGTGCGCGTGGAGCTCGGCGTACGGGATGCGTTCGGTGCTCGCCACGGGTCGCTCCGTCGGTCTTGGCGCGGTCCAGCGGGGGCATGTCAGTATAGAACAAACGTTCTAGCCACGAATCATGAAACAGAATCGGGGGTTCCGGCGTCTCACGGCCATGCAAGCGCCACTCCACCTGCATCGCCCGATCCGACCGGTCGCCACGACCGCGCTCCGGACGGCCCTGTTCGTGGCCCTGGCGATGCTATCGATCCTCGTCCTCCTGCCCGCGATCCTCGCGGCGCAGGCGGCGGCGATCTAGACCACATAAGTCTCGGCGCCTGGGGGCTCGAGACGAAGTTCGGCGGCGTTCGACTGCGATGGTCGAGCGCCGACCTTGCCGGAGCGCTGGTGAGCGGCGTTTTTCCGGCCGCAGGACCCCGTCGCATGGGGGACATAGGTCAGTCACCCGCATGGGGGCGGGAACGCGACCTACCCGCGACGGGGTCTTGCCATGTCTGCACCTAGACTTGCGGGCATGCTCAAGCGCCCCCGCCGCTCCCGGTTCGTCGTTCCCCTGCTCGCCCTGGCGCTCGCCGCCTGTGGTGGGGCGGGCGTCTCCGCGGATCCTGACCCGACTCCGACCGCCGCCCCGACCGACCCGGCACCCACGCCCGACGTCACGATCGAACCGACCGCCGCCCCGACCGATAGCGCCACGGATCCCCCGGAACCGAGCCAGACCGACACCGAGTGGGGTCGCATCTGGGACGCCCTGCCGTCCGACTTCCCGCGCTACCCGGGCGGGACGAGCGCCGAGGACGTGTCGCCCGACCCTGTCAGTGCCGCCTACGCCTTCGCCGAGGGTGATCCCGCCCAGATCGCGGAATGGATGCAGACGAGCCTCGAGATGGCGACGTACAGTACCGAGGGGTTGTCGGGGCCGTTCGAGGACGGAGGCTACGTGGTCGATTCCGTCGGGGATGGCGACTGCCGCATCCAGACGAAGGTCACGCCCATGGGGACGGTGATCATCGTGACCGTCCGATATGGCGCCGCCTGCCCCTTCTGACCCACCGCGAACCCGACCATCGATCAGCAGCAAGGAGCCGCGCAGCCCATGAACCCCCGCCCGATCGACTTCATCGGTGCCGCGATCCTGGCGGTGGTCCTGTTCGGGCTCGTCGCGATCATCGTCTTCGGGAACATGCCGCCCGCGGAAGCTTGACCGGGGAAGCTTGACCTCGGCGGCAGCGTCATCGGGGCCGCGCGTGACGCAGCTGCAGACCCGTGGAGTCGCAGCTACACTTGGGCCCGGTCACGCGTCTTGTTACGCGCGGGAGCGGTCGAAGAGCCGGTCCGCCCGACTCGGGGGAAGCGGATGCAGTCAGCGCAACCACGCGACATCGGGGTCCTGGTCTTCGTGATCGGGCTCTTCCTCGTCCTCTTCGTCGTCACCCTGATGCTGGGCTCGCCCGTTCGCTGATCCCCGCGAGGATGAGGTCGATGCCGCTGGCGAAGGCGGCATCGATATCGCCGCCCAGGCGGAACCCGCCGGCTGACTCCAGACTCGTGAAGCCGTGCGCCCAGGCCACGAAGGTTCGCGCGGCATCCAGCGCACCCTCCTCCCCAACGAGGCGCGCCGTCGCACTCACGATCGGCTCGCCCAGGGCTGCCAGGATCGACTCGTCGGGCAACATCCCGGGCCCGAGCCGCATGAACAGCAATCCGTAGCCCATCGGGTTCTCGCGGACGAACGCGCGATAGCGGCGGGCGATCGAGCGAAGCTCGTCACCGGGATCGCGCGTCCGTCTGGGCGGTCGAAGCGCCGTCGCCAACTCGGCCGCTACAGCGTCCGTGACGGCACGGATGAGGGCGTTGCGATCGGCGACATGCTTGTAGAGCGACGGCGCACGGACACCGACCCGCTCGGCGACGGCCTGCATGGATACGGCGTCGAGGCCGTCCTCCTCGAGGATGGCTCGCGCAGCCTCGGTGATCGCGTCACGACTGGTGCGGGCGGGGGTCGGGCTCATGGTCGCTCCATCATCGTCCGATTCTAGGCTATTGACAATAGCCATGATGGCTACGTATATTAGCCATCAACGAGGCGACGAGCAAGTGATCGCCTCGAGGTCGAAGAAGGAAACGATCTGATGAACGCATTGACGACAGCACACTCGGTGGGCGAGATGCCTTCCGCCGCGAACCTGGTCGCGCCACCCTCCACTCGCACATGGCTCCGACTCGAAGGGGCGGCAGCATTCGCTGCCGGCCTCGCGGTCTTCGTGTCGGCGGGTGGGCCGTGGCTCCTGGCGATCCCGTTGCTGCTCGTGCCGGATATCTCGGCGATCGGCTACCTCGGCGGACCGCGGCTGGGCGCCTTCACGTACAACCTGGTCCACAACTGGGCGATCGGGCTGGCCGTGCTGGGCCTGGGCGCCTGGACGGGCAACTCGCTGGTGATCCTGGCAGGCGCCATCCTCGTCGCCCATGTCGGGATGGATCGGGCGGCCGGCTACGGCCTGAAGCTGCCGACGTCCTTCCACGAGACGCACCTGGGCCGCATCGGGAAGGGCCGCTAGTCGTACAACCGCTCGAGGTGCCACGTGCCGGAGACCCGATCCAGGTACACGAGCGCCAGCCAGCGCTCGCCGGCCACCTTGACGTAGTCGCGCGCGATCGGCTCGCGCCACCAGGCTTCCTCCACGCGCCATCGATTGCAGACCTCGACGGCCTCGCGGCGACCGTTCCAGCGGATCGCGGTGAGATGGCCGTCGAGGTCGAATTCGACATCGATGCGGGGGTGCTCGCGCAGCAGGCGGGTCATGCGGGTCGACCCCGGCCGGGCCCGGGCACGCCCGCCGGCCGGGGCACGACCGCCGTTGCGGGCACGCCCGCCGTCCCGTCCATGCCCACCGACTGCCAGGTCCACCGATCCTCTGGGAGTGGCGCCTCCGGGTCCGTGATGGCCACCCGACGGACGCGGTCCTCCCCGTAGGTCAGGGCGAGTCGCGCGAGTTGCCAGCCCAGGCGTGCCGTGCGCGCGGCCTGTGGCACGAACAACGGGAGTTGCTGCCCCGCGGCCGGGACCGTGCCGCGCAACTCCAGCTCCAAACGCGCGACCGCGGCCGGTGGCGGCTCCCGTTCCAGCCGTGCGAACAACAGGCGCTCCACGGCATGGGCATCCGCAGTGGGTTCCGGGAAGCGCTGCTCGACCTCCATCCGCGGCGACGTCCCACGCGGGGCGAACGCGAGATCGAGCTCCAGGGTGAGGTGCGCCCGGTCCGCGGCGAGACCCCGTCCCGTGAGTTGGGCGGCCAGCGCCGCCACGAGTCGATGGAGGACGAACCGGACGGGTTCCAGCTCCTCCACCGGAGGTTCGATGGGCAGCCCGAGAGCCAGGCGTTCCGGAGCGTGGCGGGCACGGAACGGCTCGGTCTCCTCGCCCCGGGCGCGGGCATGGATCCGGGCGCCCTCGTCACCGAACCTCGCGATGAGCGCGGACCGCGGCAGCTCGGCCACGGGCCCGATCCGGCGCAGGCCGAAGCGGGTCAGCCGGGCGCGGACATCGGGGTCGGTGGTAAGGAGGGCCGACGGGAAGTCGGCGAGGAACGTGGTCTCGGCACCGGGCGGGACGACGATCGGTGCCCCGGGACGGGCGTGGACGGCGGCGATGGTCGCCGCAAAGTGGGTGCCCGCGATGCCGGCACGGGGCTCGAGGGCGGGCCCCGCCTCCCCGGGTGCGCCGCCCTCCCCCGCCGTGCCGCCCTCCCCGGGGAGCGCGGCACGCAACGCAGAACTGACACGCTCGATGAGTTCGGGCTCGGGGCCCCACAGCGCCGCGAGGCCATCGATGCCCAGCTCGAACTGCCCGAACGCCGCGTCCGTCGAGTCGGCACTCCCCGCAAGGCTCGGGCTGAACCGCCCGAGCGCCTCGAAGACACGTTCCGCCACCGCCCCATCCGCATCGAGATCGGGCTCGATGAAGGTCGCCTCAGGGACGAGTCGATGGGCGCTCGCGAGCGGCATGCCGCGCCGGACGCCCAGGGCCCGTGCGTCCGGGCTCGCGTCGATGACCGGCCCCGGATCCCACGGCTTGCCGCCCAGCACGAGCGGACCTGGCGGGAAGGGCTCGGAGCGTCGGGCCCGTGCCAGGCCCAGGGGAAGGTGCGGCACGAAGAGGTGGAGACGTCGCATGGTCGTGGGTCTCGCGATCGGGGGCCTCAGGAGCGGGGGCGTGGACGGGTGGCGGCGACGTGGCGGGTGCCGACGCGGTTGCATCAGACGCATGGACCATTGCCGGGACCTGCTGTCGGGCTGGATCGGTGCCTGGTTCTTGCATCACGCGCAAAGAATCGGCATTCGAAGGGCCGTCCGGGCCTCGCACGGGGTCTGATCGGTCCATCCCGTGCGTCTGGTGCAACGGATACGGCCCGGCGGCAACCACTCGTGCATCTGATGCAACCCGGGCGGATCGGCGGGCGGCGACGGGAGTCTCGGCCCCCGACACGGAACGAGGCCCCGGCACCGCCTCAAGGGCATCGATCAGCAGCGCGTCCCGGGTGAGGCACGCATCCCGGTCGCCACCCTCGGCGTAGAGGATCCGGAGCGTCGCGGTGCGCCCCGGCGGTCCGTATCGGTTGTGCGCGATGAGCGCCTCGGTGCGCTGGCCCACGATGTCGCGACCCAGGCGGACCCACGACCGGCGAGCCAGCTCGAGGCGGATGCCGGTCGACTGATCGACCGCGGTCGCGAGGCCATCGGCCGGCTTCCTGCCACCGCCACCGCCCCCGGGCGCATCGAGGATCAGGAGCAGGGTCTCCGCGCGTCGGGCGAGTGCGGCGAGTCGATGGAGTCGATCGGCGATCTTCGCGGGCGTATCGGTCCTGGCCGTTCGACCGCCGGGGAGGTCCAGTACGAGCATGTCCACCGATCGACCGGCGAGCAGGCTGCCCGCGATGCTGAGGCCCTCGCCCAGGCTGGCCGGCGTGATGACGACGAGCCATTCGAGTCGGACGCCGCGGGCGACGGCCTCGACCGGGTCGAAACTGCGCGACAGGTCCAACCAGGCCACGACCGAGCCCGCCGATTGCGCCTCCGCCGCGACCCGCAGCGCGAGCGTCGTCCGGCCGCTGGAGCCGTCGCCCCGGATCGCGACACTGGCACTGCGCGGGAGGCCGCCCGGGCCCAGGATCGCATCGAGCGCAGCGAACCCCGTGTGGATGATCCGGTCGTCGGGGAGCGGTCCGATCGATGGCCGGGCGTCAGGCGCCTCGTCCGCCTCCGGCTCGGGCGCCAGCGCGAGGGCCCCGACGACCCGCGGAGCTGCGGCACCCCAGCGAGCCTGGAGGCCCGCGACGGCGGCGTCCACATCGGCGCGAGGGGTCGTCATCGGACGCCGATAGTAGAACACTTGTTCTAATCAGACAAGGCCCGAATCTACGGTTCGCCACGCGACGGGAGGTCGCTCGGCGGACCCACGAAACACCGATCAGGTTCCACACCAGCGCCGCAACCCACATAGACCGCCCGGACCGATCCGTCCTCCAGCCGCAGCACGATGATGAGGTCATTCCCGCCGCTCCGGACCAGCAACAGCCGTTGTCCGTCCGCCATCCGGTAGTCGGGGATATAGGCCTCGATGGCCGCGACCGGCGCGTGGTTCGGCTCGCGCGAATCGAGCTCCGCCAGCGCGACCTCGGAGAACCGGTCGCCGTCCCGGACGCCCCACGTAGCCCGGTCGCCGACCGGCAGCCCATCGATGAACGTCTGGGGAGGGATACCCGCTTGGCAGGCGGCGACCCCGAGCGCCAGCGCACCGAGAGCGACGATCCCGCCTACGGAGGCGATCAACCTGGACACTTCGGCATGATGGCCCATCGGTCCACCCGTCAGAATCGGTCCATGCATCCGCGCGACGCCTCCGCCATCCAGGCCAGTCAGCGGCTGCCGCGGCAGATCGCGGTCGTCGATGGCCGGCGACTGGCGTACGTCCGCCTCGGCGAGGGCGCCCCGCCCATCGTGTTCCTGGCCGGCGCCGGGATGGACATCGATTCGTGGTTCAAGGTGCTCCCCGGGGCGGCGGCGTTCGGGACCGTGATCGCCGTCGACCGACTCGGCGTCGGCAAGAGCGACCGGCCGACGGTGCCGCAGACGGGCGGGATCATCGTGGCCGCGCTGCGCTCGCTCCTGGCGCAGGCTGGGGTGCCGCCGCCGTACGTGCTGGTGGGGCACTCGCTGGGTGGTCTCCACGTGGAACTCTTCGCGCGGCTCCATCCCGACGAGGTCGCCGGCGTCGTCCTGGTGGAGGCGGCGAGTCCGGAGGAGGCGATGGATCCGCCGCGGCCGGGGTTCACGGCTCGGGCGATCGGCACGGCCGCGGGCGCGGTCGATCGACTGCGCGGACGTCCAAGCGGCTTCGACGAGGTCGACCACGTCGCCGAGACGGTCCGCCAGATCGGGGCCGCGTCGCCGTTCCCCGACATCCCGCTCGTCGTCGTGACCGGCGGCAAGCGGATGCGGATGGTCCCGGAAGCGGCCTTCGCGGCGCACCAGGAGGCCCAACGCGGCCGCGCCGCCCTTACCCGGAGCGGTCGCCAGGTCGTCGCCGAGGGGAGCGGCCATTTCCCGCAACTCCACGACCCCGAGGTCGTGATCGAAGCGATCCGGAGCGTCGCCGAGCAGACCAGGGACTAGCCGGAGCCCAGCCGCGTCACCGGATCGACACAGCGGCGCCATAGCATCGCTCCCCTACCATGCTGTCGATGCCGAACCCGACGACCGACACGGCGATCCCGACCGCACCGATCCTCGTCGTCGACGACGACGCCAAGATCGTCCGGCTCGTGCGCACGTACCTGGAGCGCGACGGCTTCACGGTCGTGACCGCCGCGGACGGACCGGGCGCGCTCGACGCGATCGAGACCCACCAACCCGCGCTCGTCGTCCTGGACCTGATGCTCCCCGAGCTGGACGGGCGGGCCGTCATCCGCGCCGTGCGCCGCGACGACGAAGCGGCCCACACACCGATCCTCGTGCTGTCGGCGCGGAGTTCCACCATCGATCGCATCGCCGGCCTCGAGGACGGCGCCGACGACTACCTTCCCAAGCCGTTCTCGCCGGCCGAGCTGGTGCTCCGCGTGAAGTCGATCCTGCGACGGAGCGCGACATCGATGGCGCCGACTGCCACCGCCGCGGATGCCCCGGCCGCGCGCCGGACCAGCCCGTCCTCCGCCACGGCGACCTGACCATCGATGCCTCGCGCCACGAGGTGCGTCGCGACGACGGCGCGATCATCGATCTGACGCGCGTGGAGTTCCGGCTCCTCAGCGCGATCCTGGGCGCCGGCGGGCGCGTCCTCTCGCGCGACCAACTGCTCGACGCGGTGTACGGCCACGAGGCCGCCGAGGTGCTGGACCGCACGATCGATGTCCACATCCGGCGGCTGCGCGACAAGCTCGATGACGACCCCGATGCGCCGCGCTACGTGCAGACGGTGCGCGGCGTGGGGTACCGGGCGGCCGGACGCCGTGATCGCGCGCGGGATCGCGGGTCGGATCGCGCTGGCGGCGATCGTCAGTGCCGCGGTGGGGCTCGTGATCCTCGCCGTGGGCGTCGCGGTCGTTGGCGCCGATGTCTTCACCGAGCTGATGATGGAAGCGGGTGACTCCGCCGAGCACGCCCAGGCGATGTACGACGAATCGGTCACGACCGTGGTCATCGCGGCGTCGGTGCTGGCGGTCGTGGCGAGCGTGATCCTCGCTGTCGTCCTGGGGAGGATGCTGGCGCGGCCGTTGGCGGAGATCGGCGGCGCCGCGCGCCGGATCGCGGATGGCGACTACGCGGCGCGGGTCCCGCGGGAGGGGCCGGAGGAGCTGGCGAGCCTCGCCGATTCGTTCAACCAGATGGCGGCGTCGCTGGAGCGCCAGGAATCGATGCGCCGCGACTTCATCGCGAACGCCGCGCACGAGCTGCGCACGCCGCTGACCAATCTCCAGGGCTACCTGGAGGCGTTGCGCGACGGGGTCATCACGGCGGACCGCGCGACCTACGAGTCGCTCCACGAGGAGGCGGATCGACTGGTCCGGTTGTCGCGCTCACTGGATGCGCTCGCGGAGGGTGACGCCGGGACGAGCCCACCCCAGGTCGTGGAGCTGGATCTCGCCGTGGCCATCGGGTCGGCGCTGGAGCTCGCGACGCCATCGATCGAGCGGGCGGGGCTGCGGCTCACCGTGGAGGTCCCGCCGACGCTGCCGGCACGCGCGGATCCTGATCGCCTTGCGCAGGTCCTCGCGAACCTGCTGTCGAACGCCGTGCGCTACACGCCGGCCGGCGGCGCGGTGACGGTCCGGGCCGAACGTCGGCCGGGCGACGTGCTCGTCTCGGTACTCAACACCGGCGACTCGATCCCGCCGGACGACCTCGACCGCGTCTTCGATCGCTTCTATCGCGTCGAGAAGTCGCGCGACCGCGCGCGCGGCGGCGCGGGGATCGGGCTCGCCATCGTGAAGCAGCTCGTGGAGCAGGGCGGCGGGCGTGTCGGGGCGGAGTCGCGCGACGGGCTGACGCGGTTCTGGTTCAGCGTCCCGGGTTAAGGCAACCCGATCGCGATCATCCCGGTGAGCACGCCGGCAAGCCCAAGCCACTGGATGGGCCGCAGGCGCTCGCCGAGGAATGCCACGGCGGCCAGGATCGTCACCGCCGGCCCGAAGGACGACGCCAGGCCGACGAGCCAGGTCTCGGCGACCTCGAGCCCGTACATGAACACCACGAGTCCGAGGACATCGAGGAACCCGGCCAGCACGACGAGGGCCACCACGCGAGCGTCCCAGCGCGGGAGGTCGTCGCCGCTGCCGTCCGTGCCGTCCTCGCCGATCAGCACCGGCTGGGCGATCCGTCGTGCGACCGTCACCGCGGCGACGAGGATCAGCACGCTCAGGATCGCGTTCGTCGTGCGCGAGACGAGGAGCACCTGGAGCCAGCCGGCCTGATCGATGACGATGTCGCTCCCGATCGACATCGTGGCGAACAGGATGAGGGCGACCACCGCGAAGATCACTCCCGGACTGGCGAACTTGGTGCCACGCCACCCGCCCTCGAAGTGGACACCGGTCAGGATCACACCGATCGTGGCAACCGCCGCGCCCACGGCCTGGATCGTCGTCAGGGTCTCGCCGCGGATGAGCACGGCCAGCACCACCGTGAGACCGCCATACGCCGCGACCATCCCGCTCACGACCGCGATCGGGCCGATGCGCAGGCCCGTGAAGTAGGCGAGATAGGCGCCCGCACCGGCAAGGCCCACGAACGCGCCACCGATGATGACGCCGGGGTCGGTCGGGAAGGCCGTCCCGGACACGAACGCGACCGTGATGACGAACGCAGCCCCGATGAGCTGGATCCCGGTCGTCACCTTCAGGGAACCGATCCGGCGACTCGCGAGGGCCGAGAAGATGTCGAGCGTGCCCCAGGCGAGGGCGGCGCCGAGTCCGGTCAGCAGGCCGATGGGCATCGGGGGAGCCTAATGGCGCGTTCCGTGGCGCGGACGCAGGTCGCGTGGACCGGGACGCGGACCCCGACGCCGCGAGGGTCGGCCGTCGGGCGTGCCGTGACCTCGTGCTACACTCCGACGCCCGTGGGGATGTAGCTCAGCTGGGAGAGCACCGCGTTCGCATCGCGGGGGTCAGGGGTTCGAGTCCCCTCATCTCCACCATCCACGTCGAGCCGTTTCAGGCTCCGTGCCCCGACGAATGTGTCAAAGGTCCCGGCTCGTGGCTTGCCACCGCGGAGGGCGCGCCGCGCAGCTAACTCCGGGTGAAGTCGCGCGCAATCCCCGGGTGAGGGCCCATCGCGAGGATGGGTGCATGAAGACGACCAGGACGGCCAAGGGCGAACGCCGCGCCCACCGGAAGGCCAAGGGCCGGCGACAACGCGACGAGCGCATCCCGACGCGCGTCGTGCACAGCGTCGTTGACCCGACGACCTTCGAGAGCGTGCTCGCGGCCATCCAAGGGCTCGACGTGGCGGCTCCATGGGACGAGATCGCCCCGATGATCCTGCCGGTGCTCAAGCGGGCCCGCCACCCGTACCCTTCCGAGGCGGCACCCCTGCACCTGCACGTGCCGCCCGGTATCTGGACCGGGTTTGGCATCGACCTCGGTCCGGCGTTCAGTCACGTCTCGGCCGCGATGCTGGACGGCTGGGGTGTGGACCATGCGACATTGCTGGTTACCGCACTCGAGAACCTCCACCGATTGATCGTCCGTGAACCGCCACAGGTCCAGCGGTTCGAGTTCGACGGGCGTCGGCCTGGTCGGGGTCCAGGGCCACGGCTGGGGTTCGTCGCTCCTGTTGCTCCCCGACGCCCTCGGCCCGATCCTGGGCCCCGATCCGCGGCTGCTGCTCGCGCCGGTCCGCAACACGCTCGTCTCGCTCCCCGACGATGTCGACATCGACCTCGCGGCCGGCGTCTGGCACGCCCTTGCCGACGGCGCCCACGATGAGCTCGACGTCGAGCCGCTGCGCTGGACCGGGTCGGCGGTCGTCGCCCTCGGTGACCCGTCGCGCGGGCTGCCCAACTAGCCGAGAGCGCCGTGCAACTCGGTGGCATGGTCGTGGAGCCAGCGGCGCCACGTCCGGTAGTCCGCCCGGCGCGAGGCCACGAGCGCCCAGAAGTCCGCGCCATGCCCGAAGACGCGCAGGTGGGCGAGCTCGTGGATGACGACGGTATCGAGAGCGTCGGGTGGCGCGAGGACCAGGCGCCACGAGAACGACAGCCGACCCGCCCGGGACGCGCTCCCCCAGCGTGATCGTGGGTCGCGGAACGTGACACGGGCCGGCGTCACGCCCAGTGCCGGCGCGTGGTCGGCGATGGCGGCGTGGATCGCCTCGGCGGCCTGCCCGCGCAACCACCCTTCGAGGATGGCGGCATCGGACCGGCGATCGCTGGCGACCCGGTGGATCACGAGCGCATCGGCGAAGAGCGCGACGTCCGATCTGCGGACGCCCGACACCGCGGGCACCACCTGGACCCGGCGCAGCTGGCCCAGGAACGGGACCTGTCCCCCGTCGCGAGCGCCACCTCGCGCCCGGATCATGGCCGCGAGTTCGGCCTGCTTCGCGAGATGCCGACGGACCCACGGCTCGCGCTCCACGAGGAACGCGGCCGCTCGCCGCTCACCGTCCGTGCGACCGGCCCGGGTCGCGGGGACCGTCACGACCACGCCGCGGGCCGGGTGGATGACGACGCGCACGCCGCGCGCCCGAGGTGAGTGACGCAGCGTGTACGGGACCGGGCCGCCCGCCAGGTGCGCGACGACCTGACGCTCCTCGACGCTCGGCACGTGTGCCGTCACCCGTGCCGGAGCAGACGCCCGGCCCGTTCCCCGGTCTCGTTCCCGCCCTGGACGGCGAGTCGGCCGTTGACGACGACGTGCTCGATGCCGGTCGGGTGGCGGGCGGGGTCCCCGTACGTCGCCACGTCGGCGACGGTCGTTGGGTCGAAGACGACAAGGTCAGCCAGGGCACCCTCGCGGATGACGCCGCGGTCGCGGAGCCCGAGGCGCGCGGCCGGCACGGACGAGAGCTTGGCCACCGCCGTCTCGAGACCCAGGACGCCGCGATCGCGGACGAACGAGCCAAGCACCCGCGCGGTCGTGCCGTACGTCCGCGGGTGCGGCTTCCCGTTGTCCAGGATCGGGTGACCGGGCCGACGGCCCTCGGCGTCGGTGCAGACCGCGATCCACGGCACGGCCATGATCGCCTCGACGTCCGGCTCGGACATGCAGTGGATGACGATCGACACGTCCAGCTGGTCATCCACGAGCGCATCGAACGCGACGTCCATCGGGTCCGAATCGAGCGCGGTACCCAGCTCGGCGAGCGACCGGCCGCTCCAGTCTGGGTGGCTGGGGGCATACGAGATCACGATCCCATCCCAGCCGGGATCGGAGGCAACGTTCTCCCACCCGGAGATCCCGCGGGCGATCTCGGCGCGGACCATCTCTCGCACATCGAGGTCGCCGAGCGCCGCCACGCACGCCTCCACGCCGAGCCCGAGGAGGGCCGGCGGCACGATCGTGGCGAGGGTCGTCGCGGCCGCGGTATACGGATACTGGTCGGCCGCGACATCCAGGCCTTCGGCTCGCGCCGCCTCGAGCAGGGCGATCGCCTCAGCCGCCCGCCCCCACACCGCGCCGGCGCCGCACTTGAGATGCGAGACCTGCAGGCGCGCCGCTTCCACGCCCGCGTCGGCGGCGGCCCGGATCGTCGCGATCGATTCTGCGATCGAATCGAACACCCCGGCCGTCTCGTCACGCATGTGGGTCGCATACAGGCCGCCGCGACGCGTCGCCGCGGTCACGAGGGTCGCCAGTTCATCGGGGCCCGCGTGCATCCCGGGCGCATAGATGAGCCCCGACGACAGCCCGAACGCCCCGGCGTCCATCGCGGCCTCCACCTCGCGCACCATCGCCCGTCGTTCCAGATCGTCAGGCTCTCGCGCCTCCGCCCCCAGGACGGATCCGCGTACTGTGCCGTGCCCAACGAGGAAGGCGACGTTGGGACCCAGCCCCAGCTCACCCACCGCGTCCAGGTACTCGCCGAATGAGCGCCAGCGCGCCACGAGGTCGTGCGGCCGCAGGGACAGCTCCACGAGCTCGCGACCGCGATCGGTGATCGGCGCGAGGGTGTCGCCGCAATTGCCGGACAGCTGGGTCGTGAACCCCTGGCGCAGATGGCTGATCAGCGCACCGTCCACGAAGACGGACCCGTCCGAATGCCCGTGCGGATCGATGAACCCGGGCGCGACGACGTGTCCGGTCGCATCGATCGTCGCGGCCGCCTCGCCGTCGCTCACGTCGGAGAGGTCACCGACCGCCAGGATCCGATCACCGATGACGCCGACGTCGGCGGGTCGTGCCGCGGCGCCGGTCCCATCGACCAGGAGGCCGCCGCGCAGGAGCAGGTCGAAGGCCGTCATCATGCGGATGATGCCACGCGCACCAGCGACAGCCGGCGAATCACGCACGCGACTAGCCCGAATTCGACGTCGCCACGCATCTATCCTTCGAAGCGGCCGGACCCATCGGTCGCCAACGAGGGCCGAGGGGCATGGACCGATGACCGTCGAGGCGCTGCGTCGGAGGCGACCCGAGACGCTGGCCGACCTCCTGGACGCCTACGGCCGCGAGCTGCAGGCCGTTGCGTACCTGATCCTGCGCGACCGCGTCGAGGCCGAGGACATCGTCATCGAGACCCTCCTCACGGCGTTCGAGAAGGGCGGCACGATCCGCGACGAGCGTGCCCTCCGGACCTGGCTCCTACGCGTCGCCACGAACCACGCCTTGGCGACGCGGCGACGATCCGGGCGAGTGGTTCGGCTCGATACGGTGCCCGATCGCGCGGCCGCCGGCGACATCGGCGGCGAAAGCGCCACGCGGATCGCGCTGCTCGACGGCATCGCGGACCTGCCAGTCCAGATGCGCGCCGCAGTCGTCCTGCGCTACTACGCGGACCTCTCGGTCGATGAGGTCGCGGCGACCCTCGGCAAGAGCCCGAACACCATCAAGGCGCAGCTCCAGACCGCGCTCGATCGCCTTCGCATCCACCTCGCCGACCCACTCGGCGCCAGCCTCGGGGAGGCCACGACCCATGCATGACACGCGACTCGAGACCGAACTCCGGACCGCGCTGCGTGCCGAAGGCGACGCGTTGCCGCTGACGATCACCGATGCCGAGCTTGACCGGCGGTTGGCTCTCCGACGAAGAGAGCGGGCCGGTCGACGGTTCGCGCTCGCCGCCGTGGCGGTCGTCGTCGTTGCCGTCGGCTCGATCGTCGTGTTCGGGGGTGGATGGCTCGGTTTGCCGGTGGTCGGCGTGGACTCCACGCCTTCGCCGGAGATCTCCGCGCCCACGCCGTCCGACGTCGCCCCGACCGCCGAGCCGACGCCGGCCGAGCCGGCGGTGACGGCCGACCCGGATCGTCCGGCCCTCGGGCGCAGCGATGAGGCCGTCATCGTCCGGATCGGACCAGAAGCGGACGGCACGATCACGCTGGAGGTGGACCTGTTGCGCGACATCGAGTCGGTCCCGACCATCTTCAGTGCCCCGTTTCCGGAGGGTCGCGTCCCCTCCGACGATCCGGCGCGCATCAGCCACGACGGATACCTTGCGGTCCCGCTCGCGGATGCCGCCGACCCGGACCAGGAGCGCGGCGTGGTGGTCTACGACCTGCTCGACGAGACGCGGGAACCGCGGGGCTTCGACGTTGACGCCGGGATCGGCTCGAACGGCGTCGCTTGGAGTCCCGATGGCCAGCTGGCGATCATCGACCCGAACGGCGTGACGATCGTCCGACCATTCGTGTCGCCGGAGTGGGCGACCGTGAACGTCCCGGACGGGATCTTCGTGGTGCCCGCAGGTCCGGCCGACGACGAGGCGTGGGCCCTCGACGGGCGCGGCCTCAGCGCGTGGAACAACCTCAGCGATCCTCCGTCCGGCATCCTCGCGCTCGACGGGACGTTCCAGCCCGAACTGCCGTGGAACGTCGCCGATCCGACCGGGAACACGCGGATGTTCGACGCGAGCGGCCGCGTCCTCGTGGTGGGGTGCGAGAGCGTCGATCCCGACGGCAACGGCACCGGCTGCCGCCTGCAAGCCGAGGTTCCAGGCGAGGCCGGCGAAACGTGGTACATCGTGCCCGACGGCGAGGTGATCGCCGACGTTCGCTGGGACGCGAGCCGCGAAGGTACCTGGATCCTCGTTGAGCGCGCCGCGGCTGACGGATCCAACGGCACCGTCCAGCTCCGCCACGGTGACGCGAACGGCTTCGAGACCATCGTGACGATGGGTGACATCGGCGACCCGCGGATCCTGGGGATCTCGAGCGACGACGCCCGCCTGGCGATCGACCTGGGCGATGGGCAGGTCCTGTCCGTCCCGACCGATCCGGATGCGGAGGGATGGGGCGGGATCGGCGGGGTGTTCGCCGGTTGGGCGGACCAGGCAGGCAGCCGCTGACGCCAAACCACGGGCCGGTCCCCGCACGATCCTCTGCTACAATCCCGCTCCCGTGGGGCTATAGCTCAGTTGGGAGAGCACCTGCATGGCATGCAGGGGGTCCGGGGTTCGAGTCCCCGTAGCTCCACCAGCACATGTGTCCACCGCCGACCATCACCCCTCGCCGACGGCGGGGGGTGAAGCGTATGCGGCACCTGACCGAGGCCCGCACCGTGACTGACACCACCGATAGCCGCAGCCGGGTCGAGCGCTACGACCCGACCGTCATCGAGCCGCGCTGGCAGGCCCAGTGGGCGGAGCTGCGCCTGTACGAGACGGATCTCTCGGACACGACCCGGCCCAAGTACTACCTGCTGACGATGTACCCGTATCCGTCGGGCGACCTGCACATCGGGCACTGGTACATCAAGACGCCGACGGACGCCGTGGCCCGCTTCCGGCGGATGCACGGCGACAACGTCTTCTTCCCGATCGGCTTCGACGCGTTCGGACTGCCCGCGGAGAACGCGGCGATCAAGAACGGCGGTCACCCGTTCACCTGGACGATGTCGAACATCGAGAACATGCGACGCCAGTTGCGGAGCATGGGCGCGACCTTCGCCTGGGACGCCGAGGTGGTCACGGCGGACCCGGCCTACTACCGCTGGAACCAGTGGATGTTCCTGCGGTTCCTCGAGAAGGGACTCGCGTATCGGGCGAAGTCGCCGGTGGACTGGTGCCCCAACGACGGGACACTCGCGCGCGAACAGGTCGAGGGCGCGGATCGGCGCTGCTGGCGCTGTGGCGCCCTCGTCGAGAAGCGCGACCTGGACCAGTGGTACCTGCGCACGACGGCCTACGCGGACGAGCTGCTGTCCTTCGACGGCATCGATTGGCCCGAGCCGATCCGCGTCCAGCAGACGAACTGGATCGGGCGCTCCGAAGGCGCGGAGATCGACTTCACGACCGCCGCGTCCGACCACCATGCCGGCGGCGAGACGCTGCGCGTGTTCACCACGCGTCCGGACACCTTATTCGGCGCCACGTTCATGGTCCTCGCGCCAGAGCACCCGCTCGTCGCGACGCTGACCGCGCCGGAGCGACGGGCCGAGGTGGCCGCCTACGTCGAACAGGCCCGTCGGCGGACCGAGATCGACCGTCTGTCCACCGATCGCGAGAAGACCGGCGTCGCCATCGGCGCCGATGCGATCAACCCGGTCAACGGCGAGCGGATCCCGATCTTCATCGCCGACTACGTGCTATCCGGGTACGGAACCGGCGCGATCATGGCCGTCCCGGCCCACGATGAGCGCGACTTCGCGTTCGCGGTGAGGTTCGGCCTGCCGATCCGGCGCGTGGTCGCGGCGCCCGGGAACGGCCGCGGACGCACCGATGGACGACGCGTACATCGCTCACGCCGCGGACGAACGGTTGGTGAACAGCGGCGAGTTCGACGGGCTCCTCGCCGACGAGGGTGGCAAGGCCATCGTCGCCAAGCTTGCAGCGGCGGGCGCCGCCGAACCCAAGGTCACGTACCGGCTGCGCGACTGGCTGATCAGCCGCCAGCGCTATTGGGGCACGCCCATCCCGGTCGTCTACTGCGAGACCGACGGCATCGTCCCCGTGCGCGACGACGACCTGCCGGTCCTGCTGCCCGAGGACGTCGACTACGCCGGAAGCGGCACGAATCCGCTCACCAAGGACGAGGCGTTCCTGCACACGACGTGTCCGAGATGCGGTGGTCCGGCCCTGCGCGAGACCGACACGATGGACACGTTCGTGGACTCGTCGTGGTACTGGTTCCGGTACCTCTCCCCGGAGAAGGCGGGGGCGCCGGTGGATCGGGCGATCGCGGATCGATGGACGCCCGTGGACCAGTACACGGGCGGGGCGGAACACGCCGTCATGCACCTGCTGTACAGCCGGTTCTGGACCAAGGCGATGCGCGACTGCGGGCTGATCGGCGAGGACGAGCCGTTCCGGCGGCTGTTCAACCAGGGCCAGATCCTGGGCGCGGACGGCGAGCGCATGAGCAAGTCGCGCGGAAACGTCCAGGACCCGGACGAGCTGGTCCAGCGCTATGGCGCGGACAGCGTCCGCCTGTTCCTGATGTTCATGGGTCCGTGGGACCAGGGTGGTCCATGGAGCCCCACGGGCATCGGTGGCGTCCATCGATTCCTGAACCGGGTCTGGACGCTGGTCTTCGATCCGCACGGCCGAGAAGGGGGCGACCCCGATGCCGGCAAGCTACCGCCCGGCGAGACCGAGGCGGACGCTGCGCTGGCGATCCGCGGCGCGGCCCATCGGACGCTGCGGGACGTCACCGCCGACTACGAGGCCTTCCGATTCAACACGATGATCGCCAAGCTCATGGAGCTGACGAACACCCTGTTCCGGTATCGCGGAACGTCCGTGGCGGGCGAGTCGGCATGGGACGAGGCGATCCGGTTGTCGCTGCTGATGCTGGCACCGGCCGCCCCACACATCACCGAGGAGCTGTGGTCGCGTCGGCTGGCCGCCGCCGGGACCGCGTGGTCGTCGATCCACACCGAGGCGTGGCCGTCCGTGGACGAAGGCGCGACCGCCGTGTCCGTGCGCGAGGTACCGGTGCAGGTGAACGGGAAGCTGCGCGACAAGGTCGTCGTGGCGGCCGACGCCGACCAGGCGACGATCGAACGCGAGGTCCTGGCCTCGCCCAAGATCGCGGCCCTGCTCGCCGGTCGCTCACCGGACCGGGTCATCCACGCGGGCGGCAAGCTCGTCAACATCGTCCTGCGCGACGCGTGATCGCGCGGTCCACGGCGCTCCTTGCGTGCGCGGGGCTCGCGTGGCTCTTCGCCGCCTGCGTCCCGGCGGCCTCCACCGAGATGCAGCTAGAGAACCTGACCGACGTCCCTGTCGCCGTTCACGTGGACGGTGCATGGGTCGGCACGTACGCGGCGGACGCGCAGGCGACCGTACCCGTGCCGGGTGCCGCCCCGCATCTGGTAGAGATCTTCACGGCATCCGGGCGCGCCTCGCCCGCTGGGGCTTCGGGGACGCCGATGTGTCCGGCGGCGGCGTCTCGACCACCGAGGTGCCGTGCGGCGTCGTCCGGCTCAGCGTAGGTCGCGTCGAGCTTCCGGCGCTGGCGCCGCGAGCCGCGCCCGGCGTGCCCTGTCCCTGACGAACCGAGTCGGCGTCGGCCCGGGTCGACGATCGAGCCCCGGCCGAGGGCCGGAGCTCGATCGGTACGGTCTGCTACGCGTCAGTCCCGGGGTTGCGCCACGGGATCGACATCGATCTCGGCGGAAACCGGCACGAGGGCATTCGTGCCGTCACCGACGAACGGGATGTAGGTCGCCGTCAGCGTGCCCACACCGTCGTCGCCGCGGCCGTTCCGAGCGTCTCGAAGCCCCGAAGGACGAACGTCTGTGCGACGCCCGTGGGGACGGTGACCACCGCGTTCAGGGCGACCGAGCCGACGCCGCTCCCGAATCCGTTCCCGGCGACCTGGAGCGAGTACGCCGGCCAGCCGATCTGGTTGACCGGGATCCGCGAGGAAGAAGACCGTGCCACAAGGGCAGCTCGCCAACGAGCCGTTCACGGCGCTCGCCGTCCCCTCGACGAGGATGTTGGCGTACCCGCCGGTCACGTCGCCCGCCTTGATGCTGACCGTGGCGAGCGTGGTGTCGGTGGTCGAGAGTGGCACGCTGACGAAGTCGTCGACTGCGACCCGTCCCGCACTACGGGCGAGGAACGCGGCCATCTGGCCGCGGGACACTTCGGCATTCGGGCAGTACGTCGTCGGGGTGCAGCCAGCGGCGATCCCCGCACCGGCGACCCGGCCGATCTGCGTGTGGAAGGTATTGGAATTCCGGCACGTCCGTGAACGAATGCGAGGCGAAGACCCCGACCGGGACCAGCAGGGCGAGCGCGAGGAGCCCGGCGACGAGCACGGTTCGGCGGCGTCTCGATGAAGGTCGGGCCGGTGCGACCGTCGTCGCCTCCAGTCGCCCTTCAAGCTCGGTGATCCGGACCAGCAGTGTCTCGATGGAGTGGTCGGCCATGGTGTGCCTCCGCTACGAACCGCGACGGATGGTCGCCCGGACAAGGTAGTGCATCGAGCAGGCCCGGATCCGGACGGAGCGGCGGCCGTGGTCGGCTGATGGTCCTGTAGGCTGGCAAGCCGAAGTCCCACGAGGAGGTTCGCTTGGCATCGGTCAGACTCGGCGCGCTCTGCTGGAACCAGTACACCGACTGGCCTTCCCTGCTCGAGGCCGGCGTCCGCGCCGATCGACTCGGCTACGACACCTTATGGACGTGGGACCACCTGTACCCCATCGTCGGAAGCGATGACGGACCGATCCTCGAAGGCTGGCTGACGCTCGCAGCGTGGGCGCAGGCCACGGAGCACGTGCGGATCGGGTTGATGGTCGGGGCCAACACGTTCCGCGAGCCCGCCCTCACGGCCAAGATGGCCACGACGCTCGACCACATCTCCGGTGGTCGCGCCATCCTGGGAATCGGTGGCGCCTGGTTCGAGACCGAGCACGAGGCCTACGGTCTGCAGTTCGGTGACGGGTTCCCGGAGCGATTGCGCTGGCTTGGTGAGGCACTACCGATCATGCGCGGGATGCTCCACGGCGAGCGCCCCACGGCATCGGGCCCGCGCTACGCGACCAAGGCCGTCCGCAACGATCCGCCGCCCATCCAGGAACGGCTGCCGATCCTCATCGGTGGCGGCGGCGAGCAGGTCACGCTCAAACTGGTCGCCAAATACGGTGATGCCAACAACGTCGGTGGGGGCCTCGAGAACGTGAAGCGCAAGGACGCGATCCTCGTGCAGCACTGCGAGACCGTGGGCCGCGACCCGGCGGAGATCGAGCGGACCACGGGGCTGGGCTCGGTCATCATCCGCGACTCCCGGGCCGAGGCGGAACGCGTCCAGCGCGAGATGTTCGTGCGCAATGGCCGCGCTCGCCTCTGGACCGATCAGCCAGTGGGCACCCCCGAGGACGTCGCGGCGATCATCGCCCCGTTCCTCGAGATCGGGTACCGACACCTGATCGCGGGATTCCCGTCGCCGTACGACGAGGAATTGATGACGCGCCTGGCGACCGAGGTCCGGCCCATGCTGGACCGAGGGTCCGTCTAGGCGGTCGCGACCGGCGTCTCGGTCAGCGTGAGGCCCTCCGCCGGGGCGGATTCGGCACTCTTCGAGCGCGCCCGGTGGCGGGCTGCCTTGGCGCGGTTGCCGCAGGTGGACATGTCGCACCATCGACGCCGGCTCGTGCGTGAGGTGTCGTAGAAGACCCACCGACAACGGTCGTTATCACAGATCTTGATCCGTTCCGGCCGACCGGAGACGAGCTCGGTCACGAGCGGGTCCGTGAGGCGGGCCAGGGCGTCGTCGATCGGGTCACCCACATGGCGATGATCCACGGCCACGTAGCCGTCAGATGACGGGACGAGCTCGATCACCTGGCGGGCGTGCAGGGTCCGATTGACCGTATCGAGGGCGCCGGGCAGCGGCGGGCGGTGCTCGACGATGGCATCGGCGACCTCGCGGAGCGCGCTGCGGACGACGTGGATCCGAGCGAGGTCCCTCGCAGCAAACACCGGGTCGGCGGTCGCCTGAGCCCGCAATCGATCGGCGCCTTCGCCGTGGATCACCCCGCGGTCCACGAACCAACTCAGCGCGACATCGAGCGTCGGCAACTTCTCGAGCGGGAAACCGTTCTCGGTGTCGTCGGTGTTCAGGAAGTCGAAGGTGTCCTCCAACCGAACGTCGTGGGCATGGCCGCGGGAGGCCGGAGGCAGGTCATTTGTCAACATCGTGATAACCACTTTAGTACGGTTGACAGGTTACGCGCAAGCGGATACATTACGTAAGTAACCCATTAGACCCAATAAACGGGTTACAGCGGAAAGGGAAGTCGGTCATGGAAGCGCTCGTCATGTTCCTGGCCCTGGTCGTCGGACTGATGGCCCTGGATCTCGCCTCGTATCGCTGGGGCGCGGATTTGCGGGATCTCATCCAGGACGATCACCGCCGCTGAGACTCGTCATCGCGTCGCCGGTCGATACCGGCTGGAGGATCCACCCATGAACCACATCTACACGATGGTCGCGCTCGATATCGCGCGCGACCGAACGCGCGAGGCCGACATGTCGCGTCGCGCGGCCCTTGCCCGCGAAATGAACGGATCGCGGCCCGGCATCATCCGCCGAGGCCTGGCGAGTGGCTTCGCGCTCGTCAGCCGCGGCAGTGCCGCGACCGTCCGAAGGCTGGATGAGCACGCTGCCGACGATCTCAACCGAGCGCTTGCGACCGGCAAGTAACCTGACCGGCATGTTCGACCATGCCACGCCCCGGGGAGCCGCTGCGGTCTCCTGGGGACCCGATCGGATCGATCTCTTCACGGTGGATGAGGACGCAGGCCTCGTCCACCGTGTCTTTGTGTCCGGCACGTGGTCCGAACCCGTGTCGCTCGGCGGGACGCTCGTCTCGGCGCCGGCCGCGACGGCGTGGGCCATGGACCAGCTGCAGGTCTTCGCGATCTTCCCCGATGGTGCGCTGTGGAATTGCTACTGGGACGGCACATCCTGGCACGCATGGGAGTCGCTCGGCGGTGAACTGACCGGGACGCCGACGGCGTCCTCGTGGTCGGCCGACCGCATCGACGTCTTCGCTCCGGGTCGTGACGGGCGCACCTGGCACCGCTGGTGGGATGGCACGCAATGGGTCCCGTGGGAACAGCTGCGCGCGTGATCGGGCCAGTACTTCGGCGTTGCTGACCCTGCACGTTCGGCCCAGGGGCACGAAAGCGACCGCAGTCTAGAGTCCGCCCGTACCTCGTCTCTACCTGGAGTCCAACGTGCGCAGCTACGTGGTCCGATACGGCTCCATCGCGGTCGCCTTCGTCGGCGTCACGCTGTCCCTGCGGATGCTGTCCGACGCCGGGTTCGATCCCGCGCGGACGATCTCGAACACGCTGGCGATGAGCGGCATCTCCGCGGACTCGATCTACCCGCTCCTCCAGATGCTCACCGTCTGGGTCCTCGCCGTCGCCGTGGCGCAGCTCGTCTATGTGCCGTGGGCGCGCGCCGCCCGCTTCGCGACGACGACCAACGTCCGATCGACCGCCGACGGTGCCACCGGCGCGTAGAGCGTTCCCGGCCCCGTGCCCGATCGACCTACGGTCGGGCAACGAGCTTCGTGACGGCGAACTCGAGCCTGCAATCCTGGCGTGGGGACCGGCTCGCCGCCCATCTCGGTGATCGTGCAGCTCGCCGCAGCCGGGTGATCGAACACGCCTGTCACCTCGACAACCTCCCCTTCCGGAAGCTCCTCGGGGTGTTCGCCGGCCGGGTCCAGGTTGAGGCCGAACCGTCCCTGTCGGTCGGCTGCGGATCCGACACGCAATGGATCCTGTCGCCCGAGGGATGCAGCGACAAGACCGCCGTCGATGCCGAACTCCACGTCGACACCGGGGATGATCGATACATCTGGGCGATCGACCGGCAGACGGGCGCTCAGATCTCGCTCAGGATCCCGGGTGGATACGGAGTCTCGGCCGACCCGCCCTCGATCGTCGACCCGACCGGCGAGGCCATCGGGCGTACCGGTGACGTGGTCGTGAGTGGTTGCACGGACATCGTCCAGAACGCCCTCTTGATCGACGAGACTGACATCCGACCCGGATAAGTCGCAGCTAAGCGCGTCTCGGTAGATTCCGCTCGACGTCTCGCCGCGTCGGAAGTGCCCCCAACGTGGCGAGACGTCACGGCGCTCCGCCGGCGACGCCCCACGGCCCGCCCGCCGCGGAGCGCGACATGGGATCGACGACCCCGCCGTGGCGAAGCCTGGACGCACCGACCGTCACGGGCGAGGTGGCTGGATCGCAACCGCCAGCCACGCCCGGGAGCCCCCCGACGGGTGGCGATGGTTCGATCACGCTCCCGGCGACCGGCCGTGTGGTCGCTTCGATCGGCGTCGCGGGCGCGTGCGCCGTCATCGCCTTCGTCCTCGCGACCAGCGGGAGCGCTGCGACGGACGTCGTCGTGGACGGCGGTTCGAACCTGCCCGGGTCCTCGGCCGAGGCCTCCTCGGACATGGTGGGAGAGGCTCAGACGGAGCCACTCGTCGTGGAGATCGTCGGGGCGGTCGTGGATCCCGGCGTCTATCGGCTACCCGCCGGGTCACGCGTCGGTGACCTGGTCGCCGCAGCCGGCGGGTATGGCGCACGCGTGGACACGACCCGCGCCGAACTCGATCTGAATCAGGCGGCCCCCCTGCACGACGGCGACCAGGTGCGGGTGCCCTCGCGCGACGACCCGGAGATCGCCGGGGCTGCGTCCGGCGGCCCGACGTCCTCCGCCGGCGACGGTGATGGCCCCGTCGACCTCAACCAGGCGACCGCTGCGGAACTCGACGCCCTCCCCGGGATCGGGCCCGTGACCATCGACAAGATCCTCGCCGCGCGCGAGGAAGCGCCATTCACCTCGATCGAGGAGCTGCGCACCCGGGGGCTGCTCGGCGAGAAGACGTTCGAACGGATCCGCGAGTCGCTCGTGGTGCGCTGAGGTGCCGCGGAGCGGCTGGCTGGCCGTCGGCGCGGTCTTCGCCGCTATCGGTTCGGCATCGCTCGGTGGCGCCGCGGTCGGCCTTGCGGCGGTCGCGATCGGGACGCTCGTCCTGGCGGCGATCTGGTCGCCCGCCGTGCGCCGTGTGGCCCTCGCGGTCGCCGTGGGCCTGGCTGCCGTCGCCGTGCGGGACGCCGTCGGTCCTTCGGCAGCAGGGCTGACCGGACAGCCGGATGGCCGCGGGCCCTGGACGATGGTCGTGGAATCAGTCGGGTCGCCACGCGAGGGGAAGCAGGTCGCCACCGTCCGGACGAGGGCCAGCGGACCATCGGGCTTTCGACTCGCGGCCACCCTCCCCCGCTACCCCGCGATCGAACCGGGCGACATCGTCACGGTCGAAGGCCGGACGCGACCACGTCCCGACTCGCCCTACGGCCGGTATCTCGAGCGGCTCGACGCATGGGGGAGTCTCGATGCCGCCTCGATGACCATCGCCGCCACGGGCGACGGGCCGGCGAAGATGCTGGAGCGGATGCGACGCTCGGCCGCCGAGTCGCTCACCGTGACGCTGCCGGAGCCCGAGGCCGGTCTCGCGGCGGGGATCCTGATCGGCCTGCGCGACCGGGTGGACCGCGACGTGGCCGCCGCGTTCACGACGGCGGGCGTGAGCCACGTCGTCGCGATCTCGGGCTGGAACATCGCCATCGTCGCCGCGGCGATCGCGTCGGTGGCCGGGCGGCTGGGCCGACGTCGTCGGGCGATCGTCACGATCGCTGCCATCGCCGCGTACATCGCGTTCGCCGGCGCCTCGCCGTCCGTCCTCCGCGCGGGTGCGATGGCCGGCGTCGTCCTGCTCGCCCGCGAGACGGGGCGGGCCGGCTACGCCGCGGCGGCCCTCGGCTGGGCGGTCACCCTCCTGCTGCTCGCGGACCCGGGGCTCATCGGTGACGCGGGATTCCAGCTCTCCACGGTCGCCACGGCCGGGCTGATCGCGTGGGCCACGCCGATCTCCGCGCGGATCGAACACATCGGACGAGGGCACCTGCCGCGCTGGCTCATCGAGAGCCTCGGTGTCTCGCTCGCGGCCCAGGCAGCCACGCTGCCGATCGTCCTTGTCGCGTTCGGACGCCTGGCCGTCATCGCGCCTGCCATCAACCTGTTCGTGGTCCCGCTCGTGGCGCCCGCCATGGCCGCTGGGATCGTCGCGCTCCTCGCCGGCGCGGCGGTCGGTGCCGGAGCCCCGACGGCAGTCGGAGCGATCCTTGCCGCGCCGGCCTGGGTCGCGTTCCGGCTCATGGTCTCGATGGTGGAGACCGCAGCGTCGCTGCCGTTCGCGAGCATCCAGCTCGACCCACCGCTGGGCACCGCCGCGGCGGCGGGGATGATCGCGATCATCGGCGCGGTTGCCTGGGTCCGCCGCCATCCCGGACGACCAACGACGCCGACGGTCGCGGCCGACGCGCCCGACGGGCACCGGACAGCCCTGGCACCTGCGAGCCCTCGCCAGGCACCGCTGTGGGTCACGCGGACCGCGACCCTCGCGCTCGTCGTGTCCGTGGGCGTCACGGGTGGCGTCATCGCCATGCGCCCGCCGGGCGTCGTCCGCGTCACGGTGCTGGACGTCGGTCAGGGCGACGCGATCCTGGTGGAGGGCGCGGATGGCGGTCGCTTGCTCGTCGACGGTGGGCCGGACCCGGATCGCCTCCTGGTCGTCCTGGACCGCCACCTGCCGCCGTGGGATCGCCGGATCGACGCCGTGATCCTGTCGCACCCGCACGAGGACCACGTCGCCGGTCTCGCCCTGCTGCTGGACCGCTATCGGGTCAGTCGCGTCTTCGAGCCCGGGATGCGCGGCCCGGGTCCCGGGTATGCGGCGTGGGCGGAACGGCTGGCGCGACCGGGGGCGCCGATCAGACTGGGCCTCGCGACCGGCGACCGATTGATGATCGACGACATCCGACTGCGCGTCCTGTGGCCCGACCGGGGTGCCGTGCCAGCCGAGCCGGCCGACACCGGGACCGGGATCAACAACGTCTCGATCGTCCTCCTCGGCGAGGTCGACGACCGACGGTTCCTCCTGACCGGTGACATCGAGGAGGACATCGACCCGGTCGTCCTCGCACGAGGAATCCCACGTGTCGACCTCCTCAAGGTCGCCCACCACGGCAGCCGAACCGCGAGCACCGAACCGTTCGTGACCGCGACCGATCCGGCGATCGCGGTCGCGTCTGCCGGGGCCGACAACACCTATGGCCACCCGGCCCGGCCCACCCTTGATCGCCTGGCCGCCTCGGGCGCCCGGGTGTACCGAACCGACCGCGACGGGACCGTCAGCGTCGCCTTCGATCGGGATCGCATGACCGTGCGTACGCAGCCGCGGTCCATCTCCGAACGACGAGTGGACGCGCAGCGGGCTTCGGCGACCGACGCGACCCGGACGCGAGGTCGACCACGCGTCGCCGCCACTCGGGCGTTCGTGTGCGCCGTTCCGGCGGCGTTCGCGACCGTGCGCGATCCGCTGCCCAGGCCGGCGGAGCGGACCATCGCGGCGGTCGCCGCTGCGACACCGACCGGGCGCACGGGTGACCACGCTCGCCTGGCTCACCGGCTCGGCTACCATCGGAGCGATGACACGCCGCGCCCGGGGGGCACCCGCTGTCCGGCCATGCTCCCGCCCGCGTCGGCGACCGCTCATGTTGATCGCGGCCGCGGCCGAGGACGCGGACGCGGTCGCCGGTCCGATGATCCGGGCATGACCGCGCCGATCCGCTACGTCTTCGGCGATGACGAGTTGATGGCCGCGCGCCTCATCGATGATCTCGAACGTGGCCTTGCGGCCGCCCATGGCATGCCGCTGGAGCGCTGGAGCCTGGTGGGAGAGCTCGCGACGGCGGCCACCGGGGCGGCACAGCTCGGGGAACGGCTCGCCACGGCGGTCATGTTCGGGGGCGGGATCCTGGCGATCGTGACGAAACCCGGAGCCCTGGTCCGCCGCAACGACACTCGCGACACGGTCCTGCATGCCATCGCGAACATGGCGCCCGGAAACGCGGTGGTCTTCGTCGAGGAGGCACGGTCCAACGCCAAGGGCGCGGGGTCGAAGCGGCTCTCGGATGCGGTGCTGGCCGCGGGTGGACAGGTCATGCCGGCGATGGCGCCGCGACCCGCATCCATCGGGGCCTGGATCGAGACGGAGGCTCGCCGGCGCGGCATGACCCTTGCGCCGGGTGCGGCCCGCGACATCGCTGACCGCCTGGGCGCCCGCGTGACCGACGGCGACGTGGACCGACGCTACCTGACGCGCATCGCCTCGGGCGAACTCGACAAGTTGACCCTCCGCCATGCGGTCGACGGCGGACCGGTGACCGTGGACGACGTCCGGAGCCTCGTGGCCGAATCCACGCCGGGTTCGGTCTGGGCCCTCACCGACGCCTTCGGTGAGCGACGCACGCCCGCGGCCCTCACCGCCCTGGCGCGCCTGATCGAGACGACGCCCGAGCCCGTGCTCCTCGCGGTCCTCCATCGACGCGTGGTGGAGTTGCTGGAACTCGGGGATCGGATGGCCGGCGGCGCAGAGCTCCCGGTCGCGGCGCGCGCGATGGGGATCACGAGCGAGTTCCGGGCGAGGGCGCTCGCCGCGCAGGCGCGCCACTGGAGCGTTCCGGAACTGACGTCAGCGCTGGCAGGTCTCGTCGAACTCGACGCGATGGTGAAGGGGGCGCCCGGTTCGGAGGTGGGTGCCGCGCAACGGCGGCTGGCCTTCACGATGTGGGTGCAGGAGCACGCCTCAGTCGGCGGATGACCAGGCCTGCTCCTGGACGACGAGGTCGCTCTCGATGGCGAAGACGCAGCGACCCTCGCCCAGATCGAGCAGCTCGATCAGGTCCGGGTCGATGTACAGCTGCGAACAGTCCTCGCACAGCCCGCCCGGGATACCGAAGCACAACCGCTCGCTCCGGTCAGGCAACCGGAACGTCGTGTCGAAGCGGGTCGTGATGAGCCGATGACCACAGGCTGGGCACCGATCTCTCGAAGCGGACATGTGGCGATGCTAGGTCCCACCATCTTCGCCACGGCATGACCCGACGGTACCCCCTGATGCGGTACCTGCCGAGCGGTCAGCGAGCCTCGAAGCCGACCTGGAGCGCCCCGTCGGCGTCGCGCAGCTCGAGCGTGCTGCCCTGGATCTGGACCGTCGTCGCCGCTTCGAGGGCCGCGAGGTAGGCCGTCTCCTGCTCGCTCGCGGCTGGATCCGCGCAGGCCATCTTGGTCGATGCCAGCGGTCCGATCGCGATCGACGTCCCGTCCACCACGGCCGGGCCACTGAACTGGTTGCAGCCGGCGTCGCCCGAGACCGTGCCGGCGGCGTCGAACGTCGCGGTCGGGTCCGTGCCGGCCGCGATCGAGACCACGCCGCCCCTCCCGTTGTTGATCCCGGTGGCGTGCCACGTGACGCCGGTCAATTGGCCGGGCTTCGCGACCGCGTACACGAGGATGCTCTGGCCATCGGCGTTGTAGATGGTCAGGGACTCGGCGGTCGCGGTGTACGTCCGCGCCGCAGCGAGGCTCGCGAGGTAGAGACGTTCGAGCGCGTTCGTCTCCTCGTCACAGGCCATCTGGGTGGTCGCGAGCGCCCCGAAGGTCAGCTGCGACCCCGACGCCTCGTACGGCCCGGAGTAGCGATTGCACGCCGGCCGAGCCACTCACGACCGAATTGGTGGCCTGGAAGGTGGCGTCGATCCCGGCGTTCTCCGCCACGCCGTTCGTGGAGCCGTCGGCGAAGTACGACGTGAGGGTCCAGGTCACACCCTCGAGGGTGCCCCCGCTTCCGCTCGACATCAGCGTGCAGCCCGACAGGGCGACGGCGGTCATGGCAAATCCGGCGATGAACAGGCGCGTCCGCATCCGTTGAAATCCTCTCATGGTCACTGCACTCGCAGGATCGTCTTGGCCTCGCCCCAGTGCTTCTCGAGGCCGTAGTACTCGCGTTCGGGCGGCGTGAAGATGTGGACGATCACCGACCCGAAGTCGATGAGCACCCAGTGCGACGCCGGGGTCCCTTCGCGCCCGATCGGGCGCGTCTTCTCATCGCGCAGGGACGAGATGATCCCGTCCGCGATGGCGTCGAGCTGTCGCTCGGATCCGCCGGAGCAGATGACGAAGTAGTCGGCCAGCGTCGTCAGCGGCGTCAGGTCCAGCAGGACGATCTCGGCGGCCTTCTTGTCCTCGGCCAGCTCGACGATGCGACGGGCGAGGTCCAGCGCGACGCGGTCGGTGACCGGCGGCGGGCCGTCACGGCGGGGCATGCCGTCGGCGCTGGGCGCTGCGGCGCTCGTGGTCTCGGCGTCATCATCGAGGTCGAGCGGCGCGATCTCGGGCGCGGGGGCGGCGGCGCCCGTCGGCGCGGGGTCGGTCACGTTCGATCAATCCTCCGTGGATCCTGGTAGAGCGCATGGTCGCCGATATACGCCGCGACCGCATCCGGCACGAGATAGCGGAGCGAGCGGCCCGCCGCCGCACGGGCCCGCAGGTCCGAAGCGGACAGCCGCATGCGCGGGCCATCGAGGAAGACCGCGCGGGCTTCGACGCCGGGGAAATGGTGCGCCAGGAAGTCCGGGGCCGCCTCGGGATAGCCGTCTCTCGGCGCCACGACCAGGGCGGCAAGTTCCAGCACTCGTTCGGGCTGATGCCAGGACGGCAGCTCGACGAACGCCTCCGCCGAGAGGATCAGGGCCAGGGTCGGGGCGGTACCGGCGGCGATGCGGGCCTCCCGCAGGTCGATCAGCGTGTCCACGGTGTAGGACGGACCGTCGCGGTCCAGTTCCATCCGGCTCAGCTCGAAGCCGTCGTTGCCGGCGATGGCCGCGGCCACCATCGCCAGTCGGTGCTCCGCGGGACTGATGGGCCGGCCCACCTTGTGTGGTGGCTCACCGGCCGGGACGAACAGCACCCGTTCGAGACCGACGGCGTCACGGGCGGCCTCGGCCACCGCCAGGTGCGCGACATGGATCGGATCGAACGTGCCACCGAAGACGCCGAGGGCCCCACGGAGATCGACCGTCAACGCGTCGCCTCCCACGGGTCGTACTCCCACTCCAGCTCCGCCCCGCCGATCCGGACCAGGTCTCCGGCCGCGATCCCGGCGCGACGGAGTTCGGCATCGATGCCGAGGCGTCGCAGATCGCGCTGGAACCGCTCCGCCGATTCCTCGACGTCGAAGTTCGTCTGCGCGGCGACGCGCTCGATGCGCTTGCCGCGGACGCGGAATGCGCCGTCGTCATCGCGCTCCACGACGAACCCGTCGCCCATGGCATCGATCCGGTGGACCACGACGCCGGCGGGCTCCGGTGGCTCGGCCAGGTCCTCCAGCGACGGGAGGATCTCCACGATCCGGGCACGGAACGCGTCGAGGCCCTCCCCTTCGGACGCGGCGATGGCGACAGCGTCGAGGCCCTCGGCCGCGCGGGCGCTGCGGAACGCCGGCCACGCGTCGTGGGCGGCCGGCAGATCCATCTTGTTGAAGGCCACGAGCATCGGCTTCTCGAGCAGGGCGGGATCGTGCGCCCGCAGCTCCTCACGGATGACGTCGTAGGCCCACTCGGGGTCGCGCGACGCGCCATCGACGACGTGGACGAGCACGCGGGTCCGCTCGACGTGACGCAGGAATGCGTGCCCAAGGCCCGCGCCGTCCGAGGCCCCTTCGATGAGACCCGGAACGTCCGCGATCGTGGGTCGCCGTTCGTCCTCGTCGCCGAGATCCATGACGCCGAGGTTCGGCTCCAGCGTCGTGAACGGATAGTCGGCGATCTTGGGCGTCGCTGCGGTCAGGGCGGCGAGGAGCGTGGACTTGCCGGCGTTGGGGAGCCCGACGAGACCGATGTCCGCGATCAGGCGCAGCTCCAGCCGGAGCCAGCGCTCCACTCCCGGCTCGCCCTTCTGGGCGTGCTTGGGCGCCTGGTGGGTGGCCGTCTTGAAGTGCGTGTTGCCGAGGCCGCCGCGCCCGCCCTTGGCCACGAGCGCCTCCTGCCCGGTGGCGACGAGGTCTGCCAGCAGCTCACCGGTCACGTCGTCGTACACCGCCGTCCCGGGCGGCACGTCGAGGATCAGGTCGTCGCCGGCCTTGCCATGGCGGCGTGCTCGCGTGCCACGACCACCGGGGGTCGCCTTGAAGTGGTGGCGGTACTGGAAGTCACGGAGCGTGGTCTGGCCGGCATCGACGCGCAGGAAGACCGAGCCGCCGCGCCCGCCATCGCCGCCGTCGGGGCCACCGCGGGGCACGTGGGCTTCCTGGCGGAAGGTCGCCGCGCCATCACCGCCACTGCCGGCGTGGATCCAGATCTTGACGCGGTCGAGGAACATCGCGGGCATCCTCGCACGGTCAGGCGAGACGTGCCCGCCCGGCGACGAGATCGGTGCCTAGAGGTACGCGAGCGGGTTGACGCGGCGGCCGCCGTTCCAGATCGGGCCACGCCAGACCTCGAAGTGGAGGTGCGATCCGGTCGCGTACCCGGTGGCGCCCATGCGCCCGACGCGCTGGCCCTTGGAAACGTGCTGGCCACTTCCGACCGACACGCTCGACATGTGGTTGTACGTCGTGTACAGCCCGGAGCCGTGGGCGATCCAGACCTGGTAGCCGCCACCGTTGTTCTTCCAGCCGGCGAAGGTCACCGTCCCGGACGCCGCGGCGATGATCCGGTCGCCGGTGCTGCCGTCGATGTCCAGGCCGTAGTGGCCGTAGTGGTAGTACTGGCTGATGTGACCACCCGGAGCCGGCCAGGCGAAGTTGCCACCGTTGTAGGTCTTGGGCGGCCGGGAGGACCCGCCGCTCGACCCACCGGACCCGCCGCTACGGGACGTCGTCGGCTTCTTGGTCGGCTTGGGCGTCGGGATCGGCTTGCCCTTGGCGCCGGGGAGGATCAGGACCTGGCCGACGACGAGGTTCGGGTCGCCGATCCCATTGGTCTCGAGGATCTCCGCCTCGGTCACCTTGTGCGTCTTGGCGAGCGACGCGAGCGTGTCGCCGGCCTTGACCTTCACCACGAGTCCGGTCACGGGCGGGATCTTGAGGACCTGGCCGCGATGGAGGTCGTCCTTGTTCTCGAGCTTGTTCGCCCACCACAGGGTCATCATCGTGACGCCGTGCGCGCGGGCGATGTCGACCAGCGTGTCGCCGGCCTTCACCTTGTACGTGCGGACGAGGTCGCTGCCGTCCTCGACGGTCGTATCGACCGCGACCGGCTTGAGGAGCGTGCCGTCGTCGAGGAAGGGTCCCGCGACAGCGGTCGCCTCGGCCTCGGCGACCGGCTCGACCGCGGCCTCGACGAACTCGTCGTCGACGTCGCTCGGATGCAGCGATGGCGCGGCGTTCGCCGCGGGTTCCTCGACCTCCCGATCCGTCGGATCGGCGATCTCGTCGTAGTACTCGGCCTCGACCTGGCCGACCCCCGACTCGTCATCGATGGTGCCGCCGACCGCGAGCCGCGGGGCGGGTCCGTTACCGGTGGGACCGCCGGTATCCCCGGACGGGGCGCCCCCGGGGACGATGCTCAGCACCGAGGCGCCGAGGACGATCCCGGCGACGGCGACGGCGACGGTCCGCTCGTGACCCATCCGACCGAGGACGGCCAGCGTGGGGAGCGACAGCCGCGGGATGGCCGGCAGCGTGATCGAGGGTCGCGACAACGTGCGACGCTGGGGCACTCCGCGGGCATCGGATCGAGCCGAGGCAACGACGGAATCCACGCCCGGGCGCACGATGCGCGCGGCGGCGCGGCTCCGGTGCTGCAAGGTCGTGGCGGGGGTCGGTTCCTGGCTCTCTGGTCGACGCAGGCGTCCGATGACGCGCTGGACGCCGACCGATGCGTTCAGCAATACAGTCTCCGTGGCGTGAGGATGGTCCGGGCGCGAAGGAAGCGCTGGGATGGGGTCTCGGAAGGACCATCCGGGGTCGCGGTATCGAGCTGGGGGTCTCTACATCGCGGCCGCGCCCGACATGACATCGGGCTTACGACATCGAGGGCAACCGTACCACGCTGCTCGCGAACGCTGCAAACGTCCAGGGCCCGTCTGGGGCGTGCCTGCACCCCTTTTGCGCCTGGGATCAGCTGTCCAGGTTCTTCGTCAGCGAGGCGAGGAACTCCGCATTGGACTGCGTCTTCGAGAGCCGGTTGAGGAGGATCTCGATGCCCTCGTTCGTCCCGACGGCGGACAGCATCCGGCGCATCGTCCAGACCATCTTGAGCGTGCCCTCCTCGAGGAGCAGCTCCTCGCGGCGGGTGCCGGAGCGCTGGACGTCGATGGACGGGAAGATCCGCTTCTCGGCGAGCTTGCGGTCCAGGATGAGCTCCGAGTTGCCGGTGCCCTTGAACTCCTCGTAGATGACGTCGTCCATCCGCGAGCCGGTGTCGACGAGACACGTCCCGATGATGGTCAGCGAGCCACCCTCCTCGATGTTCCGCGCGGCACCGAAGAAGCGCTTGGGCGGATACAGGGCGATCGGGTCGAGACCACCCGAGAGCGTCCGGCCCGACGGCGGCAGCGCCAGGTTGTAGGCACGCGCCAGGCGCGTGATGGAGTCGAGCAGGATCACGACGTCGCGACCGGTCTCCACCTGGCGCTTGGCGATCTCGAGCGCCATCTCGGCGACGTGGGTGTGGTTCTCGGTGGGCTCGTCGAAGGTCGAGGAGATGACCTCGCCCTTGACGCTGCGCCGCATGTCCGTGACTTCCTCCGGTCGCTCGCCGATGAGCGCGACCATGAGCAGGATGTCCGGGTAGTTCGCGCTGATCCCGTTCGCGATCTGCTTGAGGAGCATCGTCTTGCCGGCCTTGGGCGGGCTGACGATGAGGGCGCGCTGGCCCTTGCCGATCGGGTTGACGAGATTGATCAGGCGCTGGCTGAGGTTCTTGGCGTCGGTCTCGAGGTTGATGAGGACGTCGGGGTGGACCGGGGTCAGGTCGCCGAAGACCGGGCGGCGGCGCGCGGTCTCGGTATCGACGCCGTTGACGCTGTCGACCCGGAGCATGCCCCAGTACTTCTCCGCCTCGCGCGGGGCGCGGACGGCACCGGAGATGCGATCGCCGATGCGCAGGCCGAAGCGGCGCACCTGGCTGGAGCTGACATAGACGTCTTCCGGGCTGGGGAGCAGGCCGTGGCGGCGCATGAACCCGAAGCCCTCGTCGACGATGTCGAGGATGCCGGTGGCGTAGGCGTGACCGGCGCGCTCCGTCTGGCGCTGCAGGATCTTGTCGACGAGGTCGTCCTTGCGCTCGCCGGTCGCGGTCTCGAGCTCCAGGTCGCGGCTGACCGCGCGGAGCTCGGTGACGCTCATCTCGCGCAGGTCGCTGATGTCGAGATCGTTGCGCTCGCGAGCAGCTTCGAGTTCCTGCTGTTCCTCGAACTCGGAGACGGGGGCGCGGTAGACGCCCTGCGTGCGTCGTCGGGGTCGTCGGTTGCGGGATCGATCGCGCTGGTCGCGCTGGTCGGGGCCGGGCATCTGGTAGGGGTCACCTGGTGGTGGAACGGAGAAGCGGGACGGATGCTGCCTGCCAGGGGCGGGCGCTCCGGTTCGCGTGGGGCCGAACGGACGGTGCGCGCAGCAAGAGCCGCAGCGCGGTGCCGGTCGGGATGGACGGAGCATAGACCCGGTCCACGTGCGGCGTCAATGTCCCGGAGCGCACTCGACCGACCGACCGCCGCCAAGGAAGCGTTCCGTGTCAGAGTACGGAGCATGACAGTCGCCATCAGCACGCGAACCACGAGATCGGCGCTGGCGATGGCCACGGTGATGTCGGCCATCGTCGTGGCCGCGTGCGGCGGTGCGCCGGGTTCGCCGGCCCCATCCGCGGATCCGTCCGGCTCGGCGTCGCCGGCGACCCAGTCGAGCGCCTCGCCGTCCGCGTCGGCCAGCACCTACCGCATCGGGGTCTCGAACACCGTCACCGACGACGGCTGGCGCGTCCAGATGATGTGCTCCATCAAGGCCGAGGCACGGGCATCCGGACTGGTGGAGCGCCTCCAGCTCGCGGACCGGGAGACGAACGCCGAGGGGCAGGCGGCCGACATCCGCAACCTCGTCGCCACCGGCGTCGACGCGGTCGTGCTCCATCCGGCCGGCACCGATGCCATCGCCGATGCCGTGTCCGAGGCGATCGAGGCCGGGGTCGTCGTCGTCAGTGTCGGACGACCGGTCGACGTCGAGGGGGTCTACTCGATCGGCACCGACCAGGAGGCGTACGGCTACCTGGGCGCGAAGTGGTTGTTCGAGCGTGCTCGAGGGCAAGGGCAAGGTCGTGATCATGCGCGGCACAGGCCGACGACCCGATCGACACCGAGCGCGACGCCGGCGTGAAGCGTGCGCTCGCCGAGTTTCCGGACATCGAGGTCGTGTTCGAGACCCAGACCGACTGGGACCCGACGACCGCCGTGGAACAGATCAACGCGTTCCTCGCGACCGACAAGGCGTACGACGGGATCTGGACCTCCGGCACCGACAGCGTCGTCGTGGACGCGCTCAAGACCGCCGAGGCGGACCTTGTGCCGATCGTCGGGGCGGACCGCGGGAGCTTCGTCTCGCAGCTGCTCGACGAGGAGGGCCTCGTCGGGGCCGCCGTGACCGACACCGGTGCCGTCGGCGGGGCCGGGATGGCGCTCGCGCTCGAGGTCCTCGGCGGCGGGCCGCCCGACGACGCCGTCAGCGCTGATCACGCCCCAGGTCTGGGGCAACGACACCGACGTGGGCCGGGCCACCCTGACCGAGGCGAGCGATCCCGACATCGACCTGGAATGGCCGCTCTCGATCTCGATCCCCGGCCGGACGACGTACTCGAAGGACGAACTCCTCGCGTGCGTCGGGCCGGACCAGTAGCCCGATGACGGCCGTCGCGTCCGGCACGCAGCACCTGGGCATCGACCTCGGCGGGACCAACCTCAAGTGGGCCGTCATCGACCAGAGCCCGACGGCGTGGCAGGTCCTGGACCGGGGACGCGTGAAGACCCCGCGAGCGGGTGGTCCGGACGCCGTCGTGGGACGCGATCACGGACCTCGCGCGCGAGGCGGTCGCTCGATTCCCGGCGATCGAGTCGGTCGGGGTGGGCGTCCCCGGCCTCTACGATCCCGCGACCGGGCGGACGCGGTTCATCGTGAACATCCCGGGTGACTGGGCGGGCCATCCGGTCGCCGAACCGGTCGCGGCGGCCGTGGGCCTCCCGGTCGCCTGATCAACGACGCGCGGGCATTCGGGCTCGCGGAGCTGCACCTGGGCGCGGGCCGCGGTGCGCGATCGATGGTGGGGCTCACGCTCGGGACCGGGGTGGGCGGGGTGATCGCCATCGATGGGCGCGTCCACCTGGGCCACGACGGGACGGCGGGCGAACTCGGCCACCAGACGATCGATCCCGACGGGCCGTCGTGCGGGTGTGGCGACAACGGGTGTCTCGAGGCGTTCGTCCGGGCCGATCGCTTCGCCGAGGCCTGTGGCACGGCGACCGTGAAGGAGGCCGTCATCGCGGCGCGCGCCGGGCGACCGCAGGCGATGGCCGGGATCACGCGCGTCGGGACCTACCTCGGGATCGGCATCGCGAACATGATCGAGGTGATCACCCCGGACCGCGTGGTCGTGGGCGGTGGGATCTCGGCCGCCGCGGACCTGCTCTTCGAGCCGATCCGGGCCGAGCTGCGGCGCCGGGTGCGGACGACGGCGCTCGACGAGGTCGAACTCGTCGTGGCGGAACTCGGGACGTGGGCCGGGTCCATCGGGGCCGCGGTCCACGGCGCGGACGGGGCCCGCTGACCCTCGGGTTCCGACGGGCCGCGGCTACAGGACGCCCGAAACCGTCGAGGGCCTTGAGCAGGAACCACACCCCGAAGACGAGGCTCACCGCGATCATGATCGGCCGGTCGTAGCGCTCCAGCGCGGCCGAGAACGCGATCCAGGACGACATCCAGCGCGCGCGGCGCGACGACGGTCGCCACGAGGATGCCGAGGTGCACGCCGACCGCGCCGACCGCGTAGATGACGAACGAGCCGACCGCTGCGGCCGCCCCGTCCAGATCCGGCCTCGGCGATCGCGCCGATCGCGGCGAGGGTGAACGCCCAGAGCTTCGGGCTCACGGCCACCAGCCCCGCACCGAGCAGGAACGCGCGTCGACGGGCCGGCCGCGGCGACCATGGCCATCCAGCGTGGCGGCGGCGCGTCGTCGATCCGGGACGTTGAGCGCCTTCTGCCACGGCCAGTCACGAGGAAGACGATGGCGACGAGAAGCAGCAGCGTGGATTCGATCGGGCCGGGGCCGTCCGGACGTCGGTGCCCTCCACGCCGATCCCGAGGATCACGCCGAAGACGAGCCCCTGCGCGAGGCGGACGACGCGTCATGCCCAGGACCCAGGCGAACGCCGGCGAGCCGGCCGCCCTCCGAGCGGAGGAGCAGGATCGTCACGACGATCTGGAGCGGCAGGACCGCGTTGGCGACGATGAGCGGGAGCAGGATGGTCCAGAGTTCGTCCACGCACGGATGGTACGTGGGGAGGTCTCCGGTCTTTCGCCGATCCCGTGCCCGCCGCCGTGCTCACATGAGCGCTTGCATCTCAGATGTGCGCGTCCTACGATGCAGTGCATGGCCGTCCAGCCGTCCCCGATCCCGGACCTCGCGAGCCAGGTCGCCCGCCTGTTCTTCGACCGCCAGATGACGAAGGTCGAGATCGCGGCGCACCTCGGGCATCTCCCGGTTCCGCGTCGCCCGGCTCATCGACGGTGCGCTGGCCGATGGGCCTCGTCCGCATCGAGTACCGCGACCTCCCGCCGAGGACCGCGACCTCGCGACCGGGCTGGAGGAGCGCCATCGGTCTCGACCTGTGCGCGGTCGCGGACGTCGGCGACGGCGATCCCGTGACCCCGACCGCCCGGCTGGCCGGCGCGCTCCTCGACAGCCTGATCGGGCCGGCCGACGTGGTCGGGATCGCCTGGGGATCCACGCTGGCGGCCGTCGTCGCGCGAGATCCCGCGGCGCACCGCGAGCGCCGGCGAGAGGTGGTCCAGCTCGCGGGCAGCTCGTCGCGGCTGGCTCGCGGACGTGACCCCGGAGAGCTCGCCCGGACGCTGGCCGATCGGCTCGGGGCGACCTGTCGTGCGATCTACGCTCCGGCCTTCGTCGGGCTCGCCGGCGATGCGCGGACGGGCTGCTGCGGCAGCCGGAGGTGGCCGACGCGACCGACCGGTTCCCGGCCGTGACCCTCGCGATCGTCGGGATCGGTGCCTTCCCCGCGGACCGGCGCCGGGTCGGGGCGCGACCTCGTCGCTCGTGCGCTCGGGCGTCCTCGATGACGACCGAGGTCGCGCGCCTGGTCGACGCGGGTGCCGTCGGCGACCTCGTCGTTCATCCGTTCGATGCGGCGGGCGATTCGTGGCGCCGGAGCTCGCCGACACGGGCGGTCGCGATCGGCGTCGACGACCTCCGTGCGGTCCCACGGGTGGTGGCGGTCGCCGCCGGGGCGGGCAAGGCGCGGCGATCCGTGGCGCGCTGGCGACCGGCGTGATCGACGTGCTGGTCATCGATGCGCGCGACGGCCCGTGCCGTCCTGGCGCTCGACTGATGGGCCGCCTCGACGGCCGCGTGATCCTCGTGACCGGCTCGACCGGGATCGCCGCGGCGACGGCCGTCCGGGCCGCATGACGAGGGTGCCGCGGTCTTCGTCGTGTCGCGCACCGCCGACCATGCCCGGGCCCTCGCCGACCGGGTGGACGGTGGCTGGTTCGCGGCCGACCTCACCGACGAGGCCGCGGTCGACGCGGCGGTCACGGCCGCGCTCGAGCGCCACGGCCGGATCGACGGCCTGTTCTCCGTGGCCGGCGGCAGCGGTCGGCGATTCGGGGACGGCCCGATCCACACGGTGACCGGCGACGCCTGGGAGGCGACCGCCGCCCTCAACCTGCGCACCCAGATCCTGACCTGCAGCCGGGTCGTCCGGGCGATGCGCGACCAGCCGCCGAACGGCTCGGGCACGCGCGGCTCCATCCTGCTGCTGGGCAGCGTGACGACGAGCCGGCCCGTGCCGGAGCTGTTCGCGACCCATGGCTACGCCGCGGCGAAGGGCGCGCTGACGGCGCTCATGACGTCGATGGCGGCGACCTACATCGGCGATCGCATCCGGGTCAACCTGGTCGCGCCGTCGCTGACCGCGACGCCGATGGCCACGCGCGCCGCCGGCGATCCGCACATCCTCGAGTACGCCCGACGGAAGCAGCCCCTCGCGGGCGAGATGCTGGACCCCGACGAGGTCGCCCACGCGGCGATCTACTTCCTGTCCGATGAGTCGCGCGCGGTGACCGGGCAGTCCCTGGCGGTCGATGGCGGCTGGTCGGTCGTCTCGACCACGGCGGAGCCGACACCATGACCGACGTCGGACATCCCGGTCATCGCCGACGTGGACGTCTGCGTGGTCGGCGCGGGCTCGGCCGGGTCGACGGCCGCGATCGCGGCGGCACGGTCGGGGGCCAGGACGCTGCTCCTGGACCGCCTCCCGTTCCTCGGGGGCACGAGCACCGCGGTCCTCGACACGTTCTACGGCTTCTTCACGCCCGGATCGCGACCGCGCAAGGTCGTGGGCGGGATCGGCGACGACGTCGTGGCCGCGCTGCGAGGGCTGGGGCCGGTCGTGGAGCGGCCCAACACCTACGGCGCCGGGACCGGGATCACCTACCTCGCCGAGCACCTCAAGGTGGCCTGGGAACGGCTCGCGACCGATGCCGGCGTCCGGATCCTGCTCCACGCCGTGCTCCAGGACGCCGACGTCGAGGACGGGCGCGTCGACCTCCGTCGTCGTCGCGACGCGGGCCGGGCTCGCGCGGGTCCGCGCGTCGGTCTTCGTGGACGCCTCGGGCGACGCCGACCTGTGCGCGTTCGCTGGCTTCGGGTACGAGACCGCGGGCGACGTCGATCCGGCCCAGACGCTGACGACGACGTTCCGGATGGCCAACGTGGACATGGAGCGCCGGCGGACCGTGACCAAGGACCGCTCCACGCGCTGATGGCCGACGCCGCGGCCTCGGGCGGCGTACGAGCTGCCGCGGCGCGAGGGCAGCGACCACATCACGCCACTGGACGGCGTGACGGCGACGATCATGACCCGGCTCGAGTCGACGCGACCGGGGCCGGACGGTCGCATCGTCAACGTGACCGACCCATGGTTCCTCACCGACGCCGAGATCGCGGGCCGGCGCCAGGCGCTCGAATACGCGCGCTTCCTGGTGGACCGGGTCCCCGGCTACGAGCACGCCGCGCTCGTGGCGCTGGGCACGCAGATCGGCGTCCGCGAGACCCGGCGGGTCTACGGTGACTACCGCCTCACCGCCGACGACGTCCTGGCGGCCCGCTCGTTCGACGACGGGATCGGCCTGTGCGGCGCGCCGATCGAGGATCATCACGCCGGGGCCGACACCGCCTGGCGCTACCTCCCGGACGGGGAGGCGGTCGGGATCCCGTATCGATCGCTGGTCGTCCGCGACGCGCAGAACGTGCTCGTCGCCGGCCGCTGCTTCTCCGCGACGCACGATGCCCACGCGAGCGTCCGGTCGATGGCGCAGTGCATGGCGATGGGCCAGGCAGCCGGCACCGCCGCCGCGATGGCGACAGCCGCGGGTGGCCCTCCCCGCGACATCGACCCCGTCGCCCTTCGGGATCGCCTGCGCCGGGACGGGGCGATCCTCACGCTCGAGGACGCGCCCGTGGGCGCAGCGTCATGACCTTCGTCCGGACGGTCCTGGGCGACATCGAGCCGGGTCAGCTCGGGATCACCTACGCGCACGAGCACCTCATCATCGACGGCGGGCGGCCGGTCCAGATGCAGGCCGACTTCGACCTGTCCGACGTGGAGCGCATGGCCACCGAGGTCGGCGCGGCAGCCGCCCTCGGCCTCGGCGCGGCGGTCGACGCGATGCCGTGCGATGCCGGCCGCAACGTGGCCAAGCTCGCCGAACTGTCGCGCCGGACCGGCGTCCACGTGATCGCCCCGACCGGCCTCCACCACGACCGCTACTACGGACCGGCGCACTGGAGCCACCGCCTGTCGGTGGACGAGATCGCCGGGCTGTTCATCGCGGACGTCGTCGACGGGATCGACGCCAACGACTACTCGGGCCCGATCGTCCGGCGCACGCCGCACCGGGCCGGTGTGATCAAGGTCGCCGGCTCCGACGGCGGGCTCTCGGCCCGCGACGAGCGGGTCTTCGAGGCGGCGGCGATCGCGCACGTGCGGACCGGTGTGCCGATCCTGACCCATTGCGAGCACGGGACGGGCGCGCCGGAGCAGGTCCGGTTCCTCGTCGACCACGGCGTCGACCCGGGGCACATCGTGCTGAGCCACGTCGACAAAGTGGTGGACCGTGGCGTTCCACCGGGACCTGGCCGCGGCCGGCGCCGTGCTGGAGTACGACGGGTCGTTCCGCTGGAAGGACGACGAGCCCAACGGCACGCTCCAGCTCCTCGAGTGGATGGTCGAGGACGGGCTCGCGGGTCACGTCGTGCTGGGCATGGACGCCGCGCGCCAGGGCTACTACGCGGTGTACGGTGGACGCCCGGGCCTGACCTGGCTGCTCGACGGCTTCACGGCCCTCATGGAGGCCCGCGGCCTGGATGCCGCGGTCCGACGGCGGCTGTTCGTCGAGAACCCGGCCCGGGCATACGCGTTCGCCGCAACGGGCGGCGCGGTCGGAGGGACGCAGGGATGAGCGAGCGTGGGGCGCTGCTGACGAGCGTGGTCGGCTCGCATGCGCGGCCGTCCTGGTTCCTCGCCGGCGCTCGAGGCCGCGGAACGCGGCGAGTTCGGGCCGGCCGATCTCGCCGAGCTGTACGACGACGCCGTCGATGTCGCCCTGCACGACCAGGAATCCGCCGGGATCGACATCGTCGCCGACGGCGAGATGCGCCGGGCCGGGTTCTTCACCGCCGAGTTCTACCGCCACCTCACCGGCGTCCGGCCACTCCCCGCCGACCGTCGGCTGGGCGCGGGCGGGCACGACCAGCAGCATCGCTTCGCGGTGACCGAGCCGATCGCCGCTCCCGACGGGCTCGGCGTCATCGCCGAGTACCGCTACGCCGCGACGAGGGCCACCCGGCCGCTCAAGGTGACGATCCCCGGGCCGTACACGCTCTCGGGCCGGCTGCGGACCGGGCCCGGCGAGGTCTACGCGGAGCGCGACGCCGCCGCCGAGGCGTTCGTGCCGATCCTGCGTGCCGAGGTCGAGGGCCTCGTCGCCGCCGGCGCCACCTTCATCCAGATCGACGAGCCGTCGCCCGCCATCCATCCCGACGCGCCGTCGGACTTCTCCGCGCTGTTCAACGACGTCGTCGCGCCGGTCGTCGGCCGTGTCCGGATCGGCGGCCCACCTGTGCTTCGGGAACTACCTGGGCCGCCCGCTGGCGCGCCGGACGTATCGGCCGGTCATGGACGCGATGCTCGGGTTCCGGGCGGACGAACTCGTCCTGGAGTTCGCGAATCGCGAGATGGCCGAGGTCGGGATCCTCGGCGAGATCGCGGCGGCCGGGCCGCGACGTGGGCGCCGGCATCATCGACGTCAAGAACTACCACCTCGAGTCGGCCGACGAGGTCGCCGAGCGGATCGATGCCGTCCTCGCGGCCGGCGTCCCGCCCGAGCGCCTGACCGTCGTCCCCGACTGCGGGTTCAGCCAGACCGCCCGATGGGCGACGATCGCCAAGCTCCGTGCCCTGGTCGCCGGCCGCGACCTCGTGCTCGGACGGGCCTAGGAGGAGGACGCATGGACGGCCATCGCATCTCGATGCTCGGCACCGGGCTCATCGGCGACTTCTACACGATGACGCTGCACGGCCAGCGCGGTCGCGACCGCGTCCGGGTCGTGTACTCGCGCAGCGACGGGCGCGGGACGGCGTTTCGCGATCGCTGGGGCATCGAGGAATCCACGACCGACCTCGCGGCCGCCGTGAACCACCCCGACACCGACGTCGTGGTCGTGGCGCTCCCGAACTTCCTCCACGAGGAGGCGATCGGCCTCGCGGCGAAGGCGGGCAAGGCCATCCTGTGCACCAAGCCGCTCGGGCGGACCGCGGAGGAGGCGCGCCGGATGCTCGCGATGGTCGAGGACGCGGGCGTCTTCGCCGGCTACCTCGAGGACCTGGTGCTACACGCCCAAGACGCTCAAGGCCATCGCGGCCGTCCAGGCCGGGGCCATCGGCGACGTGACCTGGGTCTCGCTCGCGCGAGACGCACCCCGGGCCGCACAGCGCCTGGTTCTGGGACGGCCGGCTGACCGGCGGCGGCGCCGATCATCGACCTCGGCTGCCACTGCATCGAGATCATCCGCAACTTCGTCGGCAAGGGCAACCGGCCGGTCGAGGTGATGTGCCACACGGACACGCTCGTCCACCCGATCGCCGACGAGGACAACGCCATCGCGCTGATCCGCTTCGAGTCGGGCGCGATCGGCCAGTTCGAGGTGAGCTGGACGTTCCGTGGCGGCATGGACCTGCGCGACGAGGTGGCCGGCACGCACGGCACGATCTGGATGAACCACTTCCTGCGCACCGGGTTCGAGATGTTCACCGCTGGCGGCGTCGGGCGACGGCTACGTGGCCGAGAAGGCCGAGACCGAGCGCCGGCTGGCTGTTCCCGGTGGGTGACGAGGTGTCCGAGCTCGGCTACGTGGACATGTTCAGCGACATGTTCCGCGCCATCGATGCCGGGACGACCCCGCAGGAGACGTTCTACGACGGGTACGTGGTCAACGCGGTGATGGACGCGTGCTATCGCTCGGCGCGGACGCGGGCGTGGGAACCGGTCGAGATGGAGTGGCGCGGCGGGACCACGCCCCGGATCTCGTCCACCCCGGAACGCTACGAGGGCCTCGTGGTCATCAAGCGCGAGATCCTGCCCGACGGTCGCCACAAGCTCATCCTCAAGGACGAGGCGTCGGGCGACTTCACGGACCGGGTCGTCGCCGGGGCGTGACGCCCGGCCGTCCGGCCCTGGAGACCCTGCCGGCGGCGGCGTGGGCCGACCACGTCGCCGATCGGCTCGTCGACCGGCTGCGCGATCGCTCGGATCTCGTCGTCTGCCTGCCGACGGGATCGACGCCGCTCCCCGTCTACGAGCGGCTCCCTGGGCGGCTCCGCGATCGGGGCGTGACGGCGGCAGGGGCGACGGTCGTGCTCCTCGACGAGTACCTCGGCCTCCCGCCCGGTCACCAGGCGCGCTGCGATCGGACGCTGGAGCGGGCCGTGCTCGATCGGCTCGAGCCGCCGAGTCCGGCATTCGTCGCCTTCGACGTCGACGGACCGGATCCCGACGTGGCGTGCGCCGCGTTCGATCGTGCGATCGCCGCCCTCGGCGGTCTCGACCTGGTCGTCCTGGGCCTCGGCCGCAACGGCCATGTCGGGATGAACGAGCCGGGCTCCGCCGCCGATGCTCCGACGCGCGTCGTCGAGCTGACCCCGGCATCCCGGCAGGCGGCGATCGGGTACGGCCTGGACCCTCCCCCGACCCACGGCGTCACGCTCGGGATGGCCGGCATCCTCGCCGCGCGCGAGATCTGGCTGCTCGCGACCGGCTCGGAGAAGGCCGACGTCCTCGTCGCCGCGCTCGACGGACCGGTCACGCCGGACATCCCGGCGTCGCTCCTGCGCGGCCACCCGCGTCTGCGGGTGCTGGTGGACGATCCCGGCAGCGGCCGGGCTGGGTCACTCGACGGTGGACGCCGTCAGGTAGTGCGTGCCGCTCGACCAGCTCGACGACCGGGCCGCGCAGCAGCGAGTTCGGCGGTCAGCGGCAGGTCGGCGGAGGAGACACCGACCTGCACGCTGACGCGCCCGGGTTCGACGACGCGGCGGTGATCCGCGCCGACGTAGGAGAACTGCTCGGTGGAGAGCCGGAAGGCGACCGTCCGACAGTCGCCGGGCCCGAGGTTGACTCGCCGGAAGCCGCGAAGCTCGCGGACCGGACGGGCGACCGTCGCCTCCTCGTCGCGGATGTAGAGCTGGACGACCTCGTCACCGGCGCCGTGCCCGTGTTCGTGACGTCGACCCGGATGGCCACCGCGTCGCCGGTCGTCTCGAGGACGCTCCGGTCCACCCGCAGGTGGTCGAGGGCGAACGTCGTGTACGAGCGACCGAACCCGAACGGCCAGAGCGGCGAGACGGGCGAGTCGACGTAGTCCCCCTTCGGGTGCGAGCGACCGCCCGTGGGATGGTGTCGATAGCGTGAGCGGGACCTGGCCCACGTCGCGCGGCATCGAGACCGGCAGCTTGCCGCCGGGGTTCACGACGCCGGTGAGCACATCGGCGATGGCGTCCGGTCCGGCGTCGCCGGGCACCCAGGCGAGCAGGATCGCGGCGCAGTGCTCGGCCGCCCAGGGGAGCGCCAGTGGACGGCCGCTGACGACGACGAGCACGACCGGTGTGCCCGTCGCGACCACGGCCTCGAGGAGCTCCTGCTGCCGACCGAGGAACCCGAGTCCGACCCGGTCGCGGAACTCGCCGGTCGTCGAGTCGTCGGTCAGGCCCGACCGCTCACCGAGCACCATGACGGCGACGTCCGCGTCACGGGCGAGCGGCCACGGCCGCCGCCAGCTCCTCGTCGGTGCCGGACGAGATCCCGGTGCCCCGGGCGTGGACGACCTCCGCGCCCCGGATCGCCGCGCGGATGGCATCGACGATCGTCCGTCGCCCCGCCAGTTCGTCGCCCGGCTCGAAGATCTCGCCGTCGCCGATGACCCCGAGCGCGTCGACGCCCGTACGCATCTCCCGGAGCGTCTCCATGTGGACCAGGTGGCTGTAGTCGCCCAACAGGTCGCGGGCGCTGTCGGCGATGGGACCGACGACCGCGACGCGGCGCAGGTCCGGCGCCAACGGGAGCACGCCGTCGTTCTCGAGCAGGACGAGCGAGCGCTCCGCAAGGGCGCGCGCCGCCGCGGACTCCGCCGCCGCGAGCTGCTCGAACGCAGCCTCCGTCGGGGCCTCGACATACCGCTGATCGAACAGCCCCAGCCGGAACTTCATCCGGAGCACCCGCCCGACGGCCGCATCCAGCAGGGCCTCGTCGATGCTCCCGTCGTCGAGGCCGCTCGCGAGCGGCGCACCGAACGCCACGGTCCGCGGGAGTTCGGCGTCGACGCCGGCGGCGAGCGCCAGGCGCGCGGCATCGCCGAGGTCCGAGGACAATCGATGGGCCGTCGCGAGCATCTCGACGCCCATGTAGTCGGAGGCGACGATGCCATCGAACCCCCACTCGCCGCGCAGGATCTCGCGAGAACAGCTCCGTCGAGGCGTGGCACGGCACGCCGTCCACGTCGCAGTAGGCCGGCATGACGCTGGCGATCCCGGAGTGACGGACGGCCGCCTCGAAGGGGAAGAGCTGCTCGTCGCGCAGTTCGCGCGGTCCGAGGTGCGCGGGGGCCTGGTTGAGTCCACCCTCCGCCAGGCCGTGGCCGACCATGTGCTTCGCGGTGGCGAGCACGCCGTCCGCGAGGTCCGGACCCTGGAGGGCCTCCACGTAGGCGCAGCCGAGCTCGGCGGCGAGGTAGGGGTCCTCGCCATACGTCTCCTCCAGCCGCCCCCAGCGCGGGTCGCGCGCGATGTCGAGGACGGGCGCGAGGGCGTGCCGAGCGCCGGTCAGCAGCATCCGCCGCCGGATCGTCGCTACCATCGACGTCACGACCTCCGGGTCGAACGCCGCCGCCGCCCCGATCGACTGCTGGAAGCACGGCGCGGCCCAGGCGATGAGGCCGTGCAGGCACTCCTCGTGGATGATGACCGGGATCCCCAACCGGGTCTCCTCCCGAAGGAAATCCTGGATCGCGTTGGCCGACGCGGCGACCTCGGCCGGGCGCAGGTTGGTGGAGCCGGCAAGGCGCGTGATCTGGCCGATCCCGTCGCCGGCCAGTGACGCCAGCCGGCCGATGTCGAGGCCGTCCGGTCCCGACGACCTCGAAGGCCCAGAACGCGCCGAGCTGGGCGATCTTCTCGGCCCGGGTCATCCGCCCGAGCAGGTCGGCGACGCGTGCCTCCACCGGCAGGGCTGGATCGCGATACGGAGTGAGCGCCGTGGTCATCCCTTCACCGATCCTGCGGTCAGGCCGCCCACGAGCTGTCGCTCGGCGACGAGGTAGAACGCCAGCGCCGGGATGAGCGCGAGCGTGGTGTAAGCGAGGATGCGCGCCGTGTCCGTCGTGTACTGCGTGCTGAAGTTCGTCACGCCCAGCGGCAGGGTCCAGTTCTCCGCGTCGGACAGCATCACCAGGGGCAGCAGGAACTGGTTCCAGCTCGACACGATGGCGAGGACCGCCACGGTGACCAGGGCCGGGCGTGCCAGCGGCAGCAGGATGCGGAAGAAGAAGCCGAACGAGCCGCAGCCATCGATCGCGGCGGCATCCTCCAGCTCCTTGGGGATGCTCCGGAAGAACGGTCGCAGGATGATGATCGTCAGCGGCAACCCGAAGGCCGCCTCCGGCAGGGCCAGCCCGAGCGGGTTGTCGAGCAACCCGAGGTCGCGGACGAGGATGAGCAGCGGCAGGATGGCGACGGTCGCGGGGAACAGGAGTCCCAGCGTGAAGACCGTGTAGGCGACTTCGCGGCCGGGGAACTCGCGCCGGGCGAGGACGAAGGCCGCGAGGGCCGCGAACAGGACGACCATGATCGTCGAGATGGCGGCCACGACGGCACTGTTGCGCAGCTGGATCCAGAAGCTCGCCGACAGGAGCGAGTCCGTGTAGTTGGTCCACACCCACGGGTCCGGCAAGGCGACCGGGTCGGCCGCGAGCTGCGGGGCGTCGCGGAACCCGCCCAGGACGGCGAAGACGATCGGGACGACGATGATCGCGGCCACGGCGAGCAGCACCGCGGCGCGCAGGACGGACCCTGCGATCCGGCGGATCCGGACATCGAGCGTCCGGGCCGGATCGTCGGTCCGCGACGGCGACCGCCTGGCCCGCGGTCGGTTCAGCCATTGGTGGTGGCTCCTTCCGTGTCGCGCCGAAGGACCCAGCGCTGGTAGGCGAGCGCGAGAACGAAGCAGATCAGGAACAGGATCACCGCGACGGCGCTCCCGTAGCCGAACTGGAAACGCACGAAGCCGCGGTCGAACATGTAGACCGCCATCGTGTTCGAGGCGTTCACCGGCCCACCGCGGGTCGTGACCCACACGAGGTCGAACAGCTGCAGCGACCCGATGATCGAGAGGAACACGGAGACGCGGATGGTCGGACCGAGCAAGGGCAGGGTGACGTAGCGGATCGCCTGCCAGCGCGACGCGCCATCGATGGCCGCCGCTTCATCGAGCTCGCGCGGGATCCCCTGGAGCCCGGCGAGCATCAGGATCATGTGGAACCCGAAGTACTTCCACGTGATGATGAAGAAGAGGGCGACGAGGACGGTATCGGGGTCGGCCAGCCACGGGTGGTAGGCATCCCCCATCCCGACCGCGGTCAGGAGGTTCTCGGCGAGGCCGTTGGGCTGGAGGAGCAGGCTCCAGACGATCGCGGTGATGACCTCGGCGATGACATAGGGGGCGAAGAAGATCAGGCGCAGGATCGCCCGACCCCGAAACCGACGGTTCAGCATCAAGGCGAGACCGATGGCGAACGGGATCTGGACGGCGAGCGACAGGATGACGATGAAGGCGTTGTGGCTGACGGCGCCCAGGAAGACCGGGTCGTTCAGCGCTCGTTCGAAGTTCGCGAGCCCCACGAACTGGTCGAGCGGCTCCAGGCCGTTCCAGTCGTACAGGCTGTACCGCGCCGCCTGGACGATCGGGAACAGGACGAACACCGCGTAGAGCAGCAGCGCCGGGAGCATGAACAGCCCGGCAACGCCCCAGGCGCGCAGGTTGCGACTCGTGCGAGAACGGGAACCGACGGCAGTCGCCACGTTGGTCACTCAGTCATGTGAATGGGCCGGCGCTCGGCCGGCCCATCCACGTACCTGATCGGAGGATCGACTACTGGCCGGCGGCGGCGTTGATGGCCTCGGCCACCGACTCCGGAGTCCCGGTCCCAGCGTACAGGGTGGCGACCGCCTCGTTGATCGCCCCACCGAGCTCAGGCGTCGTCGCCTGATCGAGGTAGAGCTGGACGAACTCGGCCTTCGCGCGCCCTCGAGGACGAGCGTCAGCATCGGATCCGTCGTCGACGCCTCGGAGCCGTTGGTCGTCGGCAGGATGCCCGAGTTCAGGGCGCCCCACCGATTCGCCGCATCGAGGCTGACGAGGTAGTGCAGGAAGTCGACCGTCTCGGGCGGCGCGTCCTTGCCGACGGCGAAGCCGTTGCCGCCACCGACGCCGTCGAAGGCGTCACCGGGCGCACCGGTCACGGCGGGGAACGGGAACCAGCCAAGGCCCTCGCCGATCGCCCGGGTCTCACCCGAGTTGGCGTTGACCGTGCCCGGGAGCCACTGGCCCATGAGCTGGATCGCGCCGTTGTAGGTGGCCTGTGCGGCCGCACCGCTGCCGGCGCCGTCCCACGGCGCCGCCAGGAAGCCTTCCTGGAACGGCTCGAGATCGATGAGCTGCTGGAAGTCCTCACCGGCCTTCACGAAGCAGGGATCGGACCAGTCACCGGTGGTGACGGCCTTGTCCATCCCCGCCTGGCCGCAGTTGCGGACCGCGAGGTACGCCCAGTAGAACGCGCCGGTCCACGTGTCCTTGCCGGCCAGCGCGATCGGGGTGTCGCCCTGCGTCCTTGAGGGTCTGGACCGTGGCCAGGAACTCGTCCCACGTCGTGGGGAGCGCCGTGATCCCGGCGTCCTCGAAGGTCTGGGTGTTGTACCAGAAGCCGACGAGTCCAAGGTCGAAGGGCATGCCGTAGTTCTTGCCGTCGACCTCGTACATGCTCAGCGCGCCGGCGTTGATCTCGGACTTCCAGTCGCGCGATATCCGCGGTGATGTCCTTGACCAGGCCGGCCTCGACCTGCTGGCGGAGACCGCCGCCGCCCCACGTCTGGAACAGGTCGGGCACGTCGCCCTGCTGGAGCAGGGTCGTGAGCTTGGTCTTGAATGCTTCGTTCTCGTTGACCTGGATGTCGATGGTCACGTTCGGATTCGCCGCCATGTACTCATCGGCGAGATCCTTCCACAGGCTGAGGCCCGGGTCGTTGTTCTGGATGTGATACCAGGTGATGGTGACCGGCTCCGCGGCCTGCGATGCCTCGGTGCTCGGCGCGGTCGTGCGGCGCGGTCGCTCGGAGCAGTCGACGGCGCGGTCGAGGCGCCGCCGCTCGAGCAAGCGGACACCAACAGGGCGAGGATCGCGAAGACCCCCAGTGATCGCCAGCGTGTTGCCACCACTCGACCTCCTCTTCCCGAGCAACCCTCGGGGTACGGTGCGGGCCCACGGTGCGGCGGCGTCATCGACGGTCGACGACCGGCCCGACGGACCAAGCCCCAGACTCGAGGCTCCTCCAGGTCGAAAGTTTCGTACTCGGTAACGATACGGTTTCGACCATGCACACCATACGAAGGTCGCGAACGGGCGTCAAGACCTTTCGGAACGGTGTCCGCGGGCCATCCGGCACGGCTGGCGTCCGCTGCCGCGCCATGCGAGATCGCGCTGCACGGCCCCGAAACTTTCGCTACACATCGCGCTATGGTCAGCACGCCACGGACGACGATCGCGTTCATCGCCGAGCAGGCCGGCGTCTCCGTCCCGACGGTCTCCAAGGTCATCAACGGCCGGTCCGACGTATCGAGCGCGACGCGCCGTCGGGTCGAGGCCGCGATCATCGAACACGGCTACCAGCGGACGCCACGCTCGGTGCGGCCGGTCATCCCTGATCGAAGTGATCTTCCACGAGCTCGAGACCGAGTGGGCGCTCGAGATCGTCCGCGGTGTCGAGCGGGTCGCCGGGCGCCACCACCTGGCGGTCGTGCTGACCGAGATGCAGGGTCGGCGGACGCCCGGGCGAGGCTGGATCGAAGGCGTCCTCGCGCGGCGACCGACCGGTGTCATCGCCGTCTTCTCGGACCTGAGCGCGTCGATGCGGGAGCAGCTCAGCACGCGGGGCATCCCGTTCGTCATCCTCGATCCGGCCGGCGAGCCGCTCCATGCCACGCCGTCGATCGGCGCGACGAACTGGAACGGCGGCCTGACCGCGACCCGCCACCTGCTGGGCCTTGGCCACCGCCGGATCGCCGTCATCGGCGGCCCCCCGGACATCCTGTGCAGCCGGGCCCGCGTGGACGGGTTCCGAGCCGCGATGGACGAGGCAGGGGTACGCATCGATCCGAGCCTCGTCAGCCACGGCGCGTTCCACGTCGACGAGGGGATCGCGACCGGCCGTGCGCTGCTTCGCCGGCCCGACCGGCCGAGCGCCATCATCACGGGCAACGACCTCCAGGCGCTCGGCGTCTACCAGGCCGCGCGCGAGCGAGCGCCTGCACATCCCGGAGGACCTGAGCGTCGTCGGATTCGACGACCTGCCGGTCGCCCGGTGGGTGGGTCCGCCGCTCACGACCGTCCGTCAGCCACTGATCGAGATGGCGGAGGCCGCGGCGACGCTCGTGCTGGAGATGGCCCGCGGCGAGGAACCCGCCCAGATGCGCGTCGAGCTGACGACGGAGCTGATCATCCGCGAGAGCACGGCGCCACCGCGCCCCGCGTGACGGTCTTCAGCTCGCGCGCGTGAGCGCGACCTCCGGTGTCCCCGCAGGCTCACCGGCCTCGATCCAGCGGCCGATCGACTCGCGCGAGAACAGCCGATCCACCACCATGGCCGACGCCCCGATCACCCCGGCTAACCCACCGAGCGACGATCGCTGGATCTGGAGCTCCCGGGTGGCGAGGGGCAGCGAGCGGCGGTAGATCGTCTCGCGGATCGCTGCGAGGAACTGATCCGGCGAGTTGGCGACGCCACCGCCGATGACGATGAGCGACGGATTGAAGAAGTTGACCACGCTCGCGAGCATCGAGCCGACCCGGCGACCGGCCTCCTGAAGCAGTGCCATCGCGACCGGGTCCCCGAACGATGCCGCGCGCGCCACGTCCTCCGCGGTCACCGTCCCGTGCTGGTCCAAGGCGGTCCGAAGGCGAGGGCTTCGGCCATCGCGGGCGGCCGTCTCGCCGGCCCGGCCGAGGGCGGCGCCGCCAGCGTAGGCCTCGAGACACCCGATGTTGCCGCAGCGGCAGACGACGTCGGGATCGTCCGAGACCTGGATGTGGCCCACGTCGCCGGCACTCCCCTGCGCGCCGCGATGGACCTGGCCGTCCACGATGATCCCGGCCCCGACGCCGGTCCCAACCTTGACGACCACGACGTCATCGTGCCCCGCGGCGATCCCCGACCGCCACTCGCCGAGGGCCAGAACGTTGACGTCGTTGTCCACCCAGACCGGGGCCCCGTACCGCTCCGCGAACCGCTCGCGGATCGGATAGTCGTCCCAGCCGGGCATGATCGGCGGTGCGATCGGTCGGCCGGAGCCGAACTCGACGGGACCCGGCACCCCGATCCCAACGCCCCACAGACGACCGGGGATGTCCTTGGTCGTGGCGGCGAGCGAGGTGAACAGCGCCTCCACCCGATCCAGGCAGGCATCGGGACCGTCCTCGATCCGGGCCGGCTCGTCATGGTGACCCAGGATCCGGCCATCGAGGGTCGTGACCGCGACATCGATGCTGGTAGCCCCGAGATCGGCGACGAGGACATGGCCGGCCGTGGCCCGGAACGTCAGCTGGCGTGGCGGCCGCCCGCCCGTGCTGGGCCCGACGAGGCCCTCGGACACCAACCGCCGGTCGATGAGCTCGCCCACCCGTCGGGCGACGATGGCTCGCCCGAGACCCGTTCGGGCCACGAGTTCGGATCTGGAACGGGAGCGCCCGAGACGGATCTCATCGAGGACCGCGACCAGGTCGTCGAGGACCTCGTCGGGGAGTGCAGGCTGGGGCGGCTGGCTCACCGGGCGATGATACGTCGGTGTCACCCATCTAGACCACTTTTGCACTTGACAGGTGAAAGTAGGATTGTGGTGGCGCGAAGCGAGACGGTGCGAACGGGAGGAGCGCCAGCACCGTCGGGCGAGCTGATCAGCGCCTCGCATCATCCTGCGTATCCCTCTAGACTGTCTAGACAGGTCTGGACACGAGGAGCAACCACTGACCGTGCGAACGATCGCCGATGTCGGAGCTGCCGTCATCGGGACCGGGTTCATCGGGACCGTGCATGTCGAAGCGCTTCGGCGCATCGGCGTCCAGGTGCGCGGGGTGCTGGGCAGTTCCCCGGAACGTGGGGCGGCGCGCGCTGCGGCGCTCGGCGTCGCGCAGGCCTACGCGAGTCTCGACGCCCTGCTTGCCGACGCGACCGTCGACGTCGTCCACGTCACCTCGCCCAACGACCTGCATGTGAGCCAGGCGCGCGCGATCCTCGAGGCCGGCAAGCACGTCATCTGCGAGAAGCCGCTCGCCATGACCGCCGCGGAATCGGCGGAGCTTGTCGAGGTGGCCGCTCGCAGCGGTCTCGTGAACGCCACGAACTTCAACATCCGTTACTACCCGCTCAATCAACACGCGCGCGAGCAGGTCGCTGCCGGGGCGCTCGGCGAGGTGCGCCTCGTCACGGGACGCTACTTCCAGGACTGGCTCCTACTCGAGAGCGACTGGAACTGGCGTCTCCAGCCGGAACGCGGCGGCGCATTACGGGCGGTCGGGGACATCGGATCGCACTGGCTGGACCTGATGACCTACGTGACCGGCCAGCACGTCAGCGCCGTGATGGCGGAGCTTGCCACCTTCATCGGCACGCGCCACGAGCCGACCGGTCCGGTGGAGACGTTCTCGACCGAGCGGGCCGCGGACACGGTCGCCCGGCCGATCGCGACGGAGGACACCGCGACGATCCTGCTTCGCTTCGATGGCGGGGCGCGCGGGGCGGTCAGCATCTCCCAGATCGCGCCAGGCCGGAAGAACTCCCTCGTGTACGAGATCGACGGGTCCGAGGCCGCCTGGTCCTGGGACTCCGAGCAGCCCGACCAGGCCTGGATCGGGCATCGCGAACGCCCGAACGAGATCCTCATCCGCAACCCCGCCCTGATGGGCGCGGCCGGCCAGGCGGCAGCGGCGCTGCCCGGCGGCCACGTCGAGGGTTTCTTCGACACCTTCTGCGCGCATTTCCGCGCCGTCTATGCGGACGTGGTAGCCGGGGCGCCCTCCTCCCGCCCCGGCTATCCCACGTTCGCGGACGGCCACGACGAGATGCTCGTGGGTGACGCCATCGCCGAAAGCGCGCGGCTCGGTCGCTGGGTCGACGTCGTTCGCGACGCGTCCACGACCGCGCCCGCCGCCGCCACGGAGGTCCCCGCCCGATGAAACTCGGCTTCCTGACTGCCCCGTTCCCCGATACCGACCTCATGGATGTCGCGGACTGGGCCGCGGCCTCGGACTTCGAAGTCCTCGAGATCGCCTGCTGGCCGAAGGCCACGGGCCCCACCCGACGCTACGCCGGCACGAGCCACATCGATGTGGCGAACCTGTCCGGCAGCCAGGCGACGGACATCCGCGCCGAGATCGAGGGCAAGGGGCTGGCCATCTCGGGCTTGGGCTTCTACCCGAACCCGCTCCACCCCGACCCCGAACACCGGGCGTCGGTCATCGCTCACCTGAAGAAGGTCATCGACGCGGCCGAGAAGATGGACATCCCGTTGGTGAACACCTTCATGGGCGGCGATGGCGCGAAGAACCAGGACGAGAACTGGGACGAGGCGCTGCGCGTCTGGCCGGACATCGTGGCCTACGCCCGGGACCACGGCCGCAAGATCACGCTCGAGAACTGCCCGATGCTCTTCTCGTACGACGAGTGGCCGGGCGGCCACAACATCGCGACGACGCCACGGATGTGGCGCCGGATCCTGGAGCAGTGGGGCGACACGATCGGGCTCAACTTCGACCCGTCGCACCTGATCCTCCAGATGATCGACATCGGGCGCTTCCTCAAAGAGTTCGGGCCGCACGTCCTCCACTACCAGGCGAAGGACCTGATGATCGATCGCGACGGCCTGTATGAGCGTGGTGTCTTCTCGATGGGGATCGGCTGGCAGATCCCGCGGATCCCCGGCCTCGGCGAGGTGGACTGGAGCGTCGTCCATGGCGAGCTCTACCGACAGGGATACGAAGGCGATTGCATCATCGAGCACGAAGACCGCCGCTTCGAAGGCACGGACGAGAAGGTCAAGCAGGGCTTCCTCATCGCCCGAGACGTTTTGCGCCCGTTCTGCCACTGATCGCGACGAGGAGACCACTTGACCGCCATCGACTTCGACGCACTGACCGAGCGCGACATCGCCAAGACCATCGACCACAGCCTGTTGCGCCCCGAGCTCGATGACGCCTTCATCGAGGACGGCTGTCGGCTGGCGGCCGACTACGACGTCGCGAGCGTGTGCGTCCCGCCGGTCCACGTCCGACGGGCGGCGGCGATCCTCAAGGGGACCGATGTGGCGGTCGGCACGGTCGTCGGCTTCCCGCATGGGTACTGCACGACCGAGACCAAGGTCGCCGAGACGCGCCAAGCCCTCGCCGATGGCGCGACCGAGATCGACATGGTGATCCAGATCGGCGCGCTCAGGTCCGGGCGCGACGCCGACGTCCAGGCGGACATCGCGGCCGTCGTCGACGTCGCCCACGGAGGCGGCGCGATCGTCAAGGTCATCTTCGAGAACGCCTATCTGAGCGACGACGAGAAGGTCCGGGCCTGCCGCCTGACCGAGGCCGCGGGCGCCGAATTCGTCAAGACCTCGACCGGGTTCGCTCCGGGCGGCGCGACGCACGAGGACCTCATCCTGATGCGTGCCAACACCTCGCCACACGTCCAGGTCAAGGCAGCGGGCGGCGTCCGGACGCTCGATGCGCTGCTCGCGGTCATGGCCCTGGGCACGACGCGGATCGGGGCGACCGCCACGGCCGTCATCATCGACGACTTCCGCGCGCGCAAGGCAGGCGCCGCACCCGTGGCCGCGGCGGCCGGCTCGCTCGAGGGCGGCTATTGATGGCGACCACCACCTCCGCCACCGCCCCGGTGCTCACCTGGCTGACCCACGCCCAGCCGGTCCTCGATCGGCTCGCCGCGACGCAGGCCGATGCGATGGAGACCGCGAGCCAGTGGTGCGCCGATGCGATCGCCGCGGACGGACTGGTCCACCTCTTCGGCACGGGTCACTCGCGGATCCCCGTGGAGGAGATGTTCCCGCGCTATGGCTCGTATCCGGGCTTCAACCCGATCGTCGAGCTGTCGATGACCTTCCATACCCAGGTGGTAGGGGCCAACGGCCAGCGCCAGGCGATGTTCATCGAGCGGGTCCCCGGTCTCGCCGAGGTGATCCTCGATAACTTCCAGTTCGGCCCGAGGGACGTGATGATGGTCTTCTCGGCCGGCGGTACGACCGCCGTCCCGGTCGAGATGGCCCTCGGCGCCCGGCGGCGCGGGCTGCGGGTCATCGCGGTGACGTCGGTCGCCCAGTCGATGTCGAGCGACCCCGAGCCGGAGACCGGCATGCGGCTGCTGGACGCCGCGGACCTCGTCATCGACCTGTGCTCGCCCCACGCGGACGCCCTGGTCGATATCCCCGATCTCGAGACACCGATCGGACCCGGCTCCACGATCGCCGCGGTCACGATCGTCAATTGCATCAAGGTGCGCACCGCCCAGCTCCTCGTGGAGCGTGGGGCGATGCTGCCGGCCATCACCCGGGCTTCGGTCGTAGGCGCCGAGCGCTCGCGGGAGTTGTTTGACGACGCCTATCGTGAACACGCACGTCGGATCGCCCGTGCCATCATCCGCGATGCGGGTGACGCACGGCCGGGCCCGCGCGAGGAGGTGACCCCGACATAATGCAGAATGCCCACCCCGGAGAGCGGGGCGTAGATCGTTCCATCACGCAGCCCGTCGGCGTGGCCGGCGAGCGCGTCAACGAGGAGGAGTGCACATGACAGGACAGGGCACGACCCGGGCCAAGTGGCTTGCGGTCCTAGCAGCGATCGCGATGGTCGCGGCCGCCTGCAGCAGCAGTGGCGCCAGCGAAGCGCCGGCCAGCGAGGCTCCGGCCAGCGAGGCTCCGGCCAGCGAGGCTCCGGCCAGCGAGGCTCCGGCCAGCGAAGCGCCGGCCGCGATGTTCAAGATCGGTTTCTCGAACAACTTCGGCGTCGGCAACGGGTTCCGCGAGCAGCAGCTCTGCACCGCCAAGGCGCAGGCGCTCGTTTCTGGCCAGGTCGGAATCCGGTCACCTGGATCCACCAGGAAGAGGCGACCTACCCGCAGCTCCAGCAGATCCGCGACCTGATCGCGGCCGACGTTGACGCGATCGTCTTCAACCCGGGCTCCCCGGATGCTCTCAACCCCGCTCTCGATGAGGCGCAGGCTGCCGGCATCAAGACCGTCGCCATCGACGCCTACGTGACCGATCCCGAGACGTACAACCTGTCCAACAGCCAGGTCGAGTACGGCGAGATCGGCGCACGGTGGCTGTTCGAGAAGATCGGCGGAACCGGTGAGGTCTACTACATGCGCGGCATCGCCGGCCACCCGGCCGACAACGACCGCCACGAGGGCGTCCTCAAGGCGCTCGCCGACTACCCGGGCATCACGCTGCTTCCGAGCGAGGACGGCGTCGCCACCAGCTGGAGCCCGGATGAGGGCACCAAGCTCATCAACGACTTCATCAACAGCGGCCAGTACGATGACATCGAGGGCATCTGGACCTCGGGCATCGACTCCCAGATCGTCGACGCCATCCAGGCGGCCGGCAAGGAATTCGTGCCGATCGTCGGCGCCGACCTGAAGGCGTTCGTCGGGTACCTGCTCAACGAGGACGGGACCAAGGAAGGCCTCGAAGGGATCGCCGTGTACAACCCGGCCGCTGTCGGCGGCGCGGGCGTGAACCTCGCCCTCCAGCTCCTCAACGGGGAGACGCCCCAGACCACCGAGGGCAACAGCGTGTTCCTTCCGACGCCAGAGGCGTATTCCAACGACACGCCGGAAGGACTCGCCAGCCTGCAGGAGATCTACGTCGACGGCCTCGACGCCCTGTGGCCGGTCAGCTGGTACATCGACGGTTGGACGGATTACACGTTCGACCAGATGTTGGCCTGCAAGGCTCCGGGCGAGTAGCCCTCCCCGAAGCCATCAAGGAACAGGGGGCGCCGGCGACGCCGGCGCCCCCTGACCACACCAGGGAGCGCATGACCACCATCGCGACCGACCTGCTGCTCGAGGCCACCGACATCTCGAAGACGTACGGCGCTGTGGTCGCGCTGAAGGACGCGTCGCTCGCGGTGCGTCCGGGCGAGATCCACGCTCTCATGGGCGCCAACGGCGCCGGCAAGAGCACGCTCGTCAAGATCCTGACCGGCGCGGTCCGTCCCGACAGCGGGACGATCGCGGTCCGCGGGCGGACCCGTACGGTCCACTCCCCTGCCGAGGCCCGGCATGGTGGTCTTGTCTCCGTCTACCAGGAGCCGGCCCTCATCCCAGACCTCGACATCCGCTCGAACCTGCGCCTCACGGAGACTCCCATCGACCCATTCCGTCACTGGCTCAACGAGCTGGGTGTCGGGCGGCTGGATCTCGGCGCGCTCGCACGACGGGTGCCGCTGGCGACGCAACGGATCATCGACCTTGCGCGTGCCCTCGCGATCGAACCGGATGTCCTGATGCTCGATGAGATGACCGCAGCGCTCCCGGCGAACCTGACCGAGCGGGTGCTCGAGGTCATCGGGCGCCGCCGCGGCGGCGACAAGTCGGTCGTCTATATCTCCCACCGGATGATCGAGATCGCGGCGGTCTGCGATCGCGCGACGGTGCTCCGCGAAGGCCAGACCGTCGGGGTGGTCGATGTCTCCGCGGGGTCCGAGCACCGGATCGTCGAACTGATGCTCGGTCCGATCGCGGACCAGATCCCTGCGCGCGAGGCCGCAGGCCACACGACCATCGATCGGTCGGGCGTGCCGCGGATCTCGGCGCGCGGACTGCAGTACGGCACCAACCTCACTGACGTCTCCTTCGATCTCTATCCCGGTGAGGTACTGGGGGTCATCGCCCTCGAGGGCCAGGGCCAGGACGAGCTCTTCGACATCCTCGCGGGTGCCGAGCGCCCCAGCAGCGGCGAGCTGCAGATCGACGGGGCGGCGGTCCGCTTCCAGCACCCGGCCGACGCGATCCGGGCCGGCCTCGTGTACGTTCCGGCCGACCGTGCCGAGGGCCTGCTGATGCAGCGCTCCGTGCGCGAGAACATCGCCCTGCCGTGGATCGCCGCGCTGCGTTCCTGGGGACCGATCGACGTCGGCAAGGAGCGGCGAGCCGTCGACGGTGGGATCGAGAAACTGCAGATCGACACGCGAGCAGGACGTGAGGTCCGCCGCCTCTCCGGCGGCAACCAGCAGAAGGTGACCATCGCGCGCTGGGTGGCTGGTGGTGTCCGCACGATGCTCTGCTTCGACCCGACGCGCGGCATCGATATCCGGACCAAGCACCAGATCTACGTGCTCCTGCGCGAACTCGCCGAGGCCGGCGCGGCCGTGATCCTCTATACGTCGGAACTCAAGGAGATCGCGCTCGCGTGCGATCGGGCGATCGTCATCTTCGGCGGCCGCGTCGTCGGTGAAGTCGATGCGCAGGCGGACGAGTCCACGCTGCTGCGCGCGGCGTACAACCTCAGTGCGGACGCCCAGATCCCCGAGGAGGCGGCGGCCGAGATCATCGCCGAAGAGAGCGACCCCGACACGGCCAAGGGAGCGGGATCATGACCGCAGCGTCGACGACGGCGACCGAATCGCGGGGCCGCGCGCTCGAGATCGTCCTCGATTGGGCGCGCCGGAATATCTGGACGCTCGGCCTCCTCGGCCTGCTCGCCCTGATGCTGGCCTTCACCCGGGCCATCCAGCCGACCTACGGTGCGGCGGGCATCCAGGGGCTGGCGAACTCGGTGCTGCCCCTGGCGCTTGCGGCCGTCGCCCAGACGATCGTCGTGATCTCGGGCGGGATCGACCTCTCGATCGGTTCGATGATGGCCTTCGTCAGCGTGGTCGCCGCATCGCAGATGCAGGGCCAGAGCGAGGAGTTCGCCGTCGTCGTCATCCTCGGCGCCCTCCTCCTCGGCCTCGTGATCGGCGCGATCAATGGCGCCGTCGTCGTCGCCACCCGCGTGCCCGACATCGTCGTGACACTGGCGATGTCGTTCGTCTGGGCAGGGTGCGCGCTACTGGTCCTCAAGACCGATGGCGGCGCCGCCGCGACATGGCTCAAGGACCTCGTCAAGGGGCCGCTGCTTGGCATCGAGTTACTCCCGAAGGCGGTGGTCGTCCTCGTCGTCGTGGTCGCCGTCATCTGGATCCCACTCCGCCGGTCGCGCCTCGGCCTGTCGATCTACGCCGTTGGCAGCAGCCAGCTCGCGGCCTTCCGAAGCGGCGTCTCCGTGCCTCGGACCAAGCTCATCGCCTACATGTTCGCGGGGCTCTTCGCAGCCCTCGGGGGCTTGGCGCTCACCGCGAACTTCGGGATCGGCAAGCCGTTGCCGGGTGGCCAGACGCTGTTGAGCGTGGCCGCGGTCGTCCTCGGCGGGGTCAGCCTCGCCGGCGGCCGTGGAGGCGTGGTCGGACCGATCGTGGCCGTCGTCATCCTCGCCCTGATGCAAACCGACATGACGTTGCTGGGGCTGAACCCGAACATCGCGACCGTCCTCCAGGGCGTCATCCTGATCGCGGTCGTCATGCTCGGGAACATCGCCCAGATCCGCCGGGGACACCGATGACGAACGTCGCCGGGACGGACACGGCGCGCAGCCCCTGGCTGACCGCCGCAGCGTGGCAGCGGGCCTTCCGGGATCGCCCGATCATCCCGCTCATCGGGCTCCTGGTCCTCCTGAGTATCGCGTTCGCGATCGTGAGCCCGAGCAGCATCAGTGCCAACTGGGTAGGTCTCACGCTGCGAGCCGCGATCCCGCTGGCCATCCTCGCGGGTGCTCAGACACTCACCATGCTGACCGGTGGGATCGATCTTTCCGTCGGCGCCGTGGCATCGATGGCCGGATTCCTGATGGCCGCCCTCGTCGTCGATCTCGGCGAGCCGGGCGCGTTCGCGATCGCGCTCCTCGCGGCGACGGCGGCAGGAACCATCACCGGGATCGGCGTCGGGGTGTTCCGCGTGCACCCGCTGATCATGACCCTGGCGATGAGCCTGGTCGTGCTGGGCGCCTCCAACGCGCTCGCAGCTGATCATCGTCAAGACCTCGTCCGGCGTCCCACCGGTCGTCCGCTCGATCGGATCGGACACTGTGGGCGGGGTGCTCCCGTACAGCCTCGTCGTGTTCGTGCCCCTGGCGGCCATCATCCTCCTGGGGCTGCGTCGGACCGGCTACGGACGGCTGCTCTATGCGATCGGCGACAACCCGATCGCCGCGCGCCTGTCCGGGGCTCGGTCGTGGCAGGTGCTCATCGTCCTGTACGTCATCGCTGCGCTGCTGGCGGCCATCGCCGGGATCCTCGTCTCCGGTCTGAACAACGTCGCCAGCGTGACCCTGTCCAATGGCTACGTGCTGCCGTCGGTGGCGGCTGCGGTCATCGGCGGCACGTCGATCATGGGTGGCCGTGGCGGCTTCGCGGGAACGATGGTCGGGGCCCTGATCCTGACCGTCCTGACGTCGCTGCTGTCCTCGTTCGGCTTTCCCGAGGCGGTCCGCCAGATCCTGTTCGGACTGATCATCGTCCTCGTGGCGGCCGCGTACACCCGGGTCACGAGCGACACCTGACGCCGTCGTGAGTCACGCGGCGTATCAGCCCCAGTACCGCCACATCGAGCAGGTCCTGCGCGAGCGGATCTCGACGCTGCGACCGGGTTCGCGCCTGCCGTCCGACGCCGAGCTGTGCGCCGAGTTCGGCGTGAGCCGCATGACCGCCCGCAATGCGATGCAGCGACTGGCCGAGGACGGCCTGATCGCACGCGAACCGGGACGCGGGTCGTTCGTCGCGGAACCCCCGGCCTACCGACGTGCGAATCGACTCATGACGTTCACCCACGAGATGCGCCGGACGGGTCGCGTGCCGAGCTCGCGGATCCTGAGCCGGGTCATCCGTCCGTCGATCGGCGACCGAGGCGACCAGCCTCGGGATCCCGCCACGCCAGCCGGTCGTCCACCTGCGCCGGGTGCGGCTCGCGGACGGCGAGCCGATCGCGCTCGAATTGGCCGTGCTCATCGGTGCCGTCGCGGACGCGGTCATGACCGCGGACCTCAGCCACGGCTCGCTGCACGAAGCGCTGGGGCATGCGGGCTTCGTGCTGTGGCGCGGCACCGGCACGGTCTCCGCGGCGGCCGCGACGGCCGAGGACGCGCGCCTCCTCTCGATCCGCGTCGGTGATCCGCTGCTCGTGGAACGGCGGGTCATCATGGACGCCCACGGCCGTCGGATCGAGGCGACCGAGTCGCGCTACCTCGCGGACCGCTACGGCCTCGGCGTCCAGTTCGACGTGGAAGCCCCGGAGCCGCCGGACGAGCCGGACACCGGCGACGACGACGGGGCCGTCGCGGCACCCGGATGAGCCCCGCCACGACGGCCGAGATCAGGGGCCGGCTGGTCCTCGACGACCGCGTCGTCGCCGGCCGGATCTCGATCGAGGATGGGGTCATCGCGGCGGTCGACCTCGACGACGGCAGCGCGGCGGACGGCGACGGTCCGTTCATCGCCCCTGGCTTCGTCGATGTCCACGTCCACGGCTGGGGCGGCCACGACGCGATGGGTGGCGCCGACGCCCTCGCCGGCATGGCGCGCGCGCTCGCGCGACGCGGCGTGACGTCGTTCCTGCCGACGGCCGTGTCCGCGCCCCTGGACGTCGCTGGCACGGTTCGCGGCGACGGTGCGCGGGTGGTCGCCGATCGGCGGCGACCGACGGCGCCGCGCCGCTGGGCCTCAACCTCGAAGGACCGTTCCTCGCGGCCGCGCGCAAGGGCGCGCACGACGCGGGCGCGCTCATCGAGCCGGCCGCGCATCGATGACGCCGCGATCGATCCGCTCCTCGACGGACTCCGGCTCATCACGATCGCCCCGGAGCTGCCGGGCGCGATCGACCTGATCGCGCGGCTGCGAGCCGCCGGCGTCGCCGTGTCGCTCGGCCATTCGGCCGCGACCCTGGACGAGGCGCGCGCCGGCTATCGCGCCGGGGCCACCGGCACGACCCACCTGTTCAACGCGATGTCCGGGATCGATCACCGCGCGCCGGGTCTGGCCGCGGCCGCACTCCTCGAGGACGACGCGTTCGTCGAGCTCATCGCCGATGGGCACCACGTCCATCCCGCGCTGTGGTCGCTCATCCGGCGGGCCAAAGGCCCCGACCGCCTGGTCCTCGTCAGCGACGCCATCGCGCTCGCCGGCATGGGCGACGGCCGCGGACGGCTCGGCGGCCTCGAGGTCGAGGTGGCCGATGGCCGGGTGACCCTCGCCGGGACCACGACGCTCGCCGGCTCGGTCATCGCGCTCGACGACGCGGTCCGTAATCTCGTCGCGACGGGCGTGCCGTTGCCGGAGGCCGTGGCTGCCGCAAGCGCAAACCCCCTCGCGCTCATCGGCCAGACTGACCGAGGTCGGATCGCCGTCGGCCAGCGCGCGGACCTCGTCGAGCTCGATGACGACCTCGCCGATCCGTGGCGTCTGGCTGGCGGGACGCCGCCTCGACGCCTGACGCGCGTCAGCGCGGCGGCATCGCCGCGAACGTGCGCTCGATGTCGTCGAGGACGCGGACCGTGGCGTCGGTGACGACCTGCAGGTAGCGCTCCCCGTACTCGACCGACGACTCGCGCGCGTCGCCCCACGTGCCCGAGTGACTCGCCCGGTGGACGGAGCCCGGTGCCGAGAAGAAGAACGCCGTGTGCACGGCCGGGGCGTTCGTCACCTCGGGGAAGGGCGGCAGCTCGGCGTTGGCCGCGTCGATGTCCACCCAGGCCGGATCGAGCGCCATGACCGCGGACGTCTCCGCCCGGTTGGCGTGGAGGCCGCTCGTCGGGCCGAAGAACTCGCCCGCCTCCTCGGCCGTCATGCCGTCCCAGTAGTTGACCGGGAACGCGCTGACCCCGTCCGGCAGACGACCGGCCGACGACGCCGCGGCGCAGGCGTAGGCGATCGCGTAGGTGTTGTCGTAATGGCCGTTGAGGAACACGATCCGCTTGAAGCCCATCGTCGCGAAGCCGGCGGCCAGGTCCTCGATGAGGTCCATGAACGTCTGGACGCGGAGGTGGATGACGCCGGTGAAGCCGACGTGCGGGTACGACAGCGAGTAGTTGATCGTCGGTGCGACGAGCGCGCCGGTCCGTTCCGCCACCCGCCGCCCGACCTCGGTCGGGACGAGGGCGTCGGTGAGGAGCGGGCCGTGTGGTCCGTGCTGCTCCGTCGAGCCGGTCGGGATGATGACGGTCTGCGTGCGCTCGAGCGCCCGCCGCAGTTCGGGATCGGTCAGGTGGCCGAGGAAGACGGTGGGTGGCTTCGGCATGGGTCCTCCGCGTCGTTCGATTCGATGGTCAGGCGATGTGGGTCGTCAGCTCGCCGATGCCCTCGACGCTGACCGTCACGGTATCGCCCGGCCGCAGCCGACGTGACGGGCCGGGCGGGGTCGCGAGCCGGACCGGCGTCCCGGTCGCGATGAGGTCGCCGGGTCGGAGCGTGAGGTGTCGGCTGCAGGTGGGTGATCATGTCCGGGATCTCGATGCCGCATCTGCGACGTCCGGCCGTCCTGGATCAGGTCGCCATCGATGCTGGCCGTCAGTCGGACATCGGTCGGATCGAAGGCGTCGGCCGTGACGAGCCACGGTCCGACCGGGCAGAAGCCCGCCATCGACTTGCCGAGCAGCCACTGGTCGCCATCGAGCCGCTCGTCGCGCGCCGAGATGTCGTTGATGCACGTGTAGCCGAAGACCCCGCCGTTCGTGCCCGATGACGACGCCGAGCTCGATCTCGGCATCGACGTCGTCGGTCACGGTCCGGTCCCATGCGAGGGTCGCGCCGTGACCGGCCACGCTGCCGGCCGCCTTGCCGTAGATGAGCGGCGACTCCGGCCGCGGCGCGGCGCCCGGCCCGTCGTAGTTGAGCCCGACGGTGTAGATCGCCCCCGGATCGGGCACGACCGGGCCCAGGGTGACGTCGGCGAGCGGCACGCCGGCGTCGGCGGGCTGGACGTCCAGCCACGCCCGGAGACGGTCGAGAGCCACGGGTCCGCCGGCCGCGATGGCCCGGATGCCCGGCGAGACCGGTCGCCCGCGTATCGATCGGCGACGACCGTGTCGTCGTCGCGGACCACGGCCGGCCGCGGGCGACCGTCGACGAGGATCGTCGCGAGACGCACGTCAGGCCACGACCGTCGGGTCGGCCAGGAGCGGCGCCACGGCCGCCCGCATCACGTCGTCCATCCCGCCGACGCCGGTCCATCGCTCGAAGGCGATCGCCGCCTGGGCGATGAGCATCTCCGAGCCGTTGGCGGCACGCAGACCGCGCGCCCGCGCCGCCGTCGAGCAGCGGCGTCTCCTGCGGCACGTACACGAGATCGAAGACGGTCGCGTGCGCCGGCAGGAGGCCGACCGGGATCGTCATGCCCGGATCCAGCATCCCGACCGTCGTCGCGTTGACCGCGACATCGGCCGTCGCGAGGGCCGCAAGGAAGACATCGTCGCCCAGGACCGTCGCGTCGCGGCGGTCGCGATCCGACCGTGGCGAACCGCTCGGCCAGCGCCTCGGCGCCGACGAGCGTCCGGTTGCCGATGACCACCCGAGCGGCCCCGGCCACGAGCAGCGCGTACACGACGGCACGCGCGGCACCGCCGGCGCCCGCGACGACGACCTCGGCGCCCGGCCAGCGACCGGCCCATCGCCCGCTCCACGCCGACACGGAACCCCGGCGCATCGGTGTTGATCCCGATGAGCCGGCCGTCGTCGGTGCGCACGACGTTGTTGACCGCGCCGATGGTCTCGGCGTCGGCCTCGACGTCGTCCACGAGGTTCGCGACGACCCGCTTGTACGGCGCGGTCACCCCGAGACCCAGCCAGTCGTCGCCGGCCCGGGCCGCGGCCACGGTCGGCGCGACCTCCTCGGGCTCCATCTCCATGAGCACGTAGCGCGCGTCGATCCCGGCAGCGTCGAACGCGGCGTCGTGCATGACCGGAGAGTGCCGCCGCTTGAGCGGCTTCCCGAGCAGGCCGACGCGTCGGGTCATCCGACGGTGGCCGCCGTGCGCTGCCACGGGGTCGGCGGTCGCCGCACCGGCCCGACCGTGTCCGGGAAGCTGACGTTGGGGATGATGTGGTCCACCCACAGCTGGAGCTGCGCCGGGTCGGGCGTCATCGTGTGCAGGAAGAAGTACTCGACGCCGGCGTCCACGCGCGCCTGGAGCGAGGCGATGATCTCGTCCGGCGTCCCGAACAGGTAGACCGACTCGAGGTACTCCGGCCCGCGCTCGGCGGACATGACCTTGAGGAACGCCTCGTGCTGTTGGCGACGAGCCTCGGCCGGATCGTCGGTCAGGACCAGGTGCAGGAAGTTCTCGTGGGCGACGAGCGTGTCGGACGGATCCTTGCCGGCCTCGCGCATCGCCTCCTGGAGCTCTGCCCAGTCCCGGGCGATGTCCGGCGGCGGGCAGGTGGGGCGCGGGATCCAGCCGTCGGACTTGACGGTCCGGCGCTTGACCGAGTCCACGAACTTGGGCAGGTCGGGCGACTTGGGCGAGGCCAGCTGCGATCCGCCACCGATCCAGAGCAACGGCCGCTGCGACGCTCGCGGCTCGATGAACACGTCGTCCACCGAGTAGAACTGGCCGTGATAGGTCACGGTCTCGCCCTCGAGCAGCGGCATCATGATGTCGAGCATCTCGTCGGTGCGCTTGCCGCGCTCCGACTTCTTGACGCCGACCGCCTCGTACTCGACGTCGTTCCAGCCGACGCCGGCGCCCAGGATCACCCGGTTGTCGCTGAGGAACTGGAGGGTCGCGAGCTCCTTGGCCAGGATGACCGGGTTGCGCAGCGGCATGATCAGGATGGACGTGCCGAGGCGCACCCGCTCCGTCGCGCCGGCGGCGACCGCCAGGGTCATGAGCGGCTCCAGCCAGTTGACCGAGTAGAACCGCTTGCCGACCAGCAGGTGGTCCGTGATGAACAGCGAGTCGAAGCCGAGGTCCTCCACCTCGCGCGCGAAGTCCTTGATGCCGCGGGCCCGCTCGGGCCCGTCGCCCTCCCAGATGTACGAGGGCAGGAACACCCCGAAGCGTTCGACATCAGCCATGGGCGAGAAACCTCCTGTCGCGTGGATGCGGCCTCATCGGCCGCGGTAGTCGGGGTCGCGCTTGTCGAAGAAGGAGCGAGCACCCTCGAGCATGTCCTCGCTGGCGAAGACCCGGTCCGAGGCGTCCAGCTCGGCCGCCAGGCCGGCGTCGATGTCGAGGTCGGTCGCGGCGTCGATGAGGCGCTTGGCCTCGCGCACGGCGATGCGGACCGCGCTGCGCGATCTCCTCGCCGATCGCCGTGGCGCCGAGCCACCGCCTCCCCGGCCGGCACGACCTGCGGAGACGAGCCCGATGCGCTCCGCCTCGTGGGCGTCGAGGACCCGGCCGGTCAGGATGAGCTCCCGGGCCCGCGCCGGCCCCACGACCCGCGGCAGCCGCTGCGTCCCGCCGGCTCCCGGCGTGACGGCAAGCCGGACCTCGGGCAGCCCGAGCTTCGCCCGCTCCGAGCAGATCCGGATGTCGCAGCACAGCGCCAGCTCCAGGCCGCCGCCCAGGGCGTTGCCCTCGATCGCGGCGATGGTCGGCATCGGCAGGCGGGCGAGCCGGGTCGCCACGCCCTGTTCGAGCGCGTGGCGCTCGCGACCGGCGGCGCCGCGCTGCGCCTCGAAGTCGCGAACGTTGGAGCCGGCCGAGAACGCACGCTCGCCCGCTCCGGTCACCACGACCGCCCGGACGTCGCCCGGATCCGCGGCTTCGAGCGTCGCGAGAGCCGCGTCCAACTCCTCCAGTAGCTCCTGCGGTGACGAGGTTGAGCGGCGGGTTGTCGATGGTCAGGTGGGCGACCCGACCGAGCTCGAGGGTGACGAGGCCGCTCACGCGCGCGTCCCCGAAGTCGGCCTTGAGGCCCATCGGCCCGGTCGCGTAGATGCGCGCATCCATCGTCCGCAGGTCGTCGGCGACCCGTGGTCGGAAGCCCATCTGCGCGAGAACGTCCCGCTCGACGTCGACTCCCGGCGCGACCTCGGTCAGCACGAGGCCGTCGTCGGCCAGGGCGAAGACCGCCCGCTCGGTGATGTAGCGCACCTGCTGGCCCGCGCTCCCGGGCGAGCTGACCGTTGAAGGAGATCTCGCGGACGCGCGGCACGAACTTCTGGAGGCTCCCTTCCTGCGCGATGCGCACGCCGCCATCGATCGCGATCTCGAGGCCGCGCGCGGTCAGCGTCCCGACGAAGTTGATGCTCCCGGTCTTCGCGGAGATGTTCGGGAACCCGCCCGGACCACGGACGCGGCCTTCGAATGCATGGACGTTGACGTTGCCTTCAGCATCGACCTCCGCGAACGAGAGGCTCGCGACGTCGAGGCCACCGCCGTCGTAGAAGTCGAACATGTACGGCTGATCGATCATCGCCTGGTAGTTGAAGCCGGCACCGCCCTCGTTGCCGGCGACTGGCGCGCCACCGAAGATGCCCTGCTCCACGGTCAGGACGAGCTGGTCCGTGATGCCCTCTTCCCAGGCGACGCGGCCGATGAGCTGGCTGATCCCGAAGCCGAGGTTACAGATGGCGCCGGGCGGGAACTCCAGCAGCGAGCGACGCGCGATGATCTTGCGGACGTCGAGCGGCAGAGGCGGTTCCGGCGTGACCGGGCGGCGCACCACCCCCGCGTAGTAGGGCGAATCGCGGGTGATGTAGGTCTGCCACTGGTCGGGGTCCACGTAGACGTAGTCCACCAGCGCGCCCGGCACCTTGACGTCGCGCAACGGCAGGCTGCCGCCGGGTCGCCAGCTGGCGGACCTGGGCGATGACGATACCGCCGCTGTTGCGGGCCGCCATGGCCATCGCCAGCATCTCGCCCTGGACGGCCTCGCCCTCCATCGTGATGTTGCCGTCCTCGTCCGCGGTCGTGCCGCGGATGACGGCAACGTCGATCGGGAAGGCGTGGAACAGCAGCCACTCGCGACCGCGCAGCGTGACGACCTCGACGAGGTCCTCGGTCGTGCGCGCGTTCTGCTTGCCGCCCGGTCTGGCGCGGATCCACGTACGTGCCGAGGCCCACCTGGGTGATGACGCCCGGCCGCCCGGCGGCGATCTCGCGCATGAGCTGCGAGAGCACGCCCTGGGGGAAGGAGTACGACTCGAGCTCGTTCGCCTCCACGAGCGCGCCGAGCCGCGGCTCGTTCCCGATGTTGCTTCCGATCGTGCGCCGCTGGAGCCCGGGCAAGCCCAGCTGCGAGAAGCCGCGATCCGCGAAGTCGCCGATCCCGACCACACGTACCGTCGTGAGGTCACGCGGGTGGCTCGTCTCCGTGTACACGGCAGCGAGCTCGTCGATGAAGCGCTGCGGCAGCGCATGCCCGGCGCCGGAGCCGCCGATCACGATCGTGGATTCGTCGCGGACGAGTTCGACCGCCGCGCGGACGTCGATCACCTTCGTCATGGCATGTAGCCCCCGGCATTGGGATTGAGGGTCTGACCCAGGAACAGGCTCGCGGCGTCCGAGAGCAGGAAGATCACGGTGTCGGCCACTTCGTCGGCCCGCCCGAACCGCCCCAGGGGCATGTCTCGCAGCCGGCGGCGACCCTCGTCGCTCTCCGCGAGGTCGGTGGTCATCTCCGTGATGGTCAGGCCCGGGGCCACGGCATTGACGCGGATCCCGCGGCCGCCGAACTCGTAGGCAAGCGACCGGGTGAGGCCGATGAGGCCGGCCTTGGCCGCCGAATACGCCGCGGTCTGCGGGACCCCGACCTGCCCGAGCCGCGATGCGACATTGACGATCGCACCGCCGCCCTGCTCGAGCATGTGCGGCAGCGCCGCTCGGCACGTGTGGAACGCGGCGGTCAGGTCCGTGGCGATGACCTCGTCCCAATCGGCCGGGGCGATCTCGAGGAACGGACCGACCTGCGTCCGCCCGGCGTTGTTGACGAGGCCGTCGATCCGGCCGAAGCGCTCGATCACGCGCTCGACGAGCCCGACCGCCGCGCGCCGCATCGGTCAGGTCCGCATCGAACGACTCGGCGTCCACGCCGAGGTCGAGCGCCCGCGACAGGGTCGCCTCGGCTCCCTCGGCATGGCGGTGGTAGTGCACGGCGACGAGCGCACCCTCCGCGGCCGCCTTGACGGCCACCTCCGCGCCGATTCCCCGACTGCTGCCAGTGACGAGGATGACGCGACCTTCGAGGCGATCGCCGATCACGTGGCGCTCCCCGACGAGCAGCCGGGGCCGTGGAGCCGCGCAGGACGATCTCCGTCGGGAGGACCTGGCGCTCGGGTTCCTCGCCGGCGAGGACACGTTCCGCGTACCCGAAGGCGCGACGTCCGATCTCGTGCAGCGGCAAGCCGCACGGTGGACAGGCCGGGCGTGGCGATCGCCGCGGTCGCGATGTCGTCGAAGCCCGCGACCGAGACCTCTCGCGGGACGTCGATCCCGAGATCGGCGAGGCGCTGCAATGCGCCCAGCGCGAGCAGGTCGTTGGCCCCGAACACCGCGGTGAACGGCACCTCGGCAGCGAGCAGGGCATCGATCCCGAGCGCGCCGGCCTCCCGGTTGAACCCGGTGCGGACGACCAACCGGTCGTCGTAGGCGATGCCCGCAGCATCCAGCCCCCGCCGATAGCCCTCCAGGCGCTGGTGCGAGACGTACAGCGACGTGGGGCCGGCGAGGAACGCGATCCGGCGATGGCCCAGGGCGACCAGCGCCTCCACCATGGTGGCGATGCCGGCCGCGTTGTCGACGCCGATGTCGGCTTCGCCCGCGGCGTGCGGCGACAGGTGGATCACCGCCGCGCCGTACGCCCGCATCGCCGCGAGGTGCTTCGCGATGCCGGCGTTGAGGACCGGGTCGTCGAGCCCGCTGCCCGCGAAGATCAGCGTGGACGCCCGCATCGAGCGCAGCAGTCGGACGTACGAGTGCTCGCGCTCCGCGATCCGATCCGAGCTGCACGTGACGACCAGGAAACCGCCGACCGATGCGGCGTCCTCCACGCCCCGCACGACCTCGGCGAAGTACGGGTCGGTGATGTCGTGGACGATCACGCCCACGACCGGGATGTGGCTCTTGTGCAACCCGCGGGCCAGGGCGTTGGGGACGTAGTCGAGCGTCCGGGCGGCCTCGAGCACGCGCTCGCGCGTCTCGGGGCTGACCGCATACGGCGCCGAGGAGACCACGCGCGACACCGTCGCGGTGGAGACCCCGGCGAGCCTGGCGACGTCGGTGATGGAGGACATGCGATCAGCTCAGAACGGGAAGGTCGGTGGGTCGTCGCGCACCGTGACCCACTGCCAATCGGTGAACGTGTCGAGACTCGCCTCGCCCCCGTAGCGGCTGCCGTTGCCGGATTCGCCCATCCCGCCGAACGGGACGATCGCCTCGTCGTTGAGCGTGCCGTCGTTGATGTGGACCATGCCGGTCCGCATGCGGTCGGCCATGGCCAGGCCACGACCGAGCGAGCGCGTGTAGATCGAGGCGACGAGGCCGTAGCTGCTGGCGTTGGCGAGGGCGACCGCCTCGTCGTCCGATGTCGAAGATCATGATCGGTGCCACGGGACCGAAGATCTCGTCGGTGAACGCCGGCATGTCCGGTCGTGACCGAGGTCAGGACCGTCGGCCGATAGAAGAGGCCCTCGTGGGTGGCCCCCTCGGTGACGACGCGCGCCCGCCGCGATCGAGCGATGGACGATGTCCGTCGACGCGGGCGATCTGCTTCTCGTTGACGATCGGCCCGAGCTGGACGTCCTCGCGATACGGGTCGCCCGTCCGCAGCCGCTTCGCCTTCTCGGTGAGCGCCGCGATGTAGGCGTCGGCGACGCTCCGATGGACGAGATGGCGACCGGCCGCGAAGCAGACCTGGCCCTGGAACTGGAACGCGGCGAAGGCACCGGCCGCCGCGGCGGCATCGAGGTCCGCATCGTCGAGCACGATGAAGGCGTTGTTCCCGCCCAGCTCCAGCGAGACCTTCTTGAGCATGCCGCCCGCCAGCTGCCCGACGCGTCGTCCGACCGCCGTCGAGCCGGTGAACGACACGACCGGGATGTTCGGGTCGGTCACGAGGGCCTCGCCGACGTCCGCGCCACCGACGACGACCTGGAGGACGCCCGTCGGGCAGGCCGGCCTCGGCGAAGACCGCTGCGAACATCGCGCCGCCGACGATCGGCGTCTGCGGGTCCGGCTTGAGGATCGACGGCGTTGCCGAGCGCGAGCGCCGGCGCCGACGACGCGCATGCCCAGCACGCGACGGCGAGTTCCACGGCGTGATGGCCCCGATGACCCCGGCCGGGACGCGGCGGACCATCGAAAGCCGGCCCTTGACCGCGGACGGCATGAGCGAGCCGTAGGCCTGCGACGGCAGGGTCGCCGCGTTGAGGATCTCGTGGTACGCGAAGTTGGACTCGTGGTGCATCTTGCTGTGCGACGCGCCCGTCTCGCGCTGGGTCCACGTCCCGAACTCGTCGCGGTGCGCCTCGTAGATCTCGGCCGCCTTGCGCAGGACTCGGGCGCGCTCCTGGTAGCTCGTCGCAGCCCACGCGGGCTGCGCGGCCTTCGCGGCCGCGGCAGCGCGCGCGCGACGTCGTCGGGCGTGCGAACCCGCGATCGTCGGGATGAGCTGGCCGGTCGCCGGCTCGCGGTCCTCGATGGGTGCGCCCGTGCCGGGCGCCCAGGTCTCGAGGAACGACTCGAACCAGGTCTTCGTGGCGATCGCTGCCATGTCGATGTCCTCCAGTGCCGCCGGGATGGGCGCGCTACGGTTGCTGTTCAGTGGGAACGGCGCGGCGGCCCGTCGCGGGATCGCGCCAGACCGGACCGCGGGCGAGGACCTTGTCGATGAGGCCCTCCTCGACGTAGTCGGGGACCTTCCAGGAGTACAGCTGCTTCGCCTCCTGGCCCGGATAGCCGAGACGCTCCCGGACCCCGGCATCGGTGTAGTAGCCGAACACGATCGTCTGGATCAGGGCGTCCCGCGCGCCACCGGCGTCGCGTTCCAGCGCGGCGAGACGCTCGGCGGGGTCGTCGCCGAGGTCGGGGCGAAGAGCGGCGGCCAGCGGATCCGCGAGGTCCGGCCGTGCGCCGAGCACGAACGCGACGCGCACGTCGTTCACGATCTCGCCCGCGGACGGCATCCCGTGCGCCGCCGGGATCAGGTGATCGGCGACACCGGCGAGCGGCGGCGAGCCGTTCCGCGTCGAGGCCGCTGCCGCTCATACCGGCACCTGCTGCTCGAAGCGGGTCTCCACCATGTGGTCGGCGGCGCGCAGGGCCAGCGCGACGATCGACGACGTGGGATTGACCCCGGCCGACGTGACGAAGCAGCTCCCGTCCACGACGTAGAGGTTCGGGACGTCATGCGTTCGATTCCACCGGTCGAGGACCGACGTCCGCGGGTCGTCGCCCATGCGCGCGGTCCCCAGCAGGTGCCAGCCCGAGTAGCGCATCAGCCGGTCCACTTCGATCGTGTGGGCGCCGGCCTCGCGCAGCGACTCCGACGCCTTCTCGATGTGGAAATCGAGCAGGCGGCGCGAGTTCTCGGACACCTTGTAGTGGATCTCGGGTGCCGGGATCCCCGACGAGTCGGTCAGCGTCGAGGACAGCGTCACGACGTTGGCCTCGTCGGGCAGATCCTCGCCGAACAGGCCCCAGTTGGCGCCGTGGCCCAGGTGGGATCCGCACGTGCAGGTGGTGGTCGGGACCCCAGTTGGTGGCTCCCGCCCGCGTCGGCAGCGCCGCGTTGATCGGTCCGAACGTCGGGGCCATCCCCCACTTCGCGCCGCGGACGAAGCCCCGCTTCTCGTCGGTCTCGTAGAACTCGAACGACTCGATCGAACACCCGAACTGGCCCTGCCAGCTCTCGAGGTCCTCGTCGAACAGGCCGCCGACGTTGGCGAACGGATGCATCATCAGCCGTCGCCCGACGAGGCCGGACGAGTTGGCGAGGCCGTCGGGGTGCGCCGACGACGCGGAGAGCAGGAGCAGCCGCGGCGTCCCGATGGCGTTCGCGGCGAGGACGACGACCTTGGCCGACTCGAGATGCTCGTGGCCGTCGCGGTCCACCCACGTCGCGCCGGTCGCGAGACCCGCGGCGTTCGTCTCGAGTCGGCGGACGCGCGCGCCGGTGATGAGGCGGGCGCCCGCGGCGATCGCCTTGGGCCAGTGGGTCAGGTCCGTGGAGGCCTTGGCGCCCTCGTTGCAGCCCTGCTGGCACGTGCCCCGCTGGACGCACTGGCGGCGACCGTCGTACGGCGCGGACAGGATCGCATTCGGCTCCGGCCACCAGTGCCAGCCCAGTCGGTCGTGCGCCCGGGCGACCTTGAGCCCGCCCGCGCCGATCGGCAGCGGGGGGAGCGGCGGATCCTCGCCGCCGGGCGGATAGGCCGGATCCCCGCCCATCCCCGACACGCCGAAGTGCCGGTCGCTGCGCTCGTAGTACGGCAGCAGCTCGTCGTAGGTCAGCGGCCAGTCGTCGGCGATACCGTCGAGCGAGCGCACCCGGAAATCCGACGGCAGCATCCGCGGCCACGCCCCGGCGTAGATGATCATCGAGCCGCCGACGGCGGCGTACATCAGCGGCGACAGGTCCGAGTCGGTCTCGTCGATCGGGTAGTCCTCGGGCAGCCCGCGGATGTTGGGGCTCGTCGCCCACTGCTTGCGCATCGTGAGCTCCCAGTCGAGCTGGTTGCCGCGGTACTCGGCCTTGTCGTGCCAGTCCCCCTGCTCCAGGCAGACGACGGAGAACCCGGCCTCGGCGAGCCGTCGGGCGACGACCCCACCGGTGGCGCCGCCCCCGACGATCAGGACGTCCGCCGGTTCGGCGCTCATCGGGAGAGCACCGGCGCGGCGGCGACATCCTCCAGCAGGCCGACCTCGACGAGGACGCTGCGCAGGAACGCCCGCTCCTCGTCGCTGACCGGGAGCAGCGGCCGCCGGACGGTCGCCGACTCCAGCACCCCGAGGATGCGCAGGCACTCCTTGAGCCGGACGCGGTAGTCGCCGACCGGCGCCGCGAACACGACGTCCGCCAGGCGCTGGACGCGGCGCCCGAGCGCCATGGCCGTGTCGGTGTCGCCGCGCTGCCAGGCCGCGATCATGTCCACCTGCTCGCGCGTCATGACCGCACCGAAGCCGATGAGGGCGCCGGTCGCGCCCAGCAGGAACGACTCGAGGATGAAGTTGTCGTTGCCGGTCAGGAGCGTGATCTTCCGCGGCAGCTGCTCGAGGAGACGGGCCGTGTCCACGAATCGGCGCGCGTCGAAGGACGCCTCCTTGATCGCGACGACGCCCTCCACCGACGCCATCGCCTGGAGCGTCTCGGTCTCGTAGTTCACGCCGGCGAGCGCGGGCTGCAGCTGGAAGAGGATGAGCGGCAACCCGACCTGGGCGACGGCCTCGTGATAGGCGACCGGGACGCGCGGGTCCAGCGGCTGGCTCAGGTAGGCCGGGATCGGGAAACACAGGAGCGCGTCCGCGCCGGCGGCCTTGAAGTCCTTGGCCTGCTTGACGGCGGCTTCCGTCGAGGGGCCCGCCAGTCCGGCGACGATCGGCAGGTCCGTGACGTCGCGGACGATCTGCAGGATCCGGACCTTCTCGTCGTGGGTCAGGTGCGGTCCCTCGCCCGTGTCCACGTTGATCGCGAGCGCGACCGGACCCTGGGCGACGACCCACGCGATGTAGGCGCGGAGGGCCGGTTCGTCGATGCGGCCGTCGGCGTCCATGGGCAGGACGGTGGCCGGGATGAGGCCGTCGAGGTTCAGCGTCATGGCACGCTCCGTCGGTCAGGGGTGCGGAGTGCTGGAGTAGTAACCGTTTACTATCCTACGCCCGGACAGCCCGCCGTGTCAGCCGGCGGCGCCACCAGTCGCCTCGCCGCTCTCCCCGATCACGATCCGCGGCAGCCGCGGGCCGAACGACGTGAAGACCTCGTTGGGGATCGATCCGCGCAGGGCCGCGAGTTCGCCGGGCGTGATCCGCTCGGTCGCCCTGCCCGCCGAGCAGGACGAACGCGATCCTCCATCGTGACGCCCTCGACGTCGGTCACATCGGCGCAGACGGCGTCCATCGACACGCGTCCCACGAGCGGGACGCGCCGACCGCGGACGAGCGCCGATGCCCCCGGCCAGTACCGCCGCGTCCACCCATCCGCATACCCGATCGGCAGCGTGGCGATGACCGAGGGACGCGTGGCTGTCCATTCGCTCCCGTACCCGACCGGGGTCCCGGCACGGACCGCCTCGAGACGGGCCGGCCGCGCGACGACGGTCATCGCCGGGCGGAGCTCGGCGGCGAGGGACGCCAGCGCCGGCGCGGGTGCCACGTCCAGCCCCAGCTCCCCGTAGAACCCGAGACCGATCCGCACCAGGTCGTAGGCCGGACCGGTCTCGACGAACACGCCCTCGGTCGCCGCGATGTGGCGCGGCGGCAGGGTGCGGCCGGTCGCGGCCACGGCCGCCAGGGCGGCCTCATAGGCCCGCACCTGATCGCTGGACCGCGCGGGATCCGCGCCGTCGGCGAGGTGCGACCAGATCCCGGCGATCTCGGTCGCCTCGGTCGCGTCGATCCGCTCGACGACCCCGGGGAGGTCGTCCGGATGGACGCCGCCGCGACCCATGCCGCTGTCCACCTCGATGTGGACGCGCAGGGTGGCGTCGGCGGGTCCCGCCGAACGCGCCCGACTCGCGGTCCAGCCGTCCAGGAGCCCGCGCGCCGACTCGACGCCCGAGACGCTGACCTCGAGATCCGCGCGGACGGCCTCCTCGACGTCGGCGGGGTCGATCGGATAGACGATCAGGATCGGCCCGGTCAGCCCAGCAGCCCGCAGCGTCAGGGCCTCGTCGATCGAGACGACCATGAGCTGGTCGGCGCCCCCGGCGATGGCCGCGTGCGCGGCGATGACCATGCCGTGGCCGTAGCCGTTCGCCTTGACCAGGATCCCGAGGCGGGTGGCGGCCGGGATGGCCCGACGGAAGACCCGCGCGTTGTGGGCGAGGGCGGCGTCGTCGATCTCGATCCAGGCCCGGCGGTGCGTCGCGGGCGGGCCGTCAGCACTCATCGGGCGATTATCGGGTCAGGCCCACCGGCCCGTGGACCGGCGGCGACGCTAGGCGATGACGTCGTAGCCCTGGACAGCCATGCCGGTATGCATGGCATTGAGCTCCGGCTGGAGGGCCGTGTGCGCATCGGCCGTCCGCCACGCAAGGGCGCTATCGGCGTCCGCCCACCGAAGCACCATCTGGTATCGCGTCGGGGTGTCGATCTCGCGCAGGAGCTCCACCCGGACGAACCCCGGCGCCTGCGCCATCGTGGGCCCATAGCTGTCCGCGAAGAACCGCTCGAACGCGTCGGTCTGGTCGGGGAGGACGTCGAAGGTGAGATGTCGTTCGATCACGTCGGCCTCGCTGCTGGTCTTACCACTTGACCACTATACCAGTGGAGTCTACGATGCCCGAAGGCGCATCAGGAGCCGTTGAACAGTGCTACGCGATCGCACTCGCCCGGTCGGCGACGTCGATGATACGGACGCCGCGACCGATCCTCGCTTCGCCGTCGTCCCCCGGAGCACGCTGCCCCAGGAGGTCGCGAACCGGCTGCTCCTGCAGATCCGCGAGCAGGAACTCCGACCCGGCGACAAGCTGCCGGCCGAACGGCAGCTCGCGACGATGATGGCGGTCAGCCGGCCGGTCGTGCGCGAGGCGCTCCGAGCCCTCTCGCTGATGGGCGTGGTGGACATCCGCCAGGGCGACGGCACGTACGTCAGCTCGCTCGAGCCCCGGCGCCTCATCGCCCACCTCGACATCGTGTTCGCCAAGGACGCCGTGGCCCTCGTGCAGCTCCTCGAGGCGCGGCGGGTCATCGAGACGGGCAACGCGCGCCTGGCCGCCCGCCGCGTGACCGAACCCCAGATCACGGGGCTCGATGCCCTCATGCGCGACCTCGCCGACAGCATCGACGACCCGGAGCGCTTCAGCGAGCTGGACATCGCCTTCCATGTCGCGGTCTGCGCGGCCGCCGGGAACGTACTGCTCCTCCAGTTCATGGACATCATCAGCACGCTCGGCCGCGCCAGCCGGGAACGGACGGGTGCCCTGCCGGCCGTCCGGAAGGCGGCGCTGCGCGACCATCGCCGGCTGCTCGACGCGCTGCGCGCCCATGACGGGGACGCGGCCGAGCAGGCGATGCGCCGGCACCTCGACCATGTCGAGACGGGGCTCCAGGCCACGCTCGCGGTCGCGGCTGGGACGACGGGATGAACCTCCACGGCAGTCGCACCCTCGACGCGCCGCGCGACGCGGTGTTCGCGGCGATCATGGACCCGACCGTGCTCCTCGCGGTCATCCCGGGTTGCCGCGAGATCGAGCAGACCAGCCCGACGGAATACCGGGGGCGGATCGCCCTGCGGCTGCCCGGTGTCGTCGGCACGTACCGGACACTCGTGCGGGTCGTGGAGGCCGAGGCCCCGCGGTCCGGTGTGCTCGAAGGCGAGGTGACCGGGTCGCTTGGCTCGATCGATGGACGGGCGACCTTCCAGCTGACCGACGCCGGCGAGGGCACCATGGTCGAGTACGAGGGCGATGCCGTCATCGGCGGCCCGCTCGCCCGCCTGGACTCCCGGTTCGTCGCGAGTCTCGCGACATCTCTGATCGATCAGGGCCTCGACGCCCTCGATACGCGCCTGCACGGCGCCATGGACGCGACGAAGGAGACGGCACGGTGACCGCGAGCTACTTCCTGCCACGATCGGTACCGGAGGCCCTGACCCTCCTGGAGACCCATGGCCCGTCGCTGCTGGTGATGGCCGGCGGGACGGTCGCGATGCCGCTGATCAACGAAGGCATCTCCCTGCCGGGGGCGGTGATGGGCCTGCGCCACGTCGGCCTGGACCGGATCGAGCGCGACGGGGCGGCCCTTCGGATCGGGGCGACGACCACGCTGACCCAGCTCCTGGCCCAGCGCGACGTGCCGATGCTGAGCGAAGCGGCGCGCAGCACGGCCAGCTGGTCCGTGCGCAACCTCGCGACCGTCGGAGGGAACCTGTTCACGCCACCGCCTGGCGGTGACGTCGCGGTCGCGCTGCTCGCACTGGATGCGCGGGTGACCCTCGCCGACGCCCGCAATTCGCGCACGATGCCGCTCGAGGACTTCTTCACCGGGTTCATGACCACCCGGCTCGCCGATGACGAGCTGCTGACCGAGATCCGGGTCCCCATCGCCCCGGACCCGACCGCCTTCATCAAGTTCGGTCGGAAGCACGCCAACACCCCGGCCGTCGTGACAGTCGCGATCCGGCTCCGATGGGACGGGGACCGCGTGGCGGACGCCCGCATCGCCCTGGGCGCCGTCGGGCCACATCCGATCCGGGCCCGTCGGGCCGAAGCGGATCGCGGTCGGGACGTCGCTCGGCCCGGACGTCATCGCCGCCGCGGCCGCGACCGCCGCCGAGGAGTGCGAACCGTTCACCGATGCCATCGCCACCGACTGGTATCGGCGGCGGATGGTCGGCGTCCATGTCGGACGGGCGCTCGAGCGCCTGGCGCATCGCGGCCACGGGGAGGAGCGCTAACCATGGCTTCGACGATCGTCACCTTCGAACTGGGCGACCGCGAGGTCGAGGTCATGGTCAGCCCGCTGACCACGCTCCAATCGGTGCTGCGCAACCAGCTGGGCGCCACGGCCACCAAGGAAGGCTGCCGCCAGGGCGGCTGCGGGAGTTGCACCGTCCTCGTCGACGGCGAACCCGTCCCATCATGCCTGCTGCCGGTCGAAGACGTCGCCGGACGGCGCGTTTCCACGCTCGAGACGTTGGCCCCGAGCGATGACCTGCACCCGCTGCAGCAGGCGTTCATCGATCATCACGGGTTCCAGTGCGGCTACTGCACGCCGGGCATGGTCATGGTCGCGAGCGCGCTGCTCGAGCACGATCCGGCACCCACGAACGACGCCATCCGCGACGCCATCGGCGGCAACATCTGCCGCTGCACCGGCTACCAGCCGATCGTCGAAGCGATCGAGGCCGCGGCGACAACGATGCGCGATGCCGAGGGAGGGCCGGCCCGATGACCACGCCACTCAACGTCGTCGGCCGATCGGTCGAACGCAGCGACGCCGTCGGGCACGTCACCGGCCGGACGCAGTTCACCGCCGACCGGACCTTCCCGGGCATGCTCCACCTCAAGATGGTCCGCAGTCCGCTCCACCACGCGCGGATCCGGGGCATCGACCTGTCCGATGCCGAACGCGTCCCCGGGTTCGTCCGTGCCGCTGACCGCGGCGGACGTGCCCCACAACACCTACACGATCCTGGGGCTCATCGGCGTGGAGCCCGAGGAGGAATTCGTCCTCGCCGAGGACCGTGTCCGCTTCCAGGGCGAGGCGATCGTCGCGATCCTCGCCGAGACCGAGGAAGCCGCCTGGGAGGCCGTCTCCCGGGTCCGTCTGGACCTCGAGGAACTGCCGGCCGTCTTCGATGTCGAGGAGGCGCTGGCACCGGGCGCCCCGATCGTGACGCACTGGGGCAACAACACCTTCATGTACGAGGGGCACCCGTGCCGGCGGGTGCGCCTCGGCGATGTCGACCGGGCGCTGGCCGAAGCCGATCACGTCATCGAAGGCGTCTACGACACGAGCCCGATCGAGCATGCGCCGATCGAGACGACCGGCTGCATCGCGGTGCCCGAGGCCAACGGCCGGTACACCGTCTACACGAACACGCAGGCGCTGTACTTCAGCCTCGACAACACTGCGATCATCCTGCAAGTCCCGGCGAACAAGCTGCACTTCGCGGGCGGCACGGTGGGTGGCGGCTTCGGCGGCAAGGTGGACGTGATCGTGGAGCCCATCGCGACCCTGGCCGCGATGAAGACCGGCCGTCCGGTGCGGTACGTCTACACGCGTTCAGAAGAGATGCAGGTGTCGTCCACCCGGAGCGCGTGGCGCATCTACCTCACCGACGGCGTCACGAAGGGCGGCCACATCATCGCCCGCAAGGTCCGCAGCTACGCCGACTCCGGGGCGTACAGCCGCCAGACGCCGTACGCGCTGACCAAGCACGCGGCCAACGCCGCGGGTCCGTACGCGATCCCGAACGTCTCGATCGACGCGTACTGCGTCTACACCAACCGCCAGCCGACGAGCGCGATGCGCGGCTTCGGGATCACGATGGCGTCGTTCGCGCTCGAGGTCCAGATGGACAAGATCGCCGAGCGCCTGGGCATGGACCCCTGGACCGTCCGGTTCCTCAACGCGTACCACGACGGTGACGTGAAGCCGCACCGCAAGCTCATGGAGGACGCGACCCTCATCGAGACGATGCAGGCGGCCGCGACACTGGTCGGCCACGAGTTGCCGGCCGAGCTGCGGGCGATGACCTCCGCCCCCCGGCACCCGGGCGCCGCGCACCACGATGGAGGCTCCTGACATGGCCAAGTTGCGCGGCACGGGCATGGCCGCGGTCAACTACCCGACCGGGATGAACCTCGGCGGCGACCCGTCGCAGGCGCTGATCCACGCCACGACCAGCGGGGACTTCGTCGTGTCGCTCTCGGCCACGGACCTCGGCCAGGGGCTGCGGACCGTCATCGGCCAGATCGCGGCCGAGACCCTCGGCGTTCCGTTCGAGGCGGTCTACATCGATACCGCCGACACGGATACCGGTCCGCACGACATGGGGACGTTCGCCAGCCGGGCGACCCACCGGGTGGGCAACGCCGTGATCGCGGCCGCCATCGAGACCCGCCAAGCGCTGCTCGACGTGGCGGCGGACGAGCTCGAAGCCGCGGCCGACGAGATCGAGTTCGATGGTCAGGGCAACCTGCACGTCACCGGCGTCCCGGCCCGGGCGGTCAAGGTGGCCGACATCGCGTCGATCGCCCAGTTCAAGTACGGCAAGACCATCTCCGGCCGCGGGAGCTTCATGAAGCCCCGGAGTCCGGTCGATCCCGAGACCGGCGCCATGGATCCCGACTCGACCGAGGCCCACGCCTGTACCGTCGCCGAAGTGGAGGTCGACACGGAGACCGGCGAGGTGGCGGTGCTCAGCATCAAGAGTGCGTACGAGGTGGGACGCCAGGTCAACCCGGCCCTCGTCCAGGGCCAGATCGTGGGCGGCGCCTGGATGGCGGTGAGCCACGCCCTGTACGAGACCACGGCGCCGTACTACCCGTCGCCCGACCATCGCCCCCGGGACTTCAGCGAATACCTGATGCCCGGGCCGACGGAGATGCCCGAGGTCGAGATCCGTCGTGCTCGAGATGCCCTCGTCCAACGGGCCGTACGGGGTCAAGGGCGTCGGCGAGATGACCGCCAACTCCCCCATCCCCGCCATCGTCAACGCCATCTATCACGCCACCGGCGTCAGGTTCGATCGATTGCCGATCACGCCGGAGATGATCCTGCGCGGCCTCGACGCCAAGAAGACTGGAGTCTCCTGATGGGACAGATCACGACCTGGGATGAGTTCCCGACCGTCGAGTACGTGCCGGGCGTCTTCCGCCAGGCGGTCTCGGGCGAGAAGACGATGCTGACGCGGATCGTCTACAAGGACGGTGTGGTCGTCCCGGACCACAGCCATCCCGCCGAGCAACTGATGCTCGTGGTGCAGGGCCGGCTCTGGGCCAAGGTCGGCGACGAGGAGGCCGAGGTGGGGCCTGGGTCGCTGCTCATCATCCCGTCGGACTGGATCCACGCGTTCCGCCAGTTGGGCGATGAGGACGTGATCTTCTACGAGTGCTTCGCGCCCATCCGCCTGGAGTACCTCGTCGGTTTCAAGGGGCCGGATGCGTCGCTCGCGATGATGCAGGCGGCCCTCAAGGAGGGCTGAGCGCGACCCCGGCCGCGTTGACGATGAGCAGCTCGGAGGGCTATTCTCGATAATCGATCATAGGTAGCCACCCGACGAGGAGCATCGATGACCCAGCTCGACATCTTCGGCGTGCCGGGGCGCGTCGCCCTGGTCACCGGGGGCGGTGGGGCGATCGGCTCCGCCATCGCCGAGGCGCTGGCCGGCGCCGGCGCGAGGGTCGCGGTCGCCGGCCGGACGGCGAGCAGTCTGGACGCCGCGGTGGAGCGGATCCGGGCGGCCGGATCGGACGGGCTGGCGGTCGCGGGCGACGTCACCGACGAGGCGGACGTGGACCGGATGATCGCCGAGACGACCGGGCGCCTCGGTCCCATCGACATCGTCGTCAACGCGGTCGGTGGCGGCGCGGGCAAGGTCCTGCACCCGGCCGAGGCCTATCCCCGCGACGACTGGGACTGGATCATGGAGTTGAACGTCCGCAGCACGATCGTGCCCACGCAGGCCGCCGTCCGCCAGATGATCGACCGCGGCGCCGGCGGCGCGGTCCTCAACATCTCGTCGGTGCGGGCCAACCTCGGCATCAACGCCGGCTACTCCGCGTATGTCGCGGCCAAGGGCGCCGTCAGCTCGCTGACCCGCCAGTGGGCGACCGAATGGGCGAAGCACGGCATCCGGGTCAACGCCATCATGCCGACCTTCGTCGACACGCCCCAGGTGGCGACGCTGCTCGAGGACCCGGCGTTCAAGGCCGGGATCGTCAACCGCATCCCGCTGGGTCGCGTCGGCGAGACCCGCGACATCGTTGGTCCGGCGCTCTTCCTCGTGTCGGACGCCGCGTCGTTCGTGACCGGCCACATCCTCACCATCGATGGCGGCCTGACCGCCACGCAGTAGTCCGCAAGAGGTTTGGCCATGCCGACCGCCACGCTCGATCTCGAACGCGTCACGCCGAACATCTACACGACGACCAAGCTCCGGGGCTGCAACCCGAGCTTCGTCACGACGTCGGACGGGGTGGTCGTCATCGACACGCCGCAGCTCCCGACCCGCGCAGTCGCGATGCGGGCCGAGGCCGAGTCGCATGGGCCGATCCGGTACCTCATCAACACCGAGCATCACGTCGATCACATCTTCGGCAACTACTGGTTCAAGGGCGTCCCGGTGGTCAACCACCAGGGCCTGTACGACAACTTCATGGACCCGAACGCCGCCCTCGATCCGTTCGCCTATGCGCTCGAGGCGATCCCGACCGACGACCCCGACGCCGCCCCGCTCGTCCCCGACCGCGAGGTCTACTACCAGGACCCGCAACAAGGGCACGATCGTGTTCACCGGCGACCTTACCCTGCGCGTCGGCGACCACACGTTCCATCTGCCTGCAGACACCCGGGCATACGCCCGGCCAGCTCGCCGTCCACGTGCCGGAGGAACGGGCCGTGTTCACCGGCGACACGATCTTCAGCGAGTGCCAGACGTGGCTGATGACCTCGAACGTGGACCAGTGGCTCGAGGCGCTGGAGCGCATCCGCGCGCTCGACGTGGACCGGGTCGTGCCGGGCCACGGGCCGGTGCAGCCGCTCGCAGTACGTGGAGCGCCAGCGGGCCGTGCTGCATGGCGTGGAAGGCGGCGGTCGCCGATGCCGTCGCCAAGGGCTGGACGCGGGAGGAGACCATCGAACGCGTGCGCTTCGACGATGTCTTCGGCCCGGTCGACGTCGGGCAGGGCTACATGATGGATCACATCCAGAACGGCAACGCCGGGTCGCTCTGGGACAAGCTCACCGCAACGGGGTACGCGAAGGGCCGCTGAGCTACCGTCGCGACGTCACCCCGGCCCAAGCCACCGCGCTGGTGCGACCGCGCTGGGCGACCACGCCGGGCCCATGTGCGCAGGACCACACACGATCCTGACGAGCGAGCTTGGCCAGTGCGAGAATCCGCCGATCTTGTCGGATTCGCGATTCGGCCACGCTCGCCCGACATCAGGGTGTGTGGACACATGCACGAGACCTGGCGTCGTCGAACGATGTTGGCTTCCTTGGGTCAGGTCGGCACGAAGAAGCCCCAGACCCCATTCGAGAATTCGCCGGCGGCAAAGACGATCGTCGGCCTCGACCCGGCTACCTCGTACGTGAACATCGTGTGTCGCTGGTGCGGGTAGGAGGGGTGGGCCACCGTGATGCGGCCCCCGGTCGAAATCCACGCGACATCCCATGGGTTGACGCCGCCGATGTCGGTCGGGTCTCCCTCGAAGCCGATGCTGACGAATCGCCAGCCGTCGTCCAGCTGATCCATGTCGGTATCTTGGCTGACACCGAGCACGGGAGCACTGAGGTCAGTAAGCGTGCGTCAATGTCACCCGAGATTGTCGAGTACTTCAGGTGCTTCGCGTCCGGTGATCTGCTCATAGAAGCCCGGGCCCGCGGTCATCGCCCATGTCTCGGCGATCCGGCCCGCCCGGACCCTGTTGAACATCATCTCGTGCACAACGACGCGCACTCCTGTCGGCTCCGCATCCAGGTACTTGCCTGTATGCGTCGCAGTGACGGTGCAGTGACACGCAACCGTGTCCTCATCAGCCACGATCCGGTGGAACTCGGTCTGCTTGTCCGGGAATGCCGATCGGTGGAGCTCCATCGTCGGCCGCTCGTCCTCGAGCGTCGCGGAGCCTCCGTCGGGGCCGTACTCCCGCCAGTCGTCGGTGAGACAGGCCGCAAAGGCATCCTCATCGCCACGGTTGTACGCCGCCCACGCGCGACGAAGCAGCTCGATATTCGACTGCGTCACTCGTCTGTCCTCCACGTCTGTCGGATGGCCACCGGGTCCGTGCCACGGCGCAATCTATTCAAGACGCGCTCGTCGAGCCGCGTCCAGGCATGGCACTCGCGGGTCGCATTGTGTCACCCCGCGTGACTGTCTCAGGCCCGACCGGCGGCAGCCTCGTCCTCGCGGGTGCGGCCGGCGAGTTGGATCAGGTCCTCGTGGAGTTCGAACCAGATGCCGTGGTAGCTGTCCACGCGGGGTGAGGCGACGTATCGGCCATCACCGCCCTGGGCGAGGGTGTTCGCCGCGTCGAGGCGCTCGCGGTAGTCGGCGAGGCGGGCGCACGACCGGCTCGAGCGGAGCGAGCCACGCGACGGTGTCGGCGTGGAGCGCGGCGAGCCGGTCCAGCACGCCGCGGTCGTACTCGGCGTCGGTGTGGTCGTTGAGGACCTGCGCCGCCGGGTCGCGGAGCTGCCACGCGGTGACGGTCTCCTTCATGCGGGCATCGAGCGCGAGGAAGTCATCGAGCGCGGCGGTCGCCGCATCGGCGCCCATCGCCGCCCGGTCCGCCGCCTGGAGCTCGGCCGCGCGGGCGGTGCCGGCCTCGGTCGGGCGGAACGCGCCGGCGCTGGTCGTGACGAGACCGTCGATCGCGAGCTGGTCGAGGATCGGCCCGACGATCTCGACGGTCGACCGCACGGCGTCGGCGACGCCCTGGGGGAGCGCGAATCCCTTGATCGCGACCGCCTGCAGGCATCGATCCGGGGTGACCTTGCGGGCCGGGGTGCCGAGGCCGCCGAAGCGCTGGCGGACGGCGCCTCGCCGGTCGTCCCCTCCCCGATCTCGATGCCGAGCTCCGCCGCCCAACCGAGCAGCGTCCGCGCCTCCGGCACGACCTCCGTCGACCCGGCGATGGCGCCTTCGAACACCTCGCCGGAGCGCCATCGATGGTGATCACGTCGCCCGGCGAGCGAGCGTTCGATCGCCGATCACGACCCGGCCGTCCGTCACCGCCACGCCGGCCGCGCCGACGACCGCGGGGATCCCCCATCCGCGCGCCACGACCGCCGCATGACTCGCGAGCCCGCCGCGCGAGGTCAGGATGCCGGCCGCGCGGGCCATGCCGTGGACGTCGTCCGGCGAGGTCTCGGCGCGGACGAGGATCGCGGGCGTGCCGGCGTCGGCGGCGGCGACGGCCGCCTCCGGGTCGGTGGCGATGGGTCCGCTCGCGGCGCCCGGCGAGGCGGGCAGGCCGGTGACGAGCGGCAGGACGAAGCTGCTCCGGACGGTCGCCGCCACGGGCGGGTTCGCGAGAGGTCGACCGGACGCGTTCCACCGCCGCCGCCCGATCCAGCGGGAAGTCGGGGTCCTCGGCCATGTCGACGGCGATCCGCAGCGCCGCCTGCGGGCTGCGCTTGCCGACGCGGACCTGGAGCATCCAGAGCCGTGCGTCCTCGATCGTGAACTCGATGTCGCACATGTCGGCGAAGTGGTGCTCGAGCCGGCGGGCGTGGGCGCGCAGTTCGGAATCGACGGCGGGGAGCCGGCTCGCGAGCGCGGCGATCGGCTCGGTCGCGTGCGTGCCGGCGACGACATCCTCGCCCTGGGCATCGAAGAGGATGTCCCCGTAGAGCGTCGCCTCGCCGGTCGCGGGGTCGCGCGTGAAGACCACGCCGGTCCCGGAATCCGGCCCGCGATTGCCGAACACCATCGCCTGGACCGTGACGGCCGTGCCGAGGTCGTCCGGGATGCCCTCGCGTCGCGCGATAGGTGACGGCCGCGATCGCGCTCCCACGAGCGGAAGACCGCCTCGATGGCCAGGCGGAGCTGGCGCCACGGGTCGTCCGGCACGTCCGGCGACGCCGACGATCGATCGGAAGCTCGGTCTCGAAGCGCTCGCGACACGCCGCGGCGAACGCCGCGTCGCCGGTCGCGCGCGCGAGACCAGTCGGTCGTCGACGTCGTGCAGTCCGAGGTTGAGGATCGTGTCCATCATCCCGGGCATCGAGACCGGCGCCCCGGACCGAACGCTGACGAGCAGCGGGTCCGCCGCGTCGCCGAACCGCGCGGCCGACCGCCGCCTCGAGCGTCGGCCATGCGCGCCGCGCATCTCGTCGTCGAGGCCATCCGGCCAGCCGCGCGGCGAGGAACGCCCGGCACGTCGCGGTCGTGATGACGAACCCGGGCGGCACCGGCAGGCCGAGCTCGCGGGTCATCACCCCGAGGTTGGCGGCCTTCCCGCCGACGATGGCCTTGGTCTCGGCGAGCGTCGGCGCGACGATGTCGCCGAGCGCGTACGTGAACGCGTCGGTCATCGACTCGGCCTCGGCGTCGCGCAGGGCCCGCCAGACCCGCTCCGGGCTGAGCGGCAGGTCGCGGATGCGGACGCCGACCGCGTCGAAGACGGCCGCGGCCACCGCCGGCGCGACACACAGCAGGGCGCCCTCGCTCATGCCCTTGGCGCCGTATGGACCCGGGCCATCGCCGTTCTCGATGATGTCGCTCTCCATCCGGAGCGGCAGGTCCATCGAGGTCGGGATCCGGTAATCGATGGCGCCGAGGTTCCGGATCCGGCCCTCGTCGTCGAAGATCATCCGCTCCATCAGCGTGTGGCCGAGCCCCATGATCGCGGCGCCCTCGTCCTGACCACGCACCTGGGTCGGGTTGAGCGCCTTCCCGACGTCGGACACGGTCACGTGCCGGGTCACCGTCACGTCGCCCGTGTCGCGGTCGACCTCGACCTCGACCGCCGTCGCGTTGAACTCGAAGAACGCCGCCGTGCCGCCGAGCGGGTGCGCCGGGTCGCCGTCCTTGTGGTGTTCGCCGATGCCGATGATCTCGCCGGTCGGATGCCCGTCCATCGCCGCGACCTGCGCCCGGACGTCGCGACAGGCCGCCTGGATGGCCCGGCCCATGATGACCGTGGAGCGACTGGCGGAGGTCTGCTGGTCGTAGGGCACGATCGAGGTGTCGCCCATGACGACGCTGATGCGCTCCACGGGCACGTCGAGCTCCTCGCTGACGATCTGGGCGAAGATCGTCCGGGCGCCCTGGCCCATGTCCGACGTGCCCGAGTACAGGACCGCGCTGCCATCGTCCAGCAGCCGGACGCGGGCGTTCGACAGGCCCGTCGTCGGCCCCGACTTGAGGCCGACCGCGATGCCCCGACCACGACCGGGCGCGGACCGGCTCGCCCCAGCCGATCATCTCGGCGGCGCGCCGCAGGGTCTGTGCCCAGTCACCGTCCGCGGGCGTGTCACCGGCGATGAACGGGTGGCCGCGCGGGGCCAGGTTGCGGAGCCGCAGCTCCACCGGGTCGATGGCCAGGATCCGGGCGGCCTCGTCGAGGTTCGACTCGACGGCCCAGATCTGCTGCGGATTGCCGAAGCCCCGGAACGCGGTGGACGGCACGGTGTGGGACAGGACGCTTCGCGCCCGGATGCGGACGTGCGGGACGGCGTACGGCCCGTTCGAGGTGAAGCTCCCCTTCCCCACGGTCCGATCGGCGATGTCCGCGTAGGCGCCGATGAGGTAGTCGGCGTGGATGTCGCGAAAGACGATCGTGCCGTCGCGCCGGAAGCCGGTCCGGACGTGGACCCGCGACGCCCCGCGACGGACGGCCTGGAAGCTCTCCTCGAGGGAGAGGACGAGGCGACACGGCCGGCCGGTCTTGCGGGCCAGGAAGGCGACGATCGGCTCGTACTTCGCATGCTGCTTGCCGCCGAATGCCCCGCCCGGGTCGGGGGCCAGGACGCGGACCGCGTCGAGCGGCAGGTCCAGGACGCCGGCCATCACCCGCTGCAGCCAGTACGGGTGCTGGATCGAGCTCCAGATGACGATGCCGTCGCCCTCCGGGCGCAGCGATGAACGCGTGCGGCTCGATGGCGAACTGGGTGACCATCGGGAACTCGTAGGTTCCTTCGACGACGGCGGCCACGTCGGGATCGGCGGCCGCGGCGTCCACGTCGCCCCAGCCGTAGCGGTGCTCGCGCAGGACGTTCGTGCCGGCCAGTGGGTCGTCGGGGCGGATGGACGGGTCCTGGACGAGCGGCGCACCCGTCGCCAGCGACGCGTCCAGGGTGACGACCGCGGGCAACGGCTCACACCGCACCCGCACGAGGGCGGCCGCCGCTTCGGCCGCGTCCGGCGTCTCGGCCGCGACGGCCGCGACCGGTTCCCCGTGGTAGTGGGTCTCGCCGACGGCGAGGACCGGCCGATCGCGGAACTGCGGGCCGAAGCGCGGGACCGGCTGCGGGAGATCGGCCGCCGTCAGGACGGCCCGGACACCCGGCACGGCCAGCGCCTCGGTCACGTCGATGGCGTCGATGCGGGCGCGGGCATGGTCGACCGTGACGAGTCGCACGTGGAGCTCGCCGTCGAGGTGGATGTCGGCCACGTAGGCTTGCCGGCCGATGACCCGATCGAGGCCGCCGCCACGGGTCGGCGACGTGCCGATGGTCCCGGTCATCGGTCGGTCCCGTCGGCGGCGGCCGAGGCCGCTGCCGCCCGCTGGACCGCCTCGAAGATCTGCTCGTAGCCGGCGCAGCGACAGAGGTTGCCCGCGAGGCCCTCCTCGATCTCGGCGCGGCGTCGGGTGCGGGCGTCTCGGCGAGGAGGGCCGCGCCGGCGACGAGCTGGCCCGGGATGCAGAACCCGCACTGGACCGCGCCGGTGTCGAGGAACGCCTGCTGGAGCGGGTGGAGGCGGTCGCCGTCGGCCAACCCCTCCACGGTCGTGACGCTCGAACCGTCGACCTCGACCGCGAGGACGAGACAGGAATCGACGGAGCGCCCGTCGATGAGGACCGTGCAGGCGCCGCACTCGCCGACGAGGCAACACGCCTTCGAGCCGGTCAGGCCCAGGTCGTCGCGCAGGACGTCGAGCAGGGTGTGGTGGGCCTCGACCTCGAACGCCCGCTCGCGACCGTTGACGATCGCCGTGATGGGGACGCGGCCGGTCATCGCGACACCGTCCCGGCGGTGCCGAGCCGCTCGATCGCGGTCGCGACGGCGCGCAGACCCAGGACGTGGAGCATCGCGAGGCGGTACTCCGGGCTCGCCCGCATCGACCGCGCGGACGGGCTGGCGTCCACGAACAGCGCCTCCAGGCGTTCCATCTTCGCGAGGTCGCTCGCGCCCGGATCGGCGAGGACGCCGGTGTCATCGATGACCAGGACCGGCCGCGGACCGAGGCTGCCGTACGCGAGCCGCGTCGCGCCACGCGCGTCGATCGAGCAGGCGAGCGTGACCGACGCGAGGTCGTGCCCGCGCCGACGCGTTCGACGGACGTGCACGGTGCCGCGCGCGGCGGCGGGGCGCGGCAGTTCGATGGCGGTGATGAGCTCGCCGCGGTCCATCGTCGTGACACCGGAGCGGACGAGCAGGTCGTCGATCGGCGATCGTCCGCGTCCCGCGCGGACCGGCGACGACGACCCGCGCGCCATCCACCAGCAGCGATGGCAGCGTGTCGGCCGCCGGCGAGGCGTTCGCGATGTTGCCGGCGAGGGTCGCCCGATTCCGGATCTGGACGGAGCCGACGACGGACGCCGCCTCCGCGAGCGCCTGATGGTCCGCCCGGATCCGCGGGTCGGCCGCGATCGTGGTCATCGTCGCCAGCGCGCCGATGCGCAGGCCGTCGTCGACGTCCGTGATCGCGCCGTCCAGCTCCGCGACGCCCTTGACGTCGATGACGACGTCGGGTCGCAGCGTCCCGTCGCGCAGCCGGATGATGAGGTCGGTGCCGCCGGCCAGCAGCCGCGCCTCCGGACCGTGCTCGGTCAGGAGGGCGACCGCGTCCGCGAGATGTGTCGGGCGCTCGTACGCGAACGGCCGCATCGGCTCGCTACAGGACCTGCTCGACCTGGTCGAGGAGCACGTGGGGCGTCGCCGCGCGGACGAGGTGGAACGGCCGTTCCGCGAAGCGCCGGATGAAGTCCGCACGGGTCGCGCGGAGCGCATCGGTGTCGAGGACGGGCATCGGGAACCCGGGTGCGAGGAGTTCGTTGAGCAGGAAGTAGTTCTGCACCGAGTGGAACGCCTGGAACTGGCGCTCGAACGGGATGAGCGCGGTGGACTGCGGGGCGAAGTTGCCATCGATGGCCGGGACGACCACGAGATCGACGTCGCTCGGCTCGGGGTATCGGTCCCACGACGGCAGCTCGCCGAAGAAGCGTTCGACGGCCTGCTCCGGGCCGGCCTTGTCGGCGCGCTCCGTCCCCTCGGTCCGCTTGCGCAGGAACGGCTCCTGCGACCCGAGCACCGCCCGGCCGGCCTCGTCGATGACGGTCGTCTCGGTCGCGATGAGCGCCGCGCCCCGGCGACAGGCCTCGATCTGGCCCATCGACTTGCCGTGGTTCGACTCGCCGCCGAGGAACACGATCGTCCGGTCGCGGTAGCGCACGGCCGACGCGTGGAACGGGTGGAGCCCGACGGCCTCCATGCGCAGGGCGAGCATCGCGACGATGATCTTCTGGATCGGTCCGGCCGGCCAGTCCCCGCCGAGCGTGAGCCGATGGCCGTCGTACGCGATGGACCGCGATCGCGTCCAGGTCCCAGACGATGTCCGGCTCCGCGAGCACCGCCGAGGGCTGGACCAGGACTTCGGCAAGCCGGTAATCGAGGAACGCCTGGTCCGCGAGGACGTGCTCGATCGGGTGGTCGGCGAGGACGTCCACGCGCAGCCGCGCCGGGCCGACGCTGAGTTCCTCGGACCGCTGGATCGTGGAGGCGATCATCGCTGGCTGCCGTCGTCGGGCCAACGCTCGGCGAGGTTCGCTGCGACGGCGTCGAAGTGCTCGGTCAGCGCCGTCACGACGCCGTCGGTGTCGCGCGCCTCGATCGCGGCGAGGATCGGAGCGTGCAGGTCGGCCGACCAGCGTCGATCGGCCCCGGGGACGACGAGGGTCAGATAGGTCCGCGAGAACGGTTCGAGCGAGCCCCACACCCGTCGGAGCGTGCCGTTGTCGGCGAGCTCGACGATCCGGCCATGGAAGCGGGCGTCCGCTTCGGCCTCGGCGTGGCCATCGTCCGCGATGGCGGCAGCGCGCATCGCTTCGAGGAGCGCGCGCAGGTCGTCGACGTCGGCGTCGGTGAGTCGCGGGACGGCGAGGCGCGCCGCGAGCGTCTCGAGGTTCGAGCGGACGACGTAGGCCTCGATGATCTCGCGCCGCGACGGTCGCCGGACGCACGACCCGCGGAACGGCGTGATCTCCACGACACCGAGCGCCTCCAGCCCGCGGAGCGCTTCGCGGACCGGCGCCTGGCTCGTGCCGAGCTGACGGGCGATCTTGGTCTCGATGATCCGCGACCCGGGCGGCAGGCGCCCGGTCAGGATGTCCTCGAGCAACCGGTCCTTGACCTGGTCGGCGAGGACCGCCCGCGACAGGATCGGCTCGACGGTCATGCGAGGCTCATCGGCGCTGCGCCCGCACGGTCCAGGACCTGGACGTGCCCCGTCGTCCCGTCCACGCGGATCCGGTCGCCGGTCGCGATGCGGGACGTGGCGATGGACGTCCCGACGACCGCGGGGATGCCGAACTCGCGCGCGAGGACCGCCGGGTGCGAGGTGGTCCCGCCGGTATCGGTGACGAGGCCGGCGATCTTGGTGAACAGGACGACCCACGCGGGGTTGGTCATCTGGCAGACGAGGATGTCGCCGTCGCGGACCTCGTCGAACTCGTCGACGGTGCGAACGACACGGGCGATCCCCTCCACCGTCCCCGGCGAACCGGCGATGCCCGTGACGACGAGCTCGTCCGCCGAGACCTCGCGGTGGAATCGCTCCGGGTATCCCCAGTTGACGAGGTACGGGAACGCGAGCTGCGACGGCGTGACCGTCCCGACCCAATCCCGCGGATGGATGGCGGCGGCGGCCTCGCGCTCGGCCCGGCGGGTGGCGACGATGGCTCGGGCGTCGATCGCGTCGGCGCGCGCCGATGAGCGCGCGGAGCTCGTTGTAGCGCAGGAACATGACGTCGTCCGGCGCATCGAGCCGGCCGGCCTCGACGAGCTTGCGCCCGACCGCGAGCAGAACGAGGCGCACGTGGGCGTTCGCCCCCTGGTCGATGTAGAAGTGGTGGTCCGGCGTGAGCGGCGCCATCCGCAGGTTGACCTCGTTGGCCGCCCGCATCCGTTCGAGCGCGTCACCGGACAAGCCGTCGAGGATCTCGCGCGAGGCCGCCTCGATGTCCGCGCGCATCGCATCGATCGCGCTCGGGTAGTCGTAGTCGGTCGCGAGGTAGCCGCGGATCAGTTCCAGGATCGGGCCGACCTCCTCGCGCGCGGTCGGGAAGATGAACTCGTGGCTCCAGACCGCGTGCCAGCCGAACTCACGCTGGTAGGCCTCCAGCCGTTCGGTCAGGAATCGGCGGCCGCGGTCCGAGGCACGGAGGTTCGTCTCGATGGCCGCGACGTCCTCGGGCTCGAACGCCGCGCGCAGGTCGGCGTCGTCGCGCACCTCGTTCTTCATCCGCCAGAGCGCTTCGATGGAGTCCCAGTTGCGGTCCGATGCCGAGTTCTGGAGCCGTCCGAGCAGCGCCTCGTCCACGGTGCCGCGGGTCGCCTCCATGACCGCCCGCAGGTTCAGGGTCGCCGACAACTGCGCGAAGTTGAGCATCCAGTGGATCTTCCAGTGGCGATCGTGGACATCGATCGCGTCCTCGAGGAGGGTCGCGGTCTCCGCCAGCGACATCGAATCGGCGGCGTCGAGGCGCTCCTCGAGGTAATCGAAGTTGCGGCGCATCTCCGGGACCAACCGATCGTGCCACCAGTCGGCGAAGTGCTCGCCGTAGACCGGCAGGACGACGTCGAGATACGCGCCCATCTGCTCGGCGTAGCTCGCGTCGCGCGGCACCCGCGCCTGGTAGCGCGAGCTGTACTCGGTGCCTTCGATGTGGATGGAGGGATCGGCCGGGATGGCGGTCGTGTAGACGTAGCCGTTGACGTTCTTGGCCAGCCAGTCCACGGCGAACGGCGTCCCGAATCGCCGGAACATGTGGTCGCAGCTGAGCCACCAGCCGCCGATGTCGAAGAACATCGGGCTGACCGGGTGCGGGATGTGCAGGTCGTCGTAGACCCAGAAGAACGCCTGCTCCGCCTCGGAGTCCCAGGTCACCGGGAACGACTCGTCACCGAGGAACTGGCCGAGGATCTCCTCTGTCCCTGCCACGGGCTGGTCCTCCACGGGTGTCACCTGGGATCCATCACCGCCAAGTTGGAGAGTCATCGATCATCGATTATGATACCTGCGTCGCCGCCGCGCGACCTCGTTGAGGAGCCAACCGTGCGTGCTGAAGCCCGCGACCGCCTGATCGACTGCCCGATGTCGCGAACGGTCGCCGCTGGACCGACCGATTACTGGAACGACTCCTGCGCCGTCGATGAACTCGAGTATGCCGTCGCGCGCGGCGCGACCGGGGCCACGTCCAACCCGAGCATCGTCCTGGAGGTCCTGCGCAAGGAGCGCGCGCGCTGGGTTCCGCGGATCCGGGAGATGGCCGCGGCAGACCCGTCCGCGACGGAGACCGACCTCACCTGGGCCGTGATCGAGGAGATGGCCGTCGCCGGCGCCGCGGTCCTCGAACCCGTGTTCATCCGCGAGGGCGGTCGCAAGGGCCGGCTGTCCCTGCAGACGAACCCGGCGAACTACCTGAACACCGGGCGCATGCTCGAGCAAGGCGTTCGGTTCGCCGGCCTCGCGCCCAACATCCAGGTCAAGTTTCCGGCCACGAAGGCGGGGATCCTGGCCATCGAGGGGGCCACCGCGGCCGGCGTGAACATCAACGCGACGGTCTGCTTCACGGTCCCCCAGGCCATCGCGGTCGCCGAGGCGGTGGAGCGGGGACTCGACGCACGCGCGGCCCGCGGCGAGGACGTGGCCGCCCTCACGCCGGTCTGCACGATCATGGTGGGGCGCCTGGACGACTGGATGCGCGTGCTGGTGGAGCGCGACGACATCGCCGTGCACCCCGACGCACTCGACTGGGCCGGGATCGCCACGTTCAAGCGGGCCTACAGCCTGTTCCGCGAACGTAGCTATCGGACGCGGCTCCTCGCGGCCGCCTATCGGCATCGACTCCACTGGACGGAGCTCGTCGGCGGGGACATCGTCCTGACCATCCCGCACGCCTGGCAGGTGCGGTTCAACGCCAGTGGGATCACGCCCGACGCCCGGATCGACGAGCCCGTGGATCCCGCGATGATCCGGGAACTGCTCGAGCGGATCCCCGACTTCGGGCGGGCCTACGAGCCGAACGGTCTCGCGATCGACGACTTCGACAGCTTCGGACCGACCGTGCGGACCCTGCGCGGGTTCATCAAGTCGTACCACGACCTCGTGGGCGCGGTGCGCGACGTCGTCCTGCCCGATCCGGACGTGCGACCCACCTGATCTGGGCCGGGGCTGGGCCTGGTCCGGGGCCGGGTCCGTGGGCCCCGGCCGGGCGCGTCCGATCACCCCACGATCGAACGGACCGACGAACCGCAGAGCGGGCGCGCTCGAGCCACTTCGGCGGTCGCTTCGAGCACGTGGTGACCCGGTGGACCGGCGAGGGGCCGCCAGGCTGGTGACCGTGCCGGTTCCCCGGTCGGTTGGATCACCGGGTGATCGAACGACTGGCCTCAGAGCAGGATCAGGGCAGACCCGCCCGGATGACGACCAGCGGTCAACGCGGACAAGACCTGGCGGGCAGGGAGCGGGAAGTCCGGCGCGAGCACCGATCGCGCCGCGGCGACGGCCGCGCGATTCCGCCGCGTATCCGCCACGACCACGAGCACGGCCGACAGCCCGGAGTCACGCAGCTTCAGCTTGATCCGCCGTGTCTGTGCCTGCGCATCCACGAAACGCGACTCGGCCTCGACCGGGAGCGGTTCGCGAGGCGGGTCGAAACCCGTGATCAGCTGGTCCCATGCGCGCTGGTCTCCCGGGATCGGCAGCCCGACCTCTGACCGGACCGTGAGTCGCGAGTGGATCCGCGACCTGAGTCGACCGAGCAACGGGACCTGGGCGCTGTCGGCCAGCGACACCGGCCCCGGATACGCGTGGACCCGCAGATCCAACCCGACGGTCGCGCCGAGCCTCGCGAGCTGATCGAGGGAGACCGACCCGAGGACACCGCGCTCGATGCGACCGGCCTGGGCCGGTGACATCCCGGCCGCCCGGCCGACGTCGACGAGCGACCGACCGATGATGACCCGCGCATGCCGGATCTCCTCGCCCATCCGCCGGCGGTCGGCGGTGGCGAGGCGGCGCCCACGGTCGATGGGACGTTCGCGCGTCGACATGACCGGAGCCTAGCGTCCGACGCTCATCTCCCCGTTGATGCGCTTCGGGACGGACGGACCGCTGAGTCCCCCGGACCAGCGGATCGGGCCGACTGGCTCTGTCCCCACCCGCCCCGCACGCGCGACGCTCCGGGCACACGACGATCAGCCCGTCCGCCAGGAGTGTCTCGGTCATGACGCCCTTCCCGCACCTGTTCAGCCCGATCCAGCTCGGGGGTCTCGAACTGCCCAACCGGATCGTCCACGTCCCGACGGACATCAGCTCATCGCACGCCGACGGCGAGGTCAGCGAGCGCGACCTCCATCACCACAGCGACATCGCGCGCGGCGGCACCGGGTTCATCATCGTCGGCGCGACGACCCCTGACAGCAAGACCGGCCGGCCGACCGTCACCTGCCTCGTCGCCGACGGTGACAACTACATCCCGGGCCTCGCCCGCCTGGCCGAGAGCATGCACCGCTACGGGGCGAAGTGCGCCGTCCAGCTCCAGCACCCTGGCCGCCAGTGCGCGATCCCGCGCTACAACACGCTCGGGGCCACGGACCGCGTCCTCAAGCTCCCGTGGTCGGCCGGCCACGAGATCGTCTACGAGAACGCCGAGGAGAAGGGCAAGGAGATCCGCGAGGCGTCGATCGCGGAGATCCTCGAGCTCGTCGACCTTTTCAGCGAGGCCGCCTGGCGGGTCAAGCAGGCGGGCTTCGACGCGGTCGAGCTGCACGCCGCCCACGGCTACCTCCTGTCGGAGTTCATGAGCCCGTTCCTCAACATGCGGACGGACCGGTTCGGCGGCAGCTTCGAGAACCGGATGCGCTTCCCGCTCGCGGTCGATCGATTCGATCCAGAAGAAGTGCGGCCGCAGCTTCCCGGTCCTGGTCCGCTACTCGTTCGACGAGTGGTGCGCGGGCGGCCGCGACGACGGAGGAAGGCATCGAGGTCGCCCGGGTGCTCGAGCGCGCCGGCTGCGCCGCCATCGATCTCTCGATGGGCATGCAGGAGAGCCCCGGCGCCGGCTTCGACCCGATGCAGTATCCGCAGGGCTGGGCGACCTACGCCGCCGAGGCGGTCAAGGGTGCCGTCCGGATCCCGGTCATCACGAGCCACTCGCTGCGCGACCCCGAGTACTGCGAGCAGATCCTCGCCGAGGGCAAGACCGACCTGGTGGGCCTGGCCCGGCAGCTCCTCGCCGATCCGTACTGGCCGGTCAAGGCCCAGCTCGGGCGAGTCAAGCAGATCCGCCGCTGCATCTCGTGCCTGGGCGGCTGCTGGCAGGAATCGCTGATGGCCAAGAAGGAGATCGCCTGCTCGATCAACGCGGCGTGCGGGAACCCCGCGTACGCCGAGATGCGCCGGACGACGAAGCCGGTCAAGGTCGCCGTCGTCGGCGGCGGACCGGCGGGGATGGAGGCGGCGAGGATCGCCACCGAGCGCGGACACCTCGTCACGCTCTTCGAGCGCGAGCGCGAGCTCGGGGGCGCGATGAAGTACGTCTGCATGGTCCCGGGCAAGGAGAAGATGCGCTGGTACCTCGACTGGATCCGGGACCAGCTCCTGGACCTCGCGGTCGACATCCGGCTCGACCACGCCCCGACCGTGGACGAGCTGCGCGGCTTCGACATCGTGCTGAACGCGACCGGGGCGCATTCCTACGTGCCGCCGGTCATGGGCGACGCCACGCGGGTGGTCCCGTTCGAGGAGACGATGGCCTGCCCGAGGATCTCGTGCGAGTGCCACCCGGGCGGCCGGAAGATGCGCAAGCTCGGTGGCCGCGTCCTGCTCTGGGGCGACAGCTACGCCGCGACCGACACGGCGGCCTGGCTCGCGGATATCGGGCGAGAGGTGACGATCGTCACGGAGAACCGCGAGTTCGCGGCCGACTGCGAGGTCATCCACCTGTACGTCCTGCGCAAGCGATTCGCCCAGGGCGACGCGGAGGTCCTCCAGTCGCGGCCGTTCAAGCACCCGGTCACGGTCCTCACCAGCACGACGGTCGAGGAGATCCGCGACGGCGAGGTCGTCCTCCGGGACAAGGACTTCGAACGAACGGTCCTCGCGGTCGACGACATCGTGACCTGTCACACGCGCCCGTCGTTGGCCCTGTTCGACGAGCTCACGGCGGCCGGCGTGCACGTCCTCAACGTCGGCGACTCGGTCCGGCCCCGCAACCTCTACCACGCGGTCAAGGAGGGCTCCGCGTTCGGGCTGGCGGTGGACGAGCACCTCCTGTTCAACCCGAACGAGGCGATCCTCGACGACCTGCCGATCGACGTCCTGGCCCAGCTGACCCGCGTCGAGGGTCCCGCCTACACGGCCAGCGGATGCTGGAGATGGCCGGGGCGGGGACCGGGGCAGCGGCCGCAGGCGGCGGTGGCAGTTCGAACGGCCACGCGGTGCCGGTCGCACGATAGGAGCGAGCGCGATGTCCGCATCCGTGATCGAGGTCCCGAGCCCGGTCCTCGCGGCCGGAGCGGGGCTCACCCTGCGCGAGGCGGTGCCGGACGACATCCCCGTCGCGGGCCGCATCCTGTTCGACGCGTTCGCCAGCCTGGCGGACCGTCACGGGTTTCCGCGCGACTTCGGATCGGTCGAGGTCGCGACGGGCTGCATCCGCGGCCTCGTCACGAACCCCGGCTTCCACGGCATCGTCGCGGAACACGACGGGACGCTCGTCGGCAGCACGTTCCTCGACGAGCGCTCGATGATCTCCGCCATCGGCCCGGTCAGCGTGGACCCCGCGGCCCAGGACGGCCGCATCGGTCGGGCGCTCATGGAGGCGATGCTCCGACGGGCCGCCGATCGCGGTGCGGCCGGCGTCCGGCTGGTCCAGATCAGCTACCACAATCGGTCGCTGTGCCTCTACGCGAAGCTCGGCTTCGACGTCCGGGAGACCTTCGCGGCGATGTACGGCCAGCCCTCGGGTGGGACGCCGGCCGGCACCACCGTCCGTCCCGCGACGCGTGGCGACGAGGCGGCCGCCAATGCGCTATGCGTCCGCGTGCACGGCTTCGATCGCGCGGTCGAGCTCCGTCACGCCATCGACAAGGGCCGAGCCCAGGTCGTCGAGCGCGACGGGCGGATCGCCGGCTACACGACCGGGATCACCTACTTCTCGCACTCGGTGGCGGAGACGACCGACGACCTGCAGGCGCTGATCGGCGCCGCCGAGGCGATCGACCCGCCGGGCATCATCGTCCCGCTCTCGGACCCGGAGCTGTTCCGGTGGGCCCTCGCGCAGGGCCTGCGGGTCTTCTTCGTGATGAACCTGATGTCGATGGGGATCTACCAGGAGCCGCGCGGGGCCTACCTGCCCTCGATCGGCTACTGATCCGGGATCAGGCCTTCGCGGCCGCCGCCTCCGCAGCCGCGGCCCAGTCCTTCTTGAACTGGACGATGCCCGAGTCGGTGAGCGGGTGGTGGACCATCTGCTGGAGGACCTTGAACGGCAGCGTCGCGACGTGCGCGCCGGCCAGGGCGGCCTGGGTCATGTGCAGCGGGTTCCGGATCGACGCCGCGAGGACCTCCGTGTCGAGGTCGTGGATCGCCACGATCTCGGCCAGCTCGCGGATGCACGATCATCCCGTCCTGGTTGATGTCGTCGAGGCGACCCGACGAACGGCGAGAGCAGGCTCGCCCCGGCCTTCGCCGCGAGCAGGCCCTGGTTGGCCGTGAAGATGAGCGTGCAGTTGGTCTTGATGCCTTCCTCGGCGAGGCGGCTGATCGCCTCGAGGCCGTTCTCGCTCATCGCCACCTTGACCACGATGTTCGGGGCGATCTTCGCGAAGTGGCGACCCTCCGACAGCATCCCGTCGACGTCGTCCGCCACGACCTCGGCGCTGACCGGCCCGGACGTGATCGTGCAGACCTCGCGCAGGATGTCGTCGTACGAGCCGCCGATCTTGGCGTAGAGCGTCGGGTTCGTCGTGACGCCGTCGAGCACGCCCCAGCGGGCGGCCGGTCCGGATCTCGTTCGATGTCGGCGGTGTCGAGGAAGATCTTCATCGGTGGGCTCCGGGTACGGGCAGGGTGGCCGGGCGATTCTACCGCCGCGTGCGCCGATGACCATCCATCGGCGTCCGCGATCACGCCGCGTCCGAAGCGGTCGGCGATGCCGCGGACGAGCGTCGTCACCGGGCCGATCGCGAGCGCGGCGACGATCGCCAGCGCCGCCGGTCGCGACGTAGCCGCGCAGCCGCTCGCCACGCCGAAGGAGCAGGAACGGCAGGGCCAGCCCGAGGACGATCTCGGCGAGATACAGGAAGGCGCCCGGATCGTTCGCCGAGCTGGTCCACGCGCACCAGCCGCGGACCGCCGAAGACGACGCCCTCCGCCCACCAGCGCCGCCGCAAGGACCGCCACGCCGATCGCCCGCGGCCAGCCGTGCCCGTGCCGCCAGATCGCGCCGGCACCGCCCATGAGCGGTCCGGCGAGCAGCGCGACGCGCACCCCAGACCGTCGCGGCATGCGACGCGCCGATCGCGCGGAACCCCTCGCCGAGCGGCGGCGATGAGCAGGTAGTACGCGACGACCGCCGACAGCAGGCCGATCAGGCCGCGCAGCGCGCCGGTCGGGACCGTCCGCGCCGATCGCGCCGAGGACGAACGCGACGCCCAGCCAGACGCCGATGGCGTTGGCCGGGATGAGCAGCCCGAGCGGGTACCCCAGCTGGTCCGAGAACCAGGCCGCCGCGCCGAGCGCTGCGCCACCGAGGATCGACGCGCCGAAGCCGCCGAGCGCTCGCGTCAGGAGCGACGGAGGCGCCGCGATGTCAGGCGCTCGGGACGGACTCGATGACATCACCATTGGTCGAGGCCGGCGTCGGCGCCATCACCGGGACGCCCGCGGTGTCGGGCCGGGCGCGCAGGTCCGGCTCGCGGCCATCGGCGACGGCGATCGACGCCGCGACGAAGCCGTCGAACAGCGGGTGCGGCCGCTCCGGCCGGCTCTTGAACTCGGGGTGGAACTGGCTGGCCACGAACCACGGGTGGTCCGCGAGCTCGACGATCTCGACGAGCCGGCCGTCGGGCGACTGGCCGGACAGGATCATGCCGGCCGCCTCGAGCGTCTGGCGATAGCGGTTGTTGACCTCGAAGCGGTGGCGATGGCGCTCGTAGATGACCTCGTGCCCGTAGACGGCCGCGGCCTTGGAGCCGGGCGTCAGCTTGGCCGGGTAGAGGCCCAGGCGCATCGTGCCGCCCTTGTCCTCCATGTCGCGCTGGTCGGGCATGAAGTCGATGACCGGGTGCTCGGTGAACATGTCGAACTCGGTCGAGTTGGCGTCCGTCGTGCCGACGACGTCGCGGGCGAACTCGATGACCGCGCACTGGAGGCCGAGGCACAGGCCGAGGTACGGGATCCGGTGCTCGCGCGCGTAGTGGGCGGCGAGGACCTTGCCCTCGATCCCGCGATGGCCGAAGCCGCCGGGGACGAGGACGCCGGCGGCGCCGTCGAGCCGCTCGGCGACGTTCTCGGCGGTCAGCGCCTCCGAGTCGACCCAGCGGACCTTGGCGTCCACGTCGTGCGCCCAGGCGGCGTGCCGCAGCGCCTCGGTGACGGAGAGGTAGGCGTCCGGCAGCTCGATGTACTTGCCGACGAGCGCGATCTCCAGGACCGGCTTGGGGGCCTTGATCCGCTCGACGAGCGCGCGCCAGGCGGCGAGGTCGGGCTCCGCATCCGCGTCGCCGAGGCCGAGCTCGCGAACGACGAGGCGCCCAGGCCGGCCTCCTCGAACATGAGCGGCACTTCGTAGATCGTGTCGGCGGTCTCGGCCGGGATGACCGCCTCGGTGGCGACGTCGGTGAAGAGCGCGATCTTCTCGCGGATCTCGTCGCTCACCGGGTGGTCGGAGCGCAGGACGATGACGTCGGGCTGGATGCCGATGCCGCGCAGCTCCTTGACCGAGTGCTGGGTGGGCTTGGTCTTGAGCTCGCCGGTCGCGGCGAGCGCGGGCAGCAGCGTCACGTGGACGTACAGCACGTTGCGCGCGGCCGACGTCCTTGCGCATCTGGCGGATCGCCTCGAGGAACGGCAGGCTCTCGATGTCGCCGACGGTCCCGCCGACCTCGACGATGACGACGTCCGGCTCGCCGTCGCGCGCGACGCGCCCGATCCGCTCCTTGATCTCGTTGGTGATGTGCGGGATGACCTGGACCGTGCCGCCCAGGTAGTCGCCGCGGCGCTCCTTGGCGATGACGGCCTGGTAGATCCGGCCGGTCGTGACGTTGGAGAGCTGGGTCAGGTTCTCGTCGATGAAGCGCTCGTAGTGGCCCAGGTCGAGGTCCGTCTCGGCGCCGTCGTCGGTGACGAAGACCTCGCCGTGCTGGTAGGGCGACATCGTGCCCGGGTCGACGTTGATGTACGGGTCGAGCTTGAGGATGGAGACGCGCAGGCCGCGGGCCTTGAGGATGCGGCCGACGCTGGCGGCGGTGATGCCTTTGCCGAGAGAGGAGGTCACGCCTCCGGTCACAAAGACATACTTCGCCATGGGTCAGGGTCCTCCGGGGGTTTTTCCAATGCTACAGAACCCCGGCCCCGAAGGCGAATTGAGGAGGCGAGCGGATGGGCGACCTATCGAAATACATCCTGCTCTACGTGGCGACGGTTCCCGTCTTCCTTGTGATCGACCTGGTGTGGCTCGGACTGGTCGCGCGGGACTTCTACCGGGACCAGCTCGGGTCACTGATGGCCGATCAGGTGGTCTGGCCGGTGGCGATCCTGTTCTACCTGCTGTTCATCGCCGGGCTCATCATCTTCGCGGTCGCACCCGCACTCGAGAGCGGCGGCTGGACCCGAGCGCTCCTCCTGGGTGCGGCCTTCGGATTCTTCGCCTACGCGACTTACGACCTCAGCAACCTCGCGACCCTGCGCGACTGGCCGGCCACGCTCACGGTCGTGGACATCGGCTGGGGGACGGTCCTGGGCGGGATGGTCGCCACCGCGAGCTTCCTCATCGGGACGCGCATCTTCGATCGCTAAGGCCCGCGTCATCCACCGAGCCGGTCCTCGTGACGCGGATCCATACGGGCGTGACGGGTCAGCGCACGTCGCCGCCCAGCGTCCCGGTCGCGATGAGCCGGGATCCCTCGCCGTTCGCGTCCGCGAGCCAGATGTCGTAGTACGAGATCTGCCCACCCGCAACGTCGAGGTACGAGCGGGCACCCCCGACGAGGATCGTGGGGTCCGTCGCGAGGACCGGACCGCCGCCCGTGACCACGCCACCCCAGCCATCGCCAGTGAACGAACCGGCCTCGATGGGGCGTGGTGCGGATCCGTCGAGGGGCAGGATCGCCGGTTGAACGATCGCGGTATCCGAACCCACCATCTCGCCGACCTCCACGACGACTCCGGTCCCGTCCGAGGTCCAGCGGATCCCGGACCAGGCGCTGATCCACGGTTCGCCGGGCGGTGGCGGCGTGACGAAGGTGGCGTCACCGCCCGCGGCATCCACCACCACAAGGTCCGACCGGAGCCATCCCTCTGTTCGAGCGCGGAACGCGAGCGTTCGGCTATCGGGGCTCACCGCCATCGCTTCGAGGCCTCGGACCGTCCGCTCTGGGTCCAGGTCAAGCACGAAGGATCGCTCGGCCGCGATCCGCAACGAACCGCCCTCCTGGTCGAGTCGTACCGAGTGGACATCTGCCGCCTCGATCCCGCGGCCGAAGACCCCGGGGCCGGGGTGGCTCACAACCCACCACAGCCTCGGCTCGTCCGGCGACCATGCAAGCGCGCGGACATTCTCCCCCGCCGTGTCGATCGTGACCCGACTGCCGGATGCCGGATCGAGGACGACGAGCGACTCGCCGAACGAGATGGCCAGCCACCCAGCCGAGGGACCAGCCGCGCCCCACGTGAACGCCCACACGGGGTTCGTCGACGGAACGTCGAAGACATCGGTGCCGTCTGAGCGCAGTACCACGACGGAGCGCCGGTCGGTGGTCGAACCACCGACGGGACGCGCGCTGGCCGCCGGGATGTAGTCGGCGGCGATCCAGCGCCCGTCGGGAGAGAAGCGTGGCTCGACATACATCCCGTCAGCGGCGATCTGCCGCGTGTTCGATCCGTCGTGGTCGGCGACGTAGAGTCCGCCGGCGGCGCTACCGAACACGAGTTGCGGGCGGTGATCGGTCTCGAGCAGCCAGGAGCCCATGGCAGCACTTGCGGCGATCAGCGCTATCGCGAGGGCCACGACGAGGGCGATCCGGCCGGCCCGCGCAAATGCGGGATCGGCGATGGAATGTCGCGGGGCGGGCCACGCGCGGCGATCGAGGCCGCGGATCCACGGCCGACGCTGCGACGCGCCGCGGATCCCGTCCATCACGACGTCCCCGAGCGACGCCGGAGCGACCTGCGGACCGCGCGACGCCATGGTCGACTCGAGCAGCAGGTCGAGGTCGTAGTCGGTGATCATGCCGGTTGCCCTCCGACGACGGTGGATCGGTCCGCAGCCTCGATGGCCGCACGCAACGAGCGCTTGGCGTGGTGCAGTCGCGAGCGGATCGTCCCGGCCGGCTCCCCGAGGATCTGGGCGATCTCGACCAACGGCAGCCCGACGTAGTGGTGGAGCACGACCACGGCGCGCTGGTCGGCGGGGATCGCGCCAAGGGCGCGGTCGAGCTGGTCGCGCAGGTCGGTCTCACCGACGGTATCCGAGGCAGTGATCGACAGGTCATCGACCTTGATCTCCCGGACGCCGCCGCGGCGGTGCCGACGACGCTCGGTCAGGCAGGCACGGACGACGAGGCGGTAGGTCCAGGCTTCGAAGCGATCGGGGTCGCGCAGACTCGGGAGCTCCCGCCAGGCGGCGACGAGCGCCTGCTGGGTCGCGTCCTCGGCGGCGTCTGCATCGCGGACGATCCGATAGGCCGCAAGGTACAGCCGGCGCGTCGAGGCTCGGACGAGCGCCTCATAAGCGTCGACGTCGCCACCCTGTGCCCGTTCGACCAACGTCCGGTCCACGTCGCTCCCGGCGTGCTCACCCCGGCGGGGTGCTCACCTTATCTGACGTCCGTCAATCTCCGAACGTTGAAAGACGGGCTGCGCGGGCTCACTCGAAGACGTCCACGACTTGGGCTTCGGGTTCTCCGCCGTTCAGGCCATAGAGGCCGCCATCCGATACGAGCGCGACGCGACCGTCGGCCAGTGGAACGGATGCCAGGTAGCCGCGATCGGTATCCACCGCGAGGCTTGCGACGCCCGTCCGCGGGTCCCGGCTCTCGAGCGTCACCCCGCTGATCGGGTCGTGGATCCCGATCCACGCGTCCTGGATGTATTCGCTGCCCTCCTCGCAGGTCCCGAAGGTCCATCCCCCGGTGACCAGGACGCGACCATCGGGAAGTGCCGCGGCCGTCGTGATGCTGTGCGGGATCCGGTACCCGGCCGACAGGGTCGACGTCACCGGGTCGAAGATCTCCGTCACGATCGGGTCGGTCCCGTGGCGCCCGCAGTACTGCTCACCGGGGACGCCGACGATGAGGACGCGCCCGTCAAGGAGTCGAACAGGGGCCACTTGATGCCCGTATGCGCGACGCGGTGCCAGCTGGCCGATCCGCTCGAATTGACCGTCGGACGGGTCGTACCGCTCGATCGCGAGCACCGGGTTCGCGATCTGGTCCTTGGGTGCGTCGCCACCGACAACCAGCAGTCGTCCGTCATCGAGCGGCTCCATCGCATGTCGCGCACGGGCGACGACCATGGGTCCGGTCGCCTCGAATGCCCCCGTGGCTGGGTCGAATACCTCCGCGGACGCCAGCAACTCCGGAGTGTCGGATGATGTCATGCCGCCGGAGACGAGCACCCGTCCGTCCGCAAGCCGCGCGATCGCAGGTTCGTATCGGGCCGCGGTCATCGCCGCGTCTGACACCACTCGTCCAGTGGACGGGTCGACGATGCGAGCCACACCGCTGTCCCCATGATCCCCGCTGACGCCGATCAGCAGGATCGAGCCGTCCGGAAGTGCCGCCGCCCCGGTTGGCGAGAACGGGGTCTCGTTGCCCGGGATCGGCACGGTCGATCCGGTCGCCAGGTCCACGATCTCCGCGATCGAACCGTCATCGACTTCGCCGGCGACGAATACTCGTCCTTCGGGCAGGGCAACCGCCAGTCGTCCGGACCGGACTCCCGTGAGGGTCGCGCTGGTGGTGAGTCGGCCGAGCAGTTCTCGAGGGATGGCGTCCTCGTCGCGCAGGAGCTCGCGACCGACGAACACGGCCCCCGCCGCGAGCAGCGCGAGCAGCAGGATCACGACAGCGAGTCGGAACGCTCCCAGCGGGCGCCCCGTCGCGCGCCGAGTCGGCCACGACGCCACCCCGATGGACCATCCTCGGATCCGCCGCCGCTGCGACACGCCACGAGCCTTGGTGAATGCGTCATCCACGACCGAGGAGCGCAGTCGCGTCGGCCCGTCATCCTCCAGCCACGAGGAGACCATGCGCTCGAAATCGGTGGTGGCGTTCATGCCGGCTGCCCTCCGCGGACGGTCGTCCGCTCGGCCGCGTCCATCTCGGCCCGCATGGATCGCAACGCGTTGTGCAGTCGAGACCCGACCGTGCCATACGGGACGTCGAGGATCTCCGCGATCTCGCCGAGCGGCAGACCCACGAAGTGGTGGAGCACGACGACGACGCGGTGGTCGTGACTCAGGGATCGGAATGCCCGGTCAAGCTGATCGCGGACCGCGATCTCGCCGATGGGATCCGAAGCGGCGGCCAGCTCGTCGCTCAGATCCACGATGCGCCCGGCCAGGTGCCGCTGCCGACGCATCTCGGTCCGGGAAGCGTGGACGATGATGCGATAGGTCCAGGCATCGAAGCGGTCGGGGTCGCGCAGACCCGGCAGGTCTTGCCAGATGGCAACGAGTGCCTGCTGGACCGCGTCCTCCGCGCGAGCCGTGTCGCGCAGGATCCGGTGCGCGATGAGGAACAGGCGCTGGGCGACACCTCGAGCGAGTTGCTCATAGGCGTCCCGATCACCCTGCTGTGCCCGTTCGACCAGCGCTCGGCTCATCCGACCTTCCCAGGTGTCGCGCCGCTCACGTTTGGGGCGCTCACCTTACATGGGTCGCGGAACCCGCCGGGCTTTCATTCCTCCTTCGCCACGATCACCTTACTGGAAGATCGAGGCGACCCCGTTCGCGACCACGAGGACGCGCCCGTCCGCGAGACCGACGACATCCTTGTAGCGGCCGGCGGGCGGATCGGCGGTCTCCGTCACGGTGTCCGTGACCGGGTCGTAGATCCCTGACCAGTTGGTCTCGCCCCAGAACGCGGTCAGGAAGACGCGGCCATCCGGGAGTGCCGTGGCCGACTCCACGCAATGGGGCATCGGCGATGCGGCCGTGAATGTTTCCGTCGTGAGGTCGTACACCGCCGAAGGCGTCGGAAACCTGCCCTCTGAGATGGAGTCCAACTCCACGCATCGGCGACCAGGCACGAGCACCCGTCCGTCCGGGAGTCTCACGGCGGCGGCCGCCGACTCCGGCCAGAACTCGCCGTCGGCCGGGTGCGGACCAGCGGCGGGAAGCGGCGCGGTCGGCGTGAACCGGCCGGTCGCGGGATCGAACAACTCCGCGGTGCCCGTCTCCGGATAGGTGCCACCGACGACCAGGACACGGCCGTCACGGAGGAGCGCCATCTCCGCGGGACCGCGGCCGATCGACATCGGGCCCGTGGCCGTGAACGTGTCCGTCGCTGGGTCGTAGACCTGCGCTGTCGCGAGCAAGGGATCCGGGGATTGCGCGTCGTCGACCGAGATCCCATCGAGGATGAGCACCCGTCCATCGTCCAGTCGGATCGCCGACGGTGCCCATCCCTTGCCGACCATCGGCCCGGCAGCGGTGAAGGCGCCGGACGCCGGATCGTATATCTCGGCGGTCGAATACGTGGCGGTTCCCTGATAGCCGCCATCCACGAACACCGGATCGCTGATGTCGCCACCGATGATCAGGACGCGCCCATCCTCGAGGAGCACGCCGATCGGCTGCTCGCGCTTCCCGAGGGACAGGCCCGCAGGCGTCGCTTGCGCAGTCAGCGGATCCCACAGGGTCTGCTGGCGGAGATCCGGCCAACTGTCGCCGATCATCAGGACTCGACCGTCGGCGAGGCGGACCAGGTTGCTCGTCGCGAGCGCGGCGTCCCCCTCCAAGCTCGAGCCGATCGGACCAGCGACGACGAACACGCCCTCGAAATCCCTGCGCGGTGCGACCGTTGGCTCGATTCGGGTGGTCCTGAGCAGGTCCCGGGGCGAAGAGCCGACCAGCACGGCGGCGCCGCCGACCACGGCGAGCATCAGCAGCGTGGCCGCCGCGAGGAGGTGCCACCGATAGCGCCCGCCGAAGGTGACCGGCAACCGCGAAGGAGCCGACGGTGTCGCCATCTGTCGTGCCACGCCGGCGACCGCACGGACATCGACGTCGGTCGGGGCCCGATCCGCGTAGGCGGCGAACGCGGCCTTCAGCTGCCGCTCGAAGGTCATCTGATCGTCCGTCATCGGGAGCCCTCCCGAGCATCAAGGTCGTCTCGCAATCGGTCGATCAGTCGCGCCAATCTGCTGCGCACGCCCGACGCGGAACCGCCCAGCTGGGCGGCGATCTCGGCGGAATCGAGGTCCGCCACGAATCGGAGGGCGAGGAGTTCTCGATCCTCGGGCTTCAGCCCGCGCAGGACGCGGGCTAGGTCGACGACGGCGATCCCATCTGCGGGATCGCCTCCCGAGCCGGTCTCTTCGATGACCGTGGACAGGTCCACCACCGTTACGCGCCGCTGGCGGCGCATCGCCTGTCGGGCCTCGTTGGCAGCGATGGCCACGAGCCAGGCGCGCACCTTCGTCGGATCGTTGATGTCCCGCAGGCGACGCCATGCGGTCGCCCACGCGGCCTGGACGGCGTCCCGGGTCACCTCGGAGTCGCCGCAGATCACATAGGCCACGCGCGACATCGAGGCGTCATGCGCGGCGACAAGCCGGGCGAAGGCGGCTTCGTCTCCGGTCGCGGCCAGGTGGACCGTCGCGTCAGCCGAGATCACGTCCTGCAAGGCGATGTCCGTCATGAAAGGTAGATGCTCGCCAGGGGCGAAGTGTCCCAGAGGGCGAGATGCTCGGCCGCGACGCGATCCCTACGGCGCCGGCCGCTCGCGGAAACGTTTGCCTTCGGTCCCGACTTCGGTCAAGGCGCCGGTCGCGGCATCGACCCAGCCGAGTGTGTTACTGAACTGACCGGTGGAGTCCTTCTCCCAGTCGCGCGCGATGCTCACCCAGATCCGCGACCCGTCGGCCGACCAGAACGGCTGGCCAAGTCGCATGAACCCGTCCTTGGACGCCGTCGAGACCTGGCGAAGCCCGCTCCCGTCGGGGGCGATCGTGTAGACGTTGGACGGCTCCGCGATGCCGTGCATGTTGCCGGTGTCGTACGTGTTGAACGTGATGAGCGAGCCGTCCGGGCTCCAGTCCGGGTGCCCGGCGAACAGCGTGGGATCCGTGAGGCGCGCGATCTCGCCGCCCGCGGTCGGGATGGTTGCCACGACGGATTCCTGGACGAACTGATCGGTCGGGTCCCACGTGATGATCTCGAACGTCAGCGCCGATGCATCGGGCGACCAGCTTGGCGGGTTGTCGATCGTCATCGGGTACAGGAGGTCAACGAGGTCGGTCCGCTCGCTCGTCACCGGATCGAGGAGCGACACCGACGTGTACGCCTCGGCCTCGGTGCCGTGATAGCAGACCATCGCGAGTTGGGATCCGTCGGGCGACCACTGTGGCCAGAACGCCCCGAAGTTGCAGTCGCCGTCGCCGTCATACAGCGGCTCCGCCCCGGAACCGTCCGCATCGGACGCCCAGATGGACCCGTTGGGCGTCGTCTCGTCGCGCATCGCGAACGCGAGGCGTTCGCCATCCGCCGACCAGGAGGGTGCGAACGGCTCGCCCGGGATGCCGAGGTCCAGGCGATGGCGATCGGACCCGTCGGGCCGCACGAGGAACAGCGACTCTGGGTACCAGGCGTAGACGAGCCACGGATCGCCAGGAAGGATGTCGATCGGTCCCTCGGCTGCCGGAGGAGACACGACCGGCGATGGACTCACGGCAGCGGGCGACGCCTGCGCCGGCGAGGGCGTGGCCGTGGCCGTCGGCGTGGCGAGCGAGGCCGCGGAGGGCGAGGGTGTCGTGGCCACGCCTCCGCCGCAACCGGCGACGAGGACCGCCACAACCACGATCAACGCGCGTCCGTGCATCGATGCCCTCCATTCGTCAGCGTGCCGCCGGGCCGTGGCCGCGGACCACGCACTTCAGCGCGTCGGCTCGACTCCGAGGTTTTCGAGCATCTCCTCGACCGCCTCGATGACGGCCGCCGGCTGGTCATCGGTCATCATGTGACCGCTTCCCTCCACGACCGTGAACGTGCCTCGCGTCGACTCGTCCGCGTAGCGTCGCTGCCCGTCGAGAGCGGCCGCTCCCAGCGCATCGCGCAGGTCCTCCGGCTCGGGCAGGACCTGGTCGATGGCGCCGTCGGCGCTGAGCACGGTGACCGGCCGATCACCGAAGAACGGGCCGTCCGCATCCAGGAGCGCGCCCGCGATCGCCTCACTCCGCGCGAACGCGAGGTGCTCGATGTTCTCCTCATAGCCGCCGGTCAGGAATGCCCGAAGCGAGGTGACGGCCTCGGGCTCGCCGGGCGTCGGTTCGCCAAGCGCGTCCGACCACCGTTGCGTGACTCCAGGTCCGCGCGGGTCGACGAGGACGAGGCCGACGACTTGGTCGGGATGGCGGCTCGTGTAGACCATCGAGATCACGGGCCCATCGAGTGGGCGGCGATCAGGAACGGTCCGGCGATACCGGCCGCGTCGAGCGTCGCCTCGAGGTCATCGGCCATGTCTTCGATGGTTCGCGTCGCCTCCGGCGCGGGGTCGCTGCCACCCAGGCCGGCGCGGGAATACGCGCACACCATCGACCGGGCCTCGAGCGCGGGCCGCACGCCACCGCTCCAGTTCGCCATAGAGCCCTCAAGGCCACTCTCGAGCAAGATCGTGGGCACGCCGGCGGGCGCGGTGCCCCGGCATTCGACGTGGATCGAACGACCGCCGATATCGACATCGGCGATCAAGCCCCGTGGCGGCGACGCCTCGCCGGCGTCGGGAGATGGGGCCGGCGATGCGGTGACCCGTGGCGCGGACGCCGGGCTGGCCGTGGCCGCCACAGACGCTTGCCCGCTCCCGCATCCCGCGAGGAGCAGCGCCACGATCACCCAACCTGTCGCGACTCGCATCGATCCGACTCCTTGGTCACCATCACCTTATCGCAAGGCATGACGTCCGATTCGACGCGACGGGCCCATCGGCTCGGAGTCCCCGCGAGCTGCATCGCGCCACTCGATGCGGGCGCTCACCCTACATGAGTCGCAGCACCCGTCAGGCGTTCATTCCTGGCGCATTCAGACCGTTCGATCCTTCATCCCGCTCCGAAACCCCGCTCGATCGCGAACGCAGCGAACCACTCGAGTGCGGCCGGGTCGGCGGTGGTCCCCGGCGCGGCCACCTCGTCGAGCGGGCGGCCCTCCAGCAGCCGCTTCACCGGCACTTCCATCTTCTTGCCGGTCAGCGTTCGTGGGACCGCCGGCACGGCGATGATCTCGTCGGGGACGTGCCGCGGCGATAGGGCGGTTCGGATGGCCGCGGCGATCCGGCCGTGCAGCGCGTCGTCCAGCACGGCCCCCTGGCGCAACGCCACGAACAGCGGCATCCAGTACGACCCATCCTCCGCCTCCAGCCCGATCGCGAGGCTGTCCGCGATCTCCGGGATCGCATCCACGACGCCATACAACTCGCTCGTCCCGAACCGGACCCCGCCGCGATTGAGCGTTGCGTCCGAGCGACCCTCGATGACCGCCCCACCCGACGGCGTGAGGCGGATCCAGTCGCCGTGGCGCCACACGCCGGGAAACGTCTCGAAGTAGCTCTCCCGGTAGCGTCGCCCGTCGGGGTCGTTCCAGAAACGCACGGGCATCGACGGCATCGGCGCGGTCAGTACCAGTTCTCCGGTCTGGCCCGTCGGGACCGGTCGGCCGGCCTCGTCGAACGCCTCCACCCGGGCGCCCAGGCTCCGGCACTGGAGCTCGCCCGCGCGAACCGGCAGCGTCGGGCAGCCGCCGACGAACGCGGTCACGACATCCGTCCCGCCACTCAACGAGTCCAGCCACACGTCCGCGCTGACCGCCTCGTACACCCACGCGAACGCCTCCACCGGAAGTGGCGACCCGGTCGATCCGATGCAGCGCAGGCCGCTCAGGCCGTGAGTCGCGCCGGGCGTCAGCTCCGCCTTTCGGCACGCCATGAGGAACGCGGCACTCGCTCCGAGATGCGTCGTCCTGGTCGCCGAAGCGAGCCCCCACAGGACGTCCAGGTCCGGGTGCCCGGGACTCCCGTCGTACAGCACGGCCGTCCCACCCACCAGCAGGGATCCGACGAGGAAGTTCCACATCATCCAGCCGGTCGTCGTGTACCAGAGCAGCCGGTCGCCCGGCCGCACGTCCAGGTGCAGCCCGACCGCCTTGGCATGCTCCAGGACGACGCCACCGTGCCCGTGGACGATCGCCTTGGGAAGTCCGGTCGTCCCCGATGAGAACAGGATCCACAATGGGTGATCGAACGCGACGGCCTCGAAGGCGAGCAGATCCGGCTCCGCCGGTCGCCGGCGCCGAGCAGGTCAGCCCAGCGCATCCACTCCCCACCCGACAGACCCGCCGCGGCTTCCAGGTCGGGGATGAGCACGGTCATCGCGAGACCCGGTAGCGCGTCGCGAACCTCCTCGATGACATCGCGGCGGTCGAAGTCCCGACCGGCGAATCGATAGCCATCCACCGCGAGCAGCACCGTCGGCTCGATCTGCGACAGCCGATCCACGATGCTTCGCGCCCCGAACTCCGGCGCGCAGCTCGACCAGATGGCCCCCACGCTCGCGGTCGCGAGCAGCCCGACGACCGCCTCGGGGATGTTGGGCACGATCGCCGCGACCCGGTCGCCACGCCCGACGCCCAGGCGACGCAGGCCGGCGGCCGCCGCCGCAACGGCGCGTTCGAGCTCCGCCCAGCTGATCTCGAGCGGAGACCGCCGCTCGGAGGCAGCGATGAGGGCTGGGCGATCGGCGGAAGCCCGCGCGAACACGGCCTCCGCGTAGTTGAGCGTCGCGCCCTCGAACCAGCGGGCGCCGGGCATCCGGGCATCGACGAGGATCCGCGAGGCGGGGGCCGTCGAACGGGACGTCGAAGAACGCCACGACCGCCGCCCAGAAGGCCTCGGGCTCATCCACCGACCACTGCCACGCAGCGTCGTAGTCCGCAAAGTGTGCGCCACGCGCCGCCGCGACCGCGTCCAGGAACGCGGTGATCCTGGCGTTCCGGACCAGCCCGGCGGACGGCTCCCACAGGATGTCGCCCTCGGCGACGACACGATCCCGGGTCATGCGCCCTCGAGGCGCTCGCTGTCGGGGACGCGTCGGACCGGTGGCGGCCACATCGCCGGGCATCGGATCCACGCGCCCCTCGCCCCAGACCTGCTCGCCGCAGAAGAAGCCGTTCGGCGGCGCCGCGCCCGCTCGGCAACGGCGTGATCGATGACGGGTCGGCGCGCCAGCCATCGAGCCAGGTCTCCAGCCATCGCTGGATCTCCCGGAACTCCGTCCAGCGCTCGAACGGCCAACCGGCCTCCAGGCAGATGCGCACGAGGGACCGCTTGGCGAAGACGACGTCGCTGTAGCCCGGCGGCGTACCGGTCGCTCTCGCCGTCGCCGATGAACACGACGCGCCGACCGGCCGCGCGATGCGCCAGCACGCGGTCGCGCTTGCACGTGCCGCACACGAGGCAGCGCGGGTTGCCATTCGGGTAGTCGATGACCGCGCGACGGCCCTCGAACGTGGTCCGGGCGGTCACGACGGGGAGATCCGGGACGCCGAGGGCCGCCAGCGCCGGCTCGATGAAGAAGCCGAAGCCGTCCGAGACGATCTCGACCGGGATCCCGGCCGCGACGGCACGCTCCGCGAACGGCACGAACCCGGCGTCGTGGGGTTGCGCGGCCGCTGTGGCGAACAGGTCGGCTGGATCGGAATCGACCATCGCCATCTCGAGCGTCATCAGCCGACGCGACCCGAGGAGCCCCGCGTCGTACGCGGCGACTTCCGCTTCCCAGCCGCCGCTGACGTACTCGGCCATGACCGTGTCGGACACGTCGGTCTGGGCGATCGTGCCGTCGTAGTCGACGAGGATGGCCAGCGGCGGATCTCCGTCGCGCAGTGGCGGGACGGGCGGCGCGACTCCGGCCTCGAGGGACGACGTCATGCCCGGACCGTAGCAGCCCGCCGTGACGCCATGCGCGTCAGCGCCACGCCACCCACGATGATCGCGCCACCCACGACCTGCCCCGCCCGGATCGGCTCCCCCAGGATCACGAACGCGAGGACCACGGCCATCGCCGGCACCAGCGACTGGATCGTGGTGATCCTGGTCGGGCCGAGGAGCCGAACGCCCTCGAAGACGACGATGTTCGCGAGCGCAGCCGCAAGCAGACCGGAGTACGCGATCGCAAGGACGATGGGCAACGGGCCGCCGGCGGCCTCCATGTCGACCGCGCCCGGCACCAGCAGCTGGGCGATCCCGACGGGTGCGAGGACCAACGTCCCTCCGAGCGTCGCCCAGGTCGTCAGGACCAACGGCGAATGGCGACGCAGGACCTTGGCGCCGAAGGACGTGTAGGTCGCCCAGCACAGCGCGGCGCCGAGCGTCAGGGCGAAGCCGACCGGCGATCCCGGAGAGCTCGATGCCGACCCCGGCCGCGACGACCAGCGCGACACCGACGAACGACATCGCGACACCCGACGGCCTTGCGCGGATCGAGCGTGTCGGTGCCGATGAGGGCAGCGATGACCGCGGTGAACACGGGCGTGGCGGCGATCAACAGCGCGGAATCGCCGGCGGGGATCGTCTGCAGTCCGACCGTCCAGAGGATCTGGTAGACACCGAACCCGAGGCCGCCCAGGAGGATGATCCGCCACGCGTCCCGGCTGCGGCCAGCGGATCGCGCCCTCGGACCAGCGCAGGATGACCAGGAGTGCGGTCGTCGCCAGGGCGTACCGCAGGAAGGTGAACCCCACCGGGGGCATGATCGCGATGGCGTCCTTGACCACGATGAAGTTCGCGGCCCAGACGACCATGACGCCCAGGACGGCGACTTCGATCAGGCGCCGATCGGCAGACAGCGCGACGCCCGCCGATCGAGCGGCGGGCGTCCGGGTGGCGGGTCGGTCGTCCGACCTCGCCGGTTCGCTTGCGGGGAGATCGGGGTCGATCAGGCGCCTTCGCGGTCGAGTTCGAGCAGCTCCTCGTCGGCTTCCTCGGTCAGCTTCAGCCAGACGAACAGTCCGGCGAGGACCGCGAGCGGGATGACGATGAGGGCGCCGAGCGTGATCCCGAGGGCCACGGCGACGGTCTTGAGAGCCTTCATTCGATGCCTCCTCCTGTCGGTTCAGGCGCCTTTCTTGGAGGAACCGCCGGGGGCGGCCTCCTGGTGGCGCAGCTTGGGTCCCGTGGCGACCATCTGCGCGATGTCGTCGCGGGTGAATTCGGCGAGTTCGTGTCGATTGCCCATCTGGCCGCCCAGCAGCAGCCGGACCACGAACGCCCCGTCCTGCTCGAAGAAGAAGACGTCGCGGGGCTTCTGTTCGTCCATGTACCGACCCAGGACGCGGAAGGCCGTCTCGTAGAACCCGGCCTCGTGCGGGGGCGGCGGTGGGGTGCGTGCCCGGCGGGCCGTGGCCTCGTCCATGAACCGGGCGATGTCATCGTCCAGGAACGTCAGGGTCTCCTTCGCCAGCGTTCCCATCGTGTCGGACCACGAACCAGTGAATGTCCCCGACACCACCAGGCCCTGGACGATGAACCCGTCCGGCGCCTCGAGGAGCAGGACGTCGCGCATCCCGCGCTGGTCGAGGAACGCCCCGATGGAGCGGAACACTTCCTCGAAGTCCTGGCGCGGGCTGCCCTCGTAGATCCGCATGCGGGCTGGTCCCTCCGATCGGGGGCGGCGGCTCTGCCCAGCGACCCGCGAGCCGTGGCACGGCGCTCGGTCACCTGGTTCGTCCGTGGTCCCCGCGAGTGTACCCAGCCGTCCAGCCACCAGCAAGGCGCAACGGTGCGTCGGCGCCCCGTCAGCCGGAGGTCAGCAGGGCGGCGAGGCGACCTGCCTGACGGGCATCGTTGACGATGAGCGCCGTGTTCGCGCCGATCGACGCGCCGTCGGTGATCTCGGCGATCCGTGCGAGCAGCCAGGGTGTCAGGGCGGGGCCGCCGATCCCGGCCGCCTCGGCGTCGTGGATCGCGGTGGCGACGGCATGCCGGGCGACGTCATCGGCGAGTGCCGCCTCCGATGGGACCGCGACGCAGACCAGGGCCCCGCTCCCGAGACCCAGGCCCAGATGCGTGGCGACCACCGCCGCTGCCGCCGCCATATCCGGGCTTGCGAACGGGGCGCGGATCCCGGACGAGCGCGCAAAGAACCCGGGCAGCTCGTCCTGGCCGACCGAGATGACCGGCACGCCCTGCGTCTCGAGGTACTCGAGCGTGGCTGGGACGTCGAGGATCGCCTTGGGTCCGGCGCAGACCACGACCATCGGTGTCCGCCCGAGCTCCTGGAGGTCCGACGAGATATCGAATGACGGCGCGACCGCCGACCCAGGGACCCCGAGCGCGCCTCGATGCACGCCACCGATCCCCCCCGTGGCGAAGACCGTGATCCCCGCCGCATGGGCGGCGATCATCGTGGCCGAGACCGTCGTGGCCGCCCAACCACCATCGGCGAGCGCGATCGCCAGTGACGGGCGTGCTGCCTTGCGGACGGACCCGGCGGGGGCGGTCGCGAGCGCATGGATCTCGTCCCCAGCCAGGCCGACCAGCAGCCGGCCGTCGTGGATGGCCACGGTCGCTGGCACGGCTCCGGACTCGCGCACCGCCGCCTCGGACGCCGTGGCCACCTCGACGTTCTGCGGATAGGGCAGCCCGTGGCTGATGAGCGTGGACTCGAGCGCGACGACCGGGCGACCGGCGTCGAGCGCAGAAGCCACCTCGGAGGAGATGCGGAGTCGCGCTGTCACGGCTTGCGGGATGGTCATGACCACAGGGTAGCGGCACGGCTACCCTGTCACCCGCATGGCTGAACGACGTCCGATGACACCGGCGGACATCCGGCGTCAGGTGGTGATCGAGGAATTGGACCTGTCCGCGGACGGTCGCCTCGCCGTCGTCGTGCGCCGAACGTCGCGCGGTGACAAGTACGTGGGCCATCTGCTCGCGATCCCGCTGGACCGTGGGCGCGTCGCGCGGCCGCGGATCCTCACCGACGGGCTCACCCGGGACGCCAAGCCTCGCATCTCACCGGACGGTCGCACGATCGCGTTCGTCCGCAGCGACCCGGCCGACGACGATGCCCCGGCCGCACTCGCCACGACGTCCGTGGACGGGGGCGCGGTCCGCGTGCGTCGCGGCCGCGGGCACGGCAGCGTCGGCGAGGTGGCGTGGTCGCCGGACGGGCGTCGGCTGGCGTTCACCGCGGAGGTGGACCCGCCGCGGTTCCTCGTTGGGCCTGTGGATCCCGTGGACAAGCGAGCCGCCGACGACACGCCCTCCCCGCGTGCCCGCCGCATCACCCGCACCGATTGGCGCTGGGACGGCGAGGGCCACCTGGATCGCTGGTCGCATCTCTTCGTCGTGGATATCGCGCCGGGCGCCCGACCCCGGCAAGTGACCCGAGGCGACTGGGGCGTCAACCACATCGCCTGGCATCCCGACGGTCACTCGATCGCGTTCAGCGCGGATCGCGGCGAGGAACCCGACTTGCGGCCGAGGACGACGATCTGGGCCGTGGACGTTGATGCCACCGCCGGCGCCAGCGCAGCCGCGGCGGCCGAACCCCGCGAGATCATGGCGCCCGGCGGATGGGCGACCAACCCTGCCTATTCCCCGGATGGTCGATGGCTCGCCGCGATCGGCATCCTGGAACCGGATCCGCTCGATGACCTCAGCCCCGGCGTCATCCTCGGCCCGGCGGACGGCGCTCGACCGCCACACGAGCTCGCGCCCGGCCTGGATCGCGCGATCGGCAACTGGGCCGACACGGACATGAACGGCTGGATGGTCACCGGTCGGCACGGTCCGTACTGGTTGGACGACGCGACGATCGTCGCGACGGTCGGCGATCGCGGCCGCTCGCATCCGACGCGCTTCCGGCTGGACCCTGTGGATGGCCGGCCCATCGATCCACCGACGCCGTCGCCGCGAGAGAGCCACGGACCGTGGTCCGATGCCACCACGCACACCATCGCGATCTCGCGGACCAGCGGCACGATCGCCGTCCTGGGCACACTCGGGACGCGCGCGATGGAGCTCATGACGCTCGAGACGGACGACGCCGGCGCGCCCGCGTGGTCCACGCGTTCGACGATCGGGTCGCGCTGGCAGGCGCGGCACCCGATGCCTGTCATGACCCGCACGGAGGCGCCCGGGCCCGGTGGTCCGATCGAGACCTGGATCGCCTCGCCACCCGACGCCGGCGACGGTCCGCTCCCCACGATCGTCGATGTCCACGGCGGGCCGCTGGGGGCGTGGGCGCCCACGCCGCACATGGAGGTCTTCCTGCTGGTCGCGGCCGGCTTCCGCGTCGTCCTCCCCAACATCCGCGGGTCCGCGCTCTACGGCCAGGGCTGGATCCGGCCGCAGCTGGGCGATTGGGGCGGCGTCGATGCCCATGACGTCCACGCCGCAGTGGATCACGTCATCGACCTCGGGCTGGCGGACCCGGCGCGTCTGGGCGTCATGGGCCTCAGCTATGGCGGGTTCATGGTGAACTGGCTGGTCGGGACGACGGATCGCTTCGCCGCGGCGGTTTCGGAGAACGGCGTGACCAACCAGATCTCCGACTGGGCCAACTCCGACAGTGGTCCGGAGTACGACCGGGCGTCCCTCCTGGGCGATCCGTTCACACCCGAGGGCATCGACAAGCTCTGGCGCCAATCGCCGTTGCGCAATGTCGCCAACGTGCATACGCCGTTGTTGATGCTCCAGGCAGAGTCCGACCTGCGTTGCCCGCCGTATGACAACGAGCAGTTCTTCATCGCGCTCCGACACCTGCGCCGGACCGTGGAGTTCGTGCTCTACCCGGAATCGGACCACGTCTACGGTTCATCGGGCCGGCCGGATCGCCGGATCGACCGCAACGAGCGGATCATCGCCTGGTTCGACCGGTACCTGCGCGAGCAATGACCCGTCGCGCGATCCTCGCGGCCGCCCTGGCACTGCCACTGCTGGCGGCGCCGGTCGCCGCGGCTGCCGACTTCCCCTCCGGGTTCGAGGGCTACCACACGTACGCGGAGATCGAGGCCGTGACCGCGCAGGTCGCGGCCGCCAACCCCACGATCGCCCGCCGGTTCTCGATCGGCAAGAGCCACCAGGGCCGCGAGCTGTGGGCGATGAAGATCTCGGACAACGTCACGGTGGACGAGGCCGAGCCCGAGGTGCTCTACGACGGCGGCCACCACGCCGATGAGCCGATGGGCGTCGAGCTCGCCCTCAGGATCATGCATTGGCTCGTGGACGGCTACGGGTCGGACGCGCGCATCACCCGGATCGTGGACCGGCGCGAGATCTGGATCGTCTTCTCGATGAACCCCGACGGGGCCGCCTACGACATCAAGGACGGGGAGTTCCACTTCTGGCGCAAGAACCGCCAGCCGACGCCCGGCTCCTCGTCTGTCGGGACGGACCTCAACCGCAACTACGGGTACCGATGGGGCGGCGGCGGACTGACCAGCAAGAACCCGCGCGCGATCACGTATCGCGGCCCCAAGGCGTTCTCCGCGCCGGAGACACGCGCCATGCGCGACTTCCTCGCAAGCCGGGTCGTGGGCGGTGTCCAGCAGATCAGGACACACATCACGTTCCACGAGTACGGGCGCCTGGTGATGTGGCCGTACGGCTACACCCGCACCAACGTCCCGAGCGACATGACCCGGGACGACCAGTCGGCCCTCGCCAGGATCGGCACGGCGATGGCCGCGAGCAACGGGTACCGGGCGCAGCAGGCGAGTGACCTCTACATCACCTCAGGGACGACCCGCGACTACGCCTACGGGACCTACCGGATCTTCTCGTACACGTTCGAGCTGTCGGGGAAGGACTACACGGACGACGCGAAGATCGCCAGCGAGACCGGGCGCAACAAGGAAGCCGTCCTGTACCTCGCTGAGCGCGCGTGGTGTCCGTTGAGCGTGCTCGGCACGGCGACCACGACCGCGCGGTGCGGCGCGTTCGACGACGACCTCGAGGTGGCGCGCGGCTGGACCGTGGATCCCGACGGCACCGACACCGCGCTGACCGCCGGATCCGGCCGGTTCAGCCGAGCCAACCCGGCGAGCACGTCGTCGTCGGGCCCGAAGCAGCGGGGCACGACACCGTCGGGATCGAAGGCGTTCGTGACGGGAGCAGCCGCGGGTTCGTCGTCGACGTCGCACGACCTCGATGGCCGGACGTCCATCCGATCGCGCGCGATCGCCGTGCCGAGTGGGGCCGGCCAGCGACTCACCTTCAGATACGTGTTCGCCCACAGCGCGTCGTCAACGCCGGATGACGGCCTGCGGGCGATCATCGAGGCGGCCGACGGGACGCGCACCACCGTCTTCACGCGCCTCGGCCAGCCGGTCGATGTCGACGGCGCGTGGCGATCGGTCGCGGTGTCGATGAACGCCTGGGCCGGTCAGACCGTGCGCTCCGCTTCGAAGCCGTCGAAGGCGGCCCGCCGAACCTCCTCGAGGTCGAGATCGACGACGTGCGGATCACGCGGCCGAGCTGAGTCGGCGGCGCCACGCCGCCGCGTGGACGGCGCTCAGTCGAAGTCGAAGATCCCGCGGCCGGCGCTGAACTGCAGGATCAGCCGGCACTGCTTGCAGATCATCAGGACCATCTTGTGACTCGTCAGCCCCCACCGCGAGTCCATCCGCCCCTGCTGACGGTCGAAGTCCTTACCGCCACAGACCGGACATGTCAGCTGCGTCTTGCGAGCATCCTGCTCGGCTTGTTCCCACGTCATCTGTTCCTCCTGTCTATCCCAGGGTGATCTCGGATCGCGGTGTGGTGAGCTGGCGGGCAGCAGCCCGATGGCCGGCCAGCGCCGCGCGCTGGAGAGCGACCGCTGTGGAACGCCCTGCCGTCCGTGCCGCGAACCAGCCGACGAGGAACCCGGCAGTGAACGCATCGCCAGCGCCGGTGGTATCCGCGGCGACCACATGACGCGTGGCGACCTCGAACCGCAACGGGCGCTCGCCCGCGGCGCCCCGCGTCAACACCGTTGCGCCTTTCGGGCCGCGCTTGATGACCGCGGTGGGCGCGAACTCGAGCAGCCCGTCCGGTCGATACGACCCGAGCAGCGCCTCGGCCTCGGCAGCCGTGGCGAACAGCAGGTCCGGCGCAACGGACGTCATCAGCGCCCGTGCCGCGCGACGCCCGCCGGCGAGCAACGGCCCGATGGACGACAGGTCCGCGCTGACCAGCGCGCCGGAGCCCCGTGCCAGCTCCACGGCTCGCTGCCCGGCCAGACCCAGCGGTTCACCGAGCAGCGAGTAGGCAGGAACGTGGACGGCATCGAGTCCGGCGAACCACGACGCCCGCACGTCCGATGGGGCTAGCTGGAGCGCCGCGCCACGATCCTGCACGAACGATCGTTCGCCGTCGGAGGTGACGAGGACGCCGATCCGCCCGGTTCGCGCCCCGGCCATCCGCACCGCCCGGACCGTCACGCCGTCGCCCTTGAGGGTCTCGACCAACGCGCGTCCCGTCGCGTCGCGGCCCACCGCGCAGACGAGACTCGCCCGTGCCCCAAGGCGCCCCAGCCAGCGCGCGGTCGTCGCAGCCGATCCGCCCTGCGTCAGCATCACGCGTCCCGGCACGTCCGTACCGAGCTGAAGCGGTCGATCCGGCGCGAGGACGACATCGAGCACGAGGTCGCCGACGACGGCGACGCGAGCGCGACCGGCAGAGCGGCGCGGACGTCGGCGAGCGAGGGTTGGCATCGGACGTCGAGGATAGCGCGACCAGCCCACCTACAATGGGGCCCCACTCGTCGCCATCGCACCCGGAGTCCCTGCCGTGACCGCCGTGAAGCCCGACCTCGACCGCCTGGCCATCGACACCATCCGGACCCTGTCGATCGATGGCGTCCAGGGGGCGAACTCCGGGCATCCGGGCGCCCCGATGGGCGCCGCGGCGATGGCCTACACGCTCTGGACGAGGTTCCTGCGCCACGCCCCGACCCAGCCGGACTGGCCCGATCGCGACCGATTCGTGCTCTCCGCCGGCCACGCCAGCATGCTGCTGTACTCGCTTCTCCACCTGACCGGCTACGACGTCACGATGGACGACATCAAGGCGTTCCGACAGTGGGGTTCACGCACGCCCGGTCACCCGGAACACGGTCTGACGCCGGGCGTGGAGGCGACCACCGGCCCGCTCGGTCAGGGCATCACGAACGCGGTCGGAATGGCGATCGCAGAGTGCCGCCTGGCCCACGAGTTCAACCGCGACGACCACGTGATCGTGGACCACTGGACCTACGTCATCGCGAGCGACGGGGACCTCCAGGAGGGCATCGCCTCGGAGGCCGCGAGCCTGGCCGGCCACCTGCGCCTCGGCAAGCTCGTCGTGCTCTATGACGACAACAACATCCAGCTCGACGGCCCCACCTCGATGGCGTGGTCCGAGGATCGGATCGCCCAATTCGATGCGTACGGCTGGCACACGCAAAGCGTCGATGACGGCAACGATGTCGATGCCATCGAGGCGGCGCTCGACCTCGCGCGCGCCGACGAGCGACCGAGCCTCATCGCCGTTCACACGCACATCGGCTTCGGGAGCCCGAACAAGCAGGACTCGCAAAAGGCGCACGGCGCGCCGCTCGGCCCCGACGAGGTCCGCCTCACCAAGGAGGCCTACGGCTGGGATCCCGACCGCACGTTCTACGTCCCGGACGACGCGCTCGCGGTCTTCCGCGAGGCTGTGGGCGCAGGTGACGACCTCGTCGCCGATTGGGAATCGCGGTTCGCCGCATACCGGAACGCGCACCCGGATCTCGCCGGGGAGTTCCGCCGCCGCGTGGGCGGTGCCGGCCTCGCGGACGGCTGGGACGCCGAGCTCAAGGTCTACGAGACCGGCTCCGAGGTCGCCACCCGGAACGCCTCGCAGGACGCGATCCAGGCACTGGCGACGCGCGTGCCCGAGCTGTTCGGCGGTGCCGCGGACCTGTCCGAGTCCAACCTCACGGACGTCAAGGGCGCCGCGAACTTCTCCGCCGACGAGCCGGGGCGAAACCTGCGGTTCGGGGTTCGCGAGCACGCGATGGGCGGCATCGCCAACGGCATGGCCTATCACGGCGGGTTCATCCCGTACGACGCGACGTTCCTGACGTTCAGCGACTACATGCGCGGGGCGGTGCGGCTCTCGGCGCTCGTCGGGCTGCACGTCATCCATGTCTGGACCCACGACTCGGTGGGGCTGGGCGAGGACGGCCCGACCCACCAGCCGGTGGAGCATTACGCGGCGCTCCGAGCGATCCCGAATCTGTGGTTCGTCCGCCCGGGCGATGCGAACGAGACGTCCGCGGCGTGGGCCCTGGCTGTGTCTCGTGGCGATGGGCCGGTCGCGCTGGCGCTGACCCGCCAGAAGCTGCCGACGTTGCCGGGCACGGCGGAGCTTGCCCGCGAAGGGGTCGCGCGGGGTGGGTACGTGTTGCGCGAGGCGTCGGGGTCGGCGGGGCCCTCGCTGATCCTCATCGGGACGGGGTCGGAGCTGCAGTTGGCCTTCGCCGCGGCCGATGCCCTGGAGGCCGATGGCATCCCGACGCGCGTGGTGTCGCTCCCCTGTTGGGAACGGTTCGATGCCCAATCGGCCGAGTATCGCGAGCGCGTGCTGCCGGCGGCGGTCAAGGCCAGGGTCAGCGTCGAGATCGGTGTGACGCTGGGTTGGGAGCGCTGGGTCGGCGACGGCGGCGCGATCATCGGGCTGGACCACTTCGGTGCGTCGGCACCGGCCGGCACGATCTTCGAGAAGTTCGGGTTCACCGCGGACCGGGTCGCGGACGTCGGCCGCCGGGTCGTGCGCGAGGGTCTTCGCGGCCGGATCCCGACGGTGGACGGCGGCCACTTCGGCACCCAGGGTCACCCGACGCTCGACGAGGGCGACGCCGGCGTGGAGCGCACGGGCGAGAGCGACCCCGGCCACAGCTGATCAGTGGGCGATGACCGACGACCCGCATGTCCTGCGGACCGTCCGATCGCTCGTCGTTGGGGCGAACACTGACCCGTTCGTCAGGGTGACGAGGTTCGTGTACGGGCATACCGACATCGCCGGCTGATCCGTACATCGATCCACCCGGGGTCGTATCCTCGAGGCATGACCGCCCCTGCGCTACAAGCCTTCTACGACGGCTGGGCCAAGCACCAGGCCATGGTCATCGATGCGCTGCGCGGCCTGACCCCCGAGCAGCTCAGCCTCCGGGCCGCCCCGCACCAGTGGACGGTCTGGCAATTGGCCTCGCACGTCGCCGGTGCGCGCGTCTACTGGTTCCACGACATCCTCGGCGAGGGCGACGCGGCGTCCCGCGACCTCTTCCGTGTCGACCACACGACCGTTCCCGATCTTCCGGTTGCTGAGGCCGGGTGGGAGGATGACGAGGACCATCCTCGAAGCGCCGAGGAGCTCGTCGACGGACTCCAGCGCTCGTGGGCGATGGTCGACGACTGCATTCGACGCTGGACCGTCGAAGATCTGGATGCGTCAGTCGTGGGATCGTCGCGAACCCATCAGCGAGGCTGGGTCGTGTGGCACGTGCTGGAGCACGATCTCCACCACGGCGGTGAGATATCCCAGGTCCTCGGGAGCAACGGCCTCGCGGGCCTCGATCTCTGAGCGCGGCCGGCGGCAGCGCATGACGGACGACCTGGTGCTCATGGCTCGCCGAACGCGCGGTGGAGGAACGCGGCCATCTGGCCGCGGGTCACATCAGCTGTGGGGCAATAGTTGCCGGGCGCACAGCCGGTCGTGATGCCGGCGGCGGCGAGACGGTCGATATCGCCTTCGTGGGTGGTCCCGTCATCATCGCCGAACCAATCGGACGTCGTGGGTGGCAGGGCGAGAGCCCGGCCCAGCAACGACGCCATCTGCGCTCGGCTGACCGATGCGTTCGGGCAATAGATCGTCGGGCCGCAGCCGGTCGTGATGCCGGCTGCCGCCAAGCGGTTGATCGATGCCTCGCCGGAACGACCCGCGTCGTCGGCAAAGAAGTCGATGGCGGTTGCAGCCAGATCGAGCGCACCGTCGAGGAAGATCGCCATCTGCTCGCGGGTCACCGACGCGTCCGGACAGAAACGCACCGGGGCGCACCCGGTCGTGAGCCCCTCGGCGTGCAGCCAAGCGATGTCATCGGCGAAGGACGACCCACCGATGTCCGTGAACGGGGTCAGCGGGGACGGCTCATCGGTGGGTGTCGGCGTCGGGGTAGGGGCTGGCGTGGGCGTTGGTGTCGGGGCTGGAGTTGGCGTGGGGGTCGGTGTCGGCGTCGGTGTCGGCGCAGGGGGCGGGGTGTCATTGGTGACCGCCGCTCCGGCGAAGGTGGCCGCGTCGTTGCCCACGACATCCTGGATTCGGTTGCCGCTGAGGGCGTACGTGACGGTCACGGTGTCGCCGTTCAGGACCGCGCTGTTGAGGGTGAGCGTGACGGTCGAGCCGCTGACGGCGACGTTGCCGACGGTCCGCGCGCCGCTGGTGGCGGACACGGTGAACGCGTTGTTGTTCGGCTCGGACGCCGGGTCGAGCGCCTCGTTGTAGTTGATCACGAGGCTCGCGCCGTTGACGGTCATCCCGGTCCGGACCGGTGCCGTCGTGTCCGCCGGTGGCGAGCCCCCGCCGAGGACGTTGGCGAACCAGTACAAGTCGGTCGCGTCGTTCGTGGCAAGGATGACGAGCCCGGTCTCTGACGTGATGGTCTGCTTGGTACTGGTCACGTTGTTGAGTTCGTCGTTGTCGAAGTCCAGGGCCACAACGGTCCCGCCGCCGCCGGGGAACGAGATCGATGAGATAGAGCTCGTCTTCATGTTGATCGCGCCGCCGGAGCTGTCGTCGGTGAAGAAGACTCGAAGCAGGCCGTTCGCTTGATCGATGACGACGATGGGCCTCGTCGGACCGGATCCCGACGCGACGGTGTGGTTCGACCAGGTTCCATTCGTCTGTCGGACGAGCAGGACGATCGCCGGGTCGTTGCTCTCGATGCTGGTCTTGACCGCGGCGTAGACGCGACCCGCTGCATCGGCCTTGAGGTTGAGGTGGTCGTCGGCCACGTCGGTCCCGCTGTAGGCCGTCTCGATGGGCTGCCAGGTCGTGTCGGCGGCACTGTCGAGGTGGACCGCGAAGTAATCGGCGGACGCGTCCTGGTTGCTCCACATCACGCCGACGCGGTCCCCACCGAAGGCGACGATCGTCGAGATGTCGTCCGAGTCGACGGTCGCCGCGCCGGGCAACGCGAACGGCGTTCCCCACACGTTGTCGCCGGTCGTGGTGCGGTTGACCCAGATCTGCCCGCCGGTCTCCCACGTCGCCCACAGCTGCCCGGTCGAATCCTTGGCGATCGTGAGAGCCTCGAGCCGGAGCGAGTTGATGGTCGCGGGGTAGCCGCTGTCGAGGGAGTAGCTGTCGGTGCTCGAGTTGTAGCTGTAGCGGAGGAGCCGCGAGACGCCGGTTCCCGTGCTCTCCGAGAACTGGTAGCTCGCGATGTACAGCTTCGTGCCGTCCCACAGGATGTCCGACCGCGAGTTCGCGCGGGTATCGATGTCGGCGGACGTGCGCGTCCAGGCCTGCGTGGTCGGGTTCTGGCGCCAGATGGCGAAGCGGGACGTGGCGGTGTCCCACATGCTCGACCACCAGTACCCGTCGTTGAACCAGAGCTTGGATTCCGGCTTGGACCCGCTGGGGGAGCCACAGGCACCCTGGAAGCTGGGACCAGCCAGACCGATATCGCCGGGATCGGCGGATACGAGGGCGGGGGCCAGGACGAGCAGCAGACCGACCGCCAGGATCGTCGCAGCGAGCCGCGCGAGCATCCGCCGGGCCATGTCTGCGCCGCGCCGGTGCGGGACGGAAGCTGCCGCCGAATCGCGTGACATCGTTCGTTCGGTCGCCCCCTGCGATCCGATCGCGCGCCCCGGTTGGCGCCACAGGTCCGAGCCTACCAGTCGCCAAGACCTGCGCGCCGGGGGTTCACGGTCGCCGCCTCAGCCACGACCCTGGCCCCGCGGAGGTGTACCTTCACGACCATGAGCGCCAAGACATGGGTGGCCGCCATCGCCTGGATGGTCGCTGGAACGATCGCAGCCTATTTGATCGTGACCCTGCTCTTCGTCGTCTGATCCTGGGTGGCTGCATCGGGGCCCGATGGTCGCGAGTTTGCCTCGCGTTGACGTGGCGGAAATCGCCACGCGTGACGCTCGTCTCGATGCAAGCGATCAAGACACTCACGCGGGTCCTGAACGAGCGGCGTCCACGCGATAGCGAGCCAGGACGACCGAGTCCGGCATGGCTGTCACGTATGGAGCGACGGCTGGACGAGGGCGACATCCTCGTGCCCGACGATCTCGTCCGCATCCGCGAATACTTCGCGAGCCTTGAGCGGTCCGGCCCGATTACCTCCGGGCAGTGAGAGCGGAGCCTGTTCCAGCCCGCTGCTATCGTCCGCGACATGGCACGCGCAGCGACCGTCGCCGTGGGTGTGGCGATGCTCATCTTCGCCCTGTCGGCGTGCGGCCTCGGGGCCTCCCGCGGGACGATGCCGCCCGGTGACGCCAACGGCGAGATCGATCCGAGCGCCGTGCCCGATCTCGTCGCCTATGCCGGCCAGGCCGATCGGATCATCGGTTGGGTTCCGAAGTCGTACCTGCTGGACCCGATGCAGCACTGCAACGGGCCGCAATGCGACCCCATCCCGGTCTACGCGGACGACCTCACGACGCTCATCGGTCACGACGTGCCGGGTCGCGGCTTCGTCCCGCTCGGCGTCGACCCGGCGCTCGTACCCGAGCGGCCGGTCATGGTCGGGCCGTCACTCGTCGCCCCGGCCCCGCCGTGAACGGAACCTCAGTCAGCGGGCCGCGTACCCGAGGTAGACGGCACCGTTCGAGAACGTTCGGGTCTCCAGCAGCCGAAGGCCGGCCGGACGCTCGAGATCCGGGAAGAAGGGCGTGCCCCCGCCAAGGATCACGGGGTGGACGACGAGCTGGTAGACGTCCACGAGGCCGCGCTGGATGAAGCCGGCGGCGAGCGTCGGGCCGGCGATCTCGATGTCGCCGCTGAAGTCTCGCCGCAGCTCCTCCAGGATCGTCTCCGGATCGCCGCTCGTGAGGCGCCAGGTGGGCGGTGCCTCCTGCATGGACCTTGAGACGACGACCTTCGGCTTCGCGTTCCAGATCCGACCGAACTCGAGCATCGCGCCGGTGGCCGCGGGGTCGGACTCGACCGTCGGCCAGTGGGCATTCATCAGGTCGAACAGGCGTCGGCCGTAGACGCTCACCTCGGTCGAGCGCAGTCGTTCGTTGAACCACGAGTGCAGCTCGTCGTTGGTCGTCGCCCAGTCGAGCGAGTGATCCGGCGTCTCGATGTAGCCATCGAGCGAGACGTTCATCAGGAAGATGACCTTGCCCATGGCGGCATTATCGCCGGAGTCGCTCGCCGCGAGGGTCGTAGAACGGCTCGACGCTGACGAGGCACGGGACGGGATCGCCGCCGATCTCCACCTGCCACGCGCCGCCATCGACCGGGCCGTGGACCCAGGCGAGACCCACGGACCCGCCCAGGGTCGGCGCGATCGAGGCGCTCGTGATGTGACCGACGCGGTCGCCATCGCGGAGCATCGATTCGCCGTGCCAGAGCACGGCGTCGGGGGCGTGGACGGAGACCAGTCGGCGCTCGTGGTCGGTGGCGCGCAGTCGTTCGAGCGCCGTCGCGCCCGACGAAATCGATCGCCTTGCGCCGCGAGACCGTGAAGCCCAGCCCGGCCGCGAACGGATCGTCGAGCGGGCCGATGTCGTGACCCCACGAGCGGAAGCCGCGCTCGAGCCGCGCGGCGTCGAACGCGAACGAACCGGCATGGCGGAGCCCGAGGTCGGCGCCGGCCGCGACGACGCGCTCGTACAGGTCGGCCGACGAACTCGGTCGGGACCATCAGCTCCCAGCCGAGCTCGCCCGTGAACGACACGCGGAACGCCCACGCGCGCGACGCGCCCGACCTCGATCTCGCGAGCCTCGAGGAACGGCCACGCGGCGCCATCGATGTCGGCGTCCGTCAGGCGCGCCAGCAGCTCGCGCGAGCGCGGGCCGGCCAGGTGGAGCGTCGCGAACCCGGAGGTCACGTCGGTCACGACCGCGTCGGCGGGCAGCCCGTTCCGCAGCAACCCCTCGCAGCGCCGCTGGGTCAGCGTCGGCGCCAGGACCAGGAAGGTGTCCTCGGCGAGGCGGGTGATCGTCGGGTCGAGCTCGATCCCGCCGCGCTCGTTGGCGAGGACCGTGTAGACGATGCGGCCCACCGGCACGTCGAGATCGGAGGTCGCGAGGCGCTGGAGACCGGCGAGCGCGCCCGGCCCCGCCACCAGGAACTTCGCGTAGGTCGTCAGGTCGTAGAGCGCGACGCCCTCGCGGGTCGCGCGGACCTCCTCGCGGACATGCGGGAACCACGAGGGATCGATGTACGAGTAGCGGATCTCCGGGTCTGCGACGCCGGGCTCGAACCAGAGCGGCCGCTCCCAGCCGCCGACCTGCCCGAACGCCGCGCCCGCCGCACGATGGGCCGCCTCCAGCGGCAGTCGCCGCAACCCGCGCGCGGTCGTCGGCTGCTTGCCCGGCCAGTGCATGTCGTACAGGCCACCGAGCGTCTCGACGGTCCGTTCGTGGAGCCAGCGCGCTGGTTGGCCCAGCGGCCCATCCGGGCGACGTCCACCTCGGCGAGGTCCATCGTGGGGTGCCCGGCGACGATCCATTCCGCCGCGGCCTTCCCGGCCCCGGGGCCGTAGATGATCCCCTGCGAGTTGAGGCCGGCCGCGACGAAGAGGCCGGGCACCTCGGGCACGAAGCCCAGCTGGAAGTTGGAATCGGGCGTGAAGCTCTCCGGCGCGCGGAGGTAGTGCCCGAAGCCGAGATCGGCGAGGGCCGGGACGCGGTGGCGGGCCGCCGAGAGCACCGGCGCGAAGTGATCCCAGTCCGGCCCGAGCTCGACGAAGCCCTCGGTGGGGACGCGCGCGGGCGCAAGCGGCTTGCCGTTCGGCTCGAACGCGCCGATCACGAACCGGCCGCGGTAGTGGCGGATGTACAGGTAGCCATCGAGGTCGCGCAGGAACGGCAGGTCCTCGGTCGCGGCGGGCGTCTCGTCGGTCATGACCCAGACGTGCTCGGCCGGGTAGAGCGCGACGCTCGCGCCGGCGAGGCGGGCGAGCTCCGAGGTCCAGAGACCGGCCGCCAGGACGACGGTCTCGGCCTGGATGGGGCCGCGCGAGGTGTCGAGGCCGGTGATGCTGCCGGCCGTCGGGGCCGCGCTGGAAGCCTGTGACAGCGGTCTCCGGCACGTACCGCACGCCGCGATCGACTGCCGCTTTCGCGAGCGCGAGCGCCGCGGCTCCCGGGTTGACCGTGCCGTCCTCCGGGAAGAGCACGCCACCGACGAGGTCGTCGGTCACGGCGGCCGGCCACAGCTCGCCGATCCGGGCGGGGTCCACGACCTCCACCGGGATGCCGTGGTCGCGCGCGATCGAGACGCCGTAGCGGATCTCGTGCATCCGCGCCTCGGTGCGGGCGATCGTCAGCGACCCGGCCCGGCGCAAGCCGGTATCGATGCCCGTCTCGCGCCCGACGCGGTCGTACGTTTCCGCGTTGATCCGCGACAGGGCGGTGAGGGCGTGCGAACCGCGGACCTGCGACACGAGCCCGGCCGCGTGCCACGTGGTGCCGTTCGTGAGCCGGCCGCGTTCCAGGAGGACGACGTCGCGCTCGCCGGCCTCGGCCAGGTGGTAGGCGATCGATGCCCCGATGATCCCGCCGCCGACGATGACGACACGCGCGTGCGCGGGCATCGACGCGGCGGGCAGCACGGCCTCGACGTCGAGGTCACGATTCGCGAGGTGCTCGGGGGCGGTCACGGCGCAAAGCCTAGTCACCCGAGGTCGCGATGGCCGGGCCGTTCCACGCTTCGGCAGGCCGTATCCTTTCGACATGCGCGTCGCGTTCGCCGCCGATCATGCCGGGGCCGCCTTCAAGGACGAGCTGCTGGCTCGGCTGGAGCGGGCCGGTCTCGGCCACGAGCTCGCGGACCTGGGTGGCGACGGCTCCGACCCCACCGACGACTACCCCGATTTCGCCCAGCGCCTGGGCCTGGCCATCCAGCGCGGCGAGGCGGACCGCGGGATCCTCATCTGCGGCTCGGGCGTGGGCGCGAGCGTGGCCGCCAACAAGATGCGCGGCATCCGGTCGGCGGTCTGCCACGACACGTACTCCGCGCACCAGGGCGTCGAGCACGACGACATGAACGTCCTGACGCTGGGTGCCCGGGTCATCGGCCCGGAGCCGGCGTTCGAGATCGCGGTCGCGTTCCTCGGCGCGACGTTCAGCGGCGAGCCGCGCCACCAGCGGCGGCTCGACAAGGTCCTCGCGATCGAAGCCGCCGAGGACTGAACGTCGCGCGGGCGCCCGCGACGGCCTACTGGAGAACCTCGATATCCGGGCCCGCCCACCGTGAACGCCGCGCGGGTCGATCCATCTGCCTCGGTTCGGTCGCCGACCGCGACGATCAGATCGCCACGAACCACCGCATCGACCGCCCCGAGGCCACCGAGGTCGCCGAGCGTGGTCCACGCCCAGCCGTCCGGACTCGCCCAGGTCTCGGGTCCGCGGATGGACACGAATCCGCGGATCGGGTCGCTGGCCACGGCACCCAGGGCGACCGTCGGATCCGGCTCCGTCACGCGGCCCCACGTCAGGCCGTCCGCCGACCACCACAGCATCGACCCAGCCGGGCAGCTGGAGAACGGACCGCAGTCGTCGCCCACCAGGCCGATGGCGAGGAACCCGCCGGGGCCGACGACCAGGCCCGTGAGCGCGATGCCATTCGTGTCCCGGCTCCTCGACCAGGCTCCCCGTCCACCGAACGCCGTCGTCCGAGCGCAGGACCGAGAGCGTCCCCGGTGGCCCGCCGACCGCGATCCAGCCGTCACCCGACGCTGTCGGGCTGGTGATCCCGAGCGCGGCATCGCCGCTCTCCGCTGGGTCGACCGCCGTCCAGGCGAGACCGTCGTCGGACACGAGGATGATCGCGCCGGGCTCCGGATCGCGTGAACCCGAGGGCGACGTAGCCCGACGTCCCACCACCGATCCCGGACGCAAGACCCGCGACCAAGCCGGGCACGTCCGGGACGCGTTCCCAGCGGCGGCCATCCGGCGAGTGGAACAGGACGATCCCGGTCTCACTCGCGAGGAACGGATCGCCGGCCACGTCCCCGATCGCCACGAAGCCACCCGGACCGGCAGCCACGTCAAGGAGCGAGACGCCCTCCAACGTTCCTGGCACGCCGACGCGGTCCCACTCGACCCCATCGCCCGAGAAGTAGATCTGGCCCTGCGCGCGTCCGATCGCCTCGGCCACTCCGACGGCGACGAACCCCGCTTCCGATGCGGCCACCGCCGCCACCCGCTCGCTCGTGAAGCCGTCCGGGGGCTGCGCAAAGAAGGCCCCGCCCCACGTGATCTCCGGCCACGGCGGGAGATCCAGGGGCGGTGGCGCCGTCATCGGCGGAGGCTCATCCGCGCCGCATCCCGCCACGCCCAGAGCGAGCGCCAGGATGAGCCCCGAGAATTCGTCGCCGCCGCATCATGATCGGGCGTAGTCTGACGGTCCGCCACCGGAGGAGTCGATGTCCTCGATCCAGCTCGGACTCGTCCTGATGACCGGCGAGTCGCCCGACGGAAGCCACGTGGCCCGTTGGTCCGAGATCCGCGAGCTGGCGGTGCGCGCGGAATCGATGGGGCTCGACACCGTCTGGGTCATCGACGAGCTCCTCTGGCGGCGTCCGGACCAACCCGTGCAGGGGTTCTGGGACGGCGTCGCGATGGCTGGGGCCGTCGCCGCGAGCACGTCCCGGATCAAGGTCGGGACGTGGGTCATGTCCGCGCTGCACCGCAACCCCGGGGTCACGGCCAAGGTGGTCGAGACGGTGGACGAGATCAGTGACGGCCGGTTCATCTTCGGACTGGGCGCGGGTCACGCCTGGCCGGGTCAGGCCCATGCCTTCGGGCTGCCCGAGGACCACATCCACGCACGCTTCGACGAGGCGCTCCGGATCCTGGTGCCGCTGCTCCGCGAGGGTCGCGCCGACTTCGAGGGGACCTACCACGCCGCCCGCGACCTCGAGCATCGACCGACCGGACCGCGACCCGGCCGGATCCCGTTGATGCTCGGCGGGCACGGCCCCAAGATGCTCAAGCTCGCCGCGACCCACGCCGACATCTGGTCCGCCTACTCGGAGCAGCGCGACGACGTCGAGGAGTTCGTCGGGAAGCTGGCCGCCTTCGAAGCTGCCTGCGCCGAGGTGGGTCGCGACCCGGCCACGGTCGGCAGAGTCCGCCGGGATCTCGATCGCGCCGTTGGCGGCCCACGATGCCGGCGCGGACGCCCCGTCGTCGCTTACCGGCGAACCCGAAGCGATCGCCGACGCTGATCCTGGCCTTCGAGACGGCCGGCTTCACCCAGCTGGAGTTCCTGCTGCAACCCCAGACCTCGGCGGCCCTGGAGGCCATGGCCCCGATCATCGAGCGCGTCCGGAAGCACTGACCGTCGCCGCAAGCGACCGGCGGCGTACCATGACGTCCCCGTAACCGTCCGTTCACGAACGGCTCCCATCCTTCGGAGATCACGATGACCGACCCCGCCGCCCCGTCGCTCAGCGTCCCTGCCCTCGCCCTCGGCGCGGCGACGAGCGCGTACGACGCGGCCGTGGATCGGGCGCGAGCGGAGTCGTGGGCCACGCGCCTGTTCGATCGCGACACCACGCTCTGGTCGAGCGATCCGCGAGTCGGGGCGGCGATCGCCGAGCGACTCGGCTGGCTCGACGCCCCCGAGCACTTCACGGACCAGATCGCCGGACTCGAAGGCTTCGGCGACGGCATCGTCGAGGCCGGTTTCACGACGGTCGTCGTGGCCGGGATGGGCGGGAGCAGCCTCGCCCCGGACGTCCTGCACAAGACGTTCGGAACCGTTGACGGCTACCTGGACCTTCGACTGCTCGACTCCACCGACCCCGACGCGGTCGCCGCCGTCTTCGACGACCTGGATCCGCTTACCACCCTCGTCCTCGTCGCGAGCAAGTCGGGCACGACGACGGAACCCAACGCGTTCCTCGCCGAGGCCTGGGCGCGCGCGGAAGCCGCCCTCGACGCTCGCGGCCACCACGTCTACCAGACGCCGGGCGAGATGATCGCGGTCATCACCGACCCGGGGAAGAGCCTCGAAGCGATCGAGCACCACGACACGTTCCGCAGCGTCTTCCTCAACCCACCCGATATCGGCGGGCGGTACAGCGCACTCACCTATGTCGGGCTCGTCCCGGCGTCCCTGATCGGGCTGGATCTCGACGCGCTGCTCGCCTCGGCGAGCGCGATGCTGGGTGCCTGCCGCGAGCCGGAGCCGGGCGCCAACCCCGGCATGTCGCTGGGCCTGGCGATGGGCACGCTCGCGAAGGCCGGGCGCGACAAGCTGACGTTCCTCGCCGACGACGAGATCGCCTCCTTCGGGGCCTGGGCGGAACAGCTCATCGCCGAGAGCACGGGCAAGCGCGGCGTCGGGATCGTCCCGGTGGACGGCGAACCGCCCGCTGCGGCCGATGCCTACGGCCAGGATCGTGCCTTCGTTCGACTGGCCCTTGCGGGCGCCGCCGAGGGCGGGCGCGACGCGCTGGCCGACGCGCTGGAGGCGGGCGGCCATCCGGTGATCCGCATCCGCCTCGCCGACCCGATCGACCTCGGCGCGGAATTCGTCCGCTGGGAGGTCGCGACCGCGATCGCCGGGGCGGTCCTCGGTATCGACCCGTTCGATCAGCCCAACGTCGAAGAGGCGAAGCAACTCACGCGGAGCGTCCTGGAGCGGGCGGAACGGGGCGAATCGATCGCCGTGGCGCAGGACCCACTCGCCAGAGGCGACGGCCTCGCCGTCTTCGGGGATGCTGCCCTCCGGCTCACCACGGCCGATGGCGGCGTCATCGGGGAGCTGGCCCGCCACCTCGCGAGGGCCAAGCCATCGGCCTACCTCGCGCTCCAGGCGTTCGTCGCGCCCTCCGCCGGCGCGCGATGCGGCCCTGGATCGCATCCGTGCACTCCTGCTGACCCGGACCGGGCGCGCCACGACGGCCGGCTACGGACCCGCGCTTCCTCCACAGCACCGGGCAGCTCCACAAGGGTGGCGCCCCCATCGGCTGGTTCCTCCAGCTGACCTCGGACCATCCCCGCGACCGCGCGATCCCGGGCTGGGCGTACACGTTCGGCCAGCTCATCGACGCCCAGGCCGCGGGTGACTTCGCGGCCATCGAATCCCACGACCTGCCGATCCTGCGCGTCCACCTGGGCGACGACGTGGATGCCGGGCTGGCCGCCCTCGAGCGCGCGCTGACGGCCGCACTCGACCAGACTTCGGAGGGTTGACCCAGATGCGCATCGGGTTCATCGGTCTTGGGCGGATGGGCGCCAACATGGTCCGTCGGCTCACGCGCGACGGTCACGAGATCGTGATCTACAACCGCACGCCGGAGAAGACGACGGAGCTCGCGGCGGAGGAGAAGGGCGCCACGGCGACGTTCTCGATCGAGGAGCTGGTGAGCAAGCTGGAGGCACCGCGCGCGGTCTGGGTGATGGTCCCGGCCGGCGACGCGACGGAAGCGCAGATCGATGAACTGCTGGAGCACCTGGAGCCGGGCGACACCATCATCGATGGCGGTAACACGAACTTCCACGACGACGTCCGCCGACACGCGGCGCTCGCCGACAAGGGCATCGGGTACGTGGACGCCGGAACGTCGGGCGGGATCTGGGGCCTGCAGGTGGGCTACTGCCTGATGGTCGGTGGCGATGCGGCCGCCGTGACGCCGCTGGAGCCCATCTTCAGGACCCTGGCACCTGAAGGCGGCTACCTGCACGTCGGTGGTCCGGGTGCCGGCCACTACGTGAAGATGGTCCACAACGGCATCGAGTACGGCCTGATGCAGGCGTACGCCGAGGGCTTCGAGATCATGCACGCCAGCGATTACGAGCTGGACCTCGCCGCGATCTCCGAGCTGTGGATGCAGGGCTCGGTGGTTCGCTCCTGGCTGCTGGAGCTCGCCGGGCGCGCGTTCCGCGCCAACGGCCAGGACCTGGAGCATCTCAAGGGCTTCGTCGCGGACTCCGGTGAAGGCCGCTGGACCGTCCAGGAGGCCATCGACCACGACGTCCCGGCCCCCGTCATCACGCTCTCGCTCCTGACCCGCTTCCGGTCACGCCAGGACGATTCGTACGGTGCCAAGGTGCTCGCCGCACTCCGCAACGAGTTCGGTGGGCATGCCGTGAAGACGGACTGAAAAGGGTGGCGGGGACGCGGGTCCGGGCAAAGGACCCGGCGCCGGTCGAGGCGCCACCGGATCAGCCGATCCCGGCGCAGCCGGCGCCGCGCCCGAAGGACGCGCCCAGGACCATGAAGGACCTGCGCGAGTCCCGCGAGGGCAAGCGCGCGTCCCGGGCGAAACCGGCCGAGAACGTCCTGCGCCAGGGGCTGCGCCTCGAGAAGGTGCCCGATCCGTCGATCCTCGTGCTCTTCGGCGCGACCGGCGACCTCGCCCACCGCAAGGTCCTCCCGGCGCATGTACCACCTGTGGCGGACGAACCTGCTGCCGCACGAGTTCACCCTCGTGGCGATCGGCCGGCGCGACTACGACGACGACGCGTTCCGCGCCGAGATCCGAGCGTCCCTGGAGCAGTTCAGCCGGGTCCTGCCGCTCGACGAGGCGGCCTGGACATCGTTCAGCGCGACGATCCGCTACCACCGCCTCGACTTCGCCGACGCGGGAGGCTTCGACGAACTGGCGACGCACCTCGACGACATCGACGAGGAGTCGGGGACGCGCGGCAATCGACTCTTCTATCTCGCCACCCAGCCCTCGCAGTTCGCCGAGATCGTCGCGCAGCTGGGACGCGTCGGGCTGGACCACGAGCGGCACGACGGCGGCTGGCGGCGGGTCGTCATCGAGAAGCCGTTCGGGCACGACCTGAACTCGGCCGTGCGGCTCAACCGCGAGGTCGGCAAGGTCTTCCGCGAGTCGCAGGTCTATCGCATCGACCACTACCTGGGCAAGGAGACCGTCCGCAACCTGCTGGTCTTCCGGTTCGGGAACGGCATCTTCGAGCCGCTCTGGAATCGACGCTACGTGGACCACGTCCAGATCACGGTGGCGGAGTCGATCGGCATCGAGAACCGCGGCGCGTTCTACGAGGAGACCGGCGCCTCGCGCGACGTCCTGCAGAACCACCTCCTCCAGCTCGTGAGCCTCGTCGCCATGGAGCCGCCGGCCACGTTCGAGGCGGACGCGCTGCGCGACGAGAAGGTGAAGGTCCTGCGCGCGATCGGCACGCACCGAGCGGACCCGGCGACGGAGGTCATCCGCGGCCAGTACGGGCCGGGCTGGGTCGCGGCGACCCAGGTGCCCGGGCTACCGCCAGGAGCCGGACGTGGACCCGGCGTCGGAGACCGAGACGTTCATCGCGGCCCGGCTCACCATCGATGACTGGCGCTGGTCCGGCGTGCCGTTCTACGTCCGGACCGGCAAGCGCCTGCCGAAGCGCGCGACAGAGATCGCGATCCAGTTCCGCGAGGTGCCGCACCGGCTGTTCCGCGACGCCGCCGCCGAGCCGGACCCGAACCTGCTCGCCATCCGGATCCAGCCGGACGAGGGGATCATGCTCCGGTTCGGGGCCAAGGTCCCGGGGCTCGGGATGGCCATCCGCCCGGTGACGATGGACTTCACGTACGGGTCGGCGTTCAGCGTGGACTCGCCGGATGCCTACGAGACGCTCATCCTCGACGCCCTCCAGGGCGACGCCTCGCTGTTCACCCGCGCCGACGAGGTCGAGGAGGCGTGGGGCATCGTGGACCCGATCATCGAGGCGTGGGCCACCTCGCCGGCGCCGGACCTCCCGAACTACGACGCCGGGACGTGGGGCCCGGCCGCATCCGACGAGCTGCTGGCCCGCGAGGGCCGCCGCTGGCGCCGGATCTGACGGGGAGCGACGCAGTGACCTCCTCGGTCGCACCGGCGATGACGCTGCACGAGCCGGTCCTGCGCTGGTCGGCACGGGCGCACTGCATCGCCGCAGATCGAGAAGGAACTGGCCCGGATCTGGGCGCGCCAGGACCTGGCCGTCGAGGTGGAGGGCGAACGCTCGCGCCACATCGCGGCCCGGACGAGCGTGATGAACCTCGTCGTCATCGCGCGGACCTGGGAGCTCGCCGATCGTGGCGCCGCGACCATCCAGGCGCTCACGGGCCGGCATCCCTCGCGCACGATCGTCGTCCAGTCGGCGGACCCCGACGGGCCGTCGTGGATCGATGCCCGGGTAGAGGCCCACTGCATCCTGCCGCGCGCGGACGCGCCAGAGACCTGCGCCGAGACGATCCACCTCACGCGCGGGCGGCGAGGCCGGGTCGCCACCTGTCGGCGATCGTCACGCCGCTGATCATCCACGACCTGCCGGTCGCGATCTGGTGGCCGGGTGAGCCGCCGTTCACCTCGCGCGCCGCCCACGAGCTGCTGGCCGCCGCCGATCGGCTCATCGTCGACGGGTCCACGTGGAACGGCGACGGACTCGCCCGCCTGGGCGAGATGGCGAGCCTGGTGGACACGACGCGGCTCGCCATCAGCGACTTCGCGCTCGTCCGCCAGTCGCGCTGGCGCGAGGCCATCGCCTCGATCTTCGACGACCCGGAGTTCCTGCCGTACCTGCGCTCCCTGCGACGGATCGCGGTGACCTACGCCACCCACGACGAGACCGGGAGCGCCGGGATCGACGAACCTGCTCAAGCCCGTCTATCACGTGGCCTGGCTGGCGTCCCGGCTCGGGCTGCACGTGCGCGTGCCGCTGCACGTCGTGGCGGAGAAGGGTCATGCCCCGACGGCGGCGTCGCGGCACCGCTCGGGGGCCGGCGCGCGACCAGTCGTCGGGCGCGGCATGGCTGCCACGTTGTCCGACGGTCGCGGCGAGGTGGCGGTCGTCGTACGACCGGTCGTCTCCCCGATGCCCGCCGGCACGACCCTGCGCGTCGAGCTGCTGGCCGAGCGTCGCGGCTCCGAGCTCCGGGCGGACGTGACCGCTGAGGCCGAGAGCGTGCACGTCCGGGTCTGGCAGGACGGCGTCGAGGCCCTTGATCGGACGTTCCTTGCGGCGCGCCGTGGCGACGTGGACCTGCTCGCCGAAGCGATCGAGGCCGGGCGACGCGACATCGTGAGCATGGGCGCCCTGCGATCCGCGGCGCAGCTGGTCGCGACCGGATGACGGCGACCGGCGAACGGCTCGTCGTCGCGACGGACGCGGACGACGCTGCTCGTCTCGCCGCTGAGCAGATCGCCGAGGTCGCTGGCTGCCGCCGTCGCGGCGCGGGGCCGCGCGGACTGGGCGACGACCGGCGGGTCCGCGGCACCGGCCATCTACCGGCACCTGACCGCCGCGCCGTTGCGGGACGCCGTGCCGTGGTCGGCGGTGCACGTGTGGTGGGGCGACGACCGCTACGTCCCGCGCGATCACCCGCTGTCCAACGTCAAGCCGCTCGACGACATCCTGCTCGATCCAGAGCACGGGGTCGTGATCCCGCTCGAGAACCTCCATCCCTTCCGGACGGGCGAGAGCATCGGGGCGGGCTGGGACGCGGCGTGGACGGCGAACGCCCTGGTGAACGAGCTCAGGGCCGCGGACGTCCAGAGCAGTCGGCAGCTGGCCGATCCTCGATCTCATCGTGGTCGGGATCGGCGGCGACGGCCACCTGCTCTCGGTCTTCCCGGGTTCGGAGGCGTTCGATTCGACTGCTCTTGCGCTCGCGATCCCGGCGCCGACGCATATCGAGCCCCACGTGGAGCGTGTGACGATGAACCCGGCGCTGCTCGGCGTGGCCCGGGAAGTGCTCGCAGTGGCCGCCGGCGCCGGCAAGGCCGCCATCCTCGACGCAGATCCTCGGGGTGGAGATCGATCCGCGCCGGCTGCCGGCACAGATCGCCCGACGCGATGCGGCGACGTGGATCCTGGACGCGCCCGCGGCGGCGCATCTCCCCCGGTGACCGAACCCGCCGAGCCGTCGCTCCGCCGCGCCCGTCCCGAGGACGGGGCCGCGATCGGCGACGTGTGGCTCGCCTCCTGGCGTGCCACGTTCGAGTTCCCACCAGGTCACCCCGATGCCGACGTGCGCCGATGGCTGGCCGAAGAACTGATGCCGCGCCACGAGACATGGGTCGCGGAGGATGCGGCGAACGAGCGGGTGATCGCGCTGATGGCGCTGTCGGACACGATGATCGAGCAGCTGTACGTGGCGCCGGAGTGGATCGGTCGCGGCGTGGGTCGCCGGCTGGTCGCCTTGGCCAAGGAGCGTCGCCCGGCGGGCCTGGACCTGTACTGCTTCCAGGCGAACGGCCGGGCCCGGGCGTTCTACGAGCGGCTCGGCTTCGTGGCGACCGCCTTCGGGGACGGCAGCGGTAACGAGGAGGGCCAGCCGGACATCCGGTACGCGTGGCGACCGGGTCCGGAACCCGATCTCATGGTCGCGTCCCCTGACGGGACTCGGATCGCCGCCTTCCGGTCCGGTATGGCGGACGGGCCGCCGCTGCTGCTGGTCCACGGCGCGGCAGCGGATCACACCACGTTCCGGGTCGTCGGACCGTTGCTCGGCACGACGTTCGACGTGTACGCCATCGACCGACGCGGTCGTGGCGCCTCGGGCGACACCGCGCCCTACGCGATCGAACGCGAGTTCGAAGACGTCGCTGCCGTCACCGACGCGGTCGCGGCGAACCGCGGGCTGACCGCGGTCGATGTTTTCGGGCACTCGTACGGCGGGCGCTGCGCGCTCGGGGCCGCCATCCTGACCCCGGCCATCGCCCGCGTGATCTCGTACGAGGGCGCCCCGTCACCGCCCGGCGACCGCTACGGCGACCCGGCGCTCGCCGGTGACCTTGGCCACCTCGCCGCCACGGACCAGAACGAGAAGCTGCTCGTCACGTTCCTCGAGCGCGTGGTCGGGATGACCCCGGAGGAACTTGCGCGCTACCGCGCGGATCCCATCTGGCCGCGTCGCGTGGCGGCGGCCGGGACGATCGCCCGCGAACTGCTGGTCGAAGCGTCGGATGCGGCGTCCCTCGAGTCACTCGCGGGCGTGCGACAGCCCGTGCTCCAGATCCTCGGGGCTGCGAGCGCACCCATCTTTGCGATGGCCACCCGGGCGCTGGACGCACGTCTGGCCGATGGCCGCGTCGTGGTCATCGAGGGCGCCCGGCATGCCGCCCACCACACCCACCCCGATGACCTCGTGGCCGCCGTCCGGGCATTCCTCACCGTGAGCGTGTGATACTCGGGGCCATGGACATGGACATCATCGGCTGGATCGTCGTCGGCCTCATCGCGGGCGCCATCTCCGGGGCGCTCGTCGGTGGCAAGACCGCTCGCGGTTGCCTCCCCAACGTGGTCGTCGGCATCGTCGGTGGCGTGCTGGGCGGCTGGCTCGCCGGCCAGATGGGGTTCGATTCGATCAATGGCTTCATCGCCGCGGTGGTGGTGGCCGTCCTGGGCTCGCTCGTCGTCCGCCTCGTCCTCAACGCCATCGGCGGCCGCTGAGTCACACGACGACGGGACCTATGGCCCTGCGGGTCTCCGTGGTGCGGACTACCATCCGTCCATGACCGACTCGCCAGCCGCAGTGGGCGCGACCACCGACGACGCGCAGGCCCATCGACCGTATTCCCCGGGTCTCGAGGGCGTCATCGCGGGCGAGACGAGCCTCAGCTACATCGATGGCGAGCGCGGCCGACTCCTGTACCGCGGCTATCGCATCGGCGACCTCGTCGAACACGGCACGTACCCTGCCATCGCCAACCTGCTCTGGACGGGCGAGTGGGATCCCGCCCATCGACTCCCCACGGCGCCGATCCCGGCGCCGGTCCTGCGCGATCCTGCGCGCGCTGCCGCCATCCACCAAGCCGATGGACGCCCTCCGGACCGCCGTCTCGGCCTGGGGCGCCACCCAGGACCTGCCGTTCCCGGCCACGGTCGAGCAGGCCCGAGCCTTGACCTCGTTCTCGCCGTCCGCGCTCGCCGCCTTCGCCCGTCTGCGCGCGGGTCAGGAGCCCGTTGAGCCGGACCCCTCGCTCGACCTCGTCGAGGGCTTCCTCTACCAGCTCACCGGCGCGCGTCCGGATGCCGGGACCGCCCGGGCGCTGGACGCGTACTTCATCGTCGGTGCCGAGCATGGGTTCAACGCATCCACCTTCACGGCGCGCGTGATCACGTCGACCCGGTCGGACATCGCGTCGGCCGTCGCGGGCGCCATCGGCACGATGAAGGGGCCGCTCCACGGCGGCGCCCCGTCCGAGGTCGTGGACCAGCTCAGCCAAGTGGGCTCCACCGATCACGCGGAGGCCTGGGTCCGCGAGGCGCTCGACAAGGGCGAGCGGCTCATGGGCTTCGGTCATCGCGTCTACCGCGCCTACGACCCGCGGGCGGCCGCCCTGCGCACGGTCGCCGAGGGCATGGAACACAAGCCCGAGTGGCTGCAACTCGCGATCGAAGTGGAGGACGTCGCGCTGCGGGTCCTCGCCGAGAAGCACCCGGATCGGCCGCTCAAGACCAACGTGGAGTTCTACGCCGCGCCGGTCCTCATGGGTGTCGGGCTCACGCCGGACCTCTTCCCGGCGACGTTCTCACTGGCCCGCCACGCCGGCTGGACGGCGCACGCCCTCGAGCAGGCCGGCGCGAACCGGTTGATCCGCCCCGACGTGAACTACGTCGGCCCCGCGGAGCGCGACCTCCCGGCCTGAGGCGGCGCCATGCGGATCCTCGTGCTGTCGCCATCGGGGTTCGGGCACGTCCGCCCGATGCTGCCGCTCACGTTCGCGCTACAGCGCCGCGGTCACGACGTTCGCTGGCTCACCGGGCCGGACGCTCGCGACCGTTTGCGCGACGCGGCGGATCCGCGCAGATCCGGTCGGCATCGCGTTCGAGGAACTTCGTGCGGAATACCGTCATCGGTTCCCGGTCGAATTCGGGGGCGAACATCGGATCGCCGGATGTGCCGACCACATGTTCCCGAATTTGTTCGGCGGGCTGGCGACGTCCCATGTCCTTCCCGAGGCGGTCCGGATCGCGACTGACTGGGTACCGGAACTCGTCGTCCACGGCGCGGCCGAGTTCGCCGGCCCGATCGTCGCCAGGTTGGTCGGCGTCCCATCGGTGACGCATTCCTTCGGCGCGCTCACGCCGATCTGGCGTGTCGAAGCGGCGGCGGTACAGGCCGCGCCCGCATGGCAGTCGGTCGGACTCGAACCTCGACCATTCGGTGGCCTGTATGACCACCTGTACCTCGACGTGTACCCGGCCAGCCTGCAGGTCGCCGACATGAGCCACGTGCCCAGACGTCAACCGCTTCGATCCGAGGCGGCCGGTCCCGCACCGGGCCGTTCGACGCCAGACCCCGGGCGGGGCTCGGGCGATGCTCCGCTCATCTACCTCACATTCGGGACGGTGGATCGGGAGCTGCGGATGCTGCCCGTCGCCCTCGCGGCGATCGCTGCCCTGCCGGTCCGATTGCTGGTCACGGTCGGGCCGCGCGGCGATCCCAGTGCCTTCGGGCAGCAGCCGGGCCACGTGCGGATCGAACGCTATGTGCCGCAGGCCGAAGTCTTGTCGAACTGTACGGTCGTGGTGTCGCACGCGGGTTCCGGAACGTTTCTCGGCGCGCTCGGCCAGGGCGTCCCGCAACTCTGCATCCCGCAGGCCGCGGACCAGTTCCTCAATGCCGCCGCGTGTCAGCGGTCCGGCGTCGGACTCAGCCTGGACCCGGCAGCGGCGACGGGATCCGCCATCGGAGATGCCGTCAAGCAGCTCCTGGTCGAACCGGGATTCCGCGAGCGGGCCGCCGTGGTGGCCGCGGAGATGGCCGCGATGCCGAGCGCGGATGACATCGTCCCCATCCTCGAGCAGCTCGCGGGCTGACCGCTAGAGGTAGCCGCGACGCCGGAAGAGCACCACGAGGGCGACGAGCACAGCGGCCATCAGCCCCAGGATCAGGAAGAACGACACGGCCTCGCCCTCCCCGGGGAAGTGGACGTTCATCCCGAAGATGCTCGCGATCAGGGTCAGCGGCAGCAGCACGACGCTCGCGGCCGTGAGGATCCGGAACGAGTCGTTCAAGCGGTGGGACAGGACGCTCTCGTTGGTGGACTCGAGGCCCTCGATGACCTCCTTGTAGTTCTCGAGCGTGTCCCAGATCCGCTCGGCGGCGTCCGAGATGTCGTCGAAGTAGATCTCGAGCTCCTCCTGGAGGTAGCGCTGCTTGGTGCGCTCCAGGTCACGGAGCACCGCGCGCTGCGGCCGGACGATCTTGCGGAAGTTGATGATCTCCTGCTTCGCCTCGGAGAGGTCGCGGACGATCTCCGACGAGCGGCCCTCGAAGATGTCGTCCTCGAGGCGTTCCAGCTTGAGCCCCATCTTGCGCAGCATCGGGAAGGAAGCGTCCACACCGGTGTCGACGATCTTGTACAGGAGGTAGCCCGAACCCTTCGAGAAGACCTCCTCGCGCAGGTCGTCCTTCTCGCGATAGCGCTCGAACATCGAGGTGATCGGCGGCAGCGGGATGTTCGGCAGCGTGATGAGGTAGTCCGGGCCCAGGAACAGGTCCAGCTCCGCCGTCAGGATGCGGCCGGTCTCCTTGTCGAACATCGGGAAGTGCAGCACGATGAAGACGTAGTCGTCGTACTGATCCAGCTTCGGGCGCTGGTTGCGCGAGTAGACGTCCTCGTAGTCGAGCGGGTGGAAGTCGAAGTGCTCTTCCATCCAGTCGCGATCGGCCGTCCGCGGCGACTCGATATGGATCCAGCGCAGCCCCGCCGCATCGATGACCTCGGGCTCCGACACGTACTCGGGCATGACCGGCTCCGCCGACCCGCTGGATCGGCGGTTGCGCGAGCGCGGAAGGGGGCGCGGAAGCCCGATGGTCGGCACGGGCGACATGGTACGCGCCGCGTCAGCCTTGCGGGCGCGAACGGCGAAGCCCGATACCGACGGCACCCAGCAGGAACACGGCACTCCCGAGCAGGAACGGGCCGTTCACGCCCGTGGCCGCGGCCACCCCGGCACCCAGGGCCGGCCCGATGATCCCCGCCGCATACAGCGGGAGGTAGACGAGGTTCAGCGTCATCGAACGCCGCGCCGCCGAGACCTCGGTCGCGAGCAAGCTGAACACCATCGCGCTCACGGTCGCGGTCGCCGCAGCCAGCCCGACCGCGAGGAAGGCGAGGGTCGGCACGCCCGGGCGCGAGGGTCATGAGGAACAGGACCACGCCGCCCACGGTCAGCGCGGCGACCAGGACCACCCGGAACCCGATCCGATCGCCGAGGACGCCGCCGAGCGGGGACACCAGTGCCCCCACGAGCGCGGCGAGGCCCATCACGAGCCCGATCGCCGACGCGAGCCCCGGACCCGGACCGGTGAGGTCCTCAACGAGCACGGGGATGTACGGGCGGGTCATCTGGTTGGCCAGGAACGACACGCCGAAGATCAGGAAGATGCGCCGGACGACGGGGTCGCCAAGCACGCTGCGCATGGCCCCGAACGCCAGCCGGACCACCGACCCCTCCGGGATGACCTCCGGTCGGACCTCCTTCGAACCGAACCACACGAGCAGGGCGGTCCCGACCGAGAGGGCCGCGGAGAACCAGAAGACGGCCGGCAGCGACCAGCCGAAGCCATCGATCAGGATGCCCGCGAGGACCGGCCCGACGGCGAACCCGATCGGCCCCGACACGCCGAAGATCGCGATGATCGTGCCGATTCGCCGGACGGGCGTGACATCCCGGATCCCGGCGAGCATCACGCCCGTGTTCCCGAGCTGGAAGCCGATCAGCAGCATGCTCAACGCCAGCTGCCACGGCTCACGCGACAACGCCACGCCGGCGAACACGACCGCCTCCACGATGCAGCTCCGGACGATGACCGCCTTGCGGCTGTACTTGTCCGCCCAGACGCCCCAGAGCGGGACCAATGGCATGCCGACCACGAAGATCAGCGCGCTGAACAGGCCGATGAACGCGAGCCGGTCCGCCTCGGGGACGCCCATGTCGCGCAGGTACGTGGGGACCAGGGCGAAGATCTGACTGACGCCCAGGCCCTCGACCATGCTGGTGATCCAGAACACGACGAAGAGCACGCGCCAGTCCTGGGATCCCGGGCCGGTGCGCGCGGGACGCGCGTCGACGATGGATCCAGGAAGGGGGGTCACGGGCCGGAGCGTACCCGACGCGGTGCGGTCGGCGTCGCTGGATGCCGGGACCACGGGCGACGACGTGTCGCACGCACGAAAGCGCCCGAAGGAACTGGTGGGAGGACCGGCCGGTCGGCTCGCAACGGCTCCGAACAAGTCCGGAGTCCTTGCGCTCCGCCCGAGACCCTCGCTCAGCTGCCTTGCGGCCTCTGAACCCGGCTCCCGGGACCGTTCCGAGGATCACTCCCCGGTGCGGTCTGGCGGTTCGCACCTGCCCCTTCGGGCAAGACGAAATGTAGCCGCCGGTGCCAGGACGCCACAACGGCCTTATCCACGAACTTCGCCGAATCGCCCGCGAAGTTATCCCCGACCTGTGGCGCGGTGTGGACGGTCTGTGGAGAACCGGCCACCGTCGCATCGGCGTAGATTCGACCAGGGAGGTGGTCCGTGGCGAAGTTCCTCGCGAGGCTGGTCGCGCTCAACGACGGGTGGGCGAAACCGTTCGGCGACTTCAACCATCGATGGACGTCGGCGCTGTTTCGCCCGATCCGGCCGGTCAAGGACCTGCTCAACGGGACGTGGCTGGGCCACCCGGTGCATCCGGCCATCACCGACGTGCCGATCGGCGCGTTCTTCGTCGCGATCGTCCTCGACATCGTCGGCGAGCCGACTGCGGCGTTCTGGGCGATCCTCGTGGGACTGGTGACCTTCGTCGGATCGCTCGTGACCGGTCTTGCGGACTACTCTGACACCGACGGCACGGCCCGGACGCGCGCCACGCTCCACGGGACGGTGATGGTCGTTGGTGGCGCCTTCACGGCCGCGTCCCTCCTGCTTCGCGAGGGGGGCGCAGCGGAGGGCGGGGCACAGACCGCCTTGCTCGTCATCGGGTTCCTGGTCATCGCCGCCGGCGCCTTCGTGGGCGGCGACGTCGTATTCGTGCTGGGCAACATGGTCAGCCGCCACGCGTTCCGCGGTTCCGGGGCGAAGTGGATCCGCCTCGACACCGGCGACCTGACCGATCTCGCGGCGCTGCCCGAAGCGACTCCGACGAAGCTGCGGGCCGGCATCAACGACCTGGTCGTGGTCCGGATCGGTGACACGGTGCACGCGATGCACACCGTCTGCGCCCACGCGGGCGGTCCGCTCGACAAGGGCACGGTGACGCCGGACGGGTGTCTCGAGTGCCCGTGGCACGGAGCTCGCTACCGCCTGGCGGACGGCGTCGTCCGGCGCGGCCCGTCGCTCTACGACCAGCCGAGCTACGAGATCCGTGCCGCCGAGGGTGGCGGCTACGAGGTCCGACGCGCCGCGCGATAGACGCCGATAAGCATCGCGAAGTCATCCACGGGGGGTGATGGCTTCGCGCTGACGGGGACCTATGCTCGCGTCTCGACCAACCGCAGCCCGTCACCGACCACGGTCAGGCGAGGGAGCACCACGGCCATGACGGCCAACCCGCTCATCTACGAGATCGACACCTGGCCGTGGCTGGAGCGCCTCGGGCGCGCGGCGGGCGGGCCGGTCCAGCTCGCCACGGTCCCGACCGCGGAGTGGGACCGGTTGGCCGAGCTGGGCGTGGACGCCGTCTGGCTGATGGGCGTCTGGCGACGCAGCCCGGCCGGGACCGCGATCGCGATGGCCGACCCGGATCGTGCGGCCAGCGTTCCGTCGGGTCCTGCCCGACTTCGCGCCCGACGACGTCGTCGGTTCGCCGTACTGCATCCGCGAGTACGTCGTCGACGAGCGGCTTGGCGGGCCGCCGGGTCTGGCAGCGGCGCGCCGGGCCCTCGCGGACCGGGGGATGCGCCTGATCCTCGACTTCGTGCCCAACCACGTCGCTCCCGATCACCCGTGGACCCTCGAGCATCCCGACTACCTCGTGGCCGGGAGCGACGACGACCTCGAACGCGATCCGCGATCGTTCGTGCGTGTCGGCGAGCGGATCCTCGCCTGCGGGCGCGACCCGTACTTCCCCGCCTGGTCCGACGTGGTCCAGCTCGACGCGTTCTCGCCGGGACTCCGCGGCGCGGCGGCCGCCACGCTCGTCGGGATCCTCGACCAGTGCGACGGCGTGCGCTGCGACATGGCCATGCTGATGCTGAACGAGGTGTTCGCACGGACGTGGGGCGATCGGGTCGGGCCGGCGCCCGCGACCGAGTACTGGACCGACGTCATCGACGCCGTGCGGGCCGCCCATCCCGACTCGCTCCTCATCGCGGAGGCCTACTGGGACCTCGAGTGGCGGCTCCAGCAGCTCGGATTCGACTCACTGCTACGACAAGCGCCTCTACGACCGGCTGGTGCACGGCGACGCGGAGTCCGTGCGCCTGCACCTCTGCGCGGACCTCGCCTACCAGCAGGGCCTGGTCCGCTTCGTCGAGAACCACGACGAGCCACGCGCCGCCACGGCGTTCCCGGCGGGCAGGGGTCGCGCCGCGGCCGTGGTGGCACTGACCCAGCCGGGGGCCCGGCTGCTGCACGACGGGCAGCTCGAGGGCCGGCGGGTGCAGCTGCCGGTCTTCCTTGGCCGTGGCCCGGACGAGCCCGCCGGACGTCGACCTGGAGCTCTGGTACCGGGCGCTCCTGGGGGTCGTGACGCAGCCGGCCCTCCGGACCGGACGATGGCAGCTGTGCGAGCGATCCGGCTGGCCCGGCGACGACGGCTGGGCGCAGATCCTGGCCTGGTCCTGGGAAGGCGCGGCGCCCGACGCCGACCGCTGGCTGATCGTCGTCAACCTCGGGGACGCACCCGCGTCCGGGCACGTGCGCGTGCCTCCGTCCTGGGAGGACCTGCGGAACCGTCGCGCTGCGGCTCGTGGACCCGGTCCACCACCTCGCCTTCGACCGCCCCGGCGGCACGCTCCTCGACGGCCTCTACGTCGAGCTGCCACCGTGGGGATCGCACCTGTTCTCGATCGGGCCCGCCGCCATGGCGACCGCCCACCAGGAGGAACCGTGACCACCACCACCACCCGCGACACCGCCGAGCACCGTCGCCTCGCCGAGGCCACCGGCCGCGCCGAGGACGACCTGTTCGACGCCAACCCCTGGTACGAGTGGGGGCCGTACCTCGCCGAGCGCGCCTGGGGCACGGTCCGCGAGGACTACAGCGCCGACGGCAACGCCTGGGCGTCGTTCCCGCACGACCACGCCCGGTCCCGCGCCTACCGCTGGAACGAGGACGGGATGGCCGGCATCTCGGACATCCGCCACGAGCTGTGCCTGGCGCTCGGCCTGTGGAACGGGGTCGACCCGATCCTCAAGGAGCGGATGTTCGGCCTGACCGGCCCCGAGGGCAACCACGGCGAGGACGTCAAGGAGTGCTGGTGGTACCTGGAGGGCCTGCCCAGCCACGCCCTCCTCCGCTGGCGCTACCACTACCCGCAGGCGCCGTTCCCCTACGCGGACCTCGTCGCCGAGAACGGGCGCCGCGGCAAGCTCGAGCCCGAGTACGAGCTGATCGACACGGGCGTGTTCGACGACGGCCGCTTCTGGATCGTCGAGGTCACGTACGCGAAGGTCTCGCCGACCGAGATCCTGTGCCAGATCGACATCGAGAACCACGGGCCCGACGAGGCCACGCTCCACGTGCTGCCCACGCTCTGGTTCCGCAACACCTGGCGGTGGACCGGCGCACCGGACGATCCCGGACGCTGCGCCTGGACGGCGACGCCGTGACGGTCCACCACCCGCGCCTCGACGGGCTACCGCCTGGAGGCCGCGCCCGGCCCGGACGGCGCCGCACCCGACGGCCCTGTTCTGCGACAACGAGACCAACATGGCGCGCCTCTACGGCGGCCAGCCGATCACGCGCGTACCCCAAGGACGGCATCAACGACCACGTGATCGCCGGCGCGCGCGACCGTCAACCCGGCGGCCACCGGGACCAAGGCCGCCTGGTGGTACCGGTGCACCGTCCCGGGCGGCGGCCGCACGCAGCTGCGGCTGCGCCTCCACCGGCCCGAGCCGCTGGCGACGCACGCGCCCGCCGCGCGCCGACGGCCGCACCGCCACGTCCGGCGCCGAGGCCTGGGCAGGCGCGGCCTTCGCCGAGACCGTCGAGCGGCGCGAGCGCGAGGCCGACGAGTTCTACGGCGCCCTCGCCGGCGGCCGCCTCGACGAGGAGCGGATGCGCATCCTGCGCCAGGCCTCCGCCGGCCTCGTCTGGAGCAAGCAGTTCTACCCGTACCGGGTCGGGCAGTGGCTCGACGGCGACCCGGCGCAGCCCGCCCCGCCGCGCCGGTCATGCCACCGGGACGCAACGCCGGGTGGCGCCACCTCGACGCCTTCGACATCCTCGCGATGCCCGACCCCTGGGAGTACCCGTGGTTCGCGGCCTGGGACCTGGCCTTCCACGCGGTCGCCTGGGCCCACCTCGATCCCGCGTTCGCCAAGTACCAGCTCATCGTGATGCTGCGCGAGTGGTTCCTGCACCCGAACGGGGCGCTGCCCGGCCTACGAGTGGAACTTCGACGACGTCAACCCGCCGGTCCACGCGATCGCCGCGGCCCGGGTCTTCCTGATCGACGGCGGCACCGACACCGACTTCCTCGAGCGGGTCTTCCAGAAGCTGCTGCTCAACTTCACCTGGTGGCTCAACCGCCAGGACCCCGACGGCAACAACATCTTCGGGGGCGGGTTCCTGGGCCTCGACAACATCAGCCCGATCGACCGGTCGTCGCTCCCGCCGGGCGTGCGGCTCGCGCAGGCGGACGGGACGGCGTGGATGGCCGTCTACGCCCTGAGCATGCTCGCGATCGCCCGCCGGCTCGCCGAGGCCCGAACCCGGTCTACGACGACATGGTCGTCAAGTTCGTCGAGCAGTACCTGATGATCGTGGACGCCATCGAGCGACGGCGGCCTCCGCGACCAGCAGGACGGCTGGTTCTACGACCGGCTCGAAGGCCCGGGCGGCGCGACGCCGATCCGGGTCCAGACCCTCGTCGGCGCCATCCCGCTGCTGCCGGCGGCGGTCGATCCGCGTCGCGGATGCCGCGACCGCCCGGCGCCTGCGGCACCGCTTCGACCGCCTCGTCGGCGAAGGGCCTCGACGCGGCCGCGACCGGGTCCCGGCACGTCCGCTACAACGCCGACCGGCGACCGGGTCATGCTCTCCGTCGTCGGGCCCGAGGAGCTGCGGCACGCCCTGGCATCGCTCTTCGACGAGGACGCGTTCCTCTCGCCGTACGGGCTCCGCTCGCTCTCGAAGCGCCACGCGGTGCCCTACGAGGTCCCGGGGCTCCCCGGGGCCCGGATCGAGCTACGAGCCCGGCCGAGGGACGCACGAACATGTACGGGGGCAACTCCAACTGGCGCGGGCCCGATCTGGATGCCGCTCAACGTCCTGATCATCCCGGCCCTGCTGCGCTACCACCGGTTCCTGGGCGACGAGTTCACGGTCGAGTACCCCACCGGCTCCGGCGCGCAGCACACCCTCGCGGACATCGCCCAGGACCTCGCCGACCGGCTGATCTCGATCTGGCTGCCCGATGCCCGGACGGCCGGCGCCCGGTCAACGGTGGCGTCGAGCTCCTGCAGTCCGACCCGGCCTGGCAGGGCCTGCTCTGGTTCCCCGAGTACTTCCACGGCGACACCGGCGCCGGGCTCGGGGCCATGCACCAGACCGGCTGGACCGCGGAGGTGATCAACCTGCTGCTGGTCCCGCCGCGCGATTCTGTGCAGCCCTGACCGTAGGTCTCGAACCCAAGGGCGCGAAAGGTGGCCATCTCGGGCGGCGGTCACGAGGTTCGGCGGGCGGCGTCGTAGGCGGTGAGCGCGCGGGTTCGGGCCGCCGCGTGATCGACGATCGGGGCCGGGTAGTCGATCCCGATCCGGCAGCCGGCCGCGGCCTGTTCGGCCGCGGTCATCTCCCAGGGAGCATGGATCCGTGCCGTCGGGACGCCGGCCAGCTCCGGCACCCAGCGTCGGACGTAGGCGCCGTCCGGGTCGTGGCGACGACCCTGCGTCACCGGGTTGAAGATCCGGAACCATGGCTGCGCGTCCGTACCCGTCGACGCCGACCACTGCCAGCCCCCGTTGTTGGACGCGACATCGCCGTCCACGAGGTGGCGCATGAAGTGGGCCTCGCCCTCGCGCCAATCGACGAGCAGGTCCTTGGTCAGGAACGATGCCGCGATCATGCGCGCCCGGTTGTGCATCCAGCCCGAACCGGCGAGCTGGCGCATCGCGGCGTCCACGATCGGGACGCCCGTGCGACCCGACTGCCAGGCTGCAAGCCCGTCCGCGTCGCCGGACCACGCGACGTCGTCGAACGTCGCGCGGAACGCCTGCTGCCGGACGGCCGGGTGGTGGAAGAGCACGTGCGCGTAGAACTCGCGCCAGACGATCTCGTTCACGAACGTGCGGCGGCCGTCACCTGCCCCGATCGCACGTTCGACGACCTCGAGCGGCGACACGAGTCCGAACCGGAGGTCTGCCGAGAGCCGTGACGTCCCGGTCTCGAGATCGAGCCGATCGCGAGATGCGCTGTACCCATCGATGCCACGGTCGAGCCATCGCTCGAGCCGGGCGCGCGCGGCCGCCTCGCCGGGTGTCGGCAGCAGGTCGATCAAGGCCGTGGAGCCTGCCTCGAAGCCAAGCTGCGCGAGCGCGGGGATCGGCCCGGGGTCGAGTCCTCGCGGGGCGCCATCGAGCCGGTCCGGCGCCGGCAGGAGCGGTCGCCGCGGCGGGACTTCCCAGGCCCGGCGGAACGGGGTGTAGACGCTGAAGGGCCGGCCGTCGCGGGTCGCGATCTCGTCAGGCTCGAGGATGAGGTTGCCACGGCGGGCATGCCATCGCCACCCCGGTCGTCGCGAGGACCTCGGCGACGGCACGGTCGCGATCCCGGCCGTACGGTGCGTGATCGCGGGACACGAACACGTCGCTGACCCCGATCTCTCGCGCGATCCCCGGGACCACGTCGCGCGGGTCGCCGATCCGCACGATGAGGTCCGACCCACGGGCACGCAGCGATCCCCGCAGCGCACGGACTGACTCGAGCATGAACCACGTCCGGTTCGCCGAGGCGAAGCGGCCGCCGAGCAGCGTCGTGTCCACGACGAACAGCGGCACGACCCGATCGGCGCGTTCCATCGCCGCCAGCAGGGCCGGGTGGTCGTGCAGTCGGAGGTCGCGGCGGAACCAGACGATCGCGGTACGGGAGTCCATCACCCGTCCATTCGCACGAGCGGGTGACCCGGACGGGTCCGGCGGGGCATCATCGCCATCATGACGACCCTGACCATCCCCGACCCGAGCCTGGTCGTCTTCGTGGGACCGGCCGGCTCGGGCAAGTCCACCCTGGCCCGGCGCCTGTTCGCGGCTGACGAGATCCTCTCGAGCGATGCGCTTCGAGCCGTCGTCTCGGGCGACGAAGCCGACCAGTCAGCCTCGCGCACCGCGTTCTCGATGCTCCATCGCGCGCTCGCGCGACGGCTGGCCGCGGGCGATCTCACGGTCGTGGACGCCACCAACCTCCGTCGGGAGCATCGACGTCCGTTGATCGCTCGGGCGCGCCAGTGCGAATGTCCCGCCCGTCGCCATCGTCCTGGACCTGCCAGCCGACGTGGTCCGTGCCCAGAACGCGGGCCGCGCAAGGGTCGTCGATGCCGACGTGATCGATCGCCACCTCGCGTGGCTGCGCCGGACCGTGGACGATGGTCAGCTCGCGGCGGAGGGATTTGCGCCGGTCATCGTGTTGCGAACCACGGATGAGGTGGCGGGGCTCCGTGTCGTCCGGGTACCGCTCAGCCCAGCGCCGCTCAGCCCAGCCCCGTGACCCGACCGAACGGCCGCGCCCGCAGCTCCACCCAGACGCCGTTGCGCAGGTAGACATCGTCGCCGACGATCGCGAGCGCCTCGGCCTCGCTCTCGGCGCGGACAACGACCACGGACGCGGAGACATCCGCGAAGGCCCCGACCTCGACGAACACGCCGGCCTCCTTCAGGGCCAGGACCCGCGCGAGGTGCTCGGCGCGGAACGGGGCGCGGGTCTCGGCGCCGTCGGGAGCGTAGGTCGCTTCGACGAACCACACCGGATTCGATCGCGGCTGCAGGGGATGCGTCGCTCATGCTCGCGAGTCTACGTCGAGCCGAGCCCGATGCACACGATGGCCAGCACCGCGAGGGCGATCCCGACGGCATGATCGCGGGTCACGCGCTCCGCGAGGAAGACCGTGGCGAGGATCACCGTCGTGACCGGGTACAGCGAGGAGAGGATCGCGGCGATGGCCAGCGCCCCAGCCTGGACGCCCAGCAGGTAGAACGCGTTGCCGGCCATGTCCAGGGCGCCCACCAGAAGGATCGCCGGGAGCAGTCCACGAGTCGGCCGCCATGCGGCACGCGCCACGATGACGACGACCGCGATGAGGATCGCCTGGACACCGCGGATCAGGGTCAGCGCCCCGAACACGTGCCCATCGCTGATCTGCGACAGGGCCACGCCGAACAGACCGATCGCCACACCCGCGATGAGCGCCTCATTCAGGCCGGCCCGCCCGCCGGCTTCGTCCTCCACTCGCGACACGAGGACCACCGCGGCGATCGCGAGGGCGATCCCGACCAGCACCAGGGGCGCGGGCAGTCCCTCGAGCACGATCCCGGCGGCGACCGGGATGACCGCGGCGAGGACGCCCGTGACCGGTGCGACGATCCCCATCCGCCCGACGGCGAGACCGCGATAGAGCGCCGTGATGCCGATCCCGCCGAGTACACCCGCGATCCCGCACCAGACCAGATCGACGCCCGTGGGGATCTGCTCGGCCCGCACCACGGCCAGGACCGCCGCGATCGCCATCCCGGTCAGCTGGGCGATCATCACCACGCCGAACACGGCGGTGCGCCGGCTCAGGAGGCCGCCGCCGAAGTCCCCTGCGCCCCACGCGAGTGCGGCGGCGAGACCGAACAGGATGGTCGCCGAGCCCTCGGGCAACCCGTCGATCAGGCCGCGCCCTCCACGAGGGCCGATGCGGGATCTGCCAGGGCGGGATCCTCCACGCCATCGTCGACGGCCGTGGGTCCGGGCAGTTCGACCACCGCGTCCGCCGCCGCGTCGTATCGGTCGGACGTGGTGAGGTAGATGATCTGGAAGTCCGTCGCGACCCGCTTCAGGAGGGCGAGGGCGCGCGCCGCCCGCGTGTCATCGAGGGTCACGAACGGGTCGTCGAAGACCAGCGGCGGGCGCCGATCCCCGGTGACCAGACGGACGAGTCCGAGACGGGCCGCGAGGTATACGAGATCCAGCGTCCCCTGGCTCAGGCTGGACACCGGGACCCAGTCGTCGAGCTCCGGCGCATGGACCTCGATGTCGAGCGACTTGTCGTCCACCCGAACCCGGCGGTACCGCCCCCCGGTGACGGCGGCGACATCGCGGACCATGTGGCCTTCGAGATAGCGGGTCGCCGTCTTCATCGTGGCGACCTCGGCTCGCTCGATGGAGCGCAGGGTCGTCTCGAGGACCCGGTGGCGCCGCTGCAACGCTGCCAGCTGTTCGCGCCAGCCCGCCAGCCGCTCGGCCTCGCCCGCAACCTGCTCGGCATCGACGGTATTGGCCTCGACGCGGGCCCGTGCGTTCGCCTCGTCGTCGCGGGCGCGCTCGAGGGCACCCTCCTGGTCGCGGACCTCGACCTCGAGTCGCTCGCGCGCCCGAGGCTCCTTCGCGATCGGCCCCAGGGCCTCGAGGGCGCTCCCCTTCTGTTCGATCTCGAGGGCGGCGGCATCGCGTTGCGTCGCGAGCGTCTCACGCGGCTCCTTGCCGACCAGGCCGTCCAGCTGTGCGGACAGCTCGTTGATCCGCGCCACGTGGACTTCCTCGCGGGCGAGGAGGTCCTCCGCGGCGGCCAGGTCATCGAGGCCCAGGGCACCCGAGCTGGAGCGCCGTGTCCGCCTCGGCCTGTCGGAGTTCCGCCTCCATCTCCGATCGACCACGCAACCGCCGGTCGATCTCGACGTCACGGAGCTGGCTCTTCATGGTCGCACCGCGACGGAGCCAGAGGGCGACGACCGCGAGGATGAGCCCGATCAGCGCCGCCGCGATGCCGATGAGCTGCGGGAGGGCACCCAGGTCGATGTTGGCCACGACCTCGAGGACCAACCCGCCGACCGCGGAGATCATGCCGATGATGACGAGGAGGATCCCCCACCGCGACAGCGGTCGCCACGTGGGCTCGGGGGCGACTTCGAACTGGACCGCGACCTCGCCGGAAAGGGCCCCTCGGAGCTCGCGGATGGTCCCGTCCAGGCTGCGCAGCCGTGCGACCGCGGCCTTGATGACCGGCAACGGGTTGGGCGACGGGTGTGTCTGCCCGAGCGCATCAAGCTCGGCCGAGACATCGACGGCTTCGCGGAACCGGTCGTAGCGGGCCTGCGCCGCCGTCCGCTCCGCCTCCAGGCGCTCGGCCTGCCGGGCCTTCTCGAGCAGTGATCGCCGCTCCGCGAGGGCGGATGTGGCGTCCTCACGACGTTCGCGCGCGGACGAGAGCGCGTCGCGATCGCGTTCCAGCTGTGCGAGCGCGAGTTCACCGTGCTCGACAGAAGCGGCGGTGGAGGCGACGGCGGCCTCGGCGACTTTGAGTCGTCCCGGGTTCTTCTCCCCCTTGGTCGTCAGCTCGTGGAGCGCTCGCTCCAACTTCTTGCGGGCTCGCCCGGTGCCCCGGTCCGCCCCGCTGATGCTGGCTTGCAGACGATCCCGGAGGGCTGTCTCGTCACGGGCGAGATCGCTCAGTTCGTGGTGCCGGACGCTCGCGGTGGAGCGGAAGAACGGCTCCGTCGGGATGCCGGAGAGCTCCGCCATGACCTGGTCGGCCAGGGCCGGGTCCGAGACGGTCTGGCCGTCGTACTCGAGCAGGACCGTGCCCTTCTGGCCGGCGAAGGACTTCTCGAGGGTCCCCGTGACCTTCCGGCCGTCCTCCTCGTCCTGCTCGAACTCGATGGCGATCCACGGCCGCGCGTCGCCCCCCGCGTCCCACGGCCGGAGGCTGTCGAGGTCCGCCGCCGCGCTCGTCACGCGACGCGTCAGGGCCAGTTCGATCGCGCGCTGGATCGTGGACTTGCCGGCCTCGTTGGGTCCGCGGACGACCGTGACGCCCGGGGCAAGATCGATGTCGAGCTCGCGGTAGCGGCGAAGGTCGCGGACCTGCAGCCGGCGGATCCTCACAGCGAGACCTCGTGACCGCCGAGCAGGAGCCGGCCAAGCCGCAGTGCGTCGCGCAATTCCGCGGCGTCCTCGGCGCCGACCGCGCCAGTGTCGGTGCCGGGAGCCGCCTCGATCTCGGCGATGCGCGCCTCCAGATCCCGGATGAAGGCGCCGGCGACCGTGTCCGGCGGCGGCAACGCCCCTTCAGTCAGGGCGGGGACACTCACGTCGCGGACGCGGACCTTGAGGAATGAGGGCGCCAGCGCCGCCTCGATCTCCTCGACGTGCAGGTCGAGGTCGTCGGGGCGCACGCCGACGATCCGCACGTCCACGACGAGATCGGGGTTGCCGCGCTTCCCCAGCGCGGTGATGAGGGCGGGCTGGGCCGCCACCGTGGACGCATCGATATCGAGCTTGTCGAACGTCGTGCGACCCACCTGGTGCTCGGTGATGGTGACCGTCTTGCGCCCGGACACTTCTTCGAGTTCGACGAGCAGGACCTTGCCGGCCCGGTCCTGATCAAGCGCCACGGCCTCCGGCGCCCCCGCGTACGCGTACTTGACGTCGCCGGCGCGGGCCTGCTGGGCCGAGTGCCAATGGCCGAGCGCCAGGTAGTCGAGGTTGGTCGCGGCGATCTCGTCGGTCGTGATCACGACGTCGTCGCGATCGGTCTTGCCGGGGATGGCGATGGACCCATGCACCAGGCCGACGTGCCAGGTCGCGACGCGTTCGTCCTTGCTCGCGTCCAGGTCACGCAACGGGCTGTGCGGGGCGCGCTTGGTGGCGAACACCGGGCCGTGGATGATCACGTCGCAGGGGGTGATGTGGATGCTCGCCTGGTCCGGTGTCAGGACCGTGACGAGGTCGTCATCGGCCGAACTGCCGGCCAGCGCCTTGAGGTCATACGCGCGATAGATCGACGCGCGGTCGTAGCAGTCGTGCGTGCCCGGGATGATCACGGTTCGGATCCGGGAGGCCGCGAGCCGCTTGAGCTGGGCGGCGACGCGGTCCACCGACCGGCGCGGCTGCACGTTGCTGTCGAACAGGTCGCCGGCGATGAGGAAGAGGTCGACCTTCTCGGTGAGGGCGAGGTCCACGCCCGCCGCGAACGCGGCGAACTGGCGCTCGCGCTGGGCTGCGGCCTGTTCCCCGAGGTCGTCGTGACGCGCGCCGAGATGGACGTCCGCGGTGTGGATGATCCGTAGCATCCGTTCGGGATCGCCTCCGTGGTCGGTATCGCGCCTGGACGATGCCACCGGGACGATGCCATCGACCCGAACCGCCGCCCCGGCGGCCGTTCGGGTCTGGCGCGAGCGAGGCGCCCCCATGACTCCTCGCCCGCCGCCCCGGATGCTCGCCGGTCATTGTGACAGGTACGTTGTCACAGATGCCAGTCGGGGCGACAACCCGCGACGGCCGGAATCGGGGACTCGTTGTATCCTTCGGCCCACACAACACCGGTGCGCCCGCACGACAGGGACTCCACATCGGCACCTGGGTTCGCGCGGCCCCGGCTCATCTCGCCAAGACCACGCCTATCCCGACCGTCGATGCGGCCGCCCTCCGCAGCGCACCTGGCGATACCGCGCCCCGGAGGAGCAACGCTCGTGACCTACGTCGATCGAACCCTGAACTGCGTCGATTGCGGGGTGGAATTCATCCACTCGGCCGCCGATCAGGAGTACTACGTCCAGAAGGGCTTCGTGAGCGATCCGAAGCGCTGCACCAGCTGTCGCGCCAGTCGGCGCGCCGCCCGCGACGGCGGCAGCGACGCTCGCGACATCGGTGGACCGCGTGGCTACGAGCGCGGCGACGACCGCAGCGACCGCGAGTACTTCGCGGTGGTCTGCTCGTCGTGTGGCAACCAGGCCCAGGTACCGTTCAAGCCACGCATGGACCGCCCGGTCTACTGCTCGGACTGCTTCCGGACCGTCCGCCCCGACTGACGCGCCTCAGGCGCGGAATGCCTCGCCGGCGCGGAATCGCTCGCGCCGGCGGCCACGCCAGACCGTGACGCGCGCGGCGCCGTGGACCTGCCACGACCCGTCGCGCCCCACGACCGCGGTCTCCTCGTCGATCCCCAGCACCACCGAACCGCGTGGTGCCTGCAACGCGATGAGCGCCGACAGCGGCTCGGGCCAGGCGTCGTAGTGCGGCACGACCGATACGCCGGTCGCGAACCCGAGGCCCCGACCCCAGCGCAGCGGCCACGGCAGTAGCCGGACCCGGAAGTCGAAGGCATGACCGGCCAGGATCATGGCCCCGGCCGAACACCCGGCGAGCACGGCACCGCGCTCATGTGCGGCGATGAGAGCGCGTCCCACGTCGCTCCCCGCCAGCGACCGCCGCAAGTGTCCGGGCTTTCCGCCGGACAGGTAGATGAGGTCCGCCTCGCCGATCGCCTGGACGGCCGCGGGATCGTCCGCCCCGGCGCGGTCGCGCACGAGCACGGGCTCCACCTCCGCGCCGAGGTCTCCGAAGTGCGTGACGCCCATCGAGGCCCAGCGCTGGAAGACCTCCTCCCCGTCCGGGTAGGACGCGGTCGGCAGGATCGCGACGCGCGGCCGCGGCCGCCCGGTGGAGGCCAACAGGTCGGCGTCGAAGGCGGACATCACGGGGAGGAACTCGCCGGCACCGACGAGTGCCACAGGGCCTGGCATCGCTGGTGAGTCTATCTGCGACACTGCGAACATGACGCCGCGCCAGCGCTGGACCCTCGTCGCGACGATCATCGGCTCAGGCGCGGTGTTCCTTGACGGCACGGTGGTGAACGTCGCGCTGCCACGGATCGGGCAGGAATTGCCGGCGACCGCCGTGGGCGTCCTCGAGGGCCAGACCTACATCGTCAGCGGCTACCTCGCCGTCCTGGCGGCCCTGCTGATCGTCTCCGGAGCACTGTCCGATCACTACGGCCGGCGCCGCGTCTACGCGATCGGCCTCGCAAGCTTCGCGGTCACGTCCGCGCTGTGTGGCCTCGCCCCCACCATGGAGTGGCTGATCCTGTTCCGGCTGCTGCAGGGCGCGGCGGGCGCCCTCCTCGTCCCTGGCTCCCTCGCCTTGATCTCCAGCGCGTTCGATGGTGCTGAACGCGGTCGCGCCTTCGGCATGTGGGCCGCCGCCACGTCCGCCCTGACGCTTCTCGGCCCCCTTGTCGGGGGTGCCCTCGTCGATACCATCGGCTGGCGGTTCGCGTTCCTCCTCAACGTCCCGGTCCTCGCGTTCGCGCTGTGGGTCACGCTGGCCCACGTGGAGGAAGCCAGCGACCTGGACTCCTCGGCACACTTCGACTGGCTCGGATCCCTGGTCGCCGCGTTGGCGGTCGGCGGGCTCTCGATCGGGCTGATCCGCGGGCAGCAGCTCGAATGGCAGGATCCGTTCGCCTGGGTCGCGCTCATCGTCGGCGTCGTCGCGCTCATCGCCTTCCCGATCCTCATGGCGACCCGGGATCATCCGCTGGTCCCCCTGGATCTCTTCCGGTCGCGGGCATTCGCCACCGTGAACCTCGCGACGTTCTTCATCTACGGCGCGCTGTACGTGACCTTCAGCTACCAGGGGCTCGTCTTCCAGGGGATCCTCGGGTACACGGCGCTGGCGGCAGGCGCGGTCGGCCTGCCGATCAGCCTCTGCCTCACCCTGCTCTCCACGCGGTTCGGGACGATCGCCGGGCGGATCGGTGCCCGGCGATTCCTCGTCATCGGCCCGCTGTCGATGGCGGCCGGCCTGCTCTGGTACACGCGACTGCCGGTCGATTCGGACCCTTGGCTCGCGTCCATCTCCGATCCGGCGACGCTGATCCCTCCCCTGGACACCATCATCGACGTCCTCCCGGCGATCCTCCTGTTCGGGATCGGGATATCGCTCGTGGTCGCCCCACTCACCAGCACGCTGATGGGGTCGATCCCGGGCCGGTACGCGGGCCTCGGCTCCGCGATCAACAACGCGATCTCGCGGGTGGGGCAACCATTGCTGGGCGCCCTCATCTTCATCGTGGTCTCCGCGACGTTCTACACGACCCTCGGCACGAACTCCCCCGACCTGGACACGGATTCGACGGCCGTCCGCTCGGCCTTTCCTCCGCTCAACCCGCCCGCGGCCGGCGCGACCGCCGACCAGATCGCTGCAGCCAACGACGCATCGATGGCGGCCTTCCACCAGGCGATGCTGGCCGGCGTCGGCTTGCTGGTCACCGGATCCGCCGTCGTGTGGTTCGGATTGCGCGACAAGGCGGGCCATGCCGGTGCGCGGACGACGGGCCCCGCGCCCGCCACCACCTCCGACGTCGCGAGCGGCGTCGGGTGAAGGCGGGACGCCGGGCGCCGCGCGACTGGGACGCCCGGACCTACGACCGGATCGCCGACCCGATGGCGCGCTGGGGCACGGCGGTCCTTGGCCGCCTCCCCCTCGTCGGCAGCGAGACGGTCCTCGATGCCGGCTGTGGCAGTGGCCGCGTCACCGAGCAACTGGCCGAACGGCTACCGGACGGGCAGGTGATCGCGCTGGATGGATCGCCCGCGATGGTGGACGCGGCGCGGGAGCGGTTGGCGCGGTTCGGCGATCGCGTCGAGTACGTCGTGGCGGATCTCGGCTCCCCGTTGCCGATCCCCGATGGCTCGCTTGACGCGGTGCTATCGACGGCGACCTTCCACTGGGTACCCGACCACGATGCGCTGTTCCGTCACCTCGCCGCCGCGACCAGGCCCGGCGGCTGGCTTGTGGCGCAATGCGGCGGCGTCGGCAACATCGCCTCGATCCAGCGCGTGCTCGCCACGATCGGGGATGGATGGCAGGGCGCGGTCCACTTCGAGACCGCGCTGGACACCACCCGGCGGTTGGACGCGGCCGGGTACGTGGATATCGAGTGCTGGCTGAGCGACGAGCCGACCCGCTTCGAGGCGGGTGCGCCGTTCGAGACATACCTGCGGACGGTCGTGCTCGGCGCCCATCTCGAGCGGTTGCCGCCCGAGGACCACGACGCCTTCGTGCGCGCGGTCGCGAGCGGCGTAGGCGAGCCCGTGATCGACTATGTGCGCCTCAACGTCGTCGCTCGGCGATCGAGCCGGCCGGCTACCGCGTGACGTTCTGGATCGAGTCGATCGTGATGGTCGGGGTCCCGCCATCCCCGACGGAGACCGTGCCGGTGATGGTCACGTCGCCCCAGGTCGCCTGGCTCAGCGATGGTTCGTCCTTCGTCGAATCGAGGGCGTCGAGGACGTCCTGCGGTACGGCACCCAGCACCCGGACGGACGCGCCACCGCATTGCGGTGGGAGGGATTCGAGGACGAGCGAGCACAGGTTGGCCTGATCGCCACTGATCAGCAGGAACCCCGTGACCGTGGCCGTGGTCCCGTCGAGGGTCGCGATGGATCCGACCAGGCTGTCCACATCGACCGGACTCGGCACGGGCGTCGCCGCCGGCGGCTCCCCGGTCGCTGGCGGGGCGGAGGCCCCATACGACCCACAGGCGGCGAGGATGAGCGTGAGGACTGCGGTCAGCCCGGCAGCAGCCAGGCGACGCACGGGTCGGAACTCGGTCATGGGTGATGTCTCCCGATAGGTCGTGACGGATCGGCCGCACGACGCGGGGCGCGACGGCGTGGTTCCTCGCGGTCAGTCGCGAACGCGGAACGGGCCGCCGTGCCCTGGGATGACGATGTCGGCGACAGCCAGGATCCGGGCACGTGCCGCCTCGAGCGCGGCCTGGTCCGAAGCGACCGGGTCCTCGGCCGGCGTCCGATCCGCGTGCCACCAGACGTGCGTCATCGCATACACGCCATCATCGGCCTCGACGATGAGCGACGCGTCCTCCTCCGTGTGGCCGGGCGTCAGCCACAGCTGCGCGTGCGGGGAGAGGTGGTAGCCGTCGTTGTCATGGTCGAGCCACAGGTCGTCCTTGTAGCGAGCCCAGAAGTCGACGACCTCGGCGTTCGGAAAGAGCGCGATGTTCATCGTGTGGTCGGGGTGGTGGTGGCTGAGGAACACGTGCGTCACCGCATCGGGTGCGACCCCGAGTTCCGCGAGCGGGTCCAGGATCAGAGATCGCCGGGCCACCATCCCGGGATCCACGACGATCAGGGCGTCGGCGTCACGAACGAGGACGATGCTGCTGGCAACGCGGTCGCCGGTGTAGCCGGCGTGGAGCAGGTGGACGGTCGTCATGGCGGGCGATGCTACGCCGTCGCGGAGCGCGAGATGACACAGATGCGCTTCGGCCCGCGGTGCGAGACTCGCAGCACCCCTCGCCGGCGTGCCGGCATCACCGTTCGCCCGTCGTCAACCGGAGGAGTCCATGCCCGCCGATCGCCCTGCCGACCTCGTCCTGACCGGCGGCCGCATCGCCATGATGGACGCGGCCCGGCGCTTCGTGAGCGCCCTGGCCGTCCGCGATGGCCGGATCGTGGCCGTCGGGCCGGACGCCGCCGTGGCACCCCACATCGGTCCGTCCACCCGGGTCATCGCCCTGCGCGGCCGGACGGTCGCGCCCGGGTTCCAGGATGCGCATGTCCACCCGGTGGGTGGCGGCCTGGACATGATGCGCTGCGACCTGCACGGCTCGTTCACCGCGCCGGCGTTCCTCGAGACCATCGCCGCGTACGCGCGAGCCCATCCCGACGAGGCGTGGATCCGCGGCGGTGGCTGGTACATGGCCGCCTTCGAGCACGGCACCCCCCGGCGCGAAGACCTCGACCGGATCGTCCCGGATCGGCCGGTCCTGTTGACCAGCCGCGACGGCCACAGCGCGTGGGTCAACAGCCGTGCCCTGGAGATCGCGGGCGTCGGAGCGTCCACACCCGACCCCGATGACGGCCGGATCGAACGTGACGCCGACGGCTCGCCGAACGGCACGCTCCAGGAGGGCGCGATCGACCTGGTAGGGCGGTTCCAGCCCGACGACACGCCGGCCGAGCTCGAAGAAGGCCTGAGGCTCGGCCAGCGCTACCTGCACAGCCTGGGAATCACGGCTTGGCAGGACGCGATCATCGACCCCCACATCGAGGAGCCTGCGTACATCGCGCTTGCGTCGCGTGGCGAGCTGACGGGGCGGGTCATCGGCGCGCTGTGGTGGGACCACCACCGCGGCGCCGAGCAGATCGACGACTTGGTGGACCGTCGTCGTGCGACGACGATCGGCCGGTACTCGCCGACGAGCGTGAAGCTCATGATGGACGGCGTCGTCGAGAACTTCACGGCCTCCATGCTGGAGCCGTACCTGGACGCCGCCGGCCACCCGACCGGGAACCGCGGCCTTGCCCAGATCGACCCCGAGCGGCTCCGCGAGTGGGTCCCGCGCCTCGACGCGCTCGGGTTCCAGCCCCACTTCCACGCCATCGGCGACCGGGCGGTCCGCGACGCGCTCGACGCCGTGGAGGCGGCGCGCCAGAAGAATGGCCCGTCCGACACGCGACCGCACATCTCCCACATCCAGATCATCCATCCCGACGACATCCGCCGGTTCGCGACGCTCGATGTCGTCGCGAACGCGCAGCCCTTCTGGGCGTTCTACGACGACCAGATGGTGGATCTCACGATCCCGTTCATCGGCGAGCGCTGGCGCTGGCAGTACCCGTTCCGGAGCCTGCGTGCCGCCGGTGCGGTCCTCGCGATGGGCTCCGACTGGAGCGTGTCGACGGCGGACCCATTGCAGGAGATGGAGCTGGCCGTGAATCGGCATCACCGCACGTTCTATCCGGAGCGCGACGTCCTGCTGCCCGAGGAGCGCCTCGACCTCATCGACGCGCTCGCGGCGTTCACTGCCGGATCCGCGTACGTCAACCACCTCGACGACGTGACCGGGACGCTCGAGGTCGGCAAGTACGCCGACCTCGCGGTGCTCGACCGTGACCTGTTCGATCGAGGGGCCGGCGCGATCGGCGAGGCTCGCGTCGTGGCCACCTTCGTCGAAGGCGTGCCCGTCCACGAGACGCCCGCCCTCGGAGGCTGACGCCCGCCCACGAACGACATGGACACTTGACGATGCCACATCGGCATCGGACGTCGGTGGTCGCTCACACCCCGCGGAGCGATGCTCCTGTTGCGCACCGGAACGAACCGGGGACGCAGAAAGGAGACACCGAGCCATGTATGTCCAGTCGATCATCTACGCGAACGATCACATCGAGAGCCTGATCGCCGACGCGGCCAAGCGCCGGTCGATCGAGACACTGCCGAGGACGACCCTCCGCCAGCGCCTCGCGGCCATCGCGAGCGGCGTCCGGTCCGCCTTCGCGGATCCGACGACGACGCCGGGCTCGGTGATCCCCGCGGTCCACTGATCCTCCGCCCTCGGAGCTGAGCCTCCTCCCTCGGCTCCGATCGACCTCCCTCCCACGCGAAGGCCCCCGTCGCCTGACGGGGGCCTTCGTCATCCTCACCTGGAGCACCTTCAGCCATGAACGCCTACGCCATCTTCGCCGTCAACGATCACCTCGGATCCCTCCTCGACGAGGCCGCCGAGCGGCGCGCTCGCGAGGCGCGGACGCAGCGCGGTCGCGGTCGCTTCGCGCGGATCCTCGCGTCGCTGAGCCGGTCCATCGACAGCGCGGCCGAAAGCGCTCCCCGTCTCGTCCCGACCCTTACGGACTACCCCTACCGGAGCTGAGGTCCGACGGCCGGTCGACATCACGGAGGGTCAGACCCTCCGGATCGACCGTCCGCCAGGTCGTGCCCGGGATCACGGCCGCCTCGAGCCGGTCCGCCAGGGCGCGCAACCGTCGCTCACCCGCCCCAAGGAGGTCCCGGCACGCGGTCAGCGCGGCAGCGCGACGGACGGCCATCGGCATGGGCCCGCCGTCGTCGAGCACGGCCGCCCCGAGCGCCGGCGATCCATCGAGGAGGTCCAGCAACAACCGGAGGACATCCGGCGAGAGCGTCGGCATGTCTCCGGCGGCCACGATGACGCCGTCCACGTCATCGGCAAGGGCGGCGAGCCCGACCGCGAGGCCGGCGAGCGGCCCCTCGAAGGCCACGTCGTCGTGGACGACACGAACGCCGGTCGGGACGCGACGAGCGTCAACCGGCGCGACGACCACGACCACCTCCGAGGCGACCGCCAGCACCGCCGCGATCGCGTGATCCAGCAGCGGGCGCCCGTCGATGGGTTCCGCGAGCTTGTCACGGCCGAACCGCGACGACCGACCGCCCGCCAATACGATCGCGCCGCCTGGTCCCGGGGAGGGGCCGCCCGCGCTCATCGCGGCGCCTTCGGCCCCGGGACGTGACCCGCGGGCGTTCGACGCAGGAGCGCCCGCCGATCGAGATCCTCGAGGATCGCCATCACGAACTTTCGGCTCGTCCCCGTGGCGTCGCGGTAGGTCGCCGGGGTGAGTGGTGCCTGCGCGGCCAGTCGCACGGCCTGGTTCGTCAGATCACGGTACGTCGATGTCGCGTAGGCGAGGTCCGGGGCCAGGATCACGATCCGGTCCGCCCGTTCCAGGTCGCGGATCCCGTCGGGAGGGCAGCCCGCGATCCGGGCGGCTTCGGCGAGAGCGGGAGGTGCAGGCACTGCCAGCAGCACCTCCAGGCGGTCCATGGCTGCGAGGATGGCAGGGTCCGGGGCAGGCGAGGGTGCAGCGCCGGGCAGATGGACCCGATCAGCGTCGCGGACGAGCGCGCCCTCGGCGATGGCCCGGTCCACGACGATCGACGCGGCGGTCGCCGCGTCGTCGCGACGCAGGGTCACGATCCGGCGAAGCGCGGATGCCGCGACGCCGCGAACCGCCGTGACCGGGACGCCGACCGCGGCCGACCCCGCGGCCTGGAGTGCCGCCTCAAGCGCGGCGGCGGCCACCTCATCCGCAAGGTCGACCCGACCCGCCGTGACGACCGCACCGTGCAGATCCAGCCGAGCCCCGGCAGCACCGGCCGCGATCGCGTCGAGGCGTTCGGCCGTCTGGCGGCGGCGCGAGATTCCCCGAGGCGGGACCGGGTCGAGGACGATGCCGCCCACAGGCTCCTGAGTCGGGCCGCGACGGAGCACGAACCGATCGCCGGGACGCATCGCGATCGGGGCGGCCATCCGGACGATGCCGGCCGGCCGGCCATCTGACAGGACCGGGGCGTCGCGACCGCTGCGGCCGATGGCCACGTCCACCGCGGCTGTCCCAACGTGGAGTCGGCCCCGGGCGCGATCCGCGATCGCCCGTCCGAACGCAACGAGGGTCCGGTCCGTGGCAACGACCGCGGGATCGGCAGTCAGGACGACGCCGCGATGCAGGTCGCCCGGATCGACGCCCGCGAGGTTGAGCGCCGTCCTGCCGCCTCCGTCCACCCGGTCCACCACGGTGCCGTGGACCTGGATCTCGCGGATCCGGACGTCAGCAGGTCCCGCGCCGTTTGGCACGATGCGGAGCCGATCCCCCACGGCGAGTGGGCCGCCGCGGAGGGAGCCGGTGACGACCACGCCCCGACCCTTCACCGAGAAGATCCGATCGATGCCGAGCGTCGGCGGTCGAGCCACTGGCTGGTGTCCGCCGTGAACCTGCTCGAGGGCAGCTCGAACGGCCGCCAGGCCGGCGCCACTCAGACCCGAGACGGCGAGGATCGGCGCTCCGGCGAGACTCGTCGACGCGAGCAGGCGTTCCACGTCCCCGATGACGTCGGTGGCCCGTTCGGGCGGAACCGCGTCGGTCTTGGTGATGACGGCGAGCCCGCGGCTGATGCCGAGCGCATCCAGCAGGGCAAGATGCTCGAGGGTCTGCGCGCGCGGTCCGTCGTCGGCCGCGACCACGAGCATGACCGCGTCGATCTCGCCGGCGCCGACCAGCATGTTCCCCACGAGCCGGTCGTGCCCGGGCACGTCCACGAAGTCGATCGCGCTGCCGTCATCGAGCACGAGGTGGGCGTACCCGACATCGATGGTCATCCCGCGCCGCCGCTCCTCGGGCAGCCGGTCAGCATCGATGCCGGTCAGGGCGCGGAGGAGCGTCGTCTTGCCGTGGTCGATGTGCCCGGCGGTGCCGATCACGACGGTCATGTCGATCCGTCAGTCATCCGCGAGCGCGCGCACGACGGCATCGGCGAGGTCGGCGTCGCGGTCGGGCTCCACGGTGCGCAGGTCCAGGACGACCGTGCCGTCCTCGATCCGGCCGATGACGATGGGCGTGCCGAGACGCAGCGCGGTCAGCAGGCGATCCGCCGCGGCCGATCCCCGTCCTCGCCCCGCGACGGCGATCCCCACTGAGGCGAGTGTCTCGCCGGGCAGCGAGCCACCACCGACCGTCGAGCGCAGGTCCACGACCGTGGCGTCCGCGCCGATCCTTGCCGCCGTCGCATCGGCGCGAGCCCGCAGATCGGTGCGAGTCGTCGCGATCATCCGCCACACCGGGATCTCCGACGTCGCCCGGCCGGCGCGGTAGAGCCCAAGTGTCAGCGCCACGCCCGCCATCGTGACCTTGTCCGGGCGCATGGCCCGGGCCAGCGGGTCGCGCCGGATCCGCGCGATCAGGTCCGCGCGACCCACGATGAGTCCGGCCTGCGGTCCGCCGACCAGCTTGTCGCCGCTGAACGTGACGAGGTCGGCACCGGCGGCGAGGCGCTCGTTCGGCATCGGCTCATGGGCAAGCCCGTACGCCGCGGTATCGAGGAGGGCGCCGCTGCCCAGGTCGTCCACGACGATGGCGCCATGCTCGTGGGCGGTCCGAGCCACCGCCGCCGGATCGGGTACCTCGATGAACCCTGCCATCGTGAAGTTGGACGGGTGGACGCGAAGGACCATCGATGCCCGGCCGTCCGCGAGCGGAGCCTCGAAGTCGGCCGCGCGCGTGCGATTGGTCGTGCCGACCTCGACGAGGCGCGCTCCGGCGCGCCGAACGATATCCGGGATGCGCACGCCACCGCCGATCTCGACGAGTTCGCCGCGCGAGACCGCCACGCCCGCCCCGCGACCACGGGCACGGCCGGCCAACCCGACGGCGAGCGCGAGGGCTGCGGCGTTGTTGTTGGTGACCAGGGCGTCCTCGGCACCGGTCAGCGCGACAAGATGATCCTCGGCGACCCGACCTCGCGCACCGCGCCGGCCGGTCTCGCGATCCAGCTCCAGGAGCAGGTACTCGCGGGCTGTCTGGGCCGCGGCGGTGGTGACGCGGTTCGGCCACGGCGCGCGACCGAGGTTGGTGTGGACGATCACGCCCGTCGCGTTGATGACCGGGGCGACGCCGGCGCCGACAAACGCGACGAGGCGGCCGGCAGCCTCGTCCGCCAGTGCCGTGTCGTCCCGAGCCGGGCGGCCGCCACCCAGGCGCCGCCGTTCGTCAGCGACCACCTCGCGCACGAGCGCCGTCAGCGCGGCGGGATCGACGTCGACGGCTGCCGCGGACGTGCGGAGCCGCGCGAGGACGCGCTCGACGCTCGGGGGTCGCGGGTGATCGGTCGCGGGCCTGGCGGACAACGGGAGCCTCCGTGGCGGGAACGCGTGGGAGTCGAACCCACCGCGCCGCACCGAGTGCCGCGCCACTGGTGTTGAAGACCAGGGAGCCCACCGGGGCCCATCCGCTCCCACGCGATGGTATCGCGGGGCGGCGTCGTGGCTGAGCGGCGCGGGCGACGGCCCGTATCATCGGGCGATGACGACGCCGGACACCTTGCCCGCCGACCCGTTCCGCTTGACCGCCCTGACCGATTGCGGCGGGTGTGCCGCAAAACTTGGTGCGGACCTGCTGGCCGATGCGCTCAGCGGTCTCGGGGCCGATGCAGCGGCGTCGCCCGACCCCGCCTTGATCGCGGGCCTCACCCCGCCTGACGACGCCGCCGCCTACCGCGTCAGCGACGACCTCGCGATCATCGGCACGCTCGACTTCTTCCCGCCACTCGTCGACGACCCACGAACGTTCGGGGAGATCGCCGCAGCGAATGCGCTCAGCGACGTGTTCGCGATGGGTGGCCGCGTGCTGTTCGCGTTGTCGATCGCGGCCTTCCCCGAGGAGCTGCCGCGGGACGTGCTCGCGGAGATCTTCGCGGGGGCGTCGTCGAAGGTGCGCGAGGCCGGCGGCACGCTCGCGGGGGGCCACACGATCCGCGACCCCGAACCCAAGTACGGGCTGGCGGTCGTTGGCGCGGGGCACCCGGACAAGCTGCTGCGCAAGGGCGGCGCACAGCCGGGCGACGTCCTGGTGTTGACCAAGCGTCTCGGCACTGGTGTCCTGGTCAGTGGCCATCGCCAGGGCCGGACAGCCGACGACGACCTGGCGGGGGCGATCGACAGCATGCGCACCCTCAACCGCGCCGCCGCCGAGGTGCTCGTCGCCCGGGGGGTCCGCGGCGCGACGGATGTCACCGGCTTCGGGCTGCTGGGGCACGGGCTGGAGATGGCCCGGGCAGCGGGGGCTCGCTTCGTCTTCGACAGCGATGCGCTGCCGGCCCTGCCTGGCGCCGTGGAACTCGCTGCGGCGGGCGTCGAGACCGGCGGGGCAGCCCACAACCGCCGGTTCGTCGCCCCCTACCTGACGGTCATCAACGTCGTTCCGGCCGAGGCAGTGACCCTCGCGCACGACCCCCAGACCTCCGGTGGCCTCCTCGCCGCTGTCGCCGCGGACGATGTCGATGACACGATCCGAGGCCTGAACGCGGTTGGCGTCCAGGCCTGGCGGATCGGGCGGGTCGAGGCCGGCGATCCGAGCGTCGTGCTTCGCTGAGGCAGCGGTCCGTCCCGCGGTCGGGGCCTACTCGAAGTCCATCGAGGCGACGATCGTGTCGACGGCGGCGACGTCTTCCGGCGGTGTGTCCGCGTGCGACCCCGTCGTGAAGATGACTCGGTCGTCGCCCACGTCCACGGACCAGATGACGGCATTCCCGTAGGCGCCGTCCGAACCGGTCCAGAGGGCGAGGTACCCCGACTGGCCCTGGAACCAGATCTGGATCGGCCCGTCAGGTGCGTGCCGGCACGTCGCCGGATCGATCGCCGCGTCCTTTGTGACGTCGATGCGGGAGGCCGGCAGGCCGTCGATCTCGACGTTGGTCACCGTCGTCGTCGTCCCGGCCTGCGCCTCGAGCGCGGCGGCCAGATCGGCGGTCGTCGGCCCGACCTCGACGAGCGTGGGATCGGCCCCGCAGGCGTCGTCGTAGACCTGGGTGACCTCGGTCCGGGTGCCCGGCAGCCAATTCGCGAGAGCGATCTCAGCCGGCGTATCGCGATTCCGATCGACACCTCCTTGGTCCGAGGCGTGGTTTCTCCATCCGGCCGGCACGTCGAACGAGACGCGGCCATCAGGCCAGCTCCACGCATATCGGCCGGGGGGGATGTCGCCGACCGGCGGTGGTGGGGCCGTCGGCACCGGGGTCGGCGTCACGACCGGCGTCGGACTCGGGGCTGGCGTCGGGGTCGGGCCGGGCCCACCTGCACCGAGGCCGGGCAGGAGACTCACGCCCAGGACAGCCATGACCACGACGGCCGCAGCCACCGAAGCGAACTTTGCGAATGTACTCATTGTGTCGATCCTCCACGGGCCGATGCCGACCCGTTGACGTGTGCGTTCGATGTGTTCGCGGACCGCGTCGAAACTGCGGTCGGGCAGTTCGGTCGGGCCGTCGTCGAGGTAGGCGCGGATCAGGCGTTCGGCGTCGTTGGGCGCGGTCATGCCGGGCGCTCCTCGTGGGTGGTCTGGACTCGGGCGTCAGCTTCGAGGCTGGCTCGAAGCGCGCGGGTGGCGTGGTACAGCCGGGACTTCACGGTCCCGACGGGGACCCCGACCCGCTCCGCGACTTCGGTCAGGGGCAGGTCGAGATAGTGGTGGAAGACGACGACCGCACGTTGCTCGAGGGTGAGCCTCCGGAAGGCTCGGTCGAGCTGGTCGCGATCGTTGACCTTCAGGTAGTCACCGGGATCGATCAGACGGTCATCCGGCAGGACCCGGAGGTCCGCCGACCAGCGGCGCCGGCGCCGGGCCTCGGCGTAGCATTCGCGGGTCAGGATGCGATGGAGCCAGGGTTCGAATCGCTCGACGTCGCGTAGCTGTCGCAGGCTCTGCCACGCGGTGATGAGCGCGGCCTGCACCGCGTCATCTGCGAGATCGACATCGCGCAGGATCCGATACGCGATCGCCATGCATCGATCGCCGACCTGCCGAGCCAGAGCGTCGAAGGCCTCGACGTCCCCGTGCTGCGCGCGATCGACGAGCGATGGATGCACCCGGGTGCTCCTTCCAGGCTCCGACCCTGAGTGGGTCGGTCACGGTGTAGAGCGATGGGCGACGGCCCGAGGTTCAATCATGCGCCCTGCGTCGATCCGGCACGCGTGACGGACCCGCGCAGATGTCGGTGTCCGAGGGCACCGACCGGTGCCCAAGGGTACTTCTGGGCTATCCGATTTCGCCCCCGGCTGCTGTACACCTCGACCATGCAGCAAGGTCGAGTCTGTCCGGTCGTGGAGAGACCGGATGGAGACCTTGACTACCGACCAGCCCGACGGTCGTGTCCCCGTCCGTCGGCCACGATTCCGAAGGAGTGCCCCGTGATGGATCGAACGCGACCCCGTGCCCCAGCTTCCGGATCGGCTATCGGCCCACCCACGCCGTTCGGCCACCCCGGTGAAGCGGCGTCGGCACAGCGACCACGGTCCCGCGCTCCTCGCCTACACCGCCGCCCAGATCGTCGCCGCGATCGTCGCGTTCGCATGGGTAGCGGTGAACTTCCCGATCTTCGAGGGCATCTCCCTCACGAGTACAGGCGGGAGGGAGGGGATCCTCCTTGGCCTCGTCTACTGGGTCGCGATCGGACTCCTGGGCGGAACGCGTGTCGAACGGCTGCGCGGGCATGGCGTCCTCACGTTCCACATCCCATTCATCATCGCCGCGATGGCGCTTGGCGGGCCGACCGCCGGGGCCGTCGTCGCGATGGTCTCGACGATCGAAGCCCGCGAGCTCCGTGAGGCCCCCTGGTACGGCGTGCTGGCCAACCACGCCGCCCTCACCCTCGGCGCCATCAGCGGCGGGCTCGCGCTGCTCGCTGCTCGCGATCTCCTGGCGACCGGGGTCATCGGCGTCGACCCCGATGCGATCGAGCTTGTTGCGATCGTCGTGGGTGCGCTCGTCCTGACGCTGACGTCCACGGCGCTTGTCGCCGGGACCGTCATCCTTCGCGACCACCTGACGTTCCCGGAAGCGGTCCGGGTGTTCGACTCCGCGTATCGGATCACGGCTGCCAACGAGGTCGTCCTCGGCTGGATGCTCGCGTTCACGTACGCGCAGATCGGCTGGTGGGCCTCGGCGGTCTGCGCCACCCTCATCCTCGTCGTCTGGCGCGCCTACGACGCTCTCGAACAGTCCGGACGCGACCCGCTCTCCGGCCTGCTGACCCGGGACCGTTTCGACAAGCAACTCATCAGGGCCATCGACGCCGCACAGCGCCGCGGGCAGCTCGCGGCCTTGATCGGCATCGATCTGGACGGCTTCAAGGGGATCAACGACAAGCACGGTCACGCGACCGGGGACGACGTCATCCGGGAAGTGGGCCGCCGCCTGAACGACCAGGTTCGGCTGACCGATGCGGCCGCGCGACGGGGCGGGGATGAGTTCAGCGTCCTGCTCGTCGACCTGCCGGATGCGGCGACGGCCAGGACGATCGCCGAGCGGATCCATGCCCGACTCTGTGAACCGATCGATACCGATGCCGGTACCAGTGAGGGTCGGGGCATCGTTCGGCCTGTGGCTCGTCGCCGAACGCGACCGGCCGCCGGTGCCTGGCCGTCTGCACGACCTTTCGGATGCGCTCATGTACGACGCCAAGCTCGCGGGCGGTGGGATCCGACTACGGTCCAGACGACGCATTCAGCGCGAGCTGACCACAGGAGCCGGGTCCGTCGCCAGGGATCGGCGCGCTACACTCGACCGCGTCAACCCCCGCAGGAGGCCATCGCCCGTGGCGAAGCCCTACGTGCGACTGACCCAGCCCCTCGTGCGCGACACGAAGGGCGGCGATCTTCGTCCCGCGACCTGGGACGAGGCGCTGGATCGCGTGGTCGCAGGGTTCGCGGCCGCGAAGGCGGCGCACGGACCCACCACGTTCGGCACCTTCAGCTGCAGCAAGGCGACCAACGAGGTCAACTTCGCGGCGCAGAAGTTCAGCCGGCAGGTCCTGGGCAGCAACAACATCGACAGCTGCAACCGCACCTGACACGCCCCGAGCGTCGCCGGTCTGGCGACCGTGTTCGGTGCCGGTGGCGGCACAAGTTCATACCGTGAGGTCGAGGACACCGATCTGATCGTCCTCTGGGGCAGCAACGCCCGCGAGACGCATCCGATCTTCTTCCACCACGTCCTCAAGGCCGTCAACAAGGGCGCCCGCCTGTACGCGGTCGACCCGCGCCGGACCTCGAGCGCGGAATGGGCGGACGGCTGGCTCGGCCTCGACGTCGGGAGCGACATCGCCCTCGCGAACGCCGTCGGGCGCGAGATCATCGCCGCCGGCCTCGCGAACCGGAGTTCATCGAGCGCGCGACCGTCGACTTCGAGGCGTACAAGGCCAAGGTCGAGAGCTACACGCTCGAGTACGCCGAGCGCGAGACCGGCGTTCCCGCCGCGTCGATCCGCGAGCTGGCCCACGCCTTCGCCACGGCCCCGCGCGCGATGATCTGCTGGACCCTGGGCATCACCGAGCACCACAACGCCGTGGACAACGTGCTCGCCCTGATCTCGCTCGTCCTGCTGACCGGGCACGTCGGTCGCTACGGCAGCGGCGTCAACCCGCTGCGTGGCCAGAACAACGTCCAGGGCGGCGGCGACATGGGCGCCCTGCCGGACCGGCTGCCCGGGCTTCCAGCACGTCGAGAACGACGAGCTCCGGGCGAAGTTCGACGCCGAGTGGGGCGTCCCCGTCCCGCCCAAGCGCGGCTGGCACCTGTCGGGGATGTTCGACGCGATGGAGCGCGGCGACCTGACCGCGGTCTACTGCATCGGCGAGAACCCGGTCCAGTCCGAGGCGGACCAGAAGCGCGCGATCGCCCTGCTCGAGGGGCTCGACCTCCTCGTCGTCCAGGACCTGTTCCTGACCAAGACCGCGGAGCTCGCGGACGTCGTCCTGCCGGCGACCGCGGCCTGGGCCGAGAGCGAGGGCACGGTCACCAACTCCGAGCGGCGCGTCCAGCGCGTGCGGGCCGCCGTGGCCCCGCCGCCCGGCGCGCGCGACGACCTCGCGATCATCTTCGAGCTCGCGAACCGGATGGGCGCCGCGTGGGGCGACCCGGACCCCGAGACCGTCTGGAACGAGGTCCGCCGCCTCTCGCCGGTCCATGCCGGGATGAGCTACGCAGCGGCTCGAGGAGCTGGGCGGCCTCCAGTGGCCGTGCTACGACGAGGACCACCCGGGCGAGCTGTTCCTCCACAGCCGGCTCTGGGAGGACCCGGTCCCGGGCAACCGCGTGCCGTTCGTGCCCGTGGACCACGACCCGCCGGTGGACAAGCTCGACGACGACTTCCCGATCCGCCTCACGACCGGCCGCCGGCTGGACTCGTACAACACGGGCGTCCAGACCGCCGGCTACACGTCGCCGCTGCGGCGCGGCGAGTCGCTCGACATCTCGCCGGAGGACGCCGCCACCTACGGGCTGGCGGACGGCGAGGTGGTGCGCATCACGTCGCGGCGCGGCACGGTGGATGCCCCGATCCGCATCGACGAGTCGCTCCGGCCCGGGCTGACCTTCATGACGATGCACTTCCAGGACGAGGTCGCGGTCAACCTGCTGACCATCGACGCCACGGACCCCAAGTCCGGCACGGCCGAGTTCAAGGCGACCGCGATCCGCATCGAGAAGCTCGGGCGCCGATCGCGACGCCGGTGTGACGAGATGGGCCGGACCGCCGGACGGGCTGACGATCCTTGGACCTGGTGAGGGCGACGCCTTCGGATCCATGGATGTCGTCCGCAAGTCCACGGCGTCCGACGGGGACGGGCGATGGGGCGTCGTCGTCGTGCGCGGCGTCGCCGGGTGAAGGCGGCCGCACGCACGCCCACCGCGGCGCAGCGGAAGCCGTTCTACCTCCTCGAGGGCGAGGTCGAGTTCCTGGGTGCCCGATCCGCGACGCCGATGACGGTCGGGTCGTTCGCCCTCGTGCCGCCCGACACCGAGCACGGGATCCGGATCGTCGGGACCGGACCTGCCGCGTGGCTCGCCATCTGGCCCGCGGATCTCGACGGTCTCCCCGAGGAGATCGAACGCCTGACGGCCGCGGGTGCGAGCCCGCTCGAGATCGCGACCCTGCGGCGCCAGCACGGCATCGAACCCGGCGGCCGCCGCTAACCGCATCGAGGCCGCCATTGGTGGTCGCGGACCGTGCTCGTGGCCGATGTCTCACCCCTGGACCGCTATGGCCGATCGCCCGGCGTTGTGCCGGATCGCGGCCGGGCGGAACTGCTGGTCCCGGGTGACTTGCTGTGGGAGGATGGCGATTTGAACGGGGGCCACGCAGCCAGAGGAGGACCGATCATGGCCAAGTATCTGATCCAGGGCTCGTATACCCAGGCCGGGATCCGAAGGCGTGCTCAAGGACGGCGGGACGGGTCGCGTCAAGGCCGTCGAGGCGTTGCTCGCCAGCGTTGGCGGGTCGCTCGAATCGTTCTACTTCGCTTTCGGGTCCGACGACTTCTATGTGACCGTCGACGTTCCAGGCAACACCGAGGCTGCGGCGGTGGCTGCGACGATCGGGGCCACCGGCGCCGTGACCTACAAGACCATCGTGCTCCTGACGCCGGCCGAGATCGACGAGGCGATCAAGCTGCATCCCTCCTATCGGGCGCCCGGCGCCTGACCTCAAGCCGGTCCGGCGACCGGCAAGCACAAGGGTCGCGGTCCCCGGTGGGCCCCCGTGCGGGACGAGGTCCAGCCGAACCGGGCCCGGACGCTACACTCGGGCGCGATGGATCTGCACGTCATCGGACCGCTTGCTTCGGCCGCCGAGCGCGCCGCGGTGGATGCGGTCCTCGGGCCGCCCGAGTCGGGCTGGGTCGGCGGCCCGCGGCGTCCGGGCGTGGACGGGACCTCGGCCCGCGGCGGGCATGCGATCCGGCGCGCGACGATCGCAACTCCTGCCCGCGCTGCATGCCGTCCAGGACCGGGTCGGCTGGATCAGCCAGCCGGCGCTCAACTACATCTCGAAGCGCCTCGCGGTCCCGCCCGCGGAGGCGTACGGCGTCGCGACGTTCTATGCCCTGTACGCCACGAAACCGCGGCCACCGGTCGTCGCCCACGTTTGCGACGACATCGCGTGCCGGATCGCCGGGGCCGAGCAGATCTGCGCCGACCTGCAACGGGCGGTCGGGCCCGAGGGCGAGGCAGCCACGGAGTCACGTGGCTCCATCGGTTGGAAGCGGTCGCCGTGCCTGGGGCTGTGCGACCTCGCACCCGCGGCCATGATCACGGCGGCCGGCGTGTCGCCGCGGACGGTCAGCCTGGCCCCGACCGACGCGGCCGGCGTCGTCGCACGACTCGAGTCGGGCGGAGGCTCGCCGCGTCCGGCACCGACCCCGGTCCACGGTGGCTCGACCCGCCTCCTCCGCCGTGTCGGCATCGGTTGACCCCCGCTCGATCGACGACTACCGCGCCACCGGAGGCTACGAGGGGCTTCCCCGAGCCCTCGCGATGGGCGCTGAGGCGGTCATCGCGGAGGTGACGGCATCCGGGCTGATGGGTCGCGGCGGCGCCGCCTTCCCGACCGGCCGCAAGTGGGCCGCGGTTGCGGCCCAGTCCGCGCAGCCGCACTACATCGTCTGCAACGCCGACGAGTCCGAACCTGGCACGTTCAAGGACCGCGTGCTCCTCGAGGGCGACCCGTTCGCGATCGTCGAGGCGATGACCATCGACGCGTTCGCCATCGGCGCGAGCCATGGGTACCTCTACCTGCGCGGCGAGTACCCGGAGGCAGAAGCCGCCATCCGATCGGCACTGGCGGCCGCCCGGGTCGCCGGACTGCTCGGACCAGACATCCTTGGCTCGGGCTTCGCGTTCGATATCGAACTGCGACGCGGTGCCGGCGCCTACATCTGCGGCGAGGAGACGGCGCTCTTCGAGTCGATCGAGGGCAAGCGAGGCGAGCCGCGCAACAAGCCGCCGTTCCCGGTCGAGGTCGGGCTGTTCGGGAAGCCGACGGTGGTCAACAACGTCGAGACGCTGGCCAACGTGCCGCTCATCCTGCAGATGGGCGGTGCGACATTCGCGGCGCATCGGCACGGGTGGCTCCACCGGACCCAAGCTCTTCTGCCTGTCGGGGAACGTCGCGCGGCCGGGTACCTACGAGGTCGATTTCGGCGCGACGTTGCGCGACCTCATCGAGATGGCCGGAGGCGTGGCCGGTGGCCGCGAGATCCGGGCCATCCTGCTGGGTGGTGCAGCCGGCGTCTTCGTCGGCCCGGACCAGCTGGACCTGCCGCTGACCTTCGAGGCGACACGGGCCGCGTCGGCGACGCTGGGGTCCGGAGTGATCATGGTGTTCGACGAGACCGTGGACCTCGTCGACACCCTTCGGCGGATCGCCGCAGTTCTTCCGTGACGAATCGTGCGGCCAGTGCGTGCCCTGTCGGGTGGGCAGCGTGCGCCAGGAGGAACTGCTGGCGCGACTGGCCGCCGGATCGCGCGGTCGGCCGCGCGACGAGGAGCTGGCACTCCTCAAAGACATCGGCCAGGCGATGCGTGACGCGTCCATCTGCGGTCTCGGCCAGACCGCCTCGTCCGCGATCGAATCCGCCCTGCGGCAGCCGGAGCTGGTCGCGCTGTGACGGATCACGGCCACGCCCCGCGACCCGAACCGCCGCCCGCTCCGCTGTCGGCGATCCTGCTGACGCCGCCCGCTCGATCGTCGCGTCCGCCGGCGGCGCCGGTCGTCGAGGCGCCGCCGCCCGTCGCAGCTGACGATCGACGGCGCCGCCGTCACGGTCCCCGCCGGTGCCACGCTACTGGACGCCTGCCGCCAGGAGGGCATCGATACGCCCACGCTGTGCTACGCCGAGAACCTGACGCCGGTCAACGTGTGTCGGGTCTGCGTGGTGGAGGTCGCCGGGTCGCGCGTGCTCGTCCCGGCGTGCTCGCGCAAGGCCGAGGCCGGGATGGACGTCCAGACCGATTCCGAGCGTGTCCGGACGTCGCGCAAGGTCGTGCTGGAGTTCCTCGGCTCGTCGGTGGACGTGTCGCTTGCCGGGCCGGCCGCCCCGGATGGGTCGATCGGCGACTACATGGCGCGCTACGGCGCGGACCCGTCGCGGTACGGACCGCCTGCAGCACCCGCGGCAGCCGGCGAGCGCGACGCCCACGAGGCCGGCCACCACCACGCGGCGAGCGGCGATGCGAGTGCCGCCACCGTCGCCCAGCCGACCAAGATCGACAACGACCTCTACGTCCGCGACTACTCGAAGTGCATCCTCTGCTACAAGTGCGTCGAGGCGTGCGGTGAGGACGCCCAGAACACGTTCGCGATCGCGGTCGCCGGTCGCGGATTCGATGCGCGGATCTCCACCGAGCAGGCCGTGCCGCTTCCCGAGTCGGCGCCTGTGTCTACTGCGGCAACTGCATCGGCGTCTGCCCGACCGGGGCGCTCATGGCCAAGCCCGAGTACGACATGCGGGCGGCCGGCACCTGGGATCCATCGCAGCAGACCGTCACCGAGACCATCTGCCCGTATTGCGGCGTGGGTTGCGCGTGGAGCTGCACGTCCAGGACGACCGGATCCTCAAGGTCACCTCGCCGCTGGACTCGTCGGTGACCGAGGGGCACCTCTGCATCAAGGGCCGCTTCGGCTTCGAGTTCGTCAACGAGCGCCCGAAGCCACCGACGGGCTGACGTCGCCTCAGCGTCAGGCCCGGCGGATCACCGGGTGTGCGAAGCGAGCGCCGCCTCCAGGCGGTCGATGAGCGGGATCTGCGTCTCCTTCACGAACCGCCGCGCCTCGGCGGGCACCATCCACGCGACGCGATCGATCTCGGGGATGTCGATGAACGTGCCGGACCGCGGTGGCCACTCGATCGCAAACGTGTTGCTCTGCGCGGTGGCCGGATCCAGGTCGCCTTCCGCGGCCCACGCCACGACCCGCTTCCCGCCCTTCTGGATGATGTCGCCGAGTTCGATGAGCGACACGAGGGGCGCCTCCACGGGAGACCCCGTCTCCTCCTCGAACTCGCGCAGCGCCACGTCGAGCAGCTCCTCCCCTTCCTCGACCTCGCCCTTGGGGATGGACCAGTGGCCCGCGTCCTTGTGCGCGAAGTACGGCCCACCCGGATGGCCGATCAGCACCTCGAGCGCCGCGCCGCGGAACCGATACAGCAGGATCCCGGCGCTGACCCGCGATCGCGTGGCGCTCATCCCCAACCCGTCAGGTCGCGCAGGTCGATGCGTCGGTCGTGGCAGTACACGTTGAACCCGTCGCCGCGCAGGAAGCCGACGAGGGTCACGCCCAGCCGCTCCGCGGTCTCGATCGCGAGATCCGACGGCGCCGAGACGGCACAGACGATCGGCACGCCCGCCACTGCGGCCTTCTGGATGATCTCGAAGCTGACCCGGCCACTCACCATGAGGATCCGGTCGTGAAGCGGCAGGGCCCCGGCGAGCAGTTGCGAACCCACGACCTTGTCCAGCGCGTTGTGCCGCCCGACATCCTCCCGGATGACGATGAGCTCACCGGCCGGCGTGAACAGCGCCGCCGCGTGCAGGCCGCCGGTCTCCTCGAACGCCTTCTGTGCGACCCGGAGCATCCCGGGGAGTGCCAGCACCACGTCGCGGGCCACGATCGGACCGTCGGGCAGCGGATCGCAGCGCACCGCGACCTCGTCGATGGATGCCTTGCCACAGATCCCGCACGACGCCGTCGCGACGAAATGTCGCTCCGCCACGAGCGCGGCGTCGAACGGCCGCGAGAGTCGGACAAGGATGGAGTCGTCGGGTTGGCTATGGGTCGTGGGGTCGCCGCCCTCGGTGCCAACGACCTCGGATCCATCGATCAGGCCCTCAGACCGCAAGAACCCGACGGCGAGTTCCGCCTCATGCCCGGGCGTCCGCATCGTGACGGCGACGGCGACCGGTTCCTGACCGGGACCGGCCGCCCGGATCTCCAGCGGCGCCTCGCCGACGACCCGGTCCTCGCGCAGCTCGAGGGCGCCGCCGCGCACGGCCACGATCTGGCGCGTGGCGATGTGTCGGGTCGGCGGTCCGTCCTGGTCCTTCACCCGGGACACGCCGTCGCCTCCAGCTCCTGTGCGAACGTCTCGAGCGCGACGCGTGCGTCGCCTGCCGCCGTCACGACCGCGGCCAGCGCGTCGAGCGTCTCGAGGCCCGCGTCGGCATCGACCCAATCGATCGCTCGTTCCGCCACGGTCGCATACGCCTCCGACATCGCGCCGGCCGCGTCGTGCGCGTCGGCGTAGCACGCGGCGGGGGGATGCGTCAGGAGCCAATCGCGTTCCCGGTCCGCGAACTGCAGGATATCGACTGCAGCGGTCCGGACGGTGGGCTTGTCGTCGGCCTCCGCCGCCACGACGATCGTCGCGTTGAGATCCTGGACTTCGGCCCGCGCCGCGTCGAGCCGCAACAGGAACTCGGCGTAGGCGAGCCTCGGGTCGGACGGCGGGTCGGGCGCCTCCGTCGGTTCGGCCGTCTCGGTCGGGGTCGGGGCGTCGGTCGCGTCGGTCGGGCTCGTGCTGGGCTCGTCGGTCGCCGGCGTCATCGTCGGACGATGCCGTCCCAGGGGGCGTGGCCGTCACGGGCGCGGACGCGACCGGCGCAGACGAGACGGTCGGCGAGGCTCCAGCCGCCCCGGTCAGCGCGGGGAGCATCAACCGAGCGACGATCGCCCAGGCCACGAGGATGACGAGGGCAAGGCTCCCGACGAGCGCGATCTGGCCACGACGCATGAGACCCGGAGTGTAGGCGGCCCGGGCGCCGAGGCCCGCCGTCGGGCCGCCTCGAGCGCTCAGCGGTCCAGGAAGACGGCCTCCGCCATGGGTCGCAGGCAATGGGTCGAGCTCATCGCCTGGTGATAGCCACCCGCGTTGAGCAGCGCCACGATGTCGCCCTCGGCGACGGGCGGCATCGGGTAGTCCTCGGCGAAGATATCGCCCGCCTCGTTGATGTGGCCCGCGACCGTGACCGTCGTCGTCCGGGCCGCACCGGCCGCCGTGCAGACGACGACCTCCTGCGCGAACCGGTAGATGAAATACGCACAGGTCACGTTCCAGCCGAGGTCGAGGCCCACGAACGTGACCCCGCGTCGCTCCTCCACCGAGATGACCTCACCCAGCAGGATGGCCGCGTCCTTGGACAGGCCGTCGCCGGGCTCGCAGCCCACCGCGACGCCGAGGGGAGCCAGGTGTCGCGCGATGGCGGTCGCGTACGCGTCCAGGTCCACCGCTCGCTCATCCTCTCGTGCGGGCATCCCGATCCCGCCTCCGACGTTGACCTCCTCGATCGGGTGACCGGCCGCGCGGGCTCGCTGGACCGCCTCGGCGGCAACCGGAAGTGCCCGTTGGAACCCGGGCAGGCCGTCCGCCAGCCAGCCCGATCCGGCGTGGAAGTGGATCGTGTCCACGACCAGGTCATGTCGCGCGGCCGCAGCGAGGGCTTCGTCGAAGCGGTCCAGGCCCACCCCGAACTTCATCGGACGGGCGCCGCTGTACTCGAGATGCTCGGTGTAGCCGGCACCGGTCGCAGGATCGATCCGGATTCCCATCCGGGATCCCGGTGCGCGGCGTCCGAAGCGCTCGATCTGGCTGATCGAATCCAGGTTGACGTGGACCTCGTTCGCCAGGAGGACATCAAGGTCGCGGTCGGAGACGTTGGTCCCCGTGAAGCTGATCTCGTTCGCCCGCCACCCGCACTCGATCGCGCGCACGACCTCGCCCGGCGAACACGCATCGATCCCGACGCTTTCCGCGGAACCGGGCTGGCCGAGGCCGCGGAACACCTCGAGCACCTCGGGGAGCGGGTTCGCCTTGAGCGCGAAGCGGAGGCGGAGGTCCAGCCCGGTCGGGGCGAACGCGGCCTGGATCCGGCGCGCGTTCTCGGCGAACCGGGGGCGGTCGTACGCGAAGAGCGGCGTTCCGTGCTGTCGGGCGAGATGCTCGGCGTCGCGCCCGGCGATCCGCAGGCGCCCGTCGCCGTCGATATCGAGACCGGGCCGGACCCACCACGGAGCGACCGGGGCCTGGCTCACGCCATGGTCCGTGCGCGGCCACTCCCCGGCGTCCAGCGGTCTGGGCCGTCCTCGACGTCCACGCCGATCGATTCGACGAGCCGGCGTGACGCGGCCGCGACCTCCGCGATGGCGGCGTCGAACGCCTCGCGATTGCGGACCGATGGCTCCCGGAAGCCGCTGAGCTTGCGGACGTACTGGCGGGCGGCCGCCTCCAGTTCGCCGGTCGTCGCGTTCTCCCCGGGACGACGCAGGGTCTTGATGCTTCGGCACATGCCGCTACGGTAGGGCGCACGGTCCGTCCCGTCATCCCGTCCGGTCGCACGGGCTATCGTTTCAAGCCTGATGGACGACGACGCGACGGCGGTGGTATCCGCCCTGGGCATGGGCCCCCACCCCGAGGGCGGCTGGTACGTGGAGCGTTGGCGCGCCCCGGCACCGGCGGGCGTGCGGCCGGCCGGCAGCGCGATCCTGTACCTGCTCGCGGCGGGCGAACGTTCGCACTGGCATCGGCTGGATGCGGCCGAAGTCTGGCAATGGTCCGGCGGCGGCGCGCTCGAGCTCAAGCTCTGGGCCGAAGGCGACGCGTCCATCCGCACCGTCCGTCTCGATGCTGACCTGGCGGCCGGTGCGTCGCCGCAGGCCGTGGTCCCCGCCGGAGCCTGGCAGTCGGCACGGGCCCTCGGCAGGTGGGCCCTCGTCGGCTGCATCGTCGCTCCGGCGTTCTCATTCGACGGGTTCGAACTGGCGCCGCACGGCTGGGAGCCTCCTGGCGCGACGATCCCGGCTTCCTGAGCACGGTTCGTGGGGCGTCGTTGACCCCTCGCACCGCGAACACAGAGGGACCATGGTCCGGGGATAGCGCAGTACGCGAGTCAGGTCTATCCTTCGCGGCACACCGACCGGGGGGCGGCTGCGACGACGCACTGACGTTCGCCTGCGGCGAGACCCGCCCGACCATCTGATTCCGCCCACCACGCCAAGGGGGTCCTGTCTCGATGTCGATCCGTTCGCGCCGTCGCGCACTCTCGCACCGCTCCATCGGGGCGGTACTCGTCCTCGTCGCACTGGCGATGGCCACCGTCGCGGGGGTCGCCAAGGCGGCCGACCCGGTTGAGGTTGGCTGGCGCGACTTCGTGATCGGCGGTGGCGTGAACCGCGCGACCGCCGACAAGCCGCAGTCGAAGCTGTGGTTCACGGACGGTTCCTGGTACGGCGGGCTGTTCAGCTCGGCGTCGGACGCCTACCGCGTCTACCGCTTCAACACCGGGACCAACAACTGGTCCAGTGGCACCGGCCTGCCGATCCTCGACGTGCGCAACGCGACGCACGGCGACTACCTGTTCGAGAACAACACCCTGTGGGTCGCCTCGACGCAGAACGGTGACGTCACTGCCCCGTATAGCGACGACACCATCAAGGTCTATCGCTCCACATTCAACCCGGCGACGGACAGCTACTCGGCTCCGGCCGTCGCGACGATCCCGGGCACGCAGACGACGACCGCGGCCATCGAGGGTGGCGCGACCACCGTCACGATCGCCCGCGACTCGACCGGCCGCCTGTGGACGACCTGGCCACACAGCAACCAGGTCCGCTACAGCATCTCCGACGACAACGGCACCACCTGGAGCGCGCCGGCGCAGCTGCCGGGCCAGGTCGGGAACACGATCAAGGATGGTCAGACCCCGTCGGCCGATATCCCGGCCGTCATCAATCTCAGCGGCAATATCGGGATCATGTGGTCCGACCACGACAACCTGCCGACCAACGCCGACAACGGCTTCTACTTCACCTCGATCGCGGCAGGCGCGGACCCCACGGTCGGGGCGAACTGGGCGGCGAAGGTCAAGCTGCCGTCCATCGCGGGCGCGAACGACGGCGAGCGCGCCGACAACCACATCAACATGAAGGTCGCCGAAGACGGCACGCTCTATGCGGTCACGAAGACCGGCAAGGACACCATCAACTGCGCCACGAACCAGGACCGCCCGCTCGTCACGCTCTTCAAGCGCACGACCGCTGGGGTCTGGAGCATCCATCTCGTCAGCACCGTCGGCGACTGCGGCACGCGCCCGCAGGTGATCCTGAGCGACGAGCTCGACGTCGTGTACGTCGCGCTCACGTCGCCCAACGGCGGCGGCGCGATCTACCTCAAGTCCGCCCCGATGAACGGGCCCGAGGCGCTCAAGTTCCGCACCGCGGACACCACGGTCCAGCGCGGTGTCGCATTCATCAGGAGCGCGACCGAGACCCAGATCGACGATGCGACCAGCTCCAAGCAGAACGCCACGAGCGCCAGCGGTCTGCTCGTGCTTGCCAACAACCTCACGGCCGGCAACCGCTCGTACCTGCACAACCGGCTCGTCCTCGCGGCGTCCGATGCCACCGATCCGGTCGGCACGATCACGATCGATGGCGGCGCAGCCTCAACGAGCTCGCCCGCCCGCACCGTCAGCGTCGCCGTCCCGGCGACCGACACCGGGAGCGGCCTCAGCCAGGTCCGCATCTCGAACCTGGGCACGACCGACGGCAATGGCGTCCTCAACGGCGCCGGCTCCATCACCTATGCCTATGCCACGCCCAAGTCCTGGACGCTGACCGCCGGGGATGGCCTCAAGACGGTCTATGCCCAGTGGCGTGATGCTTCAGGCAACTGGTCCGCGGTCTCCAGCGACACGATCATCTACGACTCGGTCGCGCTCGTGGGCAGCGTCACCATCGACGATGGGGCCGCGTTCACGAACGAGATCGGCGTCAGCCTTGACGTCACCGCGACCGACGCCGGCAGCGGCGTCGACAACGTCCGGATCGCCAACGTCGGCACCCTCGACGTCGACGGCGTCCTCAACGGCGCCGGCGCCACGACATCCGCCTACTCGACACCGAAGGCGTGGAACGTCACCGCCGGCAACGGCACCAAGACGGTCTATGTCCAGTGGCAGGACGGCAACGGTGTCTGGTCCGCGGTCCAGAGCGACACCATCGACCTCGACACGACCGATCCTGCCGGGACGGTCTCCATCAACGGCGGCGCCGCCAAGAGCGGTAGTTCGACCGTGAGCGTCGCGGTCGCCGCGACCGACAACGCCAGCGGCGTCACGCAAGTTCGCATGGCGAACTCGTCGTCCGTGGACGGCAACGGCGTCCTCAACGGCGCCGGTGCCACGACCTCCGCCTACTCGACCCCCAAGACCTGGACGCTCGTCGCGGGCGAAGGCTCCAAGACGGTCTACGTCCAGTGGCAGGACGGCGCGGGCAACTGGTCCGCGGTCGCCAGCGACGCGATCACCGTGGACGCGAGCCTGCCTCCGTTCACCGACATCGACGGCAACACCTTCTATGAGGACATCGCCTGGCTCGCGGACTCCGGGATCACCCAGGGCTGCTCGCCGACGCTGTTCTGCCCCAACGATGAAGTGACCCGCGGCCAGATGGCGGCGTTCCTCCATCGCGCACTGCCGGGCCTCCCGCTCGGCACGGCGACCGATTTCATCGATGACAACGGCACGACCTTCGAGGAAGACATCGAATGGTTGTCCGCAGCCGGCATCACCCAGGGCTGCACGCCCGACCGGTTCTGCCCGAATGCGTCAGTGACCCGCGGCCAGATGGCGGCGTTCCTCCATCGCGCGCTGCCGGGCCTCCCGCTCGGCACGGCCACGAACTTCACCGATACCAACGGCACGACCTTCGAGGAAGACATCGCCTGGCTCTCGGCAGCCGGCATCACCCAGGGCTGCACGCCCACCACGTTCTGCCCGAACGAACCGGTGACCCGCGGTCAGATGGCCGCGTTCCTCCACCGCGCGCTCGGCGACGACTGAACCCCGTTCTTCGTCAGATAGCGATCAGCCCCGGCCTCGGCCGGGGCTGATCCGTTTCCGGCGCCGATCCAGGAGACCGGCGCTTTCGTCAGTCCTCGCGGATGCCCCATGGCGACCCATAGGCCGTCAGCAGGTCCAGGAACGGCACGGCGTCAAAGGCCTCCGGGCCCAGGACCCCGACGCCCGACCAGGTACCGGCAGCCAGCAGTTCGAGCGCGACGACGGGGTTGATGGCCGTCTGCCAAACCACAGCCTGCGAGCCGTACTCGCGCATCGACCAGTCGTTGTCGACCACGTGGTACAGGTACACCGAGCGTGATGCCCCGTCTTTGCCGCGCCCCGTCACCCACGTACCGGCACAGGTCTTGCCGCGCATCCGGTCCCCGAGCGTGGCCGGGTCCGGGAGCGCGGCGGCGACCACATCCCGCGGGGACACCTCGACGCCGCCCACGCGCAGCTTGTCGGTCCGGTCCAGACCCAGCTTGTGCAGCGTCTGGAGCACGCCGATGAACTCATCGCCCAGTCCGTACTTGAACGTCACGCGCTTGGCCTTGACCCAGCGCGGCACCAGGAGGACCTCCTCGTGCTCCACGTTGACGCACTCGACCGACCCGATGCCGTCCGGGAACTCGAAGGCCTCCGGCTCCGAGAACGGGGCCGTCGTGTACCAGCCGCGAGCCTCCTCCCAGATCACGGGCGGGTTCAGGCATTCCTCGATCGTCGTCCAGATCGAGAACGAGGGCGCGAAGTCATACCCCTCCACCACGAGGTTCGCGCCGTCGCGGATCCCGACCTCGTCGATCTCGCTGAACAGGTGGTCGGCCGCGTACCGGGCGAAGACGTCGGACAGGCCCGGCTCCACGCCCATCCCGACCAGTGCGAGCCGGCCAGCCGCTTCGCGTTCCGCGGCGACGGCGAACTGCTCGTCGCCCAACTTGACGCCGGTCTCGGTGTACGGGCGCTCGGGATGCGGTCGTGACAGCGACATCGCCATATCCAGGTAGTCGGCGCCAGCGACGAACGCGCCCTCGAAGATGGGCAGGACGAACCGCGGATCGACGGCGTTGAGCACATGGGTGATCTGGTGCGCATGCACGAGCGCCGCAACGTCGTCGGTGCGGGATGCGTCCACCCGCACGGCACTGAATCGCGGATCGCCGCCGAGCCGGTCCACGACACGCTGCGCACGCGCGAGATCGTAGTCCGCCATGACGATGTGATCGAAGAAGTCGCGCCGGGCCGCGATCGGGGCAACGGCACTGCCGACGCCACCGGCGCCGACGACGAGGATGCGCATGCGGGACCTCCTGGACAGGTGAAGATCACCAGTGTGCGCGTCCCTCAGATCAGTCGGTTGCTCCGTATCGCCACTCGATCGGTCCGGTGTAGCAGTGCTCGAGCTTCTTGCAGAGCGCGTAGGTGAGGTCGAAGATCCGGTCGTCGACGTACGGTCCGCGGTCCACCACGGGTGCCGTGATCGTGTGGCCGTGCGAACGGAAGGTGATCATCGTGCCGCAGGGCAGCGTTCGATGCGCCACGCCCACCAGCTTGCGGGTCAGCGTCTGACCGCACGCGGTGCCGTTGCCGATGAGACCCGGGCCATACCAGGAGATCTCCGGGTCATGGCGCCACGGGTTCTTGCTGACCGAGCCACGGTCGGCCTCCGGCGGGGTAGCCGAAGATCGAGCCTGGGGCGGCTCGGTTCGCAAGGCGGGCTCGAACAGGATCGAGCCCTGATCCAGGTTCCCGTCGGAACGGGCCCCCGGATCAAGGGGCGGAATCGTCATCACCGGCCCGCGGACAGACGCATCGATCTCCACCTTGGCGAAGATGTCAGCGGACGGGGTCACGATCAGGCTTTGCGCCTGCGAACCAGCCGGTCCGGGGACGGCGACCGAGGCGAACACGGCGATGAGCGCCACGCTCGCGACGACTCTGGGGCGTCGCACGTCGTCCGTACCATAGCATCGAACGGGGTTGCAGGAGGTTTTCGGCAGGGACCGTGACAGTTTCGGATGCGTGACATATCGGCCAACCTCGTGCATGCGGAGGTCATCCTCGAGGCGCCGTACGACCTCGGGCGCACGCTCGGTCCGCTGGCGCGGGGCCGGTACGACCCGTGTACCCGGGTCGTGCCGGGTGGTGCGTGGCTGGCGTTACGGCGAGCGGGCGGGCCGGTCTTGGTGTGGCTTCGATCACGGTCCGACCGGGTCGTGGCGGAGGCATCGGGGCAGGGCGCCGACGACCTGGTCACGTGGCTCCCACGACTCCTCGGTCTCGAGCCCGGGTCGGTGTCCTCGGGTGACCTGCGCGATGCGCCACATCCCGTGATCGCCGACCTGGCGCGACGGATGCCCGGGATCCATATCCCGGCGACCGGTGCGGTCCTCGATGCGCTCGTGCCGGCGATCCTGGAGCAGAAGGTCACCGGCACGGAGGCCCGCCGGGCGTGGCTCGGCCTGATCCGAGCCCACGGCCAGCCAGCCCCCGGCCCGGCCGAGACTGGGACCGATGCCCGACTCGGTGCCGGACCGGCGATGCGACTGTCGCCCGCGTCGACGACGCTCGCCGCGCTTCCCTACTACGCCTACCACCCGTTCGGCGTCGAGCGACGCCGGGCGGACCTCATCCGGGCCGTCGCGGCTCGTGCGGAACGATTCGAGGCGATCGTGGACCTGCCGCTCCCCGAGGCGTACGCACGACTGCAACGGGTACCGGGGATCGGGCCATGGACGGCCGCGGAAGTCGGCCTGCGGGCGCTGGGGGATCCCGACGCGGTGAGCGTCGGCGACTTCCACCTGCCCAACCTCGTGGCTTGGGCACTCGCCCGCGAGCCACGCGGCGACGATGCCCGGATGCTGGAGCTGTTGGCACCGTATGCCGGCCGGCGCGCGCTCGTGATCCGTCTGCTGGAGTCGAGCGGGTTGCGCGCGCCGCGCTACGGGCCGAGGCTCTCGCCGCGGCGGATCGACGCGATCTGAGCTGTCCGCGCAGCGGGGGCGTGGCAGCGGCCGCAGCGGGGGCGTGGCAGCGGGGGCGTGGCAGCGGGGGCAGCGGCGACGCGGCAGCGGGACAGGCACCGCGTACGTCCCACCTAGTCCCCTCGCGAATCCTGTGGACGTCGATCGCCCTCGAGGCTTCCGGTCTAGTCGGGTAGGACTAAGGCGGACGGGCCAGCCCTGTTCGCAGGCCCGATCCATGCGGTTCGGCCCGCCTGATCGCCCACGGAAATCGTGGAGAGACTAGGTGGGACCTTGCGTAGGAGGAGGCGCGACGGCCACGAGGCGCGGACCGGCCCGGAAACCGCTATTGCCTCGTCGTCGTATCGTTGACGTGATGACGACTTCGCCTCGGACCACGCCTCGGCGACGCCTCGCGCTGCTGCTGACCGGCGTCCTCGCACTCTCCGTCGCTGGTGGCGTCGCCAGTCTCGAGCGCCACGCGACACACGGTGGACGTTTCCGACCGGGCCGACTTCGTGGCCCAGACCAACTTCGTCCAGTGCGTCGGGGCGAGCATGCAGATGATGCTCAACATGATCGAGCCCGGGCGCGACCGGACGGCATCCACCCAGCGGCGGCTCCAGAACCTGGCACGCCTCTGGAGCGGATCGCGACCTGACGGCAATGAACGACAGGGCGCGAGCGTCCGTGGGTGGGCGGCGGGCCTGAACATCCTCGGCGCCGGTCCGTACCGGCTCCAGGGCGAATCGACGATCCAGGAAGCCCTGCGAACGGCCGCCCGCGCGATCGCGGAGACCGGCAAGCCGGTCGGATTGCTCGTCTGGCGTGGTCGCCATGCCTGGGTGTTGAGTGGCTTCACGGCGACGGCGGACCCGTTGGCCACGGATGACTTCGACGTCACCCGCGCGATCGTCCACGACCCGCTCTACCCGCACGGCTCCGAGGCTTGGGGCCCGAGTCCAGCCCCCGGCGAAGCCCTCACGGTCCGCGAACTTGGGCGCCAGTTCGTCCCGCGCCGGATGAACAATCGATGGACCGGCCAGCACAGCACCCTTGGCGGCAAGTACGTCCTCGTGCTGCCCTACGAGCCCGAGATCTCCACCTTCGCGGCCGCCATCCGCTGATCGCGCATCAGCGCGACGGCCGACGCCAGGCGCCGGACCGCTTCCGGTGTCGTGGGCTCCAGGGCGACGATAAGGTGCGCCGTGCCCTCCGCCGCGTGGGCGGCCAGTCCGGCCGCGACCTCCTCCACCGTCCCGTAGATCGCAGGCTCAGCCTCGGCTCCGGGCGTCGTGTTCGCATCGGCCAGGTCCGGGAACCGCACGGTGACGCCGACCGTGATGTCGAGCGTGGCCGGGTCCCGGCCGACCCGCGCGCAAGCCGCGGCGAGGTCGGCGCGGGCCGTGGCCAGCCGCTCGTCCGGAGCGCCGAACCACGCGAGGTTCCACGAATCGGCATAGCGCGCCGTGAGGTCCAGCATCCGCGGTCGCTTGGCGGCGATGAGGATCGGCAGGTCCGGGCGGGCGGGTGGGACCAGTACGGCATCTGTGGCCGACACCCAGCGACCCTCGAGATCGGCCCGACCGTCACGGATCAGGCCGCGGATCACCGTCAGGGCTTCTTCGAACCGCCCGACCTTGTGATCGGTCGGAAAGCCGAAGGCCTCGTACTCGGGATCGTGCCAACCGCATCCGACCCCGAGGATCAGCCGCCCGCCGCTCAGGTGATCGAGCGTGGCGGCCATCTTGGCGAGCAGCGCCGGATTCCGGAACCCCGTGCACATGACGATCGTGCCGAGCTCCACGCGGGACGTGGCCTCGGCGATGGCGGCAAGGATCGTCCAGCACTCGTGGATCCCGGTCGTCGCGCCGTCGAACCGGAACAGCAGATGATCGTAGACCCAGACGGAATCCAGACCCGACGCCTCCGCCTCGAGGGCCACCGCACGGATCTCCGGATACGCCGGTGGTGCCGGCATCCCGTCTTCCTGCCCGATCGGCAGCACGATCCCGATCCGCATCCATCCTCCAATGCACGGCACGCCCGCACGGGACCGTCGCCGCAGCCTACCCTAGCGGACGGCGGCGTCCGCCACCTCGGATCCAGGAGACCTGCTTGCCCCTGCCATCGCGCCGTCCCGGGATGGGGGCGATCCCGTTCGACGGCGGGACCACGTTTCGCGTGTGGGCCCCGCACGCCAACGCCGTCTTCGTCACCGGGACCTTCGATGACTGGGCGGGCTCCGCGACCGAACTCGGCCGGGACGCGGACGGCTCCAGCGGGACATGGTCGGCGGATGTCGCCGGCGTCGCGTCCGGTGCGGAGTATCGGTTCACGATCCGCACGCCGGGCGGGGACCTTTCGCGCCTGGACCCGTACGCCCGACAGGTGACCAACTCGGTCGGGAATGCCGTCGTCTACGATCCCGCCGCGTTCGACTGGACCGGCGACGACTTCGACACGCCGACCTGGGACGACATGATCATCTACGAACTCCACGTCGGCACGTTCGCCGGCGGCGGGGATCACCGCGGCGACTTCGATCGCGCGGCGCGTCGATTGCCGTACTTGCAGGATCTCGGCGTGAGCGCCGTGCAGGTGATGCCACCGTTCGAATTCGCCGGTGACGTGTCGTGGGGCTACAACCCGGCCCACCTGTTCGCGATCGAATCCGGGTACGGGGGGCCGGATGCCTTCAAACGCTTTATCCGCGCGGCCCATGATCATGGGATCGCCGTGATCGTGGACGTCGTGTTCAACCACCTCGGGCCCTCCGACCTGGATCTGTGGCGGTTCGATGGCTGGACGTCCGGTGACGGTGGCGGGATCTACTTCTACGAGGATGGACGGGCGATCACGCCCTGGGGCGCCACCCGCCCCGACTACGGTCGTGGCGAGGTCCGAACGTTCCTGCGCGACAGTGCCATGACGTGGCTGGAGGAGTTCCGCTGTGACGGGCTCCGATTCGACTCCACGCTCTACGTCCGGACGATCGATGGGAACCCGGGCGACGAGCGATCGGCCATCGAGGATGGATGGTCCTTCCTGGCCTGGATCAACGACGAGATCCGGAAGCGCCAACCGTGGAAGCTCACGATCGCGGAGGACCTCCAGGATGACCCGACCCTCGTCACGTCGACCGCGGACGGCGGGGCGGGCTTCGCGGCCCAATGGGATGCCGGCTTCGTCCGTCGGATCCGAGCGGCCATCACCGCCTCCGATGACGACGACCGGGACGTCGGCGAGGTCGTCCTGGCGATCACCGGCGAAGGGCGCGGGCCCGCCCTGAGTCGGGTCATCTACACGGAGTCGCACGACGACGTCGCCAATGGCGACGTGCGCGTCCCCGAAGCCATCGCACCCGGAGATGCCGCCGGCTGGTGGTCGAAGAAGCGAGCCACGCTCGGCTCAGCGCTCGTGCTCACGTCGCCCGGGATCCCGATGCTCTTCCAGGGCCAGGAACTGCTGGAGGATCGCTGGTTCGACGACACGGTCGCCCTCGACTGGTCCAAGGCCAGCACGCATGCCGGGATCCTGCGTCTGCATCACGACCTCATCGCGCTGCGACGGGACCGCCGTGGCCGGACACGCGGTCTGCGCGGCAGCGCGGTCGCCATCCTTCGCGCCGACGACGACGAGAAGATCATCGCTTTCCACCGGTGGTCCGCGGGTGGTCCGGGCGACGATGTGGTGGTCGTGGCGAATCTGGCCGACCGGACCGTGATGGATCTGCGGATCGGGATGCCGGCTCCTGGTCGCTGGCGCGTGCGCCTCAATTCGGATTCCTCGGAGTACGCCTGGGACTTCGGCGGCCACGAGGCGTTCGACACGGAGGCTGACGGTCCGCCCGCGGATGACCAGTCGCAGAGCGCGCTGCTGTCTGTCGGTCCATACAGCGTCGTGGTCCTGTCCCAGGACCCCTGATCCCGCGACCTGTCGCCGGGCAGGTGCGTGGGCTTCGGCGCGGTTGCTGCTAGCATCGCGTCCGGATCGTCGATTCGAGGTCGGCGTGACGCGCAAGGAGGACGATGAGCTCGACCCGGCGATCGATCATGGCGTTCCTGGTGGCGATGGCGGCCGTCCTGGCCGCGTGCCAGGGAACCATCCCCGTGGACGAGATCCGCGAAGCCGACGACCCGCGCCTCTGCGCTGCCCTGTTCGCGGTCACGGCCCTCGATCAGGCTCTGGTGATCGTCGCGCAGGCGGATGCCGCCGCGCTGGCCGACCCGGAGAGCCCGGAACATGCAGCGGCGCTGGCCGCGCTCGACCAGCTGTCGGACAAGCTCGCCGATGTCGCGAAGGTGCTGGCGGTCATGCCGATCAGTTCCGATCCGGAGATCCGCGCCGCGCTCGCGGACCTCGTGGACCAGGCCCAGGTCCTCGTGAATGACTTGATCGCGCTGGTCGAATCCGGGGACGAGGCCGGCATCCAGACCGCCATCGACCGCGCCAGCGAACTGCGGCAGGAGACCGGGGCCATCCTGGCCTCCATCGATGCCATGGGCGACATCGGTTGCCCGGAGCCGTCCATTGGCCCGTCGTCACCGACCAGGCCGACATCGGCGCCGATCCCGCTCCCGACGCGGGAGCCGACGCCGGAGCCGACGCCGACCCCCAGCCCTGAACCGACACCTTCACCGAGCCCGGAGCCGACGCCGAGCCCGACGGTCGAGCCGAGCCCCAGCCCGAGCCCGACCCCGATCGCAACGCCCAGTCCGAGCCCCAGCCCGACTGCGTCGCCGACGCCGTCACCCACCCCGACGCCGTCGCCGAGCCCAAGCCCGTCTGCGTCGCCGACCGCCACCCCAAGCCCGACGCCGACGCCCACACCGAGTCCGACACCCACGCCGAGCCCAAGTCCGACACCAAGTCCGACACCAAGCCCCACGCCCAGCGCGACGCCGACCCTTTCGCCGACGGCCACGCCGACGCCGACGCCGATCCCGACGGCCACCCCGACGCCGATCGACCCCGAGCCCGCGGGCCTCTCGAACGTGGCGCTGGTCGGACTCCTGGTGCTCGCGATCGGCGGACTCGCCGCCGTCGGCGCATGGCTCGTCACGTGGTATCGCAACCGTCCGCCGCAGGCCTGATCGAGGGACCGTGCGCGACCGTTTCCGTTCGATGTTCGGCGCTCCTACTGAGCCTTCGAGCCAGGTCATGAGCGTCACCGGCGAGGAACCGTGCGAGGACTGCGGTGCGACGCCGGCGGATGACCTCGTCGGGGTCCGCTGGTTGTGTGGGGCGTGTGCCCCGGCGGCGCGGCGCGCGGAACGCGAAGACGCCGGAGCCCAGGAGGGCCCCGGCGTCGATCGGTAACGAAGCTCGCTTGACCGGGAGGCTTACGACTCAGCGGCCGGCCGGATGTTCTGGTTGAGGTGGAACAGGTTGGTCGGGTCGTAGCGGCGCTTGACGTGCGCCAGTCGCTGGCGGGTCAGACCCGGATACGCCTGCTCGATGCGGTCATCCCCCTCGGCCTCGAGGAAGTTGGAGTACACGCCCGTCGCATAGGGCAGAAGCGACTCCATGTATGCCTGTGACCAGGCATCGTGCGCCGGCTTGCTGGTCGGATCCTCGTATGGTGCGAGCGACATCCACATGACCTGGGCATCGCGATGGGCGAAGGCTGTCGCGGCGCTGGGGACCCGCGCCATCTGGCCGCCCAGGACGCGCAGCTGGGTCATCGCCATCGGCGTACTCGGGTCAGCCATGTGGTGGAGGATCGCATCCACGGCGCCGTCCGGCAGCCCCTCGAGGAACAGCGAACGATGAACGCTGGAGCTACGCTCGTCGGCGCCCTTGGTGAACTCGTAGATGCCGACGTACGGCATCGGCGCGACCATCTCGGCCACGGGCGTGGCCAAGGCTCGGAACGGTTCAAGCGCCGCGTGACCCTCATCGATCGGGCCGTCGAAGGCGAACATGACCGCGAGGATCGGTCGGAAGTGCAGGTGCTCCGGCACGAACGGCGCCGGCGGCGCCGGCATGATCATCGAGATCGTCGTCAGCCCCTCCGGCGCCGAAGCGGCGACGGGCACGAGGCCACGGAGCATGTCCCGGGTCGGCTCGAAGAAGAGCATGCCCCCGAGGATCATGTCGACCGGGAACAGGCGGAACTGGAATCGGGTGACGACGCCGAAGTTCCCGCCACCGCCGCGGATCGCCCAGAACAGGTCTGGGTGCTGGGTCTCGCTCGCGGTCAACAGACGGCCGTCTGCCGTGACGATGTCGATGGACACGAGTGCGTCGATCGTCAGGCCGTGCTTCCGCACGAGCCAGCCGATCCCGCCCCCCAGCGTCAGGCCGCCGATCCCCACGCTCGAGGTGTCGCCGAAGGGCGTGGCGAGTCCATGGGCCGCTGCGGCTCGGGTGTACTCCCCCGCGGTCAGTCCGGGCTCTGCCCACGCGAGCTGACGCTCCGGATCGATATGCAGGCCGCGCATGTTGCTGAGGTCCAGGACGATGCCGCCGTCGACCGTGCCGTACCCGGCGAGGCTATGCGAGCCGCCGCGGACCGCGAGGTCGAGACCGGCGTCGCCGGCGAACAGGACCGTTCGGGTCACGTCCGCGACGGTGGCCGCGCGAACGATCATCGCCGGATACCGATCCACGGCGGCATTCTTGACCTCCCGCGCGACGTCGTAGTCCGTGTCGCCGGGGAGGATGACCGTTCCGGCGATGCCGGCCGCGAAGGTGGCGATGTCGGGGCGCCGGGCGGGCTCCGGGAGCGGGAGGTAGGCCAATGCCATGCCGAGTCATCCTTTCGGGATTGGTGTGCGGAGGGGAGCGTTGCGCCGATACTCCCCCGCCACCCATTCCCGGCGGCACGGGCGCACGTCCCGTTCATGGCATAGCGGAACGACGAGCCGCGCTGGACGGATGACGATGTCCTGACGGCCCCTCAGGCGGGCGGCGGCGAGACCCCGTGGCGGTAGAACGGGATCGGCTCGCGAGCCAGCGGCGTGTCGCCGCGGATGAGGTCGGCGGCCTTCTCGGCGAGCATCATCACGGGCGCATAGATGTTGCCGTTGGTGACGTACGGCATCGCGGATGCGTCCACGACGCGGATGCCATCCAGCCCGTGGACGCGCATCGTGAGCGGGTCCAGCACGGACATCCCGTCGGTCCCCATCCGGGCCGTGCACGACGGATGCAGCGCGGTCTCGGCATCGCGGGCGACCCAGTCGAGGATCTCCTCGTCGGTCTCCACGGACGGACCCGGTGAGGTCTCGCCGCCGTTGAACGGCGCCATGGCCGGCTGGTTGAGGATGCCCCGCGCGACCCGGATCGACTCCACCCACTCGCGTCGATCCTGCTCGGTCGAGAGGTAGTTGAACCGGATCGCCGGGTGCTCGTGCGGATCCGTGCTCCGCAGGCTGATCGACCCCCGGGCGTCCGAGTACATCGGTCCCACGTGGACCTGGTAGCCGTGACCCTTCGCTCCGGCCGACCCGTCGTAGCGGATCGCCAGTGGGAGAAAGTGGAACATGAGGTTCGGGTAGGCGACCTCGTCGTTGGAGCGGACGAATCCACCGCCCTCGAAGTGGTTGGTCGCCCCGGGGCCGGACCGCAGGAACAGCCACTGGGCCCCGATGAACGGACGGCGCCAGAGCTGGGTCGCGGTCGGTTGCATCGAGACCGGCTGGAGACACTGGTACTGGATGTAGACCTCGAGGTGATCCTGGAGGTGCTGCCCCACTCCGGGCACGTCGGCGACGACGGGGATCCCGAGTGACTCGAGGTCGGCGGTGGGTCCCACGCCCGACAGGAGCAGCAGCTGCGGCGAGTTGATCGCGCCGCCGGCAAGGATCACCTCCCCGGCATCGATCGTCTCGGTCCCGCCCCCGTGGCGTTCGATCTCCACCCCGGTAGCCCGCCGGCCGTCGAAGTGGATCCGGGTCACGAGCGTGGACGTGCGGACCTTCAGGTTGCGGCGACGGCGCTTGATCGGGTGGAGATAGGCGCGTGCGGCCGATAGGCGACGCCCCTTGTGGATGTTGCGGTCGAACGGCGCGAACCCCTCCTGCCGATACCCATTGACGTCATCGGTCCGTGGGTAGCCCGCCTCCACGGTGGCGTCGAAGAACGCCTCGAACAGCGGGCTCGTCGCCGGCCCACGCTCCAGCACCAACGGCCCGTCGTGCCCACGCCACGGGTCGTCGTCCGCCGCCGCGAGACAGGTCTCCATCCGTTTGAAGTACGGCAGGCAGTCGGCGTAGCCCCACGTGGACATGCCCGGGTCGGCTGCCCAGCGCTCGTAGTCGAGTGGATTGCCGCGCTGGAAGATCTGGCCGTTGATGCTGGACGACCCACCCAGGACCTTGCCGCGCGCATGGTAGACCCGACGGCCGTGCATGAACGGCTCCGGCTCCGACTCGTACATCCAGTCGTAGAAGCGGCTGCCGATCGGGAAGGTCAGGGCGGCGGGCATGTGGATGAACGGATCGATCCGCCAGTCCGAGCGCCCGGCCTCGAGCACGAGGACCGTGGTGCCCGGGTCCTCCGTCAGCCGGTTCGCCAGGACGGAACCAGCCGACCCGCCGCCGACGATGATGATGTCGTACCGTGCTCGCGTCATCGTGGCGGGATGCTAGCAGCCTGCGGCCGCCCGATTCAGCTTCCGGCGAGCGCGACCGCGAAGCCGACGACGACCCAGATCCCGGCCTGGAGCTTTGCCCGCTCGAAGGCGTACGGGATGAGCGAATCGGTCAGCATCGCGATCAGGCCGCCTGCCGCGAAGGCGGCGACGGCGTCGCCGGTCAACCCGAAGGCTTCGGCGACGATGAACCCGACCGCCGCCGCGGCCCCGCACGCGACGACCACCAGGGACCACATTCCCGCGAGCTTGATCGGGCGCCATCCGGATGCGGCAAGGTCGGCGGAAGGAGCGAACGCCTGGGGGATGTTCGAGATGAAGACGGCCGCAAGGAACGCGACGCTGATCGGCTGCCCCGACGCGATCGTGATGCCGAAGATGATCGACTCGGGTACCCCATCCACCACGGACCCGACGACGATCCCCATCGGACTCGCGCCCTGGTGCGTCGCATCATCGCCGCCGAAGACCCGGTCGACGACCGAGTCCGCCACGACGAACACCCCGGCGCCGATGAGGAGCCAGACGGCCGAATCCCATCCCGGGAGCACGTCCGCCTGCGGCACGAGATCGAAGGTGATCGCGCCGAGCAGCGATCCCGCGCCGTACCCGGCCAGCGACCCGACGACCCATGTCGGCAGCTTGATGACGTAGGCGGCAAGGCCCGCGAGGACGAGGGAGACCTGGCCGACCGCCCCCAGGAGGAACGCTTCCAGCATCTGCGAATCCAACCACGGCCGGCAAGCGTCTCGCGTCACCCGGTCGGGATGAGATATCCGCCCTTCAGCGAGGTCGCATCAC
>CAVURB010000002.1:0-141809 GCA_963743815.1 uncultured Chloroflexia bacterium | reverse complement strand
GGCGTGCTTCGGCCGCGACCCCGGCCGCGTGGCGATGCGGCCACGGGCTCGGCTTCACCGGCGCGCCCGCGGCCGCGACCGCGACCACCGCGACCACGACCGGCACCGGTGCCTTCCGTCTGCTTGTCGGGGACCTCGGTCATCGACAGGTCGTCGTCGGTGGCGACCCGGCGACCGGATCGCGACCCCTTCTCGACCCGCGCGAGCTGGGTGATATCGGTGAACTGGTCCGCGACCTCGATGAGGTCCGAGCTCGTGTTCCCGCGGAAACTGATCGACCTCGACCCGCACGCCCTGCTCCTGCACGGCGCGGATGGCCGGCGCGAAATCGCCGTCGCCGGACACGACGATGGCGATGTCGAGGTTCCGGGCCGTCTTCATCATGTCGACGACCAGTTCGATGTCCAGGTTCGCCTTGATCTTGCCGTCGCCGTACTTGCGGATGTCCTTGCTGACGACCTTGTAGTTGCTGCGTCGCAGGAAGTCATGGAAGTTCCGCTGGTTCTCGTTGTCGGGGTCCAGCCCGGTGTAGGCGTACGCCCGAACGAGATCGCGGCCGGCGGAGGCGGCCTTGAGGAGCGTGACGTAGTCGATGTCGACGCCCGCGGCCTTGGCCGCATAGAAGATGTTCGCGACGTCTACGAAGACGGCGACGTTCTTTCCCACATTGACTCCTAGAGGGTCACGGTTGACGCTCGGCCGGCGCGACGACGCAGCTCGACGGAGCGATGATCACGGGCGGCGCGCGGCACTACCGGCCGCTGCCACGGGTCGATGGATGCGCGGACCGGCCGGGGTGAATCCCAGGCGGGTCCAGCGTTCGGTGGCGACCGGATCGTCCGGCGTCACCGCCTCGACGACCGTGCAGCCCTTGTTGCTCGCCGACCGGATGACCTCCTCCAGGAGGGCGGCGGTGACCCGGTCGATATCGTGGTCGGAATCGACGACCAGCAAGTCGATGGTGCCGACGAAGCCACCGGCGCGGACCGACGGCCGAAGGGCCAGGACGGCCCCTCCGACGACGTGGCGCTCGGCTTCGGCGACGAAGATGCTCGCCTGCGGCAGGTAGACGAGCTGACGGAGCAGATCCGCGGCATCGAGCGGGCTCGCGCCACGGTCCATCGTCCCGTCTGCGTCGCCGAGGGCGACGAGTCGATCGATATCCGTGACACGGGCGGCTCGTACCAGGTATTCCACGCCGAAGGTTCGTCCTCGCAGGGCGGCGACCTTGCCCCTCGACCGGGGTGTCCGACCTGGGGCCGGTACCTTGCGGCCTGCGACCCCGTTCCGAGTGCGAGCGTGCATGACGCTCACGACCGCGCGATGCGCGACGTTCCGGGGGTGCGGCCGACCGGTATTGCATTCGGGTCGCCGATGCCTAATATACGGCATCGCTTCGGCGGTCACCTGCGCACCGCCCGAGCTCGGACCCGCGTTGCCGTCCGTTACGCACCGCCACTCGCTTCCGCCGACGTCCTGGGAGGGTCGCGTCAACGGATCCACGAGGCTGCGGGCGACGGTTCGGCCATCGCCCGTCCGTGCCGGAAGGGGTCAGGTGGCACCGACCGAGGGTCGCTCCGGGACCGCCGGACGATCGGTCATCCAGGAGGAGAATGCATGAAGCTCACCAGGGTCGGAGCGCTCGCCGCAAGTGCGGTGTTCGTCTTCGCCGCTTGCTCAGGGACGCCGGCTGCGTCCGAACCGGCTGCCAGCGACGGCGGCACCGGCGCCAAGCCGGCAGTCTGCGAGAACAAGAAGGGCACGAGTTCCAACGAGATCCACGTCTACTCGTCGCTGCCGCGGCAGGGCTCGAACACGGCCCAGACCAACGCCCTCGTCGAGTCGATCAAGCAGCAGCTCGACGGCAAGGTCGTCGGCGACTTCACGATCAAGTACACGGACCTCGACGACTCGTCGGCCGCCAACAACGGCGACTGGGACGGCGCGGTGGCCCAGGCCAACGCGACGACCGCCGCGAATGACCCGGATGCGATGGTCTTCATCGGCCACTTCAACTCCGGCGCCGCGAAGCTCACCATCCCGATCCTCAACGCGGCCTGCCTCGTGATGATCAGCCCGGCCAACACGTATCCGGGTCTCACCACGTCGGTCGAAGGCGTGACGGAGCCGGGCGAGCCGGACAGCTACTACCCGAACGGCTACCGCAACTACACGCGCGTCATCGCCACCGATGACAAGCAGGGTGGCGCGGGTGCCGCCTGGGCGAAGGAGCTCGGCGCGACCAAGGCGTACGTGCTCGACGACACGCAGGTCTACGGCAAGGGCCTCGCCCGCGCCTGGGCGCTGTTCGCCGACTCAGCTCGGCATCGAGGTCGTCAGTGCCGGTGGCACGAGCGAAGGCTTCGACGCGAAGGCCACGGACTACGCGGCCCTCGCCCAGAAGGTGAAGGACTCGGGCGCCGACTTCATCTACATCGGCTCCATCACGGGCCAGAACACGGGCAAGCTTTGGAAGGACCTTCGGGCGGCGATGCCGGACATCAAGATCATGTCCGGTGACGGCGTCTTCGAAGAGGCGTGGTACGAGGGCACGGGCGATGCCGGCAACGGCACCTACCTGACCTTCGGCGGCGTCGGCCCGAACGAGCAGACCTCGGACGCCGGCAAGCAGTGGGTGGCCGACTACAAGGCCGCGCACAACGGCGACGATCCGCCCGTCTACGGCATCTACGGTGCCGCTGCCGCGCAGGTCGCCCTCGACGCGCTCACGCGTGCCGCGACCAACGATCGATACGAGGTCCTCAAGGCCGTCTTCGCGACCAAGGACTTCGCATCGTTCCTCGGAACGTTCTCTATCAAGGAGGACGGCGACACCACGCTGGCCGAGGCCACCGGTTACCAGGTGGAGACGAGCTGGCCACCGGCCTTCCAGAAGGTGCTCGCAGCGCCTGAGTGAGGTCGGACTCACCCCGTAGTCACAGCGTGGGGGCGGACCACCCGGTCCGCCCCCACCGCTCTACCAACCTGATGCGACGGAGACGCCGACTCCATGGATGACGCGTTCCTGCAGACGATCATCATCGGTCTGTCGAACGGGATGATCTATGCGCTCGTCGCGCTCGGCTACACGCTCGTCTACGGGATCATCGAGCTGATCAACTTCGCCCACGGCGATGTGTTCATGCTCGGCTCGATGCTCGCGTTGACGCTCCTGACGGCCTTTGGCGTCGTGCCCGGGATGGACCCGGCGCTGACGTTCCTGCTGATCGCCGCGGTCCTGCTCATCACGATGGGCCTCACGGCGATCCTCAACGTCTCGATCGAGCGGGTCGCCTACCGACCCCTCCGCCATGCCCCCAAGCTCGCCCCACTCATCTCGGCGATCGGCATGAGCTTCATCCTCCAGAACGTCGGCCTGCTCTGGAAGGGGCCGTCCGCGCTCGGGTTCCCCGACGTGATCCCCAACACGAACGTGCTCACCGAGGTGCTGGGCCTCAGCACGAACCTCGAGCTCACCTGGAAGCAGATCTTCGTGGCGGTCGTCACGATCCCGCTGCTGATCGTCCTGAGCTGGTTCGTCGGGAAGACCCGCCAGGGCAAGGCGATGCGCGCCACCGCCCAGGACCCGGACACCTCGGGCCTGATGGGCATCAACGTGGACCGCACGATCGCGATCACGTTCATCATCGCCGGCGCGCTGGCCGGTGCGGCGGGCCTGGTCCAGATCCTCTACAACAACACGACGGTCTGGAACCTCGGGTTCCGCTTCGGGCTCAATGCCTTCACCGCCGCGGTGCTGGGAGGGATCGGCAACCTCCAGGGAGCCGTGCTCGGCGGTCTCGTCCTGGGGTTGATCAACGCCTTCAGTGACCGGTATCTCTCGGCGGCATGGACGAACGCGATCGTGTTCGGCGTCCTGATCGCGATCCTCGTGTTCCGACCCACCGGCCTCCTGGGCCAGAAACTGCCGGACCGCGCATGAGCCACCTGACGACCCCGGTCCGCCCCGACGCCCCCGGCGGGCTCCGTCGATGGTTCGGCCTGCTCGGCGACGCCGTGACCAGTTGGCCGTTGAGCTATCGCGCAGCCCTCGCCCGCAATCGCCGACGCACGATCATGCTCACGCTGCTCGTCGTCGGGATCTTCACCTATCCCGTCCTCAACGACGTGATCTTCCAGGGCATCAGCCGGTCGTTCCCGCTGCCGCTGCCGGACGACACGGTCCTCGTCTTCATGCTGATCTTCGCGATCATGGCTGTCGGCCTGAACATCGTCATCGGGTTCGCCGGCCTCCTGGACCTCGGGTACGTGGCCTTCTATGCGCTCGGTGCCTACACCGCGGCGTTCCTGGCCTCGCCGCACTGGGGCTGGACGGGCGTGTCGCTCGTGCTGTTCAGCGATGTCCCGCCGGGGTTCCCGGGGATCCATCTGCCGTTCTGGCTGATCGTCCCCGCTGCCGCCGGTGTGGCGGCCCTGTTCGGCGCTCCTGCTTGGCGCACCGACCCTGCGACTGCGCGGCGACTACCTCGCGATCGTGACCCTCGGGTTCGGCGAGATCGTGCCGATCTTCTTCAAGAACCTCGTCAACGTGAACTTCGTGTTCGGTCCGATCATGTTGGTCAACGCGAACCTGACGGGCGGCCCGCTCGGCATCAACCCGATCGACCCGCCGAGCTTCCTCGGGATCAAGTTCGGCGTGATCAATGGGTATAACGCCGTCTATCTCGGCTTCGTCCTCCTGCTCATCGGCATCGTCGTGGCCCGCAACCTGGAGCGATCCCGCATGGGCCGCGCCTGGATGGCCATCCGCGAGGACGAGGTCGCGGCGGAGATGATGGGCGTCAACACCGTGCGCACCAAGCTCCTGGCCTTCGGCCTGGGAGCGTCCTTCGCCGGCGTCGCCGGTGCGTTCCAGGCGTCCTACCAGGGAGCGACGACCTCGGAGTTCTTCCAGTTCTCCACGTCGATCCTCGTGGTCGTGATGATCATCCTCGGTGGCATCGGCAACATCTGGGGCGTGATCCTGGGTGCCGTGGTCGTCCAGTACGTGGACAAGACGCTGCTCCCGTACCTGGGCCAGCGCCTGAAGGATGTCGGCGAGATGACCGGCAATCCCGCACTCGGCGACATCAACCCGTCCACATTCAGCTTCCTGCTGTTCGGCATCGCGCTCGTGGCGATGATGCGATTCCGACCAGAGGGCTTCCTGCCAAGCCGGCAACGCGCAGCCGAGATGCACACCGCACCACCGGGTCAGGGCATCGGGTCACCCGGCCTGATCGACGACCCCGAGGCGCTCGCCGCCGACGAGCGACTCCGAGCGTCGCTCGCCGCCGAGGACGAGGCGGCATCCATCGAGGCCGAGGCCGAGGCGCAGGCGATCGCCGCCGAGATCGAGGCCGGCCGCAGCGCGGACGACGCGGGCGATGACCATCCCGATGACGATGGCGATGCCGGACCCGAGATCGTCGACCTGCCGAACGACGACCCGGGGACGCGGTCATGACGGCCGAACCGATCGTGGCGGGCGCCGACCTCCTGACCGGCCACGTCGCCGACGCCGACATCCTCGTGAAGGCCCGCGGCGTCACGAAGCGGTTCGGTGGCCTCGTGGCGGTCAATGCCGTCGACTTCGACATCCCGCAGGGGCTCGATCGTCTCGCTGATCGGCCCCAACGGCGCGGGCAAGACGACGTTCTTCAACATGATCACGGGCGCCTACGTGCCGACCGCGGGCGAGATCACCTTCGATGGCCACCCGATCGTCACGACGAGCGGCCGCAAGGTGAAGTCGATGCGGCCGCACGAGGTGACCAAGCTCGGGATCGGCCGGACCTTCCAGAACATCCGGCTGTTCGGGACGATGTCCGCGCTCGACAACGTCCTCGTGGGACAGCACCCGCACCTCCGCAGTCGCTGGTGGGACGCGATCCTGCGCACGCCGCGCAACCATGCCGAAGAGCAGGCGGCGATCGAGCGCGGGCACGAACTGCTGGAGTTCGTCGGCCTGGGGGCACGGCCGCACGCCTGGGCACGGAACCTCCCGTACGGCGACCAGCGTCGCCTCGAGATCGCTCGTGCGCTCGCGACCAGTCCGAAGCTGCTCCTGCTCGACGAGCCGACCGCCGGCATGAACGCCAGCGAGACCCGCGAGCTGACCGCGTTCATCCGCCGCCTGCGATCCGAGCTCGGGCTCACGGTCCTGCTCATCGAGCACGACATGCGCGTCGTGATGGGGATCAGCGACCGCGTCACGGTCCTCGACTACGGCGAGGTCCTCGCCGAGGGGTCGCCCGGCCGAAGTCCGCGCCAACCCCCGGGTCATCGAGGCCTACCTGGGCCGCGGCGCGGCCGGGGAGAGTTGACGCATGGCCATCCTCGAGCTCAAGGACGTCCACACCTACTACGGCGCGATCCATGCCCTGCGCGGGATCAGCGTCTCGGTGGACGAGGGCGAGATCGTCACGCTCATCGGGTCCAACGGGGCCGGCAAGTCCACCACGCTGCGCACCATCTCCGGGCTCCTGCGGCCGCGCCAGGGCGAGATCTGGCTGCGTGGCGAACGCATCGACGGCAAGCGTCCGCACGAGATCGTGGAGCTGGGCGTCTGCCAGAGCCCCGAGGGCCGTCGGGTCTTCGCCCGGATGAGCGTCCAGGAGAACCTGGAGATGGGCGCGTTCGCGCGCAAGGACCGGGCCGACCTCGCAGCCGAGTACGACCGGGTCTTCGAGCTCTTCCCGCGGCTGCTGGAGCGTCGAGCCCAGAAGGCCGGCACGCTGTCCGGCGGCGAGCAGCAGATGCTGGCCATCGGTCGCGCCCTGATGGCGGCGCCCAAGGTCCTCCTCCTCGACGAACCGTCGATGGGCCTCGCGCCGATCCTCGTCGAGCAGATCTTCGACATCATCAAGACGATCAACGAGCAGGGCACGACCGTGTTGCTCGTGGAGCAGAACGCGCTCATGGCACTCGGCATCGCCAGCCGCGGCTACATCCTCCAGACCGGTGAGGTCGTGCTCGCCGACAGCGCCGACAAGCTGCGCGAGGACCCGGCCGTGCGCAAGGCGTACCTCGGAGAGGACTGACCAGGATCGGCCATGGCCGAGCTCACCCGTGTCCCCGCACCGCGATCGCCCTTCGATGGATGGCGTGGACGGGTGGTGAGCCTCGTCGTCATCGGGATCGTCGTCGCCGCGATCAAGCCGTGGGGTGCCAGGACCCGCCGCTGACCTGCCAGCCCCCGCCCTCGCTCGTCGCCGTCGCGCCAGCGCCCGTCGTCATCGCCCCGATCGGTCGGACCTACGACCCGCGGCGTTCGGGACCGTCCCGCCACCGGACGCCTGGGCGATCGTCACGACGGCCCAGCAGAGCACGCCGCTCGACTTCATCGACCGTGCCGGTCCTGCCGCCAGCGCCGCGCCCGCCGGTCCGGACCCAGCCCTCGCATCTGGCCCGCCGATCGTGAGCGGTCCGGTCGTCGACCTCGGGACGACCGACGACCTGGACGCCTTCGCCATCGTCCACCCGCGCGACACCACGCTCGCGACGTCCGCATGTGGCAGTTCGTCGACGGAGCATCTCCGCGCCGCGTCGACCTCGACGACCTGCCGTCACCGTGGCCGGTGGACCACGTCGCGGTCGTGGCGCGCCGCGTGTCCGGCATGGACCCGGGGCGGGTGCTCGCCTGGGAGCCCGGGCCTCTATCGGCTGGACCTGCTCATCGAGCCCGAGGACGTCGTCCGCTCCGTCATGCTGACCGTCCGGACCGGTGCGTCGGGCGCGGGCGGGACGGCGTCGCGGGACGGCGAGCCGACCCGCACGACGCAGTCGTTCCAGCCATCCACGCTCCGCATGCTTCCCGAGGCCGCGAATCTGTGGTCGTCTGGTCGGATCCTGAGCGGTTGGCGTCGCGCCGAAGCCGACGCGACGTGCGCGCGTGGCCGAGATCTGGCGCGCGACGGATCCCGATGGATCGTGCTGGCCGGTCCCCCTCGGGCGGACGGCCGCCGTCGGCGTCAACCTCCGAGCGAGGTGGTCACCTCCATCGGGCTCCTCGGCATCGACCCGCTTCCCGGACCGGTCGACGCCGACGCTCGGCTCGCGGTGGACGGACTCCCCGGCCGGGCCATCGTCCGTGCCCCGATGGGTGGGCTACCGGACGGGATCTATCCGGCTTGATGTCGGGCTGGAGCGTGGCACCAGCCGCACGTGGTACCTCGAGGTCGGGCCGATCGGGCGGGCGGTCGCGCACTACTACGAGGCCTCGGCCAGCCGCTGACGAGACTCCCACCCCGGGCCGCCCGGGGCGTATGGGCGCCGAGGGCAAGGCGGCGTCCCGAGCACCGGAGCGAGCGCACCCCAAGGTGCGTGAGCGAGACGCGCAGGGCGCAAACGCCGCCATCGGCGTCCAGGCGCCCCGGGCCGTCAGCGGTACGCGGGCTCGCGGGTCATCCGGTAGACGGCGCGCGAGAGGATGGCGAGGTCCAAGACCGGCGATCCACAGACCGGGACCGTTGGTGAACACCTGCGCCGGCTCATCGAAGGCGAAGGCGCCGCGCATCATCAGGTCGAGGACCCGCCAGCCGAGGCCCAGCCATCCCACGACGGCCAGGATCCGCGTACGACAGCCATCGATCGATCGAGGTGGGCCGGTCGCCCACCGCGTAGGGCAGGGCGACGAGTGCGAGCGTTGCCACGCCGACGAGGAACACGACGATGCCGCTGCCCTCGAGGCCGTTGCCGCTCGCCGCAGGGAGCCCCGCCGTCGCCGCCGACCTGCCACCACGGCAGGACGGAGCCGATGACGATCAGCCCACCGCCGAGCGCCGCGAGTGTCCGCCCCTGGCCCAGCGGCCGGCGATGCATCGTCACGTCTCGCCGCCTTCGGTCGCCTCGCCCGAGCCATAGACCTCCGGTCGCAGGACCCCGACGTATCGGAGGTTGCGGTAGCAGCTCGCCGTAGTCCAGCCCATAGCCGACGACGAACTGGTCCGGGATCGTGAACCCGATGTAGTCGACCGGGATCTCGACGAGTCGCCTCGCCGGCTTGTCCAGGAGCGTGCAGATCCGCAGCGACGCCGGGTTCTTGCCGCGCAGGTAGCGGATGAGGTAGTTGAGCGTGAGCCCGGTATCGATGATGTCCTCGACGATCAGGACGTCCTCGCCCTCGATGCTCGCCGACAGGTCCTTGAGGATCCGCACGAGACCCGAGGATTCCGTCGCACTCCCACCGTACGAACTGACCTCCATGAGGTCGATCCGCAGCGGCAGGTCGATCGCGCGCATCAGGTCCGCCATGAACGGGAGCGAGCCCTTGAGGACGGACACGAGCGTGATGGGACGGCCGCGATAGTCCGCCGCGATGCGCGCGCCGAGTTCGGTGACCTTGGCCGCGATCTCCGCCTCGGACACGAGGACGTCGCCGATGTCGCTGCTGAGGTCGGGCGTTCGATCGGTCATCGCTGGATCGCGGGTGCCTTGGGATCGATCGCCGTCGGGGTCGGACGGCGTCGGGCGGGACGAGGCGCATGCGCGCTCTCGGAGTCGGCTGTCGCCGAGGGTCCGTCACGGCGTCGGTCGCGATGCGATCGGGGAGCGAGCCGACGTGCCGTACGGCAGCGCCACCTGGCCCGGACGAGCCGGACAGCCCATCGACCAGGGCGACCTTCCCGTACTTGAGCATCAGGGCGCGGAAGTCGCGCGCGTAGAAGAGCTTGATGTTGATCGCCGGGTACAGCTCGCGAAGCCGACGGAGCTTCCGGTTCTTCTTGCGGACGAGCTTCTGCCGAAGCGTGGTCATCTCGAGATACAGGTCCAGGTCCGGCAGGTAGAAGTCCGGGGAGAAGCTCTCCACGACGTCGCCGTCGAGGTTCCACAGGATGGGGAACGTCTCGGGCTCGTAGACCCAGCGGACCGCGTAGAAATCGAGGATGCGGGCCATCTCCGCCTCGCTGGCGTGGGCGAACGGGGTACTGGGGTCCATCGGCGGCCAGTCTACCCGAGCGTCAGCCCGAGCGGTTGGACAGGGCCGGACATCGATTGCGTCCGAATACCCCCTGGGGGTATGATGGCGGGCATGGCGACCACCTCCGGCCGGCGGCCAGCCCCGGCCCCCGATCCCAGCCACTTCCGGCACAGCTACAGCAAGGACACCGCGCAACTGATGCGGCGGCTTTCGCGCATGGAAGGACAGGTCCGCGGCATCGCGCGGATGATCGAACGCGAGGAGTACTGCGTCGACATCCTTCAGCAGACCGCCGCCCTGCGGGCCGCGGTGGACGCGCTGTCGATCCTCGTCCTCGAAGACCACGTCCAGGGCTGCGTCCGAACTGCCGCGGAGCGCGGTGAATCCGAGCAGTACGTGGACGAGGTGATCGACGTCGTCCGCCGGACCCTCGGCCGACCGGTCCGGGGCGGCTCGCGCGCGACCTGAGTTATCCACGAATCGCCCGCCGGCGCGACGGTTGGTGGATAACCCCGTTGACGCAGCCGGGGGCCGACTCCTAAGGTCCATCTCCCGCACTGGGGCGAACCGCAGGGTAACGCGGTCCACGAGGGGCCCGAGGAGACTCGGCCACGAACCGGATGGACGGCGGAAGACCGAACAGGCGCCCATGGTGCGAGACGAGTCGACGCCGGGAGCGGTGCCGTTCGAGGTTGGCACGCAAGACGCGAGGAGGCGTGCGTGGACCGCGGACGTGAGCCGCTCCCGACGCGCGTCGAGGACACCCCACCCCTTCCGTCCGAGTATCACCGCGCCCTCGACGCCGGGCTGACGAGCTTGTCGCTGGACCTTTCCGGCGCGGCTCGGGCCGCCGTGGATGGCCACATCCGCCTGCTGCTGGCATGGACCGCAGCGATCAACCTCACCGCGATCCGCGATCCGTTCACGGCCGCGACCGCGCACGCGGTGGACAGCCTCACCGCGATCCGCGTCCTCCGCGAGCTGGGCGCGGAGCGCTTCCTCGACCTCGGATCCGGCGGCGGTCTGCCCGGCATCCCCCTCGCCGTGGTGCTACCGGCGAGCGATGCGCTCCTCGTCGAACCGATCGGCAAGAAGGCCGCATTCCTGACGACGGCTGTCGGCGCGGTCGGACTGGCCGACCACGTCCGCGTCGCCGCTGCGAGGGCCGAAGGTCTCGCCCGCGACGGTCGGCATCGCGGGCGCTGGCCCGTCGTGACCGCGCGGGCCGTCGCGTCCCTAGCGGATCTCGTCGAACTGGCCTTCCCGCTGCTCACCGATGGCGGCCGACTCGTCGCGTGGAAGCGTGGCGACCTGGATGCCGAACGCGCTGCCGCGACCCGAGCGATCCGCGCCCTGGGTGGCGGTGGGCTCGAGATGGTCGAGGTTGGCGCGCCCGGGCTCGATGGCCACGTCCTCGTGGTCGTGACGCGCCGCGGTCGCGTCCCCGATGCCTATCCGCGCGATCCGGCGATTCGCAAGCGACATCCGTGGTGACCGGGCCGCGTCGCGTGCGCCACGACTGGTACGCTCACGAGCGATGCGCGTCGCGGTCCTGTCGGACGTCCACAGCAACCTGGTCGCCCTCGATGCGGTCCTCGCCGACGCGGGGGCGGTCGATGCCATCTGGCACCTCGGGGACATCGTGGGGTATGGGCCGGACCCCGACGGGGTCGTCGCCCGGTTGGGCGAGCGGGGGGCCATCGGCGTTCGCGGCAATCATGATGCGGCGGCGCTGGGCGGACCAGAGATCGAGTGGTTCAACCCGGATGCCCGCGCAGCCGCGGCGTGGACCCGCGACACGATGTCGGATGCCACGCGGACATGGCTCGAGGCCCAGCCCGTGCATCGCGAGATCGGGGTGATGACGCTGGTCCACGGCAGTCCGCGCGATCCGCTCCGCGAGTACGTGGCCTCGGTCGGCGTGGCCCGCGCCAACCTGGCTGCGCTCACGACCCGGTACGGCCTGCACGGTCACACCCACGTGCCGGTCGCGTTCATCGACGACGACCCACGGCTGCGGATCGTGGAACCGGAGGCTGGGGCCGTCCTCGCGCTCGACGAGCAGACGGCCCTGATCAATCCCGGGAGCGTGGGACAGCCCCGCGACGGGGATCCGCGCGCGTCCTACCTCATCCTGGACACGGACGACCACGTGGTGACCTGGCGCCGGGTCCCCTACGACATCCCGGTGGTCCAGGCCGCGATCCGGGCGGCTGGGCTGCCCCGCCGGCTGGCGGATCGTCTCTCGATCGGCCAGTGACCACCGCGAGACCGAAGGCGTGATCGGCGGACGACGCGAGCTGAAGGGTCGCAAACCGGGCGATCGGCGCGTGCGCGTCGAACGACCCCATGCCCCGTACTTCCGCTACACCGGCCCCGGCCAGATGACCGCCAAGGAGGCCGCGAGCATCCCGACGACGCCCGGCGCGAAGCTGGTCGCGCGGATCCGCGGCGTCGTACTGGGTCGGCCACTGGCCTCGGAGGAGGAGCTCGGGGAGCGGCTGTCCAAGAAGAAGGCCCTGGCCATCTTCAGCTCGGATGCCATCAGCTCGTCCGCATATGCCACGGAGGAGATCCTGCGAGCCTTGCTGCTCGCCGGCGTCGCACTCGCGACCCTGAGCTTCGCCGTTCCGATCTCGATCGCGATCGCCCTGCTGCTCGGGATCGTCGCATTCTCGTACCGCCAGGTCTGCATCGCGTATCCGAACGGCGGCGGATCGTATTCCGTATCCAAGGCCAACTTCGGACGGCTCCCGTCGCTGGTTGCGGCGTCGGCGCTGCTGATCGACTACAACCTGACGGTCGCCGTGTCGACCTCGTCGGCGGTCGATCAGGTCATCTCGGCCATCCCGTCCCTGGCGCCCATCTCGGTCGGGATCGGCGTCACGGCCATCGGGCTGATCACGATCGGGAACCTGCGCGGGCTGCGCGAGGCCGGGAACATCTTCGCCGTGCCGACCTACCTCTTCCTCGGAAGCGCGTTGTTGATGATCGCGATCGGGGTCTTTCGGATCGTCGTCCTGGGTGAGAGCACGGTCAGCCCCGAGCAGATCGAGAGCGCGACCCAGACCACGCAGGCCGTCGGGGCGCTGGTCCTGCTGCGCGCGTTCGCGTCCGGCGCCGTCGCCCTGACCGGGACCGAAGCCATCGCGACCGGCGTTCCCGCGTTCAAGCCGCCGGAGCCCCGGAATGCCGGAACGACCCTCATGGTGATGGCCGTCATCCTCGCCGTGCTCTTCGTCGGGATCACGTTCCTGGCGACCAGTTTCGGCATCGTCCCGATCGACGAACCCGTCAAGCAGACCGTCATCGCGCAGGTGTCGGCCACGGTGTTCGGGGCCGACTCCATGGGGTTCTACCTCTTCCAGCTGTTCACCGCGCTCCTGCTCTTCCTGGCGGCCAACACCTGCTTCGCGGCGTTCCCGCGACTGGCTGCCGTGCTCGCCCAGGATGGCTTCTTCCCGCACCAGTTCTCGTTTCGCGGCGACCGGCTCGCCTTCTCCATGGGGATCGTCGCCCTCGGCCTGATCGCCGCCTCGCTGGTGGTCATCTTCGGGGGCGACACGCATGCCCTCATCCCGCTGTATGCCGTCGGCGTATTCATCGATTTCACGATCAGCCAGGCCGGCATGGTCCGCCATTGGTGGCTCGAGCGATCGCCGGGCTGGCGGCGGCGCATGACGATCAATGCGGTCGGCTGCGTCGCCACCGCGGTGGTCGCCGTGGTCGTGACATCGGTGAAGTTCGTCGATGGCGCGTATCTCGTCCTGATGCTCATCCCGGTCCTCGTGGCGGGCATGCTGTTCATCCATCGCCAGTACGAAGCCCAGGCGCGCGAACTGCATGTCCGCGAGGACCTCGTGATGGAAGGGCCGCACCGCGAGCAGCGCGTCGTCGTGCCGGTCAACGGGATCAATCGCGCGGTGATCCAGGCGGTCAACTTCGGTCGCACGATGAGCCGCGACATCCGGGCGGTCTACGTGACCGAGGACGGCGACGCCGCGGAGGCACTTCGGCATCGATGGGAGCGCCAGATCCCGGGAGTGCCCCTGGTCATCGTCGAGTCGCCGTTCCGGGCCGTGATCTCACCCGTCCTCGCCTACCTGGATGTCCTCGACCAGGCCTGGCCGCCGGACAAGCCGGTCCCGATCACGGTCGTGGTCCTGCCGGAGTACGTCGCCCGACACTGGTGGGAGCGGTTGCTGTATAACCAGACCGCCAAACGCCTCAAGGCCGCCATCGTGGGTCGCGACCACACCGTCATCGCGGACGTGCCCTACCGGCGGAAGCACTGATCCCTGGCGTCGCGTTGCGCGTCTACACCATGCAGATCGGATCGGAGTCGAGTTGATCGGAGGCCGTCGGCCGCTCAAGGGCCGGAAGGCGGGTGACCGACGCGTCCGCGTGGAGCGCCCGCACGCTCCGTACTTCCGATATGCGGGCCCGGGCCAGCTGATCGCCAAGCCGGCCGCGAACGTGCCGCTCACGCCGGGGGCGCGGTTCCTCGCTCGCGTGCGGGGGGTCGTGTTCGGTCGCCCCCTCTCCACCGAGGAGGAGATCGGCGAGCGCCTCTCGAAGCGCAAGGCCCTCGCGATCTTCAGCTCGGACGCCATCAGCTCGTCCGCCTACGCCACCGAAGAGATCCTCCGGGTGCTCGTCGTCGCTGGAGCCGGGGCGCTCCTCGTGTCGATCGAAGTCGCCATCGCCATCGCCGTGCTCCTGGCGGTCGTGTCGCTGTCGTACCGGCAGGTCTGCCGCTCCTACCCGAACGGCGGCGGGGCGTATGTCGTCGCGCGAACGAACCTTGCCCCGATCTTCGGGCTCATCGCGGCGGCGGCCCTCCTCATCGACTACGTGATGACGGTCGCGGTGTCGACAGCGGCGGCGATCGCGCAGATCCAATCCGTCATCCCGGCGGCCTATGACTTCCGGATCCAGATCGCGCTGGTCTCGATCTCGCTGATCACGATCGCCAACCTTCGAGGGCTTCGCGAGTCGGGCAACATCTTCGCGGTCCCGACGTATCTCTTCGTCGGACTGGCGCTGTCGATCGTGGCGATCGGGGCGTTCCGGATCGCGACCGGGACGGCAGAGCCGGTCCCGGCGCGCCCCGACGCGGTCCCGTTCGGGACCGAGACGCTGGGGATCCTGTTGATCCTCAAGGCGTTCGCCGGCGGGTCCGTCGCGCTGACTGGCGTCGAAGCGATCGCCAACGGCGTGCCCGCGTTCAAGCCTCCCGAATCGAAGAACGCCGCCAACACGATGACCGCGATGGCCATCCTCCTGGCCATCCTCTTCGTGGGCCTGACGGTCTTCGCGGTGGCGTTCGGGCTGGTACCGACCGAGGAGGGCGGTCCGTCCATCGTCGCGCTCGCGGCCCAGACCGCATTCGGTGAGGGATCCGTGCTGTTCGTCACGTTTGCGGCGAGCACCGCCCTCATCCTGTTCCTCGCCGCGAACACGAGCTTCAACGCTTTCCCGCGCCTCGCCGCGATCCTCGCCGAGGACGGCTACATGCCACGGCAGTTCGCGTTCCGCGGCGATCGCCTGGCGTACTCGTGGGGGATCGTCCTGCTCGCGGCGGTCGCATTCGCCCTGCTGTGGGCGTTCGGTGGCGACACGCACGCGCTGATCCCGCTCTACTCGGTCGGCGTCTTCCTGTGCTTCACGCTCAGCCAGACCGGCATGGTCCGACACTGGCTGACGACTCGCGAGTCGGGGTGGCACTGGCGCCTCACCATCAATGCCGTCGGGGCGGTGCTCACCGGCGTGGTCCTGGGCATCGTCGTGTTCGAGAAGTTCGCCGACGGCGCCTACCTCGTCGTGATCCTTGTTCCGCTCCTCGTCGGGATGATGTGGTTCATCCATCGTCAGTACGGCCGCTCCGCGATCGAGCTCGCCGTCCGGCCGGACCTCGTCGTGCCACCGCCACATCGCGAGGAGCGCGTCGTCGTCCCGATCCCGGGACTCACGCGCGCCGTCATCCAGGCGATCAACGTGGGACGCTCCATCAGCGACGACGTGCGGGCCGTCTACATCTCGGACGATCCCGAGGCAGCGCTGCGCGTGCGCGAGACGTTCGAGCGCCAGGTGCCGGGCGTGCCGTTGGTCGTCGTGGAGTCGCCATACCGGGCGCTCGTCGGGCCGCTGCTCGCCTACCTGGACGTGCTGGATGCAGCATGGCCGCCCGATCGCGAATCGCCCATCACGTTCGTGGTCATCCCCGAGTACGTCGCCCGCAGCTGGTGGGAACGGATCCTCTACAACCAGGCCGCGAAACGCCTGCGCACGGTGCTGCTCGGGCGTCCGCAGACCGTCGTCGTGGCCGTCCCCTATCGGCGCGAGGATCCCGATCTGTTCGGTAGCGGGATCGGCCCGGAGCGGACGCCCGACTGAGCGCCCTCGCGGTGGTATCGTGACGTCCCATGTCCGACACCGAATCGCCCGTCTTTCGACGAGCCGTCGTCGCCCTCAACGGCGGCCCGAGCGACGCCCGGATCGTGGCGCTCGTCGCGGCGCAGGCCGCCCGGACCAAGGCGGAGTTGATCGCCGTCCACGTGGTCGAGATCGACTGGACCCTCCCGCTCGATGCGGATATCGCCGGACGCTCCGAGGAGGTCCAGCGCGTCCTTGACGTCGCCGAGGGGATCGCCGAGAGCCACAAGCAGCACATGGAGCCCGTGCTGCTCCAGGCGCGCGACGTCGGCGCGGCGATCGTCGACGAAGCGACGGAGCGGGACGCCGACCTGCTCGTCGTGGGCCTGCCCTATCGGAAGCGGTTCGGGGGCGAGTTCGCCATCGGCCGCACCATCCCCTACATCCTGCAGAACGCGCCGTGCATGGTCTGGGTCGTGCGCGAGCCGATGAGCGAGGAAGCATCGTGAAGATCGTGATCGTCGGGTGCGGCCGCGTGGGCGCGTCCGCCGCAGAGCTCTGGGACGGGGCCGGCCATGAGGTCGTCATCCTGGACATCGTGACCCGCGCCTTCGAGCGGCTGCCCTCGACGTTCGGGGGTACCGCGATCCGCGGCGACGGTACGGACGAGGACGTCCTGCGTCGCGCCGGTGTGGAGGGTGCGGACGTGTTCCTGGCCCTCACCGAGGGTGACAATCGCAACATCATGGCGACCCAGGTGGCTGCCGAGGCGCTGGGGGTCGAGAACGTCATCGCGAAGATCAACGACCCGCTCCGCGCGACCGCCTACGCCGAGATCGGTATCTCGACGCTGTGTCGGACCGGACTGATGGTCGATGCCCTCAATGCGCATATCGGCTTCCCGCCGTCCGGGCTCACCGGCATGCAGCCGTCGCAGGGGCATCACCATCCCGGTGGCGAGCACCACCATGACCGTGGTCTCGATGACCGGTCCAGTAACGTGACGGCGCCCGGCGCCGTCGTGGAGGCCTGACGATGTTCGTGCTGGTGGTGGGTGGCGGCAAGGTCGGGTACTACCTCTCGAAGGAGCTGGTCGACTCCGGACACGAGGTCGCCCTGATGGAGAAGGACGCGACCAGGGCGCGGCAGATCGCCGACGAGATCGGATCGATCGTCATCCCTCACGACGGGTGCGAAGGCAAGTACCTGGGCGAGGCCGGCTGCAATCGCGCCGACGTGGTGGCGGCCGTGACCGGCGATGACGAGGACAACCTGGTGATCTGCCAGATGGCGAAGCATCACTTCGACGTCCCGCGGACCATCGCCCGGGTCAACAACCCGAAGAACGAAGTCCTGTTCCGACACCTCGGCGTCGATGAACTGGTCAGCCCGACGCGGATGATCCTGGGCTCCATCGAGCAGGACATCCCGGTCCACGAGCTGCTCCACCTGGCGGCGCTCGGCGAGGGTGAGCTCGAGATCATCGAGGCGCATCTGCAGGCGGGGTCGCCAGCCATCGGACGCGCCCCACGCGACCTGGACATGCCCGAGGGCTGCTCGCTCTTCGCGGTCATCCGGGACGGGCAGGCCATGCCGCTGCGGCCGGACAGCGTCCTTCGAGAGGGCGACAAGGTCATCGCGATCGGACGACAGGAGTGCGAGGACATGCTCCACGCGCAGTTGATCGGCGACCCGGAGGCAACGGCCGCCGGCTGAGGTCCTGCGGCCGCGGGACCTGGCGAGGCGACGACCAGATCGTGCGCGGCGAGCGCTTGGTTCAGCGGCTTCGCAGTCCTGGCAGGGCGACGCGGCGGGGCGCGGGCGCCGACCAGGGGCAGCCGATGGCTCCCAGCGTCCCGCCTGGTGCTCCGGTGACTACGGTGCGCGTCATTCGCTCCAGATAGGGCACGGATCGACGCAGCTGCTTCCGCAGCAGTCGAGTGGGACTCGGCGGGACGCTCTCCAGGGATTCGACGTCCACAGGATTCGCCAGGCGACTAGGTGGGAATCTTGGCGCGAGCGCGGCCGGACGGCTCCGGCCGATTCGCGCTCCTGCCGAATCTCGATGGCGCATTCGCGCAACACTCTTGACAACGCCATTGTCAACGTTTTAGCATCCTCCTGTGTCCGGAATCCGGGAGTCACGGGACTCCCCGACACACCCCAGCACAGGAGGTGCATGACATGACGATCGTGCGCCGTCCCTCGCCTCTGGGCGAGCTCGTCTCGCTTCGAGCGGCGATGGACCGGCTTTTCGAGGACAGTTTCGTCCGACCGCGCTCGTTCGGCCTGACCAGCGAGAGCCCCGCGGTCCTTCCGCTCGACATCACCAGTTCCGGTGACGCCCTGGTCGTGGACGCGGCGCTCCCCGGGATCGCCCCGGAGGACGTCGAGATCACCGTCGAGGACGGGACCCTGACGATCCGGGCGGAGACCCGCTCCGAGCGGGAGGCCAGCGAGGGCGAGATCCTCATCAACGAGATCCGTCGCGGCTCGTTCAGTCGCGCCGTCGCGCTTCCCTCCGGCCTGGAGCCGGACAAGGCGTCGGCCACGTTCGAGCACGGGGTCCTTCACCTGCGCATCCCGCGCTCGGAGGCCGTCAAGCCGCGTCAGATCCGCATCAGCCCGACGATCGATGGCCAGTCCACGAACGGCACGCCGGCCGATACCGACGGCGCGCCGGACACCGCCGTCGAGCGCGAGGCCTGACCCAGTGGCATCCCCCCGTCCGGAACGAGACCCCGAGCGACCCGTCTACGTCATCAGCGTGGCGGCGAGCATCGTCAGCGCGCATCCGCGAACCCTGCGGATCTACGAGGACGAGGGGTTGCTCTGCCCGGCGCGGACGCCCACCAACATCCGACTCTATAGCGAGAACGACATCCGGCGGATCATGTGGATCCGTCACCTGACCCGGGAACGAGGCGTCAACCTCGCCGGGATCCGGATCCTGTTCGAACTGGAGGAGCGCCTCGGCGCTCGCATCCTCGAGGCACTCTACGCCGAAGGGACGGGCGACGCGGAGGCGACCCGCCGGTCCGATCCGACACCGGCTCCGGCCGCCAGCGCCGCGTCCCCCGAACCCCGCGATCGATCGACGGCCGACCGTTGACCGACCGACCGCCGATCCACCCGTCGGCGGGGCCCCGCCCCGCCGACATCGACACCCAACGACAGGAGAACCCCTGATGGCCAAGCGACCGTCCACCCCGGTCGAGGAGCAGCCCGCCATGATCGAAGGTCGGCGCGACCTGCCCCTCGTCGCACTCCGGGAGACGGTCATCTTCCCGGAGATGATCGTCCCGCTCCAGGTGGGCCGCGAGAAGAGCGTCAACGCGCTCAATGCCGCGGTCGCCGAAGGCGGACCCATCGCGCTCGTCACCCAGCGCCAGGCCGAGCAGGAGGACATCGACGATCCCTCCGAGCTGTACACGGTCGGCACGCTCGCCAAGATCGCCCAGGTCGTGCAGCTCCAGGACGGCACCGTCCGGGCGATCGTCCAGGGCCAGTCCCGCTTGCGGCTCCACCGCTTCACCCAGACGAGCCCCTATCTCCGGGCGGAGATCGAGGAGCTGCCGGACCAGACCCCGGATGGCCTCGAGATCCAGGCGCTGATGCGCACCGTCCAGGCGCAGATCGAGCAGTACGTCGCCAATGGCGCCCCGGTCCCGCCCGAGGCCGCCGTCGCCGCGCGCAACATCACCGAGCCCGGCCTGCTGGCCGACATGGTCGCGTACAGCCCGGACATGTCCACCGAACAGCGCCAGGAACTCCTCGAGACCATCGACGTCGCGGAGCGTCTCAAGCTGGTCACGGACTTCCTCGCCCACCAGGTCGAGATCCTCGAGCTGAAGGGCAAGATCCAGTCCGAAGTCAAGTCCGAGATGGACAAGACCCAGCGCGAGTACATCCTCCGGGAGCAGCTGAAGGCCATCCAGCGTGAGCTCGGCGAGGACGACCCGCAACAGGCCGAGATCAACGAACTCCGCGACAAGATCGAAGCCGCCGGCATGCCGGACGAGATCAAGGCGCGAGCGATCAAGGAAGTCGATCGCATGAGCCGGATCCCGTCCGCCTCGCCTGAGGTCGGCGTCATCCGCACCTATGTCGATTGGCTGATCGGGCTGCCGTGGAACACCTCGACCGACGACCAGCTCGACATCAAGGAGGCCGCCCGCATCCTCGACGAGGATCACTACGGCCTGGAGAAGATCAAGGAACGGATCCTCGAGTACCTCGCGGTGCGTACCCTCGCCGACGAGATCCGCAGTCCGATCCTCGCCTTCGTCGGCCCGCCCGGCGTGGGCAAGACGAGCCTGGGCAAGAGCATCGCCCGGGCGATGGGCCGCAAGTTCGTCCGGATGAGCCTCGGTGGCATCCACGACGAGGCCGAGATCCGCGGACATCGCCGGACCTATATCGGCGCGCTGCCGGGTCGGATCGTCCAGAGCATCAAGACCGCGGGTTCCAACAACCCGGTGTTCATGCTCGACGAGGTCGACAAGATCGGGATGGACTTCCGCGGCGATCCCAGCTCGGCGCTGCTCGAAGTCCTGGACCCGGAGCAGAACAACACCTTCCAGGACAACTATCTCGAGGTGCCGTTCGATCTCAGCAAGGTCCTGTTCGTCGCGACGGCCAACCTGCTGGATCCGATCCCGCCGGCGCTCCGCGACCGGATGGAGATCGTCCATCTTCCCGGCTACACGGAGATGGAGAAGATCGAGATCGGCAAGCGGTTCCTGATCCCCAAGCAGAAGCAGAACCACGGGCTCAAGGACAAGCACATCGAGATCACGGACGCGGCCATGACCGAGCTCGTGCGCTCGTACACGCATGAGGCTGGTGTCCGCAACCTCGAGCGCGAGCTCGCCAACGTGATGCGCAAGGTCGCCCGGCAGGTCGCCGAGGGCCGCAAGCGCAAGACCATCGTCGATCCGAAGAAACTCGCCGAGTTCCTCGGGCCGCAGCGGTTCGAGTACGGCGAGCTGGAGCCCGAAGACCAGATCGGTTCGGCCACGGGACTCGTGGTGACCGAGGTCGGGGGCGACGTCGTCGCGATCGAGGTGACCCGCATGGAGGGCCGCGAGGACTTCATCCTCACGGGTCAGCTGGGCGAGGTCATGCGCGAGAGCGCTCGCGCCGGCCTGTCGTGGACGCGCGCGAATGCGCGCGCGCTCGGCATCGACCGCGAGGTCTTCGAGAAGAACACCCTGCACATCCACGTCCCGGCCGGGGCCATCCCCAAGGACGGACCGTCAGCCGGGATCACCATGGCCCTGGCGATCGTCAGCGCCCTCACCGGCATCCCCGTCCGCAAGGACGTCGCGATGACCGGCGAGATCACGCTGCGTGGTCGGGTCCTCCCGATCGGCGGCCTCAAGAGCAAGATCCTCGCCGCGCACCTCTCGGGCGCGAAGATGGTGATCCTGCCGCGCAAGAACGAGAAGGACCTGCGGGACATCCCCGAGGAGATCCGCAAGTCGATCAAGCTCGTCCTCGTCGATTCGATGGACCAGGTGCTCGAGGCAGCCCTCCGGCGCAAGCCGAAGGCGCTCGCACCCGAGCCGCCCAAGGTCATCAAGCGTGATGAGGACATCGACCCGGCGCCGACGCCCCGCGTCCGCCGATCGGACTTTCCCCCGACCGATCAACCCCCGGTCGTCGTTCAAGGCGAGTAAGGCTCGCGGTAGCGCCCATGGATTTCCAGGATTACTACGCCGTCCTCGGAGTGCCGCGGACGGCCACGCAATCGGAGATCAAGAAGGCGTTCCGCAAGCTCGCGCGCCAGCATCATCCGGATGCCAAGCCTGGCGATACGGCGGCTGAGCGACGGTTCAAGGAGATCAACGAGGCCAACGCCGTCCTCTCCGATCCCGAGAAGCGATCGCTCTACGACCGCCTGGGTTCGGACTGGGAGGCGTATGCGCGCGCGGGTGCCACGGCCGGAGCCGGCGCGGGGGCCCGGCCCGGGTCGGGCGGCAGCGGGGGTGGTGCGGGCGGCCCATTCGCCGGTTTCACCGGGTACGGCGCAGCACCCGGCGGCGTTCGCTACGAGTTCCACTCGACCGGCGATGCTGGCGAGTTCAGCGACTTCTTCAATGCGTTCTTCGCCGGTGCCTCGCAGCCGACCGCCGAGGGTTCGGGTCCCGGGCGCGGCCGCCGTGCGACCGGCGGACCCACGTTCGAGGACATCCTTGCCGGGATGGGCCTTGACACCTCGGGCGCAGGACCGGCCGGTGGCACGCGGGCCGGCACGGCGACGGCGACACGATCCGCGACCCGCGCCACCGCGCGGCAAGCATCCCGGCCCGCGGCCGCCGAGGCCGTCGCCGAGATCACCCTCGACGAGGCCTTCAACGGGACCACCCGCCGCATCGAGGTGGACGGCAAGCGCCTCGAGGTCACGATCCCCAAGGGAGCGGACACCGGGTCGCGCATCCGCCTGACCGGCAAGGCGCCCGGTGGCGGAGACATCCATGTCGTGGTCCGACAACTGCCCGATCCGGTCTTCACCCGGCGGGGCGCCGACCTCGAACGCGAGCTGCCACTCACCCTTGGCGAGGCGCTCCTGGGGGCGGAGGTGCCGGTCCGGAGCCCGAAGGGGACCGTCCTCCTGAAGATCCCGGCAGGTACGCAGTCGGGGCGCGTGTTCCGGCTCACGGGCCGGGGCATGCCCCGGTTCCGCGCCACCGGCCACGGGGACCTGTATGCCCGCGCACGCGTGATCCTGCCCGCGCCCCTGTCCGACGAGGCGAGCGACGCCGCCCGCCGATTCATCGAACTCGCCGATCAACCCGACCCACGCACTCGAGAGACCTGACATGCAACTCGATCGATTCACCCAGAAGGCCCAGGAGGCGGTCATCGCCGCCCAGGAGACCGCGCAGCGGCTCCACAGCCCCGTGCTGGATGCAGAGCATCTGCTCAGCGCACTCGTGGAGCCCGACGACGGGATCCCGGCCGAAACCCTCCGCCGCCTTGGCGTGGACCTCCCGGCGTTCCGTGGCGAGATCGCCGCTGCCCTCGCGCGCCGGGCCCGGATGCAGGGCGGCTCGCTCAGCCTGGATCCGCGGGCGAAGGCGGCGGTCGAGCGCGCCGAGGCCGAGGCGCGCCGCTTGGGCGACGAGTTCGTCTCCACCGAACATCTCCTGCTCGGGGTCGCCGAGGCGGGCGGTGAGGCACAGGCCCTCCTCGAGCGCCACGCCGCCGGCAAGGAAGCGATCCTGCAGGCGCTCCAAAGCGTCCGCGGCGGTCAGCGCGTGACGTCACAGAACCCCGAAGGCACCTATGCCGCGCTCGAGAAGTACGGCCGCGACCTGACCGCGGAGGCCCGTGCCGGACGCCTGGACCCGGTGATCGGGCGCGACGACGAGGTCCGCAGGGTCGTCCAGGTCCTGAGCCGCCGTACCAAGAACAACCCCGTCCTCATCGGTGAGCCCGGCGTGGGCAAGACCGCGATCGTCGAGGGTCTCGCGCAGCGGATCGTCCGCGGCGACGTTCCGGAGACGCTCAAGGACAAGCGGGTGTGGTCGCTGGACCTGGGCGCGCTCATCGCCGGAGCCAAGTTCCGCGGCGAGTTCGAAGAGCGCCTCAAGGCGGTCCTCAAGGAGATCAAGGACAGCGACGGCCAGGTCATCCTGTTCATCGACGAGCTGCACACGGTCGTCGGCGCGGGCGCCGCTGAAGGCGCGATGGACGCATCGAACCTGCTCAAGCCGATGCTGGCGCGCGGCGAACTCCACACGATCGGCGCGACCACGCTCGACGAGTACCGCAAGCACATCGAGAAGGACGCCGCCCTGGAGCGGCGCTTCCAGCCGGTCCTGGTGGACCAGCCGACCGTCGAAGAGACGATCTCGATCCTGCGCGGCCTGCGCGAGCGCTACGAGGTCCACCACGGCGTGCGGATCACGGACTCGGCCCTCGTCGCGGCCGCCACCCTGTCGGATCGCTACATCACGGAACGCTTCCTCCCGGACAAGGCCATCGACCTCGTGGACGAGTCGGCCAGCCGCTTGCGCATGGAGATCGACTCGATGCCGATCGAGCTCGACGAGCTCGAGCGTCGGCGGATCCAGCTGGAGATCGAGCGCGAGGCGCTCCGCAAGGAAACGGACGACGCGTCGAAGGCGCGCCTCGACGCGCTCGAGAAGGAGCTGGCGGACCTCGAGGAGGAGCTCGGCGGCCTCAAGCAGCGCTGGGAAGCCGAGAAGGCGGCGATCGGGGCGATCCGCGCCACGAAGTCGGACCTGGAACAGCTCCAGGTGCGGATCGAGCAGGCGGAACGCGAAGCCGATTTCGCCACCGCTGCGCAGCTCAAGTACGGCACCCAGAAGGAACTCACGGACCGGCTCGCCGAGCAGGAGGCGGCCCTTGCGGGACTCCAGGGCCCCGGCACCCTGCTCAAGGAAGAGGTCGGTGCGGACGACATCGCCGAGATCGTCGGGGCCTGGACGGGGATCCCGGTCAGTCGGCTCATGGAGGCCGAGACAGCCAAGCTGATCCACATGGAGGAGCGACTGCACGAGCGGGTCGTCGGACAGGAGGAGGCCATCGAGGCCGTTTCCGACGCGGTCCGGCGCGCGCGTGCCGGCCTCAAGGATCCGCGACGTCCCATCGGTTCGTTCCTGTTCCTGGGGCCGACCGGTGTCGGCAAGACCGAGCTCGCGCGAGCGCTCGCCGCATTCCTGTTCGATGACGAGCACGCGATGGTCCGCATCGACATGAGCGAGTACATGGAGAAGTTCGCGGTCTCGCGATTGGTCGGCGCACCTCCCGGGTACGTCGGCTACGAGGAGGGCGGGCAACTGACCGAAGCCGTCCGCCGGCGCCCGTACCAGGTCGTGCTCCTCGACGAGATCGAGAAGGCCCATCCGGACGTCTTCAACGTCCTGCTCCAGGTGCTCGATGATGGGCGGCTGACCGACTCGCAGGGCCGGACCGTCGACTTCAAGAACACCGTCGTGATCATGACCAGCAACATCGGGTCTGCCGCCATCGCGGCGACCGGTGCGCGGGCCGGCGACACGGCCTACGACGCCATGAAACGCGACGTGACCGAGGCACTCCGGGCGCACTTCCGTCCGGAGTTCCTGAACCGCGTGGACGAGGTCATCGTGTTCCACGCGCTCACGGACGACGACCTGTCGTCGATCGTCGAGCTGTTGGTAGCGGACCTCGGCCGTCGCCTGTCGGAACAGGACCTCGTCCTGGAGCTCACGCCGGCCGCGAAGGCCCTGATCGTGCGCGACGGGACGGACCCGGCGTTCGGTGCGCGGCCGCTGAAGCGGACCATCCAGCGACTCGTCGAGAACCCCCTGGCACGCGCGCTCGTGGCTGGTGAGTTCCGGCCCGGTGACCGGATCGTCGGCGACGCGGACCTGGTCAGCGGCGCGCTCGTCTTCTCCTCGGAGGGCACGACGGTCGTCGCGGACGCGGGCCGCCGCGATGCCCGCTCGGCTGGTGACGATGCAGCGGTCGGCGCCGGCGTCGGCGCACCGTCCGGCGAGTCGCCCCTCGACCTTCCATCGACCCGCCGTCCGCGTGACGGCGGCGGTGAGCTCGTCAACTAGCCCGCGTCCACGCCGCCCGAGTCTGACGAGGTGCGATTCGCGGCGGTGGTCGAACGGGCAACGCGGCTTCCCGACCCCCTGCCCCCGTACGCCGAGGTCCTCATGCCCGTCGTCCTCGGCGGGCTGGATCGGACAGCCGCCCTGGCGTCCCGGGTGCCGTCCCGTCCACGCGCCGCCGCGGTGCTCGTGCTGGTCTATCCCGATGCCCGGGGCGACGCGCGGGTCGTGCTGATCGAACGCGCGACCCACGACGGTCATCATTCGGGCGAGGTGAGCTTCCCCGGCGGCAAGGCCGAACCCGGTGACGCCGATGCCGAGGCGACCGCCATCCGCGAGGCCGTCGAGGAAGTCGGTCTCGATGCCGCAGCGATCGGGCTACGCGTCGCCGGCCGACTCGAAGCCTTCTCGATCCCGGTGAGCGATTTCCACGTGACGCCGATCCTGGCGATCGCGGAACGGGCGCCGGTCATGCGTCCCGATCCACGCGAGGTGGCGCGGATCATGGAGCCGCTGCTGGCCCGGTTCCTGCCGGATGCGCCGATCTCCATCGTCGAGCGGACGATCGAGGGGTGGCCGCTCAGGTATGGCGCGTACGACGTCGATGGGTTGTCCGTCTGGGGTGCCACCGCGCGGATCCTGAGCCAGCTGGGTGCGGCGCTCGATCGTCGCTGAGGCCGCCCGCGCGAGCGGGCCCGCCGCCGACTACGCTTGCGTCGTATGAAGGAGATCCTGCTTCGTGCGCGCAAGGACCCGTTCGCGGTCGTGTCGCCCGAGGAGACGCTCGACAAGAACCTCATCGCCGAGAACGCGGGCAACCTCATCTTCTCGACCGCGGCGTACAAGGTCCTCGCGACGGCTGAGACGCGGGTCGTGGTCGATGGGTTCATCGCCGATCCGGGCTCGGCCGACGCGATCAACGAACGCTATGACGCCTACGTGGTCCCATTGGCGAATGCCTTCCGGATCAGTTTCGAGGCGAATCTCATCCGGATGACCCGCCTGATCCGTCGGCTGCGGATCCCCGTCGTCGTGCTCGGGGTGGGGGCGCAGGCCAACGTCCAGAACGACCCGGCCCGCCTGAGCCAGATCGAGGGCTCGGTGCGCGACTTCGCGGCGGCGGTCCTCGACCGCGCACCGACGATCGGCGTCCGTGGCGAGTTCACGGGTGACTACCTCAACGGGCTCGGGTTCCGCGACGTCGACGTCATCGGCTGTCCGTCGATGTTCCTGCGCGGCGAGGGACTCCACGTCGAGAAGCGGGCATCAACGCTGGCGTCGGACGCACGCCTCGCGATCAACGTCTCCCCCTACGTCAAGGCGATGGGTCCGGTCGTGATGCACCACGTGGAGCGCTATCCCGACCTCACGTACGTCGCCCAGGACCTGGCCACGCTCGAACGGCTGCTCTGGGGCGACACGGGGGCGCCGGTCGATCCGACCGAGCCGCTGCCGATCCACCTCGCACATCCGCTGTTCCGGGACGGGAAGGTCCGCTTCTTCATCGATCCATGGCCGTGGTTCGAGCACCTGGCGACGCGTGACTTCTCGTTCGGCACGCGGATCCACGGCAACATCGCCGCGCTGATCGCGGGGACCCCGGCGTTCGTGCTGGCGCACGATTCCCGGACGCTGGAACTCGTGCGCTATCACGAGATCCCGTACCGCCTGATGCGAGACGTCCGGCCGGACACGGACGCCGCCGAACTCTTCGAGTCGGCCGACTACGGGCCGTTCAACCGCGGTCACGCAGCGCGATTCGCGACCTACGTCGCATTCCTGGATCGACACGGACTGGACCACATCCATCGCACGGCGCCGCCCGACCCGGAATTCGATGCGCGGATGGCCGCGACCGCGTTCCCGCCCGCGGTGACGGTCGAGTCACGAGCGGCCGCACCTGGCCTGGTCGGGCGGGTCAATCGGGAACGGCGACGCCTTCGACGAGGGCTCCGTACGGGCTGGGTTCGGCGGCTACGAGTCGCAGTCGCTCGAGCCCGCGGCGGGAACGGCGGCTGACGGCTCAGGCCGGCTCCCCGGCGGTCGGGTCATGCCGCAGGCCCTGTCCGTCGGACACGAGGGCGCCATCCGCGCGCGCGACATCGCTGGTGGACCCTGGTTCCAGGGTGCCGAGCCACGCCATCGAGGATCTTCTGTGCCGCTCGATCGTCGGCGCCGGCGAACTCGATGACGAAGGCCCGCATCTGCGAATGCTCGGTCCACGCGGCGTAGGGGACATCGGCCGGCATGAGCGCCGCCTCACCCGCAGCGATCCGCGTCCGCTCATCGCCGACACCGACCCAGCCGCCGCCCTCGATGACGACCAGCCACGAGGTGTTGGGGTTCGTGTGCGGCTCCACGCGCGCCGCGCGCGCGAACGCGAGCTCGGTGATGACCCCACGGGCGTCCGAGTGGATGATCTGACCCGTGACGCCGGTCGTCCCCGGCGGTCCATCGGGCCGCCGATGTCCGACGCCGAACCGTCGGATCTCGATGGGCATGACGGCTAGCGGCGGCGCTTCTGCGGTCGCTGCTGGCGGCGTCCGCCGCGCCGCCGGATCGTCGCCTCCGGGTCAGCGAACTTCTGCTTGCTGTAGTAGCGCTCGCGCGCGAGGCGCTGCTCGTGGGCACGCAGGATCGGCGGGAATCGCACGAAGCGGATCCACACGAGCGTTCCCAGGCCGATGATCTGGGTCAGCAGGACCAGGATGTAGTCGAAGATGAAGATCGCTTCGATGATCACCATGCTGAAGGTGATGAGCCCGGTCCACCACATCCATTCCCAGAGGTCGACGTAGGGCTGGTGCTTGTGGAGCGCTCGCGTCCGGACGTTGTAGAGGATCGCGAGGACGACCAGCAGGACCAGCGACGCGATCCACGTCGGGTGGAAGATGTCCGGGAAGTTGTGGCTGCTGAACGACTCGAAGAGGTAGTCCCAGGGAGCGAGCGTCACGCGTGCCTCACGCTGCGATGGTCGGTGGGTCGGAGCCCCCGGAGTATGCCATGCCGGACGCTATACTCGGCCGGAGCGGCCGGCGCCGCCGCGCACCACGTGGGGCGATCGATCGCCATCCGGGTGGGCGCCGCCAGACCGCGCGGGGATGGGAGGAACGACCCGGGTGCGAGCCCTGCTGTCAGTCGCGAACCGGGAGGGCATCGCCGAGTTCGCGCGGGACCTCCAGGGCCTCGACGTCGAGATCGTCGCGACCGACGGGACGCGCGAGTTCCTCGCGGGCGAGGGGATCGAGGTCGGCAGCGTCGCCGACCTGACGGATGGCCAGCCGACGGTGGGCGGCCAGGTCAAGACCTTCCACCACGCGGTCTATGCCGGGATCCTGGCCCGTCGCGACGTCCCGGAGCAGATGGCGGAACTGGCCGACCAGGGCATCGTGCCGATCGACCTCGTGATCGTGAACGTGAAGCCGTTCGCGCCCGCGGTCGGTGAGCGCCTCGTGGGCCTCGACGAGGCGATCGAGATGATCGACGTCGGCGGAGCCGCGCTCCTGGGTGCCGCGGCGCGCAACGCAGCGGGCGTCGCGGCGGTCGGCCATCCGGGGCATTACGCGACCGTCGTCGAGGAGATCCGGACGCGTGGCGGGGTCAGTGCCGAGACGCGGGCGAGGCTCGCCGCGGATTCCTTCAGTACCGTCGCGGCCTATCACGCCGAGATCGCGGCCTACCTCAACCAGATCGCGGGGAATACCTTCCCGAGCCGGCTCGCCATCGTCCTCGAGAAGGTGGACGAACTTCGCTACGGCGAGAACCCGCACCAGCGCGCGGCGTTCTATCGCGAGACCACGCACCGCAGCGGGACCCTCGCCGACGCGGCGCAGCTCCAGGGCAGCCGGCCCTCGTTCAACAACCTGCTCGACCTGGACGCCGCGTACCGGATCGCCCAGGACTACACGGCCCCGACGGTCGCGATCGTCAAGCACACCGATCCCGTCGGGCTGGCGTCCCACGACGAACTCGTCGAGGCGTATCGGCACGCACTCGAGACGGACCCGGTCGCCTCGTTCGGCGGGATCGTCGGGGTGAACCGGGAGCTGGACGGCGCCACGGCGCGCGAGATCGCGGCGAACTCGTACGAGGCGGTGGTGGCGCCCGGGTTCAGCCAGGCGGCGATCGGCATCCTGCGCGGGAAGACCGGTCTTGAGTTGCTCGCTGTCCCACCGAACCCGACCGACGGCATGCGCGACTACGGGATCGCGAATCTCGATTTCAAGCGCGTCGCCGGTGGCCTGCTGGTGGAGAGTCTCGACGAGCTCGGCCTGGATCGCGGGCATCTCCAGGTCGTGACCCACCGGCGGCCGACGCTGGAGGAACTGACCGATCTCCTGTTCGCTTGGCGCGCGGTGCGCCACGTCCGTTCCAATGCGATCGTCCTGGCCCGCAACGGGGCGACGATCGGGATCGGCGCGGGCCAGGCGTCGCGCCAGGTGTCCGTGGAGATCGCCCTGCGCCGGGCCGGGGATCGCGCCAAGACCGCGGTGATGGCCTCGGATGCGTACTTCCCGTTCCCGGATGGGATCGCCGCGGCTGCCTCGGCTGGGGTCACGGCCATCATCCAGCCCGGTGGGTCGATCCGTGACGAGATGGCGATCGAAGTCGCCGACCGGCACCACCTGGCCATGGTCTTCACCGGTCGAAGGCACTTCCGGCACTAGATGGAAGAGCTGCTCGCGCTCGAGATGATCCGCGTCACGGAGGCGGCGGCGATCGAATCCGCACGGTTCATGGGTCGGGGCGCCAAGGACGAGGCCGATGCCGCCGCGACCGAGGCGATGCGCCGGACGATGGACGAGATCGATTTCGACGGACGCATCGTCATCGGCGAGGGCGAGCGCGACGAAGCGCCGATGCTGTACATCGGGGAGCGGGTCGGGCGGCCCGGCGCAGCCACCCGGGCCGACGTGCCCGCGATCGATATCGCGGTGGACCCCCTCGAAGGGACGAACCTCGTCGCCCATGGCCAGGCTGGAGCGATCACGGTCCTCGCGGCGTCCGAATCGGGCGGGTTGACGCATGCCCCGGACACGTACATGGAGAAGCTCTGCGTCGGCCCGATCGCGGCGGGCAAGGTGGACATCCGCTCTACCCCGACCGAGAACCTGCGGGCCATCGCCGCAGCGCTAGGGCGCAAGGTCAGCGACATCACGGTCGTGATCCTGGAGCGGCCGCGCCACGATGCGCTCATCGCGGAGGTCCGCACGACCGGCGCCCGGATCAAGCTCATCGGTGACGGCGACCTCTCGGCGGCCATCTCGTGCGCGGTCTCGGGCACAGGCGTCCACGCCGTGATGGGGATCGGTGGGGCCCCGGAGGGCGTCATCACGGCGGCGGCCCTGCGCTGCCTGGGTGGCGAGATCCAGGCGCGCTTCCGATACCGGAGTGACGAGGAGCGCGAGCGCGGGGCGCGGATGGGCCACGGCGACGAAGAGCGGGTCTATCAGACCGCGGACCTCGCCCCCGGCGAGAACCTGGTCTTCGCCGCGACCGGCGTGACGGCCGGCGACCTCCTCCAGGGCGTCCGGTTCTTCGGCGGCGGGGCCCGGACGCACTCGCTCGTCATGGCCTACCAGACCAAGCAGGTTCGCTTCGTCGACACCGTCCACATGTTCGATCGGGACAAGCCTCCGAGCGTGCGACTCTGACGTCCACCGACGAGGGCGGTGCGGCGCCGGCTCTTCGTGCCGTTCTGCCGGGCCTGGCGGCATGCATCGGGGTCGCATTCGCGGCTCGACTCCTCGGGACCTGGGTCGGGGTCGGGATCGAGACCGCCCTGGCGCTCGGGCTCGGGCTGCTGGTCGGGCTCGTCGCGCCGCTCCGCGCGCCGCTCGCGGCGGGGGCCGCAGTCGCGGCTCGTGTCGCGCTCCGCGTCGGCGTGGCACTCCTGGGCGCCCGGCTCACGCTGGGTCAGGTGGTCGAGACCGGGGGCTCGAGCCTCATCGCGATCATCGTCGTGGTGTCGGTCGCGCTGGGCCTGGGGATCTGGCTCGCACGACGGGTCGGCGTGATGCCACCGCTCGCGTGGCTCATCGCGGTCGGGATGGCGATCTGTGGCAACTCCGCCATCCTCGCGCTGGCGCCGATCGTCCGCGCACCGCACCGGGACACGGCCTATGCCGTCTCCACGATCACCGTCTTCGGCCTGCTGGGTGTCGTGCTCCTCCCCGTGATCGGGAGATCGTTCGGCCTGACCGATGCGGTCTTCGGAACGTGGGCCGGACTATCCGTCAACGACACGGCGCAGGTCGTCGCAACGGGGTACGCGTATTCGGCGCCGGCCGGTGACGTGGCGACGATCGTGAAGCTGACGCGGAACATCGCGATCCTGCCGGTCCTCGTCGGGGCGACGTGGCTCATGGCACGTGCCGACGCCCGGGTGGCGGCCGCGTCCGGCTCGGCCGAGATCCCCGTGGCGGTCCATCCGATCCGGTTGCTGTCTCGCGCGGTGCCGTGGTTCGTGGTCGGGTTCGTCGTCTTCGCGGGCCTCCGGTCGGTCGGGGCCCTGGATGCGTCGATCGGCGAGGGGTCGGTCGCCGATCTCCTGTCCGTGGTCGCCGGGATCCTGATCCTGGTCGCGCTGGCCGGTGTCGGCCTGGGGACCGACCTGCGGGCCATGGCGGGGGTCGGCCCCCGGCCGCTGGTGATGGGCACGATGATGTGGGTGGTCATCGTCGGCCTCGGGTTCGCCTTGGCCGCGACGCTCGCCGCCGGACTACCATGAGCAGCGAGACCATGGACCTTGAGATCGTCCTGACGCCGGGCCTCGGCAACGCGACCTACCTCGTCGCGTCCGACGGTGAGGCCGCGGTCGTGGATCCCCCACGCGACGCCTGGCGGGTCAGCGCGGCTGCGGCGGCGCGCGGCTGGCGGCTCACCCACGTCCTCGAGACGCACGTCCACAACGACTACCTGTCGGGCGCGCTGGAGCTGCGTGCCACGGATGGTGTGGAGATCGTCGCCCCTGCCCGTGGTCGATACGACTTCCACCACCGCGCTGCCGACGAGGGCGACGAGATCCGCGTGGGAGGGTTGCGGCTTGTCGCTCGTGCGACGCCCGGGCATACGCCGGAGCACCTTGCCTGGGACGTCATGCCAGACGGAGCATCCGTCCCGACCGCCATCCTCACCGGTGGCAGCCTGATGGTGGGCAGTGCCGGACGCACGGATCTGCTCGGTCCGGCCATGACCGAGGAGCTCACCGCCGCCCAGTACCGGTCGCTGCGCGCACTGGCCGCTCTGCCCGACGAGGTGGGGGTCCTGCCCACCCACGGATCCGGCAGCTTCTGCGCTGCAGGCCCGATGGACGCGGCGCGCACCTCCACGATCGGGACGGAGCGGATGCGCAATCCCCTCTTCCAGGCTGCCGAGGAGGCCATCTTCCGCTCGACGATGCTGGCCGGACTCGCGCCCTATCCCGCCTACTACGCCCATATGGCGCCGATCAACCGAGCCGGGCCGCCCATCCTCGGCACCTTGCCCGTCGTGCCGGCCCTGGATCCGGCCGGGGTCCGCGACGCCATCGCGGCCGGGGTGCACGTCGTGGACGGGCGGTCGCGCCGGACGTTCGCGGCCGGTCACTTGCCCGGGCTCCCTGAACGTGGAACTGACCGATTCGTTCGCGTCCTACGTCGGGTGGTTGGTGCCGTTCGCGGCGCCGCTCGTCCTCATCCTGCCCGACCCGACGACGGACGCCCTCGCCGAGGCGACCGCCCAGCTGATCCGGATCGGATATGACCGGATCGCCGGCTGGCTGGAGGGCGGGATCACGTCGTGGGTGGACGCGGGGGGATCGCTGGCCTCCTTCCCGGTCACGACCGGCCGGTCGCTGCGCGACGAGCTGGCGACGAGCGGAGCGGGCAACCTCCTCGATGTCCGGGACGCGAACGAGCAGCGTGCCGACGGCCGCGTCCCCGGCGCGATCGAGATCCCGCTGGGCGAGCTCGCTGCGCGCCTTGCCGAGGTGCCGAGCGATGGGCCCATCAGCGTCCTGTGCAAGTCGGGCTCGCGCGCCTCGATCGCGGCGAGCGTCCTGGATGCGGCCGGCTACGACGTGCGCCTGGTGGGCGTCGGCGGCGCCCCGGAGCTGACATCGACGCGATGACCCCGCCGGCCATCGCGACGGACGAGGCGACGGCGCACCGTCTGGATGCCGCGGACCCGCTGGCACCGATCCGCGAGCGATTCATCATCCCCGGCGACGCGACGGGAAGGCCCAAGGCGTACCTCGCGGGGAACTCGCTCGGGGCCCAGCCGCGGGATGCCGCGGCGGCGGTCGCCGCCGAACTCGAGCGCTGGGGCGACCTGGCGGTGGACGGCTGGTTCGCGGGGGACCGGCCGTGGCTGGACGCCGAGCGGTCGCTCGCCGAGATGACCGGGCGGATCGTCGGCGCGCACCCCGCGGAGGTGACGACGGCGAACACCCTGACCGTGAACCTGCACCTGCTGATGGCCTCGTTCTATCGACCCGAGGGCCGGCGATCGGCGATCCTCATCGACGCCCCGACGTTTCCCTCGGACCGGTACGCCGTCGATTCGCAGCTCCGGCACCACGGCCTGGATCCGGCGACCGAGCTCATCGTGGTGGGGCCGCGGACCGGCGAGTCGACGACCCGGACCGAAGACATCGAGGCGGCCGTCCACGAGCACCGCGAACGCCTTGCGATGACGCTCCTCGCCGGCGTGAACTTCGCGACCGGTCAGTCACTCGACATCGGCCGGCTGACGGAGGCCGCTCATCGCGCGGGAGCGATCGCCGGGTGGGACCTCGCCCACGCGGCGGGCAACATCCCGCTCGCACTCCACGATGCGGACGTCGACTTCGCCGCGTGGTGCACCTACAAGTACCTCAACGGCGGCCCGGGCGCGCTCGCCCAGCTCTTCGTCCACGAACGCCATGCCGCGGACCCGCGGACGCCGCGACTGTCCGGCTGGTGGGGCAACGACCCGTCGACCCGGTTCCTGATGGCCGATCGATTCGAGCCCGGTCCGGGCGCCGACGGGTGGCGGATCTCGACGCCGCCGATCCTGTCGCTCGCGCCCATCCGCGTGTCGCTCGCCATCTTCGATTCGGTCGGGATGGCGGCGATCCGCCGCAAGTCGGTGGCGCTGACGGCGTATCTCGAGGGGCTGATCGATGCCCTGGTGCCGGACGTGGAGATCATCACCCCGCGCGATCCCGAGCGCCGGGGGGCACAGCTGTCGATCCGTGTCGGCGACCCCGCAACCCGCCTCGCCGCGCTCGCGGAGCACGGTGTCATCGGCGATGTCCGCGAACCTGACATCATCCGCTTGGCACCCGCGCCGTTGTACGACAGCTGGCACGACGCCTGGCGAGCGGCCCACGCGCTTGCCGCCACCGCCCCCATCCCCAGCGACAGGAGCCCCCGACCATGACGACGATCGGCTACGCGGCGATGCTCGAGCAGTTCCACCCGACCGACCTGCTCGACTGGTGCGCGCAGGCCGAGGCGGCCGGCTTCGAGGCCGGCTTCATGGTCAGCGAGCACTTCCACCCGTGGACCCCCACCCAGGGCCAGAGCGCATTCGCCTGGTCGTTCATGGGGGCGCTGGGCCAGCGCACGTCGCTCCGCTTCGGGACGGCGGTGACCTGTCCCGGCTTCCGCTACCACCCCGCGGTCATCGCCCACGCCGCGGCGACCCTCGGTGCGATGTACCCGGGACGCTTCTATCTCGGGCTCGGCGCCGGCGAGGCGCTCAACGAGCACGTCATCGGCGGGGTCTGGCCGGAGGTGCCCGATCCGCAGCGCGATGATGTTCGAGGCCATCGAGGTCATCAACAAGCTGTTCACGGGCGAGGTCGTCCGGCATGACGGGAAGTACTTCACGCTGGAGCGGGCCAAGCTCTACACCCGCCCGCCCGACGACCAGCGCGTGCCGGTCTACGTCGCCACCGCCGGCCCGGTCAACGCCAAGAAGACCGGCAAGTTCGCCGACGGGATCATCACGGTCGGAGCGGCCGACGAGAAGATGGGCATGATCTGGGGCAAGTTCGAGGAGGGCGCGCGGGAGGCCGGGAAGGATCCGTCCACGGCCCCCAAGATGCTCCAGATCCACGTGTCCTGGGCACCCACCGACGAGGAAGCCACCGAGAACGCGCTGGTCGAGTGGCCCAACGGCGGGATGGCCTTCTTCCCCAAGCAGGACATCAAGAACCCCGAGGACTTCGCGGGCATCGCCAAGCTCGTCCGCCCCGAGGACTTCAAGAACCGCGTGCTGATCAGCAGCGACCTCGAGGCGCACACCCGACATATCCAGCACTACGTGGACATGGGCTACGACGAGGTCCACGTCCACAACGTGGGCCGCAACCAGGCCGAGTTCATCGAGGTCTTCGGGCGCGAGGTCATCCCGAACCTGCGGCTTGGGTGAGTCGTCGGAGCGCCGGGCCCCGCGACCGGATCGAGGTCCCGCGGCCCGCGGTCGATGGGTCCCGCCCCTGGATCGAGGCCATCGTCCCTCCTAGTCCTGTGGTGAATCCTGTGCACGTTCACCGCGCCCGCATCGGCCGTCCCAGTCCCGTGGCAGCTAGGCGGGACTGGCCTGGCCGCGAATTGGGCCAAACCACGCGGCCCAGGTTCCGAGGGATTCCTGGGGAGACCAGGACGGACGTACACGGCGGGCGCGGCGGGCGCACGGGCCACGCAACCGCGCGGGCCGTTCTGCCGTCATGACCGGGTCGACGACCCCAACCCCCAGGGGAGCCCCCATGCGTCTGCTCTCGTTGCTCGTTCCGATCGCGCTGATCGCCGCCGCCTGCTCAGGGTCGCCGGGGGGTAGCGCACCCGCCGAGCCATCGACCGTCCCGAGCGTCGCCCCGACGCCACTCCCCGAACTTGGCGCGACGCGGACCGATGCCGCCGGCGTGGCCCAGGTCTGGGTGCCTGCCGGGACGTTCCTGATGGGCACCGATGCCGCCGCTATCGCCGAGCTCGAGGCCGCCGATCCGCCGCCGCCATCCTGGGTCGCGAGCGCGTTCCCGAACGAACAGCCGGCACACGAGGTGACCCTGACGTCGGGCTACTGGATCGACACCACCGAGGTGACGAACGCCGCATTCGACGCCTTCGCGGCCGCCGGCGGCTACACCACGGAGGCCTACTGGTCCACCGAGGGCTGGGAGTGGATCAGCGACCTCGACGTCAACGGGTTCCCGAGGCGGTGCGCTGATGACGCCCCGGACGTGCCGCGTCGCTGCATCACCTGGTACGAGGCCGAGGCCTACGCGACGTGGCGCGGCGGAGCCCTTCCGACCGAGGCCCAATGGGAGTTCGCCGCCCGCGGTCCCGAATCGACCGTCTACCCGTGGGGCGACGACTGGGATCCGACCAGGGCCAACGTGGTCGATAGCACCGCGGCTGTCGCTGTCGGCAGCTTCCCGACCGGGGTCAGCTGGGTCGGCGCGCTCGACATGTCCGGCAACGCGATGGAGTGGGTCGCGGACTGGCTTGCCCCCCACACCGAGGGCGCAGTGACCGATCCGACCGGACCGGATACGGGAGCCAAGAAGGTCGAGAAGGGCGGCTGGTGGGGCAGCAACGAGTTCGTCGCCCGCTCGGCGTACCGCCACTACGAGGATCCGCCGACCTACCAGGACGACCACATCGGCGTCCGAGTGGTCTCCCCCTAGCGCCAGCGACCCGACCGCGGATCCCAATCCCCGACCACTCGGACCGCATCCGGTGGCTCGGTCGCGGCCACCGCGCGCCGGCGCCTCTCCACCGTCATCGACCACCCCGGTGGGACGAGTCTCGGCGCCACGTCCGAGAGCGGGGCGAGCACGAACAGCCGCTCCCCGGCGTCCCGATGCGGGACCTCGAGGGCACGCGCCGCCTTCGACGGATCGGTGTCGGCATCCAGCGAGCGAGCGGCTGCCGGCCGCTCCACGAGGATCCGATGCCGGCCGAAGACGAGGAGGTCCAGGTCGAGTTCGCGTGGGCCCCAGCGACGACCCGGCCGGCGGCCGGCATCGCGCTCGATGTCCTTGAGCCCTGCGAGGACCCGGAGCGCCGCGGCCTCGGCCGAGGCGATCTTCGCGGGCGTGGCCACGTCCACGGCGACGACCGCATTGCGGAACTCGGGCTGGTCCGTGACACCCCACGGCGCCGTCGCGTACAACCGCGACACCGCGCGCACCCGGACGCCCGGCAGGCGGTCGAGCGCCGCCACCGCCCAGGCGAGCGTGCCCCGCGCGTCACCCAGGTTCGCGCCGAGCCCGACGTAGGCTCGGATCCGTCGTCCCGGTCGTCGCTCTCCCACGCCGGCAACCGTACACTCCGGCCGTGACTCGACGATGGATCGTGGCGATGGGCGGCGGCGGCTTCTCGGACGCTGATGACCTGCGGATCCTGACCGGCATCGACCGGCTCGTCCTGGATCTCGCTCGCGGGCGTCGCGGGGCTGCGCGACCGAACGTGTGCTTCATCGGGACCGCCACCGGCGACGCGGCGGGCTACATCGGCCGCTTCCATGCCGCCTTCGACCGGCACGCGAACGCCACGCATCTCGGCCTGTTCAGCCGGACCGTGGCCGATATCGACGCCTTCCTGCAAGACCAGGACGGGATCTATGTCGGCGGGGGCAACACCGCGAGCCTGCTCGCGGTCTGGGGCGCGCACGGGGTCGATGTCGGGCTACGCCGCGCCCACGACGCGGGTGTCGTCCTCGCCGGGATCTCGGCCGGGTCCATCTGCTGGTTCGGATCCGGAACGACCGATTCGTACGGCCCGCCGCTCCAGGCCGTGCACGGTGGTCTGGGGCTGATCGCCGGCAGCCACTCCCCGCACTACGACGGCGAGGCCGAGCGACGACCGACCTACCACCGGCTCATCGCCGATGGCGACCTGCCCGATGGCTACGCCGCCGACGATGGCGCGGCGCTCGTCTTCGATGGCGGCGTCCTGGTGGAGGCCGTCACGGAACGTGACGGTGCCCTCGCCTACAAGGTCGAACGGCGCGACGGGATCGTGGTCGAGACGACGCTCCCGACGCGGCGCCTGCCGTGACCGACGTCGGGGTCGTCATCCTGCACCCGGAACCGCCGTCCGCCGCCGGTCCGCTGACGGGCGCGGTCGCGACGGCCCGGGCGGCGCTCGCCGAGGTCCACCGGGAAGGTTTCCTCCGCGCCGGTGCCACGAGCGCCTGGATCGCGGCTGGCCCCTTGGACGAGCGCACGTTCGGCGCCCGACTGCGTGAGATCGCGCTCGACCACCCCGCCGGAGGCCTCATCGTCCTCGGCTCGGGCGCGGTCCCGCTCCTGACCGCCGCGGATCGGCGACGGTTCGTCGCCACGGCCGCCGCGGACCGACCGGTCGCCCTGGCCAACAACGCCTACTCGGCGGACATCGTGGCCATCGCGAACGCCCGCGACGTCCTGGCGACGCTCCCCGACCTCGCGTCCGACAACGCCCTCCCGCGGTGGCTCACGGAGGTCGCCGGCGTCGAGGTCACCGACCTGCGCCGTCGATGGCGACTCGGCGTCGATATCGATGGACCGCTGGATCTCGTGCTGCTCGGGGGTCGATGGCGGGCGGCCATCGCGCCCGCGGACCGGGATCGCGTCGAGGAGCGGCTCCGAGCGGTTCGCGCAGTCGTCGCGAACCCGCGGGGCGAGATCGTCGTGAGCGGGCGGACCTCGCCCGATGCGCTGGCGTGGTTGGCTCGCGTCGGAGCCGCGCGAACACGAGCGCTCGTGGAGGAGCGCGGCCTGCGGACGAGCGTCGCCGGACAGCGCCCACCCGCGAGCGTGCTCGGTGCCCTGTTGGACCGCGACGGAGCCGGCGCACTCGGCGCGCTGCTCGGGCGCCTGGGCGAGGCCGCGATCGTCGATACGCGCGTCCTGCTCGCCCACCGCCTGGGCGCCGACGAACGCGCGTGGCCACCGGCCGAGGACCGCTTCGCCTCCGATCTCCTGCTCCATGAGCGCATCGCGGATCCATGGCTGCGCGACCTCACGCGCGCGGCAGCAGACGCGGCCATCCCGATCGTCCTCGGCGGGCACACGCTTGTCGGGCCAGGGCTGCGACTCGCGTTGCGACAGGACGGCCGGTCGTGAGCGACCTTCGCGCCGGGATCCGCCGCGACCCGCCGACCGACCTCTCCGATGTGGGCGAGGACGCCGGCCTCGTCGAGCGCATCCGCGACGAGATCCGCCGGGACGGCCCCATGCGGTTCGCGCGGTTCATGAAGCTCGCCCTCTACGACCCCGATGGCGGCTACTACCGCGCGGAGGCGGCACGGCCGGGTCGCGAGGGTGACTTCCTCACCGCGCCGGAGCTCCACCCGATCTTCGGAGCCACGCTTTCGAGCGGCCTCCGCGAGATCTGGGAGCGGCTCGGACGGTCGGACCGCTTCACGATCCGCGAGCACGGCGCCGGGACGGGAACGCTGGCGCTGTCGGTGCTGGGTGCCGTGGACGATCCCGGGTTCCGGGCCGCCATCCGGTACCAGCCGGTGGAAGTGGATCCGCGCCGCGTGGCGGCGTTCGGAGAGCGCTTGACGAGCGCCGGCTTCGGCGACGCTGTCGACGCCGCGGCCGCGAACGAGCCGTTCGAGGGCGTCGTCATCGCCAACGAGGTCCTCGACGCGCTGCCGGTTCACCGCGTGCGTCAACGAGGCACGGCCCTCCGCGAGATCGCGGTCACGATCGATGCCGGCGGCGCCTTCGCGGACGTCGAGATCGAACCGTCGACCTCCGGGCTCGCCGCCCGCCTCGCCGACGACGGGATCGAGCTCGTGGACGGCCAGGCTGGAGAGATCTGCCTCGCCCTCGACGACTGGGTCGCTTCGGCGGCTGCCCCGCTGACCCGCGGCATCCTGCTGCTGATCGATTACGGCGCCCCCGCCGCGGAGCTCTACGACCCGGTCCGTCGCCGCGACGGCACGCTCAGGGCGTACGTCCGCCACCACGTCCACGACGATCCGTACCGGTTCATCGGTCGCCAGGACCTCACGGCCCACGTGGACGTGACCGCCGTGGAGCGCGCGGCGCATGCGGCCGGCCTGACCACGGTGGGCATCACGACCCAGGCCGAGGCGCTCATGGGTCTCGGCATCCAGGACCGGCTCCAGGCCATCCAGGCCGATCCGGCCACCACGATGGAGACCTACACGCTCCTGCGGTCGTCGCTGATGCGCCTCCTGGACCCGGCCGCGATGGGCCGCTTTCGGGTCATGGCCTTCGGCCGCGACTGGCCCGGCGTCGACGGGTCCCCCCTCGGTCTGTTCCGCTTCCGGATGCCCGGCCGGACCTGATCGGGACCCCACCCGTCCTCATCCATCCCCACTAGGGCGAATGCCCTATTGCCGCTCGGCGGGCCCAACCGCGACGCTTCGACACGGTCGTCGCACGGCCCACCGCCGGGGAGCGGGACGTGAACCTGCACGCGCGCTCGGCGCGTTCCGCTCCCCGACCCCGGTGTCCGGGACACCCCGGGTCGTCGACCGTCCGGATCCCTGCCGACCTCCTCTGGCCGATCCGGCCGCCCTGCAGCCGACGCCTTGGGCGAGCGCGCCCGCGCACGCATCGCCACCTCGGTGCGCCGTGAGCCGCTGCTAGAATGACCGCGGCGTAGGTGGCCCGTCGCGGGTTCGTCTGCCCGCCGCTCCAGGGTCGTCGTGTCCGAGTCGCGTACCGCCCAGATCAACGGGTGCGCCGCTCGAAGGGAGTTCAATTGACCGGGATCTGGTACGTCGTCGGCTTCGCCGTCGCGGGCGTGTCGTTCGTCTTCCTGACGATCGGCGCGGCGTGGCTCATCTCTCACCGCAATCGCGGTGACGAGCACAAGGGCCTGCCCTACGAATCCGGCATCGATACCTACGGCGACACGCACGGACGCTTCGGGCTCTCCTTCTACATCTACGCCCTGCTCTTCGTGGCGTTCGACATCGAGGTCATCTTCATCTACCTGTGGGCCATCGCCTTCCAGGACCTCCTGTTGGGCGGCCTGGTCAGCATGATGATCTTCGTCGCGATCCTGCTGCTGGGCCTTGCCTACGCCTGGCGGAAGGGGGCGCTGACGTGGCACTGAAGCCCGGATCCCCGGACGAGACGGCGGTCGCCACGACCGACGGCACCACGGACCTGACGATCCCGATCGTCGTCCCGAACACGCTCTGGCAGGCCGCCGATCCAGCTGCCTACGACGGTGGCCGCGCGAGTGACATCACCCACCTCGCCGAGTTCGGGGCGGGGGACGCCGGTCGTCGAGACGACGCCCGCTGGGGCGGCATGCTCGAGGTCATCCCGACGACCGCGGACCACGTCCTCGATCTCATCCGGATGAACAGCCTCTGGCCGCTGCTATCCGGGCTCGCGTGCTGCGCGATCGAGATGATGTCCACGGCGACGTCCAGGAACGACATGGACCGCTGGGGCATGTTCCCGTTCCGGGCCAGCCCTCGCCAAGCGGATGTGCTGATCGTCGCCGGCACGCTGACGACCAAGATGGCTGGTCCGCTCGTGCGGCTCTGGGAGCAGATGCCGGAACCCAAGTGGTCCGTCGCGATGGGCGACTGCACGTGTTCGGGTGGGCGCTACAAGCGCAGCTACTCGACGGTGGAGGGGATCGATCGGGTCATGCCGGTCGACGTGTACGTCCCGGGCTGCCCGCCCCGTCCCGAGGGCCTCATCTACGGGATGATGAAGCTCCAGCAACTGATCAAGGACCGCCGCGGCGAGTGGCCGGACCGGGCGATCGGCCCGACCGTCCCGGAGGACGTCTAGACATGGACCGCGCGTTCAGGACCCGGCTGGAGACCCGGTTCGCCGAGCAACTCGCGGGTCCCATCCGCCAGCGGCATGACGAGACCGAGATCCGCATCGGGGCCGGCGACGTCGTCGGTGTCCTGACCGCGCTCCACGACGAGCCGGAGTTCGGGTTCGAGTTCCTCGCCGACCTGTGTGGCGTGGATACGGGCGAATCGATGCAGGTCATCTACCACCTCTGGAGCCCGACGACCCCTGACTGGCTGCGGGTCATCGCCGACGGCCTGTCGCAGGACGACCCTCGCGTCCCGTCCGCCACCTTCCTCTGGAAGGGCGCGGAATGGATGGAGCGCGAGGCCTACGACATGTTCGGCATCACGTTCGAAGGCAACCGGGACCTGCGCCGCATCTACATGCCGCCCGACTACCAGAGCTTCCCGCTCCGCAAGGACTTCTACCTGCCTGACGATGCCGCGCGCTCGCCCGGTGCCGGTGTCCGGCCGATGGAGCGGACCCACACTCCGAGGAACGCGCCCGCGACGGCGCTGGTCCGTCGGACCGGCACGTAGCCCGCGACCCACAGAACGAGCGAGACCCGATGACCGCCACGCCCCCTCGAACCGACGGCCACCGTCACGAGACCCCGCACCAGTCCGCCGATGACCCGCGGGTCACCCTGGACCGCGACCTCGGCGTCTTCGAGCCCGTGCCGCCGTACCCGCCGCGCACCGAGCGCGAGGCCGAGTTCTACACGCTCGGCGACGGCGAGATGTTCATCAACATGGGGCCCCAGCACCCCTCCACGCACGGGGTGCTCAGGGTCGTGCTCAAGCTCGACGGCGAGAAGGTCGTCGATCTCGACCCGGTCCTGGGTTACCTCCACCGCGGCGTAGAGAAGCTGTGCGAGAACGCCGACTACCACCAGGCGATCTGCTACCTGGACCCGCTGGAGTACGTGAGCTCGCTCTTCTGCGAGTGGCCGGGCGTGATGGCCTTCGAGAAGCTGCTCGATGTGGACGTCCCGCGGCGGGCGGAGTACATCCGCGTCCTCTCAGGCGAGCTCAACCGGATCGCGAGCCACTCGCTGTTCCTCGGCTGGATGGCCCTGGACCTGGGTGGCCTGACGCCGATCCTCTGGTCGTTCATCGAGCGCGACGAGATCGTGGACATGCTCGCGAGCCTCACCGGTCAGCGGATGCTGTTCAACTACTTCCGCATCGGTGGCGTCAACGGCGACCTCAACCACGAGTTCATGAGCCGCCTCGGCGACTGGATGAGCCGAGCGACCGAGCAGATCGAGGCGGGGCAGGCGCTCCTCAACGAGAACGAGATCTTCGTCCGACGGATGCGCGGCCTCGGCACCATCGACTCGAAGGCCGCCCTGCGGATGGTCATGACGGGACCCAACCTGCGCGCGACCGGCGTGCCCTTCGACGTGCGCCGGGCACACCCGTATAGCGTCTACCCCGAGCTCGATTTCGACATCCCGACGCGCTCCGAGGGTGACTGCCTCGCGCGCTACCTGCTGCGCATGGACGAGGTCAAGCAGAGCCTTCGGATCATCGACCAGTGCCTCCACCAGATGCCCGACGGTCCGGTCATGGCCAAGTTGCCGCGCCTCCTTCGGCCCCGGCCGGGTCGCGCCTATGCCGGGATCGAAGGCCCGCGCGGCCAGTACGCGGCGTACGTCGTCAGCGACGGAACGGACCAGCCATTCCGGATGCGCATCCACGACCCCTCGTTCATCCACCTCCAGGCCGTCGGCCTCATGACCTCGGGCCACCTGATCGCCGACACGATGGCCATCATGGCCAGCCTTGATCCCATCATGGGAGGCGTCGATAAGTGAGGACACTGGGACGGATCACGCGTGCGTTGCCGTCTGCGCTGCTTCGCTCACGCGCGTCTGAGCGCGCTCGCTGCGCTGCTCGCCGGCGCCTTCGCGTGATCTCGTCCGAACGCCCTCACGGGGTCGTGGCGGCATGACCACCCTCGCGCGGGGCTGGAATCGGCTGACGCTGCCCGGGAAGATCGTCTTCACGGCGATCCCGGCGCTGCTGGCACTCTCGATCGGGCTGCTGGCCGCGATCGTGCTGTTCGGCGAGGCCGTCGTTGACATCCTGGCCGCGAACCTCCCGATCGTCCGATTCGTGGTCGCGGCGACGGCGGTGTTGCTCATGACGATCCCGACCGCATTCATCGTCGGCTACATGGAGCTCAAGGGCATCGCGATGATGAACCTGCGGATCGGTCCGGATCGGGTGGGTCCATATGGTTCGCTGATCTCGGTCGTGCACGGCCTGAAGATGCTCATGAAGGAGGACTTCACACCCACCGGCGCCGATGCCATCGTCTTCACCTGGGCCCCGGTCGTCGTCTACCTCGCCAGCGTGATGACGCTGCTGGTCATCCCGTTCGCCCCGGGGTTGTACGGCGCGGACTTCAACCTCGGCCTGCTGTACTTCTTCGCGATCGGCGGCCTGTCCGTCGTCGGACTGCTCATGGCCGGTTGGGCGAGTTACAACAAGTACTCGTTGCTCGGGGGATTGCGTGCGGCCGCTCAGGCCGTCAGTTACGAGATCCCCCTGACCCTCTCCGTGGTCGGGCTGCTGCTCCTGGCCGGGACGATGAGCCTCAACACCATCGTGGGTAACCAGGCTGGCTGGTTCACCGATTGGTACATCTTCCAGCAACCGCTCGGGGCGCTGATCTTCTTCATCGCCGCGACGGCCGAGGCGAACCGAACCCCGTTCGATCTGACCGAGGCGGACTCCGAGATCGTCGCCGGCTACGCGACGGAGTACTCGGGCATGCGCTTCGGGTTCTTCTACTTCGCCGAGTTCGTCAACGTCTTCATCATCGCGGCGCTGACGGTGACGCTGTTCCTCGGCGGCTGGAATGCGCCGTTCCCGTGGCCGTGGCCGCTCGACCTCGCGATCGACCCCGGAACCTGGGGTATCGGCCTGTTGCTCTTCATCGGGATCGTGCCGGTCGCATTGACCCTGGCCTTCGCCGTCCCGTTCTGGATCGCGAGTTCACGGATCAAGGCGTGGCAGGCCCTCATCGCGGGGTTCGTCCTCGCCAACCTGTTCATCGTCGGCATGATCGGCGCGTGGGCGTACATCGGCCTGGACTGGGTCGCCGGTATCCTCTGGTTCATGCTCAAGACGTACACCCTCGTGTTCGTCCTCGTGTGGATGCGAGGCACGCTGCCGCGCGTGCGCGTCGACCAGCTCATGGACTTCGCCTGGAAGTGGCTGCTCCCGGCATCCCTGCTCAATCTGTTCGTCACGGCCGCGGCCATCGTCGTGGTCAAGAGTTGAGGACCTCGGCATGAGCATCGTCCCGGGCCTCGGCATCATGAAGGGCATGGCGGTGACCCTTCGCCGCGTCTTCGAACCGAAGGTCACGGTGAAGTACCCCGAGGTGCGACTCGACGTGCCGCACAAGTTCCGCGGCCGGCTCCAGTTGCTCTACGACGAGTACGGGACGCTCAAGTGCGAGACATGCTTCCAGTGCGCGCAGGCGTGCCCCATCGAGTGCATCGACATGGGCGGCATGGACACGCGCGGCCGCTACCACGTCCATTGGGGCGCCCCCGAGACGTACGGCGAGCGGCGCGAGGAGAGCGCCCTGCGACGATCGGGCCGGCCCGTTCCCGACCCAGCCTACCGGCCGTTCGACGCGGTGGACCTGGCGCTGGTGGACGCCGTCCTCGAGGAATACGACCACGACCCAGCGCAGATGCTCGCCATCCTCGAGTCGACACAGGCCGCCTACGGATACCTGCCGGTCGCCGCGCTCAAGCGGATCAGCCACAAGAGTGGCGCGTGGTACGCGATGATCTACGGCACGGCGAGCTACTACGCACACCTGCGCTTCGAACCCGAGACGGCCAGCGCGCAGGCCGCCGCGGTCGCCGCGCACCGGCCCGCCGAATCCACTTACCTGGCCGCACTCGATGCCGCGCTCGGCGGGAACGGGCGCCCGGGCGCCCCGGCGCGGGCATAGGCATGACCGACCTCCTCCCCACGCCGGCCGGCTGGCCGACGGTCCTCCTCGCGCGTGCTGACGCCGCCGATCCGACCGACCTCGATGCGGCCGTCGCCGCGGGCGCGTTCGCCGGGCTGCGCCGCGCGGTCCGCGATCTAGGCGGGACCGCGGTGACCGCGGAGATCGGCGCGAGCGGCCTGCGCGGCCGTGGCGGTGCCGGCTTCCCCGCGGGCGACAAGTGGCGCACGGCGAGCGCGACGGACGCTCCACGACGCTACGTCGTCGCCAACGGCTACGGCGCCGATCCCGCTTCGCACACCGACCGCACGCTCATGGCGCGCGTCCCGTTCGCCGTCGTGGAAGGCGTCGCCATCGCGGCCTACGCGATCGGAGCAAGCGAGGCGTTCATCGCCGTGCGCGCGGAGGACACCGACGTCATCGCACGACTGACGGCGGCCATCGACGCCGCAGTGGACGCGGGGTTCCTCGGCACGGACATCCTGGGTTCGGGGTTCGACCTTGCGATCACGGTCCGCCCGGTCCAGGGCGCCTACATGCTGGGCGAGGAGACCGTCCTGCTCAAGGCCCTCGAAGGCAAGCGCGGCCAGCCCGAGCAGCGTCCGCCCCACCCGGCTGAGCGCGGGCTCTTCGGGATGCCGACCGTCGTCCACAACGTCCAGACGCTGGCCGCCGTCCCGTGGATCATCCGCGAAGGCGCCGAAGCGTTCGCGACGATCGGTGCGCCCGATTGCCCGGGCACCGTCCTCGTCCAGCTCCGGACGCCGAGCGGCGACGGCATCGCCGAAGTGCCCCTTGGGACGCTGCTGCGCGACGTGGTCGCGCTCGGTGGGAAGCTGCCGGCCAAGCGGTCGCTCCAGGCCGTACTCGTCGGCGGACCGTCGGGCGGGTTGCTGCCACCGGATGCCCTCGACACCCCATACACGTTCGAGGGGCTGCGTGCGGCAGGCGCCCACCTTGGGTCGGGCTCGGTCATGGTCGTCGACGACCGGACCGATCTCGTGGAACTGGTCGGCGTCCTGACCCGGTTCTGTTCGGGCGAGGCCTGCGGTAAGTCCATCCCGTGCCGCATCGGGACGAAACGCCTCGCCGAGATCGTCGGGCGCCGCGAGGCGGGCCTCTCCCGACCCACCGATCCGGTCCTGGCGACCGATCTCGCCCACGACATCGTCGCGTCGGCGCTGTGCGACCACGAGCGCCTGGCCACCCTTCCGCTGACCAGCGGGATGCGATACTTCAGCTCCCAGTTCGATCCCGCCAGCCGACCCGTGCCGGCCGCGACCGAGGCCCCCTGATGACCGATACCCTCGCCCGTCCCGAAGGCCGCCCCGTCCCCGCCACGACAGCAAGGACCAACGCGGATTCGCTGGCCGAGCGACTCCTCGAGACCCAGTCACCGCAGCGCCCGCAGTCCACGGCGCGGATCCGCATCGAGGTGGATGGCCGCGTCGTCGAAGGGTTCGAGGGTCAGACCATCCTCGAGGTCTGCCGCGACAACGGGATCGAGATCCCGACGCTCTGTTACGAGCCCAAGCTCCCGGGCTTCGGGGCGTGCCGGATGTGCGTCGTCGAAGTGGAGGGAGAGGAGCACCCGCCGATCTCCTGTTCGCGCGTCTGCGAACCCGAGATGAAGGTCCAGACCCAGACCGAGGAGGTCCGCCGGCTGCGCCGGACGAACCTCGAGCTGATCTTCAGCGACCACAACGCCTACTGCCTGCCGCCCTGCCAGAACAAGTGCCCCAGCCACATCGATATCCCGGGTTTCCTCAAGGCGAACGCGGAGGCCGACTGGCGCGAGAGCACCCGGATCTTCAAGCGGACGATCCCCTTCCCGTCCGTCCTTGGGCGCGTCTGCCCGGCCCCGTGCGAGGAGCATTGCCGGCGCGACGAGGTGGACGAGGCGATCGCCATCCGCGATTCGCATCGCTATGCCGGCGACCAGGTCCTCAAGTCCATGCTGGACGACGGCGTGGACCCGCCCGTCCCGTTCGAACAGCAGGTCCGGAGCGGTCGCCGCGCGGCCGTGATCGGTTCGGGGCCGGCCGGCATGAGCGCCGCGTACTACCTGCTCCTCGCCGGGCACGACGTCACGATCTTCGAGCGCGACCCGGCGCCGGGCGGGATGCTCCGCTACGGGATCCCGCAGTACCGCCTGCCCAAGGTCGAGGTCCTGGAGGCGGAGTACGAGTCGGTCACGCGGCTCGGCGGCAAGATGGTCTGCAACGCCGGGCTGGGTCGCGACTTCACCCTCGACGACCTGACGAACCAGGGCTTCGACTCGGTCGTCATCGCCATCGGTTGCTACGACACCAACAAGCTCGGGATCCCGGGCGAGGACGCCGCCGAGGTCCTCGACGGTCTCGAGTACCTGCGCACCGCCACCCTGGGACTCGAGTACCCCGATCACGCCGGCAAGCGCGTCGTCGTCATCGGTGGCGGGTTCACCTCGATGGACTGCGTGCGGACGTCGGTCCGCCAGGGAGCGAGCGAGGTCACGCTCGTCTACCGGCGCGACATGAAGGACATGCCGGCGGCCGGCGAGGTCCACGAAGCCATCGAGGAAGGCGTCACCGCGATCTTCCAGGCTGGCCCCACCCGGGTCGTCGTGGACAAGAACGGCAACGTCACCGGGGTCGAGTTCATCCGGATGCAGCTGGGTGCCCCGGACGCGTCCGGACGCCGTCGGCCGGAGCCCGCCCCCGGCACCGAGTTCATCATCCCGTGCGACCGGGTCCTGCTGGCCATCGGCCAGGGGCCGGACCTCACCTGGATCGGCCCAGGCTCCGAGGGGCCCGAGGCGACCAAGCAGCACCGACTCAAGGCGGACGCGGTCACCTTCGAGACCGGGCGGCCAGGCGTCTTCGGCACGGGCGACGTCCGGATCGGCGCCGCGACGGTCGTCCAGGCGATCGCCGAAGGCCGGCGCGCGGCCTATGCCGTGGACGCCTTCCTCAAGGGCCTGGACCTGTCTGCGATCCGCACCCGCCAGACGCTCGCGGAGCCGCAGCCCGAGTTCCTCTCCATCGTGCCGTTCACCGCCGAGGTCAAGGAGCCGCGCTACCGGATGACCGCCCTCGAGGCCGAGGAGCGGAACCACAGCTACATCGAGTACGAGCTCCCGTACACGCGCGAGGCGGCCGTCGCGGAGAGCACGCGCTGCCTCCAGTGCACGTGCGAGGCGATCGGGTTCTGCGACCTGCGCCGTCTCGGCATCGAGTACGGCACGACGCTGCGGACCCTCGAGCCGCAGTACCACCAGGGCGCGGGCTATCGGTCCGTGACGGAGAACCGGTTCACCGGCATCAACCACGACTACGTCCGCGACGATTTGCACGCGTTCATCCTGCGCGAGCCGTCGCGCTGCATCGATTGCGGCCGTTGCGCCCAGGTCTGCTCCGAAGTGGTCGGGGCGGCGTGCTACGACTTCATGCGCATCGGGTTCGACACGCTCGTCACGACGCCGCTGGACATGAGCCTCAACGACACGCCCTGCGTGTCGTGTGGACGGTGCGCCGAGACGTGCCCCACGGGCGCCCTCATGCCCAAGCCGCGCGTCCTCCAGAAGTACGAAGTGGACGAGAGCCGCTGCATCCTGTGCGGCATCTGCGTGGATGCATGCCCGTACGACGCCTTGCGTGACGGCGCCGATATCGAGCTCGCCCACACCGGTCGGGCGAACCCGACCATCGACCTGATGGCGCTCGCTGCCATCGATCGCGAGACCGAGGTGACCTACATCCGCCGCGAGCGCGACTGGGCGACCCGCGCCGCCGCCGACGGCCGGTTCATCGACAGCTCGCGGATGCTCCCGGTGCTGCCGCCGTCCATCACCGGCATCGCGGCGGGGAGCGGCCAGGGGGGTGGGAACGGCCACGGGCACGGGCATGACCATGGCGACGGGCATGGCGCCGTGGCCGCCCTCGGCCCCGGCGGGCACGAGTAGCCGCCACGCCCGTGTTGCAGAAGCTGATCCCGATCGTCATCGGCCTCGCCGTCATGGGCGCGGTGCTCGGCATCGCGCTGCTGATGCTCGTGTTCCTCGGCCAGGACTGGGAGGATGCCCTGTTCTGGATCTTCGCCTCGATCATGATCGGGTCCGGACTGCTGGTCGTGACGATGCGCGACATCATCCGCTGCGGCCTCGCGATGATCGTCTGCTTCGGGGCCCTCGCCGGCATCTACGTCCTGATCGGGGCGCCGCTCATCGGCGCCGCGCAGGTGATCGTGTACATCGGCGCGATCAGCGTCCTGATCCTCTTTGCGATCATGCTCACGCAGACGAAGGACGCGCCGGCACGGCTCGTCTTCCAGACACAGGCCGGGGCGGCGGCGATCGCCTCGGTCATCATCGCCGTCGTCATCGCCCTCGCCGTCAGCGCGACCGACTGGGGCGAGGTCGGCGAGCGGGTCCGCATCGCCACCGACGACATGTCGGCCCTGCTGTTCGAGGACTTCGTCTTCCCGTTCGAGATCGTGAGCGTGCTCCTGCTCGCGGCCGTCATCGGCGGGGTCTTCCTCGCCAAGCGCGAACCGGGTGGGCCGTCGTGAGCAACAGCCTCGACGCCTACCTCGTCCTGTCCGGGATCCTGTTCGCCATCGGCACGTTCGGCTTCCTGGCGCGGCGCAACGCGATCAGCATGCTCATGTCGATCGAGCTGATGCTCAACGCGGTCAATCTCTCGATCATCGCGTTCGGCGCCTTCATCCCCGAGCTGGGTGGTCAGGCGTCGGTCATCGCGTTGATGGTCATGGCCGTGGCCGCCGCTGAGGCCACCGTGGGCCTCGCGATCGTCATCGCGATCTACCGCAACAAGAAGACGCCGCTCGTCGACGAGTACGACGCGATGCGCCAGTGAGCCTGGAGTCGCTGGCCCCGCTCCTGCTGATCCTGCCGCTGGTGGGCTTCTCGTTGACGGCCCTCATCGGTCGCCGCCTCGGCAAGCAGGCGCACTGGTTCCCGGTCCTCGCGATCTTCGTGGTGTGGGTCATCGCGATGGGTCTGGTCGTGAGCGTGCTCACCGGGACGGCGCCGCTCATCGAGGGCACCGACGACCTCCACGGCTACGAGATCCCGCTCTTCACGTGGATCCCGGCTGGCGAGTTCCAGGTTGACGTCGGCATCTTCATCGACCCGCTGACGGCATGCCTGCTCATCGTCGTCACGACGATCGGGCTGCTGGTGCACGTGTACTCGATCGGGTACATGAGCCACGACCCCGGGTACTGGCGGTTCTTCGCCTACCTGAACCTGTTCATGTTCTCGATGCTCCTGCTCGTCCTCGCCGACAACTGGCTCGTCGTCTTCGTAGCCTGGGAGCTGGTCGGGCTATCGAGCTACCTGCTCATCGGGTTCTGGTACCGCAAGCGGTCGGCGATGCTGGCGGCGAAGAAGGCGTTCATCGTCAACCGGGTCGGCGACGTCGGGTTCGCGCTCGGGATCATGGCGATCTTCATCAACACGGGCGCGGCCGGTGAGGCGACGCTCAACATCCGCCAATCGATCGAGATCCTGCTCCACGAAGGCAGCGCGAACCCGATCCCGCTGTTCGTGGTCGCGCTCCTCGTGTTCGCGGGCGCGATGGGCAAGAGCGCCCAGTTCCCGCTGCACGTCTGGCTCCCGGACGCGATGGAGGGCCCCACCCCGGTGTCCGCCCTCATCCACGCCGCGACGATGGTCAATGCCGGCGTGTATCTCGTTGCGCGCGCCAATCCGCTGTTCGCCTCGGCCCCGGACGCGATGGTCATCGTTGCCGCCGTCGGCATCTTCACGGCCATCCTTGCCGCGAGCATCGCGATGACCCAGACGGACATCAAACGGGTGCTCGCGTACTCCACGCTCTCGCAGCTGGGCTACATGTTCGCGGCTCTGGGCGTTGGGGCGTTCACCGCCGCGATCTTCCACCTGATGACGCACGGATTCTTCAAGGGGCTGCTCTTCCTGGGCTCGGGGTCGGTGATCCACGCCGTCCACGAGGAGCAGGACATGCGGAACATGGGCGGCCTGAGCAAGAAGATCAAGATCACGTACATCACGATGCTGATCGGGTCGATCGCCATCGCGGGCATCCCGCCGCTGGCCGGGTTCTTCTCCAAGGACGAGATCCTGGGCGAGGCGTTCAAGCTCCACTTCGAGTGGGTCTGGGCCGTCGGCTGGATCGTGGCCGGACTCACCGCCTTCTACATGTTCCGGCTGATGGCCCTCACGTTCTGGGGCGAGTTCCGCGGACCCAAGGCGGTCTGGGACAAGGTCCACGAATCCCCGTGGGTCATGACCATCCCGCTCATCCTGCTCGCGATCCCATCGGTGTTCCTCGGCATGGCGCTGGGCCTGCCACTGGGCGACAGCACCATCCACCACTGGCTCGAGCCGGTCTTCCACGAGGGCCTGGAGCTACTGGGCCACGAAGAGGTGGCCTACGAGCTCTTCGGGATCGACGGCATCCTCATCCTGACGAGCGTCGGGATCGCCGCGTTCGGGATCGCGATCGCGTGGCGACTGTTCGGGACGGACATCGCCGGCCTGCACCTGCCGGCCCGACCCGAGCAGGTCCGCGAGCTCACGGCCAAGGTGCCGTTCCTCTATCGCGCCTCGCTCAACAAGTGGTGGTTCGACGAGCTCAACCACCTGCTGTTCATCGTGATCGGCGGCCGCGTGGCGGACGCGCTGTTCTGGTTCGATCGCAACGTCGTGGACGGCACGGTCAACAGCATCGGCCGAGCGACCGTGCAGTCGGGTCGCGGCCTGCGCCAGGTCCAGACCGGTCGGGTCCAGAACTACGCCCTGGGCATCGCCATCGGGCTGATCGTCATGGCCGGCGCGTACCTGCTGCTGGCGGGGAACTAGGCGATGGACCTCAACGGCATCCCGATCCTCTCGATCATCACCTTCCTCCCGCTCGTCGGAGCCCTGGTGGTGGCCGTGCTGCCCTCGTCGGTGACGCGCCCGGTGGCGCTCGCGTTCGCGCTCGCGACCTGGGTCGCGTCGCTCGTCCTGCTCGCCCGGTTCGTCCCGGCCGAGGCCGGGTTCCAGTACGTCGAAGTCGTCGACTGGATCCCGCTGTTCGGCATCCAGTACAAGCTGGGCGTGGACGGGCTGTCGGCGGCGCTCGTCGTCCTGACCACGACGCTGACGTGGATCTGCCTGCTCGCGAGCTTCAAGCCGATCCAGACGCGGATCAAGGAATACATGATCGCCTTCCTCGTCCTCGAGGTCGGGATGATCGGCGTCTTCCTCGCCCTGGACCTGTTCCTCTTCTACATCTTCTGGGAGATCGTGCTCGTCCCGATGTACCTGATCATCGGGATCTGGGGCGGCGCGAACCGCATCTACGCGACGATCAAGTTCGTCCTGTACACGCTCGTCGGCTCGCTGCTGATGCTCGTGGCGATCCTCGCGACGGCGTTCGCCTACCAGTCCGTGACCGGCTCGTGGGTCGGGCGCCTTCGACTTCGAGACGCTGCGCGAGTTCGCCGCAAGCCCCGATGGCGGGTTCGCCTCCGCCCTCCAGCTGGGGGCATTCCTCGCGTTCTTCCTCGCCTTCGCGATCAAGGTCCCGATGTTCCCGTTCCACACGTGGCTTCCGGACGCGCACACCGAGGCGCCCACGGCGGGTTCCGTGATCCTCGCCGGCGTCCTGCTCAAGCTGGGTGGCTACGGCTTCATCCGGTTCGCGCTACCGCTCTACCCGGACGCTGCCCAGACACTCGCGCCGGCGATCATCGTGCTCTCGCTCATCGCGATCATCTACGGCGCGATCGTGGCGCTCATCCAACCCGACCTCAAGCGCCTGGTGGCGTACTCATCGGTCAGCCACATGGGCTTCGTGACCCTGGGCATCTTCGTGTTCAACGAGCAGGGCATCCAGGGCGCGGTACTCCAGATGATCAATCACGGCCTCATCACGGGTGCCCTCTTCCTCCTCGTCGGGGTTATCTACGAACGCACGCACGACCGGACCATCGCGAAGATGGGCGGGCTCGCCGGGCGAACGCCCGTCTATGCCGCGTTGTTCGGGTTCTTCGTGTTCGCTTCTGCCGGCCTGCCCGGCCTGTCCGGATTCGTCGGGGAATTCCTGACCCTGGTCGGGACGTTCGCGGTCAGTCCGTGGGCGGCGGCGATCGCCGCGACCGTGATGGTCCTCGCGGCCGGCTACCTGCTCTTCATGTATGGACGCATCGTGTTCGGCGAGCTTTCCGACTTCCTCAAGGGCCTCGGCGACCACCTCACCGACATCGAACCGGTCGAGATCCTCACGCTCATCCCGCTCGCCACGCTCGTCGTGGTCTTCGGCGTCCAGCCGGGCCTGCTCCTGGACCTCGTCCAGGGCACGGTCGAGGCGACGGTCGCTGCCGCCGAGGCCGGCACGGTGATCGCGATCGGCGGCGAGGTCACGCTCCTGCTGATCGGGCTCGTGGTGGTCGGTATCCTCGCGCGTGTCCTCTGGGCGCTCATGCGCGGTGAGGCCGGAGCCGCGGGCACAGCCACGCCGTCGACCCCCGCGGAAGGTGGCGTGCAGTGAACGCCGAAGATCTCGTCACCATCGCCCCGCTCATCGCGGGCGTCCTGACCGCGGCGGCGGTGCTGATCGTCGACCTCATCTGGCCGGGCCGCTCGCCGATCGCCATCGCCACGGCGCTCATCGGCCTGGGCATCACCGCGGTCATCACCATCGTCGTCGGTGCCACGCCGGCCACGGCATTCGGCGGCTCGTACACGGTTGACGCGCTGACGACGTTCCTCGACGTCCTGTTCATCGCGATCGTCGTCCTCACGATCCTCTTCGCGCCCGACTACCTGCTCCCACGGAACCTGCCGATCGCCGAGTTCGCGATCATCCTCATCTTCGCGATGACCGGCGCGATGCTCATCGCGGGCTCCGCGGACCTGCTGCTGCTGTTCCTGGGCCTTGAGCTCATGGTCCTGCCTGGCTACCTGCTGGCGGGGTATCACAAGTCCGACCCGTACTCGACCGAAGGCGCGATCAAGTACTTCCTCCTCGGGTCGTTCAGCTCAGCCATCTTCCTGTTCGGCCTGGCGTTCGTGTGGGGTCTGACCGGAACGACGCGCGTGGACGGCGTCGCGGAGGCGCTGGCGGAGATCGTCGCCGGTGCCGCACCGCTCTCGCCGGGCCTCGCCATGGGACTGGCGTTCATGACGACCGGCGTCGCGTTCAAGATCGCGGCAGTCCCGTTCCACTACTGGACGCCGGACGCGTACCAGGGCTCCCCCACGCCCATCACCGGCTATCTCTCGGTCGGGCCCAAGATCGGCGCATTCGCCCTGATCCTGCGGCTGTTCGTGGAGGCCCTCGGTCCGCTCGCCGACGTGTGGCTGCCGGTCATGATCGTCCTCGCCGCGCTTACGATGACCGTGGGCAACCTCATCGCGCTGACCCAGGACAACGTCAAGCGCATGCTCGCGTACAGCTCCATCGCCCACACCGGGTACATGCTCGTGGGCCTTGCGGCCTGGGCCGGTGGGGAGCAGGACGGGCTCGAGGGCCTGCTCTACTACGGGGCGGCGTACACGTTCATGAACCTGGGCGCGTTCGCCATCATCGCCGCACTCCAGAGGCGCTCTGGCGTTACGTCCTCGCTGAACACGTTCGCCGGCCTGGGACGCAAGGAGCCCATCCTGGGCATCCTCATGACGCTGTTCCTCCTGTCGCTGACGGGCATCCCGCCGACCGCCGGGTTCTTCGGCAAGGCGTACGTGATCCTTGCCGCCGTCGAGGCCGGCGGGCCGCTGACGATCCTGGCCGTCATCGCCGTGCTCAATGCCGCCGCCGCCGCGTTCTACTACCTCCGGGTCGTCGTCTACATGTTCATGCGGGATCCGAGCAGTGACGCACCCGCACTTCGGCACGGCGCCCTGCTCTGGGGCGGGCTGGCCGCGGCAGCCACGCTGACCGTCGTCTTCGGACTCTTCCCCAACGCGCTGCTCGACATCGTCGCCGAGGCCGCCGCGGCCATCGCCACGACCCCGTAGGAAGCAGCGCGGGGAGCGGTCCCCCGCTTGGCGCTACCCGGTCGCCAGTCGCGCGCCGAGATCGGCGATCAGATGCGCGACGGACCGGGCAGAAGCGACGTGGATATCGGCCAGGGCGCTGAGCTCCGCCGGAGCCGGCCTCGACCCGTGGACGGCCACGTTCACCCCGACCACGGGCCGATCCGGCCGGACCCGCGCGGCCACGACCGCCTCGAACGCATCCACGTCGCTCAACTCATCCCCGAGCGCCATGATCGCGCCGGGCCGGTGGCGTGCGATGAGCCGCTCCACCGCCTCGCGCTTGCCGCCCGCGTCGCGCGGTCGCAGGTCCACGACGGAACGGCCCCGGTAGTGCTCGAGGCCATGGTCCTCCAGCCCATCGCGACGCTCCACGACCTCGATCGCGGCCAGCACGGCCATCCGCGCGGTCGCGACGTCGTCCGCCTGCCGGACGTGGAATGCCACGGACGGTCCCTTTCGTTCCACGTACAGCCACGCCGGCCGGCCGAGCTCCTCGGCCACGCCGACAGCCAGCCGTTCCGCCGGATCACCATGCCGGTCGAAGCCGGGTTCGATGCCGACCGACACCGCGGTCACGTGGCCGCCGCGGGGCAGCCAGCCGCGTTGCAGGCCGTGATCACCGAGGTACTCGACGCCCCCGACGCGGACCCTTGCGGCGACGTCGCGGACCGTCCGACCGGTGAGGACCGCGACATGCACGCGACCGGGACGCGCGGCCCCGATCCGCGCCAGGGTGCGCATCGCGCGCTGCGCGACGGGGTCGATGTGCGCCGCCCCCGGATCACGCGACCCCGGGGCGAGCGTGCCGTCGAAATCGACCACCAGGAGGATCGGCGGGTGCGCCGCGACCAGTCGATCGAGCGCTGCGGCCAGGTCGGCCGGATCCGAGACCTCGTGGGGCGTGTCCGTCACCGCCGGTCCGTCATGGCGTGACGGTGATGTCCGGCATGATCGACTGGAGGCCGCGCGCCATGATGTCCGGCCCGATGCCACCGAGAGCCGCGTCGCGGACGATCCCGTCCTCGTCGATCCAGAAGTGGACGGGCAGCGCCAGCGCGGCACCCCACCGATCGGCGACCGAGCCGTCGCTGTCGAGGCCCAGCGGGAAGGTCGTACCCAGCTGGTCCGCGAACGCGGCGACGATCCCTTCCTCCTCCTTGACATCGATCGCAAGGACCACGAGGCCGTCGTCCGCATACCGGGCGGCGAATCCGTTCATCAGCGGGAACTCGTCCACGCACGGTGGGCAGTACGTGCCCATGAAGTTGACCCAGACCGGCTGGCCGCGCAGGTTCGCAAGGTCGATGGTGCCACCGCCAACCTGCGGGACCACCAGCGCCGGCGCAGGCTCCCCGACGCCGAACAACGCGCCGGACCCGCCCGGCGGGTCCGCCGACGCGCCCGGAGAACCGCTCGCGGCGGCGGTCGCGGACGGTCCGGCGTCCGGCGGACGGCGACGCCGCTGCGACCGACGGTTGCGGGGCAGGCGTGACGGCCGGCACCGGCTCCGGGGCGAACGCGAGGATCCCCCCGAGGACCAGCGCCGCCGCCGCGATGCCGGCGATCAACCCGGCGACGATGGAAAGGCGAGCCCACATGCTGGCGCGGAGGGTACCAGTACGAGCGGCCCGGAGCGTGCCGACGAGGCTCGCGCTAGCATTCCGTTCCCATGACCGACGTCCCGGAGCGCATCCGCACGCGATTCCTGCCGGCGCTCCTGACCGCGGCCGGCGTGACGATGCTCGCCGCTGGTCTCCTCACGTACACCGCGTCGATGGCCGCCGAACCGACGCCGTCGCCACGCCCGACGAGCGGCGCCACGGCCAGGCCGACCCCGTCGCGCCTTGATCACGCTCCCACCCGCAGGGCTCCGACGTCAGCACCAAGCGCGACGCCGACCGCCGACCCGGATCGGGTCGCGACGCGCGTCCGGGTCGCCGCGCTCGACATCGACCTGCCCGTCATCCAGGGTCCCGACGGCTACCCGTACTGCGACGTCGCGATGTACCTCAAGGAGCTCAGCCAACCCGGCCAGGATCGCGCCACCTATCTCTTCGCTCACGCACGCGAGGGCATGTTCCTCCCACTCCTCGAGACGCCGGAGCGCGAACAGCGGGGCATGGTCGTCGAAGTCTGGACGAGCGACGACTACCGCTTCCTGTACGAGGTCGTGGACGTTCGACGCGATCAGCGCGACCTGATCGACGCCCTGGGTGCCGACTACCGAGCAGCTCGTGGCTCCAGACCTCGGAGGGCCCGCGCGGGACGCCGGGCAAGACCCAGGTCATCGCCGAGCCGCTGTCCGTCGAAGTCGCCGATCCGGCGGACGCGCACCCCGAGGCCGATCCCGTGGAGTGCGGCTGACTGACGGCGTCAGATCCAGTCGATCCGCCGGAGCACGACGGCGGCGCCCGCGGCGACCGCCATGATCCCGCCCGTCACGATCCAGAAGTTCCCCGCCTCCACGGTCGCCTCGCTCATCCCGAAGATGCCGGCGAACGCCCCGATCCCGGCGAGGATGACGGTGACGCCGGTGAGCCGCTTCATGATCACCGACAGGTTGTTGTTGATCTGCGTCAGGTAGACATCGAGCGTGGATGACGCGAGCTCACGATAGTTGTCGAGTTCGTCGGTCAGGCGGATCACGTGGTCGTAGATGTCGCGGAAGTAGACGATCTCCTCGGCATCGATCAGCGGCAGGTCGCGGTTCGTCAGCTGGTTGAAGACCTCCCGCGTCGGGCTCGCGGCGCGGCGGACCTCGATGAGCTCACGCTTGAGCTCGAAGAGGTCCTGCAGGACCTCGGGCGTGGCCTTCTCGATGACCCGGTCCTGGACGGCGTCGATGGCGTCACCGAGATCGTCCACGAAGGGGAAGTAGCCATCCACGATGTCGTCGCTGATCGCCCAGAGGAGATGGTCGGGGCCGTGCCCCATCATCGGGCCCGGGCCGGATCGCAGGTGATTGCTGGTCCGCGGATCCCAGGCCGCGTCGTGGACGGTCAGCAGGAAGCCCGAGCCCCAGGACGAGATCGATCTCGCTCGCGACGAAGTGCTTGCCATGGGTGAGCGCGAACAGCACGAGGTGGATGACGCCGTCCGTGGACTCGATCTTGGCGCGCTGGTTGCCCTCCAGGACGTCCTCGACGATCAGCGGGTGCAGCCGCAACGCCGCGCCGACGGCCTGGACCTGGGCGGGTGACGGGTCGCTGAGGTCCACCCACAGCGTGGTGGCGGGGTCCTCGAGCCACTCCGGCAGTCGGGAGAGCGCCGACATCGCCCTCGGTCTCGCGCAGCGTGTCACCGGTCAGTGCGGCGACGCGGATCCGGCCCGGCGTCCCGGAGGTGACCGGCGCCAGCCGCCGCGTCATCGGCTCCCCGGCGCGACCGGTGGGCCGCTCAGAGGATGAGGTCCGACTCACCGTTGTCATCGTCGGCCAGCATACGCTCGCGACCACCCAGTGCGAGCGCCGGTGGAACGGCCGCGGCGGTCACGACGGCCGCCACGAGGAACAGCCCGACCATGATGGCGGCAGCCTCGCGCGATGCCCACGCCTCCAGCGCCGCGACCACCAGCGGATCGCGCAGCGGTCGGTCGCGCAGCTCCTCGGGGATGTACTGGAGATAGGCATCCGGGCGTCGCGTAGACATCCTGCGAGAGACGATCGATGGTCGTAGACCCGTACGCCGTAAGGATGGCGAGTCCCACCGCCATGCCGATCATCCGCGCCACCGTGACGACCGACGAGGCGGCGCCGAACGCCCGCCGACCGGCCGCCTCGACGGCCGCGGTCGATCGCGGTGTCACGCTGAGCCCGAACCCGAGGCCGAAGACCGCGAGGCCGCCCGCGGCGACCGTGATGTCCGTCTCGGGCGACCAGCCGGACATCGCGACGAGTCCGCCGATGCTCAGCGCGAGCCCCACGACCGTCACGAGCCGATAGCTCGCGAACCGGACGAGGAACCCGGACGCGAACGCGCCCACGGCGGTGGCGCCGGCGAGGGCGCCCAGCGCGAGCCGCTGCTCGTCCGGTCCGCCGTAGAGGACCCGATCCACGAAGACCGCTCCACCGATGATCGCCGTCGCGAACGCATAGCCGGTCAGCAACGACACGAGCGCGGCGCTGCTGAACGGGACGCTGCGAAACAGCCGAACGTCGAGGAACGGGTCGGCCAGGCGGAGCGCGCGAACGACCGAGACGACCGTCGCGACGAGGGCAAGGGCGCCGAGGACGAGCGAGACCGTTCCGGGATCCAGGTCCGTGCCGGCGATCTCGGTCGCCCCGATGAGGGTCAATCCCAGGAGTCCTGTTGCGAGGGCGATGCCGAAGAGCACGGCCCCCGGGATGTCCACTCGTCCGGATCGACGCGGCGTCTCCCACCCGTCCGACGCGGCCCAGGCGAGGGTCATCGCCACGATCCCGATCGGAACGTTCACGTAGAAGATCCAGCGCCACGCCGGGGCGAGGACAGTCCTCGAGGGTGGAGCCGCCCAGACCGGCGGCGATGAGGGCGTCCTCCGGGTGGACAGCGCCCAGGATCGCGGCACCCAGGAACGGCCCGGCCGCCATGCCCAGGAACGTCAGGGCGCCGATGACCCCGAGCGCCCGAGCTCGAGCCGGGCCGTCGTAGAGATGCGCCGCGGCCGCCGTTCCCACCGGGACGAGGACGCCGCCGCCCACCGCCTGGACGAGCCGTGCGGCGATGAGCTGGTCGAGATCCTGGGCCGCCCCGGCCAGCGCCGAGCCCACGATGAAGACCGCCAGCGCTCCCAGGAACAGCCGACGCGCTCCCCACAGGTCCGCCAGGCGGCCCGCCAGCGGCATCGTGAGGATGTAGACGAGCAGATAGCCGTTGACGATCCAGCTGGCCTTGCGCAGTTCGACCCAGGCGGACGTCCCACCCGGGTCCACGAGGTCCGCCAGGATGGACGGCAAGGCGACGGCCGTGATCATCAGTTCCAGGCCGGCCAGGAACACGCCGGTCCCGAACACGACGAGCAGCACGAGCCTGGAGCGGGCAGTCGATCACGTTGCGGAGCGTACTTGACACCGCCCGCGCTCGCCCGTAGCATCAACGCCCGTTGATATCAACCATCGTTGATACGACGCCCGCGGCGACCGCCGCGACCCCGGAGATCCCCACCCCGTGCCGACGCCCGCCCGGTTCCGGTCCACGATCGCGTCGATCGTGCTCCAACCCGAAGAGCTCCGCGAGCTGCGCGCCTTCCACAAGGCCCTCGCCGACGTGAACCGCCTGCGCATCGTCCGCCGCCTCGCGGATGGCGAGGCGAGCGTCGCCGAACTCATCGCCCACGTCGGCCTGAGCCAGCCGCTCGTGAGCCACCACCTCAAGCGGCTGCGCGTCGCCGGACTCGTGGACACCCGCCGCGTGGGTCGCGAAACGGTCGTGACGCTGCGCGCCGAAGCGTTCGGCGAGGTCGCCGAGCGCGAACGCGCGATCCTCGGCATCGCGAGCTGACGGCCGTCCGCATGACGATCTCCAACGATACGCGCGCCCGCGTCAAGCGCATCTTCGAACCGATCGCCCTCGGGATGGGCCGCCTCGGACTGACGCCGGACATGCTGACCCTGATCGGGTTCGCGATCACGGTCACCGGTGCCGGCCTCGTCGCCCTCGAGCGCTTCACGATCGGCGGGCATCATCGTCTTCATCGGCGGCGCCTTCGACATGTTCGACGGCACCCTCGCCCGCGCCACGGGCAAGGTCAGTCGCCTCGGCGCCTTCATGGACTCGGTCTTCGACCGATGGGGCGAGGTGATCGTCTACACCGGGATCATCATCGGCGGCGAGCTGGGCGGCCATACGCGCGTGCCGATCCTGGCCGCGATCGCGATGGGTTCCGCCTTCATGGTCAGCTACGTCCGGGCCAAGTCCGAGGGCCTCGGGTTCACGTCAGGGACCGGCATGGCCGCCGTCGGGATCATGCCCCGGGAGATCCGGCTCGTCATCCTCTCGCTCGGTCTCATCCTCACCGATGCGCCGGACATCAAGGCGCTCGAATGGGCCCTCATCATCATCTCGATCGGCGCCACCATCACCGTGATCCAGCGGATCCTCCACGTCCGCTCGCAGGCGAGCCAGCAGGCATCCGCCTCCATGCAACGACCAGTCCCCACCAGCCCAGTCACCCGGGAGCAACGGAGAACAGCAGTGAGCAAGAACGGCAACGGCAGCAGCAAGAACGGCGCGACGCCGTCCAACACGTGGGCGGGCGCCGGACGGCGCGGCGACGGCAAGATCCGGGTCGCGATCGTCGGCGTCGGCAACTGCGCGAGCAGCCTCGTCCAGGGCCGCTACTACTACGAGAACGCGAACGACGATGACTTCGTCCCGGGCCTGATGCACGTCAACCTGGGCGGCTACCACGTCCGCGACATCGACTTCGTCGCGGCGTTCGACATCGACAAGAACAAGGTCGGCAAGGACCTCGCCGACGCGATCTACACCAAGCCCAACAACACCTACGTCTTCCAGAAGGTCGAGAAGACCGGCGTCACCGTCGAGCGCGGCATGGTCCACGACGGCCTGGGCAAGTACCTGTCCGAGATCATCGAGAAGGCGCCCGGCGAGACCGCCGACATCGTGGGCATCCTCAAGGAGCGCGAGGTCGACGTGATGGTCTCCTACCTGCCGGTCGGCAGCGAGGAGGCCACCAAGTGGTACGCCGAGCAGGCGCTGGCGGCCGGGGTCGCCTTCGTCAACGCGATCCCGGTCTTCATCGGTCGTGAGCCGTACTGGCAGCGCCGATTCGCCGAGGCCGGCCTGCCGGTCATCGGTGACGACATCAAGAGCCAGGTCGGCGCGACCATCAGCCATCGCGTGCTGACCCGCCTGTTCATGGACCGCGGCGTCCGCCTGGATCGCACCTACCAGCTCAACTTCGGCGGCAACACCGACTTCCTCAACATGCTCGAGCGCGAGCGCCTGGAGTCCAAGAAGATCTCCAAGACCAACGCCGTCACCTCCATGCTCGATTACGACCTGGACCCGGACGACGTCCACGTCGGCCCGAGCGACCACGTGCCGTGGCTGCTCGACCGCAAGTGGTGCTACATCCGGATGGAGGGCACGACCTTCGGCGACGTGCCGCTCAACGCCGAGCTCAAGCTCGAGGTCTGGGACAGCCCCAACAGCGCGGGCGTCATCACGGATGCGATCCGCTGCCTGAAGCTCGGCCTGGATCGTGGCCTCAAGGGCACGCTCGTCGCCCCGAGCAGCTACTTCATGAAGAGCCCGCCCCAGCAGATCCACGACGACATCGCGTTCAACCGGGTGGAAGCGTTCATCCGCGGCGACGACAACGAGACCCTCGTGGGGACCGAGGCGCCGGTCAAGCGCAAGCTCCGCAAGCTCGCCGGCAACAAGGCCAAGGTCGCGACCGCGGCGTCGTGACCCAGGGCGAGCGCCGACTCGAGGCACCGCATCGACGCGGGGGCAGTCGCCCCCGCGTCGTCGAGCGTCTGGCGGTCGTCGGGTACCGGGTGACCGAGCGGCTCCTCGCCATCCTGCCCGCACGGCCCACGCGCGCCGATCGCGCGGCCTCAGCGCGCAGCTCTCGTATCTCGCCTGGCCTACCAAGCGACGCTGGTCGAACCGCAACTTCGGGCACGTGCTGGGTCTGCCACCCGACGACCCGAAGGTGCGTCGGGTGGCCCTGCGTGCCTACGGTGCCTACGGTCGTTACCTCGTGGAACTCATGCGCCTGCCGTCACTTCCGCCGGATCAGGTCGCTGCCCTGGTCCCCGAGACTCGACTTCGACGGTGTCAAGGGCATCTGGAAGGGCGACGACCGACGGCGACGGCCTGATCCTCGTGGTCGCCCACATGGGCAGCAACGAGGCCGTCGGCGCGGCCATCGCCGGCCACGACATGCCGATCAGCGTGGTCGCCGACGACTCGTCGTTCCCCGAGCTCTTCGACCTGCTGCGCCGTCAGCGCGAGGCCTGGGGGTTCCACCTCATCCCGTGGCGCAACCTGCGCGAGATCTTCGGCGTGCTGCGTCGCGGCGAGATCCTGGGCTTGCTCGTGGACTGGGGCTATCGCGCGGACGGGATCCCGGTGCGCCTGTTCGGGGCGTGGACGGCCCTTCCGGCCGGTCCCGCGACGCTCGCCGCGCAAGACCGGGTCGCGGATCCTGCCGATCACGATCCGGCGCCAGCCCGACGACACGTTCCTCGTGACCTGGCCCGATCCGATCGACGTCGCGTCGACCGAACCTGCCGAGCTCCAGCGCGCGACCCAGGCCATCGCCGACGCGCTCGCGGCGAATATCGGGGCGGCGCCGGACCAGTGGTACAGCTTCAAGCCGATCTGGCCGGCGGACTTGGCGGAGATCGCCGACCTGGAGCGACGCGCGCGGCTGATGCAGGCCGGCGATCGCCGACCCGGGCCCGCGCCGGCGGCACCGCTGCCGGATCGACGACGTCGATCGCCGCGGCGCCGTGACCCGCACCGCCTTCGTCGGACGCCTGCGCGGTCGCGCCCTGATCGTCGCGTCGTGGGTCGCCTGTCGGCTCCCGAGGGTCCGCTCGTCCGCTTGGCCGAGCTCGCGGGTGACCTCTGGTACCGCGCGACGCCGGACCGGGCTGCGCAGGCCCGACGCAATCTCCGCCGCGTGGCCGTCGTGCTCGCCGCACGTGACCGCGGGCCGGCCGAGGTCCGCGCCGCCGCCACGGATCCGCGCGCCCTCGAGCGGCTGGTGCGGCGGGCGTACCGGCACGCGGCCCGGTACTACCTCGAGGTCGCCCGGACGCCGGCGATCCGCCCGGAGGACATCGCGACCCGGATGCTCATCGAGACGCCCGAGATCGTCGACGAGGCGTTCGGCGGCGGTGCGGTCATCTTCGTGGGCCTCCATTTCGGGGCGATCGAGCTCCCCGGCCTCCTGCTGGCGAGTCGCGTCGGCGGGGCCGTGGGACCGATGGAGACCATCGACGACCCGGGCCTGCAGGACTGGTTCGTGCGGACCCGCGGGCGCGATGGGCCTTCGCATCGTGGGGCTTCGCGAGGCCCGTCGCGAGCTCCTGGCGGCGCTCCGTGGCGGGACGAGCGTGGGGCTCGTCGGCGACCGCGACCTGACCGGTGGCGGGACCCTCACCGAACTCTTCGGGTCGCCAGCGACCCTGCCGCTGGGCCCGGCGATGCTCGCGGTCGAGAGCGAGACGCCGGTGTACGTGATGGGCGTCCGTCGCACCGGCGTGGGACGCTACCGCGGGCGCCTGGAACGGGTCGCGGTGCCCCGGGAGGGCACACGTCGCGACCGCGTCACGATCGACCACCACGCGGATCGCGACCGCCTTCGAACGGATCGTCGAGGATGCTCCGGAGCAGTGGTGGGCGGTGTTCTTCCCCATCTGGCCGGACCTCGAAGTCGAGGTCACGCGATGGCGCCCATGGGCCGACGAAGGGCGCGCCATGACCGACGACCGGCTGGGGCGCGCCGACCTGCACATCCACACGGTCGCCTCCGACGGCACCGCCGACGTGGCCGCGATCCTGGACCACGTGGCCGCGATCGGTGAGCCTCGACGTCATCGCCATCACGGACCACGAACGGATCGACGCGGCGCTCGGCCGGCCGGGCGCTCGCGCGCGACCGCGGACTGCCGTTCGATGTCGTCGTCGGCGAGGAGGTCACGACCCTGGGCGGACACCTGCTGGCGCTGTACATCGAACGCCCCATCCGTCCGTATCGATCGCTGCGCACGACGATCGCCGACATCCACGACGCGGGTGGCCTGGCCATCCCGGCCCACCCCTCGGTCCCGTTCCCGCTCTGCGCACAGGGGTGGGTGCTGCGCCGCCTGCTCGACGACCCGGACCCGACGGTCCATCCGGACGCGATCGAGGCATTCAACCCGACGGCGCTCGGCCGGCCGTGGCACGATCGTGTCGTGCGCTTCGCCGACCGGCATGGCCTGTCCAGGGTGGGGAACAGCGACGCCCATGCCCTCGAGGCCATCGGCGTCGGCTGGACCACGTTCCCGGGGCGGTCCGCGGCGGACCTGCGGGCGGCGATCGCGGCCGGGACGACGAGCCACAACGGATCGTTCCACGGGACGGCCGGTCAGGTGAGCGTATTCGGGCAGCAACTCGCCAAGCGGGCACGCGACGCGCGCGACGAGGTCGCCGGCCGGGTGCGCCGCGACGGGACGGGACGCGACCACGGCTACCCGGGTGGCCGCGCCCGACCGCCGCGGTTCGAGGCACCAGCCGCGCCGCCACCGCCCGACGAGACCACGCCATGAAGATCGGCCTCGTCTGTCCGTACATCTATCCGGAGAACGGCGGCGTCGCCCAGCACGTCCGGTTCCTGTACGAGAACCTCCGACTGCGCGGCCACGACGTCCGCGTCCTGACCGCGAGCCACGGCCCCCAGCGATCGTCCGAGGGCGACATCATCCGCCTCGGCGTCGGGTTCTCGGTACCGATCAACGCGTCCGTCGGGACGCTGACCTTCTCGCCGCGCTACCTGTCGCAGATCGGGGCGATGCTCGACCGCGAGCAGTTCGACGTCCTCCACTTCCACGAGCCGTTCGTCCCGTTCCTGTCGCTGTTCCTGCTGCGAGAGTCGCAGAGCGTCAACGTCGCCACGTTCCACGCCTATGCCGGGTTCTCGCCGTCCTACGAGTTCGGGAGCCGGGCGCTCCGGGGGTACGCGGGGCGCCTGCACGGCCGTATCGCGGTCAGCGCCGCCGCCCGCCACTTCATCGATCGCTTCTTTCCCGGCGACTACAAGGTCATCCCCAACGGCGTGGACGTCGGGCGATTCGCCAACGCGGTCCCCATCGCCCGATGGCAGGACGGGACCCCGAACGTCCTGTTCGTGGGTCGCCACGAGCCGCGCAAGGGCTTGCTGGACCTGCTCAAGGCCCACCGGATCCTGCGCAAGACCGGGATCCGAGTCGAGGCTCCTGATCGTGGGCTCGGGACCGCAGGAGCGCGAAGCGCGACGGTATGTCGCCACGCGCGGCCTCCAGGGCGTGGAGTTCCTCGGCCGCGTGTCCGACGCGCAGAAGGCCCAGCTCTTCCGAACGGCCGACGTCTACGCGTCCCCTGCGACGGGCGGCGAGTCGTTCGGCATCGTCCTGCTCGAGGCGATGGCCGCCGGCACGCCGATCGTCTGCTCCGACATCCATGGCTACAAGGGTGTCGTCCGGCGCGGCCGCGAGGGACTGCTCGTCCCGCCGCGCGAGCCCAAGGAACTCGCCATCGCCATCGATCGCCTGCTGCGTGACCCCGCCCTGCGCGAGCAGATGGGCGCCGCCGGCCTCGCGCGGGCCGAGGAGTTCAGCTGGCCGCGGGTCACCGCCAAGGTGGACGACTACTACGGCTTCGTCATCCGCCGGCTCGCGGCGGGCGGGAACCTGCCGGCCGGTTTCCGGGCGGAGGTGCCTCAGGCGCCGCCACTGCTGCGCGCGAGACCGTCGGCGGGATCGCCGGACGTGGACCCGGTCCCGGTCGCCGCCCTCGATTCGGCCAGCGCCAGTCGCCAGGCGGCCGCCGAGTAGGCGACGACCAGGCGGTCACGGCGATCGCGATCGTGAGGATCGCGAGCGTCGGCGACAGCAGCGGGCTGGGCAGGCTCCGGTCGGCGGTGCTGACCGGGAACTGGAAGGCGTACAGGTACGTGGGCAGCAGGCCCTGGTACGCGTTGGCCACCACCGATGGCAGCGGCAGCGCCGAGATGTTCGGGTAGACGACGGCGAACCAGGCGAGCGACGGCCACCATCAGGCCCGCGACGTAGCGGCGCGCATCGCGCGCGGCCACGACCTGTGCTCCGAAGTACGCGAGCGGCAGGCCGACGACCACGGCGATCGGCTCCACGGGGACCTTGCTCAGCGTGAGGATGGCCGTGTCGGGCAGAAGCGCCGCGGCGGCGAACCCGACCGCGACGCCGACGGCCGCGATGATGAGGCCGCGGAACGACCCGACGGTCGCCTCGCTGCCGTCTTCGGCCTCGCGCTGGAGGGCGAGCACGCCGCGGCCCAGCACCACGGCCCCCACGGCCACGACGGCCAGCAGGCCCAGCGTCCGGACCGTCAGGACGAAGTCCGGGATGACGGCCGGGCACGCCGCCGAGCCCGGATTGACCGACTCGACCCCGACGAACGCACACAACGGTCGCGAGAGGACCCACATCAGCGCCGGCCCGATGATCGCGACGCCCGCGACGATCCGCGCCCACATCCACGTCCGCCGCGTCGCGCCGTTCCACAGTTCCGCCACGAAGTAGGCGAGCGCCATGATCACGAACGGCAGCGCCGTGTAGTAGTGGTACTGGAACGCCGCCCGATCGATCCGCGCCCAGGGGATCCACTGCGCGGCGAACCCGATGGCGATCAGCGCCAGGGCGAGGCTGCGCCGGCGGAAGGCCATGATCGAGACGAACACCATCGCCGGGACGCCGAGCCACCAGATGACGAGGTTGCCCGCGTCGTAGATCGCGGCGGTGGTCCCGCCGGCGAACGAGTCCTGGTAGAACCAGACCGGCTTGAGGTCGAACGGCCAGGCCCACCAGGGCGACGAAGCCGGGTGCGGGGCGGTGAGCCCGTTGTGGTAGCCGTACATCTGCGCCGTCAGCTCGAGCAGGGTCTGCCCATCGTGTCCGGCGGGGACGCCGGTCCACAGCTGGTGGCCGTCGATCATCGCCCACGGGATGTACGAGATCACGTACACGACCAGCGGGATCGCCACGAGGGAGATCGTCGCCCAGACCAGGGGCAGGCCGAACGACCAGCCGGGGCGGAGCCAGCCCGATGGCGGCGTCGCGGGCGCCTCGAGGATGCTCCGCGGATCGTCGGGGCCGGGTGGCGTCGCGAGCGGGCCATACCCGAGCCGCCCACCCACCCAGAAGGCGATCGCGACCACGACGGAGCCCGACGCAAGCAGCAAGGCCACCAGGAACGGCGTCACGGCCAGCGAGCCCACCGTGATCGTCGTCTCGAGAAGACCCAGCCCCAGCGCGCCGAAGAAGACGGCGACCCCGGCCGCCGCCGGCGCCAGCAGGGCGAGCCACTGCTCCTCGTCGGTCCAGGCCACGGGGTGATAGACCGCCACGACCACGGCGAGCAGCGTGAGCGCGACCATGATCGCCAGGAACGTGACGTTCCCGATGCCCTGGCCCTCGGGCACGGCGAGCGCGATGTACCCGAGGACGCTCGTGATCGCGATGAGCCCCAGGATGGCCATCACCCGCCCCAGGGCACTGCGGACGAGCAGGAGCAGCACGAGGGCCCCGATCGCGTAGGCGGCCACCCACTTCGAGGCGAGGGCCAGGCCCATGAGGAGGCCGATGACGGGCATGGATATCCAGAAGGCAACCCGGCCTCGCCACCAACCCGTCCAGACCGCGGCGAATACCGTGTATGCGGCCATGATGAACAAGCCGACGTACACGTCGTTCATCCCGATCCGCGATTGCACGAACAGCATCCCGTCGAGCACGACGAAGGCCGCGACGAGCCCCGCGACGAGCCGGCGTCGGAACAGGATCCGCGTCAGCAGGTACAGGCACGCGGCCATCAGCGCACCGGCGATCACGCCCGGCAGGCGCCAGGCGAATGCGTGCGACCCCAGGGCGATCGATGCCGTCGCGCCGTCGTCGCCGAAGACGAGCAGCTCCTGCCGATCGTCGCTCACGTACGCCGGCTCGACATCCATGACCCACGCGGCCGGGACCATGCCGTCGGGGAGGGCCGCGTCGGCAAACACGGCGTTGCCATGCGGTTCGACGACGTAGACCGTCCAGTCGTCGGTGTCGGACCCGGTCGCGTCCGGCGTGAGGCCAAGGATGTGGACCTGCTGGGTCGCCTCGTCGTACGCGACGCGCGTGCCGGGCGCAGGAAGCGGGTGCCGTCCATCGCTGACCGGTCCGTCATCGGCCTTCTCCCCGCCCACGGAGATCACGTCGTAGCCGGGGTCGTCGGACGGGCCGCTGCTCACGTAGAGCTTCGGGTCGTCGATGCCTGTGACCAACGCCAGTCCGTGCGCCCCGCCGATCATCGCGATCTCGCTCGAGACCCCGGCCGTGGCCGGATCGATGAAGGCGACGCCGTCCTCGGTCGCGACGGCCACGCGCGGCAGTTCCACCACCTCCACGCCGGCAAGCCGGCCATCCGTGATCGCCTCGTCAACGGCGGTCCGCTCCTCGCCGCTGCCCGGGCTGCCCAGCACGACCTGGCCGTCCGGGTCCGTCGCACCGTCGAGCAGCGCCTGATACTCGCCGGCGTCGCCGTCGAGGAGCTCCGCCAGCGTCGAGGCGATGGCCGTGGTGTCATCGATGGCGGCCGGGACGGCCACCAGGGCGTCGCCGGTCCCGGCCGGCCCGAGATCGGCGATCCCGGGCAGCTCAGCGGTCCCGAGTACCGTCCCCTCGGCGGCATCGAGGGCCGTCAGGCGCGCGTCCGACGCGGCGATGATCGTCGTGCCATCGTCGGTCACGAGCAGGTGCATGACCGCGTGGTTGACCCGCCCGACGTCGAGCGGCGCCAACCCCTCCTCGAGGCCGATCGAGGTGAGGTCGATCGTCGAAACCCCGCCATCGTCGGATCCGACGATGAGCAGGTCGGTCGTCGGATCGACCGCGACCGCACTCGCCCCCGCCGCCGGAATGGCATCGATGAGCTCGCGCGAGCGCAGGTCGTACGTCCGGATCTCCGTCCCCGTCGCCACGTGGACACGCTCACCGGCGCGTTCGCCGTTCACGGCGTCCTCACGACGATGCTCGATGGCTGCCGCGCGGACCGGCGTCCCGAGTGCGCTGGTGGCGCGGACGTCATCCTCGCCCCATAGCGCGATGCCACCGGCCATCGCGTACTTGGCCAGGTGGGGGTGCGTCCACTCGTAGATGTCGTGGTCCAGGCCGTAGCGCCAGCCCTGCAGGAACTCGGCCGCGGTCCGTGCGTGGTAGACCTCATCGAAGTGCATCTGATAGGGCTCGGCCAGGCGGAACGTGCGCATACCGAGCGTCGCCAGCACGAGCACGACGAGGAACCAGGCGTCCAGGCCGTCCAGGCGTCCGCCACCCTCCCGGGCGATCGCCGCGCTGCGGTCGGCGCGGGCAGGTCGCTGGGAGAGCCGGTCGCGGAACCAGCCGGTGAACCCGGCCTCGCTGAAGGACCGCGGTCCCTGCCAGGTCGGATAGACGACCGCCGCGGCGGCGACCGTCGGGGCGGCGTCGGCCGAACCGCCGCTCGCGGCTATCCATTCGGCCTGGGGTGCGAGCGGGTCCACGATCGGACGGTCCAGCGACCCGCTGGGCCCCCGATCGACGGCAACGGACTCCGGCAACGGGCCGGCATCGACCAGGTCCGCCGCGAGCCGTTCGCGGCCGCTGGCGCGCAGCTGCCACAGCGCCCAGATGAAGACCGCGGTGTGCATGATCGCGACCGCCACGACCCCGGCCGGCGACCGGACGGCTTCCCCGATGCCCAGCCAGTCCACGACGGGATTGACCGTCGGATCCCGGGGCGGATAGAGCGTGGTCAGGACCACGTACATGTTGAGGAACGTCGCCACGCTCATGACCACGTAGGCGATGCGCCAGCGGAACGAGATCGCGAAGAGGATCGCGGCCAGGGCGAAGAACGGGAACCCATACCGTTCGTGGACGCGGGTCGGCGCAGCGAAGAACGCGATGGCAAGGACGGACATGGCGACGAGCAGCGTCAGCTTGTCCGGGCGACGCGCCGCCACCACGAGGACGCCCACGATCGTCGCCACCAGGAGTCCCGCCCCGACGGCGACCGCCGGGATCGGCCCGAAGGTCGCTGTCCCCGACGTGCAGCGCGAGGCCTCCACCATCAGCGAATCGCACATCCACAGCCCGCTGTTGGCCAGGCTGTTGCCGAGGTCGCCGGGAACGAGTGCCCAGGCGTTGTAGGCGTTGACCGTCAGATACGGATAGCCGCCACCGGCCAGCACGATCTGCTCGATGAGCCCGGAGGTGAAGAACGGTGGTTCGGCTTGCGGCACGAGCACGCTCAACCCGAAGGGCAGGCAGAGGATGACGGCGGTCAGGTAACCGGCGGCGCCGGTCGTCAGGATCCGGAGTGGTGACCCGGTGCGTGCCTCCCAGGCGCGCAACCGGTGGCGCAGGCCACGACCGTCACCGGCGCCCGCGGCGGGAGCCTCGATCGGCCACAGGGCGCGACGGATGGTGACCACGGCTACGAGCGGGATCAGGATCCCCAGCTGCGGCTTGATCAGCGCAGCGACCACGGTGAGGATCGCGGCTCGCTCGGGGTGGTCGCGCCACAGCTCGCGCAGGGCCAGCAGCAGGAACAGGACGCCGAACGAGTCGACCTGGCCCCAGACCACGCTGTCGAACCAGAAGACCGGGTTGACCACCACCACGGCCGCCGCCAGCAGAGCCAGTCGATCGCGGCCGCCGAGTTCACGAACCATCGACCAGGCGAGCCAGGCGATGCCGAGGTCCGCCAGGATCGGCGGGATCTTGATGAGGTCACCGACGCCGCCGAACACGCTGCCGACGGCCCCGACGAGCCACAGGACGTACAGATAGCCGGGCGTGTAGTCGTGGAAGAAGTCCCGATCGTAGAAGCCGTAGAGCCCCTCGTCGAACAGGTTGGCCGCCCACGCGCGGAAGCTCGACAGGTCCGTGTCGAAACCGGAGCCCGGGAGCAGGTATGCGATGATGACGCGGAGGGCGAGCCCGAGCGCGAGGACGATCAGGATCGCGCTGACGGCTCCCTGTGTCCCGGTCGACCGCGTTGGCGCTCCCGTGCCTCGCTCAAGCCCGCCGGATGCGGGGCCAGTCACCGGGAAAACGGCTCCTGCACGAGCGTGGAAGGTGGATCGGAGCGTAGCACAGGGTCGCCCGGCGGACTCCGGAGCGGGCCGATGGGAAGAGGCGCGCGCCGAACGCTGGCTGGCGATAGCGGTCGGCGGTCTGCTCGCGCTCGCGGCCCTCGTGATCTATCTGGCCACCCAGGCCGACCGGTTCTATGACCATTTCGTCTGGCAGGCGTCGGCATTCCTCGAGGGCCAGGCGGCGATCCGCTACCCGGTGTGGGAGTCACCGGACGGTCTGGGCAACTTCTACTTCCAGGACGTGCTCCCGGTGGTGTCGACCGACGGGGTGGCGCGGGCGCTCCTCCCGTTCCCGCCGCTGCCCGCCCTCCTGCTCGTGCCGTTCGTCGCGACCTGGGGTCTCGCGACCGACGACCAGACCCTCTTCACGATCCTGGCCGCCATCGACATCGCGCTGTGCTGGTGGATGCTGGCGCCGCTCGCCATCCGCGCCCCGATCCGGTTGGCGGCCACGATCTTCTTCGCATTCGGGACGGTCTTCTGGTACACCGCCCAGCTGGCCACGACCTGGTACCAGGCGCACATCGTGGCCGTCGGGCTGATCATGGTCGCGGTGGGGCTCGCGCTCCGCGCCGACCCAGCCGCCCAGGACGACGAGCCCGGGGACGAGCAGCGCGCCCCCGGGACGGTCGGCAACGCTCCAGCTGAGCGCTGGCGCGACCGCCTTGCGGTCGACCGACGCCAGTTCCTGATCGGCCTGCTGTTCGGCCTGGCGTGCACCGCCCGCCTGACAGTCGTCTTCGCCGCGCCGTTCTTCATGCTGGTCGGGGCGGGCGGCACGTGGTGGCGGCGCAGCTGGTCGGCCGGCCTGGGCGCCATCATCCCGGTGGGGCTCCTGCTCGCCTACAACGTGGCGACCACCGGCACCGCCCTGCATCCCGCCTACGACTACCTGTATCGACAGGAGACGGCAGCCTATCGCGCGCTCGGCTACGAACCGGACTGGGCGGTCGAGGATCCGCGCTACCTGCCCAGGAACGCCGCGCTCATGTTCCTCGCCACGCCGGACGTCTTCCCGACGACCTTGCCCGACAGCCTGGGCGTCAACGCGACGCCGGTCTGCCAGGAGCCCGGTGCCACGCGCGGCCTGTTCGACCGCGACTGCCCGCTTGTGGTCCCGCGCGACATCGGGATGAGCGTGCTGCTGACGAGCCCGGCGTACCTGCTCCTCCTGCCTGCCCTGCGGCGCTACGGACGCAGCCGCCTTGTGACCGGGGCCGCGCTCGCGATCATCCTGGTCGTCATCGTCAACCTCATGCACTTCAGCCAGGGCTGGGTCCAGTTCGGCTACCGGTTCAGCAACGACGTCGTGCCGTTCGCGCTGATCCTCGTCGCCCTCGGTGCGCAACGGCTCGTCGATCGCGGCCGCTGGTGGGCGATGCCGCTCACGGTCGGGCTCGTCGCGCTTTCGGTGGTGATCAACGCGTGGGGCGTCGCCTGGGGGCGGTTGCTGGGATGGTGAACGCCCGCACGGTCGGCAGGATCGCGGTCCCGCTCGCGGTCGGGATCGCGGCGTTCATCGCGATCCGCCTGACGCTGCTCCCCGATGTCGACTTCTGGGATACCGGTGAGCTCCAGACCGTCGGCCCGCTCCTGGGCACTGCCCATCCGACCGGATTCCCCACGTACGTCATCTCGGCATGGATCGCCAATCTCCTGCTGTCACCGTTCGGCGAACCGGCGCTGCGCATGAACCTCTACTCGGCGCTGTGCGTCGCGGCCGCGGCGGCGGTGACGGTGGACCTCACCCGAGCCCTCACCCGGTCGCTGGTCCTCGGCGTCCTCGCCGGCCTGGGTCTGGCCTTCACGGACATCGTGTGGTCGATCGGCACCCACGCCGAGGCGCATTCCCTGCACCTGCTGCTCGTCGCGATCCTGTTCCGCGTCCTCGTGGCCTGGGAGGCCGGGCCGCCCGGTCGGCGACGGGATCGGCTGCTGGTCACCGCGGCGATGGTCTACGGGCTCGCCATGGGCAACCACTCGCTCACGCTACTCCTCGCGCCAGCCGTCGGGATCTACGTCCTCGCGGTGGAGCCGGGCATCCTTCGCCGGCCCCGCTTCATCCTCGTCTGCGCCCTGGCCGTGATCGGGACGGCCGCCCTGGTCTTCCTGCAGCTGCCGCTGCGCGCCGGCCCGTTCCGTGCGCCGCTCGTGTATGGCCGACCGGAGACCTGGGACGGGTTCTGGTACATCGTCCTCGCGGAGCAGTTCCGGGGCAGCCTCGTCTCCCCGTTCAGCGACCTGGGGGGCAAGATCGGCGAACTCGTGGACCGGACGGTGGCCGGCTTCGGGCCGCTCGCGGCGCTGATCCCGGTCGGGTTCATCGCGACGGCCTTCGTCAGGCCTCGCTACGCCATCCTCAGTGGCGTCTCGCTCGGGATCACCTGCCTCTTCGCCGCATCGTATGTGAACGCCGACATCGGGCGGTACTACCTCGTTCCGGCACTCATCGCGTGGACGTGGCTGGCGATCCTCGTCGGGGCCGTCGCGACGTCGGTCACCGCTGACACCGACCCCGACCCGCTCGACGGAAGCGACGGACCGGCGCTGCGGCCCAGGGCGATCGTCGCGACCGTCCTCGCGGTGCTGTTGCTCGTCCCGACCGGCTTGGCTCTTGGCGGACGCGCCGAGCAGGTGGATCGGAGCGACGACACGGCCGCCCGGCGATGGCTGGACCGGACGCTCGCGACGCTCGAACCCGACGCGGTCGTCGTCAGCTGGTGGTCGTTCTCGACCCCGCTATGGTACGCACAGCACGTCGAGGGCCTGCGGCCCGACATCGCCATCATCGACGACCGGACCCGCCTCGACCAGGACCTCGGAGACATCTACGACGTGATCGACGACAACCTCCCCACGCGCCCCGTCTACGTCATCCGCGCCGACCTTGCCGAGATCGCGGAGCTCGAGCGACGCTACGTGCTCGATCCGATCGACGGCCTGGACGCGCGGTTCCTGACCCGGGTCGTCGGCCCGCGCGAGGACGCCGGCGTGACCGGTCGTCACCGCCACCGGAGACCGCGGCCGCTGCCACCGGCTGTCCGCCTCGCCCGGCTCTCGTACTTCTTCCCCGCCCACAACGAGGAAGCGAACCTCGCCGGGCTCGTGGAGGAGGCGCTGGACGTCCTGCCGACGATCGCGGAGACCTTCGAGATCATCGCGGTCGACGACGGGTCGCGCGACCGCACGAAGGCCATCGCCGACGAACTCGCCGTGGCCCACCCGGGGATCGTGCGCGTCGTCCACCACGAGGTGAACCAGGGATACGGAGCGGCCCTGCGGTCGGGCTTTGCTGCCGCCCGATATGAGCTCGTCGCCTTCACCGACGGCGACCGGCAGTTCCGGATCGAGGACCTCGCCCGGCTGACGGCCCGGCTCGCAGCACCTGACGCCCCTGATGTCGTCGCCGGATTTCGGATCAAGCGGGCCGACCCGGTCATCCGGACGATCTATGCGAAGGCGTACCGGCTGGCCAATCGCCTGTTCTTCGGGTTGACCGTGACGGACGTGGACTGTGCCTGCAAGCTGCTCCGTCGCGACGCCCTCGAGGGCCTGCGCGTCGAGTCCGGTGGCGCGTTCTTCTCCGCCGAGCTCCTGATCAAGCTGCGGGTCGCCGGGCGATCGGTCGTCGAGGTGGGCGTGCCCCACTACCCCCGGACCGCCGGGTCACCGACCGGCGCCCGGCCGCAGGTGATCCTCCGCGCGGTCCGCGACTTCTGGCGGCTGCGCCTGCACATGTGGGTGAACCGCGACCGCGCCCTCCGCCGCGGCGAACCGATCCTGCGAGACCCGGTCTGAGGCGACCTCCGCGGTCAGCTGCCGCGGCCCTCGGCGTCGGGGTCCACCTCGAGCGAGTTGACGAAGTCGCGGAAAACGTCCAGGCGTTCGTCCACGATCTGCTCCCCGGTGGACTCCAACAGGCTCCCACTGCCTTCCTCGTCCTCCCCCAGCCCGCCGTCGGCGCCAAGACCCGCCTGGTCGAGCACCGACGGCGCGGCGAAGATCGGGGCCCCGACACGGACCGCCAGCGCGAGCGCATCCGAGGGTCGAGCGTCCACTTCGCCGATCTGCCCGTTGCGCTCCACGAAGAGCCGGGCATGGAAGGTCTCGTCGGCGAGATCGGAGATGACGACCCGGGCCACCCGTGCCTCGACGGCCTCGAGCGCGGTCACGAACAGGTCGTGCGTCAGCGGTCGCTCGGGTGTCAGGCCCTGCAGGCGCATCGCGATCGCGCTGGCCTCCCACGGGCCGATCCAGATGGGCAGGTAGCGGTCGCGCCCGGTCTCCTTGAGGATCACGACGTGGCGGCTGGAGAGCATGTGGACCCGAACGCTCTCGACGACCATCTCGATCAGGGCGTCGTCGTCCATCAGCGGATTATCCCATGCCCGCTGGTCGCCGCAGGACCCGGGTCAGGAGCAGCGCGACACCCGCCCCGAAGGCGAAGCCGCCGATATGCGCAAAGAAGGCGACCCCGCCGGCTTCGGTGAGCCCGAGGGACGCGATGCCGTCGATGACCTGCAGGGCGATCCAGAACAGCAGGACGACCACGGCCGGCACGTCGATCAGCTGGTAGAAGAAGCCGAGGAAGACGAGCGAGGTGATCCGGGCGCGGGGGAAGAAGACGAGGTATGCCCCCAGGGTGCCAGCGATCGCGCCGGACGCACCGATCGTCGGGGTCGTCGACGTGGGGTCGATCATGACCTGGGCGAGTCCGGCGACCGCGCCGGCCGACAGGTAGAAGAGGAGGAACCCGACCCGACCCAGGCGATCCTCGATGTTGTTGCCGAAGATCCAGAGGAACAGCATGTTCCCCAGGATGTGCAGCCAGCCGCCATGCAGGAACTGATAGGTCAGGAGCGTGGCGGTCTCCGCTGATGCGATCCCGCCGGATGACAGGGCCGCGACAAGATCCTGGGGGACGATGCCCCAGTCCGTCAGGAACGCCTCGAGCGATGCCGAGCCCTCGCCGGCCAGCAGGAACAACTCATACGCCCAGCCGATGAAGCAGGCGACGATCAGCCCGATCGTGACGACGGGCGTGCGGTGCGTCGGGTTGGCGTCGCGCAGCGGGATCATCCGCAGGCCGCCGGACTACGGCTTGGGCGTCGTATCGGGGCTCGGCTCATCGCCCGACCCGTCGCTCTCCTCGGGGGTCGCCGTGGGGGTCGCGCGGGGTGCGTCGTCCGAGACGGCTTCGAGGACCGCCTCGCCGATGCGGTCCTCTCCGAGCCAGACCAGGGTGGCGGGAGCCTCCTCCACACCAGGGATCACATAGAGGGCACGCAGGTCCTCCCAGTCCGGGCGCTCGCCGGCGAGCCGGTACTGGGCGACGTACTCCCCGCTGGCCTTGTCGTAGGCCAGGACGCGGTCGTTGCGGCTGTCGAAGGCGTACACCACGCCCTCGCGCTGGTCGCCCGTGCCGGCCACCAGGATGAGGTCCGATGCGGGCCGCAACAGCTGGTCCTCGGGTGCGCCAGCCTCCCATCCGTCACTCTTGCCGCGCGTGAATCGCTCCAGGATGCCGGCCTCGGTGATGAAGACGTCGCCGTCGATGTACATCGCCGTCATCTCGTCGACCGCCCGCGCCGTCGCCAGCCAACCGGTGGGCTTGGCCGGGAACCCGCCGCCGTCGCTGGCGGGCGGGTAGGCACGGATCTGCTGTTCGGAGGGGTCGATCACGTACAGGTTGTAGAGGTTGCGCTCCTTGTCCCGCAGGAACGTCCCGATGGCCGTGATGTCGTCGCCCCATTGGGTGGAGCCGTAGACCGTGACCTTGGTGAGCGTCCCCTTGCCGGCGTCGTCGGATGCGCGCCACCGCCAGAGTACGTTCTTGCTGTCGAGGATCAGCAGATCGCGCCCGCCGACGGCCAGGAACCTGGGCTCGGCGACCGTCGTGCCGCCGGCCTTCTTCCCCTCGCGCACGACGGTGGTCGCCTTCATCCGCTTGAGGTCCACGCGATAGACGGTCTTGGTCGCGGCATCGATGACGTAGGGGGCGTCATCCGGACCGCGGACCATCGTGGTCAGGTCGAACGCCTCTGCCCCCTCCTCGGGGGTGAACGTGAACAAGTCCGTGGTCGCGACCGGGACCACCCCGTACAGCCGATCCAGCCCAGCCACCACCTCGGCGCGGAGCGGGTCCACCACCCTGGCGTTCACCTTGGCCGCCTCGGCCTTGTCGAGCTCCTCGTACGCCTCCGTGAGCAGCGTCATCGCCTGCTCGGGGTCGTCCTCGATCAGGTCGATGCCCGGTCCGGACACGTCGTCGATCCGCTCCTGGGCGGCCGTCAGGGCCGCCTGCCCGGCATTCACCGAGCTGATGGCCTCCTGCTGGCCCGTGCCACCGAACGCGTAGACCGCGAGACCGAGACCGCCCACGACCGTGATCAGGGCGAGGGCGGCCACCGCGGCCCGGCGCTGCGTCTCGCGGCGCGATGCGAGGGGTGTCACCCGCCGGTAGGCGGGCTTGCGCCGGGGCATGAACTCCTGCACCCGGCCGACGACCCGCTCGAGCGCACCGCCCGCGGCCGAGCGCGCATTGCCGGCGGCGCTCGTCACGGCGGCCGATGCCGCCTGCACGTTGTCCGCCAGCGGGATCGGCGATCGATCCGGGGCGCCCGCCAGCGGCTCCGCCGGCCGCACGGGGACGAGGGTGCGGGCACGGGTCGTCGTCGCCACCTCGGTCGCCTCGAAGGCGATGGCACCATCGGACCCGGCACCATCGGCCGCCACGAACCGGGCGTGGAGATGTTCCATCGCCGACTGCGGGTGGAGCGTCAGCATCGCGTCCTTGAGCTCGTCGGGTCCCAGGCGCGCCATCATGTTCGGGGAGACGAGGACGAGGGAGTCGCCGACCGAGATCTCGCCGCGCCAGACATCCGGCTCGAGCCCGGTGGATGGCAGGCCCCGTTCGCGGTGCGGGTCCGGGAGCGTCGACAGGCGAGCCTGGCGGATGAGGTAGGCCTCGGCAGGTCCGACCGTCGCGACGTACATCTCGTTGCCGCGAACGACGGCGACGCCGACGCCGATCGGGCCGTTGCCATCGGGCGACTTGAGGCCGAGCCGATCCGCCTGGTGGGCGAGTCGCTTGTTCGCGGTCGCGATCGCCTTCTGGAGGCAGACCCGGATGCCCGCGGACTCGTCGTAGTAGTACTCGTTGCGGATCGTCTCGGCGGCGAGCCGCGTGGCCTCGAGGGCGTGGCGGGAGCTCGTCCGTGCCGTGACGAGCAGGTACAGGTGGCCCTTCGAGCGGGCGACCGAACCCACGCTCGGCTCGACCACGACGAGCGTGTCCGGCGAATTGGCGAGGCGGGCGTGCTCGGCGACGAGACCGAGCTTCAATTGGAGTCTGGCGGCCATGCGGGCCTCTCGTGCAACGATGGTCGGGCGGGGGACGATCCGTGGCCGGATCGGCCGACACTCGCCCCGAGATGGCTGGCAGGTCCGGGGATTATACGCGCGGGCCTCCGCGACGGACGTGGACGCGCAGATCGCGGACGCCGACCCCCCCGGGGGTGGCCGCGAACGCGGTCAGAAGCTCTCGTGCGACGAAGCCGGAGTTCCTGGGCGACGATGGGCGCATCGGCCTCCACGTCGATCGCGAACCCTTCGATCCGGATCACCCGGCATGCGCCGGCCGCGGCCGGGATCCGCTCGGCGACGACCGCCTCGAACGTCGCGATCGCCCGTGCGAGACGGAGCTCGTCCTCGAGGCCGAGCGCGCGTGCGGCATCGGGGATCAACTCGCCGATCCGGCGCATGGGCCGGCGACGCGGCGTCGTCACGTCGACGGCCCGGCCTGGACGAGGGCAGCGCCCGTCGGACCGGCCTCCGACCTCCCACGTCCGAGCGACCGCGACGAGCGCCGGGTCCAGGTCATCGAGCGTCGTCGTCGTCACGAACGCCTGGGGCAGACCGGCGATCCGTCGGACCAGGTGAGCGCGGCGATCCGGATCGAGTTCGCTGAAGACGTCGTCGAGCAGGAGCAGCGGCGGCCGGCCATCGAGATCGGTCAGCAGGTCCAGTTCCGCGAGCTTGAAGGCAAGGATCGCGGTCCGCTGCTGGCCACGCGATGCGAACGACGACAGCTCGCGCCCCGCGAGATCGAAGGCGAGGTCATCCCGATGCGGTCCGATGACCGTCGCCCCGTTCCAGACCTCCTTGTCCGCGGTCTCGACGAGGCGCCGGGCCAGGGCCTCGCGTGGCGTCTCGGCGGCGGTCGTCGGGGCGTTCGTCACGTACCGCAGGGTCAGGGCTCCGGCCGCACCCTCCTCGGGCGCGATCTCCCGATGGGCCGCCGCGAGTGGTGGGCCCAGCGACTCGAGGAACCGCGACGGGCGTCGATGACCCGGCCGCCGGCGTCGAGGAACGTCGCGTCCCAGAATCGGAGCTCGTCGCGCGAGGCGGTCTCCTCGCGGATCGCGCGGAGCAGGCTGTTGCGCTGCTGGAGCGTCCGCCCATACGTCGCGAGATCGTCGGCATAGGCGGGAAACCGTGCGGCGGCGAGGGCATCCATCGCCGCTCGTCGCAGCGACGGGGCGCCGATGACCAGCAGCATCTCCTCGGGGGCGAACAGGACGACTCGGAGCACCCGTCCCAGGGCCGTCGAGCGGCGTCCCGCCCCGTTGATGCGGATCCGCTTCCGACCCCCGCACCGTCCGCGCCCGAGCGCACGACCGCCACCTCGAGGACGTCGTCCCCGACACGACCTTCTACTCGCGCCAGGTCATGGTCCCAGCGGATCAACTCGCCATCGGCGCTCGTGCGGTGCGACCGCCCCCAGCCCAGGAGCACGATCGCCTCGAGGAGGCTCGTCTTGCCGGCGGCATTGGGTCCGACGACGAGATGTGCGCCCGGCCCGAACGAGGCCTCGAGCGTTGCGTAGCCGCGCAGGTCCAGCGCGGTAGAGCGACTCGAGCAGGTGAGGGTGTCCGCTGACTACGAGGTGGTCCGGACCGGCATGACGACGTGGACGTACTGGTCGTCGCCGATCGGCTTGAAGACACCCGGCGACAGCGGCCCGTTGAGCTCGAGGGCGAACTGCTCCGCGGTCACGTTGGTCAGGACGTCGGCGAGATAGCGCGCGTTGAACGCGATGGTCGTGCCGTCGCCCTCCACGGATGCCTCCACCTGTCCCACGTGGTCGCCCACCTCGGCGTTGGCGCTCACCGTGATCCCGGGTTCCGCGTCGCCGCCGATCTGGAGCTTGACGATGTTGGCCGACTCATGGGCGATGAGCGCGGCGGGACGGACAGCCCGCAACAGCTCCTCGCGATCGAGCACGGCCCGGGTGGCGTGCGACTGCGGCATCACCTGCTGGTAGTTGGGGAACTGCCCGTCGATGAGCCGGCTCACGAGATCCACGCCATCAAGATGGAAGAGGACCTGGTTGCGGCCCCCGGCCAGCACCACTTCGACCGGGTCATCGACGTCGGCGAGCACGCGGGCGAGCTCATTGAGCGCGCGTGCCGGGATGACGACGCTGGTCTCGGGCACCGGATCCAGGATCGGGACGGTCTTCACCGCGATCCGGTAGTTGTCGGCCGCGGCCAGCGTGAGCTGGTCACCCTCGAACTTCGCGAGGACCCCGGTCAGGATCGGTCGGGCCTCGTCGCTCGCGGCCGCGAATGCCGTCTCGGCAAGCGCACGACGCAACACGTTCTGGGCGATCCGCGTGGTCGGACGATCCCCGGCGGTCTGGATCGCCGGGAACTCCTCCGCGTCGATGCCCTTGATGTGCGTCTGGAACCGACCGGCGCGCACGTGCAGCGTATCGCCCGTGGCGACCTCGAGATCCACCTTGTCGCCGGAGGGCAGCGAGTTGACGAGGTCCGTCAGCAGTTTCGCCGGAACGGTGATCGCCCCGTCCTCGTCGATCTTGCCCGGAACCCAGTACGTGATCCCGATCTCGAGGTTGGTGGCTGTCAGCTTCAGGCCAGCGTCCTCGGTCTTGAGCAGGACATTGGCCAGGACGGGCAGCGTGCTCCGGCTCGAGACGGCACGACTGACCACGGACAGGCCTCGGGCCAGGTTCTCCTGCATGACCGAGAGTCTCACGTCGGGTTCACTCCACTCGAATTGCTGCTGCGCTCGGGGCCGCGTTCGGGGGTGTCGGCAGGCCGGGTGGGACGCGGTTCGTCCGGAGCGCTCCCGGCCGGGTCGCGGGGTTAGTGGGTATCTTCTCTCTATCTTCTCACTCCGTCATCACCATCATCATGGTGTGGACGCTGTGGACCAACGTGCATGGACGTGCGGCGCGAGGGCGTGGACGATCCCGCCCGCGTCGTGGACGGGAGACGGCCTTTCGGGGGCGGACGTGTCGAGCGACCGTGGACGACTCGGGTCGTCCGACGGGCGGGGCGCCGCGGAAGGCCTGTTCGTCCCCAGCGTGACGGCGGTTACCCACGGGTGTCCCACCGGTCTGCGGCGTGACCCGCCAGGCTCAGTCGGCGTAGATCAGCTCGCGGACCGCGGCGATCTCGCGGCGAAGCTCGTCGTTGACGGCTACCTCCCGCGTGATCTTGTCGCAGGCGTGCAGCACGGTGGAGTGGTCGCGTCCGCCGAGCTCGGCACCGATCCGCAGCAGCGAGACGTCCGTCTCCTCGCGCATGAGGAACATGGCGATCTGCCGCGGCATCACGATCGCCTTGTCCCGCTTCTGCCCCTGCAGCGCATCCATGGGGACACTGTAGTAATCGGACACGGCCCGGGCGATCCGCTCCGGGGTGACCTGGCGCTTCTTGGGGTTGTACAGGACGTTGGAGAGGACCGCCTGCGCCAGCTCGATGCTGATGGGCATCGCTCCCATGGAGGCGTAGGCGACGATCCGGTTGAGCGCCCCCTCGAGCTCGCGGATGTTGCTGACGACCTTGCGGGCGATGAACTCGATGACGTCGGAGCCGATCGGCACCGCGCCTTCCTCGGCCTTGGCCCGGAGGATGGCGATCCGCGTCTCGAGGTCTGGTGCCGTGAGGTCGGCGATGAGGCCCCACTCGAACCGGCTCCGCAGCCGCTCTTCGAGCGTGAGGATGGCCTTGGGCGGGCGGTCCGACGAAAGGACGATCTGCTTGCCGTCCTCGTGGATCGCATTGAACGTATGGAAGAACTCTTCCTGCGTCCGCTCCTTGTCCGCGATGAACTGGATGTCGTCGATGAGCAGCAGGTCGATCCGCCGGTAGCGCGCCCGGAACTCGTCGATCTTGCCCTGCTGGATGCTCGTGATGAACTCGTTCGTGAACTTCTCGGACGTGGCGTACACGACACGCTTGCGCGGGAACCGGGCGATCACCTGGTTGCCGATCGCATGCATCAGGTGGGTCTTGCCGAGACCAACGCCCCCGTACAGGAACAGCGGGTTGTAGGCGTGCCCCGGCCGTTCCGCCACCGACAGGCTCGCCGCGTGGGCCAGGCGATTGGCCGACCCGACGATGAAGTTGCTGAACGTGTACCGCGGGTTGATGTTGGTCGCGCCGCCCTCGCCGCCGACCCGCGTGGGCTCCACTCGGACATGCTGGCTCGCGGCGGGGACGGGCGCGGGGGCTGCCGCGATGCCGTCCGTCTCGTCCTCGGCCACGGGAGTCGTCGCGCCGACCACGAACTCGACCTGGACGCTGTAGCCGACGATCCTCGCGAGCGTCTGGCTGATGAGCGACCGGTAGCGGGTCTCGAGCCAGTCCTTCGCAAAGCCGTTGGGAACGGCGATCCGGAAGCGCTGCTCCTCGACATCGACGAGCTGCGTGTCGCGCAGCCACGTCTCGTAATTGGCCGGAGACAGCGAGACCTGGAGTTCACCCAGGGCGGCTCGCCAGACCTGCTTCGCGTCCATTCGTTCGATGGGACCTTGGTGCTCGGGCTTGTCGATAGGTAGGTGCGGCCGGAGAACGGGGGTCGGGGGAGCCGGGTCGCGAGCGCTCGTGACGCCCGTCCGACGATGCGGTCGACGCGGTCCCTCACGCCTGCTTCCCGAGGCTGCCTGAGGGTCTCCCGCGAGCGTCCCGGCGCCGAGGGCCCGGAGAGGATAGCACCGGCGAAGACGCCGTCGCAAGGCGATTCTCCCATACCCCTGGGGAGTATCCGTGCGTGAGGCCCATCGAGGCCCGCCGCGGCCCCAGCGGACGAGGGTCGTCGGCGTTTGACACCCCTTCCGGGCGCGTCATATCATCCGCCGGACGACGACGCGCCATGTACCCCGTGGGGTACCGGCGCGTTTGCGTGCCTTTCGGGGAAGACGGAGCGACCGTCCCCGAGGCCGGACGGAGAGGATCTCAGGACACCCCGATGAAGCGGACCTACCAGCCCAAGAAGCGCCATCGCGCCAAGGAGCACGGCTTCCGTGCCCGGATGAAGACGACGCCGGGTCGCCGTATCCTCGCCGCGCGGCGGGCTCGTGGTCGGAAGCGACTGACGGCCTGACCACCGATCGCGGCCCAAACCCGCCGCGACTCGTGATGCTCTCTCGCCCGCAGGACTTCGCGGCGATCCAGGGTGCGGCGACGACCAAGTCCCACTCCCTGTTCACCGTCCGATTCCTGCGGACCGATCTCGAGACGACGCGGTTCGGCCTGTCGACCGGCCGCCGGCTGGGCGGTGCGGTCGTACGGAACCGGGTCCGCCGACGGATCCGCGAGGCGCTCAGGGTGATGGCGCCCTCGTTCCAGCCCGGCTGGGACGTTCTCATCATCGCCCGGCCCGCGATCGTCGAGACCGACCACGACACGCTGGTCGGAGCGTTGCATCGGACACTCGTCCGAGGCGGCGTCGTCGAAGGAGCCACGGGATGAAGCGGATCGGGATCGGGTTCATCAAGCTCTACCGGATCGTGTTCGCGTGGCTTCCGCCATCGTGTCGGTTCGAGCCGACGTGTTCGCACTACGCCGAGCAGGCCATCTCCAAGTACGGCCTGCTGAAGGGGAGCTGGATGGGTGCCAAGCGCATCGCCCGCTGCCACCCATGGAACCCGGGCGGGTATGACCCGGTCCGCTAGCGAGGCGCCCAGCCCGTGACCCTCTCGCCGACCCTCCGCCGGATCGGTCCTGCGCTCCTGATCGCGGTCGTCTTCGCGCTCGTCCTCGCGGCGTGCGTCCCGGGCGCGACCCCCACGGGCTCGGACGGCCAGCCCATCCCGTCTCAGGCCGCCCCGCCCCTGGAGCCGGCCGAGCCCGGCTCGGATCCGGTCCAGACCATCGCCTGGCTGTTCACCCCGATCTTCCAGTCGATGTTCATCATCCTGATCGCGGTCTACCAGTTCCTCGAGAACCTTGGTATCGACGGCGCGATCGCCTGGGCCATCGTCGTGCTGACCCTGATCGTCCGCGCGGTCCTCATCCCGCTCTATCGCAAGCAGTTGGTCTCCCAGCGGCGGATGCAGCTCATCCAGCCCGAGCTCAAGGAGGTCCAGAAGCGCTACAAGGGCGACCAGATGAAGGCCCGCGTGGCGCAGCAGGAGCTGTTCAAGGAGCGCGGCATCAACCCGCTCTCGGGCTGCTTCCCGCTGCTCCTTCAGCTTCCCCTGTTGTTCATCATGTACTCGGTCATCTCGCAGGGCCTGACCAACGTGGATCCGTCGGCCATGCTGACCGTCTTCGGAGTCCAGGTCGTGGACGTCCAGTGCACCAACATCAACCCGGCCACCGGCATGCCGGACGCCGCGCTCGGCCCGTGCATCGACACGACGGTGCCGATCCTCGGCGATATCGCCGTGCCCCAGGCCTTCCTGTGGATCGCCGGCTTCGGCCTCAGCTTCCTGGCCATCGCCTCGGCGCTGCTGCAGCTGGTCCAGTCGCGGATGATGCTGCCGGCGGCCGATCCGTCGAACGACGATCCCAACGTCCGGATCCAGCGCCAGACGATGCTGTTCCTGCCGCTCATCTCCGTCGTGTACGGCGGCTTCCTTCCGGCGGGCCTGTTCATCTACTGGATCGTCGCGACGGTCTTCTCGATCATCCAGCAGTACCTGATCGTGGGCTGGGGTTCCATGTTCCCGTTCCTCGGGTGGACACCTGGTTTCGCGACCGCCCACACCCCCCGCTTCCCGGTGGAGATGCCTCCACCTCCTGAGCCATCCAAGCGTGCGGCCATCCTGACCGACGCGGACAAGAAGACGACGGCGGAGAAGACGATCCGTCATCGCGAGCGCGGCCGCCAGGGCCGACGAGGGAGACGACGCTGACATGAGTGCCTACAAGGAATTCACCGGCAAGACGGTCGAGGAGGCCCTCCGCCTCGCCCGCGAGGAGTTCGGTGCCGGCCTCAACGATCTCGACTTCGAGATCCTGACCCCCGGGAGCCGGGGCGTCCTGGGCATGGGTGCCGAGCCCGCCCGGATCGTGGCCGCTCCGCGCGACGCACTCGGTGGTGCCGCGCCCGAAGCGCGACGCCGCCGCCGCGACGCCGTTGCCTCCGCCGTCGCCGCGCGACGACCGACCGGCGGAGCCGCGCGACCGCCCAGCGGACGATCGGCCCCGTGACGACCGCGGGCCGCGCGACCGCGGCCCGCGCCGTGAGGATCGCGGCCCGCGCCCGGAGCCGCGCGACCGCGGCCCGCGCCGTGACGATCGCGGCCCGCGCCCCGATACGCGTGATCGCGCTCCCCGCCGTGGCACCGCTGTGGACGTGTCGGCGTCCGAGGCCGCCGAAGTCGCGGCCGCGCGCGGCTCGCTGGCTGCGGAACGCGCCGAGTTCGAGGCATCCGAAGCCTCGCCCGAGGCCCTTGCGGCGGGCCAGCGGATCCTCGAGACCCTGATGACCCACCTGGGCTTCGACGCCAAGGTGGAAGTCGCTGCCGGCGAGACCAGCCGGCTCAACGTCGTGGCCCAGGGCGATGACCGCGACGCGCTCGGTGCCCTCATCGGGCGCAAGGGCGAGCGGCTCTCGGCCCTCCAGCACCTCGTGAACCTGATGCTCTCCAAGGAGATGGGCGCCTGGACCCGCGTCCTCGTGGATGTCGAGGACTATCGCGGCCGACGGGAGCGCCAACTCCGAGAGCTCGCGGAACGGGCGGCTGCGCGCGTCACCGAGACCGGGAAGATGCTCCAGCTGGAGCCGATGCCGGCCCTGGAGCGTCGCTGGATCCACCTGACCCTGCGTGACCATGCGGACGTCGTGACGCAATCGATCGGCGAGGAGCCGAATCGGCGCGTCGTGCTCCTGCCGCGCGGCGGCTGAGCCGCAGGTCGAGTACCGCCCCGTCACCCGGACCGGGCCTCCGGCGTCTTCTGGAGGCCCGCCCCTCTCGAACGGCGGGGTTTCGCCCGGCTGATAGGATGTCGCTCCCATGACCACGACCACGCCTGAAACCGTCGGGATCGCGCACGAACCGCGTCGAGCATCCACGCGCACGCGGTTCTTCGTTGCGTTCCTGGCCGGGCTCATCGCGGCGATGGCCCTTGGCGTGGGCGCCATGTACGCCTACGACCAGCAGTACGCCGGTCGCGTGCTGCCCGGGGTCCGCATGGGCACGCTGGACCTGTCGGGGATGGATGCCGGCTCCGCGACAGCGACCCTCGCCGCCGCCTACGCCCCGCTGTCCGATGGCGAGGTCGTCCTGGCCGGCCCGGATGGGGACATCGTCATCCCGTTCGCCGAGTTCGGTCGGCGCGCCGACGTCGAGGCGATGGTGGCCGAGGCGATGGCCGTCGGCCGGGACGGCAACCCCGTCGAGCGGGTGATCGCGGACGCTCGCACGGCCCTGCGCGGCGTCACCCTGCAACCGCGGGTCACCTTCGACGCCGATCTCCTTGCGAAGCGGATCAGTGGTCACCTGGGACTGCTCACCCGGGATCCCGTCGACGCCGCGGTCATCACCAACGACGAGGTCAAGTTCGAACTCGAACCCGGCGCGGACGGGCGGGTGGCAGACCCCGCGGAGCCCATCGCGATGGCCCTGGCCGCACTGGGCGAGCTCGACGCCCCGGCGCGCCTCGAGATCCCCGTACCGGTCGACGCCGTAGAGCCCGCCGTCACCACGACGGAGGCGTCCACCGCGAAGGCAACGGCCGAGCGCATCACCACCAAGATCACGCTCGCGGCCGAGGACGTGGAGAAGCCGCCGTCCATCTCCGCAAAGACACTCCGCGGTTGGATCACCTTCACGCCGACCGCCGACGGCGGATACGCGCCGACGATCGATACGGAGAAGCTGCCCGCGGCCATCGAGAAGGCGGCCAAGAAGATCGACAAGGCCCCGGTCAACGCGTCGTTCAAGACGTCCGGTGGCGAGATCAGCGGGGTCACCCCGAGCAAGAACGGCTATAAGGTGGACGTCGTCGCGACGACCGCCCAAGTCGAGGCGCTCCTCAAGGAGCGTGCCGCGGGGCCGGTCAACCTGTCCGTCGAACCTGCCCTCGAGGTGACGAAGCCCGTCCTGACGACCGCCGAGGCGGAGGCCGCCCGACCCAAGATGAAGCGGCTCAAGGGCGGTACCTGGACCACGTACTTCCCGATCAGCGAGAAGAACGGTTTCGGGGCGAACATCTGGATCCCCGCGCGGCTCATCGACGGCTACGTCGTGGCCCCGGGGGCGACATTCGACTTCTGGGACGCGATCGGGCCGGTCACCCGCGCGAAGGGGTACCGGGACGGCGGCGCCATCATCAACGGCAAGACCGAACCGCAGGGCGCGCTCGCGGGCGGGATCTGCTCGTGCTCCACCACGTTGTTCAACGCCGCCCTCCGTGCTGGCTACGAGATGGGTGCCCGTCGCAACCACTACTACTACATCGACCGCTATCCGCTCGGCCTCGATGCCACCGTCTTCATCAGCGCCTCCGGCTCGCGGCAGACGATGTCGTTCACCAACGACACCGAGTACCCGATCCTCATCCGGGGCCGCGGCTGGCGCGAGGGCGGCGCGGGCTACGTACGGTTCGACCTGTACAGCGTCCCGAACGGCCGGAAGGTGACCATCGCGACCGGTGCCCGCCAGAACGTCCGACGCGCGAGCGACACCGTCCAGTACACCTCGAGCCTTGCCCCTGGCGCCCGCAAGCGGATCGAGTACCCGGTGAACGGCTTCCAGGTCAGCGCGACGCGGACCGTGCGCGACAAGAACGGCAAGGTCATCCACCGCGACACGTACTACTCGAACTACGCGCGGATCACCGGCATCACGCTCGTCGGGAAGGGCGCGCCCGCCGCCGCGTCGGCGCCGACCGACTAGCCGACGGTCAGCCCGCGTCGTCGGGTGAGTTGCCCCATAGCCGCGACCACCAGCGCTCGATCCGGTCGCTCCGCGACCGCGACCCAGACGGTGCCACGAGCGCGACCGGCCGTCCGCGAAGACCCTGGGCGATCGACTCGGCCTCGGTCGCGCTGACCCCGAACCTGCGCAGCGAGTAGCGCGCCATCTGCACGGCGAGTTCGCGCTCGCCATGGACGGCCTGGACCTTGGAGCTGAGCGCCCGCAGGTGCGCGGCCTCCGTATCGCTGTGGGTCCGCACCACGAAGTCCAGGTCGGGATTGAGTTGGCGAGTCCGCTCCACGATGAGCCGCGTCTCGTGCGGATCGGACGTGGCCACGATCACGAGGCGGGCGCGTTCGACATGGGCGAGCTCCAGGACCTCCGGATTCGCGGCGTCGCCATAGAGCGCGGGGACGCCACGACGGCGCAACCCGTCCACCTCGTTCCGCTGCTGGGTGATCACCACGTACCGGAAGCCGCGACGTTCCAGGGCCGGGCCGATCAGGCGACCCACCCGCCCGTACCCGCACAGGATCGCGTGCTGCCGGAGCGCGTCTCGCACGGGCTCGTCCAGGGTGCCCAGGACGCCGGCGCGGCGCGCAGTGATGGCGGCAAGGACGGGGTTCCCGCGCAGTCGCGTCTCGAGCGGATCCACGGCGCGGAACAGGAATGGATTGAGCGCGATCGACAACAGCGCCCCCGCGACGATGAGCTGGAACCCCTCGTCGGGGAGGAGCGCGAGCGACAGCCCCATCGTGCCCAGGATGAACGAGAACTCGCCGATCTGGCCGAGGGCGGCCGCGACCGTCAATCCGATCCGCAATGAGTATCCGAAGAGCGCGACGATCAGGAACGCGACGAATGGCTGTGCGACCACGATGAGGGCCACCATCGCGGCGATCGGGAGTGGATTGGCGACGAGATACGCCGGGTCCAGCAACATCCCCACGGACACGAAGAAGAGGACGGCGAATGCATCACGGAGCGGAAGGGCGTCGGCGGCCGCCTGATGGCTCATGTCCAATTCGCTGACCACCGCGCCGGCCAGGAATGCACCGAGGGCGAACGACACCCCGAACACGGCCGATGAGACGTACGCGATCCCGAGGGCGAGGGCCAGGACGGCGAGCGTGAACAGTTCGCGGGAGCTCTCGCGGGCGACGACGAGCAACAGCCACGGGACGAACCGCGCGCCGACCACGACCATGACGATGGCGAAGATCGTCGCCTTGGTCAGCGCGACGACCAGGTCACCGATCGGTCCCAGCCCGCTGCCCGCTGCCGGGTCGGCCGCCGCCCCGCCGAGCAGCGGAGCGATCGCCGGCAGGAGCACAAGGACCACGACCGTGAAGATGTCCTCCACGATGAGCCAACCGACCGCGATCCGGCCTTGCTCCGTGTCGAGCTCGCCGCGATCCATCAGGGCCCGGAGCAGGACGACGGTGCTTGCGACCGACACGGCGAGTCCGATGACCAGACCCCCGGCCACGCCCCAGCCCAGCAGCACGCCGAGGCCGATCCCCAGGAGGGTAGCCACCGTGATCTGGATGACCGCGCCCGGAACCGCGATGTTCTTCACTGCGAGCAAGTCGCGGAACGAGAAGTGGATCCCGACCCCGAACATCAGCAGGATCACGCCGAGCTCCGCGAGCTCGGTCGCGATCTCGGCGTCCGCGATCAGCCCGGGCGTGAAGGGCCCGATGGCGACCCCGGCCGCGATGTAGCCGACGATGGCTGGCAGGCGCAGGCGTCGAGCGAGGAGGCCGCCGATGAATGCGGCGGTCAGTCCGATCGCGATGGTCGAGATGAGAACGGGCTCGTGGTCCATGGCTCTTCCCGTGGTCGGCGGGGGGGTGCGCAGGACTGGCGCGGGTCCGTGCCAGAACGACGGCTGGTTGGCCGCCTGAGGATACCTGAGACGGGGTCAGTCCCCGGAGGCCGCCACGGTCTGCACGATCAGGCGGGGCGGATGCGCACCCTGGCGGGACTCGACCGCGAGCCCGTCCCCGGACGTCGGGTGCAAGAGGAAGCCATACGTGCCGTTCCCGCGGACGATCTTCGTCACGTCGAGATCCACCCAACGGCCGCCGGCCATCGCGCCGGCGTCGGACGCGGAGTTGCCGGTCTGCGGCGGCTTGGTCCGCCAGGTGATGGAACCGCCGGCCCACCCGGTGGTGGTCGGGTGGACGCGCGGGCCGTTGACGGTCGGGTTCGTGACCCACAGCCGCAGCATCGCGCGGTCCACGGCGCCACTGATGCCCGCGACGGTCGCCTTCAGGTAGCCGTGCTGGTCGGTCCCGCCGCCAGCGTCGCTATCCACGAGGATACGGGTGGCGCTCCCGAAGTTGGTTCCGGGTCGGCCCTGGTCAACGTACGTGTCGTCAGAGATCGCGAAGGTCTTCGTCGTCCGCGCTCCCGGTGGCTCATGGGTCGCGGCCGTCCCGGAATCCTTGAAGGTCTTGCCGGCGATCGGGACGAACGCCCAGTCGTATGCATCGGCGCGCAGGGTCAGGCGCAGGACGCCATGCGTGGACGAGAAGACCTGACTGTTGGCGGCGGTGGAAGCGCGAGCCCGCAGGTCCGTACCGCCAGTCCCGACGACGAACTGGCGGATCCCGTGGCTGGGATCGGCGCGGCCACCCGGGTCCTGCGGGGCGAACCGCTCGTAGTCGTGATCGTGGCCGTTGAGGATCAGGTCCGCGCCTGCTGCATACAGGATCTCCCAGAACGTCCCGACGCTCGTGTCGTCACCGTGCTCTCCCGAACTGAAGCGCGGGTGGTGCCAGTAGGCGAGGACGCTGAACCCCGACTTCTTGGCGAGGTCGGCGCGGAGCCAGACGGCCTGTGGCGAACTCGAGCCACACCCGCCGATATCTCCGCAGTTGGAGTTGAGCACGACGATGTGCCACGTGCCGAGGTCATAGCTGTAGTAGCCCCTGCTCGGGTCCCCAGCGCGCCAACCGAAGTAGCCGAAATAGCCGGTCGCATCGTCGGTCCCGTAGTCGTGGTTCCCGGGCGATGGTCGCGTTCGCGTCAGGTGGCGGCCCCAGTTCGGCGCGTAGCAGTCACGGAACTGGGCCGCGGTCCCCGAGTCGTAGGCGTTGTCGCCGAGGGTCACGACCGTGCCGGGAATGGCGTCCAGCAGCTTTGCGGTCGCGGTGTCCGCGGTCGTCGTGCAATCGCCGATGTCGCCGGCGGCGACGATGACCGGATCCGCGGCGCGGACGGCGGGCGCACCCATCGTCGCAGCCAGCATGGCGACCGAGAGTGCGGTGACAAGGCGGGTTCGACGCTGCATGCGTCGATGTAACCACCGACCGGCGGATCTGTCATCCGCATGGGTGGTTTGGTGGAGATGGGGGAGAGTCGAACTCCCCGTCCAGAACCCTTCGCCGGGGACCACTACGAGCGTGTCCGATGGTTTGTCGTCGACCGCCCGAACGAACATCGGCACCCTGTCGGGCGGTCCAGTCACGTGCCCCTAGATCGGGCTTGACTCCGGACTACGCGACGCTCATCCGGATCGCAGCTTCGCTGCATGACGCTTCCACTACCCGCGAAGCGGAGGTAGCTTCCACGCTCACCTTACTGCCTAAGCAGCGAGGGCGAGAGTCGACTGGCGGTTGCCAGGTACTTCGTTTTGCTGCCTTGTTGACGGGGCCTGAGCAGCATCCCCGGCTCGCACTCCCCGACAGCCAAGCCCTGTCGAAACCACGCATCCCCACAGGACCGAACGTCGGTTCGGTTTCCTCCAGATGCTACCACGACCTCCGAAGAAGGGGCGTCTACGTCATCCGTCGCGGGCGGCGTGGACGGAGGTACTCGATCGCGCTGCTGCGCCCTCGATCCTTGAAGAAGTCATGGCCGATCGCCCCCATCCCTTGCGAGCGAACACCACACAGCACGTGCCGGAACGCTCGCTGGAACGGATCACCCGAAGGATGCACACGATGACCACCCATTCGCCACGACCCCGCCGGACGCGACGCACGAGCGCCGGTCTGGGCCTTGTCTTCGCCGTCTCCGCCTTTGTCCTGGTTGCCTGCAGCTCGGCCGTCGCGGCAGACCCGTCGCCGACTGGCCAACCGGCCCCGACGCCCATCGCGCCGACCGCCACGCCGATCGCCACGCCGATCGCCACGCCGTCGGACGGTGGCGGCGACGCCATGCCGATGACCGTCGACCTCGAGAATGCTACCGGCGCCGACGTCGAGGTCGACATCGTCGACCACACCGGCAGCGTCGTCGATGCCGTCTCCGGGACGCCCGGTGACGGCGCGTCGGTGGAGCCGTACGCCCTCGTCGTCGAGAACGTCGATGACCGAACGCTTCGCCTGACGTGGGTCGACTTCCCGATCGACAGCGACCTCGCGCTCTTCATCGACGAGACCACGACCGGCCTTCGGTTCGTCCTCGTGCAGCCGGAGCCCACGGAAGCGACCGATGCGATGGCCTTCGACCGGATCCTGGAGCTGACGTTCGATGCTCCGGTCTCCGCCGATCGGGTCGAGGCGATCCTCCAGGACGGGCTCGACACCCCGGGCTGACCGTACTTCCCGGCCCCGGACGGACGGCCCATCGGCCGATCCCGTCCGGGGCTGGTATCGTTGTCCGTGGCCGAACCTCCTCATCCGAGGACGGGGGACCCACCTTCCGGGGCGAATCGCGGACCCACCGCGACGGCGGACCCACGCCGAGCCCGACAGCTCACCTCGCAGGCCGCAGGGCTGTTACGAGGTACCTGTGCTCCGGCCGTCACTCCAACCATCTCCGAATCGGCGCGCGGTCGGGCGCAACCTCGCCCTCGACCTGGTCGCTGCCGTCGGGATCGGGGTGACCATGGCCCTGGTCGGCGCCCTCCTTCCCACGATCGCCCGCCGCGGTGGCCTCGAGCCCATCGGTCTGGCGGCCCTCGCCTCGGCGCCGTTCATCGCCAACCTGCTCGGGATGTTCGCGGGTCGCGTTGGCCCCCGATCCCCGTTCGGGCTGGCGCTGATGCGCGGCGGCGGGGCAGCCACGCTCATCCTGCTGGTCCTGTTCCCGACACCCGCGGTCATGGTCGCCGTGGCGATCGTCTTCTGGCTCAGCCTGTCGCTCGGTGGCCCGTTCCACCTGCGCCTGTGGGGCGCGATGTACCCGTCGCGTCTTCGGGGGCGCATCGTCGGCGTGCTGGGGATGGGTCGAGCCGCAGCCGGTGCGGTCGCCGTCCTGATCGGGGGGATCGTGGCCGATCGGCTCGGTGGCGAGACCGCCGTCGCCCTGGCCGGCATCGTGGGATTGGTGGCGGCGATCGGGTTCGCCGGACTCCGAGCGCCATCTGCTGCAGCGCCGCCGCCGTTCTCGGCGCGCGGGTCCATCCGCGCTCTCCGCGAACGCCCCACGCTGGCCCGCGTCGCCATGGCGCAGGGGTTCTACGGTGGGGGCCTCATCGCGGCCGCGCCGCTCTTCGCGCTGGTCCACGTCGATCGACTTGACCTGACGCTCGCCGACGTCGGCGTCCTGGGCCTGCTCGCTGCCGTCGCGACGACGGTCGCGTTCCTCGCCTGGGGGGCGGTCACCGATCGCTGGGGTGCCCTGGTCGCGATGCGCGTGGGGAGCCTGCTGGGCCTGACCTCGTTGCTGGCCTATGCGGTCGCGCCCGAGTTCGCGGTCCTGTGGATCGCCGCACTCGCGGGCGGCGTCGCTGGCGCGTCCATCGATGTCGGGATCGCCTCCGTCATCTCCGAGCAGACGACCCTGGCTTCGCGTGCGGCCGCGATGGCCGGCTGGAATGCGATCACCGGGGCCCGCGGCATCGTGGCCGCGTTCTCGATGAGCGCCCTCCTCCAGGCCGGGATCGTGGACGTGACGGCCGGTCTGCTGCTCTGTGCCGCCGTGTCCGGGGTCGGGGTCGATCCTGTTCTTCCGTGCCCGTCCGGGTGTCCCGGTGGAGACGCGAGCCTGGGAGCTCGCGCCCGTCCCTGCGCGACGAACGGTCATCGCCGCGCACCGCTAGGCTTGGCGGGCAATGCAGGCGCAGGGTACGAGGGCTGAGTGATGACGACCGATAAAGGACCGAACCCGGAGGTGAACGACGCGACGGGATCGGACGCGGAGGCGCCCCTCGCCGACCCCGAAGTCGACGGCCGCCGCCGCGGAAGACGCCGACGGCAGACGCCGCGGATGACGCCGCGGCCCGGCCGTGCCGGCACCGGAGCGCGGTCGGCGCAAGACCCGCGCGGCGGCCCAGGTCGCTGGGCGTGGTCGGGCTCGTGGTCTGCGCCGTGCTCGCCATCGGGATCCTCCTCGTCCACGGCTGGATCTCCGACTCCATCGGCGGCGTGTTCGAGTCCGCCGATCGGCAGATCGAGCGAGGCTCGACGATCGTGGAACTGGCGACCGACCGCGTCCAGGAGCGCGTCACCGACATCGACGACTTCATCGCGAATATGTCGGCGATCATGCCGGGTGCCAACATCCCGCCCGCACTCGCCGCTCGAGCGGCGACCATCGCCGATCGCTACGACGCGGTCCGAAACCAGTTCGCCGAGTTGCGGGCGCGCGTCGAGTCGGGCCTCGAGACCGTCCGCCAGGTCGCCAGCCTCGTCCCGTTCATCGACCTGCCCACGCTGCCGACCGAGGAACTGGCCGCCCTTGACGCCAGGCTCCAGCAGTTCGACGACAACGTGAGCCGGCTCCGCGAGGCTGGTGTCGCGGGCATCGCCGTGGAGCGGATCGTCGAGGGTGCGACCAACCTGCGGGGAGCGATCGATGGGGTCGCCGATCTCGGCGGTCGTATCCAGACGCGACTGGACGAGGCGCAGGTCCGCCTCGACCAGGCCAACGCCCGCCTGGATGGGTACCTGTGGATCCTGACCATCATCCTGCTCCTCCTCGTCGCCTACATCGCGACCCTGAACGGCCTCGTCATCTGGCTCGCGCGGCGCTGATCGCGACATCCGATGCGGCTGACCGCGTGGGAGGAGGAACGACTCCTCATCTTCACGGCCGCGGAGCTCGCCCGGCGACATCGTGACCGCGGACTGCTCCTCAACGCCCCGGAGGCCGTCGCACTCATCTGCGACGCGATGCTGGAGGCGGCCCGGGCCGGCGTGAGCTACGCCGAGGTGGAAGCGGCCGGTCGCGGCGCTGTCACCGTTGACCAGGTGCTCCCCGGGGTGGCTGCCCTGGTCGGCGATGTCCGGCTGGAGGTGCTCATGGACGACGGGGTCCGGCTCGTCGTGCTCCTGGAGCCGCTCGGACCACCGGGCGACGATGACCCGGGAACGGTCCGTCGCCCCACCGGAGACGTCGGGCGCGATCGACGAGGACCCGGGCGACAGGGTCGATCTCGAAGTGACGAGTACGTCCGCCCGCGTCGTCCGCGTCTCGTCACACCATCCGTTCCATCGCGTGAACGAGCGCCTCGTCTTCGATCGCGATGCCGCGCGTGGCCGCCACCTGGACCTGCCGGCCGGCTCCACCGAGCGATGGTCGCCCGGCGAAACGCGGACCGTCCGGCTGGTGCGCTACGGCGGCGCCGGCGGGGACGACGACCGGGGCCCGTCCCGATGACCCGACTCTCCCCCGAGGAGTCGCTCGCCCGCTACGGCCCCACGACGGGCGACCGCGTCCGCCTGGGCGACACCGACCTGTGGATCCGTGTCGCGGAGGACCGGCAGGCCCCCGGCGACGAGCCGATCTGGGGTTATGCGAAGACGCTGCGGCCCCGCTCGACCCAGGGTGGGTCGTCGGCCTCGGAACTCGACGCCGTCATCGCGGGTGTCCTCGTGCTGGACCCGCTGCTCGGTGCCATCAAGGCCGATATCGGGATCAAGGACGGGCGGATCGTGGGGGTCGGTCGGGCCGGCAACGAGCAGATCAGCGACGGGATCGAGCTGCCCATCGGACCGCACACCGAGCCGTTCATGGGGTACGGGCTGATCGCGACGCCGGGGGCGGTCGACAGCCACGTCCACCTCATCTCACCGGGCCTGCTGCCCGCCGCGCTGTCGGGCGGGGTGACGACGTTGATCACCGCCGGATTCGAGGAACCGCCCTGGGCGATGGAGCGGACGTTCGCCGCGACCGCCGACTGGCCCCTGAACATCGGCCTGCAGGCCTGCGCCCGCGCGGAGGACGACGGGTCGCTCGCCCGCCTGCTGGAGGCCGGGGCCTGCGGGTTCAAGATCCACGAGGACTACGGCGCGGATCCCGGGTTGATCGACCACACGCTGCGGTTCGCCGACGAGCACGACGTATCGGTCTCGCTCCATACCGACGGCCTCCACGAGAGCGCCGAACTCGAGGACACCGTCGCCGCGATCGACGGACGGACGGTCCACGCCTATCACGTGGAGGGAAGCGGCGGCGGGCACGTCCCCGATGCCATCGGGCTGGTCCGCGAGCCCAACATCATCTGTTCCTCGACGACCCCGACCGTGCCGTTCGGCGTGAACGCCGTGGCCGAACAGGTCCCGATGATCATCCTCAACCACGGCGCGTCGTTCGGCGTGGCGGAGGACCTGGCCCTGGTCGAGGAGCGGGTCCACGCCGCCACGATGGCCGCCGAGGGCCCGCTGCACGAACTGGGCGCCATCGCGATCGTCAACTCGGACTCGCAGGGGATGGGCCGGATGATGGAGACCGTCCGTCGGACGTTCCAGCTGGCGCACGTGATGTCGAGCTGGGAGGGGACGGCCACGTCGAACGATCCGTACGACGCGACCGAACGGGTCCTGCGCTACCTCGCCAAGGTCACGATCGAGCCGGCGATCACGCACGGCATCGCTGACCACGTCGGGTCGCTGCAGGCCGGCCGCCTGGCCGACATCGTGCTTTGGGAGCCCGCCTACTTCGGCGTCAAGCCGGCGCTCGTCTTCAAGGGCGGGGTACCCGCGTGGGGCCCCCTCGGCGAGGGCAACGCCACGGTCGAAGGCGCGGAGCCGACCCGCTATCGCGCCGATTGGGGGGGATCCGGGGGCGCGGCCGCATCGCTCTCGGCGGTGTTCGTCTCGGCGTCGGTCGCGGCGGCGCGGTCGCCGGGTTTCGCGGCGCACGGGCGATCGGTCATCGGCGTTCGTGGGACGCGCGGGCTCACGAGGTCGGATCTGGCGCTCAACCGGTCTGCCCCAGCCATCGATGTGGACGTCGTGCGACGGTCGGGTCTCGCTCGATGGACGTCCGCTGAAGATCGAACCGGTCGCGGAGGTCCCGCTCAGCCGTCGGTACCTGCTCCGCTAGCCAGCGACGGCGCGAATGCGCTCTACCGACCGCGCTGGGTATCCGCCATCTGCCGTGCGATGTCCCGCTTGGCATCACGGTCGGCGATGTCGCGTCGCTTGTCATGCAGCTGCTTGCCGCGCGCGAGGCCGAGTTCCACCTTCGCCTTGCCGCGCGTGATGTACAGCCGCAACGGGACGATCGTCTGGCCCTTGGCCTTGGCACGGCCCAGGAGTTCGTCGATCTGCTTGCGATGCAGGAGCAGCTTCCGCGTCCGCTTGGGGTCGTGGTTGTATCGATTGCCCTGCTCGAACGGTGCGATGTCCGCGCCGATCAGCCACGCCTCACCGCGCTCGATGCGCGCGTAGGCGTTGGCGATGTTCGCCTTGCCGGCACGGATCGACTTGATCTCCGTGCCGGTCAGCACGAGCCCAGCCTCGAACGTGTCGTCGATCGTGAACTCGTGGCGGGCTCTTCGATTGACGGCGACGGTCGAATCGTCGCGCATGGGATGGCTCCTTGGTCGTTCGTCGGATCGTGCCCACGTCCGATGGCACCGGATCGGGGCGCTGGGGTCGTGGCGCACGAACGCCGGCCCGTGCGGGCCGGCGTTCGAGTTGCTTACCACCCACAGGGGTGTCCGACTAGACGGGCATCTCCTGCGAGGTGGTGCAGCTACGCGTACTGTCGATCACTGCACATCACCTCCTTTCGTTCCGCGTCACCTTATGCGATGCCGCGACCGAGCGCAAGGACTTGTGAGGGGGACCGTAACCGCGCGGGCGCGGCGGTTGCGCTCCGCCGACCCATGCGCTGACAGCAACGACTTGCTGCCCATGCCGCCCGGGCAACGGAACGGATCGCCGCGGAGGGTTTCGGAGCCGTTCCCCGCGCTCGGCGGCTCCCCGGCGACCGATCGCGGAGCGTCAGGCCGCGACCTGCTCCAGCGTGCCGACGCCGGCCTCGCCCGCGAGCACCTCCAGGGCGCGCTCCAGGATCGGGTCGTCCCCGGCCGCGACATCGTCGGGGATCGTCACGACGACATCGGGTTCGATCCCCACGTCGTTGATCCAGCGGCGATCCGGGGTCAGCCACTTCGCGATCGTCAGGCGGAACGCCCCGCCCTCACCCGTGAGCTCCTGCCACTGCTGGACGGTCCCCTTGCCGAAGGACGTCGTCCCGACGAGCGTCGGCCCGGCCCGTGTCCTGCAGGGCGCCCGCGACGATCTCGCTCGCCGACGCGCTGCCGCCGTCGATCAGGCACACGACGGTGATGGCTGGGTCGGTCGCGACCCCGCCGGGCACCGCGTCGGTCGGGACCTGCACGCCGTCCGCCTCCTCCTCCCAGAACACCGGGCCCGTGGCGATGAACTCGCTGGCCACGTCGCGCGCGGCCGTCACGTACCCGCCGGGGTTGCCGCGCAGGTCCAGGATGAGCTTGCGTTCGGCCGGCATCCACGTGCGCCTGCACCGCCGTTTCCAGGTCGATGGCGCCGCGGTCGGAGAAGCCGTTCAACCGGACGTAGCCGACATCGCCGTCCGCGTAGGTCTCGGACTCGACCTCCTGCGAGCGGATGACATCGCGGGTGAGTTCGACGGCGAACGGCTCGTCGTCGTCGCGCTGGACCGTGAGCACGACGACCGACCCCTTGGGCCCGCGGATCCGATCGCGCGCGCCGTCCACGCTCGAGGCCGTCCAGCGGGACCCCGTCCACGGCGAGGATCAGGTCGCCGGCCAGCAGGCCGCCCGCCTCGGCCGGCGACCCATCGAGCGGCGCGACGATGACGAGCCGGCAATCCGCGCCCAGCGTCGCGCACCCCTGCGTGCCGTCGGATGCCTCCGTCGCGATCTCCGCGCCGATGCCCTCGAACTCGCCGCTGATGCCCTGGAGGCTCTCGCGGTACTCGTCGGAGGTGAGGTAGGACGAGTACGGGTCCTCCAGCGACTCGATCATCCCGCGGATGGCCCCCTGGACGAGCGCGTCGCGATCCACCTCGCCACCGGCGTAGCGCTCGTTGATGGTGTGATACGTGTCCCAGAACGGCCGGAACGCCTCCTCGTCGCTGACCGGCGTGCCGGGTTCGGCGGCGGTCTGGCGACCCATCGAGTAGCCCGACATGAACAGGGCGCCACCCGCGAGCAGGGCGACGAGCGCGATCGAGATCGGCAGGATGGGCACGCGACGACCCGGCGTCGTGGCGGTGGCCGGCGCGACCGGTGCGACCGGGACCGCGGCGGCTCGGGGGCGGCTGGTCGGATCGCGGGCGGCTCGATCACGCGATGGGGTTCCTCGGTGGCGGGCGCCAAGGGTACATCGAGTCCTTCGTCGGAGCCGTCCACGCGATCGCCGCTCGCTAGCGGATCAGGTAGGTCCGGACCGATACCCAGGAACCGACGATCCCGAGCCCCACCCCGGCGCCCATCACCAGCGCGACGAGGTCACGCGTGAGCGACCCGACCTCGAGCGGGAGGATCCGGAAGAACTCGACCATGAAGCCGCTCAGCGGCTCTGCCGCGGCGGCCAGCACGGCCAGCGTGATCGCGGCACCCAGGAAGCCGACGAAGGCGCCCTCGAACACGAACGGCCAACGGATGAACGCGTCGGACGCGCCGACGAGCCGCATGATCTCGATCTCCTCGGCTCGCGCGAAGACGGCGAGGCGGATCGTGTTGACGATGATGAACAGGGCAGATGACCCCGACGATGATCAACAGGACCGTGCCGGCGGTCCGCAGGACGTTCGTGACGGTGAGCACCCGGTCCACGAGGTCCTCGATGTTGATGACGTTGCGGACCGCCCCGTCCGCCTGCAGGACGTCGCTGACCACCGCGATCCCGGTCGGTTCGACGAACTTGACCTCGAGGCTGGCGAAGAGCGGGTTGCTCTCGAGGTACTGGGTGAGGTCCTCACGACCTTGCGCCTCCATCGATTCGCGGAAGCGCACGAGCGCGTCGTCCCGCGTGACGTAGACCACCTCCTGGACCTCGGGCATGGCCTCGAGATCGCGCTGGAGCGCTTCGACCTGACTCTCGGTCGCGTTGGGCTGCAGGTACGCGACGACCTCGACCTTCTGCTCCGTGAACTCCAGGCCGGCCAGCAGTCCGGTCTGGATGATCCAGAACCCGGCGAGCAGGAGGAGCATCAGGACCATCGTCGCGGTCGCGGCGAGGCTCATGACCGCGTTGCGCCAGAAGCCCTGCCAGGCCCGCCGGATGCTGAAGACGACGAACGTGATCACCGCGTCAATCCTCGCGGTGGTAGGCGCCACCGACCTCGTCGCGGATGATCCGGCCCTCCTCGAGGGCGACCACGCGCCGGCGCAGGGCGGTCACGACATCCGCGTTGTGGGTCGCCATCAGGACCGTGACGCCCAGCTCGTTGATGCGCAGCAGCAGCTGCAGGATCTCCCAGCTGATGAGCGGATCCAGGTTGCCCGGTCGGTTCGTCCGCGATGATCAGCCGCGGATCGTGGACGAGCGCCCGGGCGATGGCGGTCCGCTGCTGCTCGCCGCCCGAAAGCTGCGAGGGGATCTGCTTCGCCTGCGCCGTGAGGCCGACGATCGCGAGCACCCGATCGACCGCGGGACGGATCTGGCGGCGCGGATGACCGGTCACCTCCAGGGCGAACGCCACGTTCTCCCATACGGTCTTGGTCGGCAACAGCTTGAAGTCCTGGAAGATGATCCCGATCTTGCGGCGCATCCGCGGGACCTGGCGGCGGGGTAGCCGGGCCAGGTCCTGGCCGTCCAGCACGACGTCGCCGCGTGTCGCGATCTCGTCGCGGATGAGCAGCTTGATGAGCGTGGACTTGCCGGCACCGGACGGCCCGACGAGGAACACGAAGTCGCCCTCGGGGATGACCAGGTCCACGTCGCGCAGTGCGATCTTCCCGTTGGGGTACTGCTTGGTGACGTCATGCAGCACGAGGACGGCGCGTTCCTGCCCGGCCTGGTCGCGACCGCGATCCAGGAGGCGGCGTCGAAGGGAGCGCGCCGGCGACGGCGCGGGGGCGATGGTCACTGGCCACTCCGCGGGGGAGTCATCGAGGCGACGACGGTCGCCACCGACTCCGGTCGTTCGAGCTCCGTCCGCGGGCACGGCTGGGGGAGCCACGTCGGACCCGAGGCTACCACCGCCCCGGGCTTCTGCCAAACGGGACGAGCGGCGTATGGGACCCCGGACGATGGTCCGGTCCGGATGGGTCTAGAGCAGTCCGGGTGAGATGGGCAGATAGCGCGTCAGGTCGGCGAACGGCCGATCCCAGCAGAGCAGGATGGGGAACTGGTCCAGCCGGAAGCCGGCTGCCAAGGCCGCCACGACGGCTCGATCGGCAGATCCGGGGAGCCACATCGCGAACGCGCCGCGCGGGGTCACGACGTCCGTGAGGTGCCCCAGGATGGGGGCGAGCAGGTCCGCGTCGAGCGCGGCCACCGGACCGACGCGACCCGCTTCGGTCGCATAGCCGTACCCGACCGCGGTGCCGTCGGGACCGAGGTAGAGCCAGCCGCGCCGGCCCTCCTGGCGCAGGTACCGATGGTCGAGCGGGTGCGCGACACCCAGCAGTTCCCGGTCGAGGGCGTCAACGGTCGCCGCCAGCTCGGCGTGTCCACTACCACCGCCACCGCCGGCGCCGGCGCGTTCCTCGAATGACACGGGTCGGATCCCGGACGGCAAGGGGCCGAAGGCGTCCGGGTGCATCGGATGGCCGATGAGGTTGAGCAGCGGGAGCCTCGGGACGATCCCGAGCGAGGCGTAGAGCGCGTTCGAGATCGGTTGTGCGCTGTCGGTCGCCGTGGAGCGGACGATCTCGGGGGCCGCAGGCGGAGCGACCTGGGCGAGGAGCGCACGACCGATGCCGGCCCCCTGCATCTCCGGCAGGACGAAGCACATCGAGAGGAACCAGAGCCGCTCGCGCATGACGGCGGCGGCGAACCCCACGATCCGCTCGGCGCCGTCCGCGCCCGCGTCGGGCACGACCGCCACCACGAATCGGTCCGGATCGGTCGCCTGGAGGTGCGCGTAGAGGCGCAGCAGCGGGGCCTGCTCGGGCGGGATCTCCATCTGGCCCAGCGGCAGGATGTAGTCGTTGATGCTCGCGCGCCAGATATCGGCACAGGGGGCGAGCTCGTCCGGTCGCGCAGGTCGATAGGTTGCGGTGGCGGTGACGCGACCCGGGACCACGTCGGCGCCGGTCGGGACGGTCACGCGACGGGTGTCTCGGCGTGCTCGCCGCGCAGCGCGCCGCCGGTCGCGAGTCGTTCGAGTTCCGCCTGCATGAACGCGTCCAGGTCCCCATCGAGCACGGCGCTGGTGTTGCCGGTCTCGTAGCCCGTCCGAAGGTCCTTCACCATCTGGTAGGGATGCAGGACGTAACTCCGGATCTGGTTGCCCCAGCCGGCCTCGACGTGCTCGCCCTTGAGCGCGCGCATCTCCGCCTCCTTCTCCTCGAGCGCCCGCTCCAGGAGCCGCGCCTTGAGGACCTTGATGGCGTTCTCCTTGTTCTGCGTCTGTGAGCGCTCGTTCTGGCTCTGGACGACGAGACCGGTGGGTCCGTGGGTGAGTCGGACGGCGGAATCGGTCTTGTTGACGTGCTGGCCACCGGCGCCCTGCGCCCGGTAGGTGTCCACCCGGATGACGTCCCAGTCGAGTTCGATCTCGATGTCGTCGTCCACCTCGGGGAGCACCTCGACGAGGGCGAACGTGGTCTGGCGCCGCTTCTGCGAATCGAACGGGCTGATCCGTACCAGCCGATGGACCCCGCGCTCCGCCCGCAGCCATCCGTACGCGCGCCGACCGCCCACCTCGACGGTCACGCTCTTGAGGCCCGCCTGCTCGCCTTCCTGCTGGTCGATGATCTCCGTCGGGAACCGATGGCGTTCGGCCCAGCGCAGGTACATCCGCAGGAGCATCTCGGCCCAGTCGGTTGCTTCGGTCCCGCCCGCGCCGGCGCTGATCGTGAGGATGGCCGCCCGCTCGTCGTGCTCGCCGGAGAACAGCAGGGCCGTCCGCTCGAGGGAGAAATCCTTCTCGAGCCCCGCGGCGTCGCGCTCGAGCTCGGCCTGGAGGCCGGCATCGTCGGTCTCGTCGAGAAGCTCGACGGCCGCTTCGAGGTCGGCGGTGCGGGTCAGCAGGTCGGTCCAGGTTTCGATCTCGGACCGCAGCCCATCGGCCTCGCGCAGCACCTTCTGGGCACCGCGCTGGTCATCCCAGAACCCGGGCTCCTGGGTCAGCGCCTCGAGCTGGGCGACGCGCTCTCCCTTGACCTCGAGGTCAAAGCCGCCCCGAGGTCGACCGGATCCGTTCGGCCAGGTCGCGGATGGTGGATGCGTCCACCTAGTTCCGGACCTGGAGATCCTGGAGCAGGAGCGGGCGCAGCTCGATGAGCCGCAGTGCTGTCTTGCTCCGCGCGACGACGGGGTTCACGCAGGGACAGTAACCGTTGTGCGGACAAACGCCGCAATTGCCATCGCAGTCCAATGCGGCGGCATAACTGCAGGAGCGACAGTCGCGCTCGCATGCGATCAGATCGACGAACGCGGCGTCCTCGGCCTGCTTCACGGACTCCCTCACTAGTTGGCGCTGGGCACGGGCGACTGGGCTGGGAGCTCGACCTGCCGTGGGTACTCGGGCGGCCCGTGGCGGTAGGTTTGGCACAGTATAGGCGGCCAATCTCCCACCGCCAAGAGGGAAATCCAGATCGCGGTTCCTCGGGACGCTCGATCGCCCTCAGGGAGCCTGGCCGGACAGGAAATACACGGCCAGCGCGCCCAGTTCGTGGACCAGCGCATCCACGCGAGCGACGGCATCCCGCTCGATCGGGCTCGTCGTCGTCGGCGACCCATAGCCCGTGATCCCCGCGTCGGACGCCATCCGCAGGACGCGCAGCATGTGGGTCGGGTCGGAGACGAAGATCGCCGTCGAGAGGTCGTGGCCGTCCATGAGAGCGGCGACCCCACGGATCGACTCGAGCGTCGTCCGACTCTCGTCCTCGAGGAGGATCGCGTCCTCAGGGACGTCGTGCGCGATGGCATAGGCGCGAGCGCTGGCGGCCTCGGTCGTCCGATCACCTTCCGCCTTGCCGCCCGTCACGATGAGCCTGGGGGCAAGCCCCGCATGGAACAGCTCGACCGCGTGGTCGAGGCGCGCCGCGAACACGGGAGACGGCCGGCCGTCGTACTGCGCGGCACCCATGACGACGATCGCATCGACGGATGGCCGCTCGTCCGTCCGCCCTGGTCCCAGATCCGGTACGTCGCGTACCCCGCGACCCCGACGGCCACGACCCCCGCGACGAGGACGAAACGGACGACCAGACCCACCGATGGACGACCGCTCAGCGGCCGTGGCACTTCTTGTACTTGGCGCCCGACCCGCACCAACACGGGTCGTTGCGGCCGATCCGCGCTCCATCCGGCGTGTAGCCCGGGCGCGGGCCGCTACCGTTCCCGCCGGCGTTGCCACCACCCGGCGCGGCGCCACCGGCCACCGGCTGGTCGCCGAGCTGCTCGCGCACGTTCCGGGCAGCAGGGCTGGCCGGGAGCGCGCCACGGACCACCGCGGACCCGGGCCCCGAGGCGGCGGTCGCCGCACTGCCGGCACTGGCGGTCGCCGTAGCGGTCCGCGCACCGGCCCCGGCCGCCGCGCCCGCTCGCACGGCCGCCGCACCAGCGGCCAGCGACTGGGACAGGGCGGCGTCCGGCGGCGGCTGGCGTGTCACCGAGACGCGGAAGATGGAAGAGGCGACGCCGTGTCGGATGAGGTCGCGGAACTCCTCGTACATCCGGAACGCCTCGCGGCGGAACTCGTTGAGCGGGTCCTGCTGGGCGTACCCGCGCAGGCCGATGCCGCGACGCATGTCATCGAGCTCGGTCAGGTGCTCCACCCACAGCGAATCGATGGTCCGGACGAGGACCAGTCGCTCCACCTGCGCCCAGTCGGCCTCGCCGACCTCGGCGGCGCGTGCCTCCAGGCGAGCGTCGGCGAGCTCACGGAGGTGCTCCCCGACGCCTTCGCGACCGCCGGCATCCCACAGGTCGTCTGCGTTCGTGCCGTCGCCGGTCAGACCCATGGCGTGGAGCGCGGCCGCGAGACCGTCGAAGTCCCACCCATCGGGGTCCTCGCCGACGAGGTGCGAGTCCACGAGCGAATCGATCTCGTCGTCGATGAACGTCCGGACGGTCTCGGTCAGGTCCTCGTTGTGGAGGACCTTGTCGCGTTCCGCGTAGATCGTCTCGCGTTGCTTGTTGATCACGTCGTCGAACTCGACGACGCGCTTGCGGATGTCGAAGTTGAAGCCCTCGACCCGCGACTGGGCGCTCTCGATGGTCTTGGAGACGAGTCGCGACTCGATCGCGACGTCCTCCTCGAGCCCGAGGCGCTCCATGAGGCCCGTGACCCGGTCGGACGCGAACCGCTTCATCAGGTCATCGTCGAGCGAGAGGTAGAACCGCGACGAACCCGGGTCGCCCTGGCGGCCGGCGCGACCACGCAGCTGGTTGTCGATGCGCCGCGAATCGTGGCGCTCGGTGCCGATGATGTGCAGGCCGCCCGCCTCGACGACGCGCTGGTGGTCTTCCTCGGTGATGACCCGCGCCTCGGCGAGAGCGGCGTCCATGGTCGCCTTGTCCACCTCCGCCGGGTTGAGTCCCTGGCGATGGAGCGCCTCGGACGCGAGTCCGGCAGGGTTGCCGCCAAGCAGGATGTCCGTGCCTCGACCGGCCATGTTCGTCGCGATCGTGACGGCACCGGTCCGACCCGCCTGGGCGACGATGCCCGATTCCTTCTCGTGGAACTTGGCGTTGAGGGTCTCGTGCTTGATGCCGCGGCGCTTGAGGAGCGTGGAGAGGACCTCCGATTTCTCGACGCTGACCGTGCCGACCAGGACGGGCCGGCCCGCCTCCTGCATCTCCTCGATCTCGTCGATGAGCGCGTTGAACTTGGCCTTCTCGTCGCGGAACACGAGGTCCGCGAAGTCGTCGCGGATCATGTCGCGGTGGGTGGGCACGGCCACCACTTCGAGCTTGTAGATCTTGTGGAACTCCTCGGCCTCGGTCATCGCGGTGCCGGTCATCCCCGACAGCTTGTCGTAGAGGCGGAAGTAGTTCTGGAAGGTGATCGTCGCGAGTGTCACTGACTCGCGCTGGACCCGCAGGCCTTCCTTGGCCTCGATGGCCTGGTGCAGGCCCTCGCTCCAGCGGCGCCCCGGCATCTGGCGGCCGGTGAACTCGTCGACGATGACGATCTCGCCGTCCTTGACGATGTAGTCGCGGTCGCGCTTGTACAGCGCATGCGCCCGGAGCGCCTGCTCGAAATGCCGCGCCAGGCGGGGATCCGCGTCGTACATGTTCTCGACGCCGAGGAACCCCTCCATCTTGTCGACGCCCTCTTCGGTGGGGCTGACCGCCTTGTCCTTGAGGTCGATGAAGTAGTCGCCGCCCTCCTCCGCCCCTTCCGGGCGCTCCTTCAGACGCGGGACCAGGCGTGCGAACGTGAAGTACAGGTCCGCCGATTCCTCGGCCTGGCCGCTGATGATCAGCGGCGTCCGCGCCTCATCGATCAGGATGTTGTCCACCTCGTCGACGATCGCGAAGCTGCGCTCGCGCTGCACGCGCTGGTCGAGCTCGATGACCATGTTGTCGCGCAGGTAATCGAACCCGAACTCGTTGTTCGTGCCGTAGGTCACGTCCGCGGCGTACGCCTCGCGCCGGGTGACCGGACGCAGGTTGATGAGGCGCTCGTCGCTCGTGGGGTAGCCGGGCTCGAAGACGAACGACGCGTCGTGCGTGATCATGCCGACGCTGACGCCCAGGAAGTGGAAGATCGGGCCCATCCACTGCGGGTCGCGCCGGGCCAGGTAGTCGTTGACCGTGACGACGTGCACGCCTCGGCCCGTCACGGAGTTGAGGATGGCGGCGAGCGGCGCCACCAGCGTCTTGCCCTCGCCGGTCCGCATCTCCGCGATGCGGCCCTGGTGGAGCACGGCCCCACCGATGAACTGGACGTCGAAGTGGCGCATCCCGAGCGTGCGCTTCATCGCCTCGCGGGTCATCGCGAAGACTTCGGGCAGGGCCTCGTCGAGAGCCTTCTGGAGCGCCTCGTTCTCGCGGTTGCGCCGGTCCTTGCGCAGCTCGCGGCGACGCTCGAGGTCCGGGTGGGTCAGCTCGTCCTCGGACGGCTCCCCGACCACGGCGATCGCGCGGATCTCCTCGCGGATCTCGGCGAACTGGGTACGGATCTCGTCGTCGGAGAGGCCCTCGAACTCGGTCTCGAGGCTGTTCGCCTCTTCGACCCACGGCTGGATGCGTCGAACCTCGCGATCATTCGAGTCGACGAAGCGGGAAAGGAATCGCATGGGACGGAGAGTATAGGGCGAGACCGCCTCGGACCCCGATTCGTGGGCGGGCGTCAGCCGCGCGGACGGGAAGGTCGTGTTCGCGCCACCCGACATCGTCCGGAGTCCCTGGCGGCCAGATCCCGCAACGGGACGGATCCCGCGCACGCGGCCGGATCCCGCGCGGCCGGATCCCGCGCGGCCGGATCCCGCAACGTCCCTCCTAGTCCCGTGGCGATACTGGTGCGCGGCAGGGCGCCCGATCCCACTGTGTGGCGTCCGTGGCAGTCCACCCGGACCAGGGCGGAAGGGATCCTGGGGTCCCGACCGGCTCAGCCTTCCACAGGATTCGTGGGGAGACTAGGTGGGACGTTCAGGCGTGCCTGGACCGGAGTTCCCAAGGCGAGGGTTTCGCGGGCAGGCCTCAGCTCGGCGGGACGAGGCTCCAGAACCCGGAGCCGTAGCCGGCGACGAGGACGACGAACGTCACCGCGCCCAGGGCCAGCCAGAACAGCACCGAGCGCAACCGCGACGTCGGGTTCATCTCGGTGTTCTTGTGGGCGGGCAACCGGCCGCCACGCAGCCCGCTGCCCCAGCGCGGCGAGCGCAGCTGGTTCTGCCAGTCCTGGTCGGTGACGGGTCGCGGCTCGAGGCCGCCTTCGCCGTCGGGTCGGTGCAGCTGGAGGGTCATCGGTCGACCGATGGTACAGCGGACGCGAGGTCCGCCGCCAAGGGCTCGCCACCGGTAGGGCCGGGTTCGTCGAGCCCGCCGAGTCCGCCCTCGCTGCCGTCATCCCACAGCAGCATCTCCTGCGTGAACGAGACCTCGCTGGAGAACAGCGCGCCGACCGACTCGCCGCGGTGGATGCGCTTGATCGCCTCGCCGATGAGTGGCGCGACGGACAGGATGGTGAGCTTGGGGATCCGCTTGGCGGCCGGCAGGGGGATCGAGTCGGTGATGACGACTTCGCGCAGCGAGCTGTCGCGGATCCGCTCCACCGCCGGGTCCGAGAGGACTCCATGAGTCGCGCAGGCGTACATCTCGGTGACGCCCTCGCGCTCGAGCGCCCGGACGACCTCGATGAGGGTCCCGCCCGTGTCGATCTCGTCGTCGACGATGATCGCGCGCTTGCCGCGGACGTCGCCGATGACATTCATCAGCTCCGCGCGATCCAGGTTCCCCACGCGACGCTTCTCGATGATCGCCAGCGGGGCGTTCAGCAGCTCCGCGAACGTGCGCGCGCGCTTGGCGAACCCAAGGTCCGTGACGACGACGCAATCCTCGAGGTGCTTGTTGATGAAGTGGCGCGACAGCAGGTGCACCGCCGTCAACTCATCGACCGGGATGTTGAAGAACCCCTGGATCTGGCCCTGGTGGAGGTCCATCGAGAGCACCCGGTCGGCGCCGGCCACCGTGATCATGTCGGCGATGAGCCGAGCGGTGATCGGGACCCGCGGTTGGTCCTTCTTGTCGGAGCGACCGTACGCGTAGAACGGGATGACCGCGGTGATCCGCCCGGCGGAGGCCCGCTTGAACGCGTCGATCATGATCAGGAGTTCCATGATCGACTGGTTGACCGGGTGCGACGTCGGCTGGACGAGGAAGACGTCCTTCTCCCGGACGTTGTCCAGGATCTTGACGAAGATGTTCTCGTTCGCGAACTGGAAGACTTCGGCCTTGCCCGGTTCGGTGCCCAGGTAGCGCGCGATCTTGCGTGCCAGGTCCGGGTTGGCGTTCCCGTGGTAGATCTCGAACTGGTCCGCGTACAACGGTGCCGTCTCCCGCTCGCCGAAATCCGAGGCCTTCGTCACTGACCGCCGGACGGGACGGTCGGACCAGGACCACCCGCTCCGGGGTCCCCATCCTCGCCCATGCCGTCGCGGTCCGCAAGTCCGGCTCGGAACGCGGCGATCGCCACGACCCGGTCCCCCTCGGCCAGGCGCATGACGATGACGCCTCGCGCCGCGGAGGAATAGCGGTTGATCGTGTTCGTCTCGGTCCGGATGACCTGACCGCCAGCGCTGATGAGGAGCAGCTCCTCGTCCTCGTCGGTGACCTGCTGGACGGCCGCGACGTCACCGGTCTTGCGTCCTTCCAGCGAGATGAGACCGACGCCCTGGCCTCCGCGGTGCTTCCGACGGAACTCGGTCAAGGGGACGCGCTTGCCATAGCCGGTCTCCGAGAGGACGAGGATGTCCGATTCCGGCTCAACCACGCTCATGCCCACGACCGAATCGCCCTGGCGGGCCAACCGGATCCCGATGACGCCCGCGGCATCGCGACCCATGGCCCGGACCTCGCTCTCGGCGAACCGCGCGAGCTTGCCCTTGGCCGTGGCGATGATCACGTCGTCGTGGCCCGTGCTCACGTCGACCCATGCCAGCTCGTCGTCGTCGGCGATGGTGATGGCCCGGATCCCCGAGGAACGCACCCGCTCGAATTGCTCGAGTGGGGTCTTCTTGACGATGCCCTTGCGGGTCGCGAGGACCAGGTACGAGCCCGCCGTGAAATCCTTGAGCACGATCGTGGCCATCGGGAGCTCGCCCGATTCCACCTGGACGCCGGGCAGGTTGATGATCGGGATGCCCTTGGCCTGGCGGCTGGCATCCGGGATCGAGTGGACCTTCGCGCTGAACACGCGCCCGCGGTTCGTGAAGAACAGCGCCCAGTGGTGCGTGTTCGCGACCAGCAGGTGCTCGACCGCGTCCTCCTCGCGGGTGACATGGCCGATGATCCCCTTCCCGCCGCGGTGCTGGCGTCGGTACGTGTCCACTGGCTGGCGCTTGATGTAGCCGCGACCGGAGATCGTCACGACGACGTCCTCGTCGGCGATCAGGTCCTCGTCGGTCATCTCTCGACTGGCATCGTCCGCGACGCGCGTGCGTCGCTCGCCGGCGTACTTCTTCTTGAGCTCCGCGAGCTCGTCCTTGATGATCCCGAGGACCCGCGCCGGGTTGGCGAGGATGTCCTCGAGCTCGGCGATGAGCTGGATGACCTGGAGGTATTCGTCCTCGATCTTCTTGCGCTCGAGGGCGGCCAGGCGGGCCAGCCGCATGTCCAGGATCGCCTGGGCCTGGAGCTCGGACAGGTCGAAGCGCTTCATGAGGTTCGTTCGCGCGTCATCGACCTCCGACGACTCGCGGATCGTCTTGATGACGGCGTCGAGGTTGTCGAGGGCGATCTTGAGGCCCTCGAGGATGTGCGCCCGGGCACGCGCCTTGCCCAGGTCGAACTCCGTCCTCCGCCGGACGATGTCGCGGCGGTGATCGACGTAATGCTGGAGGACGCTCCGCAGCGGCAGCGTCTGCGGCTGGCCATCGACCAGCGCGAGCATGTTCATGTTGAACGCGAGCTGCATCGGCGTGTGCTTGAACAGGTTGTTCAGGACTTTGTGGGGGTTCGCGTCCCGCTTGATCTCGATGTAGATGCGCATCCCGTCGCGGTCCGATTCGTCGCGAAGGTCCGCGATGCCATCGATGCGCTTGTCCTTGACCAGGTCGGCCATCTTCTCGAGGAGCGCGGCTTTGTTCACCTGGTATGGCAACTCGGTCACGATGATCGCGGTGCGGTCGCCGCGGACCTCCTCGAAGGCCACCTGGGCGCGCATCACCACACGTCCGCGACCATGGGCATACATCTGGCGGATCGCGTCCACCGTCTCCCACTCGCCGGTCAGGATGTTGCGCTGCTTCTCGAACCGGAAGATCGTGCCGCCGGTCGGGAAGTCCGGGCCCATGACGAACTTGCAGAGGTCATCCGAGGTCAGGTCCGGGTCGTCGATGAGTGCGACCGTCGCATCCACGATCTCGCCGAGGTGATGCGGCGGGATGTTGGTCGCCATCCCGACGGCGATCCCCGAGCTGCCGTTCACCAGGAGGTTGGGGAGCTTCGCCGGCAGGACGGACGGCTGCTTCTGCGTGCCGTCGTAGTTCTCGACGAAGTCGACGGTCTCCTTGTCGATATCGGCCAGCATCTCGGCGGCGATCCCGGTCAGGCGCGCTTCCGTGTAGCGCATCGCCGCCGCGCCGTCGCCATCCACCGATCCGAAGTTGCCCTGCCCATCGACGAGCGGGTAGCGCATCGAGAAGTCCTGGGCCAGGCGGACGAGGGCGTCGTACAGCGCCACGTCGCCGTGCGGGTGGTACTTGCCCATCACCTCGCCGACGATCGCCGCGCACTTGCGATACGAGCTGGTAGCGGAGAGCCCCATCTCGCCCATCGTGTAGAGGATCCGGCGGTGGACGGGCTTGAGTCCGTCGCGGACGTCCGGCAGGGCGCGGGCCACGATCACGCTCATCGCGTAATCGAGGTACGAGACGCGCATCTCGTCCTCGATCCGGATGGCTCGGACGTTGCCCATGTCGTCGGTCACGGTCGGCTACTCCTGCTCAGACGAGCGGCGGTTCAGGGTGGTGGATGGGATCGGGCAGGCCGCCGAAGCGGGCGGACGTCGAGGCGGCGGCGGAGGTCGACGGCGCACCCGCTCGCTTGCGGATCCCCGCGAGGCGGCGTCGCAGGTCGTCGGCGAACGCCGGATCCAGCTTGGCAAGACTGTCGCGGATCACCCATGCGCGATGACCGTCGTCGCCGGCGACCGCCCGGTCCGTCTCGGCGGTGAGGGCGGCGAGGGTGGCGGCGGGATCGACCGCGGCGAGTGACCGATACGCCCACGACAACGCCTTCTGGACGTCGGGTTCGGCGTCACCTATCAGCTGTCCCAGCAGCGGCAGGGCGTGCTCTACCACGGTCGGACCGCGGTCCGTGCGACCGTTGCCGTGCGTCATCGTCGCGATCGTGGACCCGACCAGCCGACGTTCCCAGCGCGAGGGAGAGAACACCAGCTGCTCGAGCTCCGCCCATCGGTAGGCTTCGGCGGCGATCCCGAGCGCGTACGGGTGGGCCAGGCTGTCCACGGTGATCCAGTCAGCCGACTCGCGCGCGGCTCGTCGAAGGAGCTGCCACGTACGTTCAGCGTCTGCCGGCAACGTGCGCTCGAGCAATCCGAAGGCGAACCAGCGGGCTTCCAGCTCCGGCTCCCGAAAGAGTCGGTCGGCCACGTACAGCAGGGCGGTCGGACGGTCGCCGCGCGTCGCCTGCCGGAAGCCTCGGGCGACGGCTGCGAGCAGCGGCCAGCGCACACCGTGGACGAGACCCAGGTTCGGCGCCACCCGATGCTGACCGTCGTGGTACTCGGGGTCGGCGAGTCGCACGAACGCGGCGCGCAGCGCTGCGGCGAAGGCATCCGGATCGCCGATCTGGTCCGCGAGACCGGCACCAAGCGTCTCGGCGATGGGCCGCCGGGCGGCCACGAACGCCACGGCCCGTGCGGTCGTCGGCGAGGCGGTTCGGTCTGCCGTCGCGGTCGTCACGAGGTGGCGTCCACGTGGTCGGGTGTGTCGGGTCCACGGAACCCGTAGCGAGCGCGGAGTTCGGCCTTCCGTGACGCGTCGGCGGCCACGTAGACGCCGGTCCCGGTCGCCAGCTCCTGGCCGGTGGCGCGATCGATGATCCGGCCCTGCGTGTCGATGATCCGGCGCCGCGAACGCGTGATCCACCCTTCCGCGCGAAGCGGTGTCTCCAGCGGGACGGGCTTGCGGAAATCGACCTGCATCCGTGCGGTCATGCCCCAGTTGTCGGCGCCGGCCAGCGACCACGCCATGACTTCGTCGAGGATCGTGCACAGGATCCCGCCATGGGCGATCCCGTCCCATCCCTGGAACCGTGGCTCGAGTTCGAACTCCGTCCACGAGCGGTCCGCCTCCACGTGGAGGATGAGCCCGATCCCGTTGGTGTTCAGCGTCCCGCAAGCGAAACAGCGATGGGGAGCGACCTCGAAGCGGGCGACGCCCGGTACATCGATGACCCGGGTGTCAGACGTCAAGGTTCTGCACCTTGCGTGCCTCGGTCTTGATGAACTCCTTGCGCGGCGCGACCTTCTCGCCCATGAGCATCGTGAAGATCTCGTCGGCAAGTGCGGCGTTCTCGCCGTCCACGCGCAGGAGCGTGCGCGTCTCGGGGTTCATCGTCGTGTCCCAGAGCTGATCAGCGTTCATCTCCCCGAGTCCCTTGAACCGCTGCACGGAGAGGTTCTTGACGTTGAAGTCCTTGATGATCTTCTCGCGCTCGGCCTCGTTCTGGGCATAGCGGGTGACCTTGCCGGTACTCACGCGATACAGCGGCGGCTGGGCGATGTAGAGGTAGCCGTTTTCGATCACCTGCGGCATGTGCCGGTAGAAGAAGGTCAGGAGCAGCGTGCGGATGTGGGCACCGTCCACGTCGGCGTCGGTCATGATGATGACCCGGTGGTAGCGCAGTTTCGTGAGGTCGAAGCTCTCGCCGATGCCCGCTCCCAGCGCGATGATCAGCGGCCGGACGTTCTCGCTGGACAGGATCTTGTCCAGCCGGGCCTTCTCGACGTTGAGCAGCTTCCCGCGAAGCGGCAGGACCGCCTGGAATCGGCGATCGCGACCCTGCTTCGCCGAGCCACCGGCCGAATCGCCCTCCACGATGTACAGCTCGCTCCGCGCGGGGTCCCGCTCCTGGCAGTCGGCGAGCTTGCCCGGCAGGGACATGCCATCGAGTGCGCCCTTGCGGATGACGAGATCGCGAGCCTTGCGGGCGGCTTCCCGAGCCCGGGCAGCCGTGAGGCACTTCTCGATGATCCGCCGCCCGTCCGCCGGGTTCTCGTCCAGGTACTGACCCAGGCTATCGGCGACGGCCGTCTGGACCTGGCCCTTGACCTCGGGATTGCCGAGTTTCGCCTTGGTCTGGCCCTCGAACTGCGGGTCGGTGAGCTTCACGCTGATGACGGCGGTCAGCCCCTCGCGGACGTCGTCGCCCGACAGGTTGTTGTCGTTGTCCTTGAGGACACCAGCGCGACGCGCCCAATCGTTGAGTGAGCTCGTCAGCGCTGCCCGGAAGCCGGTGACATGGCTCCCGCCGTCGGGCGTATTGATGTTGTTTGCGAAGGCGAGCACATTCTCCGTGTACGTGTCGTTGTACTGGAGCGCGACCTCGACTGCCGTGGAGCCCTCCTTGCGCTCGACGTAGATCGGGCGGTGATGGAGGGCCTCCTTGTTCCGGTTCAAGTGTCGAACGAACGACTGGAGGCCGCCTTCGAAGTAGAAGGACCGCTCGCGATCGACACGCTCGTCGATGAGCGTGATCCACACGCCCTTCGTGAGATACGCCGACTCGCGGAGGCGCTGGCTGATCGTCTCGAACGAGTACTCGGTGGTCTCGAACATCTCGGCATCGGCCCGGAACGACGTGGTCGTCCCGCGTCGGTTGCCCTGGGGCCCGATCTTCTTGACCGACGACTTCGGCTTGCCGCGTTCGTACTCCTGCGCCCAGATCTGGCCATCGCGCGCCGATTCGACCCGCATCCACGATGAGAGCGCATTGACGACGCTGACGCCGACGCCGTGCAGCCCACCGGAGACCTTGTAGCCGCCACCGCCGAACTTGCCGCCGGCGTGCAGGACGGTGTGGACGACCTCGAGCGCGTCCTTGCCCGTCGAGTGCTTGCCGACCGGGACACCTCGGCCGTCGTCCGTGACCGTGACCATGCCGTCGGCGGCGATCGTCACGTTGATCGTGGTCGCGTGCCCGGCCATCGCCTCGTCGATCGAGTTGTCGACGACCTCCCAGACGAGGTGGTGCAGGCCCCGCTCGTCCGTCGAACCGATGTACATGCCCGGGCGACGGCGGACGGCCTCGAGGCCCTCCAGGACCTGGATGCTTGCCGCGGTGTACTCGGAGCCGGCCGCGCGCGAGCGCTTCCCGCGCCCCGTCGGTGCGGTCGTTGCGCTCGTGATGGCGTCCTCGGTCACGCGGTCCCTCCGGTCAGTCGCTCGTACAGTCGTCCGAGCTCTTCATCGCTGTAGTACTCGATCACGATCCGGCCGCCGGTGCGGGCGCGCGCCAAGCTGACCTTCGTCCCGAGTGCGAGACGCAAGCTCCTCCTCGAGACGTTCGAGATCTGGGTCGCTGCGCGGCGGATCCGGTCGGCGGTCGGTCCGGTCGCCACCTTGGGTTCACGCAGCCGGCGGACCAGTTCTTCGGTCTGGCGGACCGAGAGATCCTGGTCGACCACCGTGCTCAGGACGTGTTCCTGGTGCTCCACGGACAGGCCCGCCCAGGGCCCGAGCGTGACCCTCGGTCAAGCGTCGATCGACGACCGCTGCCTGCACGGCTGGGGACAGGTCCAGGAGTCGTAACGTGTTCGCGACCGTCGATCTCGCCCGGCCGACACGCGATGCGAGCTGCTCGTGCGTGAACCCGAACTCGTCGATCAGTCGACGGAACCCATGAGCCGCCTCGATCGGGTCGAGATCCTCGCGCTGGAGGTTCTCGATGAGCGCGATCTCGAGTCGGGACCGGTCGTCCAGTTGTCGAACGATCGCGGGGATGCGCTCCAGCCCAGCGGCGATGGCCGCCCGAAGTCGTCGCTCCCCCGCGACGAGTTCGTAGCCGTCGACCGCTTCGGTGACGAGGATCGGCTGGAGCACGCCGTGCTCGCGGATGCTTGCGGTCAGCGTGGCGAGTTCCGCGGCATCGAAGTGCCGGCGCGGCTGGTACGGATTGGGCCGAACACGGTCAACGCCGATCTCCGTCGGGCCAGGCGTGCCCTGGGGCGCGCTGCGGGATGAGCGCGGCCAGGCCGCGTCCGAGCCCCTGGGTTCGCTCTGGTCGGACGGTCATGAGAGCACCATCGCTTCGGCGTCGGCGGTTCGCTCTTGTGCGGCGAAGGCCGAGGGGACCGGTCCACGATCGCGGCGCGCCCGGAACTCGCGAGCGAGGAGGCGGTAGGCGACGGCGCCGCGCGACCCTTCGGCGTACCGGTTGATCGGCAGCCCATGGCTCGGTGCCTCCGAGAGCCGGACACTTCGCGGGATGACCGTCTCGTAGACCTTGTCGCCCAGGTGTCGGCGGACCTCAGCGGCGACGTCGGCGGACAGGTTCGTGCGGGCGTCGGCCATGGTCAGGACGATGCCCGTCGAGCGCGAGACGCGGGTTCAGATGATCCCGGACGAGGTCGATGGTTGCGAGCAACTGGGTCAGTCCTTCAAGCGCGTAGTACTCACACTGGAGCGGGACGAGCACGGCATCGGCAGCGGTCAGTGCATTCACGGTCAGCAGGCCGAGCGATGGCGGGCAATCGATGAAGATGACGTCGTACTTCGGTGCGACGGGCTCGAGCATCCGACGCAGCCGCCGTTCGCGGGCATCGATCCCCGCGAGCTCGACCTCGGCGCCGGCGAGCGCGATCGAGGCGGGGACGATGTCGACGGCGGACGCCGAGCTCTGGACGATGAGTGTCTCCAGTTCGTGGCCGTCGACGACGGCGTCATAGACGGAACGGTCCAGCGCGGCGCGATCCACGCCGAGCCCGCTCGTGGCGTTCCCCTGGGGGTCGAGGTCGACGACGAGGACGCGGTCCCCGTCGAGCGCAAGGTAGCTCGCGAGGTTCACCACCGTCGTGGTCTTGCCGACGCCGCCCTTCTGGTTCGCGCAGGCGATCGTTCGGCCCACTCAGTGGCCTGCTCGGAGGGCTCTCACAGGCTCGAATTCTACCATCGCCGGGCGTTTGACCTCGTTCTGCGGATGCGCTGCCGCCAGCATGGCAGGCGTGACGTAGCTGCGACGTATCCGGCGCTTGTTTCACGTGAAACAGCCCGGCGCGCTGCATCGGATCGGGACCTCGACCGCGGCCCGTTGCCCGTTCGTGCCTCGCATGGGATACTGCACCGAAGACGTCGCCGCCGAATCCATCGTCTTGAGGTGCCAGGCAGGGAGGGGCGCGACCTTTGGCCACTTCGCCGAGGATTCGACCCGACCGATGACCCTGCTACTCGCTGCGGTCGGTGCGGTGGTGACGGCCCTGCTGGAACTCACCGTCGGTGCTTATCTCAAGATCGGAGACGCGCAACCACATCTGGTGCTCGTCTTCGGCGTCGTGGTCACGATCGCGGTCGGTCTCGAGGCCGGTCTGGTCTGGGCCTTCGTCGGAGGTCTCGCACTCGATGTCCTTGCACAACGACCGCTCGGCTCCTCGGCGTTCGCCCTCCTCCTGTGCGTGGGCGGCGCCTCTGTCCTCGCCAGATCCTTCGCACGGCTTCGACCGATCGTCCCGATCGGGGCCGTGTTCGTCCTCAGCATCGGGTACTCGATGATCCTGTTCATCATCTTCGGCGCGCTGGGCGCACCGCTCCCGGTCGACGACCCGCTGTCGACCGTGGTGCCGGGTGCCATCTACGACGCCGTTCTCGCCGCGATCGTGGGCCCGCTGGTGATCGCCGTGCACGATCGACGGATGGACCAGGAACGGGTGGACTGGTGAACACCTACCTCGACGGTCGGCAGGAGCCGGCACGCCGGACTGTCGCGCTTCCTCGTGTTCGGGCTGGTGGTGGTGCTCGGCGTCGGGCGCGCTGACGGCGCGCCTGTTCTACCTGCAGATCGCGAACGGCACGGAGTACGCGGCCCTCTCGACGGCCAATCGGACCGTGCGAGGAGCCGATCCCCGCGCCGCGCGGCCTCATCTACGACCGGAGCGGACGCCTGCTGGTCTCCAACGTGCCGACCTTCGCCGTGAAGGTCCGCCCAGCCGACCTGCCCGAACTCCCTGCGCGACTCGGTCGTCACGCGTCTGGCCGCCCTCCTCAAGATGGACGCGTCCGACATCAACGCGACGATCGATGGCAATCCCGGATCCGCGTTCGACCTCGTCAGGGTCGCGCAGGACGTCGATCAGGCGACGGCGAATCTCATCTCCGAGGCCGGATTCGAGCTGCCGGGGTCGAGGTCGTCGTCGAGGCTCGGCGCGAGTACACGGACGGGCCGCTCTATGTCGCAGCTCCTCGGCTACACCGGTCCCGGTGTCGGCCGAGCAGCTGCCCGAGCTGCGCGCAGCTCGGCTACCAGCCGGACGATCTGCATCGGGAAGGTCGGGGTCGAGCGCGCGTACGAGACGGAGCTGCGCGGCACCTACGGCGCCGAGAGCGTGGAGCGCGACGCGACCGGCCGGCGGACCCAGGTGCTCCAGACCGTTCGCGACGCCGAGCCTGGGGCGTCCCTCACGCTCACCATCGACACGCAGGCCCAGAAAGACGCCGAGAAGGCGCTCCGCTGGGCGATGAAGAAGATCGGGATGACGCGCGGTGTCGTCATCGCGATGAACCCGCAGACCGGCGAGATCCTCGCGATGGTCAGCCTGCCGACCTACGACAACAACCTGTTCTCCCGCGGGATCAGCGCGGCCGACTTCACCGAGCTGCTCGAGGACAAGGACAAGCCGCTCATCAACCACGCGGTGCAGGCCCACTACGCGCCGGGATCCACGTACAAGCTCGTGACCGGGACCGGTGGCCTCGCCGACAAGGAGATCAGCCCGTCGACCAAGGTCATGACGAAGGGGTTCCTGACGCTCGGGTCGACCAAGTTCTACGAGTGGAACCGGCGTGGCTGGGGCCCGTGCGACATCTACTGCGGGTTCGGCCACTCGAGCGACACCTTCTTCTACCAGGTCGCGGGCATGCTCGGGCAGCGACCGGCTGGGCTATTGGGCGAACCAGTACGGCTTCGGTGAGCCCACCGGCGTCGATCTGCCCGGTGAGGTGTCCGGCATCGTGCCCGACGAACGAGTGGAAGCAGGACGCCCTGGGCGCGCCGATGTTCGCCGGCGAGACGTACCAGGCCGGCATCGGCCAGGGCTATGACGCCGTGACGCCCCTCCAGCTCATCAATGCCTACGCGGCCCTGGCGAACGGCGGGACGCTGTACCAGCCGCAGATCGTGCGCGAGGTCGTCGGCCCGGACGGCAGGGTGATCCGGCCGTTCGAGCCCAAGGTCCTCCACGAGCTGGACGTGAAGAACAGCGTGCTGCGGGTGATGCGCAACGCCGCGCGCGAGACCGTGACGCTGCGCCACACGTACAACCTCGTGGACCTGCCGATCAAGATCGCCGGCAAGTCCGGGACGGCGGAGTTCGGGACACCGGACGCCAAGGGTCGGCTCCCGTACTCGTCCTGGTTCGTCGGGTTCACGCCGAGAGACCCGGTCAACGGGTCGTTCAACAAGACCGACTCCGAGCTGGTCGTGATGGCCTTCGCGCACGACTCGCGGACCGTCGGCAACGCCGCGACCGAGATCGTGAAGTACTTCTTCCAGCTGCACTACGACATCGAGAAGGACTACCGCCTTCCCGAGCTGCTCAAGCGCGGCAACTTCTACACGAACGACTGATGGGCGTCATCCGCGCCGAGCCGGTCGGCGTCACCGATTGGGCCGCCAGGTCGGTCGGGACCGCGTGGCGGGCCTTCGACCTGCAGCTCGCGACGTACGCCGTGCCTGCTGGCCGCCACCGGCCTGGTGATGGCGTACACGAACAGCGTCGAGAGCGGCAGCACGCCCCTCGAAGCCGGCACGACGTTCACGCGCGGCCTCATGTGGGCCGGCATCGCCGTCGTCATGTTCCTGATCGCGACCGCGTTCGACTATCACTGGCTCAAGACCCTGGCCTGGCCGGTCTATGCGCTCCAGCTCGGGCTGCTCGTGCTGACCCTCGCGATCGGGAGCGGCGTGGGCGGCTCGGCACGGTGGATCGCGCTCGGCCCGTTCACCTTCCAGTTCAGCGAGCTCGCCAAGATCCTCATGATCATCGTCCTGGCCAACTACCTCGCGAGCCGTGAGGGCAAGCTCGATTCGCTCGGGTCGATCCTGGGCGCCTGCGTGCTGGTGGGCCCGCCGCTCGCGCCTGGTCATGCTCCAGCCCGACCTCGGGACGTCGCTCGTCTTCGCGGCGATCCTGGCCGGCATGCTCTGGATGTCCGGCGCGAGCCTGCGCTGGCTCGCCGTCCTGGCGGCTGGTGTCATCGCCATGGTGCCGATCGCCTGGACGTACATCCTGCGTGACTACCAGAAGGAGCGCCTGACGTCGTTCCTCGCCGCCGACAAGGACCTCCAGGGCGCCGGCTACCAGCTCTACCAGTCGCAGATCGCGATCGGCTCGGGTGGGTGGATGGGCAAGGGCCTGACCAACGGGACCCAGGCCCAGGGCGACTTCCTGCCCGTCCAGACGACCGACTTCGTGTTCGCGATCCTCGCCGAGGAGCTCGGCTTCATCGGCGGCGATGGTCCTGTTCGGCCTGTTCGTGCTCCTGCTCTGGCGGGTCCTGGTCGCCGGCTGGCGATCGCGCGACCCGTTCGGGACGCTGTTCGCGGCCGGCCTCGCCTCGATGATCCTGTTCCAGCTGGTCGTCAACGTCGGGCATGGTGATGGGGATCATGCCGATCACCGGCATCCCGCTCCCGTTCGTGACCCACGGCGGGGCGTCGCTGGTGAGCATGGCCATCGGGCTCGGGATCCTGCAGAGCATCAACATCAGGCAGACACGCGCCGAGTGGTGAGGCCACGAGCGTGGCACCTGGACCGGGTACCCTTGTGGCCATGAGCGAGCGCACCCGCCGCGTCCGCCACACTCCGGTCTCGGAGAGCGTCGCCCGCCTGAGCATCGAGCCATTGCTCGTCCACCCCGGTGACGATCCCCTCGCGGTCATGCACGTCGCCGCCGAGCGGCCCCAGACCCGCGTCCTGGGCGTCGTCGACGACGCGCGGTGTCCTCATCGGCGTGCTGTCCACGGTGCGACTCGCGGAGGCCGTGATCGTCCGCGTCTCGCCCGAGTCGCTGCTCGCCGAGATCTCCGACCTGGCCGACGCGGCGCGGTTCGGGCACACGGTCTCGGCCCGGACGGTCGGCGACGTCATGTTGCCGCCCGCCTCGATCGGCGAGACGGCGACCATCGACGAGGCCTTCCGACGGATGCACGCGCGACACCTGTCCGGCCTGTACGTCGTGGACGCCGACGGGCCGACCGACCGGGTATCTGGACCTGCTCGAGCTGACGATGCGCTACGTCGAGGCGCTCGAAGCCGATTCCGCCACGGCCGACTGAGACGCGATGGAGGTCGTCCTCGCCGGGGTCATCTTCGTCGTCACCTACGCGCTCGATCGCGACGGACCGGGTCGACAAGACCATCGCGGCCCTCCTCGGCGGATCGCTCGTCGTCATCCTCGGCCTGGTCAGCCAGGAGGACGCGTTCGGCGCGATCGACCTCAACGTCATCCTGCTGCTGGCCGGCATGATGATCATGGCCGGGATCCTGCGGCGGACGGGCTTCTTCGGGTGGCTGGCGATCCGGTCGGTCAAGGTGGCCGGCGGCGATCCGTATCGGCTGCTGATCGTGCTGAGCGTCGTCTGTGCGGCTTCCTGTCGGCGTTCCTCGACAACGTCACGACCGTGGTCCTCATCGCGCCGGTCACCCTCTACATCGCGAGCGTCCTGCGCGTCTCGCCGCTGCCATTCCTCATCAGCCTGATCCTGGCGAGCAACATCGGTGGGACAGCGACGCTGATCGGCGATCCGCCGAACATCCTCATCGGGTCGGCGGCCGACCTCGGCTTCGAGGACTTCCTCCTCAACATGGCGCCGGTGGCCGTCGCTGATCTTCGTCGTCTTCCTCGGGATGACGCGCCTGTTCTTCGCCCGCGACTTCGCCGTCCATGCGGAGGTCCGCGACGCCGTGCTCGCGCTCGACGAGAACGAGATGCTCACCGACCGCCGCCTGCTGCGGATCAGCCTGGCGGTGCTCGCGGCGACGATGATCGGGTTCACGCTCGCGCGGCCCCTGGGTCTCGAGGCGGGGACCATCGCCCTGTTCGGCGCGGCGGTGCTGACGCTGGCGGCACGACTGGATGCGCAGACCGTGCTCGAGGAGGTGGAGTGGTCCACCCTGTTCTTCTTCGTCGGCCTGTTCATGCTCGTCGCGGCGATCGTCCACGTCGGCATCGTCGATGCGGTCGCCGCGTGGCTCATCGACATCACCGAACGGTGACGCGACGGTGACGACGCTCGGGCTGATCTGGCTGAGCGGGATCGCCTCGGCGATCATCGACAACATCCCGTACACCGCCACGATGATCCCGGTCGTCCAGGAACTCGGCGCGTCCGGGATGCCCATCGAGCCGCTGTGGTGGTCGCTCGCACTCGGCGCCTGCCTCGGTGGGAACGCGACCATCGTCGGGCGCGTCGGCGAACGTCGTGGTGGCCAACCTCGCCGGTCGCGCGGGCGAGCCGATCACGTTCGCGCGCCTTCATGCGCTACGGGATCCCGGTGGCCGGGATGTCGCTTGCGGTCTCGACCGTCTACGTCTACCTGCGCTACCTGTAGAGGCCCCGGATGCTGCCTGTCCATCACGATCTCGCCCACGTTCGGTGAACCGGTCGCCGACCGCATCCGGTGCGCCGCTCGACGTGATGGTCGGACTGTTCATCCTGTTCGTGGCGGCCAAGCTCGGCGAGGAGGTCGCCCGTCGGCTCGGGCAGCCGGCCGTCGTCGGCGAGTTGCTGGGCGGGTTCATCGTGGGCCCCGGCGCTGCTCGGCCTCGTGGTCCCGGGCGAGACGGCGGAGGTCCTGGCCGAGATCGGTGTCGTCATCCTGCTCTTCGCGGTCGGGCTCGAAGTGCGCCTCGACGACCTGCTGGCGGTGGGACGCCCGGCGGTGCTGACCGCGATCATCGCGATGATCCTGCCGATCGTGGCCGGAGTCGCCATCGGGCTCGGGATCGGCGAGAGCACCTACACGGCGCTCTACATCGGCCTCGCCCTGGCCGCGACGAGCATCGGCATCACGAGCCGGGTGCTCGCCGAGATGGGCGTCCTCGATCGCACCTTCGCGCGGATCGTGCTGGGCGCCGCCGTCATCGACGACGTCCTTGCGCTGATCCTCATCGGGGTCGTCTCCGGGGCGGCGACCGGCGACCTCTCAGGGTCCACCCTGTTCGTGGCCGTCGCGGCGGTCGGTCTCGTCGGCCTGGGATTCGCGGCCGCGCGTCGGGCCCGTGGACTCAAGCGCGAGGTGTTCACCTGGCCGCTGTTCGCGGACACGCCGCTCGTCCCGGCCTTCATCCTGATGTTCGCGGTCGCGCTCGTCTCGGCCGCGATCGGCCTCGCGGCCATCATCGGCGCGTTCGTGGCCGGGCTGATCGTCGCGGAGACCGAGGCCCGGGACGAACTCGAGCACGAGATCCGGCCGTTGAGCCAGATCTTCACGCCGTTCTTCTTCGCCGTGACCGGCGCCCAACTGGACCTGAGCGCCCTGCTGGATCTGGACATCGCGTTCCTGGCCATCGGGCTGGCGGTCGTCGGCGTCCTCACCAAGGCCGCCGGCGGGTTCCTGGGAGCTCGGTCGCAGGGTCGCTGGGGCGCCGCCACCGTCGGCTTCGGCATGGTCCCGCGCGGCGAGGTCGGGATCGTGGTCGCGAACCTCGGTCTCGCGGCCGGGTTGCTCGTCGGCGGGTCTGTTCAGCGCCGTGCTGGTCGCCGTCGTGCTGACGACGGTCGTCGCGCCGTACCTGCTCGCCTGGTCCATCCCGCGCGCGATCGCCGCGGATGCCGGATGCCGGGTCCGCCGACGGGCTTCGCCTGCCTCGGCGTCTCGCGCTGATGGTCAGCGGCGCGATCGTCAGCGGCGGCGGAACAACCCGCGCCGATCCACGGCCTCGTCGTCCGCCGACGTGCGTCGGCCGCTCCGCCGCAGGATCGGCGTCGATCTCGTCGCGGTACTGGCGTCCGATGGGCGCCCGGTCCAGCCACTCGAGGTACTCGAGGTCGCTCCGGCCGATCTCGCCGAGCGACCAACCGGTGTATCGACCGAACGTGACGACGCTCCCGGATGGGTTGCCCGGCGGCTGACCGGCGGCGCCCGGGCCGTCCGAGGTCCGCATCGAGGGGTCGTACCCGCCACCCATCGTCGATCGACCCATCGTCCAGTCGCGCGAGACCGTCTCGGGTTCGGGGCGGGGCGGTGTCGGCGGTGGGGTCGCGGGTCGCCGCCGGCGGTGTCTGCGGCGGCGGTCGGGCCGGGGCCCGGGGCCGCGCTCGCCTCGCGCGTCCTGGCCCGTGCCTCGCGCTCCCGGTCGTACGCCGCGCGCTTGGCCGGTGTCCCGATCAGATCCCACGCGGCGTTGATCGCGGCCATCCGGGCCTGCGGCCTCGTCGTTGGCTGCGGTGTCCGGGTGGTACTTGCGCGCGAGTCGTCGATATGCCGCGACGATGACCTCGTCGTCCGCCTCGGGATCGACCTGCAGCGTCTTGTAGGCATCCGGCGATCCCGTCACGACGAGGCTCCGTCGCCGGGACCCGCGGGTCCATCCACGGCGGGCACCAGGCCCGGCCGGCGATCCAGGCCGAGCCCGTCGATCGATGCCGCCAGGGCATCGGGCGCCTCGGGGCTGAGGCGTCGGAACAGGTAGCGCACGACATCACGGAACGCGGCCAGGATCGGGAGGGCAAGGATGGCTCCGAGGAGGCCGGCCAACGCGCCCCCGATGATGATCGCGAAGATCACCGCCGCCGGATGGAGCTCGATCGCGTCGCCCTGGATCTTGGGCACGAGGAAGTTGTTCTCGATCTGCTGGACGAGCGTGTAGAGGACGAGTGCCGCGACGACCGATTCGAGGCCGGCGGTGGCCGCGAGGAGCACGGCCGGGACGGCCGCGATGATCGGGCCGATGATCGGGACGAGCTCCAGGATGCCGGCGATGACCGAGAGCAGGACCGCGTAGCGGCCGAAGATCGGGTCGATGACGATCGGACAGGATCGTGAGACCGATGAACGTGAACAACCCGACGGTGAACCCGAGGATGAGCTGGCCGCGCACCCACTGCCCGAACACGCGCTGGACCAGCCGGACGACGGCCCAGGTGTCGAACCGCCAGGCCGCCGGGAGCGACGCGTCGAACTGGTTCGTGAGGGCCACCCGGTCCTTGAGCAGGTAGAAGACCCAGACCGGCAGGATGATGTAGCCGAAGATCGCCCCGATGAAGCTGCCCGCGCCGGTGATGAGCGGCATCAGGAACGAGAAGTCGAAGGTCGGCGCCTCCGTGCCGCCCTGTCCGATGCTCGCGATGAGCGCATCGATCCATTCGCGGACCGCCTCGGGGATCTGGAGGCGCTGGTAGAACTCGCCGAGACGCTCCAGCTGGCCCTGGAATTGCTCGGCGAGCGCGGGGAAGTCCTCGATGAACAGCACGAGCTCGTTGATGAGCGGCGTGAGGGTCAGGTTCAGGAACTCGACGAACGCGAGGAACGCGACGATGTAGACGCCGGCGATGGCGATCGTCCGGCGGACGCCGCGGCGGACGAGCCAGCGGACCGGCGGATCCAGCAGCCAGACGATGAGCAGGCCGACGACGAACGGCCGGAGGCTGTCGCGCGCCATCCACAGCAGCAGGCCGATGACGACGGTCGCCGCGATCAGCACGCGCGACGCGCGGTGAGAGCGCCGCGAACCGGGGAGCGCCCGGCGGGCGACGCCGGATCGACGAACGGTGGAGGCGGCAGCGTCGCGACCCACGCCGACGTCGTGGACGTCCCGGCGCCGGGCGCGGGCGGACGGTCGGCGATCGACCGGTCGGGTTCGTCCATCGTCCGGCAGACTACCAGACGTGCAGGACGACCCCGGGATCCACGCGCGAGCCTCGCCAGCGCTGGCGCCTCGTCCTGGCGCGCGCCGCCGCGGCCCCGGGTCAGACGCAGCGCGAACTGACGCGATGCCTGGGAGTCGGCCATCCGCGGGTCGGCGCTGCCGCTGGCCTGGTCCGAGGGGGCCACGCCGCGCGCCGCGGATCTCGATCGGGGCGCCACTCCCCGTCGGGATGGCCGCGGACGGCGAGCTGCTCGACATCGTCCTGACCGAGCGTCTGCCGATCTACCAGGTTCGCGAGGCGCTCTCGCCGGTCATCCCCGACGGGTGGCGGCTGGTCGACCTCCAGGACGTGTGGCTGGCCGGCCCGGCGCTGGCGGGCCGCGTCGCGGCGGCGGACTATCGGATCACGCTGGCGGGCGGGGTCGCGGCCGCGCTCGACTCGATCGCGCGTGCGCGGCGCTGCTTGCCGCGGACCACCTGCCGCGCGAGCGGGCCAAGGGGGGTGGGACGGTCACCTACGACCTCCGACCGTTGGTCATCGATGTCTCGGTCGCGGATCCGGGGCCACCGCTCGTGATCGCGACGCGCACGCGGTTCCACCCCGAACTCGGCACCGGCCGGCCGGAGGAAGTGATCGGGGCCCTCGCGGACCTGGTCGGGGCGCCGCTGGCGATCGAGGCCATCGTCCGCGAGCGCCTCATCCTGGCCGAGGACCTGGCACGACCGCGCCGCCACATGATGGCAACCGCCCGCCGCACGATTGACCGAACCCTCCGTTCGGCCGTACACTCCACCGTCCGCGCCCCGGCCGATGCCGGGCGCCATCCCATGTCCGACAGCCCGATCGCCACGCGCGTCGCCCGCGGTCGCCACACCAGATCCTGAGGACCCATGTACGCAGTCATCGAGACCGGCGGAAAGCAGTACCGCGTCGAGGTCGGCACGGAGCTCGAAGTCGAGCTCCTGGACGTCGAACCCGGCAAGACCGTCAACTTCGATCGCGTCCTCCTCGTCGCTGACGGGGACACGGCAGCGATCGGGCAGCCCGTCGTGGACGGCGCGGCGGTCAGCGCCGAGGTCCTGCGTCAGGCCCGCGGTGAGAAGCTCATCTCGTTCAAGTACCGACCCAAGGCCCGGAGCCGAGTCAAGAAGGGCCATCGCCAGGAACTGACGATCCTGCGCATCAGCGACATCGTCTTCGGCGGCAAGAGTGCCGCGAAGGTGGCCGCCAAGGCCGAGACGGATGCGAAGAGCGAGCGCCAGCGCCTCGAGGAGGCCGCTGCCGCGCAGGCCGCGAAGGATGCGGAGCTCGCCGCCAAGCTCGCGGTCCCGGCCAAGGCTGCGACCAAGGCGACGACGAAGTCGACCAAGACGACCGCGGCCAAGTCCACGGCCAAGGACGATGCGGCGAAGGCCGAGGCGGCCCCGAAGGCTGAGGCGGTCGGCGGACGCGAAGCCGGCCACGAAGAAGCCCGCGGCCAAGGCGAAGTCGGCGGACGCCGCGAGCGACGAGACGGCGCAGCGCCGAAGAAGAGCGCCCCGAAGCGCGCCACCAAGAAGGACGAGTAACCGACATGGCCCACAAGAAGGCAGGCGGCAGCGTCAAGAACGGTCGCGACAGCGTCGGCCAGCGCCTCGGCGTCAAGGCCGGCGACGGCCAGCTCGTCCCGGCCGGCTCGATCATCGTGCGCCAGCGGGGGATGACCTTCCTATCCGGGCCCGGCACCGGGCTGGGCCGGGACTACACCGTGTTCGCCACCGTGACCGGCAAGGTCCACTTCGAGCACGCCACCAAGTCCAAGAAGCGCATCCGGGTCGAGGCGGTCGAGACCGCCGCAGCGACGCGCCTGACCGCGGCCGAACCCACCGGAACGTAGCCGGCGACCACCGGCGGGGCGATGGCCCTGCACGGACGGCGTCGGAGGAGAGCACACCGTGAAGCCCGACATCCATCCCAAGTACTACGAAGCCAAGGTCCACTGCGGCTCATGCGGCCGCGAGTGGACGGTCGGCTCCACGCGACCCGAGCTGCGGGTTGACGTGTGCAGCAACTGTCACCCGTTCTTCACCGGCACGCAGAACATCATCGACACGGCCGGCCAGGTCGAACGCTTCCAGAAGCGCCTGGAGCGCCAGGCCCGAAGCTAAGGTCGCGGGAGTCCCCGTCGCCACACCGATCCGGAACGGCCGGCCCTCGACGGGTCGGCCGTCGTGATTCCCGGGGGCGCGGGACCTGGCCACCGCGGCGGCGCCGGATCGCGGGCGCGTCGCCCGCTCCCCGCGACGATGGCCGGTAGACTTGCCGGCATGCCCAGCTACGCGTACGGGGGCCAGGCCCTCATGGAAGGCGTGCTCATGCGTGGTCGCGATGCGATCGCGGTGGCGTTGCGCCATCCGGACGGCCGGATCGTCATCGCCACGGAGCGCCTGGACTCGGGCCTCCACGCCCATCGCGCCGCCAAGTGGCCGTTCATCCGCGGGCTCATCGTGCTGTACGAGACGCTCGTCGTCGGCACCCGCTGGCTCATCCGCAGCGCGAACGTCCAGGCCGAGGAGGATGACGTCGAGCTCGGCAAGGGCTCGATCATCGTCATGCTGCTCATCACGTTCGGCGTGGCGATCGCGATCTTCTCCCTGCTGCCGCTGTTCATCTCCAGCGTCGCGACGTCGGGCTCCGATCAGGGCTGGGCGCAGCCGGTCCTCGAGGGGATCATCCAGGTCGGGATCTTCCTCGGCTATCTCGCCCTCGTTTCGCGCGCGCCGGACATCCACCGCGTCTTCCAGTACCACGGCGCGGAGCACATGACCATCCACGCTCTCGAGGCGGGCGATCCCCTCACGGTGGACGAGGTCCGCAAGTACCCGACGGCGCATCACCGCTGCGGGACGGAGTTCCTCGTGATCCTCGTGATGCTCTCGATCTTCGCGTTCTCGCTGGTCGGCAAGCAGCCACCGCTGATCATGATCGCGAGCCGGTTCATCCTCATCCCGGTGCTTGCCGCGGTCGGCTACGAGATCCTCAAGTTCGGTGCGACGGTTCCGGAGCAACCCGCTCGTCAAGGTGATCATGTATCCGGGCATCCTCGTCCAGATGATCACGACCAAGCGCCCCGAGGACGACATGATCGAGGTCGCGATCACCTCCATGCAGGAAGCCCTGATCGCGGATGGCAACAGCATCCCCGAGGGCTCCACGGACTTCGAGCGCTCGACCATCGACTTCGGGCCGAAACCGGACGCCGGCGAGGTGGAACCCCCCGAGCGCAGTGCGCTCGCCGACGACGTGGACGACCCGCCAGCGATCGCATGAGCGACCTCGACGCCAAGCTCGCCGAGATCGCCGCGCAATACGACGACGTCCAGGCCGAACTGTCCCGACCCGAGGTCTCGGCCGACCCGAGCGAGATCCGCCGGCTCGGCAAGGAGCTCGCCCGCCTCGAGCCCACCGTCGAGGCGTTCCGGCGACTGGAGGCCACGCGAGCCGAGCTGGCTGGCGCCCGCGAGCTGCGCGATGCGGCCGACGCGCGACGACGAGATGGGCGCGATGGCCCGCGATGAGATCGCGCGCCTGGAGGCCGACGAGGCGCGCCTCATCGAGGACCTGAAGGTGCTCCTCCTGCCGCGCGACCCCAACGACGACCGCGACGTGATCCTCGAGATCCGTGCCGGCGCCGGCGGCGAGGAGGCGGCCCTGTTCGCCGCGGAACTCCTGCGCCTGTACCTGCGCTATGCCGCCGGGCATCGCTACGCGACCGAGGTGATGAGCCTCAACGAGACCGGGATCGACGGCATCAAGGAGGCCATCGTCCAGGTCCGCGGCGACGGCGCGTACAGCCGGCTCAAGTTCGAGGGCGGCGTCCATCGCGTCCAGCGCATCCCGGCGACGGAATCGAGCGGACGCATCCACACGTCCACCGCGACCGTCGTCGTCATGCCCGAGGCCGACGAGGTCGAGATCGAGATCGACGAAGAGCGGGACATCCGCATCGATATCAAGCGCTCGTCCGGCCCCGGCGGTCAGTCGGTCAACACGACCGATTCGGCGGTGCGCATCACCCACCTGCCGTCCGGGCCTCGTGGTCGAGATCCAGGACGAGAAGAGCCAGCACAAGAACAAGGCCAAGGCGATGTCCGTCCTGCGCTCGCGCCTCCTCGACCTCGAGATCCAGAAGCAGCGCGCCGCCGATTCGGCGGCTCGGCGATCCATGGTCGGGAGCGGCGACCGGAGCGACAAGGTCCGCACCTACAACTTCCCGCAGGACCGCGTCACGGACCATCGGATCGGCAAGACCGTGCACAACCTGCCGGCCGTCATGAACGGCGAGATCGACGATCTCATCGATGCGCTCGTGATGGCCGACCAGGCCGATCGACTGGCGACCGTGACCGGGGGCGGCGACACGGTCGGGTCGCGATGACCGGATCGACGCCACCGCCGGGCCAAGTGGATCCGCTCACGGCTGACGATGTCCGCTTCCTGCCCCCGCGCGACCGTCCCATCGCCCGGGCCACGGACCTCGGTTCGGTCCAGGTCCTCAAGCACGGCAACGTCTACCTCCTGACCGATGCCTTCGGGGACATCCATCCCGATTCCCGCGGTCTCGGCCTGTATCACGGAGACACGAGGCTGCTGTCGTGCCTGGTGCTGCGGGTCGGTGGCGAGCGACCCGTCCTGCTCCAGGGTTCGGTCGGGGCGAACTACCGCGGCGGCATCGTGATGACCAACCCGTCCGCGGATCGCAATCCCGACGCGAAGGTGCATCCGCTGGACGACCTGACAGGCCGGACGGTCGGGATCACGCGCGATCGACTCATCGGCGCGGACGGGCTGCGGGAGCAGCTCCGTGTCGTCAATCACGGCGAGCGCCCCGTCTCGGTGGCCGTCGAACTGGAGCTCGGCGCCGACAGTGCGGACATCTTCGAGGTCCGGGGCTATCCCCGGACCGCCCGTGGTCGCCAGCTCCCGGTCGCGGTCACGGACCGCCGGGTCACGTTCCGCTACGACGGACTCGACGACATCCAGCGGCTGACCCACCTCGCGCTCGACGAGCCCGCCGACACGTCCACGTCGGCGAGCGACGAGATCGAGCGCCGAGATCCACCTGCGCTGGACGGTCGACGCTGGCGCCGGGCGCCACGCGCGATCTGTCCTGGACGGTCTGGGCGTCGCAGCGGCCGTCGCCCGGGCCAACCCACGATGCCTCCACCGGCCGGGGCGACCTGGCGGCCCTCTTCCCACCACCGCCCCACGTCGCCGCCGACGAGGGCGTGGCCGCCTATCACGCGTGGGAGCGCGGCACGACCACGGTCGACAGCGATCACGAGCTGTTCAACCTGGTCGTGAAGCGATCCGTGTCCGACCTGCGGCTGTTGCTCAACGAGGGGCCCGGACCGGGCGAGCGCTATGTCGCGGCGGGCGTTCCCTGGTTCAGCACGCTGTTCGGACGGGACGCCCTGATCACCGCCTTCCAGGCCTTGCCGTTCCGTCCGCAGCTCGCGGTCGAGACGCTGACGGTCCTGGCCGCCCACCAGTCGACGGTGGACGACCCGTCGCGCGACGCGGAACCTGGCAAGATCCTCCACGAGCTTCGGACCGGGGAGATGGCCGGGGCCGGGGAGCTGCCGCACACGCCCGTACTTCGGCTCGGTGGATGCGACTCCCCTGTGGCTGGTCCTGCTCGGAGCGACCTTCGACTGGACCGGCGACCGGGCGCTCCTGGACCGGTTATGGCCGAACGCCCTCGCTGCCCTCGACTGGATCGATCGGTATGGCGATCGCGACGGCGACGGGTTCGTGGAGTACGAGCGTCGATCCGATCGCGGGCTGGTCAACCAGGGGTGGAAGGACTCGAGCGACGCGATCCGCGACCGCGCCGGACGCGAGGCGGTCGCCCCGATCGCGCTGGCGGAGGTCCAGGGCTACGTCTTCGACGCGAAGCAACGTCTCGCGGGCCTGGCCCGGATCCGCGGCGACGACGCCCTCGGCGACCGGCTCGAGGCGGACGCGGAGGCGCTACGTGCCCGGTTCGAGGCGGCGTTCTGGGTGGAGGACCTTCGCTACTACGCCATGGCGCTCGACGGGGAGAAGCGGCAGGCCGACGCCATCGCCTCCAACGCGGGGCACTGCCTGTGGTCCGGGATCGTCGCGCCCGATCGGGCCCACGACGTCGTGGAGCAGCTCTTCCGGCCCTCGATGTTCTCGGGGTGGGGCATCCGGACCTACGCGGCGGACCAGCCCGGATACAACCCGATCGGCTACCACACCGGGCACGGTCTGGCCGCACGACACGTCGCTGATCGCTGCCGGCCTCAAGCGCTACGGCTTCGATGACGCCTCGAACCAGCTTGTCGGCCAGGTGTTCGAGGCGGCGCAGCGCTTCCCGGATTTCCGCTTGCCTGAGCTGTTCTGCGGATTCGATCGGGCGGATGCATCCACCCCCGTGCCATATCCGGTCGCCTGCTCGCCGCAGGCATGGGCGGCCGGCGCGCCGTTCCTCTTCCTCGCGACGATGCTGGGCCTGCACGCCCACGCCGACCGACGCGAGCTGGAGCTGCGGCACCCGCACCTGCCCGACTGGCTCGGCAAGGTCACCCTGACGGACCTGCGGATCGGCGAGGCATCGGTGGACCTGCTGTTCCATCGATGGCGCGGCACCACCAGCGCCGAGGTCCTGCGCAAGGTGGGCGATGTCGAGGTCACGGTCCGCCTGTGAGTCGGGGGGTCTGACATTGGCGAGCACGCGCGACCTCCTGGATGCCGGGATCGAGCGGCTGCGCAGCGCGGCCCCCGAGGCGGGCATCGAGACGCCGCGGCTCGATGCCGAGCTGTTGCTGGCCCACGCGATCGGCGTGGATCGGACCGCGGTCCTCGCCCACCCCGACGCTCCGGTGGGTGTCGGAGCGGAGTCCACCTACCGCGCCTGGATCGAGCGACGGGTCGTCGGCGAGCCCGTCGCCTACATGCGCGAGCTCAAGGAGTTCCACGGCATCGCGTTCGCCATCGATCCCCGGGCGCTGATCCCGCGACCGGAGACGGAACGACTCGTGGACCTGGCGCTCGCCGACGTCATGCGTCGCCTCACGAGCGGCGCCCGGCCCGCGCTCGGAGCGCCCGTCCAGGTCATCGACGTCGGGACGGGCAGCGGCGCCATCGCGGTCGCGCTGGCGGTCGCGCTGCGTCAGCGCCGGGTCCCGCCCGAGGATGTCGCCATCACGGCGACCGACATCGCCCCGGATGCCCTGGACCTGGCGCGCGAGAATGCTGTCGGCCATGCGGTCGGCGATCGGATCCGGTTCGTGGGTGCGGACCTCTTCCCGCCCCTCGCCGCCGGACCCTGGGACCTCGTCGTGGCCAACCTGCCGTACATCGCGACCGACGCGCTCGCCGGACTCCCGGCCCCGACCACCTTCGAGCCCGTCCTCGCCCTGGACGGCGGTCCGGACGGTCTCGCGGTGATCGATCGACTGCTCGATCGGTTGCCGGGCGCGCTCGCGATCGGTGGCACGGCGCTGCTGGAGATCGGCGCCGATCAGGGCCTCGCCATCGCGGAGCACGTCGAGGCGCGGCTGCCCGGCTGGCCGTGCCGCGTGGAGGCGGACCTCGCCGGCCTGCCCCGCGTCGCCGTCATCGGTCGCGAGGGCACATGACGCCCCACGACGTCGGGCTCCCCATCCGGTTGATCGCCCTCGACATCGACGGGACGATCATCGGGGATGACGGGATCATCGGCCCGCGAACGCGGGCGGCGATCCGTGCGGCGATGGACCGCGACATCGCCGTCTCGCTCGTCACCGGTCGGATGGTGTCGTCGGCCATGCGATTCGCCCGTGAACTCGGCCTCACCGAGCCGATCGTCGGGTACCAGGGCGGGCTCATCCGGGCCATGCCCGAGCCGGGCTCGCCCCGCCTCGGACGCCTGCTGCTGCACACCGCGCTCCCCGCCGAGACGGCGCGACGGATCGTGGTCTGGACGCGCGAACGAGGACTGGACCCCCACGTCAACCATCTCGAGCGGTTCATCCTGCCCGCCGATGACCCCAACGCCGACGACTACTCTGCGTTCATGGGCGCACGGGCGGAGCTCGTGTCGGATCTGGTCCAGGCGATCATCCACCCGGTGACCAAGGTCCTTGCCGCCGGGACACCGCCGATGCCCGTCGAGATGGCGGCGCAGGCCCGCGAGACGTTTGCCGGAACCGCAGACGTCACGATCTCGCACCCGAGGTTCCTCGAGTTCGTGGCGCCCGGGGTGTCGAAGGGCCGCGCCGTGCGGTTCCTGTCCCGCCGCCTGCGGATCCCGCTGAGCTCGGTGCTGGCCATCGGCGACCAGTGGAACGACCTCGAGATGCTCGCAGCCGTGGGCCACGGCGCGGCGATGCCCACGGCGCCGGCCGGCGTTCAGGCGGTCGCCCGATACATCGCACCCCCGCTCGAGGACGAGGGGGCCGGCCGGATGATCGAGGCGTTGGCGCTGGGCTCGCCCGATGAGGCGTCGTCGGCCGCGCGCCGCCTCGCGGCGGAGGCGATCGAACGGCGGTCCGTGCCGGCATGACGGCCCGGGTCGTCGCCGACGACGCCGCGGGCCGAGCGGAAGCGGTGGCGGTCCTGCGGGCCGGTGGGGTGGTCGCCCTGCCGACGGACACGGTCTACGGGATCGGGGTCGCGCTGGACACGCCGGGCGGGATCGAGCGGCTGTTCGCGGCCAAGCGGCGACCCCCGGACAAGGGGATCATGCTGCTGCTCGACGACGCGGCACAGGCGGGACCGGTGGGCATCATGACCCCGGCCGCTGTCGCGCTGGCCGCGACCTGCTGGCCCGGGGGCCTCACCGTCGTCGTCCCCCAGCGCCCCGACGTCACGCTTCCGGCCGCGCTCACCGGCGGCACCCCGACGATCGGACTCCGCGTCCCCGATCACGACGCACCGCGGACCCTTGCCCGGGCCCTCGGGGCCCTCCCCGTCACGTCGGCCAACGTGTCCGGCGCGCCCGAGGCGAGCGACGCGGCCGGCATCCTCGCGCAGCTCGGCGATGCCGTCGACCTGATCCTCGACGGCGGGCCCGCGCACGGTGGCCCGGCGTCCACGGTCGTCGACTGCACGGCCGAGTCGCCGGTCATCCTGCGCGAGGGCGCCATCCCTGCCCAGCGGGTCGCGGCGATCCTCAGGGAGGCGGGCGTGGGAAGATAGCCGGGAAGCGCGCCGGGCCCGTGACCGGGCCAGCGAGGGTGGCGCGACCGGGGCAGGAAGGAGTCGGGCGACCATGACCATCTCCGGTGCGCGAGACCTCGCGACCGAGTCGATCGCCGAGGTCGACCCCGTCCTGTGGGAGGCGATGCTGGCCGAGCGTCGTCGGCAGCACGAGAAGATCGAGCTGATCGCGAGCGAGAACTACGTCTCCGCCGCGGTGATGGAGGCGCAGGGCAGCTGGCTGACCAACAAGTACGCCGAGGGCCTGCCGGGCAAGCGGTACTACGGCGGCTGCGAGTACGTCGATATCGCCGAGCGGCTCGCCCAGGAACGGGCGCTCGCCCTCTTCCCGGGCGCCGAGCACGTCAACGTCCAGCCGCACAGCGGGGCCCAGGCCAACATGGCGGCCTACTTCAGCGTGCTCAAGCCCGGTGACCGGATCCTCGGGATGAACCTGGCGCACGGCGGGCATCTCACGCACGGGATGGCGCTCAACTTCAGCGGGAAGCTCTACGAGGTCCATGCCTACGGCGTCCGCCAGGACGACGAGCACGATCGACTACGACGCCATGGAGGCGCAGGCGAAGGAGGTCCGTCCCAAGCTCATCGTCGGGTGGCGCGAGCGCGTATCCGCGCATCTGGGACTTCGAGCGCATGGCCGCGATCGCCCACAGCGTCGGTGCCATCCTCTTCATCGACATGGCGCACATCGCCGGCCTCGTCGCGGCGGGCGTCCACCCGAGTCCGTTCCCGCATGCCGACATCGTCACGAGCACGACCCACAAGACGCTGCGTGGCCCGCGCGGCGGTCTGATCTTCTCGCGCGCGGAGCTTCCGGCCGAGCTGGACGCCGCCGACTTCCCCGCGCTCAAAGGATCGCTCGGCGCGGCCATCGACAAGACCGTGTTCCCGGGTGTCCAGGGTGGTCCGCTCATGCAGGTCATCGCGGGCAAGGCCGTCGCGTTCAAGCTCGCCGCCGAGGAGACGTTCCGCGAGGATCAGCGCCGGACGGTGGCCAATGCCCGGATCCTGGCCGAGACCCTCGCGGATCTTGGGGCCCGGGTCGTCTCCGGTGGCACGGACAACCACCTGATGCTCGTCGATGTCACGCCCCTTGGCGTGACCGGCAAGGAGGCCGAGCACCTGCTCGACGAGATCGGCATCACGGTCAACAAGAACGGCATCCCGTTCGATCCGCTGCCACCCAACACCGCGTCCGGGATCCGCCTGGGCACACCGGCCACGACGTCGCGCGGCTTCGGCGAGGACGAGATGCGCGCGGTGGGTCGGATCATCATCGAGGCCATCGCCACGCGCGGCGACGCCGCGGCCCACGACCGTCTCGCGGCCGAGGTCAGCGAGATCACCCAGCGCTTCCCCGTCCCGGGCCTGCCGACCGCATGAGGCGCGACGGGCGTGACGTTCATCGAGGGGGTCGAGTCCAGCGTCGGCCCGATCATCGCGGTCTTCCTCGCGGCCGCACTCCTCGCCCTCGTCATCACGCCGCTGGTCCGGCGTGTCGTCATGCGCCTCGGCATCGTCGACCGGCCCGAAGCCCGCCGGGTCAACACCGCCCCGATCCCGCGAGCCGGCGGCCTGGCGACCGCCGCGGCGTTCCTGGCCGTCGGGGCCGGCTTCGTCCTCCTCAATGCGACCTACCAGCTGGGTCCCGGAACCGCTGACGATCGAGTCCGGTGACCTCGTGGCGCTGTTCCTCGGCGGCGCCGTCGCCGCGGGGATCGGGGCGATCGACGACCTGTTCGACCTGCGCGCCCGCTGGCAGCTGGTCGGGCAGCTCGGGCTGGCCGGACTCGCGGTCGCGCTCGGGATCGGCGTCGAGGTCATCGCCAATCCGTTCGGCAGCGGCGTGATCCGATTCAACGAGCTGTTCTCGGTCGGCTTCACCGTGTTCTGGATCGTGGGCATGATCAACAGCATCAACTGGATCGACGGCCTCGACGGGCTCTCGTCGGGGATCGCCCTCATCGCCGCGGTCACCCTCGGGCTGATCAGCCTGACGACGCAGATCGCCCAACCGATGATCGCGGTGCTGTGCTTCGCGCTGGCCGGTGCGCTCGCCGGGTTCCTGCGCTGGAACTTCCACCCGGCGACGATCTTCGCCGGCACGAGCGGCGTGCAGTTCGTCGGCTACACCCTGGCCGTCCTGTCGATCCTGGGTTCGGCCAAGGTCGCGATCGCCCTGCTCGTCCTGGGCGTGCCGATCATCGACACGTTCTGGATCATCGTCCGCCGGCTGACTCGCGGCCGCTCGCCCGTTCACGCCCGGACCGCTCGCACATCCACCACCGCCTGCTGGACCTGGGGCTGTCGCATCGCGACACCGTGCTCGTCATCTACGGCATCTGCGCCGCGCTGGGCGTCATCGCGCTGGTCCTCTCCGAGGTCAGCCAGCTGTACGCGTTCCTCGGGGTCTTCGTGCGTCTCCGGGCTCATCCTGTTCGGGCCGACGCGCGGCGCCTTCCGGCGACCCGAGGAGCTCGAGGCCGAGGCATACGAGTCCGAACGCTGACGTTCCGTGGCCGAGACGGCCCGGCCTGTGCCAGCGCGCACCAGTACTTCCGCCTGGTACGAAGGTCCGGTGTGGTCTGGTGTGGAACCGCTCGGTAGGAGGCTGAGCGGAGCGGTGCTAGCATCGCCGCCGACGGTGCGATCACCCGACCGCACCTGACCGGGGAATCCATGCCGAACGATCTCGCGATCATCCTGGTGTCCGCGCTCCTGGCGATGGCCATCGTGCTCGCGCGCCTGCTGTTCGATCGACTCGAGCGCATCGCCACGTCGCGGCGTCGCAAGGCGCAGCGCATGGCCCAGGTCCGTGCGTCCCGGTTGCCGGCCGACGACGCCGTCTGGGAACGCGCGAATCCCACGTCGTCGCCGATCGCCCCGGCGACGCCCCCGCTCGCTCCGGCGCCGGTGTCGCCGGCGCCCGTCTTGGCACCCTCCCCCGAACCTGCGCCAGCACCCGTGCCCGTGCTGGCCGTCGCTCCGCCACCGGTCGTCGTGCACGCCCTGGCCGAATCCGATGGCTGGCAGACGCAACCCATCGTGCCGATCGCGCCCGCGCCATCGGACGCGTCGCCAATGCCGTCCGATCCTTCGCCGCAGCCCGTCGCGCCCAGCGTCCCCCAGGAACCGGCCGCCTGGCGGCTGCATCCGGCGACGGCCAGCGCCGGGTTCGCGGCGTCCAGCCCGGGTGGGTCGAGGCCGGGCCATCCCTCGCGTTCGCTATGAACGGGGCCGACCACCAGAACGGGGCCGACCACCAGAACGGGGCAGACCACGTGAACGGGGCGGATCGCGCCCCGAACGCCAACGATCCGGTCTCCGTCGTTTCACCGCTGACCGCGTCGATCGCGACGCCGCCCGCCGAGCTTCCCCGCGATCCGTCGCCCGCCCCTGGACCGGTGGCGCCGGCCATGGAGATCCCCGCGGGCCATGAGCCGCCGCCCCTTGCCCAGCAACCGCGTGGCGGGCTGGGTGAGATCCTGGACGCGTCGCTCGGGATGTACGTCTTCCGGCGCCTCTTCCGGCGTCCGACGGCGACCAGGGCCCAACGCCGGTATGAGGAAGCGTCCTCCATCGTCGCGACCCAGCGGCTCCACCGCGAGTTCGGCATCGAGCCGGTCCAGCAGGCCCACCCGATCACGCCGACCCGCCTGGTCGTGTCCGGCGCCGTGGCAGGCGCGGCGAACGGCCCGGAGATCAGGCCGCGGCCGAGCGGCCGGAGTCAGCGCAACCAGTTGGCGCGTGACGGGGCCATCGCGTTCGCGATGTTCGGCGTGATCGCCGTCGTCGTCGCGGGCTTCGTGACCATCTGGCGCGGTGGTGAAGGTGCCGTCCTCCAGGCCAGCGCGACACCACAGGCGAGTCTTGTCGCGGCCGGCGAGTCCAGTGCCAGCCCGAGCCCGAGCCTGACGGTC
>CAVURB010000001.1:0-125109 GCA_963743815.1 uncultured Chloroflexia bacterium | reverse complement strand
AACGCGTATTGCTAGACGCTTGCCGTGGCTCAACGGCGGGTTCGATGTGCATCGGCTGCTACCCCACGACGAGTGGGCGCCACGCCGGCGCGGGTCGGCGGCGCCGGAATGACCTACGGCCTGACCGTGGGGCACGACGACATCACAAGCCCGGTGGATCGATGAGGACAGGCGCCACGAGGTGAGTGGCCACCGTCCTGGCCCGACCGGGGCCACCGACCGCGCGCGCGCCGAGCGTGTGCTGTGGCGCGCGGAACGCCTCACCCGGACAGAAGCGGAGCAGGTCGCAGATGCCTACCCGCCGCCGCCGAGCGACCCACCTGACCTGGGACAGGCAAACGCCAGGGCCCACGCGACGCTGAAGGAGGTCGGCTTCGAGGTTGACTTGGAGGGGCTGTCCGACCGGGTCGACTCCGCGGCGATGATGGCGTGCCGAACGCCCGGCGGGATGGCCGACTTCATCCACAACTTCGCCCCTGAGGCGCCGCTCATCAGTGCGATCCACCATGCCTGGCTCGAGGCCCTGCTCGGTGGGCGTCTCACCGACGAAGACCGACACCTCCTCAGCGGTCCTTGGAACGCCGTCACCGAGGACCCGGCGTCCGACCGGTTCGGCCCGCGCACGGACGCGTGTGAAGCGTTCATCCTTCGAGCCGGGCGCGCCACTGCCGACGACGCCGACCATCTCGGGCGGTTGTGGAACAAGCGGGCCTACGACCGGGCCTACGAGCTGCTGCGCATCGACTCTTCCATCCAGGAACGTTCGTACGGCCTTGCAGGTAGCCTCGCGTGCGACGCATTCCGGCGAGCCTTGACGGGCCAAGACCGTGGGTTCTCGCAACTGGCGCTCGACCATCCGTGGCGACATGCCTCGTACCTCGCGTCGACGGCTGCCGTCGCTGAGTGCCTACGCGACGTCGTTAGTCCCGAACTCCTGGACCTGTTGGAGGGGTCTTGGATCGCAGTGATGGGCCGGTCGCCCGATGGTCATCTGTCCATCGGAGCGCCCGCGTAGCGGCGTTCCAGACGCGCTGCGGCGCGGGGACGGGGCGAAGTGACGCGGCTCGCAACGCCCGCGAGCGACCGACCCGCCCTTCCGCTATCGCGCCGTTGGGGTCGTGCCTCCGAGCGAGTGGACGACCTCGATCGTCCGCGCCACCGCATCGTCGAAGTCGGCGGGCAGGACCTCGGCCATCCCGGTACTGACCGCCCAGGCCGATCCACCCTGGTCCATCGGGTCTCGATCCGGGTCCAGCCGGGGACGCGCCAGAACAGCACCGGCTTTGGCGCCCACGACCCACGGCTGCCGTCTTGGGTGTCTCGTCCCGCAGCCGCGGAGGAGTGCTCGATCGAGGCCCATGTCGAACCGTGCCGGGTGATCGGCGCGACCATCGCGTCGCAGCGGGCGATGTCAGTCATGATCAGCTCATAGGTGATGAAATGCTCGTGGTCGATGACCTCGAAGCCCGCCGCCCGCAGCCGTGCCGCCCACTCCTCGATCCTCCCCGCTCGCGATTTAACTTCCGGCGACGCGATGTCGACGCCTGCGAATGACAGGAACACGACCTTCATGGTCGAAGGCTACATCGTGACGTTGGCAGGAGAGCGGATGAGCATCGACCGACCAGGACTGGTCGCGCTGCCTAACCACCCACACACGCGCACTTCTCCGACGCCTACCGGCAATCTGGTGAGTACAGTCTTAGGGAAGGGTGAACCCGGCCGCTCGTAGGACGGTGGCGAGGCGCTCGTCCGTCAGTCGCCGATGTTGGTACACGGCGGTCGCGATGACGACCAAGGCATCCTGATGCTCGACCATAAGGGCGTCCGCGCGCGCCTGCGACTCGGCCACGACCTCATGGATCCGGGCGATAGTTCGGCTCTTGAACTCGTCAGTGAGATAGCCGAACCCGAGGCCGTCCTCACCGATGAACACCTCGGGACCGGCGAACCCTGCCTTGCACCAGCGCATGGCCGTCATGACCGCCCTGTCGTTATCCGCCTCGCCGCCGGAAGTGTGCTCGCCGAGCATCACCCGCTCGGCAGCCGAGCCTGCCAGCGCGACCACGATGTTGTCGAGCATCCGGCCGCTCGTCTCCCAGGGGATCGAGGTGTCGTCGAGCGGACTCGTGATCTCGACATGTCCGCCGATACGTGAGGTGATGTCGATGGTGTGGACACCGATGCCGAGAGCGGCCGCAGCGCAAGCGTGTCCAGATTCGTGGATCGCGGTGAGCCGTTGGGCGGCGTCCCACGCCCTGAGGTGATCGCGCGCCGCGGGCCGGATGCTGACCTCGACGAGGTCGCCGCTGGCGATCGAGAGGGCCGGGATCGTCAGCGCCTGGCCATCGACACCCTCGTCACTCATGCCGGAGCCTCGTCGAGGCCCGCTTGGAGCATCGCCGCGGCCTGTCGCCGGCTCTCGGGTGTGCCGTGCGAATAGTGGCGCTCCATGGCCGCGGTCGAATGGCCGGTCTGATCGGCAGACACGAGGGGAATACGGTCGGGAGTTTGGTCGGGAGTTCGCATCGGAACCAGCTGGTGGAGCGGCCGCGCGGTGGTCTCCGGCACGAGCCGCGGGCAACCATCGAAGCCCGCATTGATCTGCAAAACCTCTATTCAGCGGTTCGAATCCGCTCGTCGCCTCCACATCTTTGAGCACGAAACGGCCCGCTGGGTGACCAGCGGGTCTTCAGTCTTGTCGGCGCGGGTCTCGACAACGACGAACGCTCGGGTACGATGCGGACATCGGACCCCCGCGCCCCATCATCCAGGCCCTGGTCAGGCCTGCGTTCGTCAGACGTTCCTGACGTACCCGTCACGCATGGAGGGACCGTCGTGAAGAACCCGCCCATCCTCGTTGCGATCCTCGGCTTCTTCGCGGCGATCGCGGGGTTCGGCTTCCTGTACTTCGGGCTCCGCGCGCTCGGCTTCGACTGGTTCGGGGCGCTCGGCGACCTGCCGGTATTCGAGAACGTCGGGCTGTGGGGCTGGATCGCCATCATCACCGGGATCGTCTGGCTCCTGGTCGCCGGCGGGCTCTGGGCACTCCAGCCGTGGGCCCGGGTCTTCGCCATGCTGATGGCCGGCCTCGCCCTGTTCGAGGCTGCGCTGGCCTTCGTCCAGTTCCCGGGCTCCGGCATCGGCTTCGCGATGGCGATCGTGCCGGCGCTGCTCCTCTGGTATCTGAATTCCAGCGACGTCAAGGCGGCGTTCGGCGAGGGCAGCGAGCCGGCCGAGCTCGATGGCGCCCGTGCGCAGCCGCAGCGCCGATGGCGTTCGCGGCCACCGAACCCGTGCGCCGCCCGCGGCCGCGGCGGCCGCGGTCGTCGCGGCGGCAGTCGCCGGAGCCCGAGCCGGAGCCCGCGCCGCCGTCGCGGCAGCGCCCGTGCCGGCAGCCGGAGGCGCCAGACGCATCCGGGGGCGTCCCCCGGACTGAACGTCGCGGACGTCGAAGGCATCGGACCGGCCTACGCCGAGCGACTCGCCGCCGCCGGCATCGGGACGACGGACGAACTGCTCGCGGCCGGCTCGACGGCCGTACGACCGGGAGCGGATCGCCGAGACCACCGGGATCAGCAGCGCCCTCATCCGCGAGTGGGTCGACAACATCGATCTCATGCGCGTCCCGGGTGTCGGACCGCAGTACAGCGACCTGCTCGAAGCCGCGGGCGTCGGGTCACCCGCCGAGCTTGCCCAGCGGAACCCCGCGAACCTCGCCGTCACGTCCAGGAAGTCGTCGCCGCGCGTCCGGGGATCGTCCGCCGGGTCCCGAGCGAGGCCGAGATCGCGGCCTGGATCGAGGGGGCCGGCAAGCTCGACCAGGTCGTCGAGCACTGACCGACCGAGGCGCCATCCCGCACCCGACGAGGCCAGCGTCGGAGGTGCCACGTGTTCGTACTCATGGACGGATTTCCCGCACACGTCGTCGCGGTGCGTGCCGTCGGCCGGATCAAGGGCGAAGACTACGGGTCCATCCTTGCGCCGGCCGTGGCCGCCGCGACCGCGGGTGACCAGAAGGCGCGGCTGCTGGTGATCCTTGGGGCCGGACTTCGAGGGCTATGACCCGAGCGGCATCATGGCCGACACGACGCTCGGGATCGGACATCTGGGCGCATTCGAACGGATCGCGGTCGTGACCGATGTCGCCTGGATCCGCGACGGCATCGGCCTGTTCGCGGGACTCATCCCCGGCGACGTCCGTCTGTTCCCGAACTCGGAGACGGATGCCGCCACGGCCTGGATCGCCGCCGAGGTCGCGTAGTCAACGCTGGTCGGCCCCCGGCCGGCGCGGTCCGCAGGTACGCTCTCTCCGGCCGGAGTGGCGGAATGGCAGACGCAGCGGACTTAAACTCCGCGGCCCGCAAGGGCGTCCGAGTTCGAATCTCGGCTCCGGCACCACGATCCGTGATGGTCGCCAGGAACCCGCCCCAGGCCGAAGCGCAGGACCGGCAGTGTGTCCGTCACAGGAACGCAAGCAATCCGGAGATCGGGCCGCCCATCCCGTCACCCTTCGGCCTGCACCATTCGGCGATGACGGTGCTCGCAGCGGTGCTCGGCGTGCTCTCGCGGTTCGTCGGCAAGGTCCTCACGACGACGCTCGGCTGGGCATCGACCCTCCTCTTCGGCCGCGTACCCGCATCGCGGCAGATGCTCCTGGTCGCCCTGACGTTCGGGTCGGTCCTGTGGATGGTCACGCTCGTGGGCATCCTCGTGCCGGACGTCGGGACATTCCTGCTGGCGCTGGCCCCTGGGCAGGACGTCATCCCGGAAGACGTCGTGCGGTTGGGCATGCTGGCTGCCGCGCTGGCTATCCCCGCTGGGGTCGGGTCGCTCACCCTGATCCTCGCAGGCGGGCCGCACCCCCCGAGAGCCGTACTGGTCGCTATCGCACGCGGCTATCCGCTGACCGCATTGCTCGCCGCCATCCTCGTGTTCCTCGCCGGACTCGCCGTCGCGCGCAAGGCGCGAAGCCTGGTGAGGGGCTGGACCGATGCCCACGTGCCGTTCGTCGTTGATCCCGGCGCCTATGACGATGTCGCGGGGGACTTGGACGCGGCCGTCACCGCTGCCGGTCTCGACGTGGCCGCGCGACCGGCGCCCGCGGTGATGTCGCAGCCGGCTCGGTGGCTCGCGGCGGTCGCGGGAACCGGGCGCGGTGGGCTCGTCCCGGATCAGCTGATCCAGCTGACCGGGCCCGACCTCGACATCCTCATCTATCCGATGGACGTGCTGATCACCGGGAAGCCCGGCTTCGTCACCCGGGCGCGCGCGGCCGTGGCCAGCCGCCTGACGACCTCGCATGCGCACCTTACGGTCACCGCGGAGGCGCAGGCGATCGAGGACCGGTTGACTGCCCTCGCCCGTGCCGATGGCTCGCGACGGACGTTCGACGACGCGGCCCGGACGGAATTCGCGTCGATCGACGAAGCCCTGACGACCGTCGAGATCCCGTACGAGGAATGGGAAGTGGTCTACCGCCAGCGACTCCAGGTCGAACGGGACCTGCGGGCGGCCTCCATGGCGGCCGGTCCGGCGTTGCCGGACCCTTCCCGGCTTGTAGGGTCCGTCGCCGACGCGCTCGGGGATCCAACGACCCTCGATGTCCTCGACCGCGCGTCGGGCCGATCCTGGCGCGTCGGTGTCGCGCTGGCCTCGATCGTCGTCGCCATCGTCGCGGGTTGGCTCCAACGGGATCGCGCCCCGGGGCGCGGACTCCACCGGCTGGATCCTCATGTCATGGGGCGAACTCCTAGACACGAATAGCCTCATAGACACATACTCCGTGGTATCCCGGCAGCGGTCCTGAGCCCGAGGTATCCCCAAGATGACGTTCCGCCTGTTCGTCCTGGCCGTCGTGCTGTTCACGATGGCGGCGTGTTCCAACGTCGCTGCGTCCCCGGTGGCCAGCGACGCGCCCTCGATGGCCCCGACGACGTCGGAGCCGCCCGTCCCGGCCCAGGCCGTCGAGCTCACGGTCTTCGGGGCGGCATCGCTCAAGGGAGTACTGGAACAGGCCGAGGCTGCCTACGAGGCCGCCGTCCCGGGCACGTCGGTGACGATCTCCACCGACTCGTCGGCGGCCCTCGCGACGCAGATCGAGCTGGGCGCACCTGCCGATGTCTTCCTGTCCGCAGACACGATCAACCCGCAGAAGCTCGTCGACCGCGGGTTCGCCGAAGGGGCCCCGGTGCACTTCGCCGGCAACGAGTTGACGATCATCACGCCGATGGACCACCCGGGCGGCCTGACGACGGCATTCGACCTCGGCAAGGCCGGGATGCGCGTCATCGCGGCCGGCGACGAGGTGCCGATCACCAAGTACGCGACGCAGCTCGTTGACAACCTCGCGGCGCTCCCCGATGCGCCGGCTGACTTCGCCGCCGCCTACGCCGCGAACGTCGCGTCGAAGGAGGACAACGTAGCGGCCGTCCGGACCAAGATCGAGATCGGGGAGGGAGACGGGGCCATCGTGTACGTGACGGACGCCGCGACCTCCGACAAGCTCGCGACGATCGAGGTCCCCGACGACGCCAACGTCACGGCGACGTATGCCGGTGTCGTGGTGAAGGAATCCCCGCACCTCGAGGCGGCCCGGGCCTTCCTTGACTGGTTCGCCGGACCGGGTGGCCAGGAGATCCTCGGCGGCCTCGGCTTCCTGCCGCCATCCTGACCTTCAGAACATCGGTATCGGACCGGTTCCTGGCATCTACATCTAGACACCGACTCGCCCACGCCCGATACTGCACCGCATGAAACGTACCGATGACTCGTCGTCGACTCGTCTTCGGGTCGGCCAGGCTGCCGAGATGCTCGGCGTGTCAGTCGAGACGCTCCGCCGCTGGGAGGTCGAGGGCAAGCTTCGCATGACCCGATCCGCGGGTGGTCAACGACTCGTCGCCATCGACGACGTGGCACGACTGCTCGCCGAGCGCCGCCGCACGGCGATCGAGCGTCCGATCGTCGCGCAATCGGCACGGAACCGGTTCACGGGCATCGTGACTCGGGTCGAGCGGGACCGGGTCGCCGCCGTCGTCGAGGTCATCGCAGGTCCACATCGGTTCGTCAGCCTGATGACGGCAGAGGCCGTCGAGGATCTGGACCTCAAGGTGGGCGACGAAGCGGTGTGCGTGGTGAAGTCGACGAATGTGATCGTCGAGATCCCGTCGTCCAGGGAATAGCGATCGCCACCATGACCGCCGGCGTTGCCGCCCGCCCCGCGCGACGAGGAGGGTGGGGCGAGCGTTCCCTGGTCGCCATCGCCGCGCTGTTTGCGCTCTTCCTCGCCCTGCCGGTCGCCGCGCTGGTCGTCCGGGCGATCGTGGACGGCTCACTGCGTGTCGCGCTTGCGTCCCCGGTGGTCCTCGACGCGTTGTGGCTCAGCCTCGCGACGACCGCGGTCAGCCTCGTCATCACCGTTCTGCTTGGTCTGCCGCTGGCGATCGTCCTCGCCCGCCGGACGTTCCGCGGCAAGGGCTGGCTGGAGGCCATCGTTGACCTGCCGATCGTCCTGCCGCCATCGGTCGCCGGGCTCGCGCTCCTGCTCGTCTTCGGCCGCCGCGGCTTGCTGTCCGCGCCGTTCGAGGTCTTCGGCATCTCCGTGCCGTTCACGACGATCGCGGTGATCCTCGCCCAGGTCTTCGTGTCGGCGCCGTTCTTCATCCGCTCGGCGCGGACCGGGATCGCCGGCGTGGACCACGACCTCGAGGATGCCGCGCGTGTGGACGGTGCCTCGGAGCGTCAACTGTTCCGGATGATCACGGTCCCGCTGGCGAGCACCGCGCTGGCGGCAGGCCTCGTCATGACCTGGGCACGATCACTGGGCGAGTTCGGCGCGACGATCATGTTCGCGGGAAACGTGGAGGGCCGGACGCAGACGCTGCCGCTCGTGGTCTACGGCGAGTTCCAGGGTGGCGACCTGGACGCCTCGATCGCTGCGGCGGCGATCCTCGTGCTCGCGGCGTTCGGTGTCCTCGTTGCGGTCCGGTTCCTGCACTGGGGCCGCGTCCTGGATGTCCGCGGCGTCACCTGACCGAGGGACCGCCCGATCTTCAGGCGACTGCACGCGCGGGCGTCCGCGATCCGGTCAGGCCTTGCGGCGCCGCCCGAACAGGCCGCCCTTGCGCTCCTGTGCCATCGGGACCGATGAGCCGTCCAGTCCGAATGCCATCGCGCTCAGCTTGACGAGCTGCTCCGACGCGATGGACCGCGGGGCGCCCAGCACGACGGGGATGCCTTCGTTGACGGCCTTGAGATAGAGGAACGGATCGTACGGAAGGTCCAGCGTGATCCGCGTCCCGAGGGCGGCCTCGATGTCACGTGGCTTGAGGATCTCGCGGGCGAAGATGTTGTTGAGGACGAACGTGGCCTTCGAGCCCACGGAACCCGCCTCGTTGAGGTAGTCGAGCAGGGCGTGCACGGCCTTGAGTGCGGAGATCTCCGGGTTGACCGGCAGCACGATGGTCTCGGCTGCCTCGAACACGTTGAGGACGCGTTCGTCCAGGGTGGATCCGGCGTCCACGACGACGGCCTCGTACCCCTCGAGGAGCGTGCCGATGAGGTGGGCGACGTGATCGGGCGTGATCAGCTCAGCGGCCTCCGGGGTGGCCGGGGCGGCCAGGACGTGGAGGCCGCTGTCGTGGCGCATGGCATACGTCCGCAGGAGTTCCGGCTCACGCAGTGCCGCCTCGTCGCGGACCACGTCGTAGAGAGTCTGCTTCGGGTCCAGGTTGAGGTGCGTCGCCACGCAGCCGAACTGGAGGTCGAGGTCCACGAGCACCACGCGGTCCGGGCGCCGCTGGGCGGAGGCGACGGCGATGTTCGTGGCGACCGTGGTGGTCCCGACGCCGCCCTTGGGGCTGTACACCGCCACCACCCGGCGAGCACGGGACAGGGTGACGCCGTCAGTCGAGACGATCGGCGCCAGATCCCTGGATCGCTGGAAGCGAAGCAGGAGCGCCTCCACTCGGGCCTCGACTTCGCGTGAATTGAATGGCCGGGCGATGACGTCATCGGCGCCGGCTTCCAGGAACCCGATGCGCTCCTCGACGTCGTCGCTCGAAGCGACGCACAGGACCGGGACGGCGGCCATCGCCGGGGTCGCCCGGATCTCGCGGCACAGGTCTACGCCACCCTTGGATCCGGGCTTGGCGTCGCCGAGATCGAGGATCACCAGCTGATGATCGACGACCATCGTGAACGCCTCGTCGGCGTTCGTCGTCGTGTTGACGGTGTACCCGGCGGTCGTGAGCGTGGGGGCGAGCGCATCGGTCCGGCCGGGGGTTTCGAGGACGAGGATGGTGCTGGCGGGCACGGGGCCTCCCGGTGCATTCGATAGCAGATGATCAGGTGGATCTGAGGATACATCGGGGCGCGGGGGAGAGCGGGGAGACCGTGGTAGACTACCGCCCGTTTCCTTTCCGCTCCGTGCCGATCGGTACGCCCGACGTCAACGGGGCATTCCCATTGGAAGGAGTTGCTGCGCGCATGCGCCGATACGAACTCATGCTCGTGATCCGTCCCGATGTCGCGGACGACAAGAGCCAGGCGGTCGTGGACCGCACCACCCGCCAGATCACCGCCTCGGGCGGTCAGATCATCAAGGTCGCCCCGTGGGGCCGCCGCCGCCTCGCGTACCCCATCGACCGGTTCCGTGAGGGCTCGTACCACATCGTGCTGTTCGCGGCACCCCCCGAGGCGCTCGTCGAGCTGGAGCACGGCCTCCATATCACCGAGGAAGTCCTCCGCCACCTCGTCACCCGCGACGATCGACCGGTCAAGGCCGGCCGCCGAGATGACGGCGAGGACGGGCTGATCGATGACGACGCCGACCTGCCCTTGGGCATCGAGGACGAGGACGAGGACCAGGATCGCCCCGAAGTGATCGACGAGTCCGAAAGCGAAGCGGCTCCCGCCGCCATCGACTGAGCGGAGACATCACGATGGCCTTCAGCAAGGTGATGATCATCGGCAACCTGGGCCGCGACCCGGAGATGCGCTACACCCCCAACGGGCGCGCGGTCACCGAGTTCAGCGTCGCCGTCACCCATCGCGGGCGCGACGCGCAGACCGGTGAGTGGGCGGACCTCGGGACCGATTGGTTCCGGGTGACCGTGTGGGGCGACCGCGCCGAGCGGACTGCCGAAGAATTCAAGAAGGGCAACCGCGTCTTCGTCGAGGGTCGCTTCCGCACCCGCGAGTACGACGCGAAGGACGGCACGAAGCGGACCTCGCTGGAGATCACCGCGGACAACGTCATCGCCCTCGAGCGCCGCGGGCGCGACGAGGAAGGCAGCTTCGGCGCTCCCGGCGGCGGCGGCTCCTTCTCCGGTGGCGGTAGCGGCGGCAGTGGGGGCGGTGGGTCCGAGGGTGGCCCGGTCCGCCCGACCCGAGCTCCTGCCGACGACACCGACCTCGACGACCTGCCCTTCTGATCAGGAGATCCACGACCATGCCTCCCGCCCGATCCCGCAAGCGCGACGACTTCTATCGCGATCGTCGTCGTCGCAAGGTCTGTGCGTTCTGCGCCGACAAGACCACCTCCATCGACTACAAGGAGGTCAACCGCCTCCGCCGCTATCTCTCGGAGCGGGCCAAGATCGAGCCGCGCCGCAAGACCGGCACGTGCGCCGGACATCAGCGCGAGCTGGCGGTCGCTCTCAAGCGCGCCCGCCATGTGGCCCTGCTCCCGTACGCGCCGCAGCACCTGCGCCCCTAGTCGACGTGATCCCCGGGCGGTCAAGCCGACCGTCCCTGCCGCCCGGCGTCTGAGATGGACGTCGGGCTGCTGATGCTCGTCGGCGGCGCGGCCGCTGGCGTCTTCGGGTCGCTCCTGGGCCTGGGCGGCGGCGTCCTCATCGTCCCGCTGCTCACACTTGGGTTCGGGCTGGACCTGCGGGCTGCCGTCGGTGTCTCGCTGGTCTGCGTGATCATGACCAGCAGTGCCGCCGCGGGCGTGTACCTCGAGCGGCACGTGGCGAACCTCCGGCTGGGGATGACCCTGGAGCTGTTCACGGCCATCGGGGCGCTCGTCGGGGGGCTCGTGGCGTTCATGGTCGATGAGCGCCTGCTGTCCTTGCTGTTCGCCGGCCTCCTGGCCTATGTGGCGTTCACGATGGCGCGTCCGCGACCGGTCGCGGTCGTAGGTGCTGACCGCGGGACCGACCTGCCGCCGGGTCCCGAGGACGACGCCCCACCCGGCCGGACCGCCGAGATGCTGGCCGGGCTGGCGGGTGACGACTATGCCGTCCGGAACCTGGGCCGCGGCGTCGTCGGGTCCACCGGGGCCGGCGTCGCGTCGGCGCTGCTCGGGATCGGCGGGGGGATCATCAAGGTCCCGCTCATGCACCTGGCGATGGGCGTGCCGCTGCGGGTCGCGACCGCGACGAGCAACCTCATGATCGGGATCACGGCGGCGGCGAGCGCGGTCATCTACCTGTTCCGCGGCGAGATCGACCCGTACGTGGCCGGTCCCACCGCGATCGGCGTCTTCGTCGGCGCGACGATCGGATCACGCGTGGCGCATCGCATCGATCTCAAGTACCTGCGCCTGCTGTTCGTGATCGTGCTCACGTATACCGCGGTCCAGATGCTGTTGCGAGCCATCGGATGACGATGCGGAGCGACGCCGCGCGAGCGTTCGAGCGCCGGATCGGGCGGTTACTCATCGCGGTCACCTACCTGGCGGTCGCGCTGCTGCTGATCGGGGTCGGCCTGATGGCTCTCGAGCGGCATCTCGCCGCTGGCCGGCGGCCCGCCGTTCGATGCCGCGACGCTCGTCGCCGACATCCTGGCCCTGGAGCCGGCGGGCTTCCTGTGGCTGGGACTGCTCGCGGTCATCGCGACGCCGCTCAGCCGCGTGATCGCGGCGGCGGTGGGATTCGCGCGCGCCGGCGACCGGATGATGGTGGTCGTGGCCCTCGCCATCCTGCTCGTGATCGCGATCGGCGTCGTGGCAGCCATCGGTGGACCTTCGTGAGGCGCGGGGACCGAGCGGTATACTCGAAGCCGTATCCGTTCAGTCCCGCATCGAGCCTCGCGACGCTCGCGTCGCGCTGACAGCGCAGGAGCCGAGCCGCATGATCACCGAGAAGGCCGGCGATACGCCGGCGACGACGACCCACCACGCCCCCAAGCCGGGTGCCCTGGACGAGCTCATCTGCTACTTCGAGGGCGAGTTCGTGCCGATGCGCGACGCCCGGGTGAGCATCATGACCCACGCGTTCATGTACGGGACGGCGACCTTCGAGGGCATCCGCGCGTACTGGAACGAGGAGCAGGGCCAGCTGTTCGGGCTCAAGATCCGCGAGCACGTGGAGCGCATCCGCCAGTCGTGCCGGATCCTCCTGATGCCGGATGTCCCATCGGTGGACGAGCTGACCGGGCTCATCGTCGAGACCGTCCGCCGCAACGGCTTCCGCGAAGACACGTACATCCGGCCGTCGTTCTACAAGTCGACGCGCGCGATCGGCGTGCGACTCCACGATCTCGAGCACGAGCTCTACATCATCGCGCTGCCCTTCGGGAACTACATCGACACCGACAAGGGCGTCCGGGTCATGACGTCGTCGTGGCGTCGCAACGCGGACGAGGCCCTGCCAGCGCGTGGCAAGATCGTCGGTGGCTACGTGAACATGGCGTTCCAGAAGTCCGAGGCGGAGCTCAACGGTTACGACGAGGCCGTGGTCCTGACCGCGGACGGGCACGTCAACGAGTCGAGCGCGGCGAACATCTTCGTGGTCCGCGACGGTGTCGCCCTCACGCCACCGGTCAGCGATGACCTCCTGGAGGGCGTGACCCGCAAGGGCCTCATCGAGCTCATGGGCAACGAGGGCATCCCGGTGGAAGTGCGCTCCATCGACCGCTCCGAGCTGTACGTGGCCGACGAGGTCTTCGTGTGCGGCACCGGGGTCCAGGTCTCGCCCGTCATCGAGGTCGATCACCGTCCCGTGGGATCGGGCGAGATCGGGCCGATCGCCCGCCTCGTCCGCGACCGCTACTTCGATGCGGTGCGGGGCCGCCTCCCCGAATACCGGCACTGGCTGACGCCGATCGGCTGATCGGCCGCGGGGGCCCGCTCCTCGCCGCTCGGCCCCTCTCCCGCCGAGCGTCCCTCCTAGAGTCGTAGCGAATCTCGCGGACGTTAAGCGGGCCGGATCGTCTGTCCCGGGCCCGCATTCCGTCCGGCGTAGTCCACGCGGGCTCGGAGGGACGCCATCGTGGATCTTCGCTTCCACGGGATTCGCACGGAGACTAGGTGGGAACTTCCGAACGGTGGCGGCGGGGCCGGCACTGGATGCCGGGCGGCAACGGGCCCATCTCGTTGCCGATGCGACAGATGCCCGCCCGCGGAGCCTTAGGCGGGGGTACCGGCCGAAATGACGGCCCGGTGGCGGGCCGGCCCGACCATCTCAAACCGATCCGAGCGTGGGCCGAGCAGGTTTGGGGCCGGGCTGGCGCGGTCGGACGCCGATTCGCGTTCGACCGGGCGCCTAACGCTCCAGAGGCGGGCGTATGACGCACGATGGCCTTGCGCTGGCCCCGTGCAGGCTCATCAGCCCCATGCGACGCAGGCCTCGCCCCCCGCAGCGACGGCGCCGCGGCCCTAGGACGAAGCCGGCGGCTGGAGGTTGGGCGTCTCGCGACCGATGGTGATGACGATATCGGCGCGGATCGTCGGGTCCGTCGCGGTCGTGACCGTCACCTTGAACCGCTCCTCCAGGTACGCGATGGTCTCGGTGAGTTCCGTCTCCGCGCCGTTGTAGACGACGATCTCGGTGTCGGCCGGCACGGCGCCCTCGGGCACCTGGCGCGGGGCGGATGCGGCCAGGCCCTGGTACTCGAGGTACCCGGCGACATGTGAGCCGCGGTTGGCCTCACCCGTCCCGTTGAGGACCCAGATGGTGGCGGCCTCGGTCGCGAGGCGCTGGCGGCGCGCCTCATCGGCCGGGTTCGAGGTGAACGCCCGCTCGACGGTGTCCTGGATCTTGTCCACGTACGGCAGGGTCCAGTAGCCGGTCCGCACCTCCTGCTGGTAGAGCGGCGGCGAGAAGACGTACGAGCGGATGTTCTCGGTGTCCACCTCGGAGGCCAGGCCGAGCAGTTCGTCGATCTGGTCGAGCGGGATGTCGGTCTTGATCGATGACTTGAGCGCGGCCACGAGCTCGGGCAGCCGCGGGATCAGCGACTGCGGGTCGGCCTGCTCGCGCATCGACAGCAGGAGTCGCTGCTGTCGGGCGGCCCGGTCGAAGTCGCTCGACGTATTGCGCGACCGGGCGTAGCGCAGGGCCTCGGAACCGGTCATGTGCTGGATGCCGCTGGGGATGTACAGCCGCCGGCTGCGGGCTTTGCCTGCGGGATAGGAGTCATCGACGATCGGGATCTGGACGTTGACCGTCACGCCGTCCATCGCATCGACGATCTCCCGGAAGCCATCGAAGTCGACTTCGACGAAGTACTTGATGTCGAGGCCGTACAGCTCACCCAGCACCGCCTTCACGGCGTTGTAGCCGCGGGTGGACTTGGACCCGGGCCACAGGTCGGAGCGGTTGCGGTTGTCGATGAAGAACGAGTTGATCTTGTTGCCGTAGACGCGGCCCCACACGGAGCGGGCCGGACCGGGCGGGATCGGCACGTTCTTCGTATCTCGCGGCAGGCTGAACATCGCCACCTGCTTGGTCACCGGGTCGATAGAGACCGTGATGAGGGTGTCCGTGCGGTGGCCGCCACCCTGGGTGTCGGCGCCGATCAGCAGGATGTTGAGTCGCTCCTTACCGTCCCACGGCGCGATGGACACGCTGGGGACGTCGGACCCGATCGGGGTGGGTTCCGGGGTAGGGGAGGGCGTGGGGCTTTCGCTGGCGTCGGGCGACGTCGACGCGTCTGGCGACGCCGTCGCCTCGTCCTCCTCGCACTCCGCGGTGCCGTCCCCGATGAAGACGCAGCCGCTCGTCAGGAAGTCCTGGGCCAGGAGGTCGTAGCGCGCCACCACCACGTGACTGCCGGACATCACGAGGATCACCGCGAGCAGGCCGGCGATCGAGAGCACGTTGCGCGGCAGCCGCGCCGGGCCGAGCCGGCCGTCGCCCGATGCCGACTGGGCGTTGAGGTACTCGGTGACGCGGTAGGCATCGATCAGGGCGACCAGCCGATAGAGCAGGGCGATGATGTTGCCCACGAAGACGGTGGTCAGGAACCCCGGGTCGAAGATGAGCCCGATCATGTCCTGGCGGTCCATCCGCAGGAGGACGCCGGCGCCCAGCGCGAGCAGGAGGATCGGCGCTGCGGCGAATCCGAAGCGCGCGCATCGGCGCGCCGGCATAGGCGTGGCCGAGGCCGGGGAAGATCAGGGAAAGGAACGCTGCCGCGAACGGCGAGCGGGCGCGCGGTCGCGCCTCCTGCGTATTCTGCATCGCGCGTAGGATACTCGGACCTGCCGGACCGGTCCTGCGACCGCCCTGGCGCCCCGAGACACCCCAGGACCCCGTCGCCCGGAGACGCATGTTCCGACCCGTCACCAGCAAGCCCGACTTCGTCGCGCACGAGCACGAACTGCTGCGGCAATGGCGGGACCGGCAGACGTTCGCCCGGCTGCGCGCACAGAACGCCGACGGGCCGCGCTGGAGCTTCCTCGACGGCCCGATCACGGCCAACAACCCGATGGGCGTCCATCACGCTTGGGGCCGCGCCTACAAGGATCTCTTCCAACGCTTCCACGCCATGCTCGGGGAGCACCAGCGCTACCAGAACGGCTTCGATTGCCAGGGACTCTGGGTCGAGGTCAACGTGGAGCGGGACCTCGGGTTCACGAGCAAACGGGACATCGAGGCCTTCGGCATCGACCGTTTCGTGACGATGTGCAAGCAGCGCGTGCTCACGTATGCCGCGCGCCAGACGGAGCAATCGATCCGCCTGGGCATGTGGATGGATTGGAACGACCCCGACGAGCTGCGACGGCTCCACGACCTGCTCGCCACCGATCCATCGACCATCACGACCATCGAGGGCCCGAACGGCCCGGTCACCGATACCGTGGAGATGCTCGTCGGCCGGCTCGGGCTGCCTGAGACCGGGGGCTCCTACTTCACGTTCAGCAACGAGAACAACGACCTCATCTGGGGGTTCCTCGCCGAGTGCCACGAGCGTGGCTGGCTGTACAAGGGCCACGACACGATGCCGTGGTGTGCGCGGTGCGGCACCGGGCTCTCACAGATGGAGATGAACGAGGGCTACCAGGACCGCGAGGACCCGGGGCTGACGGTCCGGTTCCCGCTGCTGGACCGTCCCAGGGAGTCGCTCCTGGTGTGGACGACCACGCCGTGGACGCTGACCTCCAACGTGGCTGCGGCGGTGGGGCCCGCCGTACGGTACGTGAAGGTCCGCCAGGGCGAGGAGACCTTCTGGCTCGGCAAGGGCACGCTCAAGACGGCCCTGGCCGGGCCGTTCACCGTCGAGGATGAGGTCTCCGGCGCGGATCTCGTGGGCTGGCGCTATGCCGGTCCGTTCGACGACCTGCCCGCCGTCCGGACGGCGTTCGAGCCCACCGGGTACGAGCATCGGATCGTCGCCTGGGACGAGGTCGGCGAGGACGAGGGCACCGGCATCGTCCACATCGCACCGGGCTGCGGGGCCGAGGACTTCCAGCTCGGCAAGGCCCTCGGACTGCCGGTCATCGCTCCGCTCGACGAGTCGGGGATCGTGCTCGACGGGTTCGGGGCCCTGTCCGGACGGGACGTGCGCGACGTCGCCGACCCGATCGTCGAGCATCTCAAGCGCGAGGGTCGCTTCTACCGGCTGGAGCCGTACCTGCACCGGTACCCGCACTGCTGGCGCTGCAACACACCGCTCGTCTTCCGGCTCGTGGACGAGTGGTTCATCAGCATGGGGCCGGTCTACGACCAGCCCCGCGAGTCCCTCACCAGGGAACAGGTGGACGCGAGCCTGCGCTACCAGATCATGGAGATCGTGGACCGGATCCGCTGGATTCCCGAGTTCGGGTATGACCGCGAGCTCGACTGGCTTCGGAACATGCACGACTGGATGATCAGCAAGAAGCGGTACTGGGGCCTGGCGCTACCGATCTACGACTGTTCGTCCTGCGGGGCCGTGGAGGTCATCGGCGGGCGCGAGGAGCTGCAACGTCGCGCGGTCGCGGGCTGGGATCGGTTCGACGGCCACACGCCGCATCGGCCGTGGGTGGACGAGGTCGCCATCGACTGCCCGGGATGCGGGGAGCCCGTTCGCCGCATCGCCGACGTCGGCAACCCGTGGCTGGACGCCGGGATCGTGCCGTACTCCACGCTGCACTTCCGCGAGGATCCCGACTACTGGGCGCAGTGGTTCCCGGCCGACTTCATCACCGAGAGCTTCCCAGGCCAGTTTCGCAACTGGTTCTACTCGATGCTCGCGATGTCCACGGTCCTGCGCCGCGAAGAGCCGTTCAAGTCGATCTTCGGCTACGCCCTGCTGTTCGCCGAGGACGGCCGCCAGATGCACAAGAGCTGGGGCAACGCGATCGACTTCGACGAGGCCGCGGACCGCATGGGCGTCGATGTCATGCGCTGGATGTTCGCCAAGGCGCGGCCGGAGGAGAACATCCTTTTCGGCTGGCACGCCGCGGACGAGGCGCGCCGCGAGCTACTCATCCTCTGGAACGTGTATGCCTTCTTCGTGACCTATGCACGGTTGGCTGGCTGGACGCCGGCCGAGGGGGCGCCGCCGGCCGCGGAACGACCGGTCCTCGATCGCTGGATCCTCTCCCGTGCCGCCGGGACTGCCGCGGTCGCGGAAGAGCGATTGCGTGATGTGGATGCCCTGGGTGCGGCCCGTGCGGTCTCCACGTTCATGGACGGTCTCTCGACCTGGTATCTGCGCCTGTCCCGCGAGCGGATGCGACGCAACGATGACGCCGCAGACCGATCGGCCGCCTTCGCGACGCTCCACGAGGCACTCGTGGCCACAACGCGCGTGCTCGCCCCGATGCTGCCGTTCCTCGCGGACACGATGTACGGCAATCTCGTCCCGACCGTGGACGACGCTGCACCCGATAGCGTCCATCTCACGCCGTGGCCCACGGACGACCTGGCGCGCCATCGCGACCCGGACCTCGAAGCGCGGATGCGCGTGGCCCAGCGCGCCGTGGATCTCGCACGAACGCTGCGGAGCGCGAACGGCATCCGGACACGCCAGCCGCTGGCCAGGGCGTGGCTCGCCGTGCCCGACCGTGGGATCGCCCTCGATCACGAACTCCTGAAGCTCGTCGCCGACGAGATCAACGTCAAGGGCGTGGAGCCCATCGCCGACGGCTCCGAGCTCGTTGATCGACGGGTCAAGGTGCTGCTACCCAAGGTCGGCAAGCGGCTCGGCGCCGCGATCCCGGCCGTCATGGCCGCCGCGCGCGACGGGGCGGTGACATTCCACGACGACGGCAGCGTGACCATCGCCGACCAGACGCTGGCGTCGGACGAGATCGAGATCCAGGCCACACCACGACCCGGCACCGCGGTCGCGGAGGACGACGGGCTCGTCGTGGTCCTCGATACCGAACTGACGCCCGAACTTCGCGCCGAGGGCGATGCCCGCGAGCTGGCGCGCGCCATCCAGGACCTGCGACGCGATGCCGGTCTCGAGCTCGACGACCGGATCGATCTCTGGGTCGAGGGTCTCCCGGACGCGGTCGCCGAGCATCTCGACGGCGTCCGGGCGGACACGCTTGCCGCCCCGGCGACCGGCGCTGTCCCGTCCGACGCCCATCGCGCCACGGTCGCGCTCGACGGTGGGCCTGTGACCATCGCCCTCCGGCGGGTCGCGTGACGGCGGCCCAGTCGCGCGGCAGGCCCCGTTGGGCGCTGTTCCTCGGACTGGCCGCGGCCGTGGTCATCGTGGACCAGGCGACGAAGGCCTGGCTGGTGGGACTGCTGGAGCCCGGCGAGCGGCTGTCGGTCATCGGTGACCTCGTGCGCCTCATCCACGGGCAGAACGATGGCGCCATCTTCGGCCTGTTCCAGGATCAGGCCCTCCTGTTCGGGATCGTGTCGCTCGGCGTCGTCGGACTCATCGTGTGGTACCACGGGTCGTCCGGACGGAGCACGCTGCTCTCGATCGCCCTCGGGCTCCTGCTCGGCGGTGCCATCGGCAACGCCATCGACCGGTTTCGATTGGGATACGTCATCGACTGGGTGGACATCGGGATCGGCGACCTGCGGTTCTATACCTTCAACGTCGCCGACAGCGCTGTGACGGGCGCCATCCTGCTGCTCCTCCTCATCGCGATCATGCCGACGCTGTCCGGCGCGCGCACCGGGACCGCGGATGCCTGAGGCGCCGGTCACCGCCGGGATCCGGACCGTGCGCATCCCCGACGGTGCGTCCGGTCGCGTGGACCGGTTCGTCGCCGATGCCACGGGACTTTCCCGCAGCCACGTCCAGAAGCTCATCTCGGCCGGTCGCCTGACGGCGGGTGGCGAGGCCATCCGCGCCAACACGATCGTCGGCCCCGGCACGGAGGTCGTCCTGGACGTACCGGAGCCCGTGGCGCTGGACCTTGCGCCGGCCCCGGGGATCGATCTGCGGATCGTGTTCGAGGATGACGACCTCCTCATCGTGGACAAGCCGTCGGGGCTGGTCGTCCATCCGTCGGCGGGTCACCACGACGGGGATACGCTGGTGAACGCGCTCTTGGCGCGCGCGGGCGGGTCGGAGTACGGGGGGATCGCCGGCGTCGCGCGCCCGGGCATCGTCCATCGCCTGGACCGGGACACGAGCGGGCTCCTGATGGTCGCCAAGCACGATGCCGCACAGGCTTCGCTGATGGCCCAGCTCAAGGCTCGTCGGGTTCGCAAGACGTACCTCGCCCTCGTGCAGGGCAGCGTATCGGCCGCCGTCGGGCGGATCGAGGCGCCGATCGGGCGCGACCCGAAGCACCGAACCCGGATGGCGGTGGTCCCGGATGGACGCGCCTCGACCACCGGCTACCGCGTCCACGAGCGGTTCGTGGCGTGGACCCTGCTCGAGCTCGACCTCGTGACGGGGCGGACGCACCAGATCCGGGTCCATCTCGACGCGATCGGGCATCCCGTGGCCGGCGACCCGGTCTACGGCACGGGGACGTCGCGTCGCGGACCCGATGGCCTCGGCCGCCTGTTCCTGCATGCCTGGCGCCTCGAGCTCGCCGCACCGGGGGATGGGCATCTCGATCCGGGCCACGGCGCCGCTCCCCGACGAGCTCGAGTCCGTCCTGGCCGGGTTGCGCGCCGCGGAGTCCGGTCGATGACGGACCAGGCGCCGGAAACGCCCGATCCGTTCGGCCTCGACTTGCCCGATGTCGCGCCTGACGACCTCGTCATCCCCGCCCACGTCTCGGACGATCCCGGCCGCCCCGACGGGGTCATCGATGGCGCCCCCGGGGCGCTGCTCGCGATCATCTCGGGACCCTCCGGCGTCGGCAAGGACACGATCATCGACGAGATGCAGCGGCGCGAGGCAGTAGCGGGCCGGTCCGGCACCCGGCACTACGTCGTGACCGTCACAACGCGTGCGCCGCGCGACGGCGAGGTCGACGGTGTCGACTACCACTTCGTCAGCCGGGAGGAGTTCCTGCGGATCCGAGCGGCGCGCGGCTTCCTCGAAGCGAACGAGGTCCACGGCAACTGGTACGGATCGCCGCGCGACCAGGTCCGCGGCGCGCTCGGCGACGGTCGCGACGTGATCCTCAAGATCGACGTGCAGGGTGCGCAGATCGTCAAGGAACAGGTGTCCGAGGCCCTGCTCATCTTCGTCATCCCGCCGACGCTCGAGACCCTCTTCTCGCGATTGCGGGCCCGCGCCACCGAGACGGCCGACGAACTCGAGCTCCGGCAGCGCAACGCCGCCATCGAGCTCGCCCGCCAGCACGACTACGACTACGTGGTCGTGAACGAGACCGGGCAGGTCGCGCGGACAGCAGACCGGATCGAGGAGATCATCGCGGACGAACGACGGCGCCACGCGGACCGGCGCGTCCGGGTCTAGGAACGCCCCGTGGTCCAGGGCCTGCTGCCGACCCCGGATCCGGAAGCTGCCTCGTCCCGACTCGTCGAGGTCGCGATCGACGCCGCCGGGGCCGGGGGCGCCCGGCCCTACACCTACGCCGTGCCGCCGCGTCTGGCCGACCTCGAGGATGGCGAGGCGGTGCTCGTCGAGTTCGGACGACGGCAGGCGCTCGGGGTGATCCTGGGCCCCGCGACCGTCGCGCCGGCGATCGTGGCCAAGCCGATCGTGGATCGTGTCCGTGCCGACGGCCCGTTGCTGCCGCCGCTCCAGCTGGCGCTCGCGAGATGGATCGCCGACCACTACCTGGCGCCGCCAGCCCTCGTGATCCGGGCGATGCTGCCCCCGGGGCTGCTCGAGCGTCTTGAGCTTGTCGCCGAGCGGACGCCAGCGCAGGTCCCATCCGTCGGGGGTGAGGCGCTCGATCCTGTCGATCGTGACCTGCTCGACCAGCTCGAGGGTGGGCCACGCCCGGCGCGGGACCTGGCCGCGCCCGAGGGCCGAGCCGGACTGCTGCGCCGCCTCCGTCGTCTCGCGGGCCTGGGCATGATCGCGCTTGACTGGACGCTCGGCGGGGCATCGGGTGGGCCGCGGTTCGAGCGGTGGATCCGGATCCAGCCCGAAGGCGAGGTCGTGGCGGCAACGATCATGGCGGGTGCGCGACCACCGGGCCGACCGTTGGGCCCGCGGCAGGTGGCGGCACTCGCGGAGTTGTCGGCCGCCGGGCCGGGCGGGCTGGCCTCGGCGGAGCTCGCGGGCCGGCATGGTGCCGCCGGTCTCGCTGGTCTCGTGCGGCGCGGTCTTGCCGAGACGGAGGTCCGTGAACGTCCGCGTCGGCCGCTCGCGACACGAGGCCCGGGGCTGCGCGGTGGCCGTCCTGTGACGTCCGCGCGCTCCGTCGCGCAGGCAGCGGCGGTCACGCACATCGGAGCGGCGATCGCGGCGAGGGACCCGGGTCCGCTCCTGCTGGACGGCGTCACGGGCGGAGGGCAAGACCGCGATCTACGTCGAGGCGATCGTCGCGTGCCTGGAGGCGGGCCGGACCGCGCTCATCCTGGTCCCGGAGATCGCGATGGCGCTCCCGCTCGTGGACCGACTCCGGGCGGATCTCGATGTTCGCGTCGCCCTCGTGCATTCCGGGCTGGGCGACGGCGAACGGGCGGACGAGTGGCGACGGATCCGGGCCGGCGACGTGGACGTGGTGGTCGGGACGCGGCTGGCCGTGCTGTCGCCCCTGGGTGACCCGGGCCTGGTCATCGTCGATGAGGAGCACGATCCCGCGTACAAGAGCGATCGGACGCCACGGCTTCAAGCTCGCGACGTCGCGATCCGGCTGGCGTCGCTCGCCGGCGCGGCGTGCGTGCTGGGCTCGGCGACGCCAGCCGTGGAGACGCTCGGGCGGGCACTGGACGGGACGTGGTCGCGGATCCGGCTCCCGTCGCGGCCGATCGGAGAGGCGCCCCGCGTCGAGGTCGTGGATCTGCGCGCCGAGCTGGCCGAGGGCAATCGGGGCCTCCTGTCGCGACCACTTGATGACGCCCTGACGGCGCTCGACACAGCCTCGGGTGAGCAGGCCATCCTCGTCCTCAACCGACGCGGGACCGCATCCGTCGTGCTGTGCCGCGACTGCGGGCACGTCCAGGCGTGTCCGGACTGCGAACGCCCGCTCGTCTATCACCAGGCTGGGACGACGCTTCGCTGCCACCACTGTGGCCGCGCGACGCCGCTTGCCACGCGCTGTCCGGCGTGCGCCTCGCCGAGGATCCGCTACCTGGGTGGCGGGACGGAGCGGGTGGAGCGCGAGGTCCGCGGCGCGCACCCGAACCTGCGAGTGGCCCGCCTGGACCGGGATGTCGCCGAGCGTCGCGGGGCGGCCCAGCGGGTCATCGATGACTTCGTCGCTGGCCGGACGGACGTCCTCGTGGGGACGAGCCTGGTCGCAAAAGGGCTCGACGTCCCCTCGGTCACCTTGGTCGGTGTCGTGTCATCGGACGTGGCGCTCAACCTGCCCGACGAGCGCGCCGCAGAGCGCACCTTCCAGCTGCTCAGCCAGGCCGTGGGTCGAGCAGGGCGGGGCGATCGGCCGGGCCGGGCGATCCTGCAGACCTACCAACCCGACCACCCGGCCATCACGGCCGTGGCCAGCGGTGACGCCGAGGCGTTCTACGCATCGGAACTCGCGATGCGCCGTCGCTTCGCATCGCCCCCGTTCGGCGAGGTCATCAAGTTGACCGTTGCGCTTGGGGATCGCGGGGCGGCCGAGGCGGAAGGGGAGGCGATGGCCACGCGCCTGCGCGATCGCGCGATCGGCCGCGAGACCGCGGTCGCCGGACCGGCGCCCGCCTACATCGCGCGGCGCAACGACCGGTGGCGGTTCAACGTCGTGCTGCGTGGCGCCGACCCGCGGGGGGTCCTGGGCGAGGACCCGGGTCCGCCGTGGTCGGTGGACGTTGACCCCGAAATCGATGCTGTAGCCCAGGGGGCCGGCCCGCCGGCTCCGGGGTCAGTCGGCGTCCCGCCGATAGGCCACCATCACGCCACCGACCCGCTGCTCGAGGCCCTGCAGGCATTCCAGCTGCGAGGCCTCCAGCTCGACCGGGTGCAGGCCGTCGGCGCTGACGATCTCGGGATCCACCGTGCCCCAGGCACTGGGTCGGTAGACCATCACGACATCGGTATCGAGGGTGCGCTCAGCCTCCGTGACGAGTTCGAGCTGGTCGGGTCTGAGCTCTGCATACGACCATTGGCTGGCCATCTCGTCCTCCGATCTGCGCTCCACGCGGCCGTCGCGCGGATGATACCCCGCAACGTCCAGGCATCGAATGACCACTGTGGCCGTTCGTGGGAACATGTGCGTCCGCCACACGAGGGACGCACGATGACCGATGACACGAGCAGGGACCTGCACGCCGCAGCAGACGCCGCGGGCGATGCGGCCGCCGATGCGGCAGACGCCACCGCCGACGCCACCGCCGACGCGGCCCACGCGGCTGCCGACGCCGCTGGCGACGCGGCCGGCACGGAGGCGAAGTCCGGCGGCCCCGCCGATAGCGCTGCCGCCACGGCTGCGAGCATCTTCGAATCGCTGCGCGACGCCGTGGACGATCTCGCTGATCGCGCCGGACCGACGGTCAAGGAGTTCTCCGCCAAGGCCGCCGAGATCGCGGCCGTGGCCGCGGACAAAGCTGGCCCGTTCGCTCGCAAGGCCGGCGAAGCCACCGCGGACGCCAGTGGCAAACTCGCCGACAAGTCCCGAGGCTGGGCGACGGACATCCGGTCCACGCTGGCCGACGCCGCCGATTCGGTGAGCGGGAGCGGCAAGGACGCGGCGGACACCTCGGGCGAGGCCGCGTCGCAGGCCACTGAGGCGGTCGGTGACACCGCCGCTGCAGCCACGGACGCGATCGAGGACGCGACGGACCGCGTCAGCTGACGACGACGGGCGGGCTCCACGGCGTCCGCCGATATACTTCCCGGCCATGAGTGTCCGCCCCATCGTCCTGCTGGGCGACCCGCGCCTTCGCCTCAAGGGCAAGCCGGTCGACAGCTTCGGCAAGTACCTGCACGAACTCCTCGACGACCTCGCCCACACGATGCGTGATGCGCCCGGCGTCGGCCTTGCCGCGCCGCAGTTGGGTGAGGCGATGCAGGCGTGCGTGATCGAGGTCGAGGGCCAGCTGCACGAACTCGTGAACCCGCGGATCGTCCGGGCCACGGGTGACGACCGCGACCTCGAGGGATGCCTCTCGATCCCAGGCTACGTCGCGTACGTGACCCGCCGCGAGCGAGTCTGGGTCGTCGCCCAGGACCGCCACGGCAAGAAGATCCGCATGGCCGGATCGGGCCTGCTGAGTCGCGCCCTCCAGCACGAACTCGACCATCTGGACGGCAAGCTCTACATCGACTACCTCGATTCGATGGACGAGCTGATGCCGGTGGGTGCCGGGAACGAGGACGACGCCGAGGTCCGCGAGGCCACGAGCGCCCTCGCGTGACCGACGGGCCGGTCCGGACCGTCTTCCTGGGGAGCGGTTCGTTCGCCGTCCCGACGTTGCTCGCGCTGGGTAGACACCCGGATATCGATCTCGTCGGTGTCGTGACCGCGCCGCCTCGACCGGCAGGTCGAGCGCAGGAGCTGCGGTCCACCCCGGTCGACATCGCGGCCAGGGGCCTCGATGGCCTCACGGTCCTTGTCCCGGACCGATTGCGAGCGCCGGAATCGATCGCGACGGTCCTTGGCCTGCGGCCCGCACTCGCGGTCCTCGCCGACTACGGGCAGATCGTCCCGGCGTCGTTGCTCGACATGCCGAACGGTGCCCTCAACCTCCACCCTTCGCTGCTGCCGCGCCATCGCGGCGCGACCCCGGTTCCCGCGGCGATCCTCGCGGGCGACACCGAGACCGGGGTCACGCTCATGCGGATGGACGCGGGCCTGGACACCGGGCCCGATCGTGGCGCAGGTGCGTCGGTCGCTCACCGGGACGGAGACCACGCCCGAGCTCGAGTCCGACCTCGCGGCGCTGGCCGCCGAGCTCCTGGCCGATCGACTCGGCCCATGGTTGCGCGGGGCCGTTGTCGCCCGACCCCAGTCGGCGGACGGTGTCACGCTGACCCGTCCGCTCCGGCGTGAGGACGGTCGCCTGGATCCGACCAAGTCGGCGCCGGAGCTCGAGCGCCAGGTCCGGGCGTATCAGCCGTGGCCGGGTTCGTTCGTCGACACGCCCGCGGGTCGGCTCGTCATCTGGTCGGCCAGGGTCGCGGGGGGCGGCGACCGCGCGTCGTCGCCGGGGGCGTTCGACCAGCACGGACTGGTCGTGGGTAGCGGCGAGCGACTCACGCTCGTGGACGTGCAGCCGGCAGGCGGAAACCGGATGTCGTGGACTGAGTACGTCCGCGGGCGCCCCGCCATCGTCGGTTCCAGTGTGGTGTCGGGGCCCCGGTGAGGTGAGGCAGCTCAGTCCAGCAGGTCCGAGATCGTGGTGGGCTGCAGGCCCGCCGCTCGGAGGCGGAGGACCATCGAGGGCAGCGCGTCGTACGTGTGATAGCCGCCCAGGTGCATCAGGACGATCGAGCCGGTCTTCCCGTTCGTGACGACCTTGGCGGCGATGCCCGCGGTCGTCGGGCCGCCGTCCGCGATCTTCCTCCAGTCGATCGTGTCGATGTCCCACAGCAGGGTGGTCGAGTAGCCGATCGCGGCCGCGGCCGTCCGGACCCGCGCGTCGGATGCCCCATACGGCGGACGCCAGAACGGCTTGGTTGAGCGGCCGATGAGCGCTCCGATCGTCTCCTCCGCCCGGATCAGCTCCGCCTGGATGCGGGCCACGGTGGGTGGCGTGGTCGGGCAGATCGCGCTGCCGCCACCGTCGCGCAGATTGCAGTGGTGCATCGTGTGGTTGCCCACCTCGAAGAGTTCCGGGTAAGCCTTGATGAGGGCCATGACGGCGGTACCCGTGGTGGTGAGGGCGGCGTCGCCGGTCGGGTGGATCGTGGCGCAGACGCGGTCAACGATGAGGCGCTCCATGATGTCGACCGCGGGCGTGAGGCGCCCGCCCATGTCGAATGTCAGGGCGATCCCACGTTGCGACGTCGGGATCCGTCGCAGGACGACGCTCGTGGCGCCGGATGGCTTGGCCGGCACCGAACAGGCGATCCTCGCTGCGGTCAGGCCGCGCGGGGCGGTGACGGGCATCCACGTGCCCGACCACGTCCCGTCGGCGAGGAGCACGTACGGACGGCCATCGATGACCGCGCGTCGCGATGTGGTCGCCGAGGTAGCCGCCGCCAGCGACCCGTATCGGGTGGACTCGAGATCCCACGCGCCGTCGAATCGGTAGCCGAGGTACCCCCCGGCCGCCAGGGCGACCTTGGCGGCAGGAGCGTAGGTCGTGTCGCCGGCGATCCCCGGGACGTACGCCACCGCGGATTCGAGGACTTCGTACCCTGCCAGGGCCCCACTGGTGATCCGCAGGTAGATCCCCGTGCGGTTCGGGACGACGCGGCGTCGGTCGGTAGTGGCGCTGGCCGGGTTCGCGACCACGATGTCCTTCCGCGTGACGACCACCCCGGCCGACGAGAACCGGAACCCGGCCTGTGGGCCGGCTTCGAGACGCACCGGGCGGGACGCGGCTGCGACCGGCGGGGCGTCCACCAGGACGATGCCGGTCGCAAGGATCGTGACGAGGAGGACGCCGAACAGCCGATGGATCGTGTGGTGCCGCATGGTCCGAGCGTGCTCCACGGCCCCGACCCCGGGAAGTGCCGGAGGTCGCCATCCGGGCGTCTCTTGGGCCCGCCTGCGCTAGCATCGACCCGTGACGATCGAGACGCGACCCGGGATCGCCGGCATCACGCCGGACGCGCTGGCGGGATGGATCGCCGACCAGGACCAGCCAGCCTTTCGGGCCCGCCAGATCGCGGATGCGATCTGGAATGACGGCGGCGTGACCGATGCCGCCGCGATGCTGACGCTGCCGAAGCGCATCCGGGCTGCCGTGGCGGACGCGTTCGTGCTCGACACGGTCGCCGACACGGACGTCCGACTCGCCGATGGCGGCATGACGGAGAAGGCCCTGCATCGGCTGGACGACGGCGCCCTCGTCGAGTCGGTGCTGATGCACTACCCGGCCCGGGGCATGTCGCGAGAACGCCACACCCTGTGCATCTCGAGTCAGGCCGGGTGCGCGGTCGGCTGCCCGTTCTGCGCGACCGGCGAACTCGGCTTCACGCGCGATCTGACCACCGCCGAGATCGTGGATCAGGCCCGGCACGCCGCCCGCCGCCTCGCGCGCGACGGCAAGCGCCTGACGAACATCGTGTTCATGGGCATGGGCGAACCGCTCCTCAACCTCGACCGCGTGCTCGACGCCGTCGAGGCGCTCAACGATCCGGGACGGTTCGGCCTCGGGGCACGGCATATCACCGTGTCGACGTCGGGCGTCGTGCCGGGGATCCGCCGCCTGACCGCGCTCGGGCCGCAGTTCACGCTGGCGGTCTCGCTCCACGCTGCGCGCGATCCGTTGCGCGACGTCCTTGTGCCGCTGAATCGTCGCTGGCCGGTCGCGGACGTCGTGGACGCGGCGCGTGAGCACGCCGCCGCGACGGGCCGGCGCATCAGCTACGAGGTCACGATGATCGCCGGCGTCAATGACACGCCGGCTGATGCGGACGCCATGGTGGATCTCTTGCGCGGCGACCATGCACACGTCAACCTCATCCCGATGAACCCGGTCGCACACACGCCGTGGGAGGCGAGCCCGATGCCCGTCATCGAGGTGTTCGCTGCCACGCTCAAGGACGCCGGGATCGCGACCACCATCCGGCGCAATCGTGGCCAGGAGGTCGGGGCGGCCTGCGGTCAGCTGGCCGCCGAACGAGCCGGCACCCCGCCGGCACCGGCCGTCGCGCGCCGGCGCGAACTGCTCGTCGTGGCGAGTGCCTCGGCCCTGCGCGGTGAGCGCAGCCACGAGCCCGTCCCTGCGGGCCTCGATCTGCGCGATCCGGGTGCCCTCGGGTGACGCGTCGACGGAAGCCGACCGGGGCCGGCGTCAAGGTGGGAGCAGGACGCGCCCGGATCTCGGCGAGCATCCTCGACGCGGATCTCGCGAACCTCGGCAACGCCGTTCGGCGGGTCGAGGCGGCTGGGGCCGACCGCGTCCACCTCGACGTGATGGACGGTCACTTCGTCCCCAACCTGACCTTCGGCGCTCGAACGATCAAGGCATTACGGGGACGGACCGAGCTGCCGTTCGACGTCCACCTGATGATCAGCGAGCCCGGTCGGTACATCCAGGAGTTCCTCGACGCCGGAGCCGACACGCTCACCTTCCACGTCGAGGTGGACGAGCCGAAGGAACCGGTCCTGCGAGCGATCCGGGCGGCGGGTCGCGCCGCCGGCCTCGCGCTCAAGCCGGCGACCCCCATCTCGGCGGTCGCGCCCTACGCCCGGCTCCTCGACATCATCATGATCATGACCGTGGAGCCCGGGTTCGGCGGCCAGGTCTTCATGGGCGACGTGCTCAAGGAGAAGGCGCCGCAGGCTCGCGAGGTCCTGAGCTACCGGATGTTCGGCGGCGAGGTCCACGTGGACGGCGGCGTGAACCGTGACACGGCCGAGCTCGTCGGGGGACTCGGGTGCGATGTGCTGGTCGTGGGTTCGGCGCTGTTTCGGCGAGGACGAGACATGGGTCGTGAGATCCGGCTGGTCCGATCACTCGCCGATGAGGGCTTCCAGTACCAGCTCAACGATGGCAAGCCACCCGCGCCATCGGGCAAGCTCGTGGGCTTCGCGTCGCTCCCCAAGCACCTGGGGACGCGCCTCTCGAAGGAACTCGAGGGCGTAGGCGTCCCGGTGATCATGTTGCGGGGCGACGGGCAGATCAATCCAGATGGGGTCCGCAACTACGAGCTGATGATCCCCGCGACCGTGGAGGACGCGGTCATCGCCCGGTTCGGATCGCTGCGCGAGCGTCTCGGCAAGGAAGCGGAGACCTGGCGTGCGGAGCTCATCGCGGCCGGGTCCACGACCGGGTGAGGGCCTTGCTCCAGCGCACGACCGGGGCACGCGTCCGCGTGGAAGGCGACGTGATCGGCGAGATCGGCCTGGGACTCGTCGTGCTGGTCGGTGTCGGCCCGGGTGACACCCACGCCGCTGCGGACGGCCTCGCGCAGCGCATCGCCGAACTCCGCATCTTCCGCGACGAGGCGGGCCGGACGAACCGATCGCTCATCGACATCGGCGGAGCCGCGCTGGTGGTCTCGCAGTTCACGCTCTTCGCGGACACGCGTCGTGGTCGCCGGCCCGGGTTCACGGGAGCCGCTCCACCCGAGCAGGCGGAGCGGCTCTACCTCCGACTCGCCGAGACGCTGGACCGCCTGGGCGTCCCCACGGCCACGGGCAGGTTTGGCGCCGAGATGGCCGTCGAGCTCGTGAACGACGGCCCGTTCACGATCTGGCTGGACACCGACGAGCGATAGCGCCCGGAGACGGGCGACCGACAGGGCCGGGACACAGTGAACCGGCCGTCTGACGACGACCGGTCGGGGAGTGGCGACGGTCCGCCGGCGCATCGCCGGCGGGAGGCGCTACTTGGACGCCTTGAGCAGCGTGCGACGGCAGCGCGTGCAGACCAGGGACTTCGTGGGAACCCCCTTCTGGTCGATGACGAGCTGCTGGAGGTTCGGCTGATAGCGGCGGTGCGCTCGAACGCGGTTCATGCCCGACGACTGCGGGTTGAAACCGCCCATCGAGACCTTGCCGCAGATCGCGCAGGAGCGGGCCATGCAGGATCCTCTGGGAACGGTCGAAATGGAAGGCCCGGGCGGCGAGGCCCGAGCGGGGCGGTATGATAACACACGGTCCCGACCACCCCGCCCGAGCACCCTGAACCGGTCGACCGTAGCGAGGACCCGCCCGCGTGGCCATCCGACCAACCCCCGGCCGATCCCTCGTCACCGGCCGCGCGCTCGCCGACATCGTCCGGACCGCGACCCTCGGCTCGTATGGAGTCACCGGGTTCGCGGGCGGTCCCGTCGCGCGCCTGCTCGCCCGGCTCGGACTCGGACAGCCCGGCCTCGCGGTCCGCCTGGACGATGGTATCGAGATCGAACTGGACCTGACCGTCGCCCTGGGCGTTCCCGTCGCCGAGGTCGCCCGCCAGGTCGACTCCGCGATCCGCTACGCCGTGAAGCGGGCGCTCGATCGCGACGTGGGACGGGTCCTGATCCACGTGGACGGGCTCCGTGTCCATCCTGGTGGTGCCGTACCCGGCGCACACGTCGACGCGCCCACCGAGATCCGTTCGCGCGACCTGGCGGACAGCGGCACGGACGTCGCCTAGATGGCCCGAAAGGCCTGCGACGGCAACGGCCTCCTCGAGGCATTCCGGGCGGCTGTCGCCAACCTCGAGGCGCACGTCGACGAGATCAACAGCCTCAACGTCTATCCGGTCCCCGACGGCGACACCGGCTCCAACATGCTGGCCACCGTCAGGGCGGCTCTCGACGAGGCCGAAGCGGTCGCCGGACAGCCGGCCGATCGCGTCGCTGCGGCGATCAGCTTCGGGGCGCTCATGGGCGCGCGCGGCAACTCCGGCGTCATCACCAGCCAGATCTTCCGCGGCATGGCCGAAGCCCTCGGTGGCAAGCGCCGGTTCAATGGCCTGGACCTTGCCCATGCCCTGAGCGAGGGGGCGAAGACGGCGTACGGCGCCGTCGCCAAGCCGGTGGAAGGCACGATCCTGACGGTCATCCGCGAGTCGGCGCAGGGCGCCGTGATCGCCGCTGAGCTGGACAACGACATCGAGACAGTGCTTGCTGCCACGCTTGATGCCGCCGAGAAGTCGGTGGCCCGGACGCCCAGCCTGCTCGCGATCCTGCGCGAGGCCGGTGTCGTGGACTCGGGCGGCCAGGGCCTGTATCGCCTGTTCCAGGGTGCGCTGCTCGATCTCACGGGCAAGACGCCGGTGGGTGTCGCACGCGAACGCGCCGGGGCCGGGGTCAAGCCCAGCACGCTCATCGCCCACGCGGACGAAGGGTTCGGCTACGAAACGATGTTCCTGCTGCGGGCGGAGGGGCATCGGGGCCTCGACGTCGACGCGATCCGCGACCACCTCGAATCGATCGGCGAATCCGTCCTGGTCGCGGGCGACGCCCGGGCGTTGAAGGTGCACGTCCACAACGAACGGCCGGATCTCGTCATCGGGTACGGGCTGACGCTCGGGAACATGAGCCGGATCACTGTCGAGAACCTGGACAACCAGGCGAAGGACGTGCGGGAGACGAAGGCCGCCGAGTTCACCGGTGCCGCCCCGCCCGTACCGACCGAAGCGAGCATCGCGCGCGACCGGCCATCCGGCAATGGCACGGGGGCCCCGGCCGACCTGCCGTCGCTGGCCGTGATCGCGGTCACGGCGGGTGATGGCCTCGCCGCGATCTTCCGCGACTTCGGTGTCGCGGCCGTCGTGCAGGGTGGACAGTCCGCCAACCCGAGCACCGGGGAGCTGCTGGAGGCTGTCGGGTCGGTGCCCGCGAAAGAGGTCCTGCTCCTTCCCAACAACCCGAATGTCGTGCTCGCCGCGCGCCAGGTCGCCACGATGAGCGAGCGGCCCGTCGCCGTAGTTCCGACACGGAATGCCGCCGAGGGGTTCGCTGCGCTGCTTGCCCTTGATCCATCGATGGATGCGGCCGACAACGTCGGCCCGATGACCGAGGCGGGTCGCGCGGTCCAGACGGTCGTCGTCACCGAGGCGGTCCGCGACGCCACCATCGGTGGCAAGAAGGTCCGTAAGGGTCAGACCATCGCGCTCGATCCGGACGATGGGTTGGTGGCCGTCGATGGGGACCGGGAGCGATGCGTTCTGGCGGCGATGGCGGCGCTGAACCCGGGATACGAACTCGTCACGCTGTTCTACGGCGACGGCGCCGACCTGGCCGAGGCCGAGACGACGGCGCGCAGGATCGGCTCGATCATCCCCGGCGTCGAGATCGAGGTTCGTCACGGCGGCCAGCCCTACTACCGGTACCTGATCTCGGCCGAGTGACGACGAAGGCTCCGCCGGCCCCGACCGATCCGCTGGAGCTGCTCGGCACGCCGCTCCACCAGTCCGGACTGACCGCCGCCCCGACGCTCCGACGGGCAGGCGTCCGGCTGGACTGGTACGCCGTCCGTGACCTGCTCTTCCACCTGCCGCGACGCTACGACGACCTGCGGGAGATGACCACGATCGCCGCCGTGCGGGACATGGACGACGGCACGGTCGTCTCGATCCGCGGGTCCGTCGTGGATGTCCGCGTGGAAGGCAGCTTCCGGCGCCGGATCCAGCGGACCATCGCAGATCTCGAGGATGGGTCTGGTCGCATCAGCGCAACGTGGTTCGGCCGGCGCTACATCGAGCGACGCCTGCATCCCGGCCAGGACGTCGTCGTGAGTGGCCGGCTCAAGCGCTACCGCGGCTCCCTCTCGATCGACAACCCGGAGTTCCAGGCGGTCGAGGGCGATGGCGAGGTGCTCCATGCCGGGCGGATCGTGCCGGTCTACCGGTTGACAGCTGGACTGACGGCCGCGCGCCTGCGGGTCGCGATGCGCGAGGCGCTCGACCGGGCCGGTCATGCGTATCCGGAGTACCTGCCGCCCACCTTGCGGCGTGAGGAAGGGCTGGAAGGCATCGCAAGCGCGCTCGAGGGTGCCCACTACCCGCCGTCCTTCGAGGCGCGGGACGCGGCCCTGCGACGGTTGGCGTTCGATGAGTTGCTCGCCCTCCAGCTCGGGATGGTGGGCCGGCGACGGGCGCGCGGCCGGGACGAAGCGCCGGTCGTGGCGATCGATGACACCGCGGACGTCCCGATCCGCGATTCACTGCGGGCGGCGTTGTCGCGTCGGGTCGGGAGCGAGATCCAGCTCACCCAGGACCAGGCCGACGCGATGGACCGGATCCGGACCGATCTCGCGGCCCCGACCCCGATGCTCCGCCTGCTCCAGGGGGACGTCGGCTCCGGGAAGACCGCCGTGGCGGCGTATGCCCTGGCGGCCGCCGCGCGGGCCGGATTCCAGGGCGCACTGCTGGCCCCGACCGACCTTCTCGCCCGACAGCATCTCGAGACGGTGGGCGCCTTGCTTGCCGACGTCGGCGTCGACGTCGTGCTCCTGGCGGGCTCGCTCAAGGCCGCGGAACGCACCAAGGCGCTCGAGCTCATCGCGTCGGGCCAGGCATCGGTGGTGGTGGGGACGCACGCCCTGTTCCAGGAGACCGTGACGTTCGCGCGCCTGGGTCTCGCGGTCATCGACGAGCAGCACCGGTTCGGTGTGGAGCAGCGCGGGCAGCTCGAGGCGAAGGCCGTGGGTGGCATCGCCCCACACGTGCTGCTCATGACCGCGACACCGATCCCGCGGACGCTGGGGCAGGTGCTGTATGCGGACCTCGACGTGTCCGACCTGCGAACGCCCCCGATCGGTCGCATCGCGATCCGCACCGGCATCCGGCGCCACCGCGACCTCGAGGGCACGTGGCGCAAGGTCCGCGAGGAGGCGGCGGCGGGACACCGAACGTTCGTCGTCGTGCCGCTGATCGAGGAGGGGAGCGAGGCGCTGGAAGATGCGCTCGGTTCCAGTGCGGTAGCCGCCGAAACGGAGGCGATCCGCCTCACCGAACTGCTGGCGCCCCTGCGCGTGGGCCTCGTCCACGGACGGATGAAGCCGGTGGATCGGGACGCCGAGATGGCGCGGTTCCGCGACGGCTCGCTGGATGTGCTCGTGGGTACGACGGTCGTGGAGGTCGGGGTCGACGTCCCCGAGGCAACGATGATGATCATCGAAGGCGCGGATCGGTTCGGGCTCGCCCAGCTCCACCAGCTGCGGGGCCGGGTGGGTCGAGGCTCCGTGGAGTCGTACTGCGTGCTCGTCTCCGACGCGGAGGACGAGACCGCCAGGGCCCGACTCACGGCGATCGCCGAGATCCGTGACGGGTTCGAGCTCGCCGAGCGCGACTTCGAGCTTCGACGCGAGGGTGACGTGCTCGGCTTCGCCCAGAGCGGTCTTCCCGGGCTGCGCGTCGCATCCCTGACGCGGAGGGATCACCAGGTTCTCGCGGTGCGCGCCCGGGAGCATGCCGAAGCGCTCCTCGATGCGACCGGCGTGCTGGACGAGCAGGAACGGCCTGACCTCACGCCCCTCGCCGCGGAGCTTCGCTCCGGGTGGCTCCGACATCTTGTGGCCGCGGAACCGGCGTCCGGCTCGTGATCCCACGCCCGATGCGGCCCGTCGATGCCTGACGCCGGCCGGGTCATCGCCGGGACGGCCCGCAGCATCCGCCTGGAGGCCCCCGGCCCCGGGACGCGGCCCTTGGGCGACCGGGTCAAGCAGACGCTCTTCGCGATGCTGGATCCGTACCTGCCGGGGGCGCGGTTCCTGGACCTGTTCGCGGGCAGCGGTGCCGCCGGGATCGAGGCGCTCAGCCGCGGCGCAGCGCACGCGACGTTCGTGGAGCGCGATGCGAACGCCGCTCGCGTGATCGTCGGCAATCTCGCTCGGACCCACCTGGGCGGGCCGGACTCGGTCACGGTGGTGCGAACGGACGTCCTCACCTGGCTGCGCGACCCCACGCGGGGTGGCGAACCCGCGTGGGACCTGGTCGTCGTCGATCCGCCCTACGAGGATGTCGACGCGCTGACCTCGGCCCTCGAGGCGATCGGGCCGCTGGTGGCGCAGAACGCACAGGTCGTGGCCAAGCACTTCTGGCGGGATGCGCCACCACCCCGTGTCGGGCTGCTAGCATCGGACCGGCAGCGCCGATTCGGCGAGACGGCCCTGACCTTCTACCGACCGGCCATCGCGGAGGACGCATGAGCGTCGCGGTCTATCCCGGATCGTTCGATCCCATCACGTACGGACACCTCGACATCCTCGATCGCGCCGCGAACGTCTTCGATCGCGTGATCATCGGCGTCCTGGAGAACCCGCGGAAGTCGGCGCTACTGACCGTGGACGAGCGGATCCGGGTCATCCACGCCACGATCGCCCCCGCCACATCAGAACGAGTCGAGGTCGCCGCGTTCGACGGCCTGACCGTGGACTTCTGCCACGAACGCGGCGCGACCGCCATCGTCCGCGGCCTTCGCGCGATCAGCGACTTCGAGATCGAGATGCAGCTCGCGCACAACAACCGCGTCCTCGCGCCGGACGTGGACACCGTCTTCTTCATGACGTCGATCGAGCACGGCTACGTCAGCTCCAGCCTCGTCAAGGAGATCGCCACGTTCGGCGGCGATGTCTCGGCCATGCTCCCGGGACCAGCCGCCGACGCCCTCAGGACCGCCATCGCGAAGCGCTGACCGCCGCTCGCGCGTGACATAATCCCGGCTGCAGGAGGTCCGAGCCATCGACATCATCTTCCTCGTCGAGCGCCTCGAATCGCTCATCGCAAACGGCAAGAAGCTGCCGCTCACGACGAACGTCGTCGTCGACCAGAACGCCGCTCTCGGGCTCATCGATGAGCTGCGCGTGGCCGTCCCCGAGGAGGTCCGCGCCGCCAAGCGAATCAACGCCGAGGGTGAGCGGATCATCGAGAAGGCGCAGGAGGAGTCGGAGCGCATCGTCGCCAAGGCTCAGGAGCAGGCCGCCTTCCTCATCGACGAGCGGGGACTGATGCAGGTCGCGGATGCCGAGAGCCGCCGCATCGTCGCCGAGGCGCACGACGATGCAGATCGGATCCGGGCCGGCGCGGACGAATACGCCGTCAGCGTGCTCGAGGGCCTCGAAGGTGACGTGACGAAGACGCTCCAGAGCATCCAGAAGGGGATCGCCCTCCTGGACCAGCGTCGCGCGGAGCTCGACATCGCCCCTGCGGGTGCGCCGGACAACGAGGCGGAGTGGGGTCCCGAAGACGAGGACGAGCCTGCGCCCGCCCGATCGTGACCAGGCGCCGATGAGCGCCGAGCCCCTCGACGGTCCACTGGTCTTCAATGTCGCCGGACTGCTCGGCGACGACGTCGGCGCAACGCGCACGTTCGATGTCGCCGACGTGCGGATCGAGCTCCCCGACGACCTCGTCCTCGCCGAACCGATCGCCGGTCACGTCCGGCTCACTCGCGAGAACCGCGGCGTCCTCGCCACGGTCCGCCTCGGGACGGCCCTGACCGGCGAATGCGCGCGTTGTCTGCGCCCCGTCAGGACGCCGATCGAGATCCGACTCGACGAGGAGTACCTTCCCTCGCTGGACCTCGCGACGGGTCGTCCGCTGTCGCTCGACGACGAGCCCGAAGCGCTGCGCCTGACCGATCACCATGAGGTGGACCTGGAACCATCCGTGCGCGATGCGATCTCGCTGGCCGAGCCCATCGCCCCGCTGGACCGTCCGGATTGCCCAGGGTTGTGCATCGTCTGCGGACTGCCGCTGGACGAAGGCGTCCACGACCATCCCGACGACGACATCGACCCGCGGCTCGAGGCCTTGCGGGCGTTCCGGCCCGAATGACGGGGATCGTCGTCCGCGTCGCGGACTCCGATGCGGACCTCGAGGCCTGGCGCCAGGTCCGGATCGCCGTGCTCCCCAACGAGCGGGCCCTCCCGGTCGAGGAGATGCGGGCGATGATGACCCCTGAGACCGTGTACCTGCTCGCGGAGCTCGACGGCGCGGTCGCGGGATCCGGGCTGGGCGGCCGCTCCAGCTTCGACTACGCGGGACTGCATCCGCGCGTATTGCCGACCGCGCGTCGGCGGGGCGTGGGGACCGCGCTCCTGCGGACGCTCGAGGCGCACGCCCTGGCCCTGGGGTTCAGTGAGGCGGGGACCTCGGTCGAGGATCCGGGTTCGCTCGTGTTCGCCGAGCGGTACGGTTTCGTCGAGGTGGATCGCGAGACGGAGCAGATCCGGACCATCGGTGATGAGCCGACGCCCGAGCCGCTCGACGGGATCACCGTCGTGTCGGTGGCGGAGCGGCCGGAACTGTGGGCGGCAGCCTACGATCCGTTCGCGCTCCAGGCGTTCGCCGACATGGCCACGTTCCGGCCGATCGTCGTTTCGCGCGAGCAGTGGGAACGCGACTGGCTGTCGTGGCCGGAGGGCATGTTCCTCGCCCTTGCCGGCGACGAGATCGTCGGCTGCGCGGGTCTCGAGTACGACGACGACAACCCGCACCGGGCGGAGCACGCCCTCACCGCGGTCGCTCGTGGCTGGCGAGGCAGAGGCATCGCATCCCACCTCAAGCTACGATCGCTCGCCTTTGCGGCGGCCAACGGCGTCACCGAGGTCTATACCTGGACGCAGCTCGCCAACGCGGACATGCGCGCACTCAACGAACGCCTCGGCTACGCGACCCGCGACGAGAGCATCCGGGTGAAGGCGACGCTTCCCCTCACGTGGCCGCCTTCCTGACGCCGAGGCCCGTTTCGCGGTAGACTCCGCCGTCGGTGCGGCTGCGTGCCCACGTCTTCGGGCGCCTACCGCGGGCCCGCCCCACTGAACGACACAAGGAGCCCACGACCCCATGGGTGTACCCAAGCGACGCGTATCGCATGCTCGCCAGGGCGAGCGACGCTCGCACCTCGCGATCGACGTACCCACCCTCGAGGAGTGTCCGCACTGCCACGAGATGAAGCTGCCGCATCACGTCTGCCCCAACTGCGGCTGGTATCAGGGCCGACAGGCCGTCGAGCTCAAGCCGGCCGGCGGTAGCGGCGGCGGCAACAGCCCCGACCGCTGACCCGGTGACCGAGCCTCCGCTCCATCCGAGCGAGGCGACCACCCCAGGCGGCGTCCGCGTCGCCGTCGACGCCATGGGCGGCGATCACGGCCCATCCGAGGTCGTCCCAGGCGCGCTTGATTTTGCTCGATCCCACCCCGGCGACGCGCTCATCCTCGTGGGCGACGAACCCACCATCCGCGCCATCGCGGGCACCTTGCCGGCCAACGTCAGCATCGTCCACGCCACCGAGGTCATCGGTATGGACGAGCATCCGGCCCTCGCCCTGCGCGAGAAGAAGGACGCCACGATCCTGGTCGCCACGGACCTGGTGAAGCGGGGCAAGGCGGATGCGGTCGTGACGGCGGGTCACACGGGAGCCGGGATGGCCGCCGCCGTCTTGCGCCTGGGTCGACTCCCCGGGGTCGATCGTCCGGCCCTCGCGGTCCAGATGATCACCGACGCGGGGCCGATGGTCCTGCTCGACATCGGGGCCAATCCGGATTCCACTCCGGAGCACCTGGCCCAGTACGCGCGCATGGGCGCGATCTTCGCCGAGCAGGTCCTCGGCGTCCCGGACCCACGTGTCGCGTTGCTGTCCATCGGCGAGGAGAAGGGCAAGGGCGACGCCCGGATCCAGCGCGCTACGGAACTCCTCGACGCCTCGACGTTGCGGTTCGAAGGCAACATCGAGGGCAAGGACCTGACCAGGCACCTTGCCGACGTGGTCGTCACCGACGCGGTCGTGGGCAACGTCGTGATCAAGTTCTTCGAAGGTTTGTCCGGCTTCATCTTCGACCTTTGGAAGGCCGAATTCGGCGGCTCGCTCCGCGGCAAGCTCGCCTACCTGCTCATGCGACCCGGGGTTGACCGGATCCGCGGTGTGTTCGACTACGAGAAGGTGGGCGGTTCGCCGTTGCTCGGGGTCAGGGGGACCGTCATCATCACGCATGGACGGGCGAAACGGCGCATGGTCGGGTTCGCCTGCGACGTGGCGGCGACGACCGCGCGGACCCGCGTGCCGGATCGCATCGCGGCTGCCCTGGCAGGCAGCACGGCATCGCCGGGGACGGGACCGGCAGCGACCGACGGATCGACGATCGAAGGAGTGGCGACATGAGCGGACCGGAGCTGACCGTCGGGCGCGGTGTCATCGCCGAACTGGTCCGCCTCGCCGCGTTCGAGGTCCCGGGCGTCGCCCGCGTCGGTCACGGGGGACCCGTCTGGCGGGGGTGGCTCCTGGGTCGCGCGGTGTCGGTGCGGGTCCGCGACGAGCGCGTCCTCGTGCGCCTTCGCATCGTGGCGCGACCGGGACACGCCCTGGGGCCGCTCACCGCGCAGGTCCGGACCGCCGTCGCGGCGACCGTGGAGCGCTTCCTGGGCCTGGATCTGGGTGCCGTCACGGTCATCGTCGATGGCGTCGGAGGCTGACCGGCAGCGTGGGCGACGGACCGGACGTCGACTCGCGCTGGCGGCGATCTTCGAGGCCGACTTCGGCCAGCGCACGCCCGACGCCATCCTGGAGCGCCATCTCGCGGAGACCGAGCGCGACGAGACCGCGGCGGCCCTCGCCCGTGAGCTCGTCAACGCAGTGACGGCCCATCGTGACGAGATCGACGCACGCATCACCGAAGTAGCGCCGCAGTACCCCGTCACGGGGCTCGCGAAGATGGATCGCGCATTGCTCCGAACGGCGATCGGGGAGGTGCTACACTCCGGCACGCCGGCCCGGGTGGCCATCGCCGAGTGGGTCGAGCTGGCACGCACCTACAGTGGAGACCCGATGCGACGCCTCATGAATGGCGTCCTCGGCACCCTCGCCCCACCACCCAACTCCGAGGAGGGAGTCAGTGGCCACAACGTACGACCGGCTCAAGAAGATCGTCGTCGAGCAGCTCGGCGCCGACGAGGATGAGGTCAAGCCCGAGGCATCGTTCGTCGATGACCTCAACGCCGACTCGCTCGACCTCGTCGAACTCATCATGAGCCTCGAGGAAGAGTTCGGGACGGAGATCTCTGACGAGGACGCGGAGAAGATCCGCACCGTCCAGGACGCCGTCGACTACATCGACGAGCGCTCCACCTAGCCGGCGTCGGCCCACGTCCACGGTGCGACCGGGACAGGCCGTCGCGGAGCGCCTCGGCCTCCCGGTCCAGGACCTGGATCTGCTGGAGCAGGCCCTCGTCCACTCCAGTTGGCTGCACGAGCACCCGGACGCTGCGCGCGGCCACAACGAACGGCTGGAGTTCCTCGGGGATGCCGTCGTGAACCTGTCGATCTCCGAGGCGCTGTACGCGCGGCACCCCGACGACGATGAAGGCGCCCTCTCCGCCCGTCGCGCGGCGATCGTGTCCACGACCGGCCTCGCCCGGCTCGCCGGTCGCATCGACCTTGGCCGGGACCTGATGCTGGGCGAAGGGGAATCCCAGCGCAGTGGGCGGCGACGCCCGTCGCTTCTCGCGTCCTCGTTCGAGGCGCTGACCGGTGCCCTGTACTTGGACCTCGGCTACGAACCCGTGCGCGATTGGCTGATGGGCCTCGCTGAGCCCGAGCTCACCCTCGAGGCGCCGGTCATCTCCCTGAAGTCTCCCAAGAGTCGCCTGCAGGAGTACACGCAGCGACGGAGCGGGGAACGACCGGAGTACCGGCTGGTCGATGCCACCGGTCCGGACCATGAGAAGTCGTTCCGGGTCGAAGTCTGGGTGGACGGTCGGGTCGTTGGCGTGGGAGGGGGCCTGTCGCGCCGCGAAGCCGAGACCGCCGCGGCCGCGCAGGCGATCGAGGCCATCCGCGGGTCGCGCGAGCCTGCCACGCGGGAGCGCCCGTCATCGACCGAGGCGGTGGGCACGTGACCGACGAGCGCGACGAGACCGTCCACGGTGCCGCGTGGCCCGCCGCGCCGCGCCTCCTCGCGTTGCGCCTCCAGGGCTTCAAGTCCTTCGCCGAACGAACGAACGTCGAGTTCGGCGGCGGGATCTCGGCGATCGTCGGGCCCAACGGCTCCGGCAAGAGCAACCTCGCCGACGCCCTCCGCTGGGCGCTCGGCGAGCAGGGTCGCGCGCTGCGCTCGCGCAAGGCAGAGGACGTCATCTGGGCGGGTTCCGAGAAGCGCGCGGCGCAGGGGATGGCCGATGTCACCCTCGTGCTCGACAACGGCGATGGCCTGCTGCCGGTGGACTTCCAGGTCCTCGAACTCGGTCGCCGCCTCTATCGCAGCGGCGAGAACGAGTACCTGCTCAACAAGCAGCGGATCCGCCTGCGCGACCTCGTGGACCTGCTCGACGGCGCCCACCTGGCCGACAACGCGTTCCTGTTCATCGGACAGGGGATGGTGGACCAGGCCCTGGCGTTGCGTCCGGAGGAACGCCGGCCATTGTTCGAGGAGGTGGCCGGGGTCCGTCGCCACGAACGCCGACGACGCAAGGCCGAGGAGCAACTCGCCGAGTCGGAGACGAACCTCGCCCGCGTCGACGACATCCTCGCGGAGCTCCGTCCCCAGGCGCGGCGGCTCGCGGCCCAGGCCGAGCAGCAGGCGACGCGATCGTCCGTCGGCGATGACCTTGCTGCCGCCCTCCTGATCGCGACCCACGCCCGTTGGCATGACGCTGCCGGGCGACTCGCCGAGTCCACGGTGCGGCGCGAGCGCGCGCAGGTCGAGGCGGACCGGGCGATGACGGAGCTGGAGGCAGCCGAAGCGGCCGCCTCGGGCCTCGCGGCCGATCTCGCAGCACGCGCGGCCGTGGAGCGCGATCGACGCGAGCTCCACGAAGCGACGCGGGCGGCCCTCACCGGGCTCCAGTTGCGGGACGGGCGGATCGCCTCTGATCTCGAGGCCGTTGCCCGCGACCGCATCCGCCTCGCCGACGAGCGGACGACCGCGGAAGCCGAGGCGACCGGGCAGCGTCGCTCGATGGCGTCGCCGGTCCCGGCGCGAGACCTTGACCTGGAGGCGGCCGTCACCGAAGCCGACCGCGAGCTGGCCGAAGCCCTGGCCGAGCTGGCAACCTTGCGATCTGCCTCCCGGGCACGGGGCGAGGAGCTCGCGGCCGTCCGACGAGCCGAGGCGGCCCGTCAGGCCGAGGCCGAGACGGCGCGTCGGCGCCTCGCGGAGGCCGAACGTCGTGCTGCCGAGGAAGCCGACGCCGCGCGGATCGTCGACGATCGACGGATCGAGGTCGAGGAGCGACTCGCTACCGCCCGACGTGCGCTGGAATTCGCGATCGCTGCGGAAGGGGCGGCGGCGACGGACCGCGAGACCGCTCGAGCGGCGCTCGAGCGTGCCGACGCGGAGCGCGCGGCCGCCACGGACCGCGCCGCGACCGCATCGGCCGGCGCGGCGGCGTTGCGCGGTCGCCGGGACGCCCTGACCGAGCGCCTGGCCGACGAGGAGCGGCGACCGATCGCGCGCGCCGCGCGCAAGGTGGGTGGCCGACGCCTCGACGAGGATCTCGCGATCGACCCTGATCTTCGAGCCGCCGTCGAGGCCGCCCTGGCGGACCGGGCGCGTGCCTATCTGGTCGGGGCATCCAGCGTCCCGGCGTTGACCGGCGAGCGTGGGCGCCTCGTGGTCGAGGAACGACTGGGAACCGGCACCACCGGGTCTCCGGATGCCGCGACCCGGCGGTTCCTGGACGCGGTCGCGGCTGCCGGCGGTGGCCGGCTCGCCGACGCGGTCCGCCGTGATGCGACCGGCGGGGTCCGCCGGCTGCTGGTGCGTGCGACCTGGGCGCCTGACCTCGAGACCTGTCTGCGGCTGCAGTCCGAGATCCCGGCCGGATGGATCGTGGTGCCACGTGACGGCGAGGCCGTGGTGGACGACGTCGGAGTCGCACTCGGCGCGGCAGACTCGGTCCTCGAGCGCCAGGCGGAGCACGCGCGACTCAGCGCGGATCTCGAGCGGGCGGACGCAGAGCTGGCGACTCTCCACGAGACGGCGATGATCGCGACCCGGACCGCCGATGCGGCCCGGAACGCCTTCGAGACGGCGCGCGCCGATGAGACTCGCCTTGCCGCCGATCGGCGTCGCACGGAGGAAGCCGAGCGCGCGGCCGCCCGCGAGAGCGAGGCGGTCGCTCGGGAGGTGGCCTGGCACGAGGCGCAGCGGACCCGACTCGACGGGGATCTGGCGCGGCTCCGTGAATCGGTCGCGCAGTTGACCGGCGACAAGGCTGGATCCGCGGATCCGGTCTCATCCACCTCGGGCGCCGCAGATACGACCGACGATCGCTCCGCGCTCACCACGTGGGAGGGACGGGCCAGCGAGCTCCGCGATCGGCGCGATCGCCTTGCCGCCCGACTGGCCACGCATGAGAGCGCGCGACGCGATGCGGAGCACCGACGTGCTCGAGCGGAGGCGTCCGCGACGATGGCCGAGGAACGCGTGGTCCGCGCGGACCGCGATTCCGCCGCGCTGGTGGAGCGGGAGACCGCACTCACGGTCGAACGAGACGCGATTCGGGTCGAGGTCGCGGCTGCTGCCGCTGCCGAGTCGAACGCCCGCGACGCTCTCCTTGCGCTGCACGCGGCTGACGCGGCCGATCGATCGCGCCTGTCCGAGGCCGAGCGTGCGGCCTCGGGAGCCCGTGAGCGGCTGCGCTCGGCCGACGACCGGCTGCGCGCCGCCGATCATGCCGAACTCGAGGCTCGTCTTGGCCTCGAGTCGATCCGCGAGGGCGTGCTCGTCGAACTGGCTGGCCTCGGGGAGTTCGGATTCGCCAGCCTGGGCGTGCCCATCGTCGCTCGCTCGGCACCCGGTCGATGGACCGGTCGACGCGAGCGCCGATGAGTCGGGCGACGACGAATCGACCGAGGACGATGGCTCCATCGCCGACGAAACGGCCGCCCTCGAAGCAGCGCTGGCCGTGCACGCCGAGCGCTGGGCCGCCGAGCCGCCGGCCGACACACCGCCTCCGGCCCGGACGGCTCGCCCAGCTCCGTCGTCGCTACCACGAGCTCGGGGCCGCCAATCCATTCGCGGTGGAGGAGTACGCCGAGCTGCGGGCGCGCCTGGAGACCCTCGAATCGCAGGGCACGGACCTGCGGAGCGCGATCGTCAAGACGCGCGAGCTGATCGCCGAGCTCGACACGATGATCGCGGACCAGTTCCGGACGACCTTCGCGGCCCTCGAGACCGCCTTCGAGCGACGGTTCGAGCAGCTGTTCGGCGGCGGCTACGCCCGGTTGTCGCTCACGGACCCGACCGACCTCGGATCGACCGGCGTCGAGATCGTGGCGCGCCCGCCCGGCAAGAAGCAGCAGGCGCTCGCCATGCTGTCGGGCGGTGAACGTGCCCTGACGGCGGTCGCGCTCCTGTTCGCGATGCTCGAGGTCCGACCGGTGCCGTTCTGCGTCCTCGACGAGGTCGATGCCGCGCTGGACGAGGCCAACATCGGTCGCTTCGCCGATGCCTCCGGAGCCTGGCGCACCAGACGCAGTTCATCGTGATCACCCACAACCGCGGGACGATCGAGGCGGCCGATGCGCTCTACGGCGTGACGGTCGGCGACGATTCGGTCTCGCGGGTCATCAGCCTGCGGCTCGACGAGGCCCAGGCCCTCGCGGCCGACCGCGGGCGCGAGCTGAGCGTGGCGGGCTGATGCCCTTCTGGCGGCGCCGCCGCGACGAACCCGACGCGACCGAGACACCTCCGATCGAACCCGAGCCACCGGAAGCGGCCGAACCCGAGCCGGCGCTCGCCCCGGAACCGCCGGCCCAGCCGGAACCGGAACCCGAGCCGGTCATGCCGACCCGAACCCCCAGCTCCGCCCGTGGAACCGCCGGCTCCGGCCCCGTTCGACCCGACCGCCTTCCTCGCCGTCGCCCCGGCGCACACGCTCGATCAGGGCCTGGAGCGGACGCGGACCGGCTTCATGACGCAGCTCCGGGGCCTCCTCGGCGGCGACGACCCGCAGTGGGACGACGTCGAGGAGATCCTGATCGCGGGCGACGTCGGCGCCGCCCTGGCGATCGACCTCGTCGAACGCGCGCGCGCCCGGCGCGATCCGGGTGGCGCCGAGGCGGCGATCCGCGCCGAGCTCGCCGCCCTGCTGGTCAAGCGCGACCTCGATTGGACGCCGCGCCCCTCGGCGGACGGCGGGCCGGCCGTGCTCCTGATCGTCGGGGTGAACGGGACCGGCAAGACGACCACGATCGGCAAGCTCGCCGCGCGATACGTCGGGGAGGGGCATTCGATCATCCTCGCGGCCGCGGACACGTTCCGGGCCGCGGCCATCGATCAGCTCCGCATCTGGGCCGATCGGGCCGGCGTTCCGGTCGTCGCGCACGCGCCCGGTGCGGACCCTGGGGCCGTCGTCTACGACGCGCTTGATGCCGCGATCGCGCGCGGTGCGGACATGGTCATCGCCGACACGGCCGGGCGCCTCCACACGAAGTCCAACCTCATGGACGAACTCACCAAGGTCCGCCGGATCGTGGACAAGCGGATCCCCGGCGCCGAGCCCGAGACGCTCTTCGTGCTCGATGCCACGACCGGCCAGAACGGCCTCGCCCAGGCGAAGGCCTTCCACGAGGCAGTGGGCCTGACCGGCATCGTGCTCACGAAGCTGGACTCGACGGCGAAGGGCGGGATCGTCTTCGCCATCGAAGACGCCCTCAAGGTCCCGGTCCGGTTCGTCGGGGTGGGGGAGGGCGTCAACGACCTGCTGGTCTTCGATCCGGATGCCTTCGTGGCGGCGTTGTTCGGCGAGTCGCGTCAGGCACCTACCGGCTGATCGCGCTCCACCTCGGCGACGACCTCGGCCGGGGAGCGATGATCCATCTCGGGGAGGTCTCGCAGGGTTCGGACCGGCGACCAGTACAGCACCGCGGCCGCCAACAGCCCGCCCAGCGGAGCGAGGAATGACGTGGCTCGCAAGCCGATCGACCTCGGCGAGGAGGCCGGCGGCGATCGTCGCCACCAGTTGTGCCGCCACCGCCAGGACGCTGAACGTTGCGGTGACGCGACCCAACTCCCGATCGCGCACGAGCGTCTGGCGGACGGAGACCTCGGTGATGTCGTAGACGGTGACCGCGGAATCGGCGATGAGCTGCTGCGCCGAGAGGCACGCGAGTGCGATGAGCGGCAGGCCCGCTGGAGCGAGGGGGATGAACAGATTGCCGAGCGCCGCGAGCAGCATCGCCGCGATCGCCACCGGTCCCACGCCCCAACGCCGGGTCGATCGCGTCGCGAGGACCGCCCCGATGAACGAGGACGCTCCGCCGACGCCGGCCACGATCCCGACCAGTGCCGCGCTCACGCCGAGTTCCTCGATGGCGAACAGGAACCACGTCGCCCCGAAGATCCCCCAAAGACCGGCGAGCAGCATCTGCGCCCCAGCGAATGTGCGCAGGATGGGGTCGTGGCGGACCAGCCGCAGGCCGTGCCGGATCTCGTCGAGCACGGGCTCGCGATCCTCGCGCGGCGGCGGCGGCGCCTCCTGGGTGCGGACGGTGAGCAGCAGGACAGCCGACACGACGTACGTGACCGCATCGATGAGGATCGTGATCGGCCCGGTGAGGAGGGTGACGAGGATGCCGCTGACGCCGAACCCGGCGAACTCGGCCGCGGAACCGCTCGCGGCCAGCGCGCTGTTGGCTTCGAGGAGCCGATCACGTTCCACGATCGTCGGCAGGTAGGCGTTGTCCGCGGCATCGAAGAAGGCCGTCAGCACCGCCGTCAGGCCGGACACGATCACCAGCTGCCAGAACGTCAACGCTCCGAAGACGAACGTGATCGGGATCGTCAGGAGCAGGCCGCCCGCCCCAGATCGGCCCAGATGAGGACCGGGCGGCGCCTGAGCCGATCCACCCAGGCTCCGGCCACGAGCCCGACGAGGAAGAGTGCCAACAGGTCCACCCCGCGCAGGATCGCGACTTCGATCGGGCCGGCTCCAAGGGTGAGGATCGCGACCAGCGGGATCGCGATCTTCGTGATGAGCGAGCCGAAGATCGAGATGGTCGCGGCCGACCACACGCGCAGGAACGCGTGATTGCTCCAGAGCGGGGACGTGAACGGACTGCGCACGATGACGCAGCCTACCCGGTCGGGGAGCCCCGGACCATCGTCCCAGCGGCGACGCAGGGCACCCTGCGCTACACTCAGACACGCATCGGTGCGTCAGAACCCGCGCACCACCCGGGATCATCATGAGTGCAGGACTGCCAGCGTGACCCTTCCCGGTCCGACCCTCGTACTGGAGTCCGCAGCGGACCGTGTTCGACACCCTTAGCGAGCGACTGCGCCAGACGCTCGGCACCCTGACCGGTCGAGGCCGGATCAGCGAGGCCGACGTCGATGCCGCGATGCGCGAGGTCCGGCTCGCCCTCCTCGAGGCCGACGTCAACTTCAAGGTCGTCAAGGACTTCGTCGCCCGCGTCCGCGAGAAGGCCATCGGCCAGGACATCCTGCAGAGCCTCAATGCCGGCCAGCAGGTCGTGAAGATCGTCCACGACGAGCTCGTCGAGTTGCTCGGCACGGGCGACCGCGTGTTCCATCTCTCCGGCAACCCGGCCGTCGTGGCGATGGTGGGCCTGCAGGGCTCGGGCAAGACCACCACCACCGCAAAGCTCGCCCGCCACATCGTGAAGCAGGGTCGCCGACCCCTTCTGGTTGCCGCCGACCCCTATCGGCCGGCCGCGGCCGACCAGCTGGAGACCCTCGGCAAGGCGCTCGATATCCCCGTCTACCGCGCACCGGTCGGAACGCCGGTCGTCGACATCGCGCGCGGCGGCGTCGAGGCAGCGAAGCGCCAGGTGCGCGACGTCGTGATCCTCGACACCGCCGGCCGGCTCAGCATCGACGAAGCGCTCATGGCCGAGATCGCCGCCGTCAATGACGCGGTCAAGCCCATCGAGACGCTCCTCGTCGTGGACGCGATGACCGGCCAGGAGGCCGTTGGTGTCGCCCAGGCGTTCGTGGATGCCGTCCCGGTCACCGGGCTCATCCTGACCAAGATCGACGGCGACGCCCGTGGCGGCGCCGCGCTCAGCATCTCGGCCGTGACCGGCGATCCCCGTGAAGTTCCTCGGCACCGGCGAGAAGACCGATGCGCTCGAGGTCTTCCATCCGGATCGGCTGGCGGGCCGCATCCTGGGCATGGGTGACATCCTCACCCTCGTCGAGCGGGCGCAGGAGACCTTCGATTCCCAGCAGGCCGCGAAGATGGAGGAGAAGCTCCGCAAGGCGTCCTTCACCCTCGAGGACATGCTCGACCAGTTGCAGCAAGTCCAGAAGATGGGCCCGATCGGCCAATTGATGGGCATGATCCCGGGCATGGGCAACCTCGCCGGCGAGGCGCAGGCTGCCGTGGACCGGGGCGAACTCAAGCGCACCGAGGCGATCATCCGGGCGATGACCCTGGTCGAACGCCGCGACCCCACCGTCCTCAATGCCTCGCGCCGTCGCCGCATCGCGGCCGGTAGCGGGACCACCCTTCCAGACGTCAATCGATTGGTGAAGCAGTTCACCGAGATGCAGAAGCTCATGAAGCAACTTGCCGGGGGCGGCCGCCGTGGCGCGCTGGGCAATGTCATGAGCCGGCGCTGAGCGCCGAGGAGACCGCGCGATGACCGACTTCAGCCGCCCGGACGCGGGTCCGGACACCGACACGACGATCACCCCGACACCGTCGATCCCGCCGCCGACCGTCCCGGTCGAACCGGCGATCGACGCGGTCGCGCCCGTCGCCACGACGCCGGTCAGCGGGATGACGGACGCCACCTCGGCGCCGCCAAAGCGAAGCCGGGTGCGTTGGGTCGCCGCCCTTGCGGTGATCGCGCTCGTGGTCACGACATCGGCCGCCGCGGCGCTCATGCTCACCGGTGCCTCGCCTGCCGCGACCGTCATGGGGTATGTCCCGGCGGACAGCGTCGTCTACGGCGAGGTCCGCCTGGACCTACCGGGCGATCAGAAGCGCGAGATCGGCGAGTTCCTGAGCAAGTTCCCCGGGTTCGCCGACCAGGCGGCCCTGGACACCAAGCTCGATGAAGTCCTCGATCGGCTCGTCTCCGAGGCGACCGATGGCGAGCAGACGTTCACCGCGGACATCAAGCCCTGGTTCGACGGGGAGATGGCGTTCGCCGTCGGCCCGCTGCCGGAGGCCGCCGCCCTGACCGACCCCGAATCCGCGACCGCGGACGGTCGGGCACTGCTCCTGCTTTCGATCAAGGATGCGGCGCTGGCCGCCGCATGGTTCGATGACGTCATGGCGGAGACCGGCACGACCGGTACCACCGAGACCTACGAGGGTGTGGAACTGACCGTGTTCGCGGACGCGGAGGTCGCCGCCGGCCAGGCGGCATTCGCCATCATCGATGGCAAGGTGGCCGTGGCCGGCGACGTCACTTCCGTCAAGGCAGCCGTGGACACCGGCGGCAACGCCGGCCTGACCGCGGACCCGGAGTTCGCCGCTGCGTCGGCCTCCATGGACGGCGATCACGTCGGGTTCGTGTACATGGACCTCGAAGCGATCATGGATACCGCCCTTGAGCTCTCCCAGATGGCGGGGGACACCCCGCAGATGAGCGACACGATGCTCGCGCTCATCCCCGACTGGGCCGCGTTCCGGCTCCGTGTCGAAGGCGACGCGCTGGTCATGGACGGCACGATGCCGCACAACGCCGCCGCGCCTGGCCCCGATGCCAATCGCGCGAACGCCGTGGCTGGGTGGGCACCGCCCGCGACGGTCGCGCTCGTCGCCGGCAACGACTATGGGGCGACCCTGCTCGAGACGATCGAACTGCTCCGCAGCGACCCGGCGCTGGCCGAGACCTTTGCAGGCATCGATCAGGCGGCCGGGGTTGCTCGGCGGCGTCGAGGCTGCGATCGGCTGGATCGGCGACGCAGGCGTCGTCGTCGCCCAGGACGGCGATGTCCTCGAGGGCGGGATCATCGCGATCCCGACGGACCCGGCCGCCGCGAGCCAGTTCCTCACCACGATCAAGAGCTTCGCGACGCTCGGCGGGGGCACCGCCGGGATCACGGTCCGCGAAGAGGACTACAACGGCACCACGGTCACGATCATCGACCTCGGGACCGCCCAGGATCTCGCCGGCATGGCCGGCGGTCTGTCCGGCGTCCCGGTGGACCCGTCCACGACGCCCGGACTTCCGGAGGGGAACATCGAGATCGCCTATGTCGCGACCGACGACGTCGTCGTCATCGGCAGCGGCCCGGACTTCGTCAAGAGCGCGCTCGACGCCGGCGCGGGTGCGTCCCTCGCGGACGAGTCCCGCTACCAGGATCTCGTCGCGCGCGTCGGTACCGAGCACACGGGCGTCACGTTACGTGGACATCGCGGCGATCCGCGGGATCGTCGAGGGCTTCCTCGCCGACGCTCCGGCGGCCGATCGTACCGAGTACGAGGAGTCGGTCAAGCCGTTCCTGACCCCGTTCGACGCGTTCGTCGCGGCGAGCACGGTCGGCGGCGAGACCGACGGCCAGCACACCGTCATCACCGTCAAGTGACGCGGCGGACGGGCACCCCAGACCCGTCCCCGCAGCCAGCCCCAGAAGGAGGCACACAGCACCCATGGCAGTCCGCATCCGATTGACGCGCGTCGGCGCCCACAAGCAGCCGTCGTATCGCGTCGTGGTCGCCGACGGGCGGAGCGCCCGCGACGGCCGAGCCCTCGAGACGCTCGGGCACTACAACCCGCGCAGCGAGCCGGTGGAGTTCGTGGTCGACGCCGACAAGGCCAAGACCTGGCTCGCGAAGGGCGCCCAGCCCTCCGACACGGTGGCCCGACTGTTCCGCCAGGCCGGCATCCTGCCGGCCGGCAAGTAGGAGCGCGACGATGGCAGCGAAGGACCTGGTCGAATACGTCGCCAAGGCGCTCGTGGATGACCCCGACGCCGTCAAGGTGGAGGTCGTCGAGGAGGACGGCGCGACCGTGATCGAGCTCCACGTCGCCGAAGACGACATGGGCAAGGTCATCGGCCGCAACGGCAGCGTCGCCAAGGCGCTCCGGACGCTCCTCAAGGTCACCGCGGCGCGCGACGGCGAGCCCGTCCAGCTCGAGATCGTCTGAGCGAGGCGGTTCCCGTGGCTGACGATGGCCACGACATCGATCCCGGCCGGCAGCGGCTCGTGGTCGCCCTGGTCCGGGGCGTCCACGGGCTCCGCGGCGCCGTCCGGGTCGAGGTGCTCACGGATCGACCCGAGGCGCGGTTCGTGCCGGGCGCCGTCCTGTTCCGTGAGGGAACCGATCAGGGGTTGACGATCGTGTCCGCGGAGGCCGTCCAGGACGGTCCGGGATGGCGCGTGCGATTCCAGGAGATCACGTCGCGCGAGGGTGCGGACACGCTCCGCGCGGCCTACCTCGAGACCGAGGTCCGTCCCACGGCCGACCTCGCCCGCGGCGAGGTGTACTGGCACGAGGTCATCGGCTGCCCGGTGCGCGGTCTCGATGACGCCGAGCTCGGCGTGGTGAAGGACATCTATCGCGTCGCCGAGAACGAGGTCTTCGTGGTCGGTGACGGGCCCGTTCGGGACGTTCGACGTCCCGGCGGTCCGGGCGTTCGTCCGGATCTTCGCCCCGCGCCGCGGGGAGATCGTCGTGGACGCCGCGGCCCTCGACCTGCAGCCGCCCAAGGTCCGAACGGCGAGCGCGGATCGTCCCAAGGCGCCCCGACGGACCTCGCGCAAGCGCGCGGCCACGCCCGGACCCGACGCCGACGCCGACACCGGCGCCGCACAGCCGTGACGATCGACATCGACGTTCTGACCCTGTTCCCGTCGATGGTGGTCGGCCCACTCGCCGAGAGCATCCCCGGCCGGATCCAGGAACGCGGGCTCGCGACCATCCGCGTCCACGACCTGCGGCAGTGGGGCCTGGGGCGGCATCGATCGGTGGATGACACGCCGTACGGCGGCGGCGCCGGGATGGTGATGCGCGTGGAACCCGTCGTCGCCGCGATCGAGGCGGTCCGCCGGTCCGAGTCGACGGTCATCCTGCTCGACCCGGGCGGCGAGACGTTCTCGCATGCGCGCGCCGTGGACCTCGCCTTCGCGATCCCACCTCGTGCTCGTCTGTCCCCGCTACGAAGGCGTCGATGAGCGGATCCGCGCGTTCGTGGACCTGGAGCTCTCCATCGGCGACTACGTCGTCACCGGCGGCGAGCTGCCGGCGCTGGTGGTCATCGACGCCGTCATCCGGCTCCTGCCCGGGGCCATCGACGACCTGTCGACGGCCGAGGAGTCGTTCAGCGCCGGGCTCCTCGAGTATCCGCAGTACACCCGCCCGCCATCCTTCCGCGGCCTCGATGTGCCGGAGATCCTGACCTCGGGCGATCACGGGGCCGTCGCCCGGTGGCGCTACGAGCGATCCGTCGAGCGGACGCGCGAACGCCGACCGGACCTGCTGCCTCCGAGCGGCGACGACTGACGCCGCGGGAGCCCGTGCTATACTCCCGCCTCGTCGCGGCATCCTGCGACTTCGGCTCCGACCGCTCCGCAGCGTCTCCGCTGCCCACCACTGATCAAGGAAACGCCGCGTGAACGTGCTCGACGAGATCGTCCAGGACCAGCTCCGCACCGACCTGCCGGAGCTCGCCACGGGTGACACCGTGAAGGTCTCCGCCAAGGTCGTCGAGGGCAACCGCGAGCGCATCCAGGTGTTCGAAGGCACGGTCATGCGCCTGCGCGGTGGCGGAATCACTCGCTCGATCACGGTGCGCCGGATCGCATCGGGCGTCGGCGTGGAGCGAACCTTCAAGATCCACAGCCCGCGCATCGAGAAGATCGAGGTCGTCCGCCACGGCCAGGTCCGTCGCGCCCAGCTGTACTTCCTGCGCAAGCGCGTCGGCAAGGCCGCGACGCTCCGGGAGCGCCGCACGGGCAACTGACCCAGCCGGGTCGCGCCCTCGACACAGGCCTGTCACGACATCGAGCCCGCCGGACCCGGCGGGCTCAGCTGATTCCGGGCTACCCTTGCGCCTGAGATGGCCGTCATCGTCCCGACCCTCCGTTACGAGCGCCGCTTGTGGAATGAGGGTCTGACCCGGGTCGTCGGGGTGGACGAGGTCGGCGTGGCACCTACCTGCGGTCCGGTCGTGGCCGCTGCCGTGATCATGGCTCCCGGGTGTCACCGCATCGAAGGCGTCCGTGACTCGAAGACGCTGTCGATGGCGCAGCGAGATCGCCTGGCGCCGGTCATCCGCCGCCGGGCCGTCGCGATCGGCGTCGGCGCCGCATCCGTGCGCGAGATCGACCAGCTCAACATCTATCACGCCACGCACCTCGCGATGCGCCGCGCGATCGCCAGGGTCGGTGGCCACGAGCACGTGCTGGTTGACGGCAACCGGATCGCTGGGTTCGAAGCCAGGGTCGGGCCCTATTCGAACATCGTCAACGGCGACGCCAAGGTCTACTCGATCGCCTGCGCGTCCGTCGTCGCCAAGGTCGTCCGGGATCGATTGATGACGCTCCTTGCCGCCCGCTACCCAGGCTACGGCTGGGAGCACAACCAGGGATATGCGACCGCGGACCACCGGGCCGCGATCCGGGCGATGGGGCTGACACCGTTCCACCGTCGGTCGTTCCTCGCCCTGCAGCGGACCCTCGCCGGCGACCAGCTGGAACTGGACCTCCTTGCGGACCCCGCGGCGTCTCCGGCCAGCCACGAGCTGCTTGAGCGTGAGCTCGTCCCGGTCATGGCAGATGACGCCGCGCTCGACGCAGATGACCTGGCGAGCCTGGACCTGGCGGGGCTACTCGCATCGGTGGACCTGGCGCCGGAGCGCCCGGATAAGCCGCAGGTAAGCGCGCGACAACCGCAGGGCAAGGCCCTTGTGCGACCCTCGGTGCATGGATGGTCCCGACCCGATCACCCGATGCGGACCACGGCCCAGCAGGCGGGCGATGCCGCCGAATCGCTGGTCGCCGCGCACCTTCGGGCGATCGGCTGGACCATCCTGGCCCGGAACGTCCATGTCGGCCGCCGCGAACTCGACATCGTGGCGGCCGACCCGGGTCCGCCGGCCGCGCTCGTCATCGTCGAGGTCCGATGGCGTCGACGCCGGGACTTCGGCCTGCCCGAAGAGACGGTCGACCACCGCAAGCGGAAGCGCATCCGCCAGGCCGCATACGGTCTGCTCGAGCGGGAGGATCTGCCGCATCTGCCGTTGCGCTTCGACCTCGTCGTCGTGGAACCCGGCCACGGGGGAGGGGAGCCACGGGTCCGCCACCACCGCGCGGCGTTCTGACCGGTGATTCGAGCTGAGAACACATCTCGCGGTCGGCGAAGCAGATGCCCAGACCTGAAGGCTCTTGCCCGAACGAGCGCCCGCCGGCGGGATCGCCGGCGGGCGATGGTGGCGGGTCGTCAGCGACCGGGGCCTACGGTCGCAGCTCGATGGTCCCTTCGATCGGCTCCAGGGCGCTCGGCTCAGAGCCCGGGTCTCCCACATCGGGGATGCTCTCGAGGAACACCGGGCAGTTGGGCTCGTGCGGGTCCGGGTGCTCGATCCAGAAGAACGCTCTGACTGGCGATGCCTGCTGGAGGACGATCGCGACGTTGCTGCCCTCCGGCGCGGACTCGACATAGCCGTTCGTCGAGTCGGTGACCGGTCCGCCGATCACGATCAGCCCGCCGTCGGTCGTTCGGGTGCACGCGAGATCGACCACGAAGCCGCCGAGGTCTGCGCCGCCCACATCGGTGTAGGTCATCGTGCCGGTCACATCCGCACCGTCTCCGGTCGCATCGAGTGTCGATCGATCCGCCATGCGATAGGAAGGTGCCCACGGCGAGTGGCACAGGGCTCGGCGAAGGCGTGGCGGTCGGTCCGCCGACTCCGCCCCGACCGGGGAGGAAGTTGTAGCCGACCACGGCGACGACGAGCACAGCGGCCGCCGCGATCGCGAACTTCGCGTAGGTGTTCATGTCGTAGAACCTCCGCGCCCGCCACCAGGTGGCACGGCGCTGTGGGGTCGTCTCCACCTGGTCCAGCACGGCCCCCGCGATGCGGGAAGCGTCCTCGTGCCGGTCCTCGTGGAGCCACGACCGGATGGCGCGGGGGACGTCCTGGTCGGAGGTATCGAAATGGGTCATCGTGCCACCTCCCGGGGCGCCGGCTGTGCATCGGCGACGAGCGCCGAGCGCAGCTCCCGCGTTGCGTAATGCAATCTCGATCCGACCGTCCCGAGCGGTGCGCCGACGATGTCGGCCACGCGATCGAGCGGCAGGTCCAGGTAGTGGTGCAGCACCACTACCGTGCGATGGTTGAGGGAAAGGCGCCGGAAGGCGCGCTCGAGCTGGTCGCGATCGACGACCGAGCTCGTCCCATCGACCACCATCGGTTCGTCAACCGACAGCAGCCTCAGGTTCGGCGCCCAATGGCGGGACTTGCGGCCCTCGGTGTAGCAGGCGTGCACGAGGAGCCGATACGACCAGGCCTCGAAGCGGGCCGGGTCGCGGAGTTGGGGAAGGTTCTGCCAGATGCCCAGCAGCGCCTGCTGCGTGGCATCCTCGGCCAGATCGATGTCGCCCAGGATCCTGCGCGACACCGCGAGGAACCGATTCGCGATGGCATGGACCAGGTCGGCAAACGCCTCCTGATCGCCGCCTTGTGCACGGGTCACGAGATCGGTGTCCATGGCCCTTCCATCATCGACGGCGTCGGTGGTCCGACGCTACAACCCGTATGACGAGGCGGGACGAGCCGATTTCTTCAATCGGCCCGATTCCGGAGCCGCGTCGACCCTGTGGTAGACTCCCGCCCGGTCCGGGACCGTCGACGTCCCGAGCCGCCAGACCACGTGAACCTGCCCGCACCGGATGATCCGGAGCGGAGCTCACACGCGGATCGTCCCGGTCGGGGCGGTGCCGGACCTCGGTCCGGTCCCCGACGACGACATGGCGAACCGCGGAGGAACGAACCGAACAGGAGGTCGCTCACCGTGCCGTCCGTTTCGATGCGGCAGCTGCTCGAGGCCGGAGTCCACTTCGGCCATCAGACCCGCCGCTGGAATCCCAAGATGAAGCCGTTCATCTTCGCCGAGCGCAACGGGATCCACATCATCGACCTGGCCCAGACCGTCCAGCGCCTGGACGTGGCGCTCGAGGCCGTCCGCGAGACGGTCGCCCGCGGCGACCAGGTCCTCTTCGTCGGCACCAAGAAGCAGGCCCAGGAACCCATCGTCTCCGAGGCGACCCGCGCCAACATGCCGTACGTCCAGAAGCGCTGGCTCGGCGGCATGCTCACGAACTTCACGACGATCAAGAAGCGCATCGGCCTGCTCGAGCAGCTCGAGGCGCGCCAGCAGGCCGGCGACTTCGAGCGCATGACCAAGAAGGAAGCCGCCAAGCTGACCGAGGAGATGGTCAAGCTCCAGGGCACCGTCGGCGGGATGCGCAAGATGAAGCGCCTGCCCGGTCTCGTCTTCATCGTCGACCCGCACCGCGAGCGGATCGCGGTCACCGAGGCGAACAAGCTCGAGATCCCGGTCGTCGGCACCGGCGACACGAACGTCGACCCCGACGAGCTCGACTTCATCATCCCGGCCAACGACGACGCCATCCGCAGCATCCGGCTGCTGTGCACGCTCGTCGCCGAGGCGGCGATCGAGGGCGCCCAGGAGCGCTCCGCCCGCGCCGTGGCCGAGCCGGAGGCGATCGATGCGGCTCCGATGCCGCAGACCGGCGAGGAGGAGGAGGTCCCCGGGGCGTCCGACGAACTCGTCGCCGCACTGGCCGGTGGCGCGGCGCTCACGTTCGAGCCCGACGCCGACGACGACGACCTCCTCCCCGGCGACCGCGTCGCCCGGGCCGAGGCAGCCGTCGCCGAACCAGCCGAAGCGACCCCCGAAGAGATCGCGGCCGAACTCGCCCGCGAAGCGGCCGAGAAGGCCGAAGACGAACCGTCCACCTGACGGTCGACTGACACCGGATGAAGCGGGTGCCGGTGCACCCGGCGAACGACGAAACGAACAGGAGCCACGCACACATGGCGGACATCTCGGCGGAGCTGGTCAAGGAACTGCGCGAGCGGACCGGCGCCGGGTTCATGGACTGCAAGAAGGCGCTGACCGAGACCGGCGGCGACCTCGAAGCGGCGGTCGCGCTCCTTCGCGAGAAGGGCCTGGCCGCGGCGGCGAAGAAGGCCGGCCGCGACGCCCGTGAGGGTCTCGTCTCCAGCTACATCCACACCGGCGGGCGCGTCGGCGTGCTGATCGAGGTCAACTGCGAGACGGACTTCGTCGCGCGGACCGATGAGTTCCAGAAGCTCGTCCGGGACCTCGCGGTGCAGGTCGCTGGCCTGGCGCCGCTGTACGTGGACCAGGATCGGATCCCTGCCGCCGACCTCGAGGCGAAGAAGGCCGAGCTCCTCGCCGACGAGGCGACCCAGAAGAAGCCGGAGGCGATCCGACCGCAGATCGTCGAGGGCCAGCTCAAGAAGTGGTACAGCCAGGTCTGCCTGTACGACCAGCCGTTCCGCGACGAGGAGCGCGCGGTGAGCGACCTCATCAACGAGAAGATCGCGACCATCGGCGAGAACATCCGCGTGCGCCGCTTCACCCGCTACGCGCTCGGGGAGGACCTGTGAGCGATCCGGTGGCCGACAAGGTCGCCGGCGATCCGTCGGTCGGGTACCGGCGGATCCTGCTCAAGCTGTCCGGCGAAGCGCTCCTTGGGGATCGGCCCTACGGCGTGGACCCGGCGTTCTGCTCGTTCATCGCCCGCCAGGTCGGCGAGGTCCACCGCCTCGGCGTCCAGGTGGGGATCGTCGTCGGTGGCGGCAACATCTTCCGCGGCATGGCGGCTGCGGCTCGCGGCATGGACCGCGCGACCGGCGACTACATCGGCATGCTCGCGACCGTCATGAACGGCCTCGCATTGCAGGACGCGCTCGAGAAGGAGAGCGTCCCGACCCGCGTCATGACGGCCATCGCCATGAACGAGGTCGCCGAGCCATACATCCGGCGGCGGGCGATCCGCCACCTGGAGAAGGGCCGGGTCGCCATCTTCGTGGCCGGTACCGGCAACCCGTACTTCACGACCGATACCGCCGCGGCGCTCCGTGCCGTCGAGATCAACGCCGAGGTCCTGCTCAAGGCCACCAAGGTGGACGGCGTCTACGACAGCGACCCGATGACGAACCCGGGCGCGCAGCGCTACGCTCAGCTGAGTTACGCCGACCTGCTCCGTGATCAGCTCAAGGTCATGGACGCCGCGGCGATCAGCCTGTGCATGGAGAACGAACTCCCCATCGTCGTCTTCGACCTCAACCACCCTGACAACATCACGCGTGTCGCGGCCGGCGAGCCCGTCGGGACCCGAATCTCGAGCGCCGTCGCGGCGCCCATCGCAGCCGGAGGTGCGCCAGCATGAGTAGCGAGATCCTCGCCGAAGCTGACCACAAGATGGCGCGCGCCGTCGACGCGATGGAGCGCGACTTCCAGGGCGTCCGCACCGGTCGGGCGTCTACCCAGCTGGTCGAACGCATCCTGGTGGACTACTACGGTGCGCAGACGCCGCTGAACCAGTTGGCCGGGATCAGCGTCCCGGAACCGCATCAGATCGTCATCCAGCCGTGGGATCGAGGCGTCCTCGGGGCCATCGAGAAGGCGATCACCAAGAGCGACATCGGCCTGATGCCCAACGTCGACGGGACCGTCGTGCGCCTGAACATCCCGCCGCTGACCGAGGAACGTCGCAAGGACCTCGTCAAGGTCGTCCACAAGCGCATGGAGGAGGCGCGGGTCGAGATCCGCAACCTGCGTCGCGATGCCGCCGACCATCTCAAGAAGGAAGAGCGTGACGGCACGGTCGGCGCGGACGAATCCCACCGCCAGCTCGATCAGCTCCAGAAGACGACCGATCGCCACATCGCCGACGTCGACCAGCGCGGCGCCGCCAAGGAACAGGAGGTCCTCGAGGTCTAGTGGCCCGCACACCGCTGGCCCGCCCGACCGACGCGCCGCCCGCAGCTCACGAGCCGGCGGCGTCCCCCGACGCGTCCCCGTCTGCCGCCGCGACCACCGGCATCGACCTCCCGGAGCCTCCCGCCCTCCCGATCGACGACCTACCCCGGCACGTCGCGATCATCATGGACGGCAACCGGCGCTGGGCGCGCCAGCACGACCTGCCCGAACTCGACGGCCATGCCGCCGGGGTCGAGGCGATCCGTGAGCTGCTGCGGCACGCCGTGCGGCGCGGCGTCCCGGTCCTGACGCTCTACGCCTTCAGCCGCGAGAACTGGGCGCGTTCGGACGACGAGGTCACCGGCCTCTTCGGTCTCCTCGAGGGGGCGATCCGCAGCGAGACCGACGAGCTTCGTCGCGCAGGGGGTCCGGATCCGCCTCCTTGGGCGCCTCGACGAGCTGCCCGACGAGACGCGCCGATCGATCGGCGACGCGCTGGCCGCGACCGAGGATGGGACCCGGCTGCTGCTGAACATCGCGTTCAACTACGCGGGCCGGACGGAGCTCGTCGATGCCATCCGCCACCTCGTGGCTACGGGCGTGCCATCCGAGGCGATCGACGAATCGGCGGTCAACGCCGTGCTCTACACGGCCGGCCTGCCCGATCCCGACCTCGTCATCCGGACCGGCGGCGAGCAGCGGTTGTCCAACTTCCTGATCTGGCAGTCGGCCTACGCCGAGTTCTACTTCTGCGAGACGCTCTGGCCCGACTTCGGACCCGAGGCCTTCGATGAGGCGCTCGGGGAATTCGCCCGCCGACAGCGCCGGTTCGGGCGCTAGGTAGCCGCACGGGTGCGTCAGCGCGCGATCACCGCCGCCGTCCTCGTCCCGGTCCTGCTGGTCGTCCTCGCCCTGGGCGGCGTCGTCCTGGCGGCGGCGATCGCGATCATCACGGTCCTCGCGGCACGCGAGGTGTTCGCGCTGCTGCGGATGTCCGGCCACCCGACGCTTCCGCTGCTCGGTGCGGTCCTCGCCCTGCTGGTCATCGTGGACGCCACGTTCCCCGATGTCCTCGAGGGCAGCGGCCTGCTCCTGATGGCGGTCGGGATCGTCGTCGTCGCGGTCGCGTCATTCCCGATCCCGGACCCGCGCGACGGGCTGGCAACGTGGGTTGCCACCGTGTTCGGGGCGCTGTACGTCAGCCTCCTGGCATTCGTCGTGCGTCTCGGCCACGCCGCACCCGCCGTACCAGATGACGCCCTGTTCGCGCCCGCTGGGCGCGGAGCGCGGATGGATCCTCCTGCTGATCCTGGCGGTGTGGTCGTACGACACGGGCGCGTACCTCGTGGGCAAGCAGTTCGGTCGCGAGAAGTTCCTGACCCACATCTCGCCATCGAAGACATATGCCGGCCTCGTCGGTGGCGTCGTGGCGACCACGGTCGTCGTCGCCGTCTTCCTGTGGGGACTGGGCCAGAACCCGATCCACGCCCTCGCCCTCGGCCCGCTCGCCGCCCTTGCCGCCCAGGCCGGCGACCTTGCCGAATCGATGCTCAAGCGGGCCGCCGGGGCGAAGGACTCCAGCGACCTCATCCCCGGACACGGGGGGATGCTCGACCGCGTGGACTCGTTCCTGTTCGCCGCCCCGGTCGTGACCCTGTATGTCGTCGCCATCCTTAGCTGAGCCGCGCGGGGTCGCGCTGCTGGGGTCGACCGGCTCGATCGGACGCCAGACCGTGGACGTCCTCGCCGCGCATCCCGGGGGCGTTCCGCGTGGTCGCGCTGGCGGCCGGGACGAATGCCGAGCTGCTCGCCGAACAGGCGCGGCGCCTCGGGCCCGGCGTCACGGCCCTCGGGGCGACCGATGACGCGCTGGCGAGCTCGCGACGCGCGACGACGTGGACCTCGTCGTGATCGCGACCGGCGGGGTCGTGAGCCTGCGGCTCCGTCCTGGCCGCGCTCCGGGCCGGCAAGGTCGTGGCGACGGCCAACAAGGAGACCCTGGTCGCGGGTGGCCACCTCGTGATGCCCGAAGCGCGACGGCTGGCCGCCGAGCCACCGCCGAACGCGCGCCGGACGATCCCTTCGCCAGTCCGCTGGCCTGGCTGCGGCCGATCGATTCGGAACATTCCGCGATCTGGCAGTGTCTGGTGGGGGAATCCATGTCGACGGTCGCGGCGCTCATCCTGACCGCATCCGGGGGTCCGTTCCTCGACGCGACCGCCGACGACATGGCGACGATCACCCCGGAACGTGCCCTCCAGCACCCGACCTGGACCATGGGAGCCAAGATCACCATCGACTCCGCGACGCTCGCCAACAAGGGCCTGGAGGTCATCGAGGCGCACTGGCTGTACGATGTCGACTACGGCGCGATCGAGGTGGTGATCCACCCGCAGAGCGTCGTCCACTCCGCCGTCCGGTTCACGGACGGCTCGCTCAAGGCCCAGCTGGGCACCCCTGACATGCGACTTCCCGATCCAGTACGCCATGACCTATCCCGACCGCCGTCCCTCGCCCGCCGCCCCGGCCGATCTCGTCGCGTCCGGTCGGCTCGACTTCCGCGCGCCGGACGAGGCGCGGTTCCCGGCGCTGCGGATCGCCCGCGAGGCCGGGCATCGCCGGGCCCGCGGGCGTCGGCTGCGCTGATCGCGGCCGACGACGTCGCCGTGAGCCGGTTCCTCGACGGGACGCTCGACTTCCTCGGGATCCCGCGACTGCTCGAGGTCGCCGTGGAGCGCTTCGGTACGACCGGCGACCCCGATGCCCGACGTCGACGGCCTCATCGCGCTCGATGTCGAGGTCCGTGCCGCCTTCGCGACCGGCCCGATCGGGAGGTCGCGCATGACCGGCTTCGTCCAGTCGATCATCACGATCGTCCTGTTCATCGGCATCCTCGGGCATCCTCGTCGTCATCCACGAGATCGGCCACTTCGTGACCGCGCGACTGCGCCAACGTCCGGGTCCTGGAGTTCGGTGTCGGGTTCCCGCCGCGGGCCAAGGTCCTGCGCAACAAGGGCGAGACGATCTACACGCTCAACTGGCTGCCGATCGGCGGTTTCGTCAAGCTCGAGGGCGAGGACGGCGACGGCGCCGAGGATCCGCGTTCGTTCGCGGCCCAGCGCTGGATCACCAAGATGCGTCATCCTCGTCGCGGGCGTCGCGATGAACGTCCTGCTCGCGTTCGCCATCTTCACCGGCGATCGCGCTCGGTGTCGCCCTACATCGGCGTCCAGTTCTTCGAGGTCGAACCGGGCTCGCCGGCCGCGATCGTGGCCTGAGCCGGGCGACGCCGCTCGTCGCCATCGATGGCGTGCTACCGGGCCTTCGTCGGCCCCACGATCCTCGACGCCTCCGCGAGCGGGCCGGGGAGACCGTCGTCCTGACGGCGATGCAGAGGCCGACGGGACGCTTCGAGACGATCACGGTCACGCTTCGCACCGAAGGCCGACGCTGTCCGGCCAGACGCGCTCGGCGCACTCGGCGGACCGACCTGCAGGGGCACTTCGCCACCGACCTCGACACCACCTATACGCCGGCGGCGCCGTGGCGATCGGCGTGGAACGGACGGTGCGCGCGCTCGGATTGATCGTCAACGGCCTGGGCAGCCTCGTCTACTTCGGTCGTCGACGACCCGACCGGTGCACCGCCGGTCTCCGGGCCGGTCGGTATCGCGACGCAGATCGGCGACGTCTTCTGGCAGCGGGGTCCCACCGTCACCCTGTACGTCGCGGCGATCCTGTCGGCCAACCTCGCGGTCGTGAACATCCTGCCGTTCCCACCGCTCGATGGCGGGCGGATGCTGATGATCACGCTCAAGCGGTTCTTCGGGGCGCGCATGAGCCTGCGGGCCGAGCAGCTGACCTACATGGTCGGGTTCGTGTTCCTGTTCGGGTTCCTCATCTGGGTCACCGGGTTCGACATCATCCGGAGCATCTCGGGAGGCTCCTGAGCCATGGCCTCGCCCGATCAGCTACGGCCGCGGCGACGGCCGTCGGTCAGCGTGGATGTCGGCGGCGTGCTCGTCGGGAGCGCCCATCCGGTCGTCGTCCAGTCGATGACCAACACCGACACCGCCGACGCCGATGGGACCGCGATCCAGGTCGCGCGGCTGGCCCATGCCGGCTCGCAGCTGGTCCGCGTGACGGTGAACACCGAGGAGGCTGCCGCCGCCGTCCCCGAGATGGTGCGCAAGGTGCGCGGTCTGGGCGTGGACGTGCCGATCATCGGCGACTTCCACTACAACGGCCACAAGCTGCTGGTGGAGTACCCCGAGACGGCCGCGCTCCTCGCGAAGTACCGGATCAACCCCGGCAACGTGGGAGCCAAGCGCCACGACGAGCACTTCGCGACGATCGTCCAGGTCGCCATCGACAACGACAAGCCGGTCCGGATCGGGGTCAACTGGGGGTCGCTGGACCAGGCGGTCCTGACCGAGCTCATGGACGCGAACGCGCGGCTCGCCGAGCCCCGGGACGCGCGCGACGTGATGATCGAGGCGATGCTCCAGTCCGCGCTGCGGTCCGCGGAGCTCGCCGAGGCGACCGGCCTGCGTCACGACCGGATCATCATCAGCGCCAAGGTCAGCGGCGTCCGCGACCTCGTGGACGTCTATCGGCTGCTCGCTGCCCGCTGCGACTACCCGCTCCATCTGGGCCTGACCGAGGCCGGCATGGGCGACAAGGGGATCATCGCCTCGACCGCGGGTCTCGCGATCCTGCTCAACGAGGGGATCGGCGACACCATCCGCGTCTCCCTCACGCCCGAGCCCGGGGCGCCGCGCGAGCGCGAGGTGGAGGTCGCCCAGCAGGTCCTCCAATCGATGGGCCTGCGCTCGTTCCTGCCGCAGGTGTCGGCCTGTCCCGGTTGCGGCCGGACGACCAGCACGTTCTTCCAGGAGATGGCCCAGCAGATCCAGGGCTACCTCAAGGAGCGCATGCCCGAATGGCGCGAGACACACCCAGGCGCCGAGGACCTGCGCGTCGCGGTGATGGGCTGCGTCGTGAACGGCCCCGGCGAGAGCAAGCACGCCGACATCGGGATCTCCTTGCCCGGCACGTTCGAGGAGCCGGTCGCGCCCGTCTTCATCGACGGCAGCCTGGACCGGACGCTCCGCGGCGACGGCCTCGTCGCCGAATTCATCGAGATCCTCGAGGACTACGTCGCCCGGCGCTACCCGACACCGCAGGTTCCCGCCTGACCGGTCCCGGTGCAGATCTCGCCCCTGCCGGACCGCCGATCGCGCTCAGTCGTCGATCAGGACCCTGAGCGCCTTCGGAGAGCGGTACTCGTGGCCGCGGTACACGGTGACGTGATCGGGGTCCAGCCGCAGGGCAGGGAAGCGCTCCAGCAGCAGGGAGATCGCGACGCGGAGCTGGGCACGCGCGAAGTGGTGGCCGATGCAGTAGTGCGGCCCGGTCGCGAACGACAGGTGCACCCGCTTGGGGCGACCGATGTCGAACGCGTCGGCCGTGGGGCCCCAAACGTCGCGATCGCGATTCGCCGACGACACGACGAGGATGGCCCGGGCGTCCGGCGGGAACGCGACCGTGCCGAGACGGGTGCCGGGGGCGACGCCCCGCAGGAGATTGCCGATCGGCGCCGTCCAGCGTAGCCCCTCCTCGATCGCGATCGGGACCAGCGCGGGGTCCATGCGGACGGCGGCCAGCTGGTCGGGGTGGGCCAGCAGGCAATGCGTGATCGTGGCACCGCCGTGCGCCGGCTCCTGCAATCCGCCGAGCAGGACCAGCTTCAACGACGGCATCGCCAGGGTCAGCCGATCCTCGAGTGCGCCATCGAACGCGGTGACGAGGTCCGAGATGAGGTCGTCCTGGGGCCTGGCGAGTCGCTCTTCGAACCGTGGCAGCAGCACGAGGTCGATCTCATCGGAGACGGCATCGCAGGCGGCCGTCTTGGCCGGGTCGTCTTCGTAGTTGGAGACGCCCGCCGCCAGACCTGCGAACCAGCGGGTAAGGGTCTGCACGTCCACGAGGTCGGCGATGCCCATGGCGTGGGCCAAGGACAGAACGGACACGGGCTCGAAGTAGTCGGTGAGCAGGTCGGCACGGCCGGCCCCCGCGATGGCGTCGAGCCGTTCGCGGCACAGCCGGGCGAACACCTCGGGCATGCGTGCCTCGACGGTCCGCGGCCGAAGCGTGGGATCGAACGGTCGGCGGCGACGCTTGGCCGGCTCTCCGTCCGTGGTCATCATCGAGACCCCGCCCAGTGCCCGATCCGTCGGGGAGTGCTCGACGTGCGCCGGGAAGGCGACCGGATCCGTGCATGCCGCCTCGACGTCGGCCCATCGGGTGACCATCCACGTGTCCAGGCATGGCATGTACGCGACGGGGGCGTGCTCGCGGAGCTCCGCATAGATCGGATAGGGGTCGCGTTCGAGCTCCTCCACGGTGACCGACGCCAGGTCGATCACCGTTCCACCTGGATCCGCCCGCCGTCGATCCGGACGGGGTACGTCTGGATCGGCTCGCGGGCGGGCGGTCGAACGACCTGTCCCGTGCGCACATCGAACTCGGAACCGTGGCAGTTGCAGATCGCGTGGAAGCCCTCGATCTGGCCGTCATCGATGAACGAGCAGCCGGCATGGCTGCACCGATCCTCGATGGCATACCAGCGCCCGTCCGAGGCCACCAGGACGATGGGAGAGCCGCCGACCGTGACCGGAACGACCGCGGAAGAGCCGTTGGTGGTGTCGGCAGGGAGGGCGGTGTCGTGCCACGGCATGGTGGGCCGAGGCTAGCATGTGAAGGCGGGCCGGCGGCGGGCCTCGCGTTAGCCGTCCACCCATCCGGGTGTATACTCGCGCCAACTGAACGGCCGCTCCGTGACGTGGGTGACCCCCACGTCTCTTTGTGAGCGGCGGTTCGTCGACCGTTGGACATCAGGATGGAGGGCGATCATGAGTCGAGACTTCGTGGGCGCCCTCCTGCAGCTCAACGCCGAGAAGCAGGTCTCACGCGAGCAGCTCATCGGTGCGGTCGAGGACGGGATCCAGTCCGCCTATCGACGCGTCGCCGGCGACGAGGACATCCACGTCCGCATCGATGCCGAGTCTGGTCGGATCCGGGTCTTTCGTGCGCGGCTCGTCGTCGAAGAGATCGAGGACGAGCTGACGCAGATCACCCTCGAGGACGCTCGCGCCCACGACGCCGACGCCAAGGTGGGTGACGTCGTCGAGACCGAACAGCTCGACGGCGACGTGTTCGGTCGCATCGGTGCCCAGACCGCCAAGCAGATCGTCCTGCAGCGCATCCGCGAGGTCGAGCGCGACCAGGTCTTCGACCAGTTCGCGAACCGTGAGGGCGAACTCATCACCGGCACCGTCAACCGTGTCGAACCGCGCGCGATCATCCTCGACGTCGGCAAGAACGTGGAGGCGATCCTCGCCACGACCGAACAGAGCGCCCTGGAGCACTACCGCATCGGCCAGAACGTCAAGGCGTTCGTGCTCGAGGTGCGGCGCTCGGTCCGCGGGCCGCAGATCTTCGTCAGCCGGACCCACAAGGGGTTCCTGCGGCGACTCTTCGAACTCGAAGTCCCCGAGATCCACGGCGGGACCGTGGAGATCAAGGCGATCGCCCGTGAGGCCGGGAGTCGCTCCAAGGTGGCGGTGGCATCGCGTCAGGATGGCCTCGACCCGGTGGGTGCGACCGTCGGCCAGCGCGGTGCCCGCGTCCAGGCCGTCGTCGCGGAACTTGCCGGCGAGAAGATCGACGTCATCCCGTGGAGCGACGACCCCGGCGTCTTCGTCGCCAATGCCCTGAGCCCGGCGCAGGTCATCTCGGTGGACATCGACGAGGAGCATCGGATCGCCAGCGTGACCGTGCCGGAGCGGATGCTGTCGCTGGCCATCGGCCGGGAAGGGCAGAACGCCCGGCTGGCAGCCCGCCTGACCGGCTGGCGCATCGATATCCGCAGTGACGTGTCGGTGGCCGAGGCCCGCGCGGCCGCGGATGCCGAGCCGCCGACGGCTGATGGGGCACAGGGTGCTGCGGCCACGGAGCCGGCGACGACCGATGTCGCGACCGAGGTGCCCGCGACCAAGCCGAAGCGAACGACCAAGAAGGCTGCTGCCGCGGCCGAGGTCGACGCACCGGCCGGACCGTCGGCGGATGCCCCGGACGCCGCGCCCGCGAAGCCGAAGCGTGCGACGAAGAAGACGGCTGCGGTCGCCGATGCACCGGCCGATGCGGCCGTGGCCGCGGAAACGCCGGCGCCCGTTGCGGCGCCCGCGAAGGCCAAGCGCGTCACGAAGAAGCAGGCAGCGGAAGCAGCGGCCGCTGCGGAGCCCGCCGCCGAGCCGGTCCCCGAAGGGGTGGCGTCGTAGGCGCGGCGACCCCTCCGGCGACTGCTCGGGGTGCGATCGCGTCCCGCGTGCCGACGCGCACCTGTGTGGCCTGCCGGACGTCACGACCGAAGCGCGAGCTGGTCCGGATCGTCCGAACGCCGGACGGCCGGATCGTCCTCGACGAGACGGGGCGGCTCGCCGGCCGGGGTGCATATGTCTGCCGGACGGCCGGCTGTCTGACCATCGCCAATACCAAGGGTGCCCTGACACGGGCGCTCGAGTCCCCCGTCCCGACGGCGCTCATCGCGAGCATCGAACTGGGTTCGGGCCAGGATCATGACGACATCGAAGGAGGAGCCCGTGGCCAGAAGTAGGAGCGGCACCCGCGGCCGTCGCGGGCCCCGCAAGCCACCGCGTCGCGACGGCGCGTTCGGCGCCCAGGTCCAGACGATCGACCCGCGCGAGCGTGGCGCGATCGAGCTGCCCGGCACGATCACCGTCAAGGAACTCGCCGACCTGCTGGCGGTCAACGTTGCGGACATCATCCGCGAGCTGATCAAGAGCGGGATCTTCGCGACCATCAACCAGCTCATCGACCGCGACACGGCGTCGCTGGTCGCCTCGGAACTCGGCTACGAAGTGGCCGAGACCGTCGCCCCGGGCGGTGGCGCTGTCGCCGACGGTGAGAGCGAGGGTCCGGCCCCCGAAGCGACCAAGGAGGTCCTGTTCGAGGAGGACGAGACCGCCGCTCTGCAGCCTCGGGCGCCGATCGTGACCGTCATGGGTCACGTCGACCACGGCAAGACGAGCCTGCTCGACGCCCTGCGCTCCACCGAGGTCGCCGCCGCCGAGCGCGGCGGGATCACCCAGCACATCGGTGCCAGCGAGGTCGAGCACGACGGCAAGCGCGTCGTCTTCCTCGACACGCCCGGTCACGAGGCGTTCACGGCGATGCGGGCCCGCGGGGCTCGGGTCACGGACATCGCGATCATCGTGGTCGCCGCCGATGACGGCGTCATGCCCCAGACCCTGGAGGCCATCGCGCACGCGAAGGCAGCCAAGGTGCCGATCATCATCGCCCTCAACAAGATCGACAAGCCCGATGCCGACCCGACCCGGGTCAAGACCGAGTTGACCGAGGCCGGCATCGTCATCGAGGAATACGGCGGCGACGTGCCGCTCGTCGCGGTCTCGGCGAAGAGCCGCGTCGGCCTCGACGAGCTCATCGAGATGGTCCTGCTGGTCGCGGACCTCCAGGAGCTCAAGGCGAATCCCGACCGCGAGGCGGTCGGCACGATCGTCGAGGCGCAGCTGGACAAGAACCGCGGTCCGATCGCGACGGCCCTGGTCCAGACCGGGACGCTCAAGGTGGGCGACGTCATCGTCGTGGGCGAGACGTTCGGACGCGTTCGCGCGATGGAGAACGACCGCGGGAAGCGGGTCAAGCAGGCCGGGCCGGCGAGTGCTGTCGTGGTCCTGGGCCTCTCCGAGGTGCCCGAAGCCGGTGACATCCTGCGCGTCGTGGCCGACGAGAAGGCCGCCCGGGCGATGGTCGAGCAGCGCAAGGCGCAGGTCGCGGCCAAGAGTGGCGACGGCAGCGGGCGTGCGACGCTCGAGGACCTGTATCGACAGATCCAGGCCGGCCAGGCCAAGGAACTGCGGATCATCCTCAAGGCCGACGTGTCGGGGTCGCTCGGCGCGATCACCCACGCCCTCGAGCAACTGGATCAGGACGAGGTCCGGCTCAATGTGCTGCACGAGGCCGCCGGGGACATCACCGACAACGACATCATGCTGGCGACGGCATCGGACGCGATCGTGGTCGGGTTCAGCACGAACATCACCGACACAGCGCGCCGAGCCGCCGAGGCCGAAGGCGTCGACATCCGGCTCTACGACATCATCTACAAGCTGACCGACGACATCGAAGCGGCGCTCAAGGGCCTCCTTGAGCCCGAGATCGTCGAAGTCGTGGAGGGCCGCGCCGAGGTCCGCCAGGTCATCCGCGTCGGCAAGAACACGGTCATCGCCGGTTCCTACGTCACCGACGGGCGCATCGTCCGAGGCGGCGCCCGGATCTGGCGTGGAGGCCGCGTCATTGCCACGGACCGGATCGAATCGCTGCGCCGCTTCCGCGACGACGTGCGCGAGGTCCAGGCCAACTACGAGTGCGGCATCGGTCTCGCCAACTTCCACGACGTGGAGGAGGGCGACATCATCGAATGCTTCGTCTCGCAGACGGTGTCGCGGATCGCGGCCGGCTGACGGACTCGCTGCGCCAAGGCGAGATGAACGGATGAGCCAGCGAACCGACAGGGTCGACGAGCTCCTGCGGCAGGAGATCGGCGTCATCGTGACGCGGGACGTGGCCGATCCGCGCATCGGCTTCGCCACGATCACCCGGGTCGAAACGACGACCGACCTTCGTCATGCGAAGGTCTGGGTCAGCGTCATCGGCCAGCCGGAGGAGCGGACCGCGACGATCGCGGCCCTGGGTCGGGCGATGCCGTTCGTGCGGCATGAACTCGGCAAGACGTTGCGCATCCGGCGGATCCCGGATCTCCACGTGCACCTCGATGACACCGCCGAGCGCGGCACCCGCGTCCTCCAGCTACTCAACGAGCTCGAGGCCGGCGCGTCCGTGGACGACGACCTCCCCCTGGGGGAGACCCTGCCGACCCCAGTGCCGCGGCTCCATCACGAAGGGGACGCGTCGTCCGAGCCGCCGTCCGCCGTGATCCCGCCGAAGCCGCGCGCCCGACGCCGGCGCGGCGACTCGCGCAAGCGCTGATGACCGTGGACCTCGCCCCGTTCCTCTCGGCCGTGCCTGACGTCGTCGTGGCGCGCCTGCGCGATGCGCGACGCGTCCTGGCCGTGGGCCATGAGAACCCGGACGCGGACACGCTCGGGGCGACGCTTGGCATCGTCACGATCGTGGAGTCGTTGGGTGGGACGGCTGATCCGGTCTGCACCGACGCTGTCCCGCCGCTCTACGACTTCCTGCCGGGCGTCGAGCGCTTCCGGAGGGATCCCGACGCGGGCGCCGACTACGACCTGCTCGTCATCTCGGACTGCGGAAGCCTGGAGCGGGTCGGTGCCGTGGGCCAGCGACACGCGGACCTATTCGGGCGGTTGCCGCGCGTGGTCATCGATCACCACGCTTCGAACGGCGCCGCTGGTGACACGGACTGGATCGACCCCGGTGCGGCGGCGACGTGCGAGATGGTGACCCTGCTCGCCGGAGCGTCTCGGGATCGGTTGGGACGGGGAGCGGGGGAGGGACCTCGCGACGGCCCTGATGGCCGGGATCGTCATGGACACGGCCACCTTCGCGCACCCCAACGCCACGCCGCGGACGCTCGCCGTGTCCGCGACGCTGGTCCACGCTGGGGCACCGCTGTCGGATATCTCGCGCCGCCTGTATCGATCCAAACCGGAATCCCAGTTGCGCCTGTTCGGGCGGGTGCTGGACCGCCTGGAAAGCTCGGATGCGGGCCGGATCGTCTGGTCCACGCTGCTCGACGCCGATCTGGCGGCGACCGGGACGACCGCGGCACACTCGGAGGGCATCATCGACCTGCTGGCACAGGCGGACGATGCCGAGGTCTCGATCCTGTTCAAGGAAGCGGGGGCGGGGACGCGGATCAGCGTTCGGACCAAGCCGGGCGGCGTGGACGCCACGGTGTTGACCGGTCGATTCGGGGGTGGCGGGCATGCGCGGGCGGCCGGCGCGACCATTGATCATCCCGTTGCCGACGCGCGCTCCCTGGTCCTTGCGGAAGCCCGGCAGCTGGTCGCCGAGGTCGTCCGCGCCGGGGCGGTCTGAGATGGCACGTTCGTCGCTCGGACCTGGTCTCGACGGCATCCTCGTGATCGACAAGCCGATCGGCCCGACGTCCCATGACGTCGTCGCTCTCGTGCGCCGGCTCGCTGCGACCAAGCGCGTGGGCCACGGTGGGACGCTGGACCCCTTCGCCTCGGGCGTCCTGGCCATCTTCCTCGGCAAGGCGACACGCGTCGTCGAGTTCCACCTCGCGGACGACAAGGGGTACCGCGCGACCGTCTGTTTCGGTGCCACGACGACCACGGACGACCTCGAGGGAGAGATGACCCCTTCGGAAGGTCCCGCTCCATCGCGCGCCGACGTGGAGGCCGCCCTGAGCGCGTTCCTCGGTCCGATCCGCCAACGCCCACCGGCCTTCTCCGCCATCAAGGTCGCCGGCCGCCGCGCCTATGCGATGGCCCGTGCCGGGGAGACCGTCGAGTTGGCGGAGCGGGAGGTGACGATCCACGCCCTTGCGCTGATCGACTGGGACGATACCGATCCGGCGCGGCCGATCGCGATCATGGACGTTCGCTGCTCCGCCGGGACCTACATCCGGGCGCTCGCCCGCGACCTGGGCGAGCGCGTCGGGAACGCGGGCTATCTTGGTGCGCTGCGGCGGACCACCTCGGGTCCGTTCGCGGAGACGGAGGCCATCCCGCTCGACGCCGTCCGTGCCGCCGCCGCCGAGGGACCCGCCGGGCTGGTACCTCTTTTGCGGCCCCTCGACGAGGGGTTGGATCGGTTCCCCTCCGTGGCCCTGACCGCGGCAGAGGTCGCGGCGGTCTCCCGGGGCCAGTTCGTGCGACCCGCGGCAGGGTTCGCTGCCGGGGCGGAACGCTATCGGCTCGTGGCGCCATCGGGCGCCCTGGCCGCCATCGCCACCGATGCCGGGACCGGCCGTCTCGCCCCCGACAAGGTGCTGGTGTCGGCGGAGACCGTCGCCTGATGGACGTCGTTGCGGGGGTGGACGGCCTGCGGGCCGAGCACGGGCCGGTGTTCGCCGTGGTGGGCGTGTTCGATGGGCTTCATCGTGGGCACCTGTACCTCCTGGACCACCTCGAGCGCGAGGCCGGGGCGCGGCGAGCCCGGGCGACGGTCATCACGTTCGACCACCATCCCGACGAGGTCATCACGGGAACGGCGCCACCATTGCTGATGGACCCGGAGGAGCGCTTGGAGCGCCTCGAAGCTGCCGGGGTGGACGTCACCGTGGTGCAGCACTTCGATGACGCGGTGCGGCACACCACGTACGACGCATTCGTCGAGCGCATCCGCGCGCATGCGGGGCTCGCGGGGTTGCTCATGACCCCCGATGCCGCGTTCGGGTACGAGCGGCGAGGCACGCCCGAGACGCTGGCTGCATTGGGCGCCGTCGATGGCTTCGATGTCGTCGTCGTGCCGCCGTTCACGCTGGATGGCCGGTCAGTCAGGAGTTCCGATATCCGTACGGCGATCGCCGCGGGGGACTTGCGCGCCGCCGAGCGTCTCCTGGGGCGTCCGGTGACGATCGCGGCGATGGTCGAGGCCGCGCGAGACGGCCTGGACACGCCGCTGTCGTTCCCGGTGCCGATGGCCCTGCCGCCCGATGGTCGCTATCGCGGCATCGTCACAGGCGCCGAAGCGACGCTCACGATCGCGAGCGGAGTCGCCACGTTGGACGGCGTTCGCCTGGACCCCGGGCGGGTCGAGATCGCCCTCCCAAGCTGAGGGGCGAGCATGACCGGACCCACGTTCCAGCTGGCCCAGCTCAACATCGGGCGACTCCTTGCGCCGATCGACGATCCGCGGATCGCCGGGTTCGTGGAGCTGCTCGAGCCCGTCAATGCGCTCGCCCAGTCGAGCCCCGGTTACGTGTGGCGCCTGCAGAGCGATGACGGCGATGCGACGAGCATCCATGTGTTCGATGACGAGCTGATGATCGTCAACCTCACGGTCTGGGACTCGATCGAGTCGCTCCGCGACTTCACGTATACGACCCGGCACGTCGACGTCCTGCGCCGGCGTCGCGAGTGGTTCGAGCGCCTGATGGAGGCGCACATGGTGCTGTGGTGGATCCCGGCCGGCACGCTGCCCACGCCCAGGAGGCGATCGAACGCCTGGACCTCCTCCGCCGCGAGGGCCCGACGGCCGCGGCGTTCACGTTCCGGGCGCCATTCCCGGCGCCGGCGTTGGCGCAGGCCTCCGTCGAGTCCGGGTTCGCCTGACCTAGAGTCCCGGCTGCCAGAGTGGCTCGGGGACGCCGCGCTCGTGGTTCTCGAAGCGCGCCATGACGAACAGCGCGTCGGAGAGGCGGTTCAGGTAGGGGAGCACCAGCTCACCGATCGGCTCCTCGTGGCTGAGTGTGATCGCCTCGCGCTCGGCGCGCCGGCAAACCGTCCGAGCGACGTGCAGTTGAGCCGCTCCCGGCGACCCGCCCGGGAGGAGGAAGTTGGTGAGCGGGCCGACGACGACGTTGAGATCGTCGATGATCCGTTCGAGGTGCTCGACGTGCTTCGGCTGGACCGTCGGGATGGCGCCACGCCGTTCGTCATCGTCCGGCCAACACAGATCCGAGCCCAGGTCGAAGAGCTCGTTCTGGATCCGGCCGAGCTCGGTCGTGAGCCGCTCCGTCAACCCCAGGGCCAGGGCGACGCCGATCAAGGAATTGAGCTCATCCACGGTCCCGTAGGCCCGGACCCGCGCCGAATCCTTGGCGACCCGCCGCCCGCCACCGAGCCCGGTCATCCCGGCGTCGCCGGTCCGCGTGTAGATCTTCGTCAGTCGTGGCATCGTGCGTCGCAGGGTACGTCCGCGGTGGCGGGCGTGCACGGCGACGTTTGACCGAACCGTGCTCGGACCCGTATCATCCGCCGGTCATAGATGGAAGACATCACGTAGAACGTCGTGTTCGGAGGAACGAGTGCCGCTCGCGCGGGAACAGAAGCAGGAGATCATCACCGGGTATGCCACCAAGGAAGGTGACACCGGTTCGCCCGAGGTCCAGATCGCGCTCCTGACAGAGCGGATCAAGGAGCTGACGGGACATCTCCGGAGCTTTCCCAAGGACAATCATTCGCGCCGCGGCCTCCTCAAGCTCGTCGGCCAGCGCCGCCGCCTTCTCGCGTATCTGATGAAGAAGGACAGCGCGCGCTACCGGACCGTCATCGGACGGCTCGGGCTTCGCCGCTAACGCCGCTCTCCTGACGACCTCGGGCATGACCCGAGGTCGATCGGCACTCGGCGCCTAGCCCAGCGCGGTCAGGCTGACCCGCCCGCGGGTCGTCACCCTCCTCCACGCACAGGAGGAAATATTCCCTTGTCTCAGACTTTCGAGACACAGTTTGGTGGTCGCACGCTGACCATCGAGACCGGCAAGCTCGCCCGCCTGGCGGGTGGCGCGGTCACCGTTCGCTTCGGCGACACCCTGGTGCTCGGCACCGCCAACCGGTCGGATCCCGCGACCCGGCCTCGACTTCTTCCCGCTCACGGTCGAGTTCGAGGAGCGCATGTACGCCGCGGGCAAGATCCCCGGCGGCTTCATCAAGCGCGAAGCCCGCGCGTCGGAAGCGGCGACCCTGGCCGCCCGCCTGACCGACCGCCCGATCCGCCCCCTCTTCCCCGAGGGCTACAAGGACGACATCCAGCTCGTCATCACCGTCCTCTCGACGGACCAGGAGAACGAGCCTGACGTCCTGGGCACGATCGCGGCATCCGCCGCGCTGACCATCAGCGAGATCCCGTTCGCGGGACCCGTCGGTGCCGTCCGCGTGGGTCGCATCAACGGCGAGTTCGTCGTCAACCCGACCTTCAGTGACCTCGCCGACTCGGAGCTCGATCTCATCGTCTCCGGGACACGCGACGCGATCATGATGGTCGAGGCGGGCGCCAAGCTCCTGCCCGAAGACGTCATGGCCGAGGCGATCCTGTTCGGCCATCGCGCCCTGCAGCCGCTCATCGACATCCAGCTCGAGCTCCAGAAGGCGGTCGGCAAGGCCAAGGCCACGCCGTTCCTCGAGGCCGGCACGGGTTCGGTCCTCCAGTTCGCGGCCGCCGTCGATGCCGGTGACGAGTTCGTCATCGTCGACGTCGAGACCACGGGCACCGATCCCAAGATGGCGGACCTCGTCGAGGTCGCCGCGGTCAAGGTCAAGAAGGGCAAGATCACCGACACGTGGTCCACGCTCGTCAACCCGGGCCGTCCGATCGTCGGCAACCAGATGCACGGCATCACCGACGCCGACGTCAAGAAGGCGCCGAGCCCGGCCGAGGCCGCGCGCAAGGCGTTCGACTTCATCGGCGACTCGCTGATCGTCGGGCATTCGGTCGGGTTCGACCTCGCGTTCCTCGAGGCGGCCGTCGCCGACGGCACGCACGTGGAGCAGGGCCGCTACCTCGACACGCTGGCGATCGCTCGCGAGGGCTATCCGGACCTCGAGAACTACAAGCTCGCGACGTTGTCGCATTTCTTCGGCGTCGAGCTCGCCCAGTCGCATCGGGCCCTGCCCGACGCCCAGGCGACCGCGAACCTGCTGATCTGGTTCGGCAACGACCTGCCCGGCCGCATCGCCGGGCTCCGCGACCGGCATCTCCGATGCCATCCGCGCCGCCCGCGACGGTGGCGACAGCAAGGGCATCCAGGAAGCTGCCCGCCGCGAGGCGCGCGTCAGCAAGAACCTGTTCAACCTGGTCCACAAGAAGACCGCCCGCCAGATGGCCCTCGACGAGGGGATCCGGATGGACGGCCGCGGCCTGACGGACCTCCGCCAGATCTCGGTGGACGTGGGGATCCTCCCGCGCGCGCACGGCTCCGGCCTGTTCACGCGTGGCGAGACCCAGGTCCTGACCATCGCCACCCTCGGCGCCTCCTCGGATGTCCAGCGGATCGACACGATCAGCCCCAAGACCGAGAAGCGCTACATCCACCACTACAACTTCCCGCCCTATTCCACGGGCGAGAACAAGCCGATGCGTGGGCCCAGCCGTCGCGACATCGGCCACGGCAACCTGGCCGAGCGTGCGCTCATCCCGGTGCTCCCGACCCACGACGACTTCCCGTACGTCATCCGACTCGTGTCGGAGTGCCTGTCGTCGAACGGTTCCACCTCGATGGCCTCGACCTGCGGCTCGACGCTCGCGCTCATGGATGCCGGGGTGCCGATCACGGCTCCCGTCGCCGGCGCCGCGATGGGCCTCATCAGCGAGCCCGACGGCCGGTTCGTCGTCCTGACCGACATCCTCGGCAAGGAGGACTCGGTCGGCGACATGGACTTCAAGGTGACCGGTACGCGGGACGGCATCACCGCCCTGCAGATGGACATCAAGGTCCAGGGCATCAACGAGGCGATCATCCGCGGAGGCCTCAAGCAGGCCCTCGCGGCGCGTCTCGAGATCCTCGACAAGATGACCCAGATCATGCCCGAGGCCCGCGTGGAGATGAGCGACTTCGCGCCGCGCATCATCACGATCAAGATCAACCCCGAGAAGATCCGCGAGATCATCGGCAAGGGCGGATCGATGATCCGCAAGATCCAGGAAGAGACCCAGACCGAGATCAACGTCGAGGACGACGGCACCGTGGAGATCGCGGCCGTCTCCGGCGAGAACTCGCGCAAGGCGATCCAGTGGATCGAGTCGCTGACCCGCGAGGTCGAGATCGGGGCCCTGTACCTCGGCAAGGTCACCCGGATCATGGGCTTCGGCTGCTTCGTCGAGATCCTGCCCGGCAAGGAAGGCCTCATCCGCATCGGCGAGCTCGCCGACTACCACGTGCCCACCGTCGAGGACGTCGTGTCCGTCGGCGATGAGGTGATGGTCGTCGTGACCGAGATCGACCGTCAGGGTCGGGTCAACCTGTCGCGCAAGGCCGCGATGCAGCGCCACCTGGCCAAGGATCCCGCGTAACGGCGGATCCAATGCCCCGGGCTCGACCGCCCGGCTCCTGTACGCTCCGGCCGATCGATCCCTCGGGTCGACGGCCGGTCCGTTCCGGGCGTCAGGTGCGCTGGGACCGTCATCCGTCGGTCAAGCGGGCAACATGGACTGGCCGACGACCACCGCGCGCACGTCGCGCACGGATGACGCCTCGGTGCCGATGGCGTACCCGTTGTGCCTTGGCATACGGTCGATCTGGCGGTGGGACCGCACTTGGAACCGACATGGACCACCCTTCGAGCCGCCGGGCGTCCATCCGGTCGAACCACCCTCCGGATCGGCCGAGCGGCGCTGGTATACTCGCCCCCGTGCCCGATCTGACCATGAACAGTGCGGAGCCATGCCCTCAGTGACCACGAAACCCCTCACCGTCGCGGTCGTCGGCGCCACCGGCGTCGTCGGCGGGACGATGATCCAGAACCTGCTCGAGCGCGCGTTCCCGTTCGGGGAGCTCCGCCTGCTCGCGAGCGCCCGAAGCGCCGGACGCGAGGTCGTAGTCGATGGCACCGAGCACGTGGTCCGGGAGGCGACGCCCGAGGCGTTCGACGGCGTCGATATCGCGCTCTTCAGCGCCGGTGGCGACACGTCCAAGACGCCTGGCGCCCGAAGCCGCCCGGCGCGGCGCCACGGTCATCGACAACTCGAGCGCCTGGCGCATGGACCCGGCCGTCCCGCTCGTGGTCAGCCAGGTCAACCCCGACGACCTCGCCTGGCATGAGGGCATCATCGCGAACCCCAATTGCTCCACGATGCAGCTGGTCCCGCCGCTGATGGCGCTGCGCGACGCCGTCGGTCTGGAGCGGGTGATCGTGGACACCTATCAGGCCGTCAGCGGCACCGGTGGCAAGGCCATCAAGGAGCTGCAGGCCCAGGTGGAGGCCCACGTAGCGGAGACTCCCATCGAGGCCGGTGTCTATCCGCACCAGATCGCCTTCAACGCCCTCCCGCAGGTCGACGTCTTCCTCGACAATGGCTACACCAAGGAGGAGTGGAAGGTCGTCACCGAGAGTCGCAAGATCCTGCACCTGCCGGACCTGCGCGTGAGCTCCACGGCCGTCCGGATCCCCGTATTCGTCGCGCACAGCGAAGCGGTGCACGTCGAGACGGTCGATCCGATCACCCCGGACCGCGCCCGGACCCTGTTCGCGGCCGTGCCCGGGCGTCGTGGTCCAGGACGATCCGGCCACGCTCCACCTACCCGCTCGCGACCCAGGCGGCCGGTTCCGACGAGATCTTCGTGGGCCGGGTGCGCCAGGACCCGAGCGTGGACGGCGGACGCGGACTCGCGTTCTGGGTCGTCAGCGACAACCTCCGCAAGGGCGCGGCCACCAACGCGGTCCAGATCGCCGAGATCCTGGTCGAGCGCGGCTGGGTGAAGGCCGCGGCGGCGCGGAACGCGGCCGGAAGCCCGGCGTGACGCTCTGCCGAGCGCCTCGCGGCGCTCGAGGCGATCGCGGCCGAGGTTCGTGACTGCACCCGCTGTCGGCTGCACGAAACGCGCACGAAGGCCGTCCCCGGCGAAGGCCACCCCGACACCGAGGTCATGTTCGTGGGCGAGGGCCCCGGGTTCAACGAGGACCGCGAAGGCCGCCCGTTCGTGGGACGCGCCGGCGGACTGCTGGAACGCCTGCTCGGGCACATCGGCTGGACGCCGGGATGACGTGTTCATCACCAACGTCGTGAAATGCCGCCCGCCCGACAATCGCGACCCCGAGCCAGACGAGATGGCTGCCTGCGCCCCATTCCTCCGGCGCCAGCTCGAGGCGCTCGATCCATCGGTCGTCGTGACGCTTGGCCGCTTCTCGATGGCCACGTTCATGCCCGGCGTGCGGATCACCCAGGCGCACGGCACCACCCGCACCGCGGATCCCGACACCGGTGCCCGTGACGCCACGGTCTTCGCGATGTATCACCCGGCGTACGCGTTGCGCAACCCGGCCGTGGAGCGCGAGAGCTTCGAGGACGCCGCACGCATCCCGGCGGTGCTGGTCGAGTGCCCGCGAGCGGCGCCGTGAAACGCGTGCCGCGACCACGGTCACTGCCGCGACGACTCCGGCCACCGCCGACCCCGATCCGACGCCGGCACCGCTGGCACCACCCCGTCCCCGGCCGACGCCGATCAGCTCAGTCTCTTCTGACCAACTTCCCTACAGGTACCTCCATGGCAACCGACCCAGACCTGCCGCTCCGCATCATCCCGCTCGGCGGGGTGGGTGAGATCGGCAAGAACATGTACGTCTTCGAGTTCGGTGACGACATCGTCGTCATCGACTGCGGGCTCATGTTCCCCGACGAGGAGATGTTCGGCATCGACCTCGTCATCCCCGACGTCACCTATCTCAAGGAGAACCGCTCCAAGGTCAAGGCGTTCCTCATCACCCATGCCCACGAGGACCACGTCGGGGCCCTGCCGTACGTGCTCCCGGAGTTTCCGGGCGTCCCCGTCTATGCGAGCAAGCTGGCTCGCGGCCTGCTCGGCAACAAGATCAAGGAGCACAAGCTCCACAACAACCCGCTGATCGCGCTCGAACCGGGCGACGAGGTCGACATCGGGCCGTTCCATGTCGTCCCGTTCCGCGTCGGCCATTCGATCCCCGATGCGATGGGCATCGCGCTCAAGACCCCGGTGGGCACGATCGTCCATACGGGCGACTTCAAGTTCGACCACACGCCGGTCGACGGGAAGCTGTCCGACTTCGCGATCCTCGCCAAGTTGGGCGCCGAGGGCGTCGCCTGCCTCCTCTCCGATTCCACGCGCGCCGAGAACCCGGGCTACACCCCGTCCGAACGGACCGTGGGCGACGCCTTCCGCGAGATCATGGAGCCGCTCGAAGGCCGCGTGATCGTCGCGACCTTCGCCAGCAACATCGCCCGCGTCCAGCAGGTCCTCGACGCGGCCGCCGACATGAACCGCAACGTGTCGGTCATCGGGCGGTCCATGGAGCAGAACTTCCGGATCGCGACGGACCTCGGGTACCTCACGTACGACCCGTCGCGGATCGTCTCGAAGGACAAGATCAAGGATCACCCGGACGCCAAGCTCGTGATCGCCACGACCGGTGCCCAGGGCGAGCCGATGGCCGGTCTGGCGCGGATGGCCAACCGCGACCATCGCTTCGTCGAGATCCAGCCCGGCGACACGGTCATCGTCAGCGCGAGCCCGATCCCGGGGAACGAGGAGTACGTCTCGCGCACCATCGACAACCTGTTCAAGGCGGGTGCGAACGTCTTCTACCACACCATCAAGCGTGCGCACGTCTCCGGTCACGCCAGCCAGGAGGAGCTCAAGCTCATGCTCGGGCTGACCAAGCCCAAGTACTTCATCCCGATGCACGGCGAATTCCGGATGCAGGTCCAGCACGGTCGGTTGGCGATCGAGACCGGCGTGCTCCCGGACAACGTCTTCATCATCGAGAACGGGACGCCGATCGAGACTCTTCGCCGACGGGTCGGCGCGTCGCGGGGCGCCCGTCACCGCCGGGTACGTGTTCGTCGACGGCCTGTCGGTCGGAGACGTCGGCGAGATCGTCCTGCGCGACCGCCGCTCGCTGGCGAACGACGGCATGTTCATGATCGTCGTCACGGTGGACAAGCAGACCGGTGCGGTCATCGGGCCGGCCCGAGATCGTGACCCGCGGCTTCGTCCACCTCAACGAGAAGGACCCGATCATGGAGGAAGCGGTCGGGCGGGTCATGCAGGCGATCTACACCCCCGGCGACCACATCAGCGAAGTCGCCCTCCTCAAGTCACAGATCAAGGACGGCGTCTCGCGCTACCTCTACGAGCAGACCAAGCGACGACCGATGGTGTTCCCGGTCGTGGTGGAGGTCTAGCCAGTGGCGACCCGTCGGACCGGACGGTCCACGACCCGTTCGACCGCGACGCGCACGACGCGCAAGCCGCGGGGTCCGCGACGGTGCCGCTCGACTGGGTTCACGAGCCGGATCACGCCGGACGTCGTTCGCTCGGTGGTCGGCACGCTGATGATGGCCCTCGGGGCGATCACGCTCATCGCGCTGATCCTGCCCGGCGAAGGCGCCCTGACCGACTGGTGGCGCGACTCGATCGCCCCGTGGTTCGAGACCGGGCGATGGCTGCTCCCGTTCCTGCTGCTCGGTGGCGGATGGTACGTGGCTGCCGGACCTGGCCGCAATCCTGGCTCGGGGTGGGGGATGACCCTGTTCGGCCTCGGTCTCGCCTACGTCGCGCTGCTTGGTGCCTTCGAGGTGCTGGCCCTCGACATCCTCGACGTGGAGCGCGGCGGCGGACGGATCGGCCGCTTCCTGTCCGAGACGCTGCAGCCGCTGCTGACCGGCCCGGGGACCTTCGTCCTCCTCGTCGCGCTCGGGGTCCTGGGGATCATGCTCGCCTTCAACCTTCGGCTTCGTCAGCTCACCGACCCGGTCACCGGGACGGCGCACTGGGTCGTCACGACCGCCGCCGATTCCGTCCGCCGCACGCAGGACAGTCGCGCGGCAGCGGCGGCACCGACGCGACCGCCAAGGGCAAGGCGCCGAGACCGCCGCGGAGGCCCGAAGACCCCGGTCGCGGTCCCGATCCAGGCCCGACGACGATGCCGCACGACCCGGTCGGAGCATCCTCGACGACCCGGCCCCGCGAACCAGCCAGTCCCCGCTGAGCCAGACGGTCTGGACCGGACCGGGCGACGGTGGCTCCGTCGGGGCAGCGGCCAGCCTCGAGCGCGGCGGGGTGCCGGCTGCTGCCGCGACGGGCGTGCGGCATCTCGACGGCGCATCGCCCTGGTCACGGACACGCCGACGGCCCAGGAATCGCTCAACGCGATCGAATGGACCCTCCCGACCATCGACATGCTCGAGCCGCGTGCCGCCGGCCGCGTCGGCGATTCGCTCGACCACGAGGCCAACGCACGGCGCATCGAGGAGAAGCTGCTCAGCTTCTCCATCCCGGCCAAGGTGACGACGATCAACTCCGGTCCGGTCGTCACGCAGTACGAGGTCAAGCCCGAGCACCACGTCAAGGTGTCGCGCATCGAGGCCCTCGCGGACGACCTGGCGATGGCCCTCGCTGCCCGCTCCATCCGGATCGAGGCGCCCATCCCCGGCAAGGACGTCGTCGGGATCGAGATCCCGAATTCCGTCAGCGAGGTCGTCGGCTTCCGACCGCTGGTCGACGAGAGCCAGATGCTGGGCTCCACCAGCCCGCTGACGTTCGCCCTCGGCCGCGACGTCTCCGGCAAGGCCTATGCCGTCGACCTTGCCAAGATGCCCCACCTGCTGGTCGCGGGCGCCACCGGCTCGGGCAAGAGCGTGTGCGTGAACGCGCTGATCACGAGCCTGCTGATGCGCGCCCGGCCGGACGAGGTCCGGATGGTCCTCGTGGACCTCAAGCGCGTCGAGCTCGCCCCGTACAACGGCCTGCCGCACCTGCTCCAGCACGTGATCGTGGAGCCGAACGAGGCCAAGGCCGTCCTCAACTGGGCGGTCCGCGAGATGGAGGAGCGCTACAAGCTCCTGGCGGCCCACGGCGTCCGCAACATCGCGGCCTTCAACAGCCGCCCCGAGGCCGCTGCCGCCCCCGACGGCGAGGCGGGTGACTCGGGCGCCGAGCGGATGCCCTACATCGTGCTGATCATCGACGAGCTCGCCGACCTGATCATGCGCGAGGGCCGCAAGGTCGAGGACCCGATCGTCAAGATCGCCCAGAAGGCCCGCGCCGTCGGGATCCACCTGGTCCTCGCGACCCAGCGACCTTCGGTCAATGTCGTCACCGGCCTGATCAAGGCCAACGTCCCGTCTCGGATCGCGTTCGCGATGGCGTCGATGATCGACTCGCGGACCGTGCTGGATGCGCCGGGCGCCGAGGACCTCATCGGGCGCGGTGACATGCTCTACCAGCCGGTGGACCTGCCGCGACCGGTACGCATGCAGGGCGTGTTCGTGAGCGATCGCGAGGTCACGCGCGATCACCAAGCACTGGATGGACCAGACCGGCGGCCGGACGTTCTATGACGAGGAGATCCTCGCCTTCACCGAGGCCGAGGATGGCGGCAACGGGGATAACGGCCAGTTCGCCTGGCTGCGCAAGCTCGGTGTGGACGAGATGACGGTCCCGGCCGCCGAACTCGTGACGAGCACGCAGCGGGCCAGCACGTCCATGCTCCAGACCAAGCTCAAGCTCGGGTTCGCCCGTGCCAGCCGGGTCATGGACGAGCTGGAGCGCTACGGGATCATCGGGCCACAGGACCCGCGCAACCCCGCGTCCCCCCGCCAGATCTACGGCCCGGACAACTGGTTCCGTACCCAGGACGACATCGACGATCCGGGCGACTGACCGTGTGACGAACGTCCCGGTGGGCGATGGCCCACGGCTGGGGTATCCTGTTGACCCGGTCGACGCCACGGCGGCGGAGCGCTACGGCGAGGAGACCGGCAGCGAGCGCGTTCACCACGGGGCACCGCATTTGACGACACGGGAACAGGTCCGGCGAGCCGTCGGGGCCGAGCGAGGCGACGCCGCGCGCGGGCCAGCCGCCGAACCTGCGCCGAGCCTGCCCGAACGCCTGCTCACCGCGCGCGAGCGCAAGGGCGTGGATCTCTACCGCGCGGAGCGCGACACCAAGATCAGGGCGCGCTACCTTGCGGCGCTGGAACGTGGCGACTACCGCGAACTGCCCGGTGCCGTCTACACGAAGGGGTTCCTGCGCAACTACGCCCTGTACCTGGGCCTGGACCCGGAGGACGTCCTCCTCCAGTGGCGCCGGGAGCGGGGCGATCCGCGCGAGCCCCAGGCCGTCATCGCCGTCCCGCGCCCGATCGCGACGCCCCGACCCGGCCTGACCTTCTCGCCCAGCCTGGTCGTGTTCGCCCTGCTCCTCGTGGCCGTCGTCGCGTTCGGGGCGTATCTCGGCGTCCAGCTCCTTCGGTTCGCGAAGCCGCCGACCATCGCGGTCACGACGCCTGCCGTCGCGGTCGTGGAGGTCGATGAAGCCGCCACCGAGTACGTCATGCGCGGCACGACGACCGCCGGAGCGACCGTCTCCATCGCCACCCCGGGGCGCGACCCATATACGGTCAGCGCCGATGCCGACGGCGACTGGAGCACGACGGTGGAGCTGCGTCGCGGGCAGAACCCATTCGAGGTGAACTCGGTCGATCCCGACACCGGTAAGCAGTCGGAGGAGACGGTCAGCCTCCTCATCACGGTGCCGTTCCTCGTGATCGAGGCACCCACCCTTACCGTCGATCAACCTGCCGAGGGGGCGACGTACGAGAACGGCGCGATCCCCGTCCAGGGTCGGGCGACCAACGCCGACAAGGTCGTGGTCGCGGCCCGCTACGTCGGCCCGACCGAACCCATCGCCGAGGATGCGGCGACGCCGGCTCCGCCCGAGCCCCCGGACCCGGTGACTGTCGATGTCGGTGACGACGGGTCGTTCAGCACGCCGTTCGAGCTCACGACGGGACGCTGGGCCATCACGGTCACGGCGTCCAGTCCCGAGGGCAAGACCGCGTCGCTGACCCGCAACGTCTCGGTCGCCTTCAAGGGCGTGAACCTGGTGGTCAACGTCAAGGGCGGCAAGGCCTGGATCAAGGTCTGGGTGGACGGGAAGATCGACGACAAGATCGGCGTGGCGGGCAAGGTCATCGGGAGCGGCAAGACGCTGACGTTCACGGGCAAGGAGTCGGTGGAAGTCCGGACCGGGTCCTCCGGGGTCACGTACTTCACCCTCAACGGCACCTCGCTCGGCTCGCTTGGTCGCAACGGCGTCCCCGAGACGTGGCTGTTCGCCCCGCCGGACGAGCCGGTCAAGACGCAACGCCGCTGACGAGCGTGCCCCCGACCGACGACGAGTTGCTGGGCCTCGCGGAACGAGTGGGGGTCGCCTGCCGTTCGAGTGGCCTCACCCTCGCCACGGTCGAATCCTGCACCGGCGGCCTTGTCGCGCACCTCCTGACCGAGATCCCCGGGGCAAGCGGCTACTTCCGGGGTGGGCTCGTCACCTACGGTAACGAGATGAAGGTAGGGCTGGCCGATGTCCCGCCGGACACGCTCGCTGCCCACGGTGCGGTCTCGGCCCAGGTCGCCATCGCGATGGCCGAGGGCACGCGACGCCGCCTCGGGGTCGACCTTGCAGTCGCGATCACCGGCGTGGCCGGCCCGGCCGGCGGGACGGATGCGAAACCCGTCGGCCTGACCTACGTCGCGGTCGCTGACCAGCGCGGCGACGACGTCCGGCGGTACGTCTGGACGGAGGACAGATCCGCGAACAAGCGCGCCAGCGCAGCCGCCGCGATGGCGCTCGTCATCGAGCGGGTCGCCGATGCGCCTGGAGGGCGTGGCAACCCGTGAGCCGCGACGCCGCGGCCATCGGTGCTGGTCTTGCACCGGCGCGGGACGCCCGACCGATCCCGGCCGGACAGCGCATCCACGTGATCGGTGCCGCCGGCGCCGGGGCGAGTGCCGCAGTCCTCCTCGCCCACCATGCCGGGGCGCTCGTGACTGGCTGCGATGCCGGCGGGCCATCGCCGTACACCCCGGCGATCGACAAGGTCGGCGTCCCGCTTTCGTGGTCGCACGATCCGGCTCACGTCACCGCCGAGCCACGACCCGATCGGCTGGCCGTGACCAAGGCGCTGACGGCGGTCGATCCCGACCATCCGGAACTTCGTGCCGCCCGGTCGGTCGGGCTCGTCGCCGAGCCATGGCAACAGCTGGTCGCCGACGCGGCCGTCGGACGAGACCTGGTCGCGGTCGCGGGGACCCATGGCAAGAGCACGACCGCCGGCTGGCTGGTCCACGTCCTCGTTAGGGCAGGGCTGGATCCATCCGCGTTCGTCGGGGCCCTCCTGCCGTCGGCCGTGACGGGCGGGCCACCGGCGACGGCGCGCCACGGTTCGGGCGCGGCGTTCGTGGTCGAGGCCGATGAGTACGCGGGCAACTTCGACGTCTACCGACCGGCGATCGCGGTGCTGACCGGCGCCGAGTGGGACCATCCGGACGTCTTCGCCGATCGTGCGGCGGTCGAGGCGGCCTTCGTCGCCTGGTTGCGCCGGCTCCCGGACGGGGCTGCGGTGGTAGTGAATGTCGGGGATGCGGGGGGAGCCGCGGTGCTGGAGCGCCTGCGCGATCGGCGCCTCCGGATCATCGCGTACTCGCTCATCGAGGCGTCCCCGGCGCGTGGCGGCTACGTGCGAGGCATCGCGGAGCGGTTCGGTACTGCCGCTGGTCCCGCGGCCGCGGTCCTCGGGCGGATCACCCGCGCCGACGCGGCGGGCACCGTACTGGAGATCCACGGCCTCGATCCACTCGCGGGCCCGATCTCTGTACCGCTTTCGACGGCCGGTCGGCACAACGCCGCGAACGGCCTCGCCGTGGCTGCCGCCGGCTTCGCGCTCGGCGTCCCGGTACCGGCCCTGACGGACGGCCTCGGGTCGTTCACCGGTGTCGGGCGCCGTCTGGAGCGCAAGGGTGAAGTCGCCGGGATCGTGGTCTATGACGACTACGGACACCACCCGACTGCGATCCGGGCCACGATCGATGCGATCCGCCAGCGCGAGCCGGGACGACGGGTCTGGGCGGTCTACGAGCCGTTGACGTACCATCGGACTGCAGCCCTCTTGACCGACTTCGCCGATGCGCTCGCGACAGCGGACGCCGTCGCCGTGGCGGACATCTGGGTCGGCCGGGATCCGGACACCACGGTCGCCTCGGCCGCCGGTCTCGCTGCGGAGGTCGCCCGACGACGACCCGGCGCGACGGTGGCGGCACCGGGCTCCGTGGAGGCGACGGCCGAGTGGCTGGCGTCCAACGTTCGAGCAGGGGATGCCGTCCTGGTGATGGGTGGGGGCCACAGCTATCGGATCGGGGAACGACTGCTCGAACGGTTGGGTGAGACGACCGCGGGATGACGACTCCCGCAGGAGGCGAGAGACATGGGCCTGGATCACGCCGCCGCCGGGGACCTCCTCGAGCGCTATCGCCGCGCCTGGGAGACGTTCGATGGTGATGCCTGGGTAGCGATCTTCACCGACGACGCTCAGTATCACGAGGACCCGTTCGAGCCACCGCTGGTCGGTCACAATGCGCTCAGGCGCTACCTGCTGGAGGCCGGTGACGCCCAGGAGCAGGTCGAGGTGACCGTGGAGCGCCACTGGGTGGTGGGTGCGACGGTCCTCGCCGTCTGGCACGCCAGCTTCATCCGTCGCGCGAGCCGGGCTCGAGTCCGGCTCGCCGGGTTCATGACACTGGAGATCGCCGACGACGGCCGCGTGGATCGCTTCCGCGAGTGGTGGCATACGCGCGAGACGGCGGTCGTCGACTAGGACAAGGAGAATTCCCACATGGCAGGAGACGTCTCGTTCGACGTCGTGAGCGATTTCGACGAACAGGAGCTGCGCAACGCTCTCGACCAGGTACGACGCGAAGTCGGTCAACGCTACGACTTCAAGGGCGTGACCGTGGATCTGACCCAGGCCAAGGAGGAGCTCGTCCTCATCACCGATGACGAGCACCGCGCAGCCGCCATCAAGGACCTCATCGAGTCGAAGGCGATCCGGCGGGAGCTGTCGCTGAAGATCTTCGACTGGGGCAAGGTGGAGCCGGCCGGCGGCAACAAGGTGCGCCAGGTGATCAAGCTGCGCCGCGGCCTTACGGACGAGGTCGCCAAGCGGATCACGAAGCTCATCCGCGACGAGTTCCCCAAGGTCAAGTCGCAGATCCAGGGTGATGCGGTCCGCGTGTCGGGCAAGAGCAAGGACGACCTGCAGCGGGTCATCACCCGGCTGCGTGAGCTGGATGAGCCCGTGCCGCTCCAGTTCCAGAACTACCGCTGAGGTGCGGCATGCAGACGGAGTCACGCCTCGTCAGGGCGCTCCTCATCGTGGTCACCGCCGTGATCGTGTTCGGTCTGATCGCCTCCGCCGTCGCGTCGCCGATCACCGTGTGACGCGACGGGATCAGGACGCTCGATGATGAGCCGACGACGCGAGCCGACGCCGGCCCGAGGTCGACGCCGCGCCCGAGGCCGACGCCGCGCCGAGGCCGACGCCGCGCCCGAGGCCGACGCCGCGCCCGAGGCCGACGCCGCGCCCGAGGCCGACGCCGCGCCCGAGGCCGACGCCGCGCCCGAGGCCGACGCCGCGCCAGTCCAGCGGACGATCGGCCGGTTCATCGCCGACGCCCTGCGGGCGGCCGGTGTCCGGTACGCCTTCACGGTGCCGGGAGAATCGTTCCTGGGCCTCCTGGATGCTCTCGGTGACGCCGGGATCCGGGTCGTCGCGACGCGACACGAAGGCGGCGCGGCGTTCATGGCGGAGGCCCACGCGCAGCTCACCGGACGTCCCGCTGCGTGCCTGGGCACCAGGGCCGTCGGCGCTGCGAACCTCGCGATCGGCATCCACACCGCCCGGCAGGATTCCGCGCCGATGTTCGCCCTGGTCGGGCAGGTGGAGCGCGCCCACCTCGGCCATGAGGCGTTCCAGGAGATCGACCAGGTGGCGACGATCGGCGGCCTCGCCAAGTGGGCCGCGGAGCCTCGATCGCCCGACGACGTTGCCACCGCGGTCGGCGAGGCCGTCCGCCAGGCGCTGGGCGGTCGCCCGGGGCCCGTGCTGCTTTCCCTTCCCGAGGACCTGCTGGACCTGCCGGCGCCACCCGAGGCCACGATCGACGGTGGGCGCCCGGGTCCGGCGCGGCCGGCCGACGACGATGTCCGGGCCGTGATCGAGCTGCTGGCCTCCGCCCGCCGGCCAGTGATCCTGGCCGGCGGTGGCGTCCTCCGCGCCCGCACCTCGAGCGAGCTGCTCCGATTCGCTGAGCTGCTCCAGGTACCCGTGATCGCCGCCTGGCGACGTGCGGATGTGATCTCCAACGACCACCCGCTGTACCTCGGGATGGCAGGATTGGGCGCGGCTGCGACCGTGCGCCGCCGCCTGGCCGACGCTGACGCGATGCTCGTCATCGGCTGTCGCCTCAATGAACCGACATCGTGGGATGACACCGTCCCGGGCGCCTCGACCCGCTGGGCGCACGTCGATCTCGAGCCGCGACGTCCGGCAGGGGCACCGGCCGCGATCTCGATCCCGGCGGACGCGCGAGCATTCCTCAAAGCCGCGAACGAACGGCTGGTCGGCAAGGCCGTGCTGGATGCGGAGCTCGTTCGCGTCCGGCAGGCCGCGAATCCGTTGGATCGGGCGGCCTGGGAGGCCGCCGCCGACGTGAGCCAGACCCATATCGACTGGGCGGGGCCGGGCGTGCATCCCGGGCGGATCGTCGAGACGCTCCGACGAGTCCTGCCCGACGACGCGATCGTCGCGACCGACGCCGGCAACTTCGCCGGCTGGGCAGGCCGCGGTTTCCGGTTCCGTCGCCCCGGGACCTTCCTCGGTCCGACGTCGGGCTCGATGGGGTACGGCGTCCCAGCAGCGATCGCCGCGTCCCTCGTCCATCGCGACCGGCCGGTCATCGCCCTGGTCGGCGACGGCGGCCTGGCCATGACCATGGCGGAGCTCGAGACATCCGTGCGCGAACGCGCGCGGATCATCGTCGTCTGCTTCGACAACCAGCGCTACGGCACGATCCGGATGTGGCAGGAACGGCGGGGCACCGGACAGGGGGTCGCGACCGAGCTCGGCAAGGTCGATTTCGCGGCGATCGCGCGGGCGGTCGGCGCGCACGGCGCGCACGTGGACCGGGACGTGGACTTCGAGCCCGCGCTTCGCCAGGCACTCGCCGAGGAGCGCTCGACGGTCATCCAGCTGGCCCTCGACCGCCGGTGGGTCTCGGTGGACGTCTTCGCGGAGGACGCACCCGACTGAGTCTGGGGGCCTGCGCCCGGGGAGGTCGTTGACACCGCAACGACATGTCGGGTATCGTACGCATCAGTACAGCGAAGGAGCCCCGACCACCATGCCTGCCCTCACCGTCGACGACATCACCGTCCTGCCGCGGATCCCGGAACCGGATCCCACCGTCGCACGCCAGCGGCAGGTACGGAGTCTCACGCTGGCGCCGCGCGGGTTCGAGGGGGAGGGGTTCCCGGTTCGACGCGCGTTCGCCGGTGTCGCCCTCGAGGAGCTCGACCCGTTCATCCATCTCGACCAGATGGGCGAGGTGGAATACGCGCCCGGTGAGCCCAAGGGCACGCCCTGGCATCCGCACCGCGGGTTCGAGACCGTGACCTACATGATCGACGGGACGTTCGAGCACAGCGACTCCAACGGTGGCGGTGGCCTGATCACGAACGGCGACACGCAGTGGATGACCGCAGGGGCCGGGATCCTGCACATCGAGAAGCCGCCGGAGGAGCTCGTGCGCAGCGGCGGACTCTTCCACGGCTTCCAGCTCTGGGTGAACCTGCCGCGCGACCAGAAGTGGGCCGCTCCGCGCTACCAGGACATCCGTGCGAAGGAGGTCGCACTCGTCTCGTCGCCGGATGGCGGCGCGCTCGTGCGCGTCATCGCGGGCGACGTCGCGGGACGTCGCCGGCCCCGGCTCGACCTACAGCCCGATGACCCTCGTCCACGCGACGCTGAGCCCCGGAGCCCGGCTCTGCCTTGCCGTGGCGGCCCGACTACAACGCCCTCGTGTACGTCATGGCGGGCCACGGGACCGGTCGGACCCGACGGCCGGCCGATCGCGACGGGCCAGCTCGCCGTCCTCGGAGCCGGCGACGCGCTGACGGTCTCCGCCGGTATCTGTCCAGGAGAGTCGGAACCCGACGATGGACGTCCTGATCCTTGGCGGACGGCCGATCCGCGAGCCCGTGGCCTGGATGGGCCCGTTCGTGATGAACACCCGCGAGGAGGTCATGCAGGCCATGGTCGACTACCAGGCTGGACGACTCGGCAGCATCCCGGCCGTCCACAACGCCCCCACGACGGTCATCGAGGCACGCCGCCCCGCCTGAGCATCGTCAGCCTGGTGGCAGCCGACCCAGGACAGAGAACGACAGGGGCACGCGCCCGCGGTCTTCCACGTTGACGTCGCCGTGGCCACCCCACCAGTCGGTCGGGTGCTCCGCCACGCGGTCCAGCCGCAGCCCGGCCCCAAGGAGGGCCGTGATGATCTCGCCGAGCGTCCACGCGCGGGCGAACTTCCAGTGCTGGTCGTCGTCCTCGATGGACAGGCGATCGATGTACTCCGGGGCCCAACCCTTGGACGCCTCTGGACCCGCGAAGTAGTCGTAGTCCGTGACGATCCAGCGGCCGTCTTCGTCGACGTCGAAGAGCCATTCGGCCGGGTGCCCCTCGAAGATGACGAGTCGACCGGTCGGGGCAAGGAGCCGCCGGAGCACGGCCGCCCATGCGTCCAGATCCTGGAGCCACATCAACGAGCCGCGTCCGGTGTAGAGGAGGTCAGCCGTGCCGTCGAGCTCGTGCGGCGTCTCGAGGACGTCGGCAAGGATCCAGCGCGCAGGCGCGTCGGTGGCGTCGGCCAGGCGCGTGGCCAGTCCGAGCATGCGCGGGCTGAAGTCGACCCCGATCACCTCGGCGGCGCCGGCATTCCAGAGCGAGAGCGTGTCGCGCCCACCGGCGCACTGGAGGTGGATCGCCCGCCGGCACCGACCGTGCAGGTCACCGATGAGCTCGAGTTCGGGCGGCAGGAGGTTGGTTCCCCCCGAGCGGATGAGCGCCACCGCCTCGTCGAACCAGCCCTCGTAGCGTTCAGCGGCCTGGTCCCAGGCCTCGCGATTGGCGGCGTGCATGCCGCGCACATCCGAACGTTCGGCATGAGTGGCGGGACGGATGTGGACAGAAGGGTCGAGTTCGTCGGTCACGTTCCAGGTACCGAGGGCTGGTCCTTGCGCAGGTCGCTACCCGGGACGCCGAGCGCCGCCAGGGCCGCCCCCAAGCCGGCCATGTCCTCGACGGTCACGTACAGGGCCGGGATCCGGGCGGGGCCGACCCGGACGCGCTCGCGGAAGTCCACTCGGACCCCGCCGCGTGGCGTGCCCCCGAAGGTCAGATCGCGATGCCGGACGCTCATGCGCACCCCGATCGCCGTGATCCAGCGCCAGGGTCCCTCGATCTGCCACGAGACGATGTTGGTTATCGGCGTCGCCGCCTCGAATCGCCCGAACCGGGCGACGAACGTCGTCGGGTCGAGGTCCACGTAGGCGTCCTCGTCGCTGCGGACTCCGAACAGGCGCAGCACCGGCATCGAGCGTCGGTCGAGGTGGAACGGGAATCGGGTGGGCGTCACGCGTGAATGGTAGCCGTCGCGGTGGCATCATCCTGCGCATGCGTTCCACCTTCCACCTGGTCCCGGCCGAGACATGGGCAGCCGCCGATCCTGCCGTGCCGTATGCGGCGCCCTCGTTGTCGGCCGAGGGCTTCATCCATGCCACCGACGGGACCGAGGAGCTGATCGCGACGGCCAACCGCTACTACCGCGACGACCCGCGGCCGTACGTGACGCTTGACGATCGACCTCGACGAGGCCGGGGCACCGTGGCGAGCGGATGATCCAGCCGGGATCTATCCACACATCTTCGGACCGATCGAGCGGTCCGCCATCACGGCGGTCAACGCCATGGAGCGTCAGGACGACGGCACCTTCACGGGGTTCGTCCGGAGGGTCGACAAGCCCCGGTAACGGCCATCCGGGGCCTTGTCCCGGCAGTCGCTCCCTGTCAGACTCGGCCGCGACTCGCGCTCGGATCGGCTCGAGCGTGACCATGAGGTGCTCGCCCAGTGGTGACCGGATGACCTCGCCCCGCCAGCGTGGGGCCGATCAGTCGGAGACGACCACGGTCGCGGCCCTGCACGGGAGCCTGGGCGACCCTGACCTCGTGATCGTCGACACCCGGCCGCCGCGTGCCTTCAACGGCTGGCGGCTGGGTGACGATCCCCGTGGCGGGCATATCCCCGGGGCGGTGGCATTCCCCATCGAATGGCTCGGGACGGTCGACCCTGGTGAGATCGACCGGATCCTTGGCGGTAAGGGCGTCGTGCGGGGACGCCGTGCCGTGGTGTATGGACGTGACCCGGCGGATGCCACCCGTCTCGCGCCCGTGCTCCACGAGCGCGGCCTGACCGACGTCCGACCCCTCGCGGGCGGGTTCGCGGCGTGGGCGGCCCATGTGGACCTGCCGGTGGCGCGACTTCCCAGGTTCCCCGACCTCGTCCATCCGGATTGGCTTGCGGACGTGCTCGCAGGACGACGACCCGAGGCGGCTCCGGCCGGTCGATCCCTCGTGTTCCAGGTGAACTTCGGCGTCTTCGAGGAGTACGCGGAAGGGCACATCCCGGGCGCCCACTTCCTTGATACGGAACGCCTTGAGGATCCGAGCGACCTGAACGTTCGAGAGCCGAGGGCGCTCGAACGCGCCCTCTGTGCCCTCGGGATCACCCACGACACCACCGTCGTGCTGTACGGGCGCGACTCGTCAACGGACGCGAACGGGGATCGATCGGTCCGCCGCGCCGGCCAGATCGCGGCGATGCGGGCGCTGATGATCCTGCGCTACGCCGGCGTCGAGGATGTCCGCCTACTCGATGGCGGGTACGACGGCTGGGTCCGCGCGGGTCATCCGGTCGAGCTGACGGTTCGCCGACCAGATCCGGTCGAGTCATTCGGGACACGCGTGCCCGCCCGCCCCGATGTCATCGTGGGCACCGATGACGTCAGGTCCATCCTGGCCGACCAGGATGGCGCCGTGCTCGTGAGTGTTCGATCATGGCGCGAGCACATCGGCGACGCCAGCGGCTATGACTACATCAAGCCAGCGGGTCGGATCAGCGGTGACGTCTGGGGAAACGGCGGATCCGACGCCTACCACATGGAGCACTACCGCAACCCGGACGCCACGATGCGCGCCTATCCGGAGATCGCCGCTATCTGGGCGGAGGCCGGGATCACGCCGGACAAAGCGAGTGGCGTTCTATTGCGGGACCGGCTGGCGTGCCAGCGAGGCCTGGTTCTCGGCCTATCTGCAGGATTGGCCCCGAGTCTCGGTGTATGACGGTGGCTGGTTCGAGTGGAGCCAGGATCCGTCTCGCAATGCGATCGAGACGGGGATCCCCACCGGCCCCGGCCGACCTGGGCTGCCCCGGGCCTGACCTGCCGGTCGCACCGGCGTCCGCCCGGACGCCCGCCCGGACGCCTACGCAGGCAGCAGATACAGCGCGAAGACCAGGTCCGTTCGCGCATCGAGTGAGTGCGGGGTCCGCGCGGCCATCCGGAGCCAGGCCCCAGGACCGATGAGATGGGCGTCGCCGGCCACGATCAGTTCGCCTTCGCCCGAGAGGACGTGGACGATCGCGGGGCGAGCTGCCGTGTGCTCTGAGAGACGCTCGCCGGCGGCGAGCGCGAACAGGACGAGTTCGACACCGTCCTGATCGGACACGGTCTGGCTGTGGATGCCACGCGGCGGGATCACGGCTTGCGCGGCGAGATCGGGGAGGAACGTGTAGCCGGTCTTGTTCATGAAGGTGACGGTAGCCGTTCGTGGCCGTCACGTCTCGTCGCATGGACATCCGTCGTGACGGACAGGCGACGCTCGACGCTGTCTGGAGCGAGGTCGAGGTGGTGTCCTGAGGTCCTGCAGTCGTACATCCCGTGCGACGCACAGATCGTAAAGGATCGTCAGCATGGAACGCTCTTCATCCGGCCGGGGCCAGGTCACGGCCGCCGTCGCCGTCATCATCGCCGCCGTCGCCGTCGTCGCCATCGCAGCGGGGGCCTCGGGTGCGCTCGCCGGGCCCACGCCGTCGGCCAGCCCGCAGCCGTCCGAGCGACCGGTGTCGACGCCCGTCGTGACCCCGTCGCCCCAGCCCACCGTCGTCCCGAGCCCGCCGGCCGGGGGTCTCGTCACCGTCGACCTCGACGTCGCGACGGATCATGATGTCTCCGTCGTCATCGACGACGCGACGGGCACCATCGTCAAGGCGGCCTCCGGTCGGCCCGGCGACGGGATGTCGGTCCGCTGGTTCGACAGCCTCGTCGAGACTGTCGACGCGCAGTCGATCTCGGTGACCTGGGTCGGCCTGCCCGGCGACGAGCAGCTCGAGCTTCGGGTCGTCGAGCGCGACGGTGCGATCAACCTGGACTTCCTCCAGGGAGCTCCACCCGCCTACTCCGACGCGACGGGCTTCGACCGCGTCCTGGTCATCACGTTCGATCGCCCGGTGGATCCCGCGGACGTCGTGGTGACGTTCACGGAGGCCACCAGCTAGGGTGCCTCGCCGGGGGGCCCTCCGGGTCCACCGATCAACGTCCTCACCGCTTCGACCCGGCCCTCGGCCGGGTCGAACCATGTCCGGGGTCGTGCCATAGTGGATGCCGATGTCGACGAGTCGGACCGCGTTTGGCCGCTTCCACCGCGACGCGCGCGTCTTCCTCCTCACGACGCTCGTGGCGGGTGCCGCGCTCAGCCTCTACTGGATCGACTTCAACCTGTATCTCTCGTCGCTGGGCCTGTCGACGGCGACGATCGGTGTGATCGCGACGGTCGCCTCGGTGGCCGGGGCGGTGATCGCGTTCCCCGCGAGCGCGGCCTCGGACCGGTTCGGTCGACGCGTGGTCATCGGTGGGGGCATCGGCCTTGGGACGGTGGCCATCGTGGGCTTGCTGCTGACCGAGGCGCCGGCGCTGATCGCCGTCTTCGCCGCCTTCTGGTCCATGGGTTGGCAGGCCTTCCAGGTCGTGCAGGCACCGTTCCTGACCGAGCACAGTGACCCGGACCACCGAAATGAGCTGTTCGCGGCCCAGTTCGCGATCCATAGCGTGACCAACATCCTCGCCGCCATCCTCGGTGCGATCGTCGCGACCGCCGTCGCCGGCACGCTGGGCCTGGATCCCGGCGGGCCGGGAACGTACCGCGTGATCCTGGTGATCATGGGCGTCCTCCAGGTTGCGGCGCTGGTGTCCGTCGGGTTCCTCGCCGACGACCGGCCGCGGACCGTCGTCGGACCACGGTTGCGCGCGCTGGGCGAACCGGCCGCGTTCCCGACCGACCCACGTCGACCGCGGGCGAGGATGGGACTCGTCGCCCACGATCGCCGGTTGTTCACGCGACTCCTCGTTCCGGGCCTGCTCGTCGCCGTTGGCGCCGGCCAGGTGATCCCATTCCTGAACTTGTACATCCAGCGCAAGTTCGGCCTGGACCTGGCGTCGCTCAACGCGGTCTTCGCGATCACCAGCCTCGGGACGGTGATGGCGATCCTTGCCCAGCCCCGTCTGGCGCGTCGGTACGGCCAGATCACATCGGTGGTGATCGTCCAGGGTGTGAGCATCCCATTCCTGATCGTCCTGGGATTCTCGCCTGTCCTGTGGACCGTCATCGCCGCCATGGCCGTCCGCAACGCCTTGATGAATGCGGGCAACCCCATCTTCACGGCCTTCGCGATGGAACAGGTCACTCCGGGCGAGCGGGCCACGCTCGCGGCCACGATGAGTGTCCTCTGGCAGATCGGCTGGGTCGTGGGTGGCGTGTGGTTCGCGGCTCTGCAGGCGACGCTTGGCTTCGAGGCGGGGTACACGGTGAACTTCATCACGGTGATCACGCTCTACTCGATCGCGACCGCGCTGTACTGGATCTGGTTCCGGCCGGTGGACCGTCGCGCCCTCGCGGGCGCAACGGCCTGAGCCCTTCATCCGACGCTCGTCAGCGAAGGACCTCGACCGCGTCCCCGTCCATGACGACGTGATCACGGCCGACGCGCTGGCCGTCGAACCGTGCGGAAGGACCCCACACTCGAGCGCCCGCGACCGCGTCTCGAAGGTCGTGATGGATCCGATCCGCGACGTCGGTGACGGTAGCGCCCGGTTCCAGGGCGATGGGCTCGTCGCCGAGGTCAGTCCCGTTGCGGAGCCACACCCGGATCAGTCCCGTCAGCGCCCAGACGGCGTCACGGAACGCGTCGAGGGACGCGTCGTCCAGGATGGATACGCGCACGACCGGCAGGTCCGGGAACGCCTCGGCGAACCGCGCGATGACGGCCTCGTCCGCCTCGTCGGCACGGGTGATGGCGAGGACCGCCGGCTTCTCGATGCCGGCCGTGACGACCTCCGCTTGGACGACGGCCAGTTCCGCGGTGTCTCCGTCGGCGCGGGCGCAGTAGACGATGGCGTCGACGGATCGGAGCACGCCCAGGAGCGCCCGGCCGCCGCCACGATCCTCGGTGGCGCCACCGATCAATCCCGGGATCTCGACGAGCTGGACCAGCACCCCCCCGATCCGGGTGAGTGCCGGGACCGGTCGGAGCGTCGTGAACGGGTAGTCCCCGGTCTTGATCTGGATCTCCGACAGTGCCTGCAGGAGGGATGACTTGCCGACGTTCGGTGGCCCGACTAGGGCGATCTGCGCCTCGCCCTCGCGACGGACGGCGATCGAGTCGCGGTGGACGGCGTTCGAGCGGACGCGGGTGTCCTCGATCTCTGCCAGCAGCGACTTGCGCAGGTCCGCGTACGGACCATTCCGGTAGTCGGGGAGTTCCGCGAGCAGCGCACGGACCTCGCGGACCCGCTCCCGTCCTTCCTTCCCGATGAGCCGGCGCTTCGCCACCTGGGCGAACGTGCGATGCGGCATGGGCATGACCGTTCTCCTTCAACGAGACCGGCGAGATCGACACGCGGCGCACCGACTCGACCCGATGGGTCGTGGGGCGGCCGCGCGTCAGTCCCGCCCCTTCCAACGACGCGTGACGTGGAAGGGGCGGCTCAGCCGTTCTGCTTGGAGATGGTGGCGAACCAGGCATGCATCGAGCGCCTGGCGACGAAGAAGCTCATGGCGCGCCGAAGCGTACACGACGATGGCACCGTCGGTCACGTGGCTGCATCCTGTGCCGTGTGCGCGGTCGACTCGCGCTCGTCGTGGCGATTACGCTTCACCAGGTCCAGTCGGAACGGAGGAGGGTCGGTGGACTACAAGCTCGAGGTCGTCGTCGTTCCCGTGTCTGACGTGGATCGTGCCAAGCGGTTCTACGCGGAGCAGATGGGCTTCAACGTGGACGTGGACCATGCCCTGAACGAGCGGTTCCGCGTCGTGCAGCTGACGCCGCCCGGATCCGGGTGCTCGGTGACGATCGGGACGGGTCTCGCGGAGATGCCGCCGGGATCGCTCCAGGGTCTGCAGCTCGTCGTCGAGGACGTCGCCGCCGCCCACGCCGAGCTGAGTGCGCGCGGCGTGCCCGTGAGCGCGATCCAGCACCACGACGGGAATGGGTTCGTGGACGGTCCGGGCGGCCCGTGGAACTCCTTCATCTTCTTCTCCGATCCGGACGGTAACGGCTGGGCGATCCAGGAGAAGCCAGCTTCCACGTGACTCGCGCGATGCATCCAGGAGGGCCCAAGGTGGAGGAGACCACGCCTGCGGCGGTGACCGACCAGATCGACGCGATCCTCGCAGGACTTCCCGCGGACCAGCGTGCCGTGCTCCAGGACCTCCGGGAAGCCATCGCGGCCGCCGCTCCGGAGGCTGTCGAGGCGATCAGCTACGGCGTTCCCGCGTTTCGCTACCGGGGTCGCCCGCTCGCCGGCTATGCGGGCGCGAAGGCGCATTGTTCGTATTTCCCGTTCAGTCCGCCCGTCATCGATCGATCACGCGACGAACTTGTGGGCTTCGACACGGCGAAGGGCACGATCCGCTTCACGCCCGAGCACCCGCTGCCGGAGGCGCTCGTCGTGCGGCTGGTCCGCGCCCGGATGGAAGAGATCGACGCCGGGGCTGGCTAGAAGGCGCGCTTCAGCAGGAACAGGCCGATCACGACCGCGGCGATCAGCAGGAGGAGTTGGGCTGGCGGAAGCGCGCTGATCTCCGTGACGGCGTCGGATGCCATGTCCATCACCCGTCCGCCCCAGTCGCCGCCGCCGCCACCCAGGCCGCCCTGAGACCCGGAGACCTGCCCCGCGCCCTCGCTCACGCCGTGTCCGTACTCCACCATCGTCGCGCCATCGTACGCGCCAGGAGTCGGTCCGACCAGCGTCATGTCGGTACGCACGCGACCCGACACGGATACGGAAGCAGGGCCGCGCGCCCCAACTGGTCACCCGCAGCACGGTCCGGGGGGTCAGACGGGCCATATCCCGTCGGCCGGACGGCACTTGTGGAGAGCGGCCGCGAGGCGCAGCCTCTCGACAGGACAGATCAGGTCCACCGGCGTGGGGCGCGCGCGTCCGATCGGGTCGCCGAAGTGCGCGGGTCGGTGGTGGAGTTCCGGTAGTCGACCCGACGGAGGCGTGACATGACGCTCCAACCATCGACCGCCCAGCCGACGACCGCGTCGCACCCGATCGCCAAGATCGCCATCGTCATCGCGACGGTGCTCGTGGTGATGGCCGCGCTCACCGCCATCTTCGGTGTGCAGGTATCCGGCCCTGGCTACGAGATCGTGCCGGACCCGGCGGGCTTCGCTCTGCCCTTCTGATCCTGCCCCCGGACGGCCTCAGGCGGGTGGGGCCGTCCCGCTCTTGTCGGCCTCGTCCTTCCGCGCCTGGCGGCGATGCCACGGGACGACACCTTCGAGTTCGATCTCGAGCGAGAAGCTGAGGAACGTCCGCACCAGGACGATGAGGCCCAGCGTCGCAGCGCTCTCGAGCGTCGGGTCGATCGTCACGGTCTGCACGATGTCCGCGATGATCAGGACCTCCAGGCCCAGGAGGATCGCCTGGCCGACCTGGAGCCGCGCTCGCTGGTACACGCCCGTTCGCTCGCCACGGCCCCAGGCGGTGGCCGCCACGACCAGCGCCCGGATCGATCCGACACCCAGGATCATGATGCCGGCGATCTCGAAGGCGACGACCACGGATCCCATCACCTGCTCGAACGTCATGCGCGATCACCCGCTGGCGACAGTTCGGCGACATTCGCTGGAACCCGACCGGATCCGTATCGAAGGTTCATCGGGTGAGTATGCCGCTGCGCCCACCCACGAGGGGGGCGTCCTCAGCCGGTCGCGAGCGCCACCACCAGGCTGGTCAGGAGGAGCACGGCCGTGACGGGCGCCCAGATCCGACGTTCTCCCGCGCTCCGGGTGATCGTGTTCAGCACGAGCGCGATCGCCGAGAACGCAACGGCGACCCAGACCAGCCAGGGAAGCGACTGGGCGAGATCGGGCAGCACCAGCCCGGCGGCCGACAGGACGATCAGGGCCAGGGCGGCGATCAGGCCCGCCTGGACGACCGCGGCGACCCGCATGGGCGTCGGATAGCGCCCGGGGTACGCACCCCCCATCGCGTAGGCACCCCACGGCGCTCCGAGGGCGAGGGCCAGCTGGAACGCGATGACACCCCCGGCCGTGATGGTGAACACGATCGCGGCGATCGAGGCGACATTCATCGGCGCATCATCGCAGCCGGACGGTCGTGCTGCCGCATGCTGCGGATACGGACTGGTATCGTCCGCCACGTCGGCCCGGTCCGCCGACCCGAGGGGCGTTCCCGCCGACCCGGTCCGGAGACGATGAGGAGCGTGCATGAAGGCCGCGATCCGCGAACGGTACGGCTCACCCGACGTCGTGCGAGTGCTGGAGGTCGATCGCCCGGTCCCGACCGCGGACCGGGTCCTCGTCCGCGTCCAGGCCGCGTCCGTCAATCGAGCGGACCTTGACCTCCTCTACCCGTACCCCGCGTTCACCCGCCTGTTCCTTGGACTGCGCGCGCCCCGGGATGGTCGGGTGGGCTGTGACGTCGCGGGCGTCGTCGAGGCGGTGGGGGCCACGGTGACGGGCTTCCGGCCAGGTGACCGGGTCTTCGGCGACCTGTACCCCTACGGCCTGGGTGGTTTCGCTGAGTACGCGTGCGCCCCCGAGCGGGCATTCCTCAAGATCCCGGACTCGATGAGCGTCGAGGATGCCGCGACCCTGCCGCACTCGGCGATCCTCGCCATCCAGGGCCTCCGTCGTCGAGACGGGACGACCGTTGGTCGCGGCGACCATGTCCTGATCGAGGGCGCCTCCGGCAGTGTCGGCCCGTTCGCCGTCCAGATCGCGAAGCACCTCGGCGCCGAGGTCACCGGCGTCTGCAGTCCGGCCAAGGTGGACCTCGTCCGTTCGCTCGGCGCCGACCACGTCATCGACTACACGAGCGTCGACTACACGACGACAGGGGAGCGCTACGACTGGATCCTGGCCGTCGAGGCGCACCACTCGATCCTGCGCGTTCGGCACGCCCTTCGGCCGAAGGGCGTGTACGTCACGCTCGGAGGCGCGACCGCAAAGCTCGTTCAGGCCCTGTTCGTCGGGCCCGTCGCCTCGCTGGCCACGGGGAAGCGCATGGGGCTCATGCTCTGGTGGAAGCCGTTCCGGGAGGAGGACGTGGGCACCCTCGCGGGCCTGCATGCCGCAGGAGCCCTCCGAGTCGTGATCGATCGACGGTATCCGCTCGACGAGGTCGTGGAGGCGCTTCGCTACGTCGACGACAGGCGGGCGAAGGGCAAGGTCCTGGTCACCGTCTGAACGCGTGGGCGACGTCGACGACCGCGGCCCGAAGGCCCGGTAGCACACCCACGCGCGGGGTCCCAAGGAACCGAGCGGCACCACGCGCCGTCCGGGGACGGTGACCGATCGCACCGACCCACGCTCCGCCGCTCGCCCGTTTCGACGAGCTGTTCACCGCGTACCAGCGCCCGGTCCTCGCGTATGCGATGCGGCGGACGCCGACGCTCGCCGACGCCGAGGATGCCGCCGCGGAGACGTTCACGATCGCCTGGCGCAAGATCGACGTCGATCCCGGCCGGCGAACCGCTCCCGTGGCTGTACGCGGTCGCCCGGCGCGTCCTCGCCAACCACCGCCGAGGCCGAGGCCGACGGGAACGACTGGCCGCGATGCTGCGGGTGGACGACGTCGCCACACCGATCGCGCATCGGCGATGACCATGACGGGCCTGCCTTCGCAGCGCTGGGCGCCCTCTCACCATCCGACCAGGAGATCCTGCGCCTCGTCGCCTGGGAGGAACTCGGGAACCAGCAGATCGCGGCGGTCCTCGGGATCACGCCGAACGCCGTCGCCATCCGCCTCCATCGCGCTCGCGCTCGGTTCGCGGACGCCCTGGCCCGACCCCCGGAGATTGCGCGACGTCGACCTGAAATATCTCGACCCGAGCCGGACATCGACTGATGTGACGGGCACGACACGGTGCCGCATGGAAAGGAGCGGCGGAATGAGCATGCCGACCGGACTCGATCCGATCGACCGGCTCCGCGCGGCCGACCCGGTCCGTGCGGACGACCTGCCCGACGCGAGTCTCGCCCGCGTGACGGCGAAGATCCAGGAGCACATCATGTCCGACACCCAGTTCGACCCCACGGTCCGACCGAGCCGCGGCCCGCTCGCCATCGTCGGCGGACTCGCCCTCGCCGGCGCCTTCGCGCTCGCGATCGCCTTCGGCAGGTTCGGCTTCGGCGCCGCGTCGCCCGGACCCGATCGGCGGCGGCTCCGACCCCATCCGACAACCCGGCCGCCGGCGGCGGGATGGCGTCGTGCCTCGCCTACGACCCGGCGAACCTGCCGACCTTCGACATCGTCTTCGACGGGATCGTGACCGCGGTCGATGGCGATCAGGTCACCTTCGAGGTCAAGACGGGCTGGAAGGGCGTCGATGACAGCATCACGCTCACCGCGCCGGATGCGAACGTGGCGCTCACCGGACCGGTGCCCGAGTTCGAGGTCGGCGGCCGCTACCTCGTGACCGCCGCCGGCTCGACCATCAACGCGTGCGGCTACACGCTCGACTACGACGAGGAGACGGCGGCCGACTGGGCCGCAGCCTTCGGCGGCTGATCTGGACCCGCGCCGCGAACGGAGGCCCCGCCAGGACGGCGGGGCCTCATCATGCCGAGTCGGCAGCCCATGGCGCAGACCTCGGCCTGACCGCGCCATCGGCTCGCCTCGGGCCGAACGGCCCAGAGAACACCGTCCGTCCGCCCTTGGCGTCCACCCGCCGCACCGGGGATGCTGATGACACGGTCGGCTCACAGGCGAGTCGTACGCTCGTGCTGACCGCATCCGGAATGAGGCGATCAGATGGCCACGAGCGCGATCTCGAACCGTGCCGCGCGAAGCCAGGTCGCGGGTCGAAGCCTGACCCTTGATCTGCGCATCGGTGGCACGCTCATCCTCCTGGCAGGTGCCGCGATCCTCATGGCCATCATCACCGCGGAGGCGCTCTATCCGGCGACGTACGCGACCGGCACCAACGAGATCAGCGACCTCGGTGGCACCCGACCGCCGGACAGTGTGATCCTCCAGCCGTCGGCCACCATCTTCAACGTGTCCATGATGCTGACTGGCATCGCGGTGATCGGGGCGTCCTGGTTCGTGCATCGCGCGTTCGGGCGGCGGGCGATGACCATCCCGTTGCTGCTCCTGGGCGCGGCCGCCCTCGGCGTCGGTGTCTTCCCGGGCAACACGGGGAACCCGCACGCGATCTCCGCCATGGTCACCTTCGTGTCGGGCGGCGTGGCCGCCCTGTGCGCAGCCCTGGTGGTGGGGCCGGCGTTCCGCGCCCTTTCCGCCGCCCTCGGCGCGATCTCGCTGCTGACCCTGGTGTCCTACATGATCCTGGGTGACGGCAGTCCGATGGCCGCCATGGGCGTCGGTGGCATCGAGCGCTGGATCGTCTATCCGATCGTCATCTGGCTGGTCGCCTTCGGCGCATACCTGCTGGGGAGGCCGACGGTACGCCGACATGATCGCGGCGACGAGGTGAGCGAGGGGCGGCGGTTCGCCCTCTTGTCTCGGGTCGGGATCCGGCCGTCGCTGACGGAGGTCGTCCGGGAGACACTCGATCAGGCTGTCACCCGTGCCGAGGAACGGCGGCAGGAACAGGTGCGGTGACGCAAGACCGGATGTCCTCGACGTCGGTTGCGGCCGCTCCCGTCTGCTTGTCCGGTACCGAAGACGGATCGGTCGTCTTGTCGGGCTTGACAGCCAGGCGCCGCCCGCGGGGCCGCCATCCCATCTCGATGCCTTCGTGGAGGCCGACGTCTGCCGCCGGCCCGATGCGTTCCCGCCCGGGTCCTTCGATGTCGTCCTGTCGAAATTCGCCGTCGAGCATCTCCACGATCCAGCGACAGCGTTCGCCGCGATCCGGGCCTGGCTGCGGCCCGGCGGGACGCTCGTCCTGGTGACGGTCAATCGTGGCCACCCGCTGGTTGCGGCCTACCTCGACCTGCCGCCGCGACTGCGGTCTCGTCTCCAGCGCCTGGTCAAGCTGTCCGCCGAGGATGCCCACCCGCTCGTCGGGGCGTGCAACGACCCTCGGGCACTGCGGCTGGCGCTCGCGGCATCGGGGTTCGAAACCATCCAGACGCGCTCGGTGGGGAACCTGGCCCGGGCATGGGGACGGTGGTGGCCGGGCTACCTGCTGGCCTGGCTGGGGACGTCGTTGCCCAGCGATCCCCGTCACGCCGGTCGACCCTGGTCGTCAGCGCCCGCGTGCCCACGGAACGCTCCTGAGCCCAGGGCCGCTCGGCCTCCCGAGGTGGGTCCGTCCGACCCTTCCGGGAGCCCGTGGTCGTCCGCTGTACTTGATCAGGGATCGCTGGACGCAGCCGGGCCCAGACTCCGGCAGGAGGCTCGATCATGACGAAGGTGCTCGTGGTCTACGGGAGTCGCCACGGCGCGACGCGTGGCATCGCCGTACGGATCGGCGAGGTGCTGCGAGAGGATGGGCTCGAAGCGGAGGTCGCGGCCGCCGCCACGACCCTGACGTCCGCGATACGGACGCGTTCGTCGTCGGGAGCAGCATCTACCTCGGGAGCTGGCTCAAGGAGCCGGTCGACTTCCTGAAGCGCCATTCGGCGGTGCTCGCCACCCGGCCCGTCTGGCTGTTCAGCAGCGGCCCGCTACCCGGTTCGTCGAACGCCACCGAAGGCGATGATCCCCTGGCGGCTGCGCTCGGGCCGGCGGACGGCCCAGGCAGCGGTGGCAGGAAGCAGGTCGTGGCGCTTGCTGACGCGACGCACGCCCGTGAGCACCGCGTGTTCTTCGGAGCGTTCGACCCGGACGACCCGCCGCGGGCGACATCAGAGCGGCTCGTCCGGATGATGCCGGCGTCGAAGAAGCTCCTCCCGCCGGGCGACTTCCGCGACTGGGATGCCATCGAAGCCTGGGCGCACGAGATCTCCGCCGCGCTCGCCACCCGGAACGTCACCGCCTGACGCGAGATACGGGCCCCACAGCGGGCACGACCGGGCCTCGGGTCCACCACCGGGGCGTCGAGCCGCGAAATCTTGCGGAATCAACGCGTATCGAGCGGCGGTGCACGAAGGCAACCGATACCCGGGACATTCGGGCTATGCTGCGGGCAGGACCATTCGGGGAGGTGGTGACCGGGATGTCCCTGATCGAGCGCCTGGAACGAGCGCAGCGGGCCGCTGCGGCCAAGAACGACGAGGCGGCAGACCGGCACGACCCGGCATCCGATCACGCCACGTCGTCGAGCGGCCCCGTGCCGACCTCATCTGCCGCTCCACGCGCCGACGTCGCGCTCCCCGCGGACCCCGCCGCCCCGGGCGCCAACGCGGCGGACCTCACTGAGCCGGCGTCCGCATCTTCGATGGCCGCTGCGTCCCCGGCGCCGGTGATGATGCTCACCCCGGCCGCCCCTCCGGTCGACGGACCCCGCAGGGCAGGTCTGCGCGCCCCGCGTTCGCCGGCACGCGATGAGCTCATCCACCAGGTCCGCCTCCGCCTCCAGACCGAGGTCGTCGGGGCGTTCAAGATGCTGCTCGAGGTCAAGGACGGCGACGTCCGGGCAGCGATCGAGCCGATGGTCGATCGGGTCGTCGAACAGGGTGGGTTCGCGGTCACGCGCGAGGAGCGGGCGCGACTCGTCGACGAGATGGTCCACGACGTCACCGGCTTCGGGCCGCTGGAGCCGCTGCTCGCGGACCCGACCATCACGGAGGTCATGGTCAACGGTCCGGACCACATCTACATCGAGCGCGGCGGCAAGATCGAGCGGATCGACACGATCTTCCTCAACGACCAGCACGTCCTGCGGGTCATCGAACGGATCATCGCCCCGCTCGGCCGCCGGATCGACGAGTCGAGCCCGCGGGTGGATGCCCGCCTCCCGGACGGTTCCCGGGTCAACGCGATCATCGAGCCGCTCTCGCTCGTCGGACCGGTCATCACCGTCCGCAAGTTCTCGCAGACGCCGTACACCGTCGACGACCTCGTCCGGTTCGGCACCGCCACGCCCGAGATGTTCGAGTTCCTGCATGCCTGCATCGAGGCGCGCCTCAACCTCTTCGTGTCCGGCGGGACGGGCTCGGGCAAGACCACGACCCTCAACGTCCTGTCGTCGTTCATCGGGAACGACGAGCGCATCGTGACGATCGAGGATGCCGCCGAGCTCCAGCTTCGCCAGGAGCACGTGATCACCCTCGAGGCACGTCCGCCCAACCTGGAGGGCGAGGGCGAGATCACGATCCGGAACCTGCTCCGGAACGCGATGCACATGCGACCGGACCGGATCATCGTCGGCGAGTGCCGCGCCGGGGAGGCGCTGGACATGCTCCAGGCGATGACGACCGGTCACGACGGCTCGCTGTCGACCGGCCACGCGAACACGCCCAAGGACATGCTCCGGCGCCTCGAGACGATGGTCCTCATGACCGGCTACAAGATGCCGCTGCGGGCGATCCGGGAGCAGATCGCCTCGGCCGTGGACGTCATCGTCCACACCGCCCGGCTCAAGGACGGCCAGCGCAAGATCGTGAACATCACCGAGGTCTACGGGATCGAGGAGGACCAGATCCTCACCCAGGACATCTTCCGGTTCGTCCAGACCGACTACCGCGACGGCAAGATCGTGGGGTCGCTCCAGCCGACGGGCGTCCGGCCCACGTTCATGGCCCAGTTCCAGCGGGCCGGGGTGGAGCTTCCGCCCGACGAGTACGGGATCCCGCCCGAGGACCCGGAGAAGCCGATCCGCCCGCTGAAGAGCCGCTTCGGCGCCCGGCCGTCTTCCAAGGTGGAGTTCGGGCGCGGTGCCGGTCGGCGACGGCCGCGCGGTCGTCGCCGGGCGGCACGGTCTACATCTCGTCCATCGGCCCCGGTGGATCCCGAGACCGGCGAAGTCGCTCCTTGGATCGGTCCGGGAGCAGACCCATCGGTGCATGGCCAACCTCAAGGACCGACTCGAGGGCGCCGGCAGCTCGCTGGAGAACGGTCGTCTGGGCGAACTGGTCGCTGCCAGGACCCGGCGGACTTCGACGAGTTCAACGAGGAGTGGAACCACTGGTTCCCGACCGACCCGCCGCTCGGTCAGCTGACGATGATGCCGCCGCTCCAGCGTCGGGCCGGCTTCGGGGTCTCGCTCGGGGTCATCGCGACGATCTAGGCCTCGGCGAGGACCTCGCGCAGCTTCGCCGCGAAGGCATCCGGGTCGCCGGCCTGGCCGTACTCGTCCACCCAGGAAGCCACCGTGATCGCTCGGGAACGGCACCGGCCGTCGTCCCGAGTCGCTCGGCGGCGGCCTCCGCGCCGCGGTGCGCCATCTGGCCCGTCGGACTCCACGCCGGCCGCCACGACGATCCGCGTCGAGCGCGGCGCGCAGCGCGTCGAAGTCGGGCTCGTAGTGCGTGCACGTGACGATGTTCTGGCCGAGCAGCGCGTCGGTGCGGGTGCCGTCGTCCTCGGTCGGCATCCCGAACATCGCCGGATCGGGCGCCGGTTGCGCTGGCGAACTCGGCCGGTCATCGGGCCCTGGTGGCTCACGGCCACGATGAACTGGGCCATCCCGGCGCCGAACCCGCTGCGCTGGTACGTGTCGTGGATCGCCTGGGTGAACGCCATCGCGCCCTCCCGATCGGGCAGGATCGACGCGAGCGGCGGCTCGTGCGCGACGAGCGTCCGGACCTGCTCCGGGTGCGCCGCGACCAGGGCGAGCGCGTTGACCGCGCCGCCGCTGCTGGCGAAGAGGTCGACCGGTCCGCACCCGAGCTCGGCGATGATCCGATGCAGGTCGTCGGCGTGCTGCTCGGGGCGTCGACTCGGCTGGCCGGATCGGCCTTCACGCTGCGCTCGACGCCGCGCGGGTCGTAGGTCACCACGGTGCGATCGGTGAAGTGGCCGGCGAGCGTGCCGAACCCGCCGGCGCCCATCGGCGAACCGATGAGGAGCAGCGCCGGGGCAGCGGTGGAGCCGGTCCGCCGGGCGGACGTCGTAGGTCAGGACGGCGCCGGGCACGTCCAGGGTGTGGGTCGTGGGTTCGGTCATCGTGGTCATCGTGTCACCTCCCGGGACGTCGGCATCCTCGGCGAGGATCGCGTCGATCTGCCCGACGGCCTGGGTGAGGCCCTCTTCCATGCCCATGGCGAGGACCTGCTCCATGGCCTCGGTGCTCGGGAACCGGCTCTCGATGGACATCCGCGTCCGACCGGCACCGATCGGCTCGATCGTCACGCGCGCCCTCGTTGCGCGGGAAGTCGTCGTTCGGCGTGCCGTCGTCGTTCGCGAAGCCGTCGACGAAGACGAGTCGATGCGGCGGATCGGCCTCGACGATGTCCCAGAAGCCGCGCGGCTGGTCGCCGCTCGGGTCCGGTCATGTGGTACTCGACGTGGCTGCCGGGCGCGAGGTCGTGGGCCGTGAAGGTGGCCGGGTAGGTGGGCGGACCCCACCAGCGCTCGAGCTGGCGCGGATCGGCCCACAGCTCCCAGACGCGCGTCGGCGATGCGTCGAACTCGGCGGTCAGGATCATGGTCAGGGCGTCGGGGTCCTTGTGGACGGCGGTGACGGTCATGCGTCGGATCTCCTTCGTGCGGCTGATGAGGTCGGTCATGCGGTCGATGCGGCCGCGCCACAGCGCCTCGTACCGATCGAGCAGGCCGCGCGCCAGGCGGAGCCCCTCCATGTCGGTGCGGACGACCTTGCGGCGGCCGCTGCGCTGCTTGGTGACCAGACCGGCCCGCTCGAGCACCGCGACGTGCTTCTGGACCGCCGCGAAGCTCATCGGGTAGTGCCCGGCCAGCTCGGCGACGCCCTCGCGGCCGCTCGATCGCCCGCAGGACGATGTCGCGCCGCGTGGCATCCGCCAGGGCGGCGAAGACGTGATCGGTGTCGAAGGTGCGCGGTCATTGATACAACCATACGGTTGTATGACGGCGTTGTCAAGGGGCGGATCCATCGGCTGGAGTCGTGCCCGAGAGTGGCTTCGGTCCGCCCGACGTCCGACCTGGATCGTCGTTCAACGTGGTGGCAGACTGCCGCCATGTGCACCGCCGCAGTGATGTGACATGACGCGCTCGGACACCGCCATCGAGACCGGCAGGCTGGCTTCGGGTCATCCTTATGCCCGGATCGGCTCGGGATCACGGATCGTGTTGTACCTCCCGGGCCTCTCCTTCACGGCTGACGTCCCGTCCACGGCGTCGATCCGCCGCTCCTGGAAGGCCTGGCTCGCTGCGATCGAGCAGCACGACCTGACGTTCCTTCAGGTCGGACGCCGAGCCGACCTCCCATCGGGAAGCACAGCCGCCGATATCGCAGACGACTACGCCTCGGTCATCCGCGAGCAGTGGGGGAGGGCCGTCGGCGTCATGGGCATCTCGACGGGTGGCGGCTACGCGCAGTTCCTGGCGAGCCGCCACCCGGACCTCGTCGATCGCCTCGTGCTCGGGTTCACCGCCCATCGCATCGCGGCCGACGTGAAGGAGCGGCAACGTCGCGCGGTGGACCACTTCCTCGCGGGTCAGTGGCGCTCCGGCTGGGCGGAGTTCGGCCCGTGGTTCCTCCCCAGGTTCCCGCGCGTGGGTGGCGCCGTGTTATGGGTTCTCGGCCCGTACGTCGGCGGTCGCTACACCGACCTGCGTGTTCTTCGCATCGACGCCGACTCCGACGATGGCTTCGACGCGAGCGACCGGCTGGCCGCCATCGGCTGCCCCACGCTGGTCCTCTCCGGCGGCCGCGATACCGCCTATCCACCCGACGTGGTCCGTGAGTTGGTCGCCGGCCTCCCGAACGCGCGCCACGTCGAGTACCCGGAGGCCGGACACATGGGACCGGGTGCGGTCGTCGGCCGGGATGCCTGCGCGTTCCTGGCGGGATCAAGCCCGACACCACGGTCCTGATCGGAGCGGCCGGACTCCATCAGCAGGCGCAGATGGCGTGATCGCTGGGCGAGCGCCGTACACTTGGAGCCCATCACGCACCGAGGAGTAGCTGATCTCCAGGACGACGATCCTTGCCATCCTGGCGCTGCCGGTGGGTGCGGTCGCCTACACGGTCGCGACCGCCGTGCTGTCCGGCCTTGGGGCCCCTGATGTCGTGCTGCTCGTCGCCCCGCTCTTCGTGGCAGGCCTGTGCATGGTCCCGTTCCTGGTGCCGTTCTTCGATCGGATGGCCAAGCGCGACCTCGCCGCGCACCGCGCTCAGCAAGCGGCCGAGTCCGGCAACGCCGCCGACCTCGAAGATCGGCGCGACTGACGACCTCGCCGCGCACCGCACCGCGCCGCAGCGGCACCGCGGCTCGCGTACTCTTCAGGCCCAACAGCAGGCGCGGAGGAACACGGATGTCGACACGGGAATCCCTGATCCAGGCGATGGGCCTGTCGAACGACAGCGATACGGTCCGGCGCATGACGGAGACCGGCGTCGCCCTCGCCGACGTCGACACGATGAGCCAGGCGATCCATGACGTGTACTGCGGGATCATCGCCGACCACGACCACCCGAACGAGAAGGACCGCCAGCAGGCCCAGGACATGATCAACGCCCTGCAGAAGGTCACGGGGGCCTGACCCACCTATCGCACCGGAGGAGTCCTCGTGGCCATCCAGCGCTTCGAATCGTCCGTCATCGCCGTCTCCTGGATCCCGTCCGAGGCCATCACCGGCCCGTCCAAGATCCCGTTCGGGCTCGGTGTCACCCATTACGACCAGCCACCGCCCGATCGACTCGAGGATCTCGGCGCGCTTCGCGCGAGTGATCGATTCCGCGAGGCGAACGAGCTGCGCGCGTTCATCGAGGTGGACGATGGTCGGATCGTGAACGCGGGCCACCTCGGCCAGGGCCACATCGGTGCCACGACCGTGAAGGTCGGGCCGGCGGCCATGCGCTTCCCGGCGGTCCAGCTGCCGGATATCCAGGCGGCACCGGAGATCGGCGAGACGTCCGCCCGCTTCGTGCAGACCATCGGCGGCCGGATGGGCCTGCCCACGCCACGGCCGGTGCCGCACAAGCCGTTCGTCCAGTTCTGGCCGTCGATCGCGTGGACCAGCCTCGCCCTGACCATCCACGTCGACGGCACGTCCACGCACGAGCTTGTCGGTGCGAGCCCGTTCCCGCGGCACTGGATCTACGACCACGACGGGCAGCTCGTCGAGAAGTCCGGCGTGATCGATTTCGGGACGTGGTTCAACGACTCGTTCGGCGACCGGACGCCGTGGGGCGAGCAGGACTCTCCGGCGGTCGTCGCCGCGGTCGAATCGGCGCTGGAGCGCTCGCTTTCGAGCGCCATCATGAGCGGCGGAGCCAAGCCCACGATCAGATCGATCAAGGCGGGCGAGAACCTCGTCCGCCAGGGCGAGGCAGGCACGGATGTCTTCCTCATCCTCGATGGGATCTTCGTCGTCGAGGTCGATGGCGTCATGGTCGCCGAGATCGGACCCGGCGCAGTCGTCGGCGAGCGGGCCGGCCTCTCGAATGGCGCACGGACGGCGACCCTGTGGGCCAGGACGCCCGGTCGCGTCGCGAGCGTGCCCCACGGTGCGCTCGATGCGGAGGCGCTCGGCAGCCTCGCCGCGACCCACCGTCGCGGAGAGTAGGTCCGCATTCGTACTTGCGAACACGAAGGCCCGGGTCACACGACCCGGGCCTTCGGCTATCAGTGGCTATGGGCGACCGATCAGGGGACGGCCGTCACCTCCGTCGCGACGAACTGCATCCGGCAGAACAGGTTGGCTTCGGCCGGATCCGGCGCGTCTGCGCCGTCCTGGCCGGCGGCCACGCACGAACCCGAGCCCGCGTCGTCGTAGTGACCGACGACCGTGTACTTGCCATCCACCGGACTGCCCGACTCGAGCAGGCTCGTGGCGGCCTGACCCCAGACCCGGATCGAGTGCCCGCTGTCAACGGTCCAGTCCGGCGCTCGGAGCTCACAGAAGCGGTCGAACTCGACCCACTCCGGCCCACTCTGCAGCCCTTCGACGTCGCCGAAGTCGCAGACCAGGTTCCCGGTCAATTCGAGGTCGCCCGGCATCGTGACGCCGTAGCAGTACAGGTTCTCCTGTGCAGGCCGCGTCGCGAGCAGCTCGACCGAGGCTGGGATGGCGTCGCAACCGTCGAGGTAGCCCCCGATCCACCGCTCTCCATCGCGCCCGGCCGCGACCCATCCGAACGGCAACGACGGTTCGTACGGATCGATCTGGTACCAGGCGAGGCCATCGGCGAACACGGGGCCAGCGACGACGTAGAAGGTCACGCCCGGTTCGAGCACGGGCTCGAACGCCACGGACGACTCGTCGGCGGTCGGCAGGCTCCGTGCTCGCAATCCGCTGATCGCGTTGATGACGCCGATGGTGTCTGGGCCAAGCGCTTGGGGGATGTACGGATCCCCGGACGGCTCGACCGAAGGATCTACCGACGGCGACGGGGCGACCGAGGGTGATGGGGCGACCGAGGGCTCGACCGGTGACGGTGACGGTGACGCACTCGGGTCGACGACCCCGATCGGGTTGTTCCGGCCGACGCCGAGTGCGAGCGCGCCCACGATCGCGACGGTCAGCACGGCCAGGACGGCCGCCCAGGCGAGCTTCGGGGCCGGGCCCGAGGCGAAGGTCGGCAGGACGAGCCACGAACGGGACTGGCGGGTCCCCGCGGTCTCGGCGCTGATCCGCGCTGCGAGATCGGGGCTCGGAGCCCCGCTGCCGCGCGCGGCGAACGCGGCCGCCACGTCGCGATCGGAGAGGTGCTGGTCATTCATCGCTGGGTCTCCATCGCGCGCTGCAGAGCAGCACGCGCTTCATGCAATCGCCACTTGGCGGTACCGACGGGGATCCCGAAGACGGCCGCGATCTCGGCGACCGGGCGTTCCTCGAGGTGGTGGAGGGCGAGGATCGTCCGCTGGTCGACCGTCAAGCGGTCGATCGCCCGCTGCAGGGCGTCGCTCTGGCCGATGGCGTCGATCGACGGGTCGAGGACGCCAGGGACGAAGCCCGCGGTGTCACCGTCCCGCACATCGATCGCGTCGATCGACACGGTCATCACGCGCCCGCGCCGGCGGAGCGCCATCCGCGCTGCGTTGACGACGATCTTGCCGAACCAGGCGTCGAAGCGGTCCGCCGCCCGCAGTCGGGGCAGGTTGCGCCACGCCTGGAGGAAGGCCTCCTGCGTGACGTCTTCGGCGTCGCCGGGATGTCCGGTTATCGCCTTTGCCAGCCGATAGGTCTGCGGCAGCCGCGCCGCGACCAGTCGGTCGAAGGCATGACGGTCGCCGTCGCGGGCGCGCTCGACGAGCGTCAGCTCGCCGTCGATGCCCGGGGACGTGCGATCCGCCACCACAAGGTGGGTCATGGTACGTGTCATCCGTAGGTGCGGGCTCGACGTGAGCCCCGTCTACCACGACCTGATGCGAGTGACGCCCATCAGGTTGGGAGCGCCGGCTGGACGAACGTCGTAAATCGCTCGGCCGGATGACGTAGGGCGGGTCGGACCGACGGGAACGCGGCATACTGGCCGTCGCCCCACCCCGAGCTCCAGGGAGGACACCATGGCCAACCTCGTCGTCCATTTCGAGATCTACGCATCTGAACCGCAGCGGCTCATCGATTACTACACCGAGCTGCTGGGCTGGACCTTCGAGCAGTTCGTCGATGGCGACCAGCCCTACTGGATGATCGATACCGGCGAGGGCGCGGTCGGCAATGCTGCGGGCCAGCCAGGCCTCGGCATCAATGGCGGCCTGACCAAGCGGCAGGGACACCGCCCCGAGGTCGGCGCGCCGGTAAACGGCTGCAACATCGTCATCGGCGTCGAGGACGTCGACGGTCTGATGCGACGCGGCGTGGAACTTGGCGGGACCGAGTCGATGCCGGCGACCGACTGGCCGGGCATCGGTCGTGGCGGCTATTTGATCGATCCCGATGGCAACGTCTTCGGCCTGATCTCGCCGGTCATGTCCGACGGAACGGTCGCGATGGGCCCTGGAGCCGAGGCGTGAGAGATTAGCGAGCCCAGGCCGCGGTATTCGCTGTCCGAAGCGCTCGAGATCCTCGGGACGAGTCCGAGCCGCATCGAGGCGGCGGCGTGCGGCGTGCCGGCGGCGAAGCTGCACGAACCGCTCGAGCCCGGCGGCTGGTCGGCACGCGACATCCTGGCGCACATCCGTGCCTGTGACCGGACCTGGGGCGGCTACATCGAGCGGATCCTGGACGAGGACCAGCCGTCGTTCCGTGCGGAAAGCCCGCGGTCCACGATCCACAGGACGGACTTCCTCGAACAGCCGTTCGCCGCGTCGCTCGAGGAGTTCCACCGTGATCGCGGAGGCCTCATCGCGCGGTTGGAGGCCGCCAGCGCCGACCGCATGGCGCGCACCGCAACGGTGACGATCCCAGGGCTGGGCAAGCAGTCACGGTCCGCGCGCTACTACGCCGACCGGCTCGCCGTCCACGAACGCGACCACGTCCGCCAGATCGAACGCGAGATGGCCACCGCTGGAACCTGAAGGCCGGGCGCCACCGCGACGGTCGAACGGCGATGCCGCGTGTGGGGGCGAACCAGCCGTTCCTGCTCATCTACCAACCCCTGTGGTACGCGACCAGCCCGTGACCCTGAAACGTCGTCACCCAGCATCCGGGTTGGTAGGTGACGATCCGGATGGTCCTATCGGGCCGCAGCGCCGGTCTCGGACCACCCCGGTTCGTATCTGAGGATCCTTGCGGGTCTATAGCGCGCCTTTGCCGCTACCGCGCCGGGATCGAACCACGTACCCTTGGCGGCCATGACGCCTGACGATCTGGCCGTCCGGAACGCGAGCTATCGGCTGTTCGCCGAGCTTGGGCGACCACCGATCATCGATGAGGTTGCGGCGACCACGGGGCAGGGGAGCGACGACGTCGTCGCCGCGTGGAAGCGACTACACGACGGCCACGCGCTCGTCCTCGACGGCGAGGGTCGGCTGCTGATGGCGAACCCGTTCTCGGCGGTCGAGACGCCCCACCGGGTGGAGGCGGCTGGTCGGTCGTGGTTCGCGAATTGCGGGTGGGACGCCTTCGGCATCGGCGTCGTGCTGCGAACCGACTCGACCATCCACACGACGTGCGCCGACTGCGGCGACCCCATCGATCTCGAGGTCCGCGGCTATCGCCCGACGACCCCGGCGGATCGGGATCCCGAGCCCATCTTCCACGTCCTCGTCCCGGCGCGCGAGTGGTGGGCCGACATCGGGTACACCTGAGGGACCATGCTCGTCTTCCGGTCGGAAGCACACCTCTCCCGATGGCTCGCCGGTCGTCCACCCGGCGCCAGCATGTCGATCACCAAGGTCGCCGAACTCGCCGAGGCCTGGTGGTGGGACCGCCTGGATCCTGACTGGCGACCGCACACGCGCGAGCAGAACCAGGCCGTCCTCGATCGACTCGGCCTCACCGGCGACTTCTGGCGCCTCGGCTAGGAACGGCTTCGATGGAGACCGCCGACCTTGATGTGCTGGCGAGCTGGGTCGACCGCCTGGCGGCGCCCGACTTCACCATCGGCGCACGGGCGCCACAACACACCACAGGCGATGGCGTCATCCAGATGCCATGGTTCGACTACTCCGACGAGGTGCTCGTGTTCCTGCGCGACATCACGGGCGCCGGGTGGATCCAGCCGATCGATTGGACGGCCTGGGCGAGCTCTCCAGCCGGCAGGCGCATGCAGACGGACGTCGACGCGATCGACGTCGCCACGCCTGAGGATCTCGTGCGGCTCCTGACCACCATCGTCCGTGGCGACCGATTCAGCGAAGGTACGATCGCGAGTGCATTCGAACGCGGCATCCTCCAGCGCATCGCACGCCGAGCGACGGTCCTGAGGACGACCTGAGTCGGGTCTCCCGACTGATCGAGAAGGCATCGGCCACGACCTCGCCCATCGGACTTACGCCCTGGTGGCGGTGAAGTGCAGGTATTCCCAGTCGATCGTCGTGGCGCCGTCGGTGAACCCGAACCGGGCGGCGAGGTCCGTCAGGTCCCGGTCGAGCGCATTGGCGCGCTCCGGCTGATCGGCGAGCGACTTGTACACCGCGATCGTGGGGCCGTAGTTGCGCTTGAAGTACTCGAGGAAGTCGTCCGGGCTGGAGAACGCGTCGACCGTCAGGTTCCCGACGGTCGCTTGAACGTCGGTCACGCGGTCGCCGAGGAGCCCACGGACATGCTCCTCGCGACCCCAGAGGGGCGGAGGCTGCGCGCCGGGAGGCGGCGGTGGGGCGTACGGCTTCATCGTCGCGAACATCTGGCCGATGAAGCCCTCGGGTGTCCAGCTGATGAGGCCGATCCGTCCGCCGGGGCGCGTGACGCGGGCCAACTCATCGGCGCTCGCCTGATGGTGGGGCGCGAACATGATCCCGACGAGCGAGATCGTCGCGTCGAACGACTCGTCTTCGTACGGCAGCGCCTCGGCATCACCCTCGTGCCAGTCGATCTCGAGTCCCTCAGACGCGGCGTGGTGGCGCCCGCGCTCAAGGAGCTCAGGCGTCAGGTCGCTGGCGACGACCTGCGCCCCGGCGCGCGCGGCCGGCAGCGATGCGTTCCCGGACCCTGCCGCCACATCCAGGACGCGATCGCCGGGGTTGATCCCAGTCCCGTCGACCAGGACGGGTCCAAGTGCCGGGATGACCTGCGTCGCCACGGCGTCGTAGTCGCCCAGCGCCCACATCGCGCGGTGGCGGGCCTTCAGGGCGCGGTCGGCATCGTTTGGTTCCATGACCTCAGTCACGTGGTCTCCTTGGTTCGAGAAGGTCTCAAGAGTCGAAGGGCCAGCCTAGGGTGCCGGTCGCGCGCCGCACATCGGCGGAATGACGACTCGTTCCGAGGTCGTTCGCCGCTAGCGCCTCAGCCGAGCGTCCCGTAGGTCGCGCGGCCGGCCGGTCGATAGGTCTGGAGCGTCACGCCGGACGGCGTCGATCGCGACTCGACCAGCGTCAGGTCGTGCGTCTGGCCGCGCTCCGGGAACAGCCGAAGCCCGTCGCCCACCACGACGGGGTAGAGCAGCAGGTTGAGCTCGTCGACGAGGTCGCGCTCGAGCAGCCACCGGAGCAGCACGCCGCTGCCGTGGACCTGGAGCTCGCGTCCCGGGCTTCGCCTTGAGCTCGCGCACCGCCGCCTCGACGTCGCCGGTGATGACGTGGGTGTTCTGCCAGCGTCGGGTCCGTGAGCGTGGTCGAGGGCACGTACTTGGGCAGCACGTTGAGGCCGTGGGAGACCGGATCGCCTCCGTCGTGGTGCGGCCAGTACGCGGCCCAGATCTCCCAGGTCCGGCGTCCGAGGAGGAACGCGTCCGCGCGCTCGTACACCGAGGTGATGAACGGCCAGATCTCCTCGTCGGCGTGCCGCGCCACCCATCCGCCACGCTCGAACCCGCCGCGCCGGTCCTCGTCGGGGCCTCCCTGGCCCTGGTACACGCCGTCCAGGGTCAGGAACATCGTGGCGGTCAGCTTCATGGTCAGTCGCTCCCAGTCACGGGGTCGTCGAAGGATAGACGACCGGTCGGGGCGGAGGCCAAACGGCGAGCCGCGGGAGACCCCATCGCCGAACGCCCAGATGCGGCAGCGCCGCCAGAGATGCCCGTCCAGGCGACGATGTTGGCGGACGGCACGGAGCACTCGCAGCGAGTCGTGCTGGTTTGCGTTCGACTGCTGACAGGGCTCGCGGCGGCCGCCACACCGTCAGGTATGGTTGCGGCCTTCCCTGACACCGGTGAAGCCTTGGGAGGGAACGATGGTCGACGCAGGACTCCAACTGGCGTCACGCCACCTCGACCAGCTGCGCCGACCTGCGGCGAGGTCATCACGCCCGACGACGCGACGTACGACGACGCCCGCCGACTCTGGAACGCGGTCCACGATCGGCGGCCCGCGGTCATCGTCCGGCCGACGACGGCGCACCAGAGGTCGCCACGGCCGATCCGTTTCGCGCGCGAGCACGACCTCGAGATCGTGGTCCAGTCCGGCGGTCACAGCCGCCGCCGGGCTCACCGGACGCGGACGGCTGTCTCGTCGTCGACCTGTCGAGCCATGCGCGGCGTCGAGGTCGGATCCGCAGACCCGGATCGCCCGATCGAACGGCGGCGCGCTCCTCGGCGAGCTCGACATCGCCGCCCAGGCGCACGGCCTCGTCTGCCCGACCGGCGTCGTCGGCCACACCGGCGTCGCCGGGCTGACCCTCGGTGGGGGAGTGGGCCGCCTGCAGCGCCACTTCGGGCTGACGATCGACAACCTGACCGCCGTCGAGATCGCGACCGCCGACGGCCGCCTCGTCCGCGCGACCGAGACCGACGAGCCCGAGCTCTTCTGGGGCCTGCGCGGTGCCGGCTGGAACTTCGGGATCGCGACCGCCTTCGAGTTCCGGCTCCAGCCGTTCGGACCCGATCTGCACCGGGGCGTCCTGACCTTCCCGGCGACGCAGATCCAGGACGTGTGGACCGTCTTCCGCGACTACGCGGCGAGCGCGCCCGGATGCGGTCTCGATGATCTTCGGCATCGACCGGGCGGGACCGGACGCCGGCTACCCGGACGACCTCCTCGGCAAGCCGATCGTCTACCTGGCCTGGAACCACAGCGGCTCGGCCGACGACGTCGAACGCGACACCGCCGGGCTGCGCGTCGGGCCGACGCCGGTCACGACGACGATCGGCAGCGCCCGTACCTCGACGTCCAGACCGCGCACGACCTCGTGTTCGCCTGGGGCCAGCCGCTCGTTCATCAAGAGCCACAACGCGAACGACATCCGTCGCGAGGCGCTCGACGAGCTGGTCGAGCTCGTCGCGACCGCGCCGGGGGACTCGACCTTCTCGGTCACCGCCCTCGGCGGAGCGATCGGCCGCGTCCCCGAGGACGCGACGGCGTATGCCGGTCGTGCGCTCCGCGTTCGACCTGAGCGCCGACACCGCCTGGACCGACCCCGACGCTCGACGAGGCGAACGCCGAGTGGTGCCGCCGGGTCATGGCGGTCGTCGAGCCGGACCGGGCGCTCGGCGCCTACGCCGAACGGCAACTCGGACGCCGGCCCGGGAGACCGCGCCGGTTCTACGGCGACGCGAAGCTCGCGCGCGCTCGCCGCCCTCAAGCGCGACTGGGACCCGGACAACGTCTTCCACGTGAACCCGAACGTGGCCCCGGCACCCGGCTGATCAGCCGCCTTCAGGCCCGTCGCGTCAGATGGTCGGCGGCACGTGGACAGCGACCAAACCAGTCGACCTGCCGGCCCACCGAACCCCTGCTGAACAGCCCTCGACCGCGCGCCAGGGTCACGGCACGATGATCGGCATGAAGAGCATCCGAGTCGTCATCGTCGTGGTCATCGCCCTGGTGAGTGTCGCGTGCAGCGAGGTCCCTGCGTCGTCGGGCAGCGCCGGCGCCCCCACATCGACGCCGACATCGACCGCGCTCGCGACCGGCGCCGCGTCCGCGCCACCCGCGACCCCGGAGCCCACGCCGACTCCGACGCCCGAATTCGTCTTCCGCGCGCTCGATCTGCCTGCCGAGTACAGCCGAGGCGAAGCCGAGGCCGTGGATGGCACGACGGCCGTTGGCTGGGTGCAGATCGGCATCAACGACGAGCTGCCCGCCGTCTGGGATACCACCACCGGTGCGCTCCGGGTGCTGGAGGTTCCCGAGGAGTTCGTCCACGCGAATGGCGAGACCTACGTCCGGCTCGACGGCGTGAGCGGCACGACCGCCGTCGGCAAGGGGGTCCTCGGCACGGGGAGCAAGCGCGGCCAGGATCGCGCGATGGCCTGGGACACGCAGACCGGCGACCTACGGATCCTCGACATCCCCGACGGCTTCGCGAGTGACTACACGCAGACAGAGGCCGATTCCATCAGCGGCACGACGGCGGTCGGCGAGGTGTGGGCCAGGCACGGGGAGATCGGGGCCGCGGTGGCATGGGACACGGACACAGGCGCCGTCCGGATCCTCGAGTCGCCCGATGAGTATGAATGCGTCATACCGACCTCCATCAGTGGCGACATCGTCGTGGGTACCCGGTGTGAGTTCGATGAAGGCCTTCCCTTGATCTGGGACCCGCTCACCGCCGAAGCCCGGGACCTCGACCTGCTCCCGTCGACCCGGGACGGCATCCCGTGGGCCGTGGACGGCACGACGGTGGTCGGTTGGTGCTGCGACGGCGAGGAGGGCACGCCGCTGCCAGTGATCTGGGATACGGTCACGGGCTCGGTGCGCCAGCTCCCCCTGCCGGCCGCGAATGTCTACGGCACGGCGGTCGGGGTGAGCGGCCCGCTCGCGATCGGCCACGACTTCACCACGAATCTGGTCTGGGACCTCGAAACCGATGAAGTTCGCGTCCTGCCGCCTCCGGCAGGCTACGAGTACTTCGGGATGCACGCCGTGAGCGGTCGCACGATCGTTGGCTCGGCCTGTCCGCCACCGCCGTCATCGTCAGAGAACCCGCGGTGCGTGGCCGCCGCGTGGACCCTGCCATGACCCAGCCTGGCGATCAGGCCTCGGCCGCGGGCGCCTCCATTCGCTCGAGGAGCGCCATCGTCGTCTGCCAGCTGCGGATCGTCATCGACTTGTAGGCCGGTGTTCCGACGATCTTGCCGAGACGACTCTTCGTCCGCTGGGCGCTCAGCCGCTGCGAGTAGATCACGCCCGTGCCTGGCCATACCTCGTCGACGCCAGGCCGCGGGTCGAAGACCTTCAAGGCCGACTTCGCATCGATATCGATGAGGAAGACCGCGTCGCTGTGGTACGTCTCCGGATGGTCGCCGAAGCCCTTGGGCCGCTGCCGTACGACGGCGCGGAGCTGGGCGAGCGTCAGGGCCAGCACCGCGATCAGCTCGCTGTCGAGCTTGAAGGCCCGGGGCAGCGCTTCCTCGAGCTCTCGCTTGATCGCGGCCGCGGGGAGATCGGAGCTCAGGATCACGTTGCCACTGGCGATGTAGGTGGAGACCTTCGTGTGGCCGTGCGACTCGAGGAGGTCGCGCAGGGCCGCCATCGGCACCTTGTTCCGGCCGCCGACGTTGATGCCACGCAGGAGGACGAGGTATCGGGTCACTCCGTCGAGAGGTCCTTGTCATCCATCTTGCCGGGAGACCGCGGAGCCTCGCTCTCGGCGATGCGGGCGAACTTCTCGAGCTCGCCGCGAAAGCTTCCCTCGTAGGAGCCGCGGGAGAAGACCCACGACGAGATCGCCGAGATCAAACCCACCGTCTCGAACGACTGCGTGAGCCGGGTCCCGTCCGCCTCGGGTTCGAAGGTCGCACTCGACCGGCCACGGAGGATCCAGCTGCCGAATCTGGTGGCGAAGAGCCGAGGGCGCTCGACCTCGAGCACCTCTGTCGGGCTCTTCACCGGGCCGAAGTGGACCACGTAGGTGGTGCCGACCTGATCGACGGACCCGGACACGTCGCTGACGCCCGTCACCCCGCCGACCCATTCGCCCATGCGCTCGAGGTTCGTCCAGAGCGCGTAGACGTGCTCAGGCGGAGCCCCAACGTGCGTGGTGAGGGTGTATCGAGCCAAGGTCACCGTCCACTACGAGTTCCAAACGGCAGTATGTGCGGCTCCCGATCTGTTTCAAGGTCGTACCGTTCGGACGTTACACTGCCACCCAACATCGACCTGGCCGGGTCGGTGGAGGGGAGGGGAGCGTGTCGACCCAGCCGACGATGCCACCCAGCGCGCCACCCGCGTCCACGACCGTCTATGAGCGCGGGCCGAACCTGCTCGTGCGGTTCATCTGGTGGCTGTTCATCGGCTGGTGGGCGTCGGGCATCGCCGTCACCATCGCGTGGGTCGCGCTCATCACGATCATCGGCATCCCGCTCGGCATCTGGATCATCAACCGACTGCCATCGATCCTGACCCTGCGCCCGCGCCAGCGTCACTGGGCGCTCGGCCAGGACGAGCAGGGGAGGGCCGTCGTCACCGACCGCGGCCGCCCGCAGGTCGCCTGGCCGATCCGCGGCATCTGGTTCCTGCTGGTCGGCTGGTGGGCGTCGGGCCTCTGGATGGGCCTCGCCTGGCTCATCCAGCTGACCGTCATCGGCATCCCGATCGCGCTGCTGATGTTCAACCGGACGCCGTTCATCGCGTCGCTCTACCGGTACTGAGGTGGTCTTGGAATGGTCCGCTGGCCTGGACCGGGCGATCAGCGTTTATCGAGACGAGCCCCGGAGAGTGCACCAACCTGCGCGATAACGTCCTGGCAGTCGATGTGGAATCGATCAACATCGGCGGGATCGTGGTACCGGCTCGTCCTGGAGCCGCCGCCCGACCTCGACCTCGATACCTGGCCGGTGATCGTGTCGGCCGCCGTCGGGCGTCCCGGGGGCCTGACGTGCCATCAACGGCCTGGAGTAGCCGCAGCTGTTCGTGAGCTCGGCGATACACCTGATCGAGCAGTTCTGGAAGGGACCTGGTGAGGACGGACGGATCGCTGCCTTGCGACCGAGTAGTGACGTCGTGTCGGGGCTCCTGACCTCCAGGCCGTACCAGACCGTCGGTTCGCCCCTCGAACCTCCTCGTGCCGCTTCGATGTTGGCCCGATCGAGCCGCGGCACCAGACGAGGTAAGGGTCTCCCCGATCCAGATGTCGACACTCGAGTGATGACTCGAGATGTGCACCTTGCTGCCGGAGCCGTCGGCGAGGTGTGGCTGGCGAACCGAGGCTCACCAGAACCGCTGGACACGGCTCACGAGCGCATCGTCATGGAGGAAGGGACCGCGTGGCGCAACGACGATCGTCGGTCCCAAGCAGACCGCACCCTGATCACCCGAAGCAGCGAGTCCGAGCGGATCCGCGAGTGAGTCGAGTCGCGCCACCCGTCTCGCATTGGGGCGCCCGGCGCTTGGACGCCGGCGTAATCCAGCGACTGCACCGCGACGAGGAGACACGAACTGCGACGCATGCCGCACCTCTTCGCACGCGGACGACCAACGTGGCGACGGCCTCGAGGTTGACAGTCTCAACCACTGCCCGTCCCCGTCAAGTGCCGAAGGTCCCGGTCGCGCGCGGCGACGCGTAGGTCCGCCTCTGGGTCCGAGGAATCAAGTTCGTCCAATACGGCGTATCCAGGACTCCTCTTCGCGACTCGTGGCGTCCCAGGATTCCGTCTGAGCGAATACCGGATCAGTAGTCGGCGAATCTCAGGTTCTGTCAGTCCGTCCCAGATCCTGTCCCGGCACACCCGGGGCCGCATTGGGCCACCCTCGCGGCAGCCGACGCGCGATCGCCAGTGTCCGACGCTTGCGACATCCGCCGCATAGCCCTCCGCATGCACTCCCGCCGTGGATGGCGCCTGTGCGCTCTGTAAGCGGTGATGCGTCACCCGAGCTAGCGGATCAATCCCTGTTCGCAGCGGACACGTCGACGCATACAACTCCCGTGTTGCCGTCCTGGTCGGCGATCACGGTGAGCGACGGCGCGTTGCTCTCATCGACGACGGTGCCGCCCGCGGCGAGGGCGGCGGCGATCCGTTGCTCGGCCACCTCCGGCGCCACATAGACGCCGATGCACGGACCGCGCTCAGCGTCCCACGGAAGCGGCGCCCTTTCCCACCGAACAACCTCCTTGGATGTCGTCCATTGTCACTCCGGAAGGGGCCAAGATCCTGCGTTGGCACGGCTCGACCCCAACTCGCCGACCGGCCGGGATGTGCTGCCCGTCCCCGTGGCCGAGGCCCTCGCGGGAGCCCCCATCTCGACGACTTCGACTGCCATGTCGGCACTCACGCTGGGACAACGCTGTGACCTCGTAGGGCATACGCTCTCGGGTCAGACCTTCGATTGGGCCGCCTACCGCGGCCGTCCGGTGCTGGTGGTGGTGTATCTGGTTCGTAGTTCCGCTTGTCGTGAAGAACTTGCGCTGGTCGAGCGGCTGGCGGACGCTCATCGTCATCGAGGCCTGCAAGTGGTCGGCGTCGGGCTGGACGAGGACCTCGAGGTCGTGCGGGCCTTCACGCGGCACAATCAAATGGATTGGCCCACCGTGGTCGGGCCGATCGCGCGAGAATGGGCCCGAGCGGCGCGGTTGGAGTCCGGCTTGTCGTTGGTCGTGATCAGCGGCGAAGGGCGAGTCGCGGCCATCGGTCATCGGGCCCAGGAAGTCGCCATGACCGTCGCCTCCGCTTGCTCGAACTCCGCCGAGCCCTTATCCCCCGTGCGTGAAGCTCGTCGCGCCGAGCCCACGGCATCCCAGCCCTGATCGACGGGCCGTCGGCGAGCGGCGGGCGTCAGCCCAATGGCACTTACTTTGGGTTCTTCACGGATCTTCGTGACAGTGAGCGTGGCCCTGGACTGAAGCTCAAGCGTGTCGTCTGATGACTGCCACTTCTCCGTGGCGACCTTTCCCGTGCGACATCCTGTCGCCGGATCTGGCGGCGTCGTGCCGCCACAGTTTAGCGCATTCACGGCCGATCCCGGAGCCGAAGAAGGGAGCGGAGCGTCGCCAGGCGACGCCACAAGCTCCGGGATCGGCTCTCAAGCGCTAAACTGTCGCGGCACGGATGCCGCGAAATCTTTGACAGGACGTCGGTCAGAAGGTCCGTCACGATTCTCTAAAGTAAGTGCCATTGGGCGTGAGCCCGTCGAGCCCTATCCCACGGAATATCGCCTCTCCTCGTCGAGCTGCGACAACGCACTCCGAGTCTTCCGGTCATATCGGTCGTGATCGCCGAGCCAGTTTCAGCGACGAATCCGCCTGTGACCGTCGATCTACCAATAGGGATCGCCATCGGTCTAAGTCGTGTGGCGCATGTGACGCGCCGGCACGCGGATCGTTGATTCGGCGGTGCCAAAGCTGGCTCGGACGAAGGTTCAGCCGACCGGAAGAAGCTGATTCGTCGGAAGGAGGCGTGCGGTGCTGCGTCGCATGATCAAGGCTGGAACATCCGTGGGGCTCGCCGCCAGTCTGCTGGCGCGAATCG